>NZ_QOCW01000047.1 GCF_003318295.1 Bacillus taeanensis
TTTTCGATCTTCCATACGGTGGAGGGAAAGGTGGAATTGTCTGTGATCCTCGCAACATGTCTTTTCATGAATTAGAACGTTTAAGTCGAGGATATGTCCGTGCGATTAGTCAAATCGTTGGGCCAACGAAAGATATTCCAGCACCAGATGTATTTACAAATCCGCAAATTATGGCATGGATGATGGACGAGTACAGCCGTATTCAAGAATTCGATTCGCCAGGATTTATTACTGGAAAACCAATTGTACTAGGTGGTTCACAAGGTCGAGAAACAGCAACAGCAAGAGGGGTCACTATTTGTATCGAGGAGGCAGCAAAGCGAAAAGGCATTCGATTACAAGAGGCACGCGTTATTATTCAAGGGTTTGGGAATGCAGGAAGTTATATTTCAAAATTTATGAAAGAGGCAGGTGCAAAAGTGGTTGGTATTTCTGATGCATATGGTGCACTTTATGACCCAGCAGGTCTTGATATTGATTATTTGCTTGATCGACGTGATAGCTTTGGGGCAGTAACAAATTTATTTACAAATACCATTACAAATCAGGAATTACTTGAAAAAGAATGTGACATTCTTGTTCCTGCTGCGATTTCCAATCAAATTACACGAGAAAATGCAGACCGAATTCAAGCTGAAATTGTTGTTGAAGCTGCGAATGGACCAACAACGCTTGAAGCGACATCGATCTTAGCCGAACGTAACGTGCTGCTTGTACCGGATGTGCTCGCTAGCTCTGGCGGTGTAACGGTTTCGTATTTTGAATGGGTGCAAAATAATCAAGGATATTATTGGACAGCAGAAGAAGTCGCTCAAAAATTACGCCATAAAATAGTGGATTCTTTTGAAAGTGTTTTTTCTACAGCGCAACAACATCAAATAGATATGCGCTTGGCTGCATATATGGTCGGAATAAGAAAAATGGCAGAAGCTTCCCGTTTTCGCGGTTGGGTGTAAGGAATTTAGTTTGAAATGTAAATGATCGATCTACTTTTAGAAAGGAAGTGTTAAAAGGTGAAGCAAGTTATAGAAGCTGTATACAGTCCTTGCCATGGTGAAGTCGAAGAGGTGTATGTGAAACTAGGTGCACATGTCTACGAGTGGGAAACGTTGTTTGCTATCAAAACAGTTGAACAAATTGAGGAAGTTTCCATTGGGGTAAGCGGAAAGATTTTAAAATTAACTATTCAGAAAGGCGATATTGTGAAGCCGGATATGATCTTAGCTGAACTTGAAGATGATTTTGTCATTTCAGGAAGTGATTGAAAGTGTATCAGAAACAAGCGAGCGCTGTGTGACGACTTACCATGTCGATCCATTCATACATTTTCTTAAAATTTTATAGAAGAACAGATAATCAAGTACAACTGGTGGAGGGTACGGAATGAAAACTGAAATTTCAAATAAAAAAAATCTATTGGAGAAGTTTCATGGACCTAACCTTGGATATGTAATGGAACAATATGAACGGTATAAGGAAGATCCAAGTGCTGTTGACGGAGAATTAAAAGAATTTTTTCATACATGGGAACTCGAATCTATTTCCACTGATGTGATTGAGAAAGCTTTTGAAGATTTTCGTGAGACTCCTCTTGAAAATGAAGAAATGTTAAATAAAGTGATTCAATCGGTGAAATTAGCGGACAATATTCGCGCATATGGTCATTTGTCCGCAAAAATATATTCATTAGAAAAACAAAAAGGTTCAAATCTTCTTGATCTTGATCATTATGGATTAAGTGAGGAAGATTTGAAAGTGATTCCCGCTAAAACGATATGGCCTGACGCTCCCGGTCATATTCAGACAGGACTAGATGCTGTTAAAGCGTTAAATAAAATGTATACACAATCACTAGCTTATGAATTTAGCCATATCCAAAATGAAGATGAACGAAAATGGCTAACGAGTATGATAGAGTCCGAATTAGTCAATCAGAGGATGTCGACCGAGCAGCGTATTGCGCTTTTAGAGAAGTTAACAGCCGTAGAAGGCTTGGAGAAATTTTTACACAGAACCTTTGTTGGACAGAAGCGCTTTTCGATTGAAGGGGTGGACATGTTGATCCCGATGCTTGATGAGATTATTCGTAATGGTGTCCAAAATGGTGTGCGCAATGTAATGATTGGGATGGCCCATCGAGGACGTTTAAATGTTCTTGCGCATGTGCTGAACAAACCATATGAAATGATTTTTTCAGAATTTCATCATGCTCCGAATAAAGAACTTGTTCCTTCTGAAGGCTCAAGGGGGATTAACTATGGATGGACTGGGGATGTAAAGTATCATCTCGGTGCAAATCGTGAGATTGGAGAATCCAATATTATACGAGCTCGTTTGACACTTGCTAACAACCCAAGCCATTTAGAGTATATTAATCCTGTTGTACAAGGATATGCAAGGGTAGCGCAGGAAGATTGTGCAGCAGCAGGTTTCCCAAAACAAGATGTGCAAAAATCGTTTTCTATTCTTATTCATGGAGATGCGGCTTTTCCTGGAGAAGGAATTGTGGCTGAAACACTTAACTTGGGGCAGCTTAGTGGTTACCAAACAGGTGGATCTATTCATATCATTGCCAATAACCGAATTGGATTTACGACAGATAGTTACGATTCACGCTCAACGAGATATGCAAGTGACCTTGCAAAAGGGTATGAGATTCCAATTGTGCATGTAAACGCTGATGATCCAGAAGCTTGTATTGCAGCCATGAAGCTTGCTTATGAGTATCGCAGACGTTTTAATAAAGATTTTCTAGTGGATCTGATTGGCTATCGGCGTTTTGGACATAACGAAATGGATGATCCATTTGTCACACAGCCAGAAGTCTACGAAAAAGTTAAAAATCATCCGACTGTTCGTGCATTATATGCAGATACGCTTAAGTCAGAAGGTCTTATCAAGTTGGAAGAGATTAATCGAATAGAACAAGCGATTCAGGATAAGCTTCAAGCTGAATATGATAAGGTGAAATCGCGATTTCAGGAAGGAGAAATCGAAGAAGTTCAAGTTCCAGAGGAGGTTATGAATGGACTTCCACATATTGAAACTGCTGTTCCGATTGAGATGCTTCGTGATATAAACAATGCGCTTTTAAAGTTTCCTGAAGAATTTCATGTTTATCCGAAACTGAAGAAAATTTTACAGCGGCGTACTGACATGTTAGATGAGAAAGGCAAAATAGATTGGGGACTAGCGGAGACACTTGCATTTTCTTCTATTCTAAGCGATGGAACACCGATCCGGATAACGGGTCAGGATTCTGAACGAGGAACATTCTCACAGCGCCATATTGTCCTAACTAACAGCAAAACAGGTGAGAAATATTCCCCGCTTCATCTGATTCCACAGGCGAAAGCGTCCTTTGCTGTTCATAACAGCCCGCTTTCTGAAGCAGCTGTTCTAGGATTTGAATACGGATACAATGTTTATGACCCACAAACGCTCGTACTTTGGGAAGCCCAATATGGAGATTTTGCGAATGCTGCCCAAGTAATTTTTGACCAATTCATATCCGCTGGTCGTGCAAAGTGGGGACAGAAATCAGGGCTTGTTGTCCTGCTGCCGCATGGTTATGAAGGTCAAGGACCGGAACATTCGAGCGGACGCTTGGAGCGCTTTCTGACGTTAGCTGCAGAAAGTAACTGGACGATTGCCAATTTAACAAGTGCAGCGCAATATTTCCATATTTTGCGGAGACAAGCAAAAATCCTTGATAAAACGGAGGTTCGCCCACTGGTTATTATGACACCAAAAAGTTTGCTGCGTAATTCATATGTTTCTTCACCTAGCTCTATGTTTAGTGAAGGCAGCTTTCAAACCGTTATTGAACAGCCTCGTTTAGGCGAAAATATAGGCCATGTGAAACGGATCGTGTTATGCAGTGGGAAAATTGCCATTGATCTTGAGGCAGAATTGCAATTGAATGAGCGAATCTTTGATTGGCTGCATATTATTCGTGTAGAGCAGTTGTATCCATTTCCGAAAGAGAAACTAAAAGAGATTTTTGCACGATATTCAAATATAGAAGAAGTCGTTTGGCTGCAGGAAGAGCCGAAAAATATGGGGGCTTGGACATATATGGAGTCAAAAATGAAAGAAATCGTACCTGAGCATGTAATGGTTAGATACATCGGACGTGTAGAACGCTCCAGTCCTGCAGGTGGAGAACCGAATGTTCATAAGAAGGAACAAGAACGAATTGTGAAGGAAGCATTCAAACCGCTTAAAGAAACATTGAAAGTACTTAATTAAAGGGAGGACATTACTCGTGATTGAAGTCAAAGTACCAGAACTTGCAGAATCGATCTCGGAAGGAACAATCGCACAGTGGCTTGTTAAAGTAGGAGATATCATTCAAAAAGGTGATTATATCGTGGAGCTTGAAACAGATAAAGTGAATGTCGAAGTGAGCGCGGATAGTGAAGGGGTGATTAAAGAGATTTTGAAAGAGGAAGGAGATATTGTTGAAGTTGATGAAGTCATTGCTCTTCTAGTAGAGGAGATCGAAAAAAATGTGAAAGAAGTAAAGGATGATCCTAAAGCAGCTGAACATTCTAAGGTTGAAGAAGCAGCTCAAAAAGAAGAAACGAATACCAAATCGAAAGAACTTCAACGTCCATTAGCCTCTCCAGCTGTAAGAAAATTAGCACGAGAACTTAATGTTGATTTAAATAAGGTTAAGACTCAGGATCTGCTAGGACGGATAAGACAAGAAGATGTACGAGCGCACGTTAATCAATCAACAGTTAAGGCAAAGGATGAAGCAGTACAACGTGACAATGAAGAAGAAAGCAAAAAAGTTCAACAGTCTGTGAATGATTCAAGTGAATCGGACAAGCCGGTTGAACGAGTGAAGATGTCACGCCGTCGTCAAACAATTGCAAAACGACTTGTTGAAGTACAGCGTACAGCGGCAATGTTAACAACGTTCAATGAAGTGGATATGACGGCAATCATGGGTGTAAGAAAACGACGAAATGAAGCTTTTCTTAAGCAGCATGAGGTGAAAATTGGTTTTATGTCATTTTTTACAAAAGCGGTTGTTGGAGCACTGAAGCAGTTTCCAGAATTAAATGCAGAAATTCAGGGCGATGAGATGATTCTGAAAAAATTCTATGATATTGGAATTGCCGTTGGGACTGAAGGAGGTCTTGTTGTTCCTGTTGTTCGTAATGCCGATCAACTTGGATTTGCTGGCATTGAAAAAGAGATTGCAAGACTTGCAGAAAAAGCGAGAAGTAATAAATTAACGATGAATGAACTGCAGGGCGGTACGTTTACCATCACAAACGGCGGTATTTATGGATCAATGATGTCCACACCAATTTTAAACAGTCCGCAAGTAGGAATTCTCGGGATGCACAGCATTCAGTGGCGTGCGGTGGCGGTCGATCAAAAGACGATCGAAAATCGCCCAATGATGTATATCGCTCTTTCTTATGACCACCGAATTGTTGATGGTAAAGAAGCCGTCAGCTTTCTAGCAAAAGTGAAACAGCTGCTTGAAGATCCAGAGTCATTGTTATTAGAAGGATAACAATGATAGGAAAGAAACGGTCTTGAAAGGTAGCATCAAACAACGGACAAGACTTAAAGTAAATAGAGGTATAAAGAGTTATTTAGCAGTACATCTTTCTACCTCTTCATTTTTAATTTAGTATTCAATAAAAAAATAGATTTTAGTAGAAAAATATTTAAAACTTTTGTAGTTTTTCGTTATATTCTGTAGTCCGGATTATAAGATTAGTGATATATTGTTGAACATCAAATTAGAAAGCGTTTACAAAAAGGGG
>NZ_QOCW01000048.1 GCF_003318295.1 Bacillus taeanensis
ACCCCAGACCTATCAACCTCATCATCTTTGAGGGATCTTACTAGCTTGACGCTATGGGAAATCTCATCTTGAGGGGGGCTTCATGCTTAGATGCTTTCAGCACTTATCCCTTCCACACATAGCTACCCAGCTGTGCTCCTGGCGGAACAACTGGTACACCAGCGGTGTGTCCATCCCGGTCCTCTCGTACTAAGGACAGCTCCTCTCAAATTTCCTGCGCCCACGACGGATAGGGACCGAACTGTCTCACGACGTTCTGAACCCAGCTCGCGTACCGCTTTAATGGGCGAACAGCCCAACCCTTGGGACCTACTTCAGCCCCAGGATGCGATGAGCCGACATCGAGGTGCCAAACCTCCCCGTCGATGTGGACTCTTGGGGGAGATAAGCCTGTTATCCCCAGGGTAGCTTTTATCCGTTGAGCGATGGCCCTTCCATGCGGAACCACCGGATCACTAAGCCCGACTTTCGTCCCTGCTCGACTTGTAGGTCTCGCAGTCAAGCTCCCTTGTGCCTTTACACTCTGCGAATGATTTCCAACCATTCTGAGGGAACCTTTGGGCGCCTCCGTTACTTTTTAGGAGGCGACCGCCCCAGTCAAACTGCCCACCTGACACTGTCTCCGAACCGGATAACGGTCCTAGGTTAGAATTTCAATACAGCCAGGGTAGTATCCCACCGACGCCTCCATCGAACCTGGCGGTCCGACTTCTAAGGCTCCTACCTATCCTGTACAAGCTGTACCAAAATCCAATATCAGGCTGCAGTAAAGCTCCATGGGGTCTTTCCGTCCTGTCGCGGGTAATGCGCATCTTCACGCATAGTATAATTTCACCGGGTCTCTCGTTGAGACAGTGCCCAAGTCGTTGCACCTTTCGTGCGGGTCGGAACTTACCCGACAAGGAATTTCGCTACCTTAGGACCGTTATAGTTACGGCCGCCGTTTACTGGGGCTTCGGTTCAGAGCTTCGCCAGAAGCTAACTCTTCCCCTTAACCTTCCAGCACCGGGCAGGTGTCAGCCCCTATACTTCGCCTTACGGCTTCGCAGAGACCTGTGTTTTTGCTAAACAGTCGCTTGGGCCTTTTCACTGCGGCTCTCTCGGGCTATGAACCCAAAAGAGCACCCCTTCTCCCGAAGTTACGGGGTCATTTTGCCGAGTTCCTTAACGAGAGTTCTCCCGATCACCTTAGGATTCTCTCCTCGCCTACCTGTGTCGGTTTGCGGTACGGGCACCTCTCACCTCGCTAGAGGCTTTTCTTGGCAGTGTAGGATCAGGGACTTCGGTACTATAGTTCCCTCGCCATCACAGCTCAGCCTTTACGATGAGCGGATTTGCCTGCTCATCAGCCTAACTGCTTGGACGCGCATATCCATCAGCGCGCTCACCCTACCTTCCTGCGTCCCCCCATTGCTCAAATGGTGAGGAGGTGGTACAGGAATATCAACCTGTTGTCCATCGCCTACGCCTTTCGGCCTCGGCTTAGGTCCCGACTAACCCTGAGCGGACGAGCCTTCCTCAGGAAACCTTAGGCATTCGGTGGACAAGATTCTCACTTGTCTTTCGCTACTCATACCGGCATTCTCACTTCTAAGCGCTCCACCAGTCCTTACGGTCTGACTTCACCGCCCTTAGAACGCTCTCCTACCATTGTCCAACGGACAATCCACAGCTTCGGTGATACGTTTAGCCCCGGTACATTTTCGGCGCAGAGTCACTCGACCAGTGAGCTATTACGCACTCTTTAAATGGTGGCTGCTTCTAAGCCAACATCCTGGTTGTCTAAGCAACTCCACATCCTTTTCCACTTAACGTATACTTTGGGACCTTAGCTGGTGGTCTGGGCTGTTTCCCTTTTGACTACGGATCTTATCACTCGCAGTCTGACTCCCGCGGATAAGTCATTGGCATTCGGAGTTTGACTGAGCTCGGTAATCCGTTGGGGACCCCTTACCCAATCAGTGCTCTACCTCCAAGACTCTTGCCGCGAGGCTAGCCCTAAAGCTATTTCGGAGAGAACCAGCTATCTCCAGGTTCGATTGGCATTTCACCCCTACCCACACCTCATCCCCGCACTTTTCAACGTGCGTGGGTTCGGGCCTCCATTCAGTGTTACCTGAACTTCACCCTGGACATGGGTAGATCACCTGGTTTCGGGTCTACGACCGCGTACTTATTCGCCCTATTCAGACTCGCTTTCGCTGCGGCTCCGCTTTTTCAGCTTAACCTTGCACGAGATCGTAACTCGCCGGTTCATTCTACAAAAGGCACGCCGTCACCCGTTAACGGGCTCCGACTACTTGTAGGCACACGGTTTCAGGTTCTCTTTCACTCCCCTTCCGGGGTGCTTTTCACCTTTCCCTCACGGTACTGGTTCACTATCGGTCACTAGGGAGTATTTAGCCTTGGGAGATGGTCCTCCCAGCTTCCGACGGGGTTTCACGTGTCCCGCCGTACTCAGGATCCACTCAAGAGAGAACGAAGTTTCGATTACAGGGCTGTTACCTTATCTTGCGGGCCTTTCCAGACCGCTTCATCTACTTCGTTCCTTTGTAACTCCATATAGAGTGTCCTACAACCCCAAGAGGCAAGCCTCTTGGTTTGGGCTGTTTCCGTTTCGCTCGCCGCTACTCAGGAAATCGAAATTTCTTTCCTCTCCTCCGGGTACTTAGATGTTTCAGTTCCCCGGGTATGCCTTCAGTACCCTATGTATTCAGGTAAAGATACTGCCTCATTACAGGCAGTGGGTTCCCCCATTCGGAAATCTTCGGATCAATGCTTACTTACAGCTCCCCGAAGCATATCGGTGTTCGTCCCGTCCTTCATCGGCTCCTAGTGCCAAGGCATCCACCGTGCGCCCTTTGTAGCTTAACCTACAAATACCTTGCGCACAGAATGTGTCCATTCTGGCTTAAAAAATAAAACTTTACTAACTTCATT
>NZ_QOCW01000004.1 GCF_003318295.1 Bacillus taeanensis
TCCGCAGCAGCAAATGCCGGCACCTTATCCGCAGCAGCAAATGCCGG
This sequence comes from Bacillus taeanensis, assembly GCF_003318295.1. Classification (GTDB taxonomy): domain Bacteria; phylum Bacillota; class Bacilli; order Bacillales; family UBA6769; genus Maribacillus; species Maribacillus taeanensis. The sequence goes on from NZ_QOCW01000004.1 coordinate 48, forward strand.
CACCTTATCCGCAGCAGCAAATGCCGGCACCTTATCCGCAGCAGCAAATGCCGGCACCTTATCCGCAGCAGCAAATGCCGACACCTTATCCGCAGCAGCAAATGCCGGCACCTTATCCGCAGCAGCAAATGCCAGCACCTTATCCACAGCAGTCTATGATGCCTCATGGGGATTGTGTACCAATGACTGGAATGATTCCGGGAACAGGCTTGCCGTTTGGGATGGCTCCTCAGCCTTATTCAATGCCTATAGGAGATAAATCAATGTTTTCAGGGAGTGAACCGGAAGAAGAGATGGAGTCATCAAGTTATATGCCGCAAGAGGACTATCCAACTCCAACCTCAGAACAGCCGGATTTGATGGGTCAGCAGATGATGTCCGGTCAGATGCCGCCAATGGGTCAGCAGATGATGTCCGGTCAGATGCCGCCAATGGGTCAGCAGATGATGTCCGGTCAGATGCCGCCAATGGGTCAGCAGATGATGTCCGGTCAGATGCCGCCAATGGGTCAGCAGATGATGTCCGGTCAGATGCCGCCAATGGGTCAGCAGATGATGTCCGGTCAGATGCCGCCAATGGGTCAGCAGATGATGTCCGGTCAGGTGCCGTCAATGGGTCAGCAGATGATGCCTGGTCAGATGCCGCCAATGGGTCAGCAGATGATGCCTGGTCAGATGCCGCCAATGGGTCAGCAGATGATGCCCGGCCAGATGCCCCCCCAACCTTTTTATTCTCCATATAGTCAGGGAGATTGCGGCTGCGGCTGTGGAGGTAGTAAGCAGCCAGGACCAGCAGTACCAGGTTATTCAATGCCAGCAGAATATGCCGGCCATCAAGGATATTACCCATATGGAATGATGCCATCTTATCCTTCTTATAATATGTATCCTTCACAAGAAATGGGAAGTTATCCACAAATGGAACGGTTTGAGGAAAGTCATGATGATGAATCATTATAGGAATAGCAATGGAGACGATTTACATTATTATCGTCTCTTTTTTTCTTTTTATCAATTAACAAAGTATGCGGTCGAACATTATAAAATCATTAAAAAACATGTCTTATTAGTTGATACAAAAAACGGCTCTTATATTTTAAAGCGTTATTCAACAAAAAACGCCTTATTACTGCAAATTGCCTTAAGCAAATATTTATCTAAAAAGAACATCATCATTCCTTTTAAAGCTTTTCCGGATGGACAGTTCTTTATTGAGGAAAACGGTTATTGGGGAATCATGCCTTATATAGAGGGAACACCTCTTAACTTTAAACATCTAAAGGATCAGCAGGAAGGATTAAATCAACTTCATCTTTTTCATAAAGAAACATTAAGTATGTGTTTTTCCATACAAACTCCTCGATTTTCTCTTTTTTCTTATTGGAAAAAAAGATATGAAACATTCCAAGAAAGCATCTACTCAGTTAATATGGAAATGCGGCTCAAAGCAATAGCTGATGAATTGCTGCGGTGGGGAAAATTTGCATTACAAAGGCTTCCTTTATATTATTTAAAGCAGTTAGAACAAAAAGCTTGTTTTGAGCATCAGTGGGTGCACGGAGATGTTGCTTCCCATAATTTTTTACGTATAAAAGATCAATCGGTTTTATTATTAGATTGCGATTTATTAGCAGAAGCTCCAATTGAATATGATTATCTTCAATATTTAAATCGAATTATGCCTTATTATAAGTGGAAGATCCCTGCTTTAAACAAACTGGAAAACAATGAGATTCAGTCTTTGTTAGAAAAAGCATGGTTTTATTTAGCACTTATATATCCAACAGATTTATATCGGGAATGGAATCGTTATTTTCGCTGTAAAGAGCGTCAATCTCCATTATTTATACAAGATATGGAAATGAAATTTTATATGCGTTATTCAACGATAATGGAACTTATGAACGAATATCGAAAATTTGATGAAGTAAATGGTTGGTGCTTCTTAAATAAGGATACTTAGCTTTTATTTCTCCAAAATTTCATATGACTACCTAGAACTAACAGTTTAATTAATGCCTCCTCTTGCCATTCTAAAGATGAAAGGAGGTTTTAAAATGAAAAAAATCGCTTGGACACTTTCCGCAACTATGTTAATTGGTGGGCTTACAGCATGTAACATGAATGATAATAATGAAGCGATGGATTACAACGACAATGTCAGACCTATCGGTTATTATTCAAATGATAATGGAAATAACCGTCCTTTAGGGGTCAACTATAACAATCGAAATGTGGGAATGGGAAATTTAGATAACACAGCTGAAGGTCCATTAACAGATATGGTTGATCAAGATGACAATTATCATTATCGAAATGACCCGCGCAATTATAATCGAAGAGGTGTCATGGATCGTCCAAATGACCGACCAAGAAATGTTGGTTATTATGATGGGACAGATAATGAACTTGCTGAAAGAATTGCAGATAAAGTAGAAAAATTAAATAATATTAAAGATGTCAATACACTTGTTTACGGAAATCGGGTTGTTATTGCTGTAGATACAAATGATCAAAATGATCAAGATGTAGAAGCAAGTGTAAGAAAAGCAGTAAACAGCATTGTACAAGGACGTAATGTAACAGTCGTAACAGATGAAGACTTGTTTGGTCGTATTGACAATATTAATAACGATATGCGTGATGGTCGTGACTTTAATGAAGTACAGCCAGAAATCAATAATATTTTTAATGATCTTGGTGATACAATGAAACGACCATTTCAAGACAATTCGTAATGAAGCGAATGAAAAAGAGCAGAATTTTTTCTGCTCTTTTATTGTATTTTTTAGGGGGAGATTTTTTATAGCTGGGATAATTTAGGGTGGTTATGGCAAGACTATAAATAACTAACAGCATCTCCAAAATATGAGGTGATCACTATGCAAAAACAGCTGATAAATCGTTCTTCTCTCGTACTTTTTATTTGCTTTACACTTATTGGAGGGCTCTATGTACTTGGTTTCCAGTTTATAGAAGGTGCTAATGCAAAGAAAAGTAGTGAAAATTTGAGTGAAGAAGTTTTTCAAATTACTGGGCCGAAAACAATCAATGTTCATTTGCGAACTGCTTACTTAGACGGGGAAATTATAGAAGAAGTAGTGCAGGAGACAATATGGGCAATGGAAGATTTTTGGGCAAGTTATGATGATTGGCAGTTAATTGATCAAAATGAAGAACAGGTTATATTTCAAAAAGAAGTACCATCTATTTCTCCGTTATCAAAAGCGAATGGATACTTTGGTATTTCTAGTGAAAATATTTTAACAATGTATGATGGAAAGCCTAGTGGAAAAAGGGAAATTAAAAAGTTTTTTCAGTTAGATTTAAAAAAACTTGAAGCCAATTATGAAGAAGCATTAAGTAAAGGTATTGATATTAAATCAACAGATCATTATCAAGATGTTCTTAATAAAATGAGCAATTATGAAAAATAACAATGAGAGCTGCGTTAACGATTGCAGCTCTCATTGTTATTTTTTCTATCATAAAACCTGCTGTCACCTTTTGAGACGAGCAGGGTATTTTTATCGGTATTGACAGCCTACCTTCAATGTGGCATTTTAAGAGGACTGTGGTAAAATAAGTGATAGAAATGCATGTTCGTCTTTTACTACGGGTATAGGGAGAGAAGTTTGTTGATTGAATTTATTATTGGAAAAGTTGATTATGTTCACCCACAGTATATTGTTATAGAATCAAATAATATTGGTTATCAAGTTTATTGCGGCAATCCATTTATCTTTCAGCAATCCGATCAAGAAATTAAAGTATATACATATCAGCATGTACGCGAAGATATATTAGCGCTGTATGGATTTAAAACACGATCAGAACGAGCATTGTTTGTAAAGCTGCTAAATGTTTCGGGAATTGGGCCAAAAGGGGCACTTGCTATTTTGGCAACCGGCCAGCCTGATCAGGTTGTATCGGCCATAGAAAGGGAAGATGAAAAGTTTTTAACGAAATTTCCAGGGGTTGGCAAGAAGACAGCTCGTCAAATTATTTTAGATTTAAAAGGAAAGCTTCAAGAGCTTGTATCTTTTGATCAGTCCCTTCCTTTAGAATTTGAGGCTCCTTTATCTTCTTATTCAAAAGAGCTTGAAGAAGCATTAGAAGCGTTAAAAGCGTTAGGATATGCAGAACGTGAGATTAAAAAAATTGAACCAAAGCTTATGAATGAAGAGATGACAACTGACCAATTCATTAAAAAAGCACTTCAGCTTTTATTAAATCAATAAAGTTATCATCGAAAAGCTAGGAGGTGGAAAAGATGGACGAGCGTATTGTCAGTGGAGAAATAAAAGGAGAAGACGCTTATGAATTTAGTTTGCGTCCAACTCTTTTATCTCAGTATATTGGCCAAGAAAAAGTAAAAGAAAACTTAAATGTATTTATTGAAGCCGCAAAAATGCGTCAAGAGCCGCTCGATCATGTATTACTGTATGGGCCGCCAGGGCTTGGGAAAACAACATTATCAACCATTATCGCAAATGAAATGGGTGTTAATGTTCGAACAACTGCAGGACCTGCTATTGAGCGGCAGGGTGATTTAGCGGCGATTTTAACATCTCTAGAGCCGGGAGATGTGCTTTTTATTGATGAAATTCATCGCCTGCATCGTTCTGTAGAAGAAGTTCTTTATCCAGCAATGGAAGACTTTTGTCTAGATATTGTAATTGGGAAAGGAGAAACAGCTCGCTCAGTAAGACTTGATTTGCCTCCTTTTACGCTTGTTGGGGCTACAACAAGAGCGGGATATCTTTCAGCTCCTCTTAGAGATCGGTTTGGCGTTGTCAGCCGCTTAGAGTATTATAATGAGGAAGAGCTTGCAATGATTGTAAGGCGTACAGCTGAAGTGTTTGGTGTAGAAATTGAAACACCTGCTTCCCATGAAATTGCTAAAAGGGCACGCGGGACACCGAGGATTGCAAATCGCCTGCTTCGTCGAGTACGCGATTTTGCTCAAGTGCAAGCAGATGGTGTCATTACAACAGAAATTACAGAGAAGGCACTTGAAAGGCTTCAGGTCGATCGGCTCGGCTTAGATCACGTCGATCATAAATTACTAAAAGGAATTATTGAGCGCTTTCGCGGTGGTCCAGTTGGATTAGATACAATCGCAGCTTCAATTGGTGAAGAATCTCACACAATCGAGGATGTGTATGAACCGTATCTTTTACAAATTGGTTTTTTACAGCGTACACCAAGAGGAAGAGTTGTTACCCATAAAGTTTATGAACATTTTAATATGGAGGCACCAAAATAATGGGCGTTTCAAAAATGTTTATTGTGCTTGGCATCACTTTTTTAGTGATTGGTTTAGTATGGCAGTTTATCGAAAAACTTCCTGGAGATATTGTATTTAAGAAAGGAAATACAACGTTTTATTTTCCAATTGTAACTTCTATTGTTATTAGTATTGTTTTGTCACTAGTATTTTACTTCATTGGCAAATTTAAATAATCTTTTAGTTGAAAGAAAGTAATAGGTGAAAAATATGGATGTAAATCTTTTTGATTTTAACTTACCAGAGTCATTAATTGCGCAAACACCATTAAAAGATCGTACAAGTTCACGTTTAATGGTTGTTGACCCACAATCAAACCAAATTCGTCACCATCAGTTTAAGAATATTTTGCAGTTTTTAAATGCTGGTGATTGTTTAGTGTTAAACGATACACGCGTATTACCTGCTCGTCTTTATGGTATAAAAGAGGAAACAGGAGCAAAGGTTGAGGTCTTGCTTTTAAAACAAGAAAAAGATGATCAATGGGAAACACTTGTAAAGCCTGCAAAGCGAGTTAAAAACGGAACAGTTCTTTCTTTTGGGGATGGCCGCTTAACAGCAACCTGTATAAAGGAGCTTGAGCATGGCGGGCGTATTTTAGAGTTTCACTATGAGGGGATTTTTTATGAAGTGTTAGATTCACTTGGTGAAATGCCGCTGCCTCCTTATATTAAGGAAACCCTGGATGAAAAAGAACGCTATCAAACTGTTTATGCAAAACATCGCGGCAGTGCAGCAGCACCAACTGCAGGCCTTCATTTTACAGAGAAACTTTTAACTGAAATTGAAGAGATGGGTGTGCACATTGTTTATTTAACACTACATGTAGGGCTTGGGACATTTCGACCTGTATCTGCTGACAAAGTTGAAGAGCATGAAATGCATGCTGAATTTTATCAGCTTTCAAAAGGATCTGCGGAAAAGCTAAATGCGGTAAAAGACGCTGGCGGAAGAATTATCGCTGTTGGAACAACGTCGACACGAACGCTTGAAACAATTGCTTCAGATAACGATGGCGTTTTTAAGGAAGCATCGGGTTGGACTTCGATTTTTATTTACCCTGGTTATGCATTTAAGGCAATTAACGGAATGATTACAAATTTTCATTTGCCAAAGTCTTCGCTTGTGATGCTTGTTAGTGCATTGGCGGGCAGAGAATTTATTTTAAGCGCATATGAAGAAGCGGTTCGTGAACAATATCGCTTCTTTAGTTTCGGCGATGCAATGCTCATCTTAGAAGGGAGTTTAGAACATGACAGCAGTGAAATATGAGCTTATTAAAACGTGTAAACAGTCAGGGGCAAGATTAGGAAAACTGCATACACCACATGGGGTAATTGAAACACCGATCTTTATGCCTGTTGGTACACTAGCTACAGTAAAAACAATGAGTCCGGAAGAATTAAAGGAAATGGGCTCACAAATTATTTTAAGCAATACGTATCATCTATGGCTTCGGCCAGGACATGACATTGTAAAAGAAGCAGGCGGCCTGCATAAATTTATGAACTGGGATCGCCCTATTTTAACAGATTCAGGCGGCTTCCAAGTTTTTAGCTTAAGTGATCTTCGTAAAATTACTGAGGAAGGGGTTCATTTTCGCAATCATCTAAGCGGGGAAAAACTGTTTTTATCTCCAGAAGGTGCAATGGATATTCAAAATGCCCTCGGCTCTGATATTATGATGGCTTTTGATGAATGTCCGCCATATCCTGCAGAGTATGACTATATGAAATCTTCTGTTGAACGGACAAGCCGCTGGGCCGAACGCTGCCTTGAAGCACATCAACGCCCTGAAGACCAAGCATTATTTGGCATCGTACAAGGTGGAGAGTATGAAGAGCTGCGTAAACAAAGTGCTCGCGATCTTGTTTCTCTTGATTTTCCCGGCTATGCAGTTGGCGGCTTATCAGTAGGGGAGCCAAAAGATGTGATGAATCGTGTACTGGATTTTACCACCCCACATCTTCCGGAAAATAAGCCTCGCTATTTAATGGGAGTAGGTTCACCGGACTCTTTAATTGATGGAGCAATTCGCGGGATTGATATGTTTGACTGTGTGCTGCCAACCCGAATTGCAAGAAATGGAACATGTATGACAAGCAATGGGCGCTTAGTTGTCCGAAATGCAAAATTTGCTCGTGATTTCGCTCCGCTTGATGAAAATTGTGATTGTCATGTTTGCAAAACATACAGCCGTGCCTATATTCGTCATTTAGTAAAAGCAAATGAAACATTCGGATTCCGATTAACAACTTATCATAACCTGTATTTTCTGTTAAAATTGATGGAGCAGGTACGCCAAGCAATTCGTGAGGATCGTCTGCTTGACTTTAAAGAAGAGTTTTTTGAGCAGTACGGGTTTAATAAGCCAAATGCAAAAAACTTCTAATGATGTAAAGGTGCAGCGCTCAGATTATCATTTTTATTATAAAAGAGATAAACTGAAAGGTGCACATTTATAAAATTTCATGTTTATTTAGAAAGGAGGGAATGGAAAAGTGGAAGGTTTGGTAGGTTCAGTATTACCGTTATTACTTATGTTTGCGATTTTTTACTTCCTTTTAATTCGTCCTCAGCAAAAGCGGCAAAAACAAACACGTCAAATGCAGGAAAGTGTACAAAAAGGAGATCGTGTTGTAACAATTGGCGGTTTTCACGGGATGATTGAAGCAGTAGATGAAACGACAATTGTGCTTCGTGCTGGTGATGGTTCAAAACTTACATATGATCGCGCAGCAATAAGAGAAGTTAAAAAAAATGATTAATGAATAAAACGAGCGGGGAATCCCGCTCGTTTTATTTTAACTATTTACTGCTCAAATTTACTCCAATGACTCCTCCAAGTACGGCAGTGCCCATATATCCAAAGTGAAAAAGCATTTGTGATGAATCAAAGGTCATTGAATAGCCAAGAAATTGAACAAAAAACACAAAAATTGTATAAAGTAATCCTGTTAGTGCTCCAATAATCCAGCCTCTTTCTTTTCCGCGTCCTCCAGCAATAATACCTCCTATAAAGATCGCAATAAAGGATGATCCGACAATTAACCAACGAATGGAACCTTCAGTAAGCGATGAAAATCTTAATATGACTGAGAAAATAAAACTTATTGATAAAACAATTGTAATAATAGCTAAAAAACCATAACCAACAGCTCGTAATAATTGTTGTACTGACACTCTGCTTCCCCCTTTGTATGCAAGTAATAGTACATTTTATTCGTAACCGGACAAATTAGAAGTGAAATTGTCCTATAAAACAGGACAACATGTTTCATCCACCTTCATCATATGATGATAGAAAGAAAGGGACGATGGAGGGAGTTGGAATAGTGGAAATAATTTTAACATGTATCATCTTTTTGCTATGTTATATTGGCTTTATTACTGAAAAGATTAATCGTGCCCTAATTGCGTGCGGTGGCGGTATTTTAATGCTTCTTCTTGGAATATTAGATATTAATAATACATTTATGGAGCATATTGATTGGCATACGATTGCATTATTATTTTCAATGATGATTCTTGTTTCGATTACGAGTCAAAACGGTGTGTTTGAGTTTATAGCGGTAACAGTTGCAAAGAAAGTAAAAGGAAAGCCGGTTCCACTATTAATTGTAATGTCGACGTTAACTGCGATCGGGTCTGCATTTTTAGATAATGTTACAACAGTCCTTCTTCTCGTACCTATTATGCTAACGTTAACCAAAATGCTTGATGTAGAGGTGTTTCCCTTTTTACTATGTATGATTTTATTTTCAAATATTGGGGGAACCGCCACGCTCATTGGTGATCCGCCTAACATTATGATTGGGCAAGCTGTGGGCCACCTTGACTTTAACGACTTTTTATTTAATCTAGGACCAGCCATATTAATTATTTTTAGTGTTGTACTTTCGATTATATCGTTTTATTATCGAAACAAATTAACTGTCAGTCAAACAAATCAACAAAAGTTAATGAATATTGATCCTGTAAGTTACTTGAAGAATGGACCGCTTCTTTATAAATCTGTTTCCGTATTATTAATGACAATAATAGGTTTTTTGCTTCATCCAATATTAAATGTTGACTTAACAAGTGTAGCAATGGCGGGTGCCATGTTATTATTGCTTATTACTCACAATGAACAAGATGCGGAAGAAGTTTTTAAGTCTGTTGAGTGGGTAACGTTATTCTTTTTTATTGGGTTGTTTATGTTAATTGGAGGCTTAAAGGAAGTTGGCATTATTGATGAACTTGCGCGAGGTATTTTGTATTATACAGAAGGAGACTTGCCGATAACAGCGGTTGCAATTTTATGGGGATCAGGTATTCTTTCGGCTTTTTTGGATAATATCCCCTTTGTTGCTGCTATGATACCAGTTATACTAGAATTTAAAGATTATGGTATGACAGATCTTGACCCTCTATGGTGGGCGCTAGCACTTGGATCTTGTTTAGGGGGAAATGGTACTCTTATTGGTGCTTCTGCCAATGTCATTGTTGCTGGATTTGCAGCAAAAGAACGCTTCCATTTTTCATTTTTTTCTTATTTAAAGATTGGTATGCTGGTTGTATTGTTATCTTTATTTATTTCAACTATCTACCTTTATTTCCGGTATTTGATTAATTATATATATTAACGTTCTATTTCCAATTGCTTCATCTAATGTTCTTCCTTTGCTTGGTCACACTAACAATAAGTATAAGTGAAAGGGGAAGCAAGATGGAGCTTGCTACAATTTTATTACGGACACTTTTTTTATACTTTTTCATCCTTCTCATTTATCGTCTAATGGGTAAACGAGAAATTGGACAGCTTAGCGTATTAGATCTTGTTGTGTCAATTATGATTGCTGAACTTGCCGTAGTATCAATCGAAAGTCCTGAAACACCTTTAATTAAAACAGTTCTACCAATCATTATCCTCTTTGTTATTCAAATAATGATGGCTTACTTTTCATTAAAAAGTAAAAGCATTCGCGAACTGATTGACGGTACACCATCAGTGCTTATAAACCGAGGGAAAATTGATGAAAAAGAAATGAAAAAACAGCGGTATAATTTTGATGATTTGCTTGTTCAACTGCGTGAAAAAGACATTTCAAAATTATCGGATGTGGAGTTTGCAATTTTAGAGCCGTCTGGGAAAATGTCAGTTATAAAGAAAAACATATCCCAGGGTTCATCAAATAAATCTTCTTCATCTCTTATGATGCTGCCTCTTATTTTAGATGGGAAAGTACAAGAAGAACATTTAAAACAGCTTGACAAAACACCGCTTTGGTTAAGGCAGGAGCTGAGAAAGTTAGGTTACCGCGATATAAAAAAAATATCTTACTGTTCTTTAGATCAAAATAATACATTCTTTATTGATTTAAAAGATGATTATTAATAATGTCAGCTTTCATATTTCTAATGTATGAAAAGCTGATTTTTTTATCTTCTTTCCTGTTTTGAACTAATTTCTATAAAATAAAAAATAACCAATCTTTTTGCTTTGGATTGGTTATTTTTTATTTTGAAACCACTTCCCAATAACAGGAATTGGTTGTAAGTCTTCATTTTTAATAATTCCAATAAGCATTGAGAAAATAAAATAAAATAAAACGGTCATACTGATTGAAAACACTGTATCTACAAGCAAATTAACCTTTAATAAGGAATGGTGATAGAGAAAGGATGCCGCACATCCTGTAGCAATAATTGCGATAAAGCCTTTTATATAGTCCCTCACAATAATCGTAAATGGAATCGCTTTTAAAATGGTTGCAAAATGAAGCATTGTAACAAGTACGATACCAGATGTTATCGCAAGTCCTGCTCCTATAATACCAAAATCAGGATTTGCAGCCAGAGCAAAGATTGCTGCGGTCTTTACTACAGCACCAATTAAACTGTTAATCATCGCTGCTTTTGCTAAATCAAGTGCTTGTAATGCTGCTGCAAGAGGGGCTTGAAAGTAAAGAAAAAAGAAAAAGGGTGACATTATTTTTACATAAGATGCTACGGTTGGGGCATCGTACATTAATTCCATAATTGGAACAGCAAAGATATAAGTAATAACAACAGATATTCCTCCAGAAATCATTGCAAGTCGCAGGGCTTGGTTAAGTCGATAATCAATTGTTCGGTAATGTTTTTGAGCCGCTGCTTCACTAATTGCTGGAACGAGGGAAGTAGAAATTGCAAATGTTACAAACGTTGGAAGCAGTAAAAGAGGAATAGCTAAACCTGCAAGCTCTCCATATTGTTTTGTGGCTTCATGGGAAGCAACTCCAGCAATGTATAAACTTCGAGCGACTACAATTGGTTCGAGGAAATAAGAGATGGAACCAATTAATTGACTGCCTGTCGTCGGTAATGCGATGCCTAAAATTTCATTTAATGTTTTCTTTCCAGAAGTGATATGATGCCAGAAGCCGGTGCGCAGTTTAAATTGCTTTTTGAATTTAAACATAGAGAATAAAAACAGCAAGGAGGCTAGTTCTCCAATAACAACCGACACCATTGCTCCAGCGGCTGCGAATTCTATTCCATAAGGTAAAAATAAGCTTGTTAGCATGGCAACAAGGGTAATTCGTACAACCTGTTCAATTACTTGAGAATAAGCGGAAGGACGCATATTTTGTCTTCCTTGAAAATATCCTCGTAACACAGAAGAAAGCGCCACAATGGGAACGACTGGGGCAATTGCGATTAACGGATAAAAAGTCCGTTCATCCGTTAAAAGGGTTTGTGATAAAATAGGTGCTGTTAAGAAAAGTGCCGAAGTAAAAATAATGCTTAACATGATTGTAATAGAAAGCGAAACAAGAAGAACGCGTTTCATCTTCTTATAATCTTTTTCAGCTTCGGCTTCGGCTACAAGCTTTGAAATGGCAACAGGTAAACCAAGCCGTGTTAAAGTAATAACTAGAAGAAGGGTGGGAACGGCCATCATATAGAGGCCAACTCCTTCTTCACCCATTATTCTTGCGACAACAATTTTATTTACAAATCCAAGAATTTTAGTAATAAGTCCTGCAATAATCAGGATAAAAGTACCTTGTAAAAATGTTTGTTTTGACATGATTGCCCCTCTTTCTAAAAAAATGTAGACCTTTTTTAAAACTATGTATATGCTTATTAATGGACAAAGCATGACAAGGTATAGGAGTGTTTTTCTTGAAAGAAATATTAAAAGAATTTTTAGTTGAACATTTAAGTTTTTTACCCCAAGAATTAATCGTCATAACGGTCTCAGCAATGCCGATTTTAGAGCTGCGCGGAGGTATACCGCTTGCAAGAAGCTTCGATTTTTCGCTTTGGGAAGCATTGTTTTACTCAATCATTGGTAATATTTTGCCGGTTATTCCGCTTTTACTGCTTTTTAAACCGCTGAGCGATTGGTTTCTTCGCTTTGCATGGTATGAAAAAATGTACAATTGGTTGTATCACCGCACAATAAAAAACAGTAAAAATGTAGAGAGATATGGAGCTTTAGGGCTTGTATTATTTACAGCCGTACCGCTTCCGACTACAGGGGCTTATAGTGCATGTGTGGCGGCAGCTCTATTTTCTATTCGGTTTAAATACGCATTTACAGCGATCGCCGCTGGTATATTAATTGCTGGACTCGGAGTAGGTCTTGCCATTTATTCAATTTTTTAATAAAAATTAACTGGGCCTTATAATATAGCGTCATAAAAAGGGGAATTTACTGTTAGTAACGAATTTCTTTCTTAAGGGAGAGGATGATATGGCAGCAAATATGGAGCAATTACAGGAATGGAAAGATGCGGTTTATCCTGCTTTGCTTAGTAAAGCGGAAGAGTTTCATTTATTAGGGTATGGGAGAGTCACAACGAATGAAGTGTGGAACTGCGTGATGGCTAAATTAGAACGAAAAAATGAAGAGTATATGCTGCATCAATTTATTAATGTTATTTTAAGAATGTCTGTCAATGAATATATGAATTGGCTTACGATTAAAGCATATCAAGCTCCAGGCTTATTTATAGGAGATCAAGCAACCTGATCTCTTTCTTTGAATGAGGTGAAAATGATAAAAAGGAATGGTGGAATACAAGTTTGACCATCTCACAAAAAAACTTGGCAAATGCCAAGTTTTTTGTGAGATGGTTATTAACAAAACTTTATAAGAAAGCCGGATATTTACAATCAAATTGACAGAGAAAATTATTGATCGCTATAATAAGGATATTGCGTCTATTCTTTATACTGATAAAAAAGTAAGAGGTTAGAACATTTATTCTCATACATATTAAATAACTATTGGGTTTTATGGAAGGAGCAGGGAGAATGGTGAAGAAAGGAAGGATCATTACATTTTTTATTGTTGTATTGGCCTTAGCGGGGTTGATTGCTTACACGGTTACAGATACAACAAAGAACATTAAGCTTGGTCTTGATCTCCAAGGCGGATTTGAAGTGCTTTATGAAGTTGAAACAGTTAAAGAAGATCAAGAAATTAACAGTAAGACACTTGATGCAACAGTAGAAGCAATTCGCAGTCGAATTGATGTTCTCGGTGTGTCAGAACCTAATGTAGACATTGAAGGTGAAAATCGAATTCGTGTCCAGCTTGCTGGGATAGAAGACCAAAATCAAGCTCGGGAACTGCTGTCTACACAAGCACAGCTCTCGTTTCGTGATGTGAATGATACGCTTATGCTTGATGGTGCTGATTTACAAGAAGGTGGAGCAAGTTTAACGTTTAGTGAAACAAATCAGCCGTGGGTTTCTTTAACATTGAAAGATGCTGATAAATTTGGTGCAATCACAAAGGAAATTTCAGAGCGTCCTTTAGGAGAGAACTTACTTGTCATTTGGCTTGATTATCAAGAAGGGGACTCCTTTCAAGAAGAAGTACAAAAAGAAAACCCTAAATTTCTATCTGCACCGCGTGTTTCGGAAGTGCTTAATACAAAAAATGTTGTCATCCAAGGTGATTTTACAGTTGAAGAAGCAACAAACCTTTCCAATTTATTAAATGCGGGCTCATTACCGGTAAAATTAAAAGAAATCTATTCAACCTCTGTCGGAGCACAGTTTGGCGAGAAAGCATTAGAAAAAACGATTTTTGCTGGAATTATTGGAATAGCCGTCATTTTCTTATATATGATTTTCTATTATCGCTTCCCAGGTATTATTGCGGTACTTACGCTTAGTGTATACATTTATTTAATTTTAGTCGTATTTGATTGGATGAATGCTGTTTTAACATTGCCAGGCATAGCCGCTCTTATTTTAGGAGTGGGGATGGCAGTTGATGCGAATATTATTACATATGAGCGTGTGAAAGAAGAAATTAAATCAGGGAAAACCATTTTATCTGCGTTTAAAGCGGGAAGCCGCCGCTCATTTGCAACTATTTTTGATGCGAATATTACAACTTTGATTGCAGCGGGTGTTCTCTTTGCATTTGGAACAAGCTCTGTTAAAGGGTTTGCAGTCATGTTAATCACAAGCATTTTAGTAAGTTTTATTACCGCTGTATATGGTTCGCGTTTATTATTAGGTCTTTGGGTTAAAAGCCGAATTCTTAATAAGAAACCAGGTTATTTTGGTGTAAAGGAGAGTGAGATTAATGAGCTTTAATACAGAAAAGTGGGAGTTTGATTTTGTCAAACATCGAAATAAATTTTTCTTAATCTCATTATCTTTATTGGTTTTAGGGACGATTTGTTTATTTATCTTTGGTCTAAATTTAGGCATTGATTTTAAAAGTGGTTCACGTGTAGATGTGACAACTGAACAGACACTGAGTGTCGATGAAATAAAAGAACAATTTGAAGAGATTGGTTTTACCCCAGAGGAAGTTACATTAGCGGGAAATAACAGTGAAATCGCTGTAGCACGTTTTATTGGTGTTCTTTCTCAGGAAGAAATTGCTTCTATTAAAAACCATTTTTCTTCCGAATATCATGCAGAACCAAGTATAAGCACCGTTTCACCGCAAGTTGGTCGTGAACTTGCAAAAAATGCGTTTATTGCTGTAGTGATTGCATCAATTGGAATTATTATTTATGTAGCGATTCGTTTTGAATGGCTTCAAGGAGTGGCAGCAATTATTGCTCTCTTTCACGATGCCTATTTTATTATTGTGTTGTTTAGTATTTTACAGTTAGAAGTAGATATTGCTTTCATTGCTGCAGTCTTGACGATCGTTGGTTATTCGATTAATGATACGATTGTAACATTTGATCGTATTCGGGAAAATATGAAGTATGAAAAGAAAGTAAGAACGTTTGAAGATGTGGCAAGAGTTGTAAATAAAAGTTTAATTCAAACCTTAGGACGTTCAATTAATACGGTGTTAACCGTCGTTTTTGCGGCAGCTGCTTTAATGGTTTTTGGAAGCGAATCTATCCGAACGTTTTCGATTGCTTTATTTATTGGGTTAATTGCAGGAACATATTCTTCACTTTTCATTGCATCTCAGCTTTGGGCAGTATGGAAAGGAAAGCAGCTTGAAAAGAAACGTTTTCAATCTGTTGAAAATGAAGCATAATTTGGTGAAGTCGCGGCGCATGCCGCGGCTGTTTTACTTTTTCATGAATCATGCAAAAATAGGATATGTTAAGATAGACTGTAAAAACTGGAAACTATTACTTTTGGCGAGGTGATCGATTGGAAACAAATCACCGCTTTAAACAGGCGGAATTTGCGGCGATGGTTGGAGTAGTTGGCAATATACTATTAGCTGCTGTAAAAATGGTTGTTGGTTTTTTAGCAAACAGTCGTGCTTTAATTGCAGATGCTGTACATTCTGCATCTGATGTTGTAGGCTCATTAGCGGTGTTTATTGGGGTAAGGGCAGCAAAGCTTCCTCCAGATCGTGATCATCCTTATGGGCATGGAAAGGCCGAATCAATAGCAGCGATTATTGTGGCTGTTCTTTTGTTTATTGTTGGTCTAGAAATTGGTAAAAGTTCTGTTCAAGCATTTTTTATTCCGTTAGAAGCCCCAAAAACGATTGCCATTTATGCAGCGGTGATTTCTATTATTGTTAAAGAAGCGATGTTTCAATATAAATATAAACTGGGTAAAAAAATAAAAAGTGACGCCATTATTATAAATGCCTATGAGCATCGTTCAGATGTTTATTCTTCGATTGCTGCTTTAATTGGGATTAGTGGTGCAGTACTTGGGGGGAAATATGAAGTAGAGTGGCTTGTGTATGCTGATCCGGTTGCTGGGGTATTAGTATCTTTAATGGTGCTTAGAATGGCATGGAAGTTAGGAAAAGAATCCATTCATAATACATTAGATCATGTGCTGCATGAAGAAGATACAATTGAGATGAAAGAAGTTGTTCAAGGGATAAAAGGGGTAAAAAAAATTGATGAATTCTTTGCAAGAGAGCATGGGTATTATGTTATTATTGATCTGAAAATTGCGGTTGATCCGTATATAACCGTTGAAGAAGGTCATCAGATTGGAAAAAAGGTTAAACATGCATTAATGAAGCTAAATGAAGTAAAAGATGTATTTGTACATATTAATCCATATGCTGATGATGAGTAACAAACATACTTTGTAAAGGGGGAAAAAGATATGAAAGGTCAAACACGCTTAATTTTTGCACTTCTTTTTGCACTTCTTATTGCTGTTTTTGCTGTATTAAATGTGAATCCAGTTCAAGTTCATTATGGGTTTGGAGTTTCAGAATGGCCTCTAGTATTAGTGATTTTAACTTCTGTTTTAATGGGGGGAATCGTCGTTGCTTTTGTTGGAGGCTTTCGTATTTTTAATTTGCAGCGTGAAGTAAAACGTCTTCGTAAAGAAAATAGCCAGTTAACTGAAACTAAAAAGAAGCTGGATAATGAAACAGAGGAGTTTGAAATAAAAAGAATGGATCCAGATGAAACAGTGACTGAAATAGAAGAAAATAAAAAAGAAACGGAAGAAAATCATTCTTAAATTGATAAGTTTAAATCATTTTTTTGCCACCTCTTGCATTCCTTTTGTATAATAGGAGAAGTCAAGAGGTGATTTCATGTTACGAGCAAAAACACGGTGGAAGATTGATTCATCAAATAATGAAAAAGTTGAAGAAATACAAAATGAACTCCAAGTATCATTTTTAACTGCAAAACTGCTGGTGAATCGAGGAATGGATACGATTGAAACAGCATCTCGTTTTTTACATCAAGGAGAACTTGAATTTTATGATCCTTACTTATTGAATGGGATGAAAGAAGCAGTTGAGCGAATTAATAAAGCCATTCAACATCATGAACGAATTTTAATCTTTGGAGATTATGATGCTGATGGTGTAAGCAGTACAACGGTGATGGTTTATACAATGAGGCAGTTGGGAGCTGATTTTGAGTATTATATTCCAAATCGCTTTACAGAAGGATATGGACCAAATGAAGCAGCTTTTCGCTGGGCTAAGGAACAGGGCTTTGGCTTAATTATTACCGTAGATACCGGCATTTCAGCTGTCCATGAAGCAAATATAGCAAAAGAATTAGAAATAGATCTTATTATTACTGATCACCATGAGGCGCCGCCTATCCTTCCAGATTCCTTTGCAACGATTAATCCGAAAAAGCCTGGATGTACGTATCCGTTTAAAGGGTTAGCAGGTGTAGGGGTAGCATTTAAAGTAGCTCATGCTTTACTTGGGGAAGTACCTACTCACTTATTAGATATTGCAGCGATTGGCACAATAGCTGACCTTGTTCCCCTGCAGGATGAAAATCGCCTTCTAGCCAAAAGAGGAATTAAAGCACTCCAGCATTCTACTAAAAAAGGGATAAAGGCTCTCTTAAAGCAATGCGGGTTAGAAGCAAGTGAGTTAAATGCCGAACACATTGGTTTTGGAATTGGTCCGCGTATTAATGCAGCAGGACGTTTAGATTCAGCAGCACCTGCAGTTGAATTATTAATTACAGAAGATGAACCGTTAGCTGAAAAGCTTGCGGCAGAAATTGATGCGCTTAATAGGGAAAGACAAGCTCTAGTAAATGAGATGACAAAAGAAGCAATTGAAGAGGTAGAAACGCTTTTTCCTCCAGAAGAAAATAAAGTTCTTGTCATTGCAAAAGAAAATTGGAATGCAGGAGTCATTGGTATTGTTGCTTCAAGACTTGTTGAACGATTTTATCGTCCTACCATTGTGCTTAGTATTGATCCGGAAAAAGGATTAGCAAAAGGCTCAGCGCGAAGTATTGAAGGTTTTGATATGTTTGAGAATTTATCAACGTGCAGAGATATTCTTCCTCATTTTGGTGGACATCCTATGGCAGCAGGAATGACACTTGAAGCAAAAAATTTAGAGGAGTTAAGGAAACGATTAGATACTTTAGCCGGAGAAAAACTTACGGAAGAAGATTTCCTTCCAATTACAAGTATTGATTTAACATGTAAGCTTGACGATATTACAATTGAAACAATCGAACAGATGGCACAGCTTGCTCCGTTTGGTGTGAGTAATCCGACACCAAAAGTCCTGATTGAAGATGTGGATATTTCACAAATAAAACGCATTGGCAGCGATGAAAGTCATTTAAAGCTTTTAGTAAAAGATGAAAGTGAAAAGCTTGACATTATTGGCTTTCAATTTGGTTATTTATTTAATGAAGTGAATGCTCAGTCTAAAATATCGGTCGTAGGAGAACTTTCAATTAATGAATGGAATGGGATCCGAAAGCCCCAGTTAATGCTTCAAGATATCGCGGTAAAAGAGTGGCAGCTGTTTGATTATCGAAGCATTCGTAACTTAAAAACACAATTAGCATCTTTTGATAAGAAAAAGCTGTTGCTTGTATCGTTTCAAGAAGATACAATAGATAAGCTTGAACTTCAGGAATGGAAGGACTACCATGTTTGTTTAAAGCAAAACAATGAATCCACTTTATCATTAGGTGACCGTTATACAGTATTATTAGATTTACCTGATTGTAAGGAACAGCTTGTTGACTTTGTTCAAAAGCACGAGCAGCCTGAGCGGACCTATGTTGTTTTTTTTCATGAAGAAGATCATTTTTTTATGACCATTCCTTCACGTGAACATTTTAAGTGGTTCTACAGCTTTTTATTAAAACAAAAATCCTTTCATATGAATCAATCTGAAAAATTAGCAAAATATAGAGGTTGGACGAAGGAAACGGTTCATTTCATGATTAAAGTGTTTTTGGATTTAAAATTTGTTACAATAAATGATGGTCTCGTTTCTTTAAATGGTCAGCCGGAAAAACGTGATTTAAGTGAATCACCGACTTATAAGCGTAAGCAAGCATATATTGAGCTTGAA
This sequence comes from Bacillus taeanensis, assembly GCF_003318295.1. Classification (GTDB taxonomy): domain Bacteria; phylum Bacillota; class Bacilli; order Bacillales; family UBA6769; genus Maribacillus; species Maribacillus taeanensis. The sequence goes on from NZ_QOCW01000004.1 coordinate 19,591, forward strand.
AATGAGTTTGTGTATTCATCTTATCAATCTTTAAAAAAGTGGTTTGAATATACTAAGTTAGGTTTCGATGAATTTGAGGAGGCTGCTAATTAAAATGGATTATAAAAAATATATTACTGTAGTTGAAAATTATCCAAAAGAGGGCATTCGTTTTAAAGACATTACAACACTTATGCAAAATGGTGATGTTTATAAAAAAGCAATTCAGGAAGTGGCAGAATATGCAAAAAAGAAAGATGTAGATGTGATCGTTGGTCCTGAAGCAAGAGGATTCATTGTAGGGTGTCCTGTTTCCTATGAACTTAATTTAGGCTTTGTTCCGGTACGCAAGGAAGGAAAGCTGCCGCGTGAAGTGGTAAGAGTTGATTATGGTCTTGAATATGGAAAAGATGTATTAACTATTCATAAGGATGCTATTAAACCAGGCCAAAAAGTATTAATTACCGATGATCTTCTTGCGACTGGAGGCACCATTGAAGCAACAATAAAGCTTGTTGAACAGCTTGGCGGAAAAGTAGTAGGAACAGCTTTTTTAATTGAATTAACATATTTAGATGGTCGCCAAAAGTTAAACAATTATGATATATTTACATTAACACAATATTAAGATACAACCTGACATCCTTATAAAAGAGTGCTCAACTTGTTTTGAGCGCTCTTGTTTTATAAGTTTTAAAAAGATTCACTACAAGAAGGAGTATAAGGTGAGTTTTTTGAACATTTCAGCAATTGAACAGTTTCCTTTTATATAAAAAACGACAAATTTCGAATTTTACTTTACAGCGTTACGTTTTTTAAAGATAATAAGAACAATACACTTTCGAGTTAAAGGTGATTCCATGACGATAGAAGAAGTATTAAAAAGAGCGCAAGAGTATCTTTCAAATGAAGATGTCTCTTTTTTAAATAAAGCTTATGAATTTGCAAAAGAAGCCCATAAAGATCAATATCGCAAGTCCGGAGAGCCTTATATTATTCACCCTGTTGAGGTTGCCGGGATACTTGTTAATTTAGAGATGGATCCGACTACTGTTGCAAGCGGCTTTTTGCATGATGTTGTAGAGGATACGAGCGTTACTTTAGAGGATCTTAAAGAAAACTTTGGTGAAGATCTTGCCATGCTTGTAGACGGCGTAACAAAATTAAAAAAGATTAAATTTAAATCTAAAGAAGAACAGCAGGCTGAAAACCACCGAAAAATGTTTGTTGCAATGGCTCAGGATATTCGCTGTATTTTAATTAAACTTGCCGATCGCCTCCATAATATGCGTACATTAAAACATATGCCAAAAGAAAAACAGGTCCAAAAGGCGAATGAAACTTTAGAAATCTTTGCTCCTTTAGCTCACCGTCTCGGGATTTCAACAATAAAATGGGAGCTAGAGGATATTGCCTTACGTTATTTAAATCCACAGCAATATTATCGAATTGTGAACCTCATGCAAAAACGTCGTGCCGAGCGTGAAAATAATATTGAGGAAGTAATGACTGAAATTCGCACGAGACTTGAAAAAGTTACGATTAAAGCTGATATTTCAGGAAGACCCAAACATATTTACAGCATTTATCGCAAAATGGCAAAACAAAATAAGCAGTTTACGGAAATTTACGATCTTCTGGCTGTCCGTGTTCTTGTGGACAGTATTAAAGATTGTTATGCAGCACTTGGAATTATTCATACGTGCTGGAAGCCAATGCCGGGACGTTTTAAGGACTATATTGCAATGCCAAAGGCGAATATGTATCAATCTCTTCATACGACAGTTATCGGTCCAAAAGGCGATCCGATTGAAGTCCAAATTCGCACCCATGAGATGCATAATGTGGCGGAATATGGAATAGCGGCTCATTGGGCTTATAAAGAGGGAATTAGTCATGGGCAAACGGACGGCTTCTCTAAGAAACTAACATGGTTCCGTCAAATTTTAGAATGGCAAAATGATGTGACTGATGCAGAAGAGTTTATGGAATCGTTAAAAATGGATTTATTTTCAGATATGGTTTTTGTTTTTACTCCTAAAGGTGATGTCATTGAACTTCCAAGCGGTTCGGTACCAATTGATTTTGCTTATCGCATTCATACTGAAATTGGAAATCGAACAATTGGAGCGAAAGTGAACGGAAAAATGGTTACCCTTGATCATGAGTTAAAAACTGGCGATATTATTGAAATTTTAACTTCTAAACATTCCTATGGACCAAGTCAAGATTGGCTAAAAATTGCTAAAAGTTCTCATGCTAAAAATAAAATTCGCCAATGGTTTAAAAAAGAAAAGCGTGAAGAAAATGTTGCAAAAGGAAAAGAACTTGTTGAAAAAGAAGTGGAAAAGCATGGCTTTGAAAGTAAAGAAGTAATGACGCAGGAAAACTTGCAAAATGTCGCGGGAAAATACAATTTTTCAAATGAAGAAGATATGTATGCAGCTGTAGGATACAACGGCATTACTGCTGCTCAAATTGCAACGCGATTAACTGAAAAGCTTCGTAAAAAGAAGGATCAAGAACAAGATCAAAAAGAACTGCTTGAAACAATTTCAGCAGTCAAGCCTTATTCACCGCCAAAACGTACAGAAAGCGGTGTGCGCGTAAAGGGTGTTGACAATTTACTCATTCGTTTATCGAAGTGCTGTAACCCTGTACCTGGTGATGATATTGTTGGCTATATTACAAAAGGACGTGGTGTTTCCATTCACCGTTCAGACTGTCCAAATGTTCAAACAGGTGAAGCATCTAACCGTTTACTGCCGGTAGAATGGGAAGGTGACGATCAACGAATGAAAAATTATCATGTGGATATTGAAATTACTGGGTTTGATCGACGCGGCTTGTTAAATGAAGTGCTGCAGGCAGTAGCGGAAATGAAAACAGATATGACGACTGTATCAGGACGTTCTGACCGAAATAAAATGGCAACCATTAATATGACAATTTCTATTCATAATATTAATCATTTACAAAAGGTTGTTGAACGTATAAAAAGACTTCCAGATATTTATTCAGTGAGACGAGTTATGCAGTAAATAAGATGAAAATAGCTTCAAAGGAGTTTTAGCAGTGAAAGTAGTTGTGCAAAGATCAAAAAAGGCTGCCGTTACAGTAAATAACGAAGTGGTTGGAAAAATTGAAAATGGACTAATGCTGCTGGTTGGAATTACCCATAATGATACGGAAGAAGACGCAAAATATACGGCTGAAAAAGTAGCAAATTTGCGGATTTTTGAAAATGATGAAGGAAAGATGACTCATTCATTAATAGATGTAGAAGGACAAGCATTATCTGTATCTCAGTTTACTTTGTATGGGGACTGCAGCAAAGGAAGACGTCCAAATTTCATGAGTGCAGCAAAGCCTGATCATGCTCTTGAAATTTATGAAGCATTCAATCGTTATTTAGAAGAGCAGGGGATAAAGGTGGAGACCGGTCGTTTTGGTGCGATGATGGATATTACATTTACAAATGACGGGCCTGTAACATTAATTGTTGAAAGTAAATAAAAGAGAGATCCAAATTGGATCTCTCTTTTATTTACTTTGAAAAATAACGAATTAAACCGTTATAAATGCTTTGCGAAGCTTTTTCTTGATAACTATTTGTTCGGACAAAATATTCCTCCTGCGGATTTGAAAGAAATCCTAATTCTAACAATACTGCAGGCTGTCCATTGTTTCGTAATACATGAAAGTTACCAAAACGTACCCCGCGATTAAATAATCCAGTGCCTTTAGCCAGCTCTTTTTGAATGTTTTGACCGAGTTCTTGATCTTTTGATGGGCTGTAATAATAAGTTGTAATACCTTTTGCACTTGACTGCAGGGCTGAATCATAATGAATGCTAATAAAAGCATCTGCCTTATAATAATGAGAAAGACTGACACGGTAACTCAAGGAGGTATAGTAGTCATCAGTGCGGGTCATTGAAACGCTAGCGCCGGCAGCTTTTAGTTTTTCTGCTAACAGCTTGGCGGTATGTAATGTTAATAATTTTTCAAGTGTACCGTATTGCGCACCAATTGATCCACTATCATAACCACCATGACCTGCGTCAATGACAAGTTTTTTATCTTTTAAGCTGTTGTTGTTATTTGGTTTTTCAATAATAGGAAGATCGTTTGACACTTTCACAATCCAGCCTGCAACATAGGCTTCTTTTTTATTCGATAGTTGAATTTTATACCAGCTGCCTGCAGTGTCAATAATCTGAAATTGATCTCCCTTATCTCCACGACCGATAACAGTTGTACTTGTACTTGGCCCTTTTCTTAAATTGGTACCATTATAAAGCAGTGTAACAGTTGGACTGTTTTCAACTGCGCTATCTGAATGGTTTTGAGAGGAATCAGTATGATTGCTGCTTGATTCAACATAGTCTTTTGAAATCCAACCTGTTTTATTGTGGAAGTTTATTTGATACCAACCTTCTTTTACAGCAATAATAGAAACTTTCTCCCCTTTTTTTACTGCACCTATTACATTGTAAGTAGTACTAGGTCCAGAGCGGACGTTAAGGGAAGTTGCTTTTACAACAGCTGATGTTTCTTTAGGATGTGGTGATGAGGCCTGGTCATTTTCTTTTAATTCAGAAGTTGTAATTAACCAAGAAGCAGCCCACCCACTTTTTCCTTCGTACACAAGGTTTGTCCAATTTCCTTGTTCTTTCACATAAGGTACAGATTCATATTGGTTAAGCTGACCGATAATTTGAAAATTAGTTCCGGGACCAGAACGCACGTTTAACCCATTGACAGTTGATGATATTACTTTCGAACTTTTATTTGTTTTATCATTATTTTGAGTGTTAGTTGGTGTCGATGTTTTTGCTTCACTTTTTGAGACGAGCCAACCAGCCACCCATCCTGATTCATTATTTGAAAGTTTAATTTCAACCCAATTGTTTTTTTCAGAAAGAATGGGGTATGTATTTCCTTTGTTAATTTGAGTAACGACATTATAAGATAACGCTGGTCCTTTTCGAACATTTAAGGCGTTTACTTTTGCGGAGGCCTGTCCTAATAATCCAGAATCTTTTACAGCAGTCTCTTGATTTTTTGATACAAGCCATCCGGCAACCCAGCCATTTTGATTGCTGCTAAGTTTAATGTTAATCCAATCATTTTGTTCTTTAAGAACTGGATATGTTTCTCCTTTTTTTATTTGGGTAATAATGCTGTCAGATAAGCTGGGACCGGATCGAACATTCAATGTGTTTACTGAAACAGTTGCAGTCGTTTGAGCATAACTTGTTTCAATCGTAAAGACGAGGTTTAATAATAAAGATAAAATGGCGGCAAACAAACAGGTTTTTTTCAAGCTTCATCACTCTCCTTTCTGTAAATTTAAAAATTGCTTACACATTCATTATAAAAAACACTTTGAACATTAGGGAAGGTTTTTCTTGAAATTGGGTACAATATAACTAAAAAGATTGAGAAGGAGTCAAATAATGCGTTATCAAGATAAAGAACATGCAGTGTACCATCAATTATCAATGTTTTCAGGTGTTGAATTTCATGATATGTTAATTAAGCAAGAAATTATAACACAAATGTTAGCTGATAATGAGTTCGGCTCTTCGTCAAAAGCGATTGAAGTAATGAAACATCGAATGAGGCGCTAAAAAGCTGTTTCAGTTCTTGACAAATTGTTGTATTATTCATATTATAAAAAAAGCTGCATTATAGAATTTGATACGTTTAAACTGATAATGAAGAAAAGTAGATAAGAACACCAATGCTAAGAGAGGAAATACCGTGGCTGAGAGTATTTCTGCATAAGGACTTATTGAAGAACACTTCGTAGGTTTCCTTTTGAAGTTTTTAGTAGGAAGGAACGTGTGCAGGCGTTAACTGTTTAAGTGGAAGCATAACAAACATGCTTCAATTAGGGTGGTACCACGGGTAAATTATACGTACTCTCGTCCCTGAGTTTTCTCAAGGGCGGGGGTTTTTTTGTGTATTAGTACATAACGTGTTAATTATAAAGGAGGAAGAAAGCATGAAAATCCAAATTCCACGCGGAACACAAGATATTTTGCCAGGAACGGTAGAACGTTGGCAGTATGTTGAAAAAAAAGCGCGTGACATTTGTTCTCGCTTTAATTACCAAGAAATACGTACTCCTATTTTTGAATCAACAGAGCTTTTCCAAAGAGGAGTAGGTGAAACAACAGATGTTGTTCAAAAAGAGATGTATACATTTAAAGATCGCGGTGATCGAAGTTTAACACTTCGCCCTGAAGGAACAGCAGCTGCTGTTCGATCATTTGTAGAAAATAAGTTGTTTGGTCAGCCGCAGCAGCCAACAAAGCTTTATTATATTGGACCAATGTTTCGTTATGAACGCCCGCAATCAGGGAGAATGCGGCAATTTGTGCAGTTTGGTATTGAAGCGCTTGGAAGTCATGATCCAGCCATTGATGCAGAAGTAATTGCACTTGCGATGTCGTTTTATAAAGAAGTCGGTTTAAAAAGGTTAAAACTTGTTATTAACAGCTTAGGAGATACAGAAAGCCGTACAGCACATCGACAAGCATTGATGAATCATTTTTCATCTAGGGTTAATGAGTTTTGTTCAGATTGTCAATCACGTTTAGAGAAAAACCCGCTGCGAATTTTAGATTGTAAGAAAGATCGTAACCATGAATTAATGGCATCCGCACCAGCCATTATCGACTATTTAAATGAGGAATCTAAACAATATTTTAAAAAAGTTCAAGCTTATTTACAAGCGATGGATATTGACTTTGTAGTAGATCCAAACCTTGTACGGGGATTGGATTATTATAATCACACAGCATTTGAAATTATGAGTGATGCAGATGGGTTTGGAGCGATTACGACATTGTCTGGCGGTGGTCGTTATAATGGTCTTGTTCAAGAACTTGATGGACCTGAAACACCTGGCATTGGATTTGCGTTAAGTATTGAACGATTATTAATGGCCCTTGATGCTGAAAATGTGGAACTGCCGATTGAGCAGGGGCTTGATTGTTATCTCGTTTCACTTGGCGATGGAGCAAAAGATCGTTTAACTCCGCTTCTATATCAATTAAGAGCAAATGGTATTAAAGCAGACAAAGATTATCTTAATAAAAAGTTAAAAGCTCAATTTAAAACAGCTGATCGTCTTCAAGCAAAATATGTAGCTGTACTTGGTGATGAAGAACTTGAAAAAGGAATTATTTCAGTGAAAGAAATGGCAACAGGTGAGCAGCAGGAAGTAAGTTTAACAGAGATTGTAGATTTTTTAAAAAGAAAAATATAAGGAATAAAATTAGGAGGGAATTACCATGAAAGGTCGTACACATAACTGTGGACAATTAAGTGAAGAACAGATCGGCGCTAAGGTACAGCTGAAAGGCTGGGTGCAAAAACGTCGCGATTTAGGAGGAGTTATTTTTATTGATTTTAGAGACCGCTCTGGTATTGTGCAGGTTGTTGCAAATTCTGAAATTGCAAAACAAGCATTTGAAACTGCAGAGCAGGTACGAAATGAGTTTGTTCTTGACATAAAAGGAACGGTAGTAGAACGAGATGAGAGTACTATTAATGAAAATATTGCAACAGGAAAAATTGAAGTTGTGGCAGATGAAGTAGTTATTTTAAATGCTGCAAAAAACCCGCCATTTATGATTCAAGATGAAACAGAAGTAGCGGAAGATGTAAGATTAAAGTACCGCTATCTTGATTTAAGGCGTCCTGTTATGCAGGAAACATTTAAGCTTCGCCATTGTGTAACGAAAACAATTCGCAACTTTTTAGATAATGAAGAATTTTTAGAAATTGAAACGCCAATGTTAACGAAAAGTACGCCGGAAGGAGCGCGTGACTACTTAGTGCCAAGTCGTGTTCATCCAGGTGAGTTTTACGCACTGCCGCAGTCGCCGCAAATTTTTAAACAATTACTAATGGTTTCTGGGTTTGAACGTTACTATCAAGTTGTACGCTGTTTCCGTGATGAAGATTTACGAGCAGATCGTCAACCAGAATTTACTCAAGTCGATATTGAAACATCATTTTTAGATAAAGAAGATTTACTTGAAATGACTGAAAAGATGATGGCGAAAGTGGTCAAAGAAACAAAGGGAATTGAGATCTCTTTACCGTTTGCCCGCATGCCGTATCATGAAGCGATGGCCCGTTTTGGTTCCGATAAGCCAGACACAAGGTTTGGAATGGAATTAACAGATATTGGTGAAATCGTTAAGGACTCTGATTTTAAAGTATTTGCAAGTACGGTAAATAGCGGAGGCCAGGTAAAAGGAATTAATGTTGCCGGAGCTGCCTCTCAGTATTCGCGAAAAGATATTGATGCATTAACTGAATTTGTAAAAGTGTATGGGGCAAAAGGACTTGCATGGTTAAAAGTAGAGGAAGACGGATTAAAAGGACCTATTGCTAAATTTTTTAAAGCGGAAGAAGCAAATGCGCTTATTGAGGCGTTTGAAGCAAAAACAGGGGATTTATTATTGTTTGTTGCTGATAAGAAAAGTGTTGTTGCAGACAGCTTAGGAGCTCTTCGTCTGAAGCTTGGAAAAGAACTTCAATTAATTGATGAAAGCAAATTAAACTTCTTATGGGTAACAGAATTCCCGCTTGTTTCTTATGATGAAGAAGCAGGCCGCTATTTTGCTGAGCACCATCCGTTTACAAGTCCAATGCAGGAAGATTTAGCGTATTTAGACAAAGATCCGGGCAAAGTTCGTGCGGAAGCTTATGATCTTGTGTTAAACGGCTATGAACTAGGTGGTGGATCACAGCGTATTTATAAGCGCGATATTCAAGAAAAAATGTTTGCCGCACTTGGATTCAGTGAAGAAGAAGCGCGTGAGCAGTTCGGCTTCTTAATGGACGCTTTTGAGTACGGTACACCTCCACATGGTGGGATTGCTTTAGGACTTGATCGTCTTGTTATGCTTTTAGCAGGTCGCAGCAATTTACGTGATACGATTGCTTTTCCAAAAACTGCGAGTGCGAGCTGTTTAATGACAAATGCTCCAGGTGAAGTAAGTGAAGCACAGTTAAAAGAACTTCATTTAGAAACTGTTCAAGAAAAAGTAGAAGCAAACTCATAACATTTTTGTTTATAGGAGGATGCACTCGGAAATATCGGGCATCCTCTTTTTTAGTTGCGTATTGTAATAGAGATGTAATTAACAGAATGTTGAAAAAATAATAGAGTTATGATATTATTCAATTATAAACAATTTAAGAGTCCTAAGGTGTTCGTTAAATACCGATTGTTTTGAGCCAACATTTTTACAACGGGAGCTTGGAGTTTTCATTTGGAGTACATGCCTCATTTTTAAAAAGAGAGGACTTACAAAGAATGAAGCAGAGCACCCACCTGCCGAGAGCAGGTTCAAAACAAAGGATATGACGGCACAATTGGGGCTCTTACTTTGTGTAAAAAACCTAAGGAGACTTCTCCTTAGGTTTTTTATGCGTTTATTGCTTATACATAGATGGGTAAATATATATTTAATTGAATGGTTTGTCCTATATCGATAAAATGGTTACTTTTGAGGCAGTCTATGATATAGTCATATCGTTAATAAATTAACAAAATGAATGATTTTTTACGATGTTTGGAAGGAGAACAATATGTTACATCAATTTTCACGAAATGAATTAGCGATTGGAAAAGAAGGATTACAATCCTTAAAAAATAGTACAGCAGCAGTGCTTGGAATTGGCGGTGTTGGTTCTTTTGCTGCTGAAGCTTTAGCTCGTTCAGGTGTTGGGCGTCTTGTTCTTGTCGATAAAGACAGTGTAGATATTACAAATGTTAACCGACAAATTCACGCATTACTATCAACGGTAGGTCAAGATAAAGTAGAGCTAATGAAAAACAGAATTGCAGATATTAATCCTGATTGTGAAGTAATTGCATTAAAAATGTTTTACAATGAAGAAACATATGAAAAATTTTTTTCATATCCAATTGATTATGTAATTGATGCTTCAGATACTATTTCTTTTAAAATTCATTTAATGAAACAATGTTTAGAGAGAAAAATACCAATTATTTCGAGTATGGGAGCTGCGAATAAAACCGATCCTACACGTCTTGAAATTGCTGACATTTCAGAGACAAGTTATGATCCTATTGCACGTGTCATTCGTACGAAGCTTCGCAAAGAAGGAATTCATAAAGGAATTAAGGTTATTTTCTCAAAAGAACATCCAATTAAAATTAAAGAAGAAATTCGTAAAGAAGTCGGAAATGATCAAGCAGAAATTCGTAAAGCGAAATTGCCGCCTTCCTCTAATGCCTTTGTGCCATCTGTGGCAGGGTTAATTATGGCAGGATATGTAATAAATGAATTGCTAGAGAAACATAACATTGTTATTGATCGCAATAATTAAGGAATAAGTGCAGCAGATAACACTGCTGCACTTATTTTGCGATTTTTTCCAAGTTACCGTTTTTATCCATCTTAAAAGATGGAGCTAATTTATCATCTTCCTGAAGCAAAATCATTTTTCTTGCGCGTTCCATAATTTGAATAACAGATTGGTAATCTTCCTGCATAATTGCAAACTTTTCTTCCAATAGATTAAGCTCAGATTGAAGTGTTTGATTTTCTTTTTGAAGTTGATCGTTTTCTTTTTGAATCTTATCAAATTGGCTTTGCAAGTTTTGAGACTGTGTTTTATCATCTTTAAATTTCGTTAAAAAGCGAATGACATCATCTAATGAGAGTGCGTCTGGTATAGTAGTTTTTTCAGCTGAAATTCTTGGTGAAGATGGTGCAGCAGCGGTTTGTGATGCTTGGGCACGCTTGCGTTCTTTTCTATGTTTTTTTGCAATTCCAATAGCTTGTTCATATTTTTGTCTTACAATGGCATTCCATCGAAATCCTACAGCAGCTGATGTACGATTTAATCGATCACCAACTTCTTCAAATGCATTTAATTGGGTACTGCCTTCTCTAATATGACGAAGAACAGTTTCGGCTAGTAATAAGTCATCCTCATGTGACCAAGCATCTTGTCTAATTTTCATGATTGTTCTCTCCTTTTAATTGTCTGAATCGTTGAATATGAATTTGTTTCATATACATCTATCTGCTTTGCCTATGTTTTTTCTACTTTAAGGAAGGTTAACCTTAATAGATCAAAGCAATGATTATCAGTTTTAATCATTTCCAATTAAAGAGAGTTTTATACTTGCATTCTATTAATTGCTTGAAATTAAAATTAAAAGCGTTTTTAAACAGAAAATATAAATAAAAAAAGTGATAGACTTCTATCACTTTTCAATACTGCTGTTTTTATTGCGTTCATCAAAATAGGCAAGTCGTTTTAAGATTGTTTTTTCATAGCCTCGTTCTGTAGGATGATAAAATTTCTTCCCTTTCATTCGATCAGGTAAATACTGCTGTGGAACAAAGCCCCCTGGATAATCATGCGGATATTTATAATGTTTTCCATGCTCTAAATGACCTGCCCCTTTATAATGAGCATCACGTAAATGAAGGGGGATTTGACCGGACTTTTCTTTTTGAACGGCTTGAAGGGCAGCATCAATTCCTTTAATAACAGCATTGCTTTTTGGAGCAGTTGCTAAGTAGAGTGCTGCTTCTGCAAGGGGTAAGCGTGCTTCCGGCATGCCGATAAAATCAACAGCATAAGCAGCTGCTTGAGCAACGAGGAGAGCATTTGGATCTGCAGTTCCAATATCTTCTGCTGCATGAACGTATAGACGTCTTGCAATAAAGCGAGGATCTTCTCCTGCGTATATCATTTTTGCGAGCCAATACAAGGTGGCATCAGGATCTGATCCCCTTATGCTTTTAATAAAAGCTGAAATTGTATCATAATGATTATCACCTGCTTTATCATACTGTAAAGCACGCTGCTGAATTGACTCTTCGGCAATTTCTAGCGTAATATAAATGACTTTTTCTTTATTTGGTTTTGTTGTAATGACAGCAAGTTCTAATGCATTTAATGCCGTTCTAGCATCACCATTTGATACAGAAACAATATGTTCTACTGCCTCTTTATCTGCTGTAATAGAATAGCTGCCAAATCCTCGTTCTTTATCATTTAAGGCAGCTTCGAGCATGTTCATAATATCTTGATCTGTTAATGGTTCAAAACGGAACAACCGAGAACGTGATAAAAGAGCAGAATTAATTTCAAACATCGGATTTTCTGTTGTAGCGCCAATTAATACCATGGTACCATCTTCAACATGCGGTAAAAGGGCATCTTGTTGATTTTTGTTAAAGCGATGAATTTCGTCTATAAAAAGTACGGTCCTTTTTTGGTCGATTGCTAGTCTTTCTTTTGCTTCTTTTATGAACTCCCTAATTTCTTGGACTCCTGATGTAACAGCATTTAGTTGTTCGAATTTTGCAGAAGTAGAGTTAGCGATAATTCTAGCAAGTGTTGTTTTCCCAGTGCCTGGGGGGCCAAAGAAAATCATTGGTGTAAGCTGATCTGCTTCTATTGCCCGCCTCAGTAATTTTCCCTCCCCAACAATATGACCTTGTCCAATAAACTCATCAAGCGTACGCGGACGCATGCGGTTTGCTAAAGGACTGGTAAGTTTTTGTTTTTCCTCTGTTGAATAATGAAATAGATCCATCTAAAACCGTCCTTTCTAGTTTCCTTGAAAATACTATAGAGGTTTACGAAATGCAAGAAAGATTGTTTCATGCTATAATGTCTTAGGTTAAAGATGAGAGATAATAGAGAAAAATATGAAGAAAGAAGGCTGCAAGCATGGGGATACAGCGGAAAGAACTTTTTAACAGCGTGTTTGCACTTCGTTGGCTTGTTTTTTTAATAGGTTTGCTCATTATGGCTTTTGGAATTGCTTTAATGATTAAAGCAAATATAGGCAGTGCACCATGGGATGTGCTTCATGTTGGGTTATATTACCAATTTGGATTAACAATAGGAACATGGTCTATTATAATCGGTTTTTTTATAATTGGCTTAACAACACTGTTAACAAAACAGCGTCCTTTATTTGGGGCATTTTTAAACATGCTTTTAGTAGGTGTTTTTATTGATTTTTATTTATTATTACCTATACTAAAAACACCAAGTTCTTTTATGGGGAAACTAGTGATGCTTTTAATAGGTATTATTGTAATTGGTTATGGAATAGGTCTATATATTGCTGCCAATTGTGGAGCAGGTCCAAGAGACAGCTTAATGTTAGCACTAACAGAAAAAGTAGGATTAAAAGTCCAATGGGTGCGCGGGATAATGGAACTTGTTGTTCTTTTTTTTGGATGGTTATTAGGAGGACCTGTTTCAATAGGAACGCTTATTTTCAGCTTTAGCATCGGTTCTATTGTTGGCTTCACACTACCTCAATGCCGTACGTTTGTGAATGGAATTTTTGAAAGAGGGGTTGCAGATGAAAATATCAACAAAAGGCCGTTATGGCTTAACAATCATGATGGCATTAGCAAGAAAGCACGGTGAAGGTCCCACTTCATTAAAGTCAATTGCAAAAGAACATAATTTATCAGAACACTATTTAGAACAGCTTATTGCTCCGCTTCGTAATGCAAGGTTAGTGAAGAGTATTCGGGGCGCATATGGTGGGTATATTTTAGCTCATGAGCCGGAAACCATTACAGCTGGCGATATTATTCGCGTCTTAGAAGGACCAATTAGTCCTGTGGAAGTGATGGATGATGAAGAGCCGGCAAAACGAGATTTATGGATTAAAATTCGTGATGCAGTCAAAGATGTATTAGACAATACTACACTGGAATATTTAGCAACATATGAAGGTGAAGATGATCAAGAATCATACATGTTTTATATATAATCTATACATGTTGTTTCAATTGAGTTTATGAAAGAAAGGTGATCTCATGCAGGCAGTCTATGTTGATCATGCAGCAACTTCTCCAACACATCCAAAAGTTGCAGAAGCTATGCTGCCTTTTTTAACGGAGCATTTTGGAAATCCATCAAGCATTCATGGATTTGGAAGAAAAACGCGTCACGTTGTTGATGAGGCCCGTCAGACAATTGCTAAGAGTATCGGAGCTGCTGTAAACGAAATTATTTTTACAAGCGGTGGAACAGAGTCTGATAATACAGCTATAATAGGGGCAGCATTAGCGAATCAACATAAAGGAAAGCATATTATTACAACTGCAGTTGAACATCATGCTGTTCTTCATACGTGTCAGTTTTTAGAGGGAATCGGTTTTGAAGTAACCTATTTACCAGTGGATGAAACAGGACAAATCTCGCTGCAAACACTTGGAAAATCGTTAAAAGATGAAACCATTCTTGTAAGTGTCATGTATGGAAACAATGAGGTAGGAACACTGCAGCCGATAAAAGAAATTGGCGCTTTTTTAAAGGAAAAAGATATTTATTTTCATACAGATGCAGTCCAAGCATACGGCATGGTTGAACTTGATGTAAAGGAACTGAATGTCAACTTGTTATCTGTATCTGCGCATAAAATAAACGGTCCAAAAGGGATTGGATTTTTATATGTAAAAGAAGGTACAAAAATACTGCCTCTGCAGCATGGAGGAGAACAAGAACGTAAAAGACGTGCAGGGACAGAGAACGTAGCCGGAATTGTTGGATTTGAAAAAGCAGTGCAGATTATGCTTGAAACGAAAGCTGAGCGTCAAAAAAAATATCAGAGCTTTCGTAACCATATGATAAATGTATTTAAAAATGAGCAAATCAATTTTCGAGTAAATGGACATTCAACAGAATATTTGCCGCACATACTAAATGTAAGTTTTTCAGGAACAAATGTAGAATCAATGCTTGTGAATTTGGATCTCGCAGGTATTGCTGTTTCAAGCGGATCAGCTTGTACAGCTGGATCGGTAGATCCTTCTCATGTGCTGATGGCGATGTTTGGTGAATCCGAACGCGTTTATTCTTCGCTTCGTTTTAGTTTTGGTTTAGGGAATACGGAAGAAGATATTCAAAAAGCCGCCCAAGAAACAGTGAAGATCGTTAAACGTTTAACAAAACAATAAAAAAGCAAGAGGTGAAGCAAGATGCTTACAAATCACGATCCTCGTCCGCCTGAAGAAATTCGTGTTGTAGTAGGAATGTCGGGAGGAGTTGATTCATCTGTTGCTGCTCTTCGTTTAAAAGAAATGGGATATGATGTTATCGGCATTTTTATGAAAAATTGGGACGATACAGATGAAAACGGAGTGTGTACAGCAACAGAAGATTATAATGATGTTATTCGCGTCGCAAATCAAATTGGAATTCCCTATTATGCCGTTAATTTTGAAAAACAATATTGGGACAAAGTATTTACTTACTTTTTAAATGAGTATAAAGCAGGGCGAACGCCAAATCCGGATGTTATGTGCAATAAAGAGATTAAGTTTAAAGCATTCCTTGAACATGCTTTAAGTCTTGGAGCGGACTATGTTGCAACAGGCCACTATGCGCGAATCGAGCACGAAGATGGTAAAGCAAAGATGCTGCGCGGTATAGACAGCAACAAAGATCAAACGTATTTTTTAAATCAATTATCACAGACACAGCTTGCAAAAGTGCTCTTTCCAATTGGTGATTTACCAAAGCCTGAAGTGCGCAAAAAAGCTGCTGAAGCAAACTTAGCGACTGCTGGTAAAAAAGACAGCACAGGTATTTGCTTTATTGGTGAACGAAACTTCAAGGAGTTTTTAAGCGAATATTTACCAGCACAACCCGGTGAGATGCAAACTTTAGACGGGGAAGTGAAAGGTAAACATGATGGGTTAATGTATTATACAATTGGACAGCGCCAAGGGCTTGGAATTGGCGGCGCTGGTGAACCTTGGTTTGTTGTTGGAAAAAATCTAGAGAAAAATGTGTTATATGTTGCACAAGGTGCTGATAATGAGGCGCTTTATTCTGATGCTTTAACGGCTTCTGAAATTAATTTTATTAGCGGTGAAGCACCTGCTTCCACATTTGAATGCACGGCGAAATTTCGTTATCGTCAAAAAGATGTAAAAGTAACGGTGCATATGAAAGAAGAGAACAGGTGTGAAGTTATCTTCGATGAGCCGCAGAGTGCAATTACACCAGGACAAGCAGTTGTCTTTTATGATGGAGAGGTTTGTCTTGGTGGTGCAACAATAGATGATATTTTGAAAAATGGTAAAAAAATTCCATATCTTTAATAACAAAGGGGCTGTCTCAATAGGGTCTGAACCCCCTCAACTTATACAATATGTAGATGCCTTTTTATAAAACACTTACTACATATTAGGCGGGGAGGGTCTGACTCTATGATTTTGAGACAGTCCCTTTTCGGCATGAAAATTAAAACGCTGAATGAATGTCATTTCTTTGCTATACTGTCAATGAAAACGTCAATGCAATAAGGAGAGTAATGATGGATAAAAATCAATTAGGAATTAAACATATGCAGGAAGGGCAGCTTGAAGAGGCTGCAAAAATGTTTCAAGAAGCAATTGAGGAGCATCCGAATGATCCAGTTCCATATATAAATTTTGGGAATTTGCTTTCAGCGGTCAATGAACTTGATAAAGCGATTCGCTTTTATAATCGTGCCATTGAAATCGATGGAAATTCCGCTACAGCTTACTATGGTGCTGGAAATGCCTATTACAATTTAGAGCAGTATGAAAAAGCAGTTGAGATGTATAGAGGAGCGGTTGAAAAGGGACTAGATGAAGGTGATGCCTACTTTATGTTAGGGATGACGTATTATCATTTAGGAGAGCTTCATTATGCATTACCGCATTTACAGCGGGCAGTTGAAAAGAATAATCAAGATATTGATGCAAAATTCCAATTTGGCTTGTGTTTAGCGCAGCTCGAACAAATTGATGAGGCGAAGAAACAATTCCAATGGGTTGTTGAGCATGATCCTAAACATGCAGATGCTTATTTTAATTTAGGGGTAGTATATATCTATCAAGAGCAGCCGGAAAATGCTTTAGCTTTTTTTAATAAAGCATTAGAAATACAGCCTGATCATCTCCTGGCTGGAAATGGTAAAAAGAAAGTAGAAGAGCTGTTAAATCATTGAAAGCCTTAAAAGAGAGGTGAGGAAGAAGTCCAATGGATCAACAGCAGCTAGATTTTTATAAAGAAGAAGAACGCTTTATTAAGGGAATCCTGCTTCATTATATTTTCTATAATGAGGAGAATTTCTATACGGTTGCAAAAATCAAAATTAAAGAAACAACTGAAAACTATGATGGAAAAGAAATTACGATTACAGGAAGTCTGCCTCTTCTTTACGAACAGGAGACCTACACCTTTTATGGGGATTTTATTGATCACCCTAGATTTGGGAATCAGTATCACGTGCGAAAGCATAAAAGGGAACTTCCGCAAACGAAGCATGGAATTGTTCAGTACTTATCTGGGGATTTATTTTCAGGGATTGGGAAGAAAACAGCAGAACATATTGTCGACGCCCTTGGAGAACGAGCCATCTCAAAAATATTAAACAATCCTGCTGTTCTTGAGAAAGTTCCAAAGCTCTCAGAGGAAAAGGCGCAAACACTGTATCAAACATTAAAAGAGCATGAAGGGTTAGAACGGGTAATGATTGCTTTATCTGATTATGGATTTGGCCCACAGCTTTCAATGAAGATATATAAAGCTTATAAACAAGAAACGATTGAAGTGATTCGTAATAATCCCTATCAGCTCATTCATGATGTAGAAGGAATTGGCTTTAAAAGAGCAGATGAGCTTGGAAAAACATTTGGCATTAGTGGTAAACATCCAGAACGAATTCGTGCTGGATGTTTGTATTGGCTAAGTGATAAGTCTGTGCAGGAGGGGCATGCTTTTTTACAATACGAAACATATATTTCAGGGGTGCAGGAGCTTCTAGACGATGGAAGGAAAATAGATGAACAGGAAATTTCCCGGGAGTTAATTGGCCTTTATCAAGAAGAGAAAATCATCTTAGATAAAGAGCGGATTTATTTACCATCACTCTATTTTTCTGAGAAAGGTCTTGTTACGAATATTGAGAAATTAATGGGGAATACGGATGTAAAAGAACATTTTTCGGAAGCCCAATTTTATGAAAAGCTTGAGGAAATTGAGAAGCAGTTCAACATGCAGTATGGAGAATCTCAAAAACGCGCCATTCATACTGCATTGACGTCGCCGGTAATGATCTTAACAGGTGGACCTGGAACAGGGAAAACAACAGTTATTAAAGGAATTGTAGAAATATATGCAAAACTTCATGATCTCTCGCTTAATCGACGAGATTATTCAAAAGATAATCCGTTTCCAATCGTGTTAGCGGCTCCAACAGGAAGAGCTGCGAAGCGTATGAGTGAATCCACTGCACTGCCAGCCGTTACGATTCATCGCTTATTAGGCTGGAAAGGAGAAGGATTTGAGCATGATGAAGACCACCCAATATCAGGGAAATTATTAATTGTTGATGAAGTATCAATGGTTGATTTATGGCTTGCCCATCAGTTATTTAAATGTCTTCCAAAAGGTATGCAGGTGATTTTAGTGGGAGATGAAGATCAACTTCCATCTGTTGGACCAGGACAAGTGTTAAAAGATTTATTAGATTCTGCAGTTATTCCAACCGTTCGTCTTACTGATATTTATCGACAGGCTGAAGGATCATCGATTATTCAACTAGCACATCATATAAAAAATGGGGAACTTCCGGATGACTTACAGAAGCCCACACATGATCGACGTTTTTTTCCCTGTACACAGGAGCAAATTGGAGATGCAGTAGAGCAAATTTGTAAAAATGCGATTGGAAAAGGATATACAGCAAATGAAATTCAAGTATTAGCTCCAATGTATAGGGGAAATGCAGGGGTGGAAAAGCTTAACCGTATGCTCCAAGAGCTGTTTAATCCTAAAAAGGAAACAACTCGTGAACTGCAGTTTGGCGACTTGTTT
This sequence comes from Bacillus taeanensis, assembly GCF_003318295.1. Taxonomy (GTDB): domain Bacteria; phylum Bacillota; class Bacilli; order Bacillales; family UBA6769; genus Maribacillus; species Maribacillus taeanensis. Next base: position 38,473 of record NZ_QOCW01000004.1, read on the forward strand.
TACCGTGTTGGTGATAAAGTGCTGCAGCTTGTTAATGACACAGAAAATAATGTTTTTAACGGAGACATTGGACAAATTGTCGCTGTGTTTTATGCAAAAGAAAATACGGAAAAAGAAGATCAGCTTGTTGTTTCTTTTGATGGAATCGAAGTCGTATATGGACGAAATAAGTTCAACCAATTAACACATGCCTATTGCTGTTCCATCCATAAATCTCAAGGCAGTGAATTTCCAATTGTCATTTTACCAATTGTAAAAGGATACTTTCGTATGCTGAGAAGAAATTTAATTTATACAGCTATTACAAGAAGTAAAGAGTTTTTATTGTTGTGCGGAGAAGAAGCTGCGATAAAAATGGCTGTTGAAAAATACGAGCAGGAAGAGCGAAATTCAATGTTAAAAACGAAACTGCAGGAACGTTTAATGGAAATCGTTTCAACGGATGATTCCTTTCTTGACACATAAACTATAAATGTTCGGGAAGGTGGCGATGCTTTTGCGGACATTTAACCAGTTAAAAAAACTGCCTGTCTATCTTGTTAACTCTACCGATGTTTCGGTTTTAGGGAGCATTGAAGACCTTTTGTTTGATCAAATAGGTGAAATAAAAGGTTTCAAAATCGATGTCAAAGGCTTTCTGCAGCGTGATCACTTTTTACCTTTTACCGTCCCGTTTTTACTTGAAGAAGAAGGGTTAATCATTTACAGCAGAGATGATTTAATGCCGATGACTGCAGATGTAAAATCATATTATTCAATGGAGCAGCGCCATGCTATGATGGGTAAACCTGTTGTTTCAGAAGATGGTGAACAACTTGGGTTAGTAAAAGATGTATATTTTCAAGAGCATGCGGGCACAATTGAGGGTATTGAGATGACAGAAGGATGGTTTACAGATATGACGGAAGGATTAAAACAGATTAAGTTTCATTCTGGGCTTTCCGTACAAAACGATATCCTTATTGTGAAAAATACCTAAGGAGGAGCAAAACTTGCGCTGCCCAAATTGTTCAAGTAAAAATTTAGGTAAAATTGGTGTGAATCATTATTATTGTTGGAGCTGCTATATTGAACTTGCGCTTTCAAACGGTGTGTATTCCCTAAATCAAGTAGAAGAAGATGGCAGTTTAACAACGCTTGATGATTTATTTGATGAAACAGAGAGACAGGCGGAAATGTAAAATGAGGTGGTTCTTTTGAATCGTGTCATAACATCTATTCTTGCTGCGGGAGTTGGTGCAACAGCAGCAAATATGGCAAGAAATCGAAATATGGAGATGTTATCAAGTAAAAACGTGAAAAAATTAAGGAAAAGAATTTCAAAAGCTATTTACTAATTGATTAATTGTGAAGACGAGGTTAACTCTTAAGAGTTAACCTCGTTATATTTATATCCTTCTTGTTGCAAGCTAATATTACGGAGGGAGTTTAATGAAAAAAGATCAATTTGTTCCATGGCTTATACGACTCACTGTTCTTTTGCTTATTTTTTTATGCAGCTACATGTTTTTAAAGCTGGCGCCGATTTGGGAACCAGTGCTTAAAGTAATCATCACACTATTGGTCCCATTTTTTATTGCCGGATTTATTACCTATTTGTTACATCCCATTATTGAAAAACTTCATCAAAGGCATATCCCACGCTGGTTAGCGATATTACTTATTTATTTATTGTTTTTTGGAGGTGTCGGTTTTAGTGTTGTAAAAGGACTTTCTCATATTATAAAACAGCTTCAAGAGTTAGCAGTAGGAATGCCTGATTTATTTGAAATCTATCACAATTGGATTCGTATGTTAAATAATCAAACATCCCATTTACCTCCATTTTTCCATACAAGAATTGAACAAACTCTTGTTGATTTGGAAAATACTCTTAATCAAAGCATTGATTCATTAATTGCTGGGATAAAGGAACTGTTAAATGGGATCTTCGTGTTAATTGTTGTTCCTTTTCTTGTTTTTTATTTATTAAAGGATTTTGAAAGTGTGAAACGAACAGCATGGTATATAACCCCAAAACAGTGGAGAAAGCATGCTTGTTCATTATTAAAACAAATAGATGAATCATTAGGACATTACATACGTGGACAATTATTAGTGATTACAATTTTAATGATTGTGGCCGCGCTTAGTTTATGGGCAATAGGGATGCCTTATCCAATATTGCTTGGTGTTATTATTGGTATTACGGATATCATTCCATATTTTGGTCCTATTTTAGGTGCACTGCCTGCTGTTTTTATTGCGGCTGCTATTTCTATTAAAAAAATATTTTTAGTTGCAGGAATTGTCTTATTTTTGCAATTTTTAGAGGGGAATGTTTTATCACCATTAATAGTCGGAAAAAGTTTGCATATGCACCCTATTTTTATTATCTTTGCGCTTTTAGTTGGAGAAGAAGTTGGCGGGATATTTGGAATGATTGTGGCAGTGCCCATTCTAGCTGTAATTAGAGTATTATTTGTTTACTTTCGAACTTATCGGACAAAACATTGACAAAGTACGCTTAGCTTTTCTATAATAACGGCAGATAATGAATTTATTATAAGTAAATTGATGACGGATCGAGTACATTACAGCCCATCTAAGCATTGTTTGCACAATGTAAGAGAAGAATTTCCTTAGGCTGGAAGAAATTCTAGATGAAGAGTAATGGAATGCTAATCCAGAGAGCAGGCAAATCCTGTCGGTTGACCGCCGTTATGGTCTTAAAGGTGATGGACAAAACTGTTCATAACCAGGGTGGTACCGCGTGAGTGTAAACTCTCGTCCCTGTTTTAGGGATGGGAGTTTTTTTATTTGTTTTAATTACATCTCTAGGTACTTTACGCTTTTCTAATGAACCATTTTATACATAAAATTGAGGAGGAGTAGTATGAAAAAGTTAACATCCGCACAAGTAAGACAAATGTATTTAGATTTTTTTAAAGAAAAAGGTCATTCTATTGAACCAAGTGCTTCCCTTGTGCCACATGAAGATCCAACATTGCTTTGGATTAACAGTGGAGTTGCAACATTAAAAAAATATTTTGATGGCCGGGTTATTCCTGAAAACCCGCGTATTGTAAATGCGCAAAAATCAATTCGTACAAACGACATTGAAAATGTAGGGAAAACAGCAAGACACCATACGTTTTTTGAAATGCTTGGGAATTTCTCAATTGGTGACTATTTTAAAGAAGAAGCAATCGAATGGGCATGGGAATTCTTAACAAGCGACAAATGGATTGGATTTGACCCTGAAAAACTTTCTGTTACGATTTATCCTGATGATGAGGAAGCATTCAACTATTGGCATGATCAAATTGGTGTTCCGACAGAGCGTATTGTTCGCTTAAAAGATAATTTCTGGGATATCGGTGAAGGTCCATGTGGTCCAAATACTGAAATTTTCTATGATCGTGGTCCAGAGTATGGTGATGATCCGAATGATCCAGAATTATATCCTGGAGGAGAAAATGAGCGTTATTTAGAAATTTGGAACCTTGTCTTTTCTCAATTTAATCATAACCCTGATGGCAGCTATACGCCGCTTCCGAAGAAAAACATTGATACTGGTATGGGGCTCGAGCGTATGGTTTCAGTTATTCAAAATGTAAAAACAAATTTTGATACAGACTTGTTTATTCCAATTATTGAAGCGACAGAGCTTATTGCAAAAGAAAAGTATAATGAAGCAGCTGAAAAAGACGTTGCTTTTAAAGTAATTGCCGACCATATTCGTACAGTGACATTTGCAATTGGAGATGGCGCACTTCCATCGAACGAAGGGCGCGGTTATGTGTTACGACGTTTACTTCGACGTGCGGTTCGTTATGCAAAACAAATTAATATTCATCGTCCATTTATGTATGAACTTGTCCCTGTTGTTGGTGATATTATGGTGGATTATTATCCAGAAGTGAAGGAAAAAACAGCGTTTATTCAAAAAGTTATTAAAACAGAAGAAGAGCGTTTTCATGAAACATTAAATGAAGGCTTAGCCATCCTTTCAGAAATTATGAAAAAGCTTCAGCAAGAAAATAGTACAGTCATTTCTGGAGAAGATGCATTCCGCTTATATGACACGTATGGATTTCCATTTGAATTAACAGAAGAATATGCGGAAGAAAAAGGATTAACGATTGATCGTGAAGGCTTTGATCGTGAAATGGCTAATCAACGAGAACGCGCGCGTGCAGCACGTCAAGAAGTTGGATCCATGCAGGTCCAGGGCGGTGTCCTTGGTGATGTAAAAGTAGAGAGTGAGTTTATTGGGTATGATCAATTTGTCATTGATGCTGCTGTTGAAGTGATTGTAAAAGATAATCATTTTACTGATGAAGTAACAGCAGGTGAGGAAGCGCAAATTATTTTAAATCAAACGCCTTTTTATGCAGAAAGCGGCGGTCAAATTGCTGACCAAGGAACCATTACGGCAGAAAACCTACTTGTAAGCGTAAAAGATGTGCAAAAGGCACCAAACGGACAGCATCTTCACACGGTTGTTGTAGAGAGCGGTTCACTGCGAAAAGGTCAAGCAGTACAAGCGCTGGTGAATCAAGAAAAGCGTGCGGAAATTGTTAAAAACCATACGGCAACACACTTACTGCATCAAGCATTAAAGGATGTGATTGGACATCATGTAAACCAAGCAGGTTCTCTTGTTGCACCACAGCGTCTGCGTTTTGATTTCTCACACTTTGGTCAAATTACAGCTGAAGAGCTTGAAAAAATCGAAGCAATTGTAAATGAAAAAGTATGGGCAAATATCTCAGTTAATATTATGCGTAAAGGAATTGAAGAGGCAAAAGCAATGGGAGCAATGGCCTTGTTTGGTGAGAAGTATGGGGATGTTGTTCGCGTTGTTCAAGTAGGGGATTACAGTTTAGAGCTGTGCGGCGGCTGTCATGTCAATAATACGGCTGAAATTGGTTTATTTAAAATTGTATCTGAATCAGGGATTGGAGCGGGTACACGTCGTATTGAAGCTGTAACAGGAAAAGAAGCTTATCAGTTAATGAACAGCGAAATTCATATTTTAAAAGAAGCAGCATCTGCTTTAAAAACGAATGTAAAAGAAGTGCCAGGAAGAATTGACGCATTACAGACTCAAGTTCGTAATTTGCAGCGTGAAAACGAATCTTTATCTGCAAAACTAGGTAATATTGAAGCAAAAAGTCTTGCTCAAGAAGTAAAGGAAATTAATGGGATTTCGATTATTGCTAAAAAAGTAAATGCTTCTGATATGAACAATTTACGTGCCATTGTAGACGATCTGAAAAATTCGTTAGATTCTGGTATTGTTATTTTAGGATCAGCACAAAATGATAAAGTAAACTTAGTTGCTGGTGTGACAAAAGATTTAATAGAAAGCGGCTATCATGCTGGAAAATTAATTAAAGAAGTGGCATCGCGCTGCGGCGGAGGCGGCGGCGGTCGCCCAGATATGGCTCAAGCAGGCGGAAAGGATCCAGCGAAATTAGAAGAAGCACTTCAATATGCATATGAATGGGTAAAATCCATTTCATAATCAGTCATCCTAGTGTACAATAGAACTAGCGAAATATGGAAGGTTGGCTTTAAGCGGGAAAGCTGAGAGAGGAGTGTGCTAGAAATGAGTTCAATGGACAAAACAATGAAGTTTAATTTTCAAGACGATTCCTATAATCACAATGTGAATGAAGTATTAAACAATGTCTATGAAGCACTGCAGGAAAAGGGGTACAATCCGATCAATCAAATTGTTGGTTATTTATTGTCAGGGGATCCTGCTTATATTCCACGTCATAAAGATGCACGCAGTTTAATTCGTAAAATTGAGCGTGATGAATTAATTGAGGAATTAGTGAAATCCTATTTAAAGAACAGTTAAGGTTTTCAGTAAATGTAAAAAGGCGTCAATCGATGCATTGATGCCTTTTTACAGCCTTTAAAAGGAGAAAGTATGAGAATTTTAGGTTTAGATGTTGGATCAAAAACGATTGGCGTTGCCGTAAGTGATGAAATGGGTTGGACAGCTCAAGGGATTGAAACAATTAAACGAACAGCTCGATTAGAAGACGAGGAGAACCGTTTAAAAGAGCTTGTAGAACAATATAATGTCGATAAGTTTGTTGTTGGATTGCCTAAAAACATGAATGGTTCCATTGGGCCGAGTGGGGAAGCTTGTCAAGCATTTGCAGCTCATCTTGAAGAGGTATTTGAACTTCCTGTAGTGCTTTGGGATGAAAGATTGACGACTGTTGCTGCAGAACGAATGCTTATTTCTGCTGATGTGAGCCGAAAAAAACGGAAAAAAGTTATTGATAAAATGGCTGCTGTAATGATTTTACAAGGTTATTTAGACAGCAAATAAATAGAAAAACGAGGTGCTGAAAATGGCAATTGAAAGCAAAGAGCGAATTATTATTCCAAATGAAAAAGGTGAAGAACATTTATTTGAAGTACTTTTTACATTTGATGTAGATGAGACAAATAACTCATATGTTGTAGTGATTCCAGTTGGTGAAGAATATGATGAAGAAGAAGAAGTAGAAGTTTTCGCCTTCCGCTATGAAGAAAAAGGCGAAAAAGATGATGATCTAGAACTTCATGCAATTGAAACAGATGAAGAGTGGGAAATGGTAGAAGAAATGCTTAATACGTTTACACCAGAAGATGAGGATGAATAAGTAAAAGTTTTCTTTAAAAGATAGAACCGATTATAAAATACGAACCTCTTACAAAGAGGTTCGTATTTTTATTTTTAAAGCTTTTGTACAATGATGTTTTTTATGGTGGAAAATAAGGAAATACATCTAGAATATAAGCGATGTGCTTAAATGCTTCTTAAAAAACAGCTGACATTTTATACACATATAGTATAATAGTACAGGTGAAAGGAGGAGATCTGATTTGGCAGAACCAACTTTTCAAATCAATCATCAACAATTAGAAGAGCGTAAAAAAGAAAACCGTGTTGTGCGCCGTATTGTTTTTACAATTGTAGCTTTAATTGTAATTGCGGTAGGAGCAATAGTAACAGGCGGTTATGTTTATGTAAATAATGCATTAAAACCAGTAGATTCAGAGAATCAAGAGGCGGTCAATGTTTCGATCCCGATTGGTTCCTCTGTATCTCAAATCGGTCGAATACTAGAGGAAAATGGCATTATTAAAGATGCACTTGTTTTTCGCTATTATGTCAAATATAAAAATGAGACAGGCTTTCAAGCAGGAGACTATGAATTAACACCGGCAATGAAACTAGAAGAAATTATTGGCTCGTTAAAAGAAGGTAAAGTGATTCAGCAGGCAGCGTTAAAAATTACGATTCCTGAAGGGCTGCGTCTTACTGAAATTGCAGAAAAAATTGCAGAAAAAACACCATATACTAATGAAGAAGTTATAACAAAACTCCAAGATGAAGGCTTTATTAATTCTTTAGCAAGCACTTATTCAATGATTGATAAAGAAAAAATCGAAGCAGAAGGTATTATTTATCCTCTTGAAGGCTATCTATTTCCAGCCACCTATGAATTTGTGAAAGAAGAACCAGATTTAGAGGGAATTATTCATAGCATGGTTGCAAAAATGCAACAAATACTAGAGAAATATAAAGGCGATATAAATGCAAGTCAATACAGTACCCATGAAATTCTCACACTTGCTTCTGTAATTGAAGAAGAAACAAAGAAACAAGAAGATCGGAAAAAAGTATCCGGTGTTTTCTATAATCGTCTTGAAGCAGGTATGCCGCTTGGATCTGATGTTACCATTTTATACGCCCAGCAAGATCATCGTGTGCAAGTTCTTTACAGCGATTTAGAAGTAGAGTCAGCATATAATACGTACAAGAATACAGGCCTTCCTGTTGCACCAATTGCTAGTCCAGGAGAAGCGGCCATTGAGGCAGCGATACATCCAGAGCAGGTGGACGACCTTTACTTTTACGCTCGTCCAAATGGAGAAGTTATTTATAATGAAACATTAAAAGCTCATAATCAAACGGCTAAAAAGTATAAACCTGAGTGGGAAGAGGTTAAAGAAAAGAAAAATAATAATTAACATCGTTTTCCAAGAGGAGAATTGTGAGAAAAACTCGCAATCCTCCTTCTTTTTATGTTAAAATATATCGGGTTATTGTAAAGGAGGCTGCGCGAAATGGTCTCAACTGAGATTCAAGAATATATCGTTCAGTTAAGAAAACCACTTCCGTCTTATGTAACGGAAATGGAGTTATATGCAAAAGAACATCATGTGCCAATTATGGATCCTGTTAGTATGGAAGCGATGTTGAATATATTACAGCTTAAAAAACCAAAGAGAATTTTGGAGATTGGCACGGCTATTGGATATTCAGCAATTAGAATGGCGCTTTCACTGCCTGAATGCGAGATTATTACAATTGAACGTGATGAAGAAAGGTTTCAATTTGCAAAACAAAATATTCATAAAGCCGGTTTAACTGCTCGCATTAAAGTGATTGAAGGCGATGCGTTAGAAGCGGCAGAAGAAGTGAAGTATGAAGGACCATATGATGCATTATTTATTGATGCTGCTAAAGGACAATATATGCGTTTTCATGATACATATGCTGAACATGTCCAATCAGGCGGGATTATTATTTCAGATAATGTGTTATTCCGAGGACTTGTTGCGGAAGAAGAAGTTGTTGAAAAACGATTCCGTAGCATGGTGAAAAAATTAAAACAGTACAATAAGTTTTTAATGGAACACCCAGACTATAGTACGACAATCTATCCAATTGGTGATGGCATTGCAGTCAGCATAAAGGAGAAGTAATATAACATCTGGTTAGAAAGGAATATGCAAATGTCAAAAAAGCCTGTTGTAATTGGTGTCGCTGGCGGCTCAGGTTCAGGGAAAACAACGGTGGCAAAAGAAATTTATCGTCAGTTCAAAAATCAATCGATTTTAATTCTTGAACAAGATGCATACTATAAAGATCAATCAAATCAAACAATGGAACAGCGCTTACAAACAAATTATGACCACCCTTTAGCATTTGATAATGATTTGTTGATTACTCATATTGAGGCATTGCTTCGTCATAAAGCAATTGAAAAACCAGTATATGACTATACAGTTCATACAAGAAGTGATAAAATTATTTCAATTGAACCAAAAGATGTCATTATTTTAGAAGGTATTTTAATACTAGAAGACGAACGTTTAAGAAACTTAATGGATATTAAAGTATTTGTGGATACAGATGCTGATATTCGAATTATGAGAAGGCTTTTACGTGATACTCGAGACCGCGGCCGGACGTTAGAATCGGTTATTGAACAGTATTCAACTGTCGTAAGGCCAATGCATTTACAGTTTATTGAACCAACGAAGCGTTATGCAGATGTTATTATACCTGAAGGTGGCCAAAATAAAGTAGCAATTGATTTAATGGTTACGAAAATCAAAATCATTTTGGAAGAAAAAGCGTTTTTATAAGAAGCGCTTGTTCATATAACTGCGTAAGACAGTATGCTTTATGAATGAAGAAACATTCATGTTAAAAAATGAGGTGGTTCACCTCTTTTTTTCATATAATTTGGTGTTTACAGCATATTACTTATAGAGAGTGAAGTTGAAGGAGTGTTAAATATGGCAGAAGAAAAAGAATTTTATATGACTCAGGAAGGTAAGGAAAAATTACAAAAAGAATTAGACCATTTACGTACTGAAAAGCGTAAAGAAGTCGTTGAGCGTATAAAAATTGCTCGCAGTTTTGGTGACCTTTCCGAAAACTCTGAATATGATGCTGCAAAAGATGAGCAAGCATTTGTTGAATCACGTATTGCTCAATTAGAAAATATGATTCGTAATGCAGTCATTATTGAAGAAGATGAATCAACGAGTCCAAATGTTGTTTCAATTGGCAAAACAGTGTCATTTGTTGAACTTCCTGATGGTGATGAAGAAGAATATACGATCGTTGGAAGTGCGGAATCTGACCCATTTGAAGGTAAGATTTCAAACGATTCACCAATGGCGAAAAGTTTATTAGGAAAATCTATTGGTGATGAGGTTGTCGTCCAAACACCAGGTGGCGATATCTCAGTAAGAATTGTGAATGTAAAATAAAAGCAAAACTCTCCTGCAAAGAGCAGGGGAGTTTTTATATTTTAAAAGGGATTTAATGGTTAAATTCTATTAAATAAGGCGAAAATGATGCTGAGGTGAAATCGATGCATCAAAAGCGTCTTCAATTATTTTCATTTCTTTTACTGATTATTTTTTTAGGGCTCTTGGGGCGCCTGGCTCATATTCAGTTAATATCGGTAGAATCCTTTTCTAAACATAATATTAACCTCATTACAGCAAGTATTGAACAGCGAACCCAGTCTTACATTATAAATAATGGAAGAGGAACATTTATCGATCGATTTTATGAGCCATTACAGCATAACCAGAAACGTGCTCTTGTTATTTTTCCGGTAATCAAAACATTGGTATGGCCGACCCAAGCCGTTGCTTCTATTTTAAATACATCACCATCTACCCTTTTAAGCCAAATTGAAAAAGAAGATCAGCCCTTTACTTATTTTAAAGAGTTATCTAAAGAACAAATGGAGAAAATTAATCAATTAAAAATACCAGGTATGTATGCATTAGTAATTGATGGTGAACAAAAAGATACGTTTGCACAGCACTTAATTGGCAGTACAGGATTAAATTTTGAAGAACTAAAAAATCGGTATCCGGAAAAAGTGGAGAAAGGTATTTTAATGAAAGATACAAAACTTGGAATCAGCGGTTTAGAAAAAGCTTTTGATCCATTTATTGTATCAGAAGGAGAAGAAAAACTTGTTTATCATGCAGATGGTTACGGGGGACCCTTATTTGGATTAAGTGTAAAATACGCAGGTCCAGCAAATCCTTTCTATCCACTTAAGGTAAGGACTACAATTGATAAATCAATTCAAGTAATAGCAGAAGAAGCAGTCGATCAAGAGAAAATTGAGCATGGCGGTATTGTCATTTTAGACATTGAAACAAACGATGTATTAGCAATGGTAAGCAGGCCGCATTTTGATGAGAGTGACCCACTAGGACGAGGAGCAGATAATGAAGTGTTAAAATCTCATATTCCCGGCTCTATTTTTAAGACAGTGATTAGTGCAGCCTCCATTGAATCAGGAATCATTTCTAAAGATCAACTGTTTAATTGTAATGAAAATTTATATGGCGAAGGGCAATCACAGCGAGAGCTTGGAATGCTTACATTTGAAGAAAGTTTTGCGCAAAGCTGCAATCGAACTTTTGCTGTTCTTGCTGATGAAATGATTAAGAAACATAAAAATATAGTAGAAGAATATGCTGAAAAACTTGGAATAGCAAAACATGTAGGATGGAGCGGAAATGTTTATCATCTAGATAACTTTCAACAACTAGAAGGAGAAAGCCATAACCAATTTTGGGGAAGTGAAAGTGATAAAAATGTAAGCAAGGCAGTTGGACAAACGGCGATTGGTCAATTAAATGTTCGCTTAACACCGTTAGCTGCAGCTAATATGATGGCAACGATTGCCCGCGGAGGAGAGAAGAAACAAGTGCGTATTGTCAGTGAACTTGTGTATAAACAAGGGACAACTGCTATTCCGTTTACAGCACATTCTCTTCAAGGAGAACAAATTACCAAGCAAACTGCGGCAATCCTACAGGAGATGCTTCGAAGTGTTGTAACAAGTAAGAATGGGACAGGTCATCGCTTTGTTGATTTACCTTATACGATTGCCGGAAAGTCTGGTACCGCACAGAAACAAAACAAAGAAAAACACAATAAATGGTTTGCAGGCTTTTTCCCATACGAGAATCCTAAGTATGCAGTGGTTGTATTTAATTTAGAAAACAATGACAGCAGCGTAAATAATGCTTTTGAAAAAGTGGTAGAGCTTATTTATGAATATGATAGGAAGACTCACCCTAAAACATGATTAGGAGTACCTTTTAAAACATACTCAATATAATAATTTTTGAATGTTGTAACAATTTTTTACAGTCAAATATGAAAAAAAACTTTCGAAAGAGTATAATAGGTATATGACAAGCAATGCATGTTAGGGGGAGATCGACATGACTTCACGTTACAGTGAAAAAAATAAAAAGCGTAATCAAAACCGAATTTTAAATGTATTAATTGCTGTTGTGGTCGGATTAATTTTAGTATTTGGATACCAACTATTTTTTAGCAGTGAACCTGAAGCAGTAGAAACAACTGCGCCAGGGGAAAAGAATACAGATACAAACAAATCAGAAGATAACTTTGAAGTAGAAATAAATGATGAAGTTGTGGAGAATCCGGAAGACTCAGAGAATAGTGATGAGTTAGAAGAGAAGACAGTAGATGGTGGCGGACCAGAGGGGCCATGGGAACCTATTGGTACAGAACAGGAAGGCGCTCATACATCCAGTTTTGAGAAAGGAACAGTTGATTGGGAAGAAAAAATAAAAGCATTAGAGTATGCAACAGGTTTGTCAAGAGAAGAAGGAATGGTTATCTGGTGGCTTGGTAACGGAGGAGGACCAGAAAAAGCTCGTGGGGTTGTAAGTTTACCTGAAAATCGTAATACCCCCTATGAAGTTTATTTAGAATGGATTGAAAATGAGGGATGGAAGCCAATAAGCGTAAAAAAAATTAATAAATAATTAAAGCAGAAAACTAGACGCTATAAAGGATATAGCATCTAGTTTTTTGCTTTAAAATGTATAACAGCTGTATAAAGTGGTTTTCCGTCATTAGGATCTGTGTAAACGTTATGTGACACATGATAAACTTGTAATAAAAGTGCTTTGTTAATATCGATTTGTTCGTTAATTTTTCGTTCAAGTGTAGATAAATCGCGCGCCTCAAACAATTCAACTTTATCTTCTATTCTTTCTAACGAGAAACCCATTCTATTTTCAACTCCTTTCATCCTATATAGCTTCAACTTAATTAGTGGACGTCGAATCTTTACTAGAAATCGATATAAGAGTATTATAGCAAAGATACGCAGCCGTAAAAACTTTTCAATTGCTTTTATAAAATGTTAAAATTATTTCGGAGAGGCGGTCAATCAGGCTGTAAAAACTAAGAGAAAGAGTGAACGTGAAAATGAGAATTGCAATTATTGGCGCAATGGATGAAGAAGTACAAATTTTAAAAGATAAAATTGAAGAGCGAAAAGATGAAGAAATTGCTGGTTTTGAATTTTCGACAGGTACAATTGAAGGACAAGACGTTGTGCTGCTAAAATCAGGTATTGGTAAAGTGAACGCAGCAATTGGAACAGCGCTCTTAAACCAAGTATATCATCCTGATTATGTCATTAATACAGGTTCTGCAGGAGGATTTAATCAAACATTAAATGTTGGAGATGTGGTGATTTCTACAGAAGTTCGTTACCATGATGTTGATGTGACAGCTTTTGGTTATGAGTATGGGCAAGTTCCGCAAATGCCTGCAGCCTTTTTACCTGAACCGTTTCTTGTAGAGGCAGCAGAAAAAAGTGCAGAAAAAGTTACTGATCAGCAAGTGTTGAAAGGACTTATTGCAACAGGTGACTCCTTTATGAATGATGCTGAACGGGTAGAAGTAATTCGCAGTAAATTTAAGGAGCTTTATGCAGCAGAAATGGAAGCAGGGGCTATTGCACAAGTTTGTCACCGTTTTAATGTTCCGTTTGTGATTATTCGTTCGATTTCAGATATTGCGGGTAAAGATGCGCCAATGTCATTTGAGCAGTTTTTAGAAGTAGCTTCTAAAAATTCTGCCAATCTTATTTTATTAATGATAAAGGAGCTGAAAAATCATGACTAAAAAAATGAATGTGGAAAGCTTTAACCTTGATCATACAAAGGTGAAAGCGCCGTATGTGCGTCTTGTGGGCATTACAAAAGGAGAGCATGGCGATGAGATTTATAAATATGATATTCGCTTTAAGCAGCCGAATAAAGCTTATATGGAAATGACAGGACTTCATTCAATTGAGCATTTAATGGCTGAAAACATCCGTAATCATCTTAATAATGTTATTGACATCGGACCAATGGGATGTCAAACTGGATTTTACTTATCTGTATTAAATAATTCTTCTTTTGAAGATATTATTGAAGCATTAGAAAAAACATTACAAGATGTCCTTAAAGCTGAGGAAGTTCCTGCTTGTAATGAAGTCCAATGCGGTTGGGCAGCTAATCACAGCCTTGAAGGTGCAAAGGAAATTGCAGAAGAAATGTTAAGCCATAAAGATGAGTGGCATATTGTGTTTGCAGAATAACAAATAACAGAACATCAATGAAAGAGAGGTTGTTTTTATAGGTTCAGACTCTATAAAGACAACCTCTCTTTCATTGGCTTCATTTGCCACCGCAATTTTGCTGATTTTTATGTTATATTGAGTATAAAGGAATTAAAGATTAGTAGTGTGGAGTGGTGAAGAATGAAGCAAATGGAAAAAGAACTTCATGAAAAAGTTGTTGATTATTCTCGTTTTAGTTCTGTTCTATTCTGTTTAGGTGCCTTTCTATCATTTGGTTTATACATTCCTTTTGAGGGAAAAGATAATCAACAGCTTATTATTTTAATCGTAGTTATTACACTGTTGATGTTGTTTTCTGTTTTCTTTTTACACAAAGCAAACTTAATTAGAAAAGGAATGGAACATCATAGTTAGGGAGCGTGTTAAGCTCTCTTTTATACATATTAATTTGCTAGAATATGCTTTAACTTTTCCTGCCACTTCTCATCGTCTAAAATAATTTGAAAGGAAATGCGCCGATTTTTTTGAAGCGCTTCTTTTGAATTTCCTTGTGCAATTGGTTTATATTCCGAATAACCTGTTGCAGCTATATACTGCGCATAATCTTTTTGAGAAAGTTTAGGATCCGCCTGCATTAAATATTTAACTACTGCTACTGCCCTTTCAGTAGAAAGTGTCCAATTATCATATGGAACCGCATCAGTATGTCCTTCAATTAAAATAATATATAAAAATTCTTTTAATTCATCTTCTTCAATAATGGCAGTCAGTCCGTTTGCAAGACTATTTAATACCACTTTTCCTTCTTCACTTACTTCTGCACTTCCTGTATCAAACAAAATGTCTCCTTCGATAGAGATGGTATTATTCGGTCCACGAACAATTTTATCTTTTCCAACATTTTCGGCTAATTTTTTTTCAAGTAAATCTGAAATATGTTTTTTTACGTTTGTAACTTTTGCTGCTTCTTGCTGAATAACCTTTTGTTCATAAGCATTGTAAATGCTTTGTACGAAAGCAATCATTGCAATGAATAAAATAATGAGTACAATCATTGCCATCATATCTGTAAAAGAGGGCCAATAAATATTTTGGTCTTCATCGCTTTCAAAAAAACGCTTTTTTTCTCTCATGGTTCTCACCTATTCAATAATTCTTGAAGGAATTTGAGTTTGTGATAAATTTTCTTGGTTGCGAATCTGAACAAGACGATATAAAATTTGATTTTCTTCTGCTAGGTAATGCTGAATTTCCTTTAGTCCTCGCGTAAGATTCTGCTGCATTTCCGCCATTTGATGAACAATTTGTCTTAGTTCCTGCTGATTGAATTGATCGCGGCTGTTTAAATCACGATGACGCTCCAAGCTGTAATTCAGCTGTTCGGTAAAATCGCGCTTTACACGTTCAACAGCAGATTGCCACGCTTTTTCTAATTGCTGTACGGATGCTGCAAAATCTTGTGCTGCGCGTGTGTAATGATCTTGTTTTTCTTGATAGCGATAATACCATTCATCATTTTTGTCCTGAAGACGTCGTTCTTGTTCTTCAGTCCGCTGATGAAAACGTTCAAGCTGCTCTTCAAGTCCCCTTAAAGAGAGGTTTGTCAGCTGTTCAAATTTTTGCTGCCCATCTTTTAAAACTTGATCAGAGCGTTCTAATAATTGTTCAAAGCGGCGCTGACCGTGATCCAGCTTTGTTTGGTTTTCTTTTATCTGTTTTGTAAACTGATCAATACTAGTTTTTACTGCTAAATAACTGTTAGAAGTAGTCGTTTGAATCTCATTTAATGTTTGAGTGGTATGAGAAAATGTTTCGCCAAATTGCTGAAGCTTGCTGCTTGCTTCTGAAAATCGTTCCGTAAATATTCGCTGTTCCTCAAAAATTCCTTTTACATCATCCATTGCTGTTTTGAGACCGATTGTGAAATCTACCATCTGTTCTCCGAAGCTGCCAATACTTTGTTGAAAACTTTCTTGCACTTTTGTCACTAAACGGTCTAACAATTTTTCCATTGAATCTTTCGGTTTTTCGTTTTGTAATTCTCCTTGCAGCTGATGATCGAGAAGGTTTTCACAGCTGCTGTAAATTTGATTTTGTAAATATAATAGCGATTTACCACCAGAGAAGTATCCGGCATGAAGCATTGAAAGAAAAAGCCCGCCCCCAATTCCGGCAATACTTGTTATAAATGCTAGGCTCATTCCTTGGAAAGGAGAGGAAATAGAAGATAAAATATTTTGAATTGTCAGCTGTTCATTAGCATTATTGCTAATTAACAATAATGTTTCCTGCATAGATTGAATTGCAAGTGTTAATCCAATAAATGTTCCAAGAATACCAGTAATAATGGCAGCCGATGGAAGCTGCTGCAGTAAGCGCATTCCATTTCCAATGGGTACTGAAAAAATGCCAAACAGCCGAATTTTTTGGAAGAAAAGATGTTTTTCAATAATTGCTCCTGTATTTAAAGGATATACACCTGATAAATGATGAGTTTTGTAATCATCAATAACTAGCTGAAGCCATATAGACAGGTGCGGACTTTCAATATGCTTTGAGGAAATACTTTCTATTTCTTTCAGCCACCCTTTCAATTGACTCATCAATTGAAAATGACTAATCACACTAAATAAGACGATAAAACCAATAATCGAAAGAATAATATTTGTTAGTTGAAACATATAACAGTCACCTCCATTTTAATATATGTAGAGGCTTGGCATATTTTAACCAAAAAATATAAATGAATGGATAAAACGAATTTTATTTTGAAACGAAGTAGAGCAGTACAAAGTGTGAACGGGACTGTTTGTTTAAAAATGATAATGCAAAAATGTTGTAAGCTGCTCTTATTCATTCTTATCGTGTGTGATTATCTTCGTTTGAGAGCGTTAGATTTTTTTATTTGGGGAAGGGTTGATGACGGCTGTTTGCGAATCCATTTAATAAAGCGCATTATTTGTTCATTGCTTTTTAATTTCTCAATTGTATTCAAATGATCAGCTAACTGTTCATTTGTAAAAAGGGCATGAACTTGTTTATGACAAGGTATACAAAGGCTGGCAGTTGGAAGAAAGGTACCCCCTTTTTTTTTTGGTGTTAAATGATGTACAGTTGTTTTTACTTTATTACGATTGCATAATTCGCATGTGTGTTCCATGAAGCGTTCACCTCTTTATTAAGTTTACACAATCTTTGTTTTTTTAATTATTTAAAATGGTACAGACACAAACAAGCCTAAAGGGACATATGAATATAATCATAGCGTTTACTTTAGGAGGTGCATGGTTGTGTCTACGTTGTTTGCAGCAGTTGCTTATCTTTTTAAAGAAGTGCTATTTTTTGTCTCATATGTTAAAAACAACGCGTTTCCGCAGCCACTATCAGACAAGGATGAAAAGAAGTATTTAGAGTTGATGGAAAAAGGAGACGACCTTGCGCGTAATCGGTTAATTGAACATAATCTAAGGCTTGTAGCACATATTGTTAAAAAATTTGATAATACAGGTGAAGACTCGGAAGATTTAATTTCAATTGGAACAATAGGTTTAATAAAGGCAATTGAAAGTTATTCCATCGATAAAGGAACAAAACTGGCAACATATGCGGCGCGCTGTATCGAAAATGAAATACTTATGTACTTGCGCTCTCTGAAAAAAACTAAAAAAGACGTCTCACTTCATGATCCAATTGGTCAAGATCGAGAAGGCAATGAAATTTCGTTAATTGATGTCTTGAAAGCAGACACAGAAGATGTCGTCGAAAAAATTCAGTTAAATATGGAAAAACAAAAAATTTACCAATATATTCATGTATTGGATGATCGGGAAAAAGAAGTCATTGTTGGACGTTTTGGATTAGATCAAAAAAAAGAACGAACACAGCGCGAAATTGCAAAAAGTTTAGGGATATCACGAAGTTATGTTTCTAGAATTGAAAAACGAGCTCTTATGAAGCTGTTTCATGAATTTTATAAAGAAGAAAAAGAGAAGAGAAACTTATAATACTCTCTTTTAAAATTACATTTAATAAGCTATTTATTCAGTTAAAGGAACAGTCCTTAATTAAGGACTGTTCCTTTAACTGTTTTTAGTAGTCATATGCCCTTTACAACATTATTAAGAAAGACATATGCTGAAGTATACAAAATAAAATGTCTAGAAAGGGGAATATGTATGTCGTGTTGTTATGGACAATCTTATTATCCATATTCACCTGGATATCCCTACAACTATTATAAAGGGTCTGGCTATGGATTTGCTTTAATCGTTGTTTTATTAGTCTTACTGCTTATTATTGGTGGAGGCTATTATTATTACAGCAAATATTATTAGCAGTAAAACAACACCTATCAAGGAGATAGGTGTTGTTACATTTTCTTTATTTGAAATGTGCTGATCATTAAAAATGAAAGAATGAGAAGAAGAAACATAAATATAAAGCCAGGAAGATGTTGAATAGCTAGATAGCTTACAGTTAAAATACAGCCGCTAGCGGTAATGGGAAGACCGACAAAGCTCCCTGTAAATTCCGTCACATTAAAGCGAGCTAAGCGAATAGCTCCACATAAGATGTATATGATGGTAAACCATACTCCAGCAGCGCCATAATTGAAAACAACAGCTTGATACAATAAAAGAGCAGGAGCAATTCCAAAGGAAATTAAATCACATAAGGAATCAAGTTGTTTTCCAAATTCAGATTCAATTTGTAATTTCCGTGCAATCATTCCATCAAAGCGATCAAAGAAAGCAGCGAGAAAGATCATTAGTAAGCTTGTATGAAGCTCTCCTTTTAAAATAAAGAGAACCCCCAGCACCCCAAGACTTAAATTTACCATCGTTAAGATATTTGCTGTTTGTGCTTTCAGCTTTTTTATATTATGATCAAATCGTTCTAATAAAAACATGTTTCATCACTCCTAATTGTGAATGAGCGCAAAACCAATTAAATAATATTACTAGTATACAGTATTGGTTAATGATATAAAAGAGACTATAGAAATATAAAAAAGGGGGGGTTTATTTGATAAAGCCGCTGTTCCGACTGTTTGTGGAACTAACAGGAAATCGTTATGCTTCAAAGATCATCCAGAAATTCACAACTTCAAGATTGAGTCGTGTACTTATAAAACCTTTTGCACAAGTTTATAAACTAAACCTTGAAGAAATGGAAAAAAACCTAAGCGAATATGAAACATTACAGCAGTTGTTTGTGCGTAAATTACAAAAAAACGTTCGGCCTATATTATCTTCTCCTTTCATATTAGTAAGTCCTGTTGATGCAAGAATTGAATCTTTTGGCAAAGTGACAGAAGACGCAACTTTTTTTATTAAAGGACAGCGTTATGACTTAGAAGAGATGCTTGGAAGTAAAGAGAAAGCACAAGTTTATAAACAAGGTACTTATTTTATTTTATATTTAAGTCCTCAGCATTATCACCGCATACATAGTCCAATTAACGGAGAAATTGTGGAACAATGGCATACAGGAGGGATATCTTATCCTGTAAATCACCTAGGATTAAAATATGGAAAACGTCCTTTTTCCACAAACTATCGTGTCATCACAGAAATGTCGACTTCATACGGCAGGATAATGACTGTTAAAGTAGGTGCCTTGAATATTAATAGTATTCACTTAACTCATAATTGTTTACAAGTTGAAAAGGGAGAAGAGCTAGCTTATTTTTCTTTTGGGTCGACTGTTATTTTACTAATTGAAAGCGACTCTTTTAAAACTGGGGACCAATTGAAACAAGGAATGGAAGTGAAAATGGGAAGCAAACTCGGCTCATTTGAAAAATAAACGTAAAATAAGAAGCAGGACAGCTGCCCTGCTTCTTATTTTGCATTTCTTTTTTGGTCATTTTTTATATAAGCTTTAAGTTCATCTGTTACTGTTTTATCCGATAAAGTTACACCAGACCGATAAGCAGCACGTGAAATCATATGCCCTGCTACAGGAGAGGTAAGAAGAACAAATACAATTCCTAGAAGCAGCTTACCGCTCACCACGTGTTCTTCAAAGAGGAAAAATAGAAACGCTGCAATTAAAACACCTGCAACTCCGAGCGTTGCACTTTTTGATGCAGCATGAAGTCTTGAATAAACATCAGGAAAACGTAAAACACCTACAGAACTTGAAAAAATAAAGAAGGTTCCTAAAATTAACAAAATGCTAATCGTGATCTCTTTCAATAATAACACCCTTTTCTATAAATTTGGCGAGGGCTACGGTACCGATGAAGGTTAAAATGCCGATAAGTAAAATCACATCATTAAATTTATTTGTTACTAATAATATTGCTAATAAACCTGCCATTGCAATTAAGTTAACACCAATGGCATCAAGTGCAACG
This sequence comes from Bacillus taeanensis, assembly GCF_003318295.1. Lineage (GTDB taxonomy): Bacteria > Bacillota > Bacilli > Bacillales > UBA6769 > Maribacillus > Maribacillus taeanensis. Next base: position 59,059 of record NZ_QOCW01000004.1, read on the forward strand.
GCCCGATCTGGATTTGTTGGACCTTTAATAGCGCGATAGAGAAGCATCATAATAGATATGGAAGTAACTAAAAGGCAAATGATCGCTGTTGTATGGAGAAGATCCATTATCTTGTCACCTCCATAATAGCTTTTTCAAAAGAATTTTTAATTTGCTGAATGGTTTCATCCACATCGGGTATATCCATCGCATGAATAAAAATGTAGTTATTATCATTAGAAACTTCAACAGATAATGTACCTGGTGTTAATGTAATAAGATTTGCAAGAAGGGTAATTTCCCAATTTGTTTTTAAATCTGTTGGAACAGCCACGATACCAGGCTGCATATCCAATCTAGGCTTGTAAACCATTTTAACCACATCAATATTTGCGAGCAGTAATTCTTTAATAAATAGAAGAATTAATTTAGTAATTGCCCATATTCTTTTAAAGTAAAAGGCGTCAGGTATAAACCTTCTTAATAAAAAGAGCAGACCAATCCCGACTAAGTAGCCAATTAAAAAACTTGTAAAGTTATAATTTTCTTGGAGAAACATCCAAATTACTGCAATAAGTAAGTTTAATATAATTTGTAAAGGCATATCATCTACTCCTTTAACACCGAATCAATATAGAGGGATGGATTTACAAGATTATCGGCGATCTCTTGAATGGAAGGATAAAAGTATTCAGCACCAACCCCTAATGCAATGGAACAAATGAGTAAAAGGACAGTTGGGAAAATAAGTCCTTTTTCGCTTCCTTTTTCTGCTGCTTTTTCAAGTTTTGTTTCTCCCCAAAAGCCGTTAATAAAAATACGCATAACAGAAAATAAAATGAGCAAACTTGACAACAATGCAGCACCAACAATAATAAAGTGCTCCTCTTCAATCGCAGCCCGAATTAAGAGAACTTTTCCGATAAATCCGCTAAAAGGTGGAATGCCGGCAAGAACGATTGCGCTTATGAAGAAAAGCCAACCTAATAGTGGATGGTGAGTAATTAATCCGCCCATTTTACGAAGATCGGTTGTTCCGGTAATAACGACCATTGCTCCTACTAAAAAGAATAGTGCAGCTTTAATAATCATATCATGTGCTAAATAATAAATGGAACCTGCCAAACCTGTTGCTGAAAAAATGCCAATTCCCATCATCATAAAACCAACAGCTGGAATAATATTATAAGCAATAATTGCTTTTACATTATTCGTTGATAGAGCTCCAATCACTCCAAATAACATCGTAAAGCCTGCTAAGAAGAGAAACAGTTGATGCGTGAATTCTAAGTTATGAATAAAAATTAAAGTAAACACGCGTAAAATCGAGTAAACCCCTACTTTTGTAAGTAGTGCGCCAAATAAAGCTGAAATAACTGTAGGCGGCACTGCATAAGATTTTGGAAGCCAAAAATAAAGAGGAAAAAGAGCTCCCTTAGTGGCAAATACGATAAATAAAAGAACAGCAATTGTCGTTAAGATACCGGTTTGTTCTACTTCTCCAACGCGTTCTGCAAGCTGAGCCATATTAACAGTTCCGGTAACAGAATAAAGGAAAGCGACTGTCGTAACAAAAAGCATTGAAGAAAATAAATTAATTAAAATATATTTTAACGATTCTCTAAATTGTTCTTTTGTACCTCCTAAAATAATAAGTCCATAAGAGGCCATTAATAACACTTCAAAAAATACAAATAAGTTAAAAAGATCACCTGTTAAAAATGCTCCACTTACGCCAGTAATTAGAAATTGAAAAAATGAATAAAAGTAGAATCTTTCACGTTTTTCACCAAGAGAGCGGGCTGCGTAAAAAGTAGCAGCCACGGCAATGATATTCGTAACAATAACTAGTACCATTGCAAGCGGATCAGCGACTAGAATAATACCAAATGGCGCAATCCAATCTCCTGTTTCTAAAATAATAGCCCCGTTCTGAAAAACAAGTGCGCCGATATAACTCACAACAATTAAGTTTACAATTGTCATCAGTTTTGTTATAAAGCGCGCTGCTTTTAAATTAGTATTTAAAAAAATTAACAGAATTCCGGTTACTAATGGGATTAAAATTGGTAAAACTGCTAAATTACTCATGATCTGTACCCCTTAATTGTTCCAAATTGTCCGTTTTATTCGTTTTATAAGCCCGATAAGCAAGCACAAGCAAGAAACTTGTCACGCCAAAGCTTATTACAATTGACGTTAAAATAAGTGCTTGTGGTAATGGATCTACATAAGTAGATTTTGATTCTGATAATATTGGCGGTGCTCCTCTATTTAATTTTCCCATTGTTAAAATGAGGAGGTGAGCGCCGTGTGAAAGAAGGGCCGTTCCAAAAATAATGCGCAGCATCTGCCTTTGTAAAATTAAATAAACACCTGCTGCAAAAAGACCGCCTGCTAATATTGACATTGCGATTTCCATTATTTATTCGTCCCCCCATCTTTTCGTAGTTTAATCATTGTAAAGATTCCTAGTGCCGCAATACCAAGAACCGTAATTTCAAACATCGTATCCAGACCACGCATATCAACAAGAATAACGTTAACAATATTTTTTCCGCCACCTAAGTGATACGAATTTTCTACAAAATAAGTAGAGATCGGTTCAAATAGTTTTGTGCTGTGGGATGAAATCGCAATAAGTGTAACTAATACGCCTACAGATAACGAAATTACAATGTTAAGAAGTTTTGACCCAGAAGGCCCTTTTGCTTTATCAATATTGGGAAGATGATAAAAACATAGTAAAAATAATGCAACGGTAACAGTCTCAACAATCAGCTGTGTTAAAGCAAGGTCAGGTGCTCTAAAAAATACAAACAGAAGGGAGAGTCCATAACCGACAACGCCTAATACTAGGATTGCTGCGATTCGCTCTTTCATAACAATTGTTCCAACTGCTGCAATAAGCATGACAACACCAACTAAAAGTTCAGGCCAGGAAATAGGTGCTAAATCTTCTGTTGAGAATTGAAAGCCATTTGTTCTAATAAGGCTCCATGTTAAAACCGCAATCATAAATAGTAAAATATAAATCATATAGTGCCGGATTGAGCCTGTCATATATGTGTTTGTAATTTTAGCTGAAACAGAAGTTAAACTGTTTACAAGAATATCGTACACTTTATTAGCTGATAATTTCCCAGGTAAAATCCGATAAAAGCCTGTCCACTTTTCTCGTGTTTTATAAAGAAGTATACCTAAGACAAGTACTGTTAGCGACATCGCTAACGGAATATTCAACCCGTGCCAAAATGCAAGGTGGGCATGCGGAAGTTCTCCATTAATTGCTGCCACAGTAGGCGCAAGTAAGCTTTCGTTAATAAGATTTGGCATAAGCCCAATTAATATCACGAGTGATACTAAAATGATTGGAGGAATTAACATGCCAATTGGTGCTTCATGAGGCTCTTTTTTCAGCTTTCCTTTTCGTTTACCTGTGAATGTTTGGAAGAACAACATCATCGAATAAACGAATGTAAAAATACTTCCTAACACAGCAATAAAAGGGAAGTATGGTGCGACCGCTTCAACAACAGCCGAGCTTGATTCAATATCAAGGGAAGCATCAAAAAACATTTCCTTACTTAAAAATCCGTTAAAAATTGGCAGCGGTACACCAGCCATTGAGAATGTTCCAAATAAAGCAAGTGTAGCTGTAATTGGCATCATCGTCATCAGTCCGCCTAGACGACGAATATCGCGTGTGCCTGTTTCATGATCGACAATTCCAGCAACCATGAATAAGCTTCCTTTAAATGTTGCATGGTTAAAAATGTGAAAGACAGCTGCTAAAATAGCTGCACCAGTACCAAAGCCAAGCATTGCCATAATCATACCGAGCTGACTAATTGTAGAATATGCCAAAATAGCTTTTAAATCTGTTTGGCGCACAGCCATATAAGAACCCCAACACAATGTTAAAAGACCAAAGCCGCTAACGAGAATAAAGAAAAGATCTGTTCCGCTAAAGGCAAGTGAAAAACGCGCCACTAAATAAATGCCGGCTTTAACCATTGTCGCAGAATGAAGATAGGCGCTGACAGGTGTCGGCGCTTCCATTGCATCCGGAAGCCAAATATGAAAAGGGAACTGAGCTGATTTTGTAAAGGCCCCAAGTAACAGTAACACCAGCACACCAACAAAATAATCACTGTTAATAACGAGATCAGCATTTTCAATTACCCCGCGGATACTTGAAGTTCCTGTAAGAACGTAAAGGAAAATAAATCCACCAAGCATTGCAAGTCCGCCAAATACAGTAATTAGCATGGATTTTAACGCACCATAGCGAGAGCGCTCTCTATAATACCAATAGCCAATTAATAGAAAAGAAGATAAGCTCGTTAACTCCCAAAATGTATAGAGAACAAACAAGTTGTCAGATAATACAACTCCAAGCATTGCTCCCATAAACATGAGTAAATAAACATAAAAATGTCCAAGCTTCTCAGTAATGTGTAAATAATAGGTGGAATATAAAACAACAAGGGAACCAATTCCAGTAATAAGCAATGTAAAGAATAACCCTAATCCATCAATGAGAAATGAAAAATTAATGGAAAGTGATGGAATCCATTCATAGGTCGTTAAAAGAATTTCGCCATGATGAATGTCTGGCAAATACGATAAGAAATAGATAAACAAAGCGACTGGAACAGGCAAAACAAACCAACCAGTATGTATACCTTTCAATTTTTTATGAAATAATGGTACAAAAAAAGCTGCTAAAAAAGGCGCTAATACAGCAAGCATTAACATATCATGTAGATCCTCCTTAAATCATCTAAAAAGATTTTAATCATTAAAAATGAAACCCTTTATAATTCCTAACATGTTAATTGTAATCAAAAAAATTGTGACTTATCAACTTTAAAGTGAGAAGGTTGTCGATGCTTGATAAGGTTATGCTTAGTTTCTACATATTTAATAGTAAATAAAAAAAAATTTTTTTACTCTCGGTTATTTGTTAAAAAGGTGGCTTGTATAAATGTTCCGCTTTTGTTCAAAATATGTAAAGTCCACTACTTACATGAAAGTTAGATAGAACAATGTTTTAAAAATACTAAAAAAAGGGAAATGACTGAATATGCGGATTACTTTATGGATTTCGGTTATATGTATGCTATTAACAGGATGTATGACATCATCTATTTATAAAAAAGATTTAGATGAAGCATTTGAACCGAGAGAATACTATCGAAGTGGGATTTCCAAAGAACAAGTGGGAATCGCTCTAACGGATAGAGAAGATAAAGCACAGCAAATCTTGCAGAAATTTCAACAACATCCAAAAATACGAGATATTATAATGCTTAGTTATAGCGGAGAAATGTTAATTGCAATTAAGCCAGCTGCCTATTATCAAAAAAATTTTGATGAAGTAAAACAAGGAATTTCACAGCAGTTAGAAAGCGAAGGAATTGCGGCCACTCTTGTCACAACTCCAGCTCAGTTTAGAAAGATAAAGAAGTTAAAAAATAAAAAATATAGCGTGAATATAAAAGAGTGGGAGTTAGAGTGGAATAAAGTATTAGATGAAATATAAAAAGCCAACATTTTGTATTTGTTGGCTTTTTGTATATTAAGTAAGCTTTTTATGTATAGAGTGGGAGGTAAATGATAGAGAGCGGCGTTCTAACTCTTTTTGAATAAGAGTAATAAAGTCTACACTAAGCTGAAGATCTTGTGCTTTTTGATAAGATTCAATTAAAAGGTCATCAGATAAATCAGCAATAGGATTATTACAATTCATTTAGTGTCCCCTTTCATAAAGTAGAATGATTTATGATTAAAGTAAACAAATATAATCCAGAAATTTCAAAAAATAAACATAAAAAAAGAATAACATGAAATTCATTTAAGAACAATTGTTTTCTTATTTGTATATTTAGACTAAAAAATTGCGAATAATGACTAGAAAACCGCCCTTAGGTAGGAACCCTTCTTTTTATGACCATAAAATTAAAATTCAGATATAAGGGTGAATACAATGGTAACAAATATAAAAACGTCTTCTAATAATAAATATTTAAGGTTTTTCTTTTTGCAAAGACTGTTATAATAGAGTACTGTGATATTACATGCTAGTTTAGAGGTGTTGAATTTGTTAAAAAAATTTCTGCCGGATGAACACGTAAAAAGTGTATTTGAGATTGACGCAGATTTATTGTTAAAAAGGGGAATTAAAGGGATTATTACTGACCTTGATAATACTCTTGTTGAATGGGACCGTCCAGATGCGACGCCTGAATTAATAAAGTGGTTTCAACATTTAGAAGAAAAAGGGATTATTGTTACCATTGTTTCAAACAATAATCAACAGCGAGTAGGGGCGTTTGCAGAGCCTCTGAATGTACCGTTTATATATCATGCTAAAAAGCCAATGACACGTGCATTTAAACAAGCGTTAACGGATATGAAACTCCAGCCAACAGAAATTGTAGTGATTGGCGATCAAATTTTTACCGATGTATTAGGAGGAAATCGCTTAGGATTACATACAATACTAGTTGTCCCTGTTGCAAGTACAGATGGTTTTATTACGAAATTTAATCGTCGTATGGAACGTGTCCTTCTAGGAAAAATGAAGAAAAAAGGATTAATTCATTGGGAGGAAGAAAAGTGAGTGACAGAATTATTTGTGCGGGTTGTGGTGTGAAGATTCAAACTGAAAAGAAAGAAGAATTAGGGTTTGCGCCTTCATCTGCACTAAAAAGAGAGGTTATTATTTGCCAACGTTGTTTCCGTTTAAAGCATTACAACGAGATTCAAGATGTTTCACTAACAGATGATGATTTTTTAAAGATATTAAATGGGATTGGTCAAACTGATGCTCTTGTTGTTAAAATTGTTGATATTTTTGATTTTAATGGAAGTTGGCTCCCTGGAATTCACCGCTTTGTTGGAAATAATAAAGTATTGTTAATAGGTAATAAAGTGGATTTATTACCCAAATCAGTCAATCAAAGCCGGTTAATTCAATGGATGCGTTCCTCCGCTAAAGAATACGGATTGAAACCCGAAGATGTCCACTTGATTAGCGCCCAAAAAGGTCATGGTGTAATGGAAGCTGCTGACGCAATTGATCGTGAGCGAAATGGAAAAGATGTCTACATAGTTGGCTGTACAAATGTTGGGAAATCTACTTTTATTAATCGCCTTATTAAAGAATTTGGCGGTGATGAAGAACAGCTTATTACAACATCACAGTTTCCTGGAACAACACTAGATTTAATTGATCTTCCACTTGATGATGGGAAAACATTGTACGATACTCCAGGGATTATTAACCATCATCAAATGGCCCATTTTGTTGATAAAGAAGAATTAAAAATCATTTCTCCAAAAAAAGAAATTAAGCCAAAGATCTTTCAATTAAATGAAGAACAAACATTATTTTTGGGGGGATTAGCAAGATTAGATTATGTGTCAGGTGGAAGGCGTTCGTTGGTTTGTTATTTATCAAATGAACTTCATATTCATCGTACAAAGTTAGAAAAAGCAGATGAATTGTATGAAAATCATTTAGGCGAGCTGCTTCAACCGCCTAGATTGGAAAATAAAGAGAACCTGCCGCCTTTAAAAAAACACGAACTACTCTTAAAAGAGGAGAAGATGGATATTGTGTTTTCGGGACTGGGTTGGGTAACCGTTAATGAGCCAGGCGCAAAAGTAATCGCCTATGCACCAGAAGGAGTTGGCATCTCAGTACGCAAATCTTTAATTTAAGTAAGGGGATGGGGAAAGATGGGGAAATTATATGGTTTAATTGGCTATCCTATTGGTCATTCTATGTCACCATTAATGCATAACAATGAGTTTAGTCAGTTAGAAATGCCGAATTATTATCAAGCATTTAACGTCGAACCAAGCCAGCTTGAACATGCTGTTACAGGAATGAGAGCTCTTGGTATTTCAGGGTTTAATGTAACAATCCCTCATAAAGTAGCTGTCATGGACTTTTTAGATGTGATTGATGAGGAAGCAGCAAGTATTGGGGCCGTCAATACGATTGTTAATCATGATGGCCAACTTATTGGTTATAATACAGATGGCCAAGGTTATTTACAGTCCTTATTAACAATTACGGGTGAATCTCTGCAGGGAAAAAGCATTTTAGTCATTGGGGCTGGAGGAGCTGCGAGAGCGATTGTTACTTCTATTGCAAGGCATGGAGTGAAGACAATTGATATCACAAACCGAACTAGTGAAAAAGCAGAAGAAATGTCAAAACATGCATTGAAATTCGCCACATCTAAGTCATTAACACTTCAGCAGGCAGAAGAAGCTCTTAATGAATATGATGTTGTCATTAACACAACATCTGTTGGAATGAGTCCAAATGTCGATGATATTCCGCTTTCACTTCATAATTTGAGGGAAGGAACCATTTTGTCTGATTTAATTTATAACCCGTTGAAAACAAAATGGTTAACAATCGGAGAAGAGAAGGGTGCGATCATTGATAACGGAGTATCCATGTTTGTTGGACAAGGAGCGTTATCTTTTAAAAAATGGACCGGCGTCGAGCCGAATCAAGCAAGAATGAAAAAAATTGTTGAAGAAACACTTGGAGGAAGATAGTTATGTTAACAGGTAAGCAAAAACGCTTTTTACGTTCAAAAGCTCATCATTTAAATCCAATTTTTCAAGTTGGAAAAGCAGGGGTAAATGAAAATTTAATTCAACAAATTGATGATGCCCTTGAGGCAAGAGAGCTGATTAAAGTAAGTATCTTACAAAATTGTTTTGAAGATAAAGAGGATGTGGCAGCCGAATTAAGCAGCGGAGCAAAAGCTGAACTTGTACAAGTTATTGGTAATACAATTGTGCTTTATAAAGAATCTAAAGAAAATAAACAATTAGAATTACCTCAATAAGAGAGACACTACAATGCGTAAAGTAGGAATTATAGGGGGCACATTCGACCCCCCACATAATGGTCATTTAATGATTGCACAAGAAGCATTAACGACTTGCCATCTGGATGAAGTATGGTTTATGCCAAGTTACATGCCTCCTCATAAACAGGATAAGCACATCACCGCTTCAGAAGAGCGTATTGAGATGGTAAAGCTTGCGATTGATAACAATCCACATTTTCGCCTTTCATTAGTCGAATTTGAGCGGAAAGGTCTTTCTTATACGTATAAAACATTAAACTATTTAACGTCAGTTCATGAGAATACAAGCTTTTATTTTATTATTGGAGCAGACATGGTGAATGATTTAGTTAATTGGTATGAGATTGATAAGCTCCTCCAAGTTGTTACTTTTATTGGAGTGAAAAGACCGGGCACAGTAATTAAATCGCCTTATGCAAAAAAAATGATTTCTATAGAAGTGCCGCAATTTGAAATGTCATCTACTTTTCTAAGAACGAGGTTTGTTAATGGTGGAAATACGCGCTACTTCCTTCCTGAGAAAGTTAGAGAATATATAGAGGAGAATGATCTATATGGAGCGAAGTGAAGCATTAAAGATTGTTAAACCGCACTTAACAGAACATCGCTATCAACATACAATTGGAGTAACGGATACATCTGTAATGTTAGCTAAAAAATATGGAGCTGATGTGAAAAAAGCTGAAATTGCAGCTGTTTTTCACGATTATGCGAAATTCCGACCAAAAGAGGAAATGAGACAAATCATTAAAGATCAAGGCATGGATCTTCAGCTGCTTTCTTACAGCAGTGAATTACTGCATGCGCCAGTGGGTGCTTATTTAGTTAAAACAGAGGTTGGAATTAAGGATGAAGATATTCTAAGAGCTATCCGCTATCATACAACAGGTAGGGTTGGAATGAGCTTGCTTGAAAAAGTTGTATTTTTAGCAGATTATATAGAACCAAATAGAGCTTTTCCAGGTGTAGAAGAAGTACGCAAAACAGCAGAACAAAGCTTAGAAGAAGCTGTGCTGCAGTCATTAAAAAACACTGTACAGTTTTTAATGAAACAAAATCAACTTGTATTTCCTGATACGATTGCGGCATATAATGATATATTACTGTCTATTAAAGGGAAATGATAAATATACAAAGAGGAGTGATAATTGGATGGAATCAAAACAATTAGTTTATTTAGCAGCAAAGTCAGCTGATGATAAAAAAGCCCAAGATATTATTGTATTAAATATGGAAGGTATATCATTAATCGCTGACTATTTTATTATTTGTCATGGAAATTCTGAAAAACAAGTACAGGCAATAGCTGAAGAAGTAAAGGACAAAGCGCAGGAGAACGGCGTTTCAATTAAACGTTTAGAGGGAAAAGATGAATCGCGTTGGATTCTTGTTGATTTAGGCGGTGTAATTGTGCATGTCTTTCATAAAGATGAGCGTTCATATTATAATTTAGAAAAACTTTGGGGCGATGCACCACAGCTGGATATCGCTGAGAAGCTTATGTAATGGACAAGTAAAAAGCGATGAGTTATGAGCAATTTGCCTATTACTATGATCAGTTAATGGCTGACGTGCCTTATGAAAATTGGCTTTATTATGTGGAGCGGATATATAAAGAGTATCAACACTCTGGAAAACGTATATTAGATGTTGGTTGTGGAACTGGGGCTTTATCTATTCAGTTAGCACAAGAGAATTTTAACGTAACAGGGATTGATTTATCAGAAGATATGCTCACAGTTGCACGATCAAAAGCTGAACATAAAGGACTTCATATTCCCTTATTTCAACAAGATATGTCTTCTATGATTGGGCTTGGGGAATTTGATACGATTGTAATCTTCTGTGATTCACTTAATTATTTAAGAACTGAAGAAGAAGTGAAACGTACGTTTAAAGGTATGTATGATCACTTAAGAGAAGGTGGTCTGCTCCTTTTTGATGTTCATTCTACTTATAAAATAGAACATTTATTTGTAGGTCAAACATATGGTGGAAGTGATCCGCAGCTGTCTTATTTATGGCAGTGTTTTGAAGGAGAGCATCTAAACAGTGTAGAGCATGAGCTAACTTTCTTTAGTAAACGTAATGACGGGACATATGATCGTTTTGATGAGCTGCACTTTCAACGTACCTTTCCGATTGAGCAATATGAGCAGTGGTTACGTGAACTTGATTTTGAAATTCTAGAAATTACAGGTGACTTTTTGGATACTTCTCCGTCTCCCGGCACTGAAAGAGTGTTTTTTGCAGCGGAAAAACGTTAAAATTCCATCGAATGAAATTCGATGGAATTTTTAAATTTAGAAAGGATTTTCAAGGGAGATGTTGAAAAATAATTATAGAAATTATTTGTAAAATTGCGCAATGATATTTTCACGATCCTCTTTAAACTTCTTATGAGTAGCTTCAAAAACATGTTCAAATATTTCTCCAAGTTCTTCTTCAAGCACTTTAATGCCTTCTCCGGTTACCCCACCTTTTACACATACTTTTTCTTGAAGAGTTTGTAGGGAATAAACGTTATTTTCTAACAATTTTGCTATTCCAATAATCATTTCACTTGTTAATCTTGTTGCTTGTTCTTTTGAGATGTCTGTTTGTTTTACTGCGCCATCAATAAAACGCTGCAGTAAAAAGCTGAAAAAAGCAGGGCCACAGCTGGCGATATCAGATGCTGCACGTATATTTTTATCTTCAACTTGAATAGGTGTTGATATATATGAACATAAATGTTCGAGTTTATGTTTAGTTACTTCTGAGCAGTTTCGCCCAAACGTCACTAATGAACAGCCGCTCAACGTTCGATTTGTAATACTTGGCACTACGCGGGCAACTTGACATGAAACAATGCTTTCTAAATCGTCTATTGTAATAGGGCTTGTGATGGAAATAAGTACTTTATTTGCTGAGAGATAACGTTTTATTTCGTGTAAAAGTGGATAAAATTCACGAGGTTTTACACATATAAAAATAATATCGGCTGTTTCAGCAACTTTAGCTGCAGAGCCCGCTATATGAAGTGAAGAATATTTTTTTTGGAATTTTTGTGCTTTTGCAAGTGTTCGATTTGTAATAATCATATTTGAAGATTTTACTGCTTCTGATTCAATAAAAGAGTGAATTAAAATCCCACCCATATTCCCGGTTCCGATTATTCCAACCTTCATTGATTTCCCTCCCTTACAAAGAGCTTTCTACCATAAAAGTTATGATGGGTGCCAATAAATTATGTGTTAAATTCATTTGAAAGGCGGAACAGTTATGCAGTGGACAAAACGAGAATTGGGATTAGGAATTGGCTTGATTATTGTTATATTGCTTTTTTGCTGGAATTTATTTTTCTCATCAGAAAAACAAGAGGAAGTAATGGTATTTCCTGATGAAGAAGTTGAAGAGGTAGCAATGGAAGCGAGTCAATCAGGAGAGACAGTTGAAACCATTATTATGGTAGATATAAAGGGAGCTGTTTCTTCACCAGGGGTTTATGAAATGAAAGAAGGACAGCGGATTAAGGATGTGATTGCAAAAGCAGAAGGCCTGCTGTCAAATGCTGATGAAAGGCAAATCAATCTAGCGATGCTTGTTTATGATGAAATGGTTATCTATATTCCAACAAATGATGAGTTAATATCTGAAGAGACGGCTTTTATTCCAAATTCTACAGAGGGTGGGAAAGTATCTATTAACCGTGCAGATAGTCAAGAACTTGAAACATTACCTGGGATAGGTCCTTCAAAAGCTGAGGCCATTCTAGCGTATCGGGAAGAAAACGGGCCGTTTAAAAAGATAGAAGAACTTCTTTATGTGTCAGGAATTGGTGAAAAATCATTTGAACAATTAAAAGATAAAATAAAAATTAACTAAAATTGTTGATTGACGGAAAGAAAACAGCATGTCTAAACTAATAGTGAGAAAACGGTACATATTAAGGGGGAATTAAAGTGAAACGTATTGCTTGGGACCAATACTTTATGGCGCAAAGCCATTTGCTTGCACTAAGAAGTACATGTGAACGATTAGCAGTAGGGGCAACAATTGTAAGAGATAAACGAATTATTGCAGGAGGATATAACGGCTCTGTTTCTGGAGGGGTTCATTGTATTGATGAGGGATGTTATGTGATTGATAATCATTGTGTCCGCACTATTCATGCTGAAATGAATGCCATTATTCAATGTGCAAAATTTGGTGCTTCAACAGATGGAGCGGAAATGTATGTTACTCATTTTCCATGTATTCACTGCTGTAAAGGAATCATTCAAAGCGGCATTAAATCCGTTTTTTATGCCCAAGATTATAAAAATCATCCCTATGCAGTAGAACTATTTAAAAATGCCGGTGTCCATGTAGAGCAGGTAGAATTAGAAGAGATGATATTAGATACTAAAAACAAAGAAAAACTTGAATTTACAGCAGCACTTCTTCAAATGTTAGAAAAAGCTGGTATTGATGAAGGTGAAGTGCGTGAGTTATATGAGCAGGCCAATAATTTGTATACAACGTGAAAATAATGATTAGCGGAAAATTATATATCTTTTTATTTTACGCGATCCTTGGAATTATAATCGGAAGAAATCACGAAATTGCCATACCTGCTGTAGGTTTGGCAGTTTTCCTCTCTGTTATAAAAAAGAATAATTTTTTTACACGATGCTGCTTTGGTATTTTGCTTAGTTATTTTTGTCTTTATTTACTAGTTGATCATTTTAATCACACTAAATTACCTCCCAATACCTCTTTATTAACAGGAACAATTTCTTCAATTCCTATCGTTGATGGGGATCATTTCTCTTTTCGCATGAAACTTTCAACAAAAGAAAATGTTCAAATCACTTATAGAATCTCACAGGAAAAGGAAAAAAAGCTTTTGAAAAAAATAAACGTAGGGATGCTTTGTCGTGTGGAAGGGAACTTGCAGAAGCCAAATTCAGCCCGCAATGAAGGGGGATTTGATTATCAATCCTATTTGTATTATCAAAAAATTCATTGGCTTTTCTATGTAAAGCACCTTTCTGTTTCATCATGTGTAAATCAACCTTTAAGCAGTATTGAACGTTTAAAACAGTATCGGCAAAACAGTCTACAGCTCATTGAGAAAGCTTATTCAGCTGAATCAGAAGGAATTGTTTCTGCTTTATTATTCGGTTCTAGAGATCTTTTAGAAGATGAAATTAGATTATCTTATCAGTCATTAGGGCTTGTGCATGTATTGGTTGTATCAGGGCTGCATGTTGGGCTTATAGTAAGCTTTTTATATTTTTTCTTTATACGAATAGGACTAACAAAAGAGCAGGCAGCTTCTTTTTTAATTTTTACTATTCCGATTTATATTGTTCTAACAGGAGGGGCGCCATCTGTATTAAGAGCAGGAATTATGGCAATAGCGGTTTTGATTGTTATGCGTTTTCAATTGTTTTGGAATCCTTTAGACAGTATTAGTGCTGCTGGGCTTCTCTTATTAGCTGTAAACCCCTACTATTTATTTCACATAGGTTTTCAATTATCATTTCTCATTAGCTTTTCATTAATCCTATCTGCTAAAACGGTTATAAACGATTATCGCCATCTATTTACGCGTTTTGGTTGGATTTCCTTTCTAGCCCAACTTATATCTTTTCCACTTATTATTACTTATTTTTATGAAATCTCTTTATGGAGCTTATTTGTTAATATATTGTTTGTTCTGTTATTTCTTATATAGTTCTCCCCTTATCATTTTTGTCTTATATTTTGCTGGTAATCATTCCTGAGGCTGGACAATTCCTTATAGTGGTTCTTAGCTTCATTATTCAATTTATTCATAGGACACTGCATTTTATTCAAGCTATTCCATTTGGACATATAATAGTTGGTAAGCCTCATGACGTTATTATTTTCCTTCTTTTTCTATCTATTTTTATCGCCTTGTTACAATGGGAGAATAAAGGGAAGCATTGGATTATAAAAGCAATTGTGCCAATGATGGTAATACTAATTGTGCATTTTATTGCTCCGTTTCTAAATCCTGAACGAAAGGTAACAATCCTTGATGTAGGACAAGGGGACAGTATTCTAATTGAATTGCCGTATCGCAAAGCTGTTTATTTAATAGATAGTGGGGGATTGGTTTCCTTTAGTAATGATGAAGAGTGGCAGAAACGGAGAAAGACGTTTGAAATTGGACAAGACATCGTTGTTCAAACTTTAAAAGCAAAGGGGATTCGTCAAATTGATCGTTTTTTGTTAACACATGGAGATTATGATCATATTGGAGGGGCTCAAGCAGTAATAAAGGAGCTGGAAGTTGAACAAATCTTATATCCTGTAGGTCCAGTCCATGGAAAAGAAGAGCGCGGCTTACTAGAAGAAGCTGAAAAAAATGGTGTTCCAGTTGTATTTATAGGAGAAGGTGTGAAATGGTCGGAAGGTAATAATAATTTTCAAGTTTTAAATCCAGTTGGTTATGAAAGTGAGAAAAATGAACGTTCTATTGTTCTTTATGCTGACTTAAGTGGGGTGAAATGGCTGTTTACGGGAGATTTAGAAAGTGAAGGAGAAGAACGATTAATCGCACAATATCCAAACTTATTTGTGGATGTTTTAAAAGTTGGTCATCATGGCAGTGATACTTCAACAAGTGAGGAATTTTTAGAACATCTTTCCCCGAAAATTGCGATTATATCTGTGGGCAGGAGCAATCGATTTGGACATCCGCATCAACGTGTCATAAAAAGGCTGATGGACAAGAAAATAACGATATTAAGAACAGATGAGAGAGGGGCGATTACATATAGGTATACAAAAAATAAACAGATCTTCACATGGGTTATTGAGTAAAATAATGATAGGAATAAGGAGGCTCTTACACACAAAAGACTTCCGTTGTAAGTACAACGGAAGTCTTTTGTGTGTAACATAACTTGCTGCTTAACCGAATGCTTTAATAAGAACTCCGGTAAAGAAGATGATTGTGAAAAATAAAAATGATACTCCAAAACCTATACCAGATTCAATGGCATCGTTTGATTTTGCTTGAACATCCTTTTCAAATTCATTCATTTCCGCACCCCTCCTATTTCACTACATAGTATAAGCTAAAAAAAGCGAAAAATCCAGAATTCCTTGTGAAATATCTTTAACAGTTGAAAATTTTTTAAAACGTTTTCAAATGGCGGATTCCTAATTTGTCAAGAGTTGTCACCTATACTTTTTCAAAGCATAGGATATCATAACAAATACACCAGCAATGAAAACCGTCACCAGTTAGAATTCCTAGGGTCTAGCTGTTGGCGTTTAATATAAATGGGGGACCGTAATCGTTCGGTCTCCCTTTTGTATTCATTTATCTAACAATCCTCTCTTTCGCTAACGTAGCGAATAACTAAAAAAAATTATTGGAACTGCTTGCGAATGAAAGAAAAAACTTCTACGATAAATGATGAGGTGAGCGAATTGTCAACTGAAATAAAAAAGCAGTTAAAGAAGGGGCAACTTTCCCCAGTTTATTTATTATATGGAACGGAGAATTTCCTCATTAATGAAATAAAACAAGAAATTATTACGACAGCGTTAAATCAAGAAGAGTATGATTTTAATTTATCAACGTATGATATGAATGAGGTTTCTGTAGAAACAGCGGTAGAAGATGCTGAAACATTACCGTTTATGGGAGAAAAAAGGGTTGTTATTTTAAAAAATGCTGCTTTCCTAACTGGGACTAAGGAAAAGCAAAAAGTTGAACATAACTTAAAACGATTGGAAACATACATAAACGATCCTGTGCCTTATACATGTCTTATAATCGAAGCGCCTTATGAAAAATTAGATGAACGAAAAAAAGTCGTAAAGTTAATTAAAAAACAGTTTGAGGTTCTTCATGCTTCTCCAATGAATGAAAAGCTTGTTTATAGTTGGCTTTATGAACGAGCAGGTGAGCATCATATTACTTTAACATCAGATGGTGCAGATCGTTTACTACAGCTTTTAGGAGCGAAATTAATGCTTCTTTCAAGTGAAATAGCAAAAATGGCTTTGTATGTTGGAGAAGGAGGAGAAATTAATAGCGAAACCGTTGACCTCTTAGTAGCAAGAACATTAGAGAATGACATTTTTGCATTGGTCGATCGAGTCGTTCATCGAAAGTTAGAAGAAGCATTTCGGATTTTGTATGATTTATTTCAGCAAAATGAAGAACCGATTAAAATTGCTGCCCTTCTTGTAAGGCAATTTCGAATTATCTATCATGTAAAAGAATTAACTCGTCGCGGGTATTCCCAAAAGCAAATAGCTGCGACATTAAAAATCCATCCCTATGGAGTAAAGGTTGCAGCAGGACAAGCTAAATTTTTTAAGGGAAAAGATTTATCAGCCATTATTGCTGCGTTTGCAGAGGCCGATTATCAAATGAAAACAGGATTTATGGATAAAAAATTAATTTTAGAAATGTTAATCACAAAGTTAAAAAATGATTAAAGTAATTAAAATTCACAGTTTTTATTTACTGTAACGAACATAAAAATGGCTCTATCTAGATACTAGATAGAGCCATTTTTATGTTATGCAGAAACTGTGTTTAACTTCTTTGCTAAACGAGATTTTTGGCGAGCTGCTGCATTTTTATGAATGATGTTTTTGTTAACTGCTTTATCAAGGTGTTTAGAAGCAACAGTGTATGCTGCTTTTGCACCTTCAACATCGTTATTCGCAAGTTTCGTTTCAACTGTTTTAACCGCAGTACGCATTGCAGATTTAATTGCTGCATTATGTGCACGACGAGCATCATTTGTTTTTACACGTTTAATTGCTGATTTAATATTTGGCATTCCTTTCACCTCCTACTATATGTAACCCATATAACTAGCTCTAGTATCTATACCCTTTAGATGTTTTGTTCGATTCAACGAATGAAAATCTTATTATAGCATAAAATTAAATCTTTAGGGATAAGAAGATACTTCTGCTTTTTTTAAAAAGGTTCAATGTAGAACAAAAGTATTTTATCAAATTCATATTATAAATGCAATACAGGAATGAAAATGTCTTTTAACGTTCATTCTAATTTTATAGCAAATGATGATGAAGGAGGAAGAATATGAACGAAAAGTTAGATCTTTCAAAATATCAAGTACGGACTGATTTAGCTGTAGAAGCACGCGAAATGGCGGCTGAAAAACAAAAATCCCGTGAAGAAATTGAAGGCGTTATTGTAAAGGAAAGAACAAAGGATGGCATTAAATTAACCGCAGTGGAAATTAGTGAAAAAGGTGCCGAAATGATTGGGAAAAAACCAGGGCGTTATTTAACGCTTGAAGTACAGGGGATACGTCAGCAGGATACAGCCTTACAAGAAAAAGTAGAATCCGTTTTTGCTGAAGAATTTTCATCATTTTTAAGTCAGCTCAACATTTCGAAAGATGCCAGCTGTTTAATTGTTGGATTAGGTAATTGGAATGTCACGCCAGATGCGCTTGGTCCAATTGTTGTAGAAAATGTCATTGTAACCAAACACTTATTTGAGTTAGCACCAGAAAATGTAGAAGAAGGATTTCGTTCTGTTAGTGCGATCGCACCTGGTGTCATGGGAATTACAGGAATTGAAACGAGTGACATTATCCATGGGGTTGTTCAAAAAACAAATCCTGATTTTATTATTGCCATTGATGCGCTCGCATCACGATCAATTGAACGTGTAAACAGTACAATCCAAATTTCTGATACAGGTATTCATCCCGGATCTGGTGTTGGAAATAAGCGTAAAGAATTAAGTTATAATTCATTAGGCATTCCTGTGATTGCAATTGGAATTCCAACTGTTTTAGATGCTGTAACAATAGCAAGCGACAGCATTGATTTAGTATTAAAGCATTTTGGCCGTGAGTTAAAAGAAAAAGATAAACCGTCTCGAGCATTAGTGCCATCTGGAATGACATTTGGTGAAAAGCGTACTTTAACAGAGGAAGACTTGCCTGATGAGCCGGAAAGACAGCGCTTTTTAGGAATTGTAGGTGGATTAGAAGAGGAAGAAAAGCGTAGATTAATGCATGAAGTGTTAGCTCCGCTTGGTCATAATTTAATGGTAACTCCAAAAGAAGTGGACGTGTTTATTGAAGATATGGCAAACGTGCTTGCTGGGGGATTAAATGCGGCTCTTCATCAACAAATTGATCAAGGCAATACAGGAGCATATACCCATTAATTAGAAAAAAAGTTCTGTCCTTTTAAGCTTTCGCATATGTTATGTAGACAAGCTATGAAAGGGTGGGAGTATGAATCGGCCGTTTAGTTTTCAAGTCGCAATTGAACGGACAAGCTTTAGAAAGCTAATGATTGCTGGTGTGATTGGTATTGTGTTGATTTTTTTGCTGGTTGGCTTTTTAACGTCATTTGAGGCGAAATATCGTTTACAGTCCTCCTCGATTCATCAGTGGATTACAAGTTTTTCCGGTGAATCACTTGTTTATGTGATGGGGATGGAAAATGCATACTTTACACAAGTATTATCAAAAGAAAGTGAACCACCTTCTTTATCAAAGGTTGCTTTTGAGCTTGCAACAAGTGTAACTCCTGGCGATATTCGAAGTCTTTTAGGAAGAGAACTGCCGGGCTTTGCTCTTTATGATGCCAATATATTAGTAGCAGGAGAAGGAACAGATTTTACAAACTTACCAATTGAATCAGCTCCACCTATGGAAGTGTTAATGGCAGAGCGAGAAGCGACAGTTGAAAATTTAGAGGGATTGGAAACAGATGAAAATAAAATTCCTACCCCTGCATTAACAACGAATGGGAAAAAAGTGGTTTATATTTATCATACTCACAGCTGGGAATCATATTTTCCACTGCTTAAAGATATTGATACATCCGATGCAAATCAAGCAACAGACTCTAAAACAAATATTACTCTTATTGGTGAAAAATTTGGTAAAGAGTTGGAAAAACGAGGGATTGGTGTTGAAGTTAATAAAACAAATATGGGGGAGGAGCTTCATAAAAAGGGATGGAATTCCTCCCGAGCTTACAGTGCTTCAAGACCAATTGTGCAATCTGCAATGGCTAATAATCAAGATCTTAAATTTTTCTTTGACTTACACAGAGATTCATTACGAAAAGATAAAACAACAGTAACTATTAATAACAAAGCTTATGCAAAGACGGTCTTTGTGATCGGAGAAGAAAACGGAAATTACCAAGAAAATTTAAAAATGGCAAATATGCTGCACACTCTAATTGATGAAAAATATCCAGGATTAAGTCGAGGGATTATCGGTAAACAGGGTAAAGGGGTAAATGGTGTTTATAATCAAGATTTATCTCCAAATTCTTTAGTTATTGAAATCGGAGGAGTTGACAATACTATAGAGGAATTGTCGCGTACTGCTGAAGCATTAGCGGAAGTAATTAGTGACTATTACTGGCAAGCTGAGAAAGTGAATAATTAAAGAAATAAAAGGAGGAACATCATGCGTTTTTTAGTAAAGTGTTTGCTGCTTACAATGGTATTGTTTTTTGGAGTACTTTTAGGCATGCAGGAAGCAAATAGCGGCTTAAAGAAAATGCGTGGTGAAAATGCCTCCTTTCCTAATGCTTTTGAACTTTCCAGCAATGAGCAGGAAGCAGAAGTATTGGGCCAAACCATTACGACTCATGATTTAAAAGAAAAGCAGAAAAAACTTGAAGAAATGGAATCATTTAATTTTTTTTCTACAATTGGTCAAAAGCTAACAGAACTTATCATTGAACTTTTAAAGATCACGATTGGATTTACCACAGCACTCTTTGAAAAAATTCTTCAGCTTATTTTTCAATAGATAATTAAGGTAATAATGACACACTAAACTAAATAAAGTAGGCAAACATTGTATTCATTTAAAACTCCTCATTGAATCTAGGGATTGCAGTTGCTATAATTTAATCTAGTGTAGTTTGCTCAATTTTGTAGGAGTGATTAGAAAATGAATCGAAAAGAAAAATTAGAACGGCAATCACGGATCCGCAACTTTTCCATCATCGCCCATATTGACCATGGGAAATCAACGCTTGCGGATCGTATTTTAGAAAAAACAAGTGCATTAACGCAGCGCGAGATGAAGGAACAAATGCTCGATGCAATGGATTTAGAACGTGAGCGCGGAATTACAATTAAACTAAATGCCGTACAGTTAACGTATAAAGCAAAAGATGGTAATGAATACATCTTTCATTTAATTGATACGCCGGGCCATGTCGACTTTTCTTATGAAGTATCGCGAAGCTTAGCAGCATGTGAAGGGGCTTTATTAATTATTGATGCTGCACAAGGTGTAGAAGCTCAAACACTTGCAAATGTATATTTAGCGCTTGAAAATGATCTTGAAATCTTACCGGTTGTAAATAAAATCGATCTTCCAAGTGCCGAACCAGAGCGCGTAAAAAAAGAAGTAGAAGATGTAATTGGTCTTGATACTTCCGATGCGGTTCTTGCATCTGCTAAAGAAGGCATTGGTATTGAAGAAATTTTAGAACAAGTTGTTGAAAAAGTACCAGCGCCTCAAGGAGATCCAGAAGGTCCGTTAAAGGCGTTAATTTTTGACTCCTTATATGATCCTTACCGAGGTGTAGTTGCCTATATTCGAATTGTTGAAGGTTCGGTAAAAGTCGGGGAGAAAATCCGAATGATGGCAACCGGAAAAGAGTTTGAAGTTACAGAGCTTGGTGTGTTTACTCCAAAGCCTATTGCTAAAAAAGAACTGTCGGTAGGGGATGTAGGATTTTTAACAGCAGCTATTAAAAATGTTGGAGATACACAAGTGGGGGATACGATCACCACAGTGAAAAATCCAGCTGATCAATCGCTGCCTGGTTATCGGAAAATGAATCCTATGGTGTATTGCGGGTTGTATCCTATTGATTCAAGTCAATATAATGATCTTCGTGAAGCATTAGAAAGGCTTGAATTGAATGATTCATCATTGCAGTATGAACCAGAAACATCTCAAGCGCTTGGATTTGGTTTCCGGTGTGGTTTCTTAGGACTGCTGCATATGGAGATTATTCAAGAACGTATTGAGCGTGAATTTGGTATTGATTTAATTACCACTGCGCCGAGTGTAATTTATAATGTGAAACTGCAAAATGGTGAAGAAATGACCGTTGATAATCCATCAAAAATGCCGGCACAACAGGTAATTGATCAAGTAGAGGAGCCGTATGTGAAAGCTTCTATTATGGCGCCGAATGATTATGTAGGGTCCGTAATGGAAATTTGTCAAAAGAAACGCGGCGAATTTATTGATATGCAGTACTTAGATGAAAACCGTGTTAACATTACGTATCATATTCCTCTTAGTGAAATTGTTTATGATTTCTTTGATCAATTAAAATCTAATACAAAAGGGTATGCCTCATTAGACTATGAACTAATTGGTTACCGTGCTTCAAAGTTAGTAAAAATGGATATTTTATTAAATGGTGAACAAATTGATGCGTTATCTGTTATTGTTCATAAAGACTTTGCATTTGAACGTGGAAAATCGATTACTGAAAAGTTGAAAGAGTTAATTCCTAGACAGCAGTTTGAAGTACCAGTTCAAGCAGCGATTGGCCAGAAAATTATTGCTCGTTCAAGTATTAAAGCGATGCGCAAAAACGTATTGGCAAAATGTTATGGCGGGGACATTTCTCGTAAGCGTAAACTTCTTGAAAAACAAAAAGAAGGTAAAAAGCGTATGAAGATGGTAGGTCGAGTAGAAGTTCCGCAAGAAGCCTTTATGTCTGTATTGAAGATGGATTCAGACAAAAAGGAAAAATAATATAAGAAAATGAAATATTAAAAAGGGCTGTCTCAAAAACATAGGGTCAGATCTTCCTCGTCTAATACAACATGCTTTTTATTAAAAGTATCGATGTATTGTAGGTATTGGAGGGGATCAGACCCTATTGAGACAGTCCTTTTCCTCCATAAAGATTATTTAGAAAGCAGTGATAATATGGCTATTACAGCCGCTTATTTACACATCCCGTTTTGTGAGCAAATTTGTCATTATTGTGATTTTAATAAAGTATTTTTAGATAGGCAGCCTGTTGAAGAGTACTTACGAGCAATGGAAAGGGAAATGGCTCATACAACTTCTAGATTCTCGGATCGAAAAATGAAAACCATTTTCGTAGGAGGAGGAACGCCAACAGCTTTAAATGTTGAGCAGTTAGAATTGTTTTTGAATTCAATTCATCGGCATTTTAAGTTAGCTGACAACTATGAGTTTACTTTTGAGGCAAATCCCGGAAACATCGGAAAAGACAAGCTTAAACTTCTAAAAGAGGCGGGTGTTAATCGGTTAAGTATTGGTGTACAAGCGTTTCAAGATGAATTATTAAAGGGAATTGGACGTACACATCGTTATGAAGACATTTTTGAAATTGTTTCTTTAGCATATGAAATAGGTATCCATAATTTATCAATTGATCTAATGTTTGGTCTTCCTCATCAAACCGTTCAAATGTTTCAAGAATCTCTCCAAAAAGCCTTTTTGCTCGATATTACGCACGTGTCTGCTTATTCGCTGCAAATTGAGCCAAAAACGTTATTTTACAATTTAATGAATAAAGGCAAGCTTAAAGTTCCTTCAGAAGAAAATGAATATAAAATGTATGAGCTGCTGATGAATGAGATGGAACGAAACGGTTTTGCACAGTATGAAATCAGTAATTTTGCTAAGCCTGGCTTTGAAAGTAGGCATAATTTAACTTATTGGCGTAATGAACATTATTATGGTATAGGGGCAGGAGCTCACAGTTATATTAATGGAGTAAGACGGGTAAATGCAGGGCCGTTAAAACAATATATAAATAGTATTACAGAAACAGGGTTTCCATATCGTGAAGAAAACGTGTTAACAGAGAATGAGAAAATGGAAGAAGAAATGTTTATGGGGCTTCGGAAAATAAAAGGCGTATCAAAAAATGAATTCAAGAAAAAATATAATAAATCCATATATGATGTATTTGGTGAACAAGTTACTTCATTAGCAAAAAAGGGTTTGCTTATTGATAACGAAGAACGCTTAACATTATCCAAGCAAGGGATTTTTTTAGGTAATGAAGTGTTTCAACAGTTTCTTAATGTGTAATAATAATTGACAAATACAAGGTGCTTTTGGTAAGTTATTATTAGATTTAGCACTCGCTCAGATCGAGTGCTAACAGAGGTGATGGTTTCATGTTGACGGATCGTCAATTGTTGATTTTACAGTTGTTAACGGATGATTATATTCGGTCAGCAGAGCCCATCGGTTCGCGTACAATTTCTAAGCGTGAAGATGTAACATTCAGCTCAGCCACCATCCGAAATGAATTAGCGGATCTTGAAGAAATGGGTTTTCTCGAAAAAACACATAGTTCTTCAGGAAGAATTCCATCTGAAAAAGGATATCGCTTCTATGTTGATCATTTGCTTTCGCCATCAACTCTTTCCGGTGAAGATGTCGAAAGTATCAAACGATTGTTTACAGAGAAATTATATGAAGTTGAAAAAGTGATTCAAGAGTCTGCGAAAATTCTTTCGGAAATGACCAATTATACATCCATTATTTTAGGGCCAGAAATGTTTGAAACACGCTTAAAACATCTACAAATTATCCCGTTATCAAATGGGACAGCTGTAGTAATTTTTGTAACGAACACAGGGCATGTCGAAAATCAGACTATTTCCATTCCAGAACAGGTTGACCGCTCTGAGTTGGAGAAAATTATTAATATTTTAAACGAACGTTTAAAAAATGTTTCGCTTATTGAGCTGCGAAGTAAATTATTTGAAGAAATTGCTGATGTTTTAAAGGCTCATATTAAAAATTATCAGCATGTTCTTACGATGTTGAATGAAAGCTTCTCAGCTACGAAGAATGAAAAAGTGTTTTATGGTGGAAAAACAAACATTCTTTCACAACCGGAATTTCGTGATGTGGATAAAGTTCGAATGCTTCTAAATGCAATTGAACAAGAAGAGCTTGTTTATCAACTCGTTCGTGCACAAGCGCCGGGTATTGAAGTGAAAATTGGTCAAGAAAATCATTTGCAAGAGGTGAAAAATTGTAGTATCATTACAGCCTCTTATTCCATCAGTGGTAAACATATGGGATCGATTGCTATGCTTGGTCCAACTCGTATGGAATATCGTCGTGTAATTAGTCTTCTTGATTTTATTTCAAAAGATTTAACGAAGCTCTTGACAGAACGGTATCAATCTAGGTAGAAATGGTAATAGTGACATATGAGATGGAAGAGCATTTTCTTCCATCCCTTTCTAATGGATAAAATACTACACTGTTTGAAGAGTGTTTTACATCTATGATAGAAATTAGGGGAGGTGAAATAAATGGAAAATAAACAACACGAAACAGAAGAAGAAGTAATTGATACAGCTGCTGAAAGTGAACAGAGTGATGAAAAGGTAGACTCAGCTGACAATGTTGAACTTATCGAAGAGTCTGAGGAAACAGATCAAGAAAAAGAATCCCTTCTTGCGGAACTTGAAGATACTAAAACACGTCTTCTTCGCACACAAGCTGATTTTGATAATTTCCGCCGCCGTTCAAGAGATGAGAAGGCCGCAGCTGCAAAGTACCGAGCAAAAGATTTAGTTGAATCATTACTGCCGGTAATAGATAATTTTGAGCGTGCCCTTGCCGTAGAAGTAAAAGATGAACAGAGTAAATCAGTTCTTCAAGGCATGGAAATGGTTTACCGTCAATTGAAAGATGCCTTAGAAAAAGAAGGTGTTGAAGAAATTAATGCAGTTGGCGAGTCGTTTGATCCTCATTATCATCAGGCGGTTATGCAGGTTCAATCTGAAGATCATGAATCAAATACAGTAATAGAGGTATTGCAAAAAGGATACCAATTAAAAGATCGCGTTATTCGCCCAGCAATGGTAAAAGTAAGCGAGTAACTACATAAATAAGTTATAGGAGGAATAGACAATGGGTAAAGTTATTGGAATTGATTTAGGGACGACAAACTCATGTATCGCTGTAATGGAAGGCGGCGAAGCGACAGTTATTCCAAATCCAGAGGGAAGCCGTACAACACCTTCAGTTGTTGCGTTTAAAGATGGCGAGCGTTTAGTAGGGGAAGTTGCAAAGCGTCAAGCTATTACAAATCCAAATACAATCCAATCTATTAAGCGTCATATGGGAACAGATTATAAAGTTGAGGCTGAAGGTAAGGAATATACACCACAAGAAATTTCTGCGATTATTTTACAAAAGTTAAAATCTTATGCAGAAGAATATTTAGGTGAAGCCGTAACAGAAGCTGTTATTACAGTACCAGCTTACTTTAACGATGCAGAACGTCAAGCAACAAAAGACGCTGGTAAAGTAGCAGGACTAGATGTAAAACGTATTGTAAATGAACCAACTGCTGCAGCACTTGCATATGGTTTAGACAAAGATGACGATCAAACAATTCTTGTATTTGACCTTGGTGGTGGTACATTTGACGTATCGATTCTTGAATTAGGCGATGGTATCTTTGAAGTAAAATCAACAGCTGGTGATAACCGTCTTGGTGGAGATGACTTTGACCAAGTAATTATTGACCACCTTGTGGCAGAATTTAAAAAAGAAAACGGTATTGATTTATCTCAAGATAAAATGGCGCTTCAGCGTTTAAAAGATGCTGCTGAAAAAGCGAAAAAAGACCTTTCAGGTGTAACGCAAACACAAATTTCGCTTCCATTTATTACAGCGGATGCATCAGGACCAAAGCACTTAGAAGTATCATTAACTCGTGCGAAGTTTGAAGAGCTTTCTGCTGAGTTAGTTGAAAAAACAATGGGACCAACTCGTCAAGCATTAAAAGATGCGGGGCTTTCAGCTAGCCAAATTGATAAAGTTATCCTTGTTGGTGGTTCTACTCGTATTCCTGCGGTTCAAGAAGCAATTAAAAAGGAAATTGGTCAAGATCCTTCAAAAGGAGTAAACCCTGATGAAGTAGTAGCACTTGGTGCAGCCATTCAAGCTGGCGTACTTGCTGGTGATGTGAAAGATGTTGTATTACTTGATGTAACACCACTTTCTCTTGGAATTGAAACAATGGGTGGCGTCTTTACAAAGCTAATTGAGCGTAATACAACGATTCCAACAAGTCATTCTCAAGTATTCTCAACGGCAGCAGATAACCAAACATCTGTAGACATTCATGTTTTACAAGGTGAACGTGAAATGGCTTCTTACAATAAAACGTTAGGTCGTTTCCAATTAACAGATATTCCGCCAGCACCACGCGGTGTGCCTCAAATCGAAGTATCATTTGATATTGACGCAAATGGTATTGTAAATGTAAGAGCAAAAGATTTAGGTACGAACAAAGAGCAGTCGATTACGATTAAATCATCATCTGGTTTATCTGATGAAGAAGTAGAACGCATGGTAAAAGAAGCAGAAGAAAATGCGGAAGAAGATAAAAAGCGTCGTGAAGAAGTAGAACTTCGCAACGAAGCAGATCAGCTTGTCTTTACAGTTGATAAAACATTAAAAGACCTTGAAGGTAAAGTGGACGAAAGCGAAGTTAACAATGCTAACGAGGCAAAAGATAAGCTTAAAAAAGCACTTGAGGAAAACAATCTTGAAGAAATCAAAACAGCTAAAGACGAGTTACAAGAAATTGTTCAGCAGCTTTCTGTAAAATTGTATGAGCAGGCGCAGCAGCAAGCTCAACAAGCTCAACAAGATGGCAGTGCGCAAGGCAAAGCTGACGATAATGTTGTCGATGCTGATTATGAAGAAGTAGATGACGAGAAAAAGTAATTCTTAATAAAAATAGCAGCAGTACTAATATATAAAAAGTCAAAGTCAGGCCTGTCTTGGCTTTGACTTTTTATATGTCATAAATATAATGGATGCAAGCATGAGATGAGTATTGCACAGATTATAAAGATAGTGATAAGATAAAATTTATGTGAAACGAATCGGGAGTGGATAGCATGAGTAAAAGAGACTATTATGAAGTCTTAGGTGTTGAGAAAAGTGCTTCGCCTGATGAAATTAAAAAGGCGTATCGAAAATTAGCAAGAAAATATCATCCGGATGTAAATAAAGATGACCCAAAAGCTGCGGATAAATTTAAGGAAGCAAAAGAAGCATATGAAACATTAACAAATCCGCAAAAGAAAGCTCACTATGATCAATTCGGTCATACCGATCCTAATCAAGGTTTTGGCGGTGGCGGTGCCGACTTTGGAGGATTTGGCGACATCTTTGATATGTTCTTTGGCGGGGGCGGCCGTCGTAATCCGAATGCCCCAAGACAAGGTGCAGATCTTCAATATTCTATGACACTTGAGTTTGAAGAAGCAGTGTTCGGTAAAGAAACGGATATTTTTATTCCGAAAGAGGAAGAGTGTAATACTTGCCATGGCAGTGGTGCAAAACCAGGAACATCTCCAGAAACATGTTCCCATTGTAAGGGAAGCGGTCAATTAAACGTTGAACAAAATACACCGTTTGGTCGAGTAGTAAACCGAAGAGTGTGCCATTACTGTAGTGGAACCGGTAAAGAAATTAAAGAAAAATGCCGTACATGTCAAGGCAGCGGAAAAGTAAATAAACAAGCAAAAATTCATATAAAAGTTCCAGCGGGCATTGATGAAGGGCAGCAAATTCGTATTGCCGGTAAAGGGGAGCCTGGTGTAAATGGAGGGCCTCCAGGGGATCTTTATGTTGTCTTTCATATTCAACCACACGAATTCTTTGAGCGTCATGGAGATGATATTCACTGTGAAATGCCGTTAACGTATGCGCAGGCAGCACTGGGTGATGAAATTGAAGTGCCAACACTGCATGGAAAAGTAAAAATTAAAATACCAGCTGGCACTCAAACAGGGACAAATTTCCGATTGCGTGGAAAAGGTGTTCCGAATGTTAGAGGTTATGGCCAAGGTGATCAACATGTTACAGTTAAAGTGGTAACACCGAAAAATTTAACAGAGAAGCAGAAAGATTTACTGCGTGAATTTGCGCAAATTAGTGGGACACATCCCGAAGAACAGCATGAAAACTTTTTTGCTAAAGTGAAACGCGCCTTTAAAGGTGATTAAGTAAGGAGTTGGTAGAACTTGAAATGGACGGAGATTAGTATTCATACGACTCAGGAGGCTGTTGAGCCTGTATCAAATATTTTACATGAAGCAGGGGCTAGTGGTGTTGTTATTGAAGATCCCAGTGATTTAGTGAAGTCATGGGATACTTCACTAGGTGAAATCTATCAACTCAATCCTGACGATTATCCTGAAGAAGGCGTTATAATTAAAGCATATTTATCTGTTACAAGCTTTTTAGGCGAAACCGTTGAGGAAATTAAGGAAGCAATTAACAGCTTGCTTTTATATGATATTGATCTAGGTTATAATACAGTCACAATTAGTGAAGTGAATGAAGAAGAGTGGGCAACAGCATGGAAAAAATATTATAAGCCTGTAAAGATTTCAGAGAAAGTAACCATTACGCCGACATGGGAAGAGTATGAACCGGTAAGTACCGATGAACTCATTATTGAATTAGATCCTGGCATGGCATTTGGAACTGGGACACATCCAACAACGGTTATGTGCATTCAGGCTTTAGAAAAAACGGTTCACTCAGGAGGCTATGTGCTTGATATTGGCACAGGTTCAGGCGTCTTAAGCATTGCTGCAGCAAAACTTGGCGCAAAAAAAGTAGATGCATTTGACCTAGATGAAGTAGCTGTGAAAAGTGCGATTTTAAACGTTAAACTTAACAAAGAGCAAGAAAAAGTAACCGTTAAACAGAATAATTTACTTGATCATGTAGAGGCTCAAGCAGATGTTGTGGTAGCGAATTTGCTTTCTGAAATCATTATTCGTTTTGCTGGTGATGTGCCGCGTGTCTTAAAGCCAGGTGGATTCTTTATTACCTCAGGAATTATTCAAGGCAAAAAGCAGGAAGTTAAGCAGGAGCTTATTACACAAGGATTTTCAATTGAAGAGACATTGGAAATGGAAGATTGGGTTGCCTTTATCGCCAGAAATAACGGATAGAAGCAGGTGTAAATGTTGCAAAGATACTTTGTACCAAAAGAAAACATGACAGACACCAAAGTAACCATTACGGGTGAAGATGTGAAACATATAGCACGTGTGATGCGAATGAAAATAGGAGATATGATTATTTGCAGCAATTCCATTCAAGCGGCACGCTGTAAATTGGAAGAGATTACAGATAACGAAGTAACAGCAAACATTGTAGAATGGATAGAGGAGCAAAAAGAGCTTCCTGTGGCTGTCACGATTGCCCAAGGTCTTCCTAAAGGTGACAAACTGGATTACATTATTCAAAAAGGAACAGAACTTGGGGCAAATAGTTTTTGGCCTTTTGCTGCAGCGCGCTCTGTTGTGAAATGGAATGCTCAAAAGGGGCAAAAAAAAATTGAACGCCTCGAGAAGATCGCAAAAGAGGCTGCTGAACAATCACACCG
This sequence comes from Bacillus taeanensis, assembly GCF_003318295.1. Taxonomy (GTDB): domain Bacteria; phylum Bacillota; class Bacilli; order Bacillales; family UBA6769; genus Maribacillus; species Maribacillus taeanensis. Next base: position 89,394 of record NZ_QOCW01000004.1, read on the forward strand.
AACTCAAGTACCGACTGTGCAGCTTCCAACGTCATTTCAAGATTTACTTAAAGAAAGCAGCCATTATGATATTAAGCTGATTGCTTATGAGGAATCAGCTAAAACAGGCGAAAAGAAAAACTTGGCCAAAACGTTAAATACAGTGCAGTCAGGTCAAACAATCCTCCTTGTTATTGGACCAGAGGGTGGTTTATCGGAGCATGAAGTAATGGCATTAGAGGAGCAAGGCTTTGTTTCATGCGGTCTTGGTCCAAGAATTTTGCGTACAGAAACGGCTGCGCTTTATTTTTTAGCGGCTGTTTCGTACCATACTGAATTAATGTGAGGTGAAATATAATGCCTTCAGTTGCATTTCAAACATTAGGTTGTAAAGTCAACCATTATGAAACAGAAGCAATATGGCAGCTTTTTCAAAATGAAGGATATGAAAGAGCGGATTTTGAAAGCACTGCTGATGTATATGTAATTAATACGTGTACGGTAACAAATACAGGAGATAAAAAAAGCCGTCAAGTCATTCGTCGTGCAGTCCGTAAAAACCCAAATGCAGTTATTTGTGTAACAGGCTGCTATGCCCAGACTTCGCCAGCAGAAATTATGGCCATTCCGGGTGTGGATATTGTTGTAGGTACACAAGATCGCACAAAAATGATTCCATATATTGAACAGTATAAACAAGAACGTCAACCGATTAATGGGGTTAGCAATATTATGAAGGCTCGTGTATATGAAGAATTAGAAGTACCTGCTTTTACTGATCGTACACGTGCTTCATTAAAGATTCAAGAGGGCTGTAATAACTTTTGTACGTTTTGTATTATCCCATGGGCACGCGGTCTTATGCGTTCTCGTGATCCTGAGGCAGTTATTGAACAAGCACAAAAACTTGTAGATGCAGGTTATAAAGAGATTGTGCTAACAGGTATTCATACCGCGGGATACGGTGAAGATATGAAGGATTATAATTTTGCAAAGCTGCTAAAAGATCTCGATAAAAAAGTGCATGGCTTAAAGCGCTTGCGTATTTCTTCCATTGAAGCAAGTCAAGTAACGGATGAAGTCATTGAAGCAATGAAGCAATCTAACACAATTGTTCGTCATCTTCACATTCCTATTCAATCTGCTTCAAATACTGTGCTGAAAAGAATGCGCCGCAAATATACAATGCAAATGTTTGCTGATCGTTTAGAGAAATTAAAAAAAGTATTACCAGGACTAGCCATTACTTCTGATGTTATTGTTGGCTTTCCGGGTGAAACAGAAGAAGAGTTTCAAGAAACATACGATTTTATAGCAAAACATAAGTTTTCTGAGCTTCATGTTTTTCCATACTCTAAGCGTACTGGTACGCCAGCAGCACGGATGGAAGATCAAGTTCCTGAAGAAATAAAAAATGAACGGGTGCACCGCCTTATTGAATTATCAAATCAGCTTGCAAAAGAATATGCTTCACAATTTGAGGAAGAAGTTCTGGAAGTAATTCCTGAAGAGGTTTATAAGGAAGAGCCTAACAGCGGACTGTATGTCGGTTATACAGATAATTACTTGAAAGTAAAAGTGCAAGCTTCAGAAGAAATGGTTGGAAAGCTTGTTAAAGTGAAAATTACAAAAGCGGGCTATCCTTATAATGAGGGTCAATTTGTTCGTGTAATAGATAATGAAATTTCATCAAAAACAGCCATTTCTTCTTAAATAAAAAAGATCAAGCACATTAGCTTGGTCTTTTTTTGTGTATCTTTAACAAAAGGGAAGCCAGCAATCCCGCAAACGGTAAAGCTAACAATGAAGAGAGAAGGTTAAAAATTAAACTAGCATGGGCAATTTGGACATCAGGAAAGGACGTTAACTGTTCCGTGATAAAGCTAAGTTGTTTAATAATGGGTAAAAATAAAAGTACACCTAAAATATTTAACCAAATATGAGCGTATGCCACAAGCTTTGCTTCGATGTTCGTTCCAATGCTTGCTAAATAAGCGGTAATACATGTGCCTATATTGGCACCTAATACAATGGCAATTGCTGCAGGCAATGTTAAAAGATGATGGTTCAGCAAACCCATTACGATGCCAGTCGTTGCTGTACTAGATTGAATAATGGCTGTTAATAAAGTACCAATTCCAACTCCTAAAAAAATATTTTCATTTGAATCTGTCAGAAAAGAAGTAAAAGCAGTTGTTGAGGAGAGAGGATCAGCTAATGATTCAAAACCCTGCATTGCTACAAAAATACATCCAAGTCCAAAAAATAAACAGCCAACACTAAATAATAAACGATAATTAAAAAGAATAAGCGCAGTACCACCTATTAATAAAAAAGGCAGGTAGGAGCTTGGATCTAATGTTAATAATTCATTTGTAAAAGTTGTGCCAATATTAACACCTAAAATAATTCCAATTGATTGTTTAAATGTGAGAAATCCAGCAGCAACTAAGCCAACTGTAATGACAAGGACAGCTGAACTGCTCTGCATAATGGCTGTTACAATGGTACCGGTAATAAGTCCTTTTAATGGAGTATCCGTCATTTTCATTAATAAAACTTGCATATGCTTTTTTGATGCTGTTTGTAAACCAATTCGAATAACTGTCATTCCAAATAAAAAAATACCAACAAATATCGCCATGAGCGAGAGCACTTCAGGCATAGCTTTCACCACCTTGGTATATCATATGGACAAGGTAGTAAAGCCATGACGAAAATATTAATTTTAACCATTTTACTTTCTATAAACAAGAAGATGTAGTTGACCGCGAAATGTCTATATATTATAATGTCAAAAGACATGTTTTTAAATGATTAGCATGTTAGTTTATGATTGTATGCAATGTTTTGGAGGGAGGGATAGAAATGGCAGAAACTCGCGTTCGTAAAAATGAATCAATCGATGATGCACTTCGTCGCTTCAAAAGAACGGTTTCTAAAGAGGGAACACTTGCTGAAGTAAAAAAGCGTAAGCATTATGAAAAGCCAAGTGTTAAACGTAAGAAAAAATCAGAGGCAGCAAGAAAGCGTAAGTTTTAAGAGAGGGTGTTTTCTTAAATGAGTCTTAGTAACCGTTTAGCTGATGATATGAAACAAGCGATGAAGAATAAAGATAAGTTCAAGCTTTCAGTGATTCGTATGGTGCGTTCTTCGCTTCAAAATGAATCAATTAAGCTTGGAAGCGAGCTTTCCGAAGAAGCTGAACTTACTGTTCTGACTCGCGAAGTAAAACAACGTAAAGACTCCCTCCATGAATTTGAAAGTGCAGGTCGAGATGATCTTGCTGAAAAACTGCGTGAAGAACTCTTGATTTTAGAAGAATATTTACCAGAGCAATTATCAGATGAAGAGCTTGAAGCCATTGTAAAAGAAACAATCACACAAGTTGGCGCTAGCTCAAAGGCTGATATGGGCAAAGTGATGGGTGCCATTATGCCAAAAGTAAAGGGTAAGGCAGATGGATCACAAATAAATCGTCTTGTACAACAGCACTTATCATAAAACATGCTGCACGTCTTGTTTCATACAAGGCGTGTTTTTATTTTTCTTTTTTGGACGATATATGAAAAAATACATGTTTAAAAAGTTGAAACTTATTTCTAATTTAAACGTACATAATATATAGTAATAAAGAAGAAAGGAGGGAAAAGATGTATCGATATCGGAAAGGTATTTCATTTTTATTCACCATCATTTCTTTCGCAGCAGTTTTTATAGCATCAACTGCTTATGGTGAGGGAGAAGGAAAGCTTGTTTATTTTATACCGGTGGAACAAGAAGTAGAACGAGGGTTAGAAGCTTTCTTGCAGCGAGGAATAGATGAAGCAGGTGAAGAAGGAGCTGATCACATTGTTCTTGAAATTAATACACCTGGTGGAGCGGTGAATGCTGCAGATAACATTGCTGATTTATTAAGACAAACAAACATACCAATAACAGCATTTGTTACGAAAAAAGCTCTATCTGCAGGCGCATACATAGCCTTAAACACAGATCAAATTGTAATGAAGCCGGGAAGTACGATGGGATCGGCTGCTATTATTGACCAGTCAGGTAATACAGCAGGGAAAAAAGCAGAATCATATTGGCTTGCGGAAATGAAAGCATCTGCAGAGCTGAATAATCGTGATCCGAAATATGCAATGGCGATGGCCAACCCTGATATCGATTTACCAGAATACGGTGCAGGGAAAGGTGAATTGCTTACGCTGACAGCTGATCAAGCACTAAAGGTGGGATATGCTGAAAAAATTGTTGAGGATCGTACAGCACTGCTGAGCTATTTAAAATTAACTGATGCTGTAACGAAAGAAATTGATATAAGCTTTGCAGAGAAATTAGCACGGTTTGTAACAAATCCAGTTATTGTGCCTATATTGCTTTCAATAGGAAGTTTAGGGCTTGTTTTAGAATTATATTCACCCGGATTTGGGATCCCAGGAATAATGGGGGCGGTCGCTCTGTTATTATTTTTCTTCGGTCATATGATTGCCGGGTTTGCTGGATGGGAAGCATTATTATTACTTGCAGCAGGAATTATCCTAATATTAATTGAAATTTTTACACCTGGTGGCATTTTTGGCATTCTTGGAGCGATTGCAGTTGTAGCAAGTATTGTTTTAGCATCAGGCACCTCTTTACAATACAGCCTTTTATCGATATTAATTGCAATTGTTATTACCGTTATTGGTTCTGTTATTTTTATCAAAATATTTGGTTATAAAGGCTTTCTGCGTAAAATTATTTTATTTGATGCTACAAAAACAGAACAAGGTTATGTCGCAAGTGTAACTCGGGAAGATATTATTGGACTTGAAGGGGAAACAATGACCCCATTAAGACCTTCTGGAACGGCAGTCTTTAATGAGGAGCGTCTAGATGTTGTAACAGAAGGTAATTATATTGCAGCAAATAAAAAAATAAAAATTGTAAAAACAAATGGATCTAGAGTTGTTGTACGTGAAATCACTACTAATAATCAAAGTGAATAATTAAAGGAGGGGCTTTTATGCCATTAGATATAGGGACAATAGGAACATTATTGCTTGTTGGCTTGATTGTTATTGTATTAGCAGTATTATTTACATTTGTACCGGTGATGCTGTGGATTTCCGCTCTTGCGGCCGGTGTAAGAATTGGTATTTTTTCATTAGTAGGAATGAGGCTTCGCCGCGTTATTCCATCACGCGTTATTAATCCGCTAATTAAAGCAGTTAAAGCGGGTCTTGATTTACAAGTGAATCAATTAGAAAGTCACTATTTAGCAGGCGGTAATGTGGATCGTGTTGTAAATGCTTTAATTGCGGCGCATCGAGCAAATATTGAATTAAGCTTTGAACGCTGTGCAGCCATTGATTTAGCTGGCCGAGATGTCCTTGAAGCAGTGCAAATGAGTGTTAATCCAAAAGTAATTGAAACACCGTTTATTGCCGGGGTTGCAATGGATGGTATTGAAGTGAAAGCAAAAGCACGCATTACTGTTCGTGCTAATATTGATCGACTTGTTGGTGGAGCTGGAGAAGATACAATTATTGCCCGTGTTGGTGAAGGAATCGTTTCAACAATTGGTTCTTCAGACAATCATAAAAAAGTATTGGAAAATCCTGACTTAATTTCACAAACGGTTTTATCAAAAGGTTTAGATGCAGGAACAGCTTTTGAAATTTTATCGATTGATATTGCAGATATTGATATTGGTAAAAATATTGGCGCCGTTCTTCAAACAGACCAGGCAGAAGCGGATAAAAATATTGCTCAAGCAAAAGCTGAAGAGCGTCGGGCAATGGCGGTAGCACAAGAACAAGAAATGCGTGCAAGAGTACAAGAGATGCATGCAAAAGTTGTCGAAGCTGAAGCGCAAGTCCCAATGGCAATGGCAGAAGCACTACGATCTGGGAATATTGGGGTTATGGACTATTTGAACTTAAAAAATATTCAAGCAGATACTGATATGAGACAAATGCTTGGAAAAGATGAGAATGACTCAGATAATGAACAAAACTAGTGATCCAACAGCCTCATCCGTTCATCTGATGACAAAGGAGGAGAGCAATGACGCTTGAAACTCTTATTGAATTTATTTTTAGTAATCTTTTCTTTGTATTTATCATTATTGGTGGCATTATTAGCTTTTTGAAGCGGCTTAAAGAAACTAATAATCAACCTTCAAAGCCGGCTCAGCGCCCGTCTGTTAGTGGAAAAAAGCAAGAGGCTTCCATTCCAAGAGAACAAAATCCGGATTTTTCATCTGTAGAAACAATTCAAGTTGAGAATAAGCGGCCGCAAACCAATCTCCAACATGCTGAAGAAAAGCTTTATCAATTCAAAGAACAAGTAGAAGAAAGGTCATCTACTAAGCTGAAACGTCACTCGCTAAATAAAACGGTTATCAATAAAAAGACGTTTAAAAATCCATCTAAAAATAAACTGAGGGAAGGCATCATATGGGCAGAAATTCTTCATTCACCAAGAGCACATAAACCATATGGAAGAGATGCGTTTCGACGAACAAAAGGTTGAGCTTACAGCTCAACCTTTTGTTGTAGGTTAAGAAAAAAAGACTGGGAGCAGATAAGTGAGATTACCGCGGTTTCCAAGCTTTTTAGAAGATGAAATAAATGAGCTGTTAAGTTTTTTTATTTAAAGTGATACTTTGTTTTTTTATTTCATACACATGAGGTGAGAGGAGGTTCACGAATGGCAAAATGGAGAGAGCGCATTAAAAAATGGATGATGCAAAAAATGGAACTTCCTGCTGACACAGTAATGGACCTACCACGCATTACAATGATTGGGCAGCTTCACATTTACATAGAAAATCACCAAGGAGTTCTTCGTTTTTCAAACCAAGAGCTGCGCCTCTTATTAAAGCAAGGTCAGCTTCTTGTTAAAGGAGAAGCATTTGTCATTAAAACCATTTTACCAGAGGAAATTTTACTTGAAGGGAAAATAGATCAAGTTCTCTATTTAGAAGCTCCTCCAAAGCAGGAAAAACCGCGGACAATTACACGCTATCCATAATTTGAAAAAGAAGAGAGGTGATTTCGTTGAAAAATAAATGGATTGATTCAATGATCGGTTATGTAGAAATTGAAGTGAAAGGAAAGTATGCAGAACTTTTTTTAAATCGATGTATTCAATATCGTATTCCAATATGGGGTATTAAACGTGTGAATGAAGAAACACTGCATGCTTCCATGTATATAAAAGATATTAAAAGAGTTCGTTTTCATTTGAAAAAAGCCCGCTGCAAAGTGCGTTTTAAGCGAAAGAAGGGAATTCCTTTCTTTATTCAGCATCTTCTTAGAAGAAGTGGAATTATAATTGGCCTTTTATTATTTTTTATCTTAACTTTTATTTTATCGAATATGGTTTGGAGTATTGACGTAAAAGGAGCTAGTCCAAAGGCAGAGCATGAACTGCTGCAGGCAGTAAACGAAATAGGAATTAAACGGGGGAAGTTTCTTTTTTTATTACCTAGTGTACAAGATGTGCAGCAGCAAGTTACAGAGCAGCTTACGGGTGTAACATGGGTGGGAGTAAAGATAGATGGTACAAAATATACATTTGATGTCGTTGAAAAAGAGCTTCCTGAAAAAGAGAAAACATTAAATCCAAGACATTTAGTAGCAGAAAAAAAAGCAATCATTTATGATGTTTTTGTTGAAAATGGACAACTGATGGTTAAGAAGAATGAGTATGTTGCAAAAGGAAAACTGCTTGTTTCTGGTATTATCGGAAAAGAAGAAAGTACGAACATTGTGCCGGCAAAAGGAGTTATTTTAGGAGAGGTGTGGTATGAGTCAGAAGTTACCATTCCTTTTAAAACCACTTTTATTACACATACGGGAGAAAATAAAGTGAAACACTATATAACAATGGGAAATGTAAAGATTCCTGTATACGGTTTTGGAGAAGTGGGTTTTAAAGAGTATGAAAAAATTAAAACGAACTATCCTTTTTATTTTTTTAAATGGAGACTGCCATTTGGATACACAAAACAAACCTATTTAGAGACAGAAAATGTCCAAAGAACTTACTCAAAAGAAGAGGCTGTTCAAGCTGCAAAAGAGATGGCACGAGAAGAATTAATACGAAAAATTGATCATGATGCAGAGATAAAAGAAGAAAAAGTTTTGCACGAAAAGACAGAGAATGGTAAAGTTAAGTTAAAGATGCATTACACTGTTATTGAAAATATTGCAGTTGAACAACCCATTATTCAAGGAGACTGAGTATATTGGCAGAACGATACGAAATCCAGTTAGAACTTGAAAATTCAAACCAAGCACAAGCTTTATTCGGTCCAAGTGATTCCCACTTACAATTAATTGAACAAGCTTTAAATGTTTCGTTAATAACAAGAGGCGCAGAAATTCTTATAAAAGGGAATGAGGAAGCGTTCCACATTGTAAAGGATATTTTGGAATCATTACACCGTCTTATTGAGCAGGGGATTAATGTCTCTGAGCGAGATGTAATGTATGCAATTCAATTAGGACAACAAGGAATGCTTGAACAGTTATCCGAACTTTATCAAGAAGAAATCACCACGAATGCTAAAGGAAAATCAATTCGAGTTAAAACATTAGGACAGCGGCATTATGTAAATGCAATGAAAAAGCATGATCTTGTGTTTGGAATTGGACCTGCAGGAACAGGGAAAACCTATTTGGCAGTCGTTATGGCTGTTACTGCTTTAAAAAATAATAAAGTAAAACGTATTGTATTAACACGCCCAGCAGTAGAGGCGGGTGAAAGTTTAGGGTTTTTACCAGGTGATTTAAAAGAAAAAGTTGATCCTTATTTAAGGCCTTTGTATGATGCTCTTCATGATGTATTAGGTACAGAGCATACTCAGCGGCTGATTGAAAGAGGGACTATTGAAATTGCACCACTCGCTTATATGCGTGGAAGAACGCTTGACGACTCGTTTGTTATTTTAGATGAAGCACAAAATACAACTCCTGAGCAAATGAAAATGTTTTTAACAAGACTTGGATTTGGTTCAAAGATGATTATTACTGGAGATATTACACAGGTTGATTTACCTAAAGGAAAGAAATCTGGATTAAGAGTAGCTGAAGAAACATTAGGAACTGTCTCTGGCATTTCATTTATGTATTTACAACAAGCCGATGTGGTACGTCATCCGCTTGTACAGAAAATCATTAAAGCTTATGAAAAACAAGATAATGTGTAGAGATGTGATAAGACTCGTACGTTTGACGAGTCTTATCTTTTGTTTCAAATCCTTAAATAATAAAAAATTGTTTCTTTTACCGCTTAGGAATACATGATAAAATTTATAAAAGTTCATTTACTAGTAAAAAGATTCGATCTGGGTTACTACGTCGTGAGGTGAAAACGGATATGAATAACCTTATAAGCTGGTTAAGCCGTAGTCAGCTTTTTCGGAATGATCGTTATGTACAAGTGCTGCTGTATGGAATCATTTGCTTAATTATGTATGCTGCTATGCTTTCAAACATAACTCCTGAGAAGATAGCTGTTACCCTTTATTCTGCCGCAGAAAAAGATATTCAATCACCAATCACCATTGAAGATAAACAAGCAACCATTGATAAACAAAATGATGCAGCACAAAATATTCAACCTGTTTTCACACTAAAAAAAGAGGCAGCACAGTTTCAAGTGGAACAATTAGAGGGAATATACGACTCAGTTGAAAAGGTTTCTAATGATGTAAGCAGCAAAGAAGAACCCGTTCCGTTAAGTGACCAAGTACAGCAGCTTCGCCAGTTATTATCGACTGCAGCCTCTGAAGAACTTTCAACAAGCACACTAGAGACCCTTTTAGAAGCCGCTCCTTCTCAGCTCCAAATTTCAAAAGAGATGGCAATGAATGCGGTAACAAAAGTAATGCAGCAGCAAATTTCTGTAGATAAATTAGAAAGTGCTAAAAAAGAAGTGGACTATATCATGCCGGACGCTTCTTTAAATACAAAGCTTAAGAGTGCTGCAAAACAAGTGGCACAATTTGTAATTGTTCCAAATTATTTTTTAGATACAAAAGCGACGAAAGTCAAAAGAGAAGAAGCTTTAGAAGCTGTGGCACCTGTCATGATTCGTGAAGGACAAATTTTGGTAAGGGAAGGCGAAATTATTAATCGAGAAATTCTCTCACAGCTTGATATTGTTGGTCTTCTTGATAATCGCTTTCAACCATTCCCTTATGTGGGACTAACATTGCTTGTTTTCCTTTTAACAGGAGTTTTATATTATTATTTACGTGAGATCGAGTCAAATAAGCATAATAAAAATAGAAAGTTATTACTATTTGTTGTACTCTTTTTTATTGCAATACTTATTATGAAAATCACCAGTGTTATTCATGAATTAACGGTTGATATTGGGTTTATAGTACCTGTTGCAATGGGAACAATGATGATAAAGATGCTTATTAATGAAAAGGCAGCAGTAGCCTCAAGCATTGTCTTTTCAGTTGTGGGAAGTATTCTGTTTAATGGAGATATCACTGGTCAAATAAATGCTCTATACGGCGTTTATATATTATTTAGTTCTCTAGCCGGTATCTTTTATCTTGGAAAGCGAAATTTGCGATCTAAAATATTAAAAGCTGGCTTGTTTGTAGCCTTTGTTAATGCCGTGGTTGTTGCGATCATTTATATGTTAAAAAGCGGACAATACGATTGGATACATATGGGATTAGATATAGGATTTTCATTATTATCAGGATTTTTAGCAGCTGTCTTAACACTTGGATTGATGCCGTTTTTTGAAGCCGCTTTTGGTATTTTATCAACAATGAAGCTAATTGAGCTTTCTAACCCACATCAGCCGCTGTTAAGGAAGCTGTTGATAGAGGCACCAGGAACATATCATCATAGTGTCATTGTTGCTAACCTTTCTGAAGCGGCATGTGAGTCAGTAGGAGCGAACGGTCTTTTAGCTCGAGTTGGGGCATATTATCATGACCTTGGAAAAACAAAGCGGCCCCATTTTTTTATTGAAAACCAATTAAATATGGAAAATCCTCATGATAATATTGCACCTCAATTAAGTAAAACCATTATTATCTCCCATCCATATGATGGGGCAGATTTATTAAAAAAGCATAAGCTTCCAAAGGAAATCATTGATATTGCTGAACAGCATCATGGCACAACACTGCTGAAATATTTTTATTTTAAAGCAAACAGTCAAGCGAACAAAGAGATTCCAGAAGCAGAATTTCGCTATCCAGGTCCAAAAGCTCAAACAAAAGAAGCTGCGATCGTTGGAATTGCTGATTCAGTGGAAGCCGCTGTCCGTTCTCTCGCAAAGCCAACTCCTCAAAAGATAGAGACGTTAGTTCGTAAAATTATTACCGATCGTCTTGAAGACGGGCAATTTGATGAGAGTGATCTAACATTAAAAGAATTAGATATTGTTGCAAAAACAATTTGCGAAACGTTAAAAGGAATTTTTCATTCAAGAATTGAGTATCCAGAAGATTTAAAGAAGAAGGTGAATTAGTATGGCATTATTAATTGAGAGCTATGATGAAACAAATAGTCTTTCTGAGGAGCATCTTGCTTTAGCAGAAGAGGTGCTCCAAAAAGCAGCAGAAATGGAAGGTATTCATGAAGAAGCAGAAGTTTCATTAACCTTTGTAACCGATGAAAGAATTCAAGAAATTAATCGTGAATACCGAGACAAAGATCAACCTACCGATGTGATTTCATTTGCTTTAGAGGAGCAGGGAGAAGATGAAATGATGATTGTTGGAGCAGATATGCCCCGTATACTGGGGGATATTATTATTTCTATTCCTCGTATTCAAGAGCAGGCAGATGCTTACAATCATTCATTTGAAAGGGAATTAGGGTTTTTAGCTGTTCATGGTTTTCTACATTTATTAGGTTATGATCATATGACTGAAGAAGAAGAAAAAGAAATGTTTCAAAGACAAAAGGATATTTTAAACCAATATGGCCTTACGAGATAAAAAAAATCCAACCATTATTCATTCCTTTCGTTATGCATTGGAAGGTATATGGTATGCTTTCAAAAACGAAAGGAATTTTCGTATTCATACAGCGGCAGTGATCGTTGTTCTTGTAATGGCCAAAATATTTGCACTATCTGTAATGAAAATTTCGATCCTTATTATCGTAATTGGAATTGTATTAGCACTGGAGTTAATGAATACTGCAATTGAATGTGTGGTTGATTTAGCTTCTCCTGACTATCATCCATTAGCAAAGATCGCTAAAGATACAGCTTCAGGGGCTGTATTTATATTTAGTATAGTTGCTGTTATAATAGGTGTACTGTTTTTTATACCGCCTATTTTACGTTTAGTATTGTAAGGAATTGAGAATATAGTAATTAAGAACATGATTCTTAATAGCAGCGAGGGATATAATCATGAATAATCAAGAATATAAATCAGGTTTTGTCGCATTAATTGGTCGTCCGAATGTTGGAAAATCAACTTTATTAAATCAAGTGCTTGGCCAAAAAATCGCCATTATGAGTGATAAGCCGCAAACAACACGTAATAAAATCCATGGTGTTTATACAACAAATGAATCACAAATTGTATTTATCGATACGCCAGGCATTCATAAACCAAAGCATAAGCTTGGGAGTTTTATGACAAAAATGGCTGAAAATACGTTGAATGAAGTGGATCTCGTTATGTTCTTAGTCAATGCGGAAGAGGGGCTTGGGAGAGGCGATGAATTTATTATTGAGCGCTTAAAAAAAGTCTCAAAGCCAGTATTTTTAGTGGTAAATAAGATAGATAAAGTGCATCCAGATCAACTGCTGCCGTTTATTAAGCAGTACAAAGAGCATTATGATTTTGCGGAAGTTGTGCCTATTTCAGCATTACAAGGAAATAATGTTCCCACATTGCTTAATCAAATTACAGATTATTTGGAGGAAGGTCCACAATATTATCCAGCCGATCAAATTACAGATCATCCGGAACGTTTTATTGTGGCGGAAATGATTCGTGAGAAAGTGCTGCACTTAACAAGGGAAGAAGTCCCACATTCGGTTACGGTTGTAACAGATCAAATGCGTGCACGGGATGACAAAGAGATTGTTGATATTGATGCAACGATTATTGTAGAACGCTCTTCTCAAAAAGGAATTATTATTGGTAAGCAGGGGTCAATGCTTCGAGAAATTGGAAAACGTGCTCGCTATGATATTGAAGCGATGCTTGGCAGTAAAGTTTATATGGAATTATGGGTAAAGGTACAAAAAGATTGGCGCAATAAATCAAGTGTGTTAAGAGACTTTGGATTTACTGAAGACGAGTATTAAGAAGAAGTCACAAACATTCATCCTTTAACTTGAAGTGGAATTGACAAAATTTATCTCACATCATTTTAATAAAAGAAGGTCATCATAAACATACAGAACGAATCACTGTAGAAAGGTGGGAGCTTTCTTGTTGAATTTTGCTTGGAAAGTATTTTGTGTAACAGGAAATGTGGAAACCTATCTTTTAGTAAAAGAGATGGAAAATTATTCAAGTGACGAGGGAAAAGAAGTAGTTGAAGAAGTGATGGGTGAAGGTGAGGTCAATGTGCCGTTTACTTAATGTTTGTCATCTTTTATTTAAATAATTAGTGGTGAGAATAGTATGCTGGTAAAAGTAGAGGGAATTGTTATTCGATCAATTGACTATGGAGAATCAAATAAAATATTAACGCTTTATACAAGGGAATCTGGAAAAATTGGCGTTATGGCAAGAGGGGCGAAGAAAGCAAACAGTCGCCTCTCTTCTGTTTCACAGCTTTTTACATATGGCCAATATTTATTTCAAAAATCGAGTGGGTTAGGGAGTTTAAGTCAAGGAGAAATGATTTCTTCTTTTCGAGGAATTCGTGAAGATATTTTTCGTACAGCTTATGCTGCCTATGTTGTCGAATTATTAGATAAACTTACAGAGGAAAAAACGCCAAATCCGTATTTATTTGAATTAGTTTATCAAGTTCTTTATTTTATGCATGAAGAGATAGACCCTGAAATCTTAACTTTTATATTTGAAGTGAAAATGCTCTCAGCAGCAGGAATTGCCCCTGAATTTAATAAATGTGCTAACTGTGGAACAATGGAAGGACAATTTGTTTTTTCAATAAGAGAGGGAGGTTTTCTCTGTCATAAATGTCAACACATTGATCCACACCACTTAAAAATCTCTTCATCTACTGCAAAGCTTCTTAGGCTTTTTTATCATTTTGACATTACTCGCTTAGGTCAGGTCTCGGTAAAAGAGCAGACAAAAGCTGAAATCAAGCAAATACTTACAACTTATTATGATACCTATTCTGGTCTTAAATTGAAATCAAAACGTTTTCTTGATCAGCTTGATCAATTTAAAATCGATTAGAATTTTTCATTCAAAAGTTGAAGTGAGTCAATTTAATCATTTCTCAAAAGAAGCTAAATCGTATATAATAATTTCGTAAAGTGTATAGCCTATTTAAGATAGACTGGTAAAGGTGGTGAGTCATATCGAACTTAATAAACGACAAGAACAAATCTTACAGATTGTAAAAGATGAAGGACCGATTACTGGTGAGCAAATTGCGGACCAGTTAAGTTTAACTCGTGCTACGCTAAGACCAGACTTAGCCATATTGACAATGGCAGGTTTTTTAGATGCAAGACCAAGAGTAGGTTATTTTTATACAGGAAAAACAGGTTCACAGCTGTTAACTGAAAAAATTAAAAAAATTAAAGTGCAGGATTTTCAATCAATGCCTGTTGTTGTAAATGAAGCAGCAACCGTTTATGATGCAATTTGTACGATGTTTCTTGAAGATGTGGGGACTCTCTTTGTCGTTGATAAGGATGCAAAGCTTGTTGGAGTGGTCTCTAGGAAAGATTTATTGAGAGCCAGCATGGGAAAACAAGATTTAGCATCCATACCGCTTAATATCATTATGACAAGAATGCCGAATATTAGTGTTTGCTATAAAGAAGATCTATTAATTGATGTAGCAAATCAGCTTATTGAAAAGCAAATTGATGCCGTCCCGGTTGTAAAAGAAGCAGAAAATCTCCAAGGGTTTGAAGTGATTGGCAGATTAACAAAGACTAATATTACAAAAGCCTTAGTGGATTTAGCAATAGATGAAGTGATTTAGATATAGAATGAATAGTAGAAAGGGGATGACAGAATGGAATATAGTTTAACGGCACGTCCATTAATATATGTGGTATCTGATTCTGTCGGAGAAACAGCAGATCTTGTTGTAAAAGCGGCAGCAAGTCAATTTAATACGGCAAATATTGAAGTACGAAGAGTACCTTATGTAGAAGATAAAGCAACAATTCGTGAAGTTGTGTCTTTAGCAAAAGAAGCAGGGGCAATTATTGCTTTTACATTAGTTATTTCCGAAATAAGAGAATATCTCATTTCTATTGCTGAACAAGAAGGCGTAGAATACGTGGACATTATTGGGCCAATGATGGAAAAAATGGAAAGTGTAACAAAACGCCAACCAAGAAGAGAGCCCGGCCTTGTTCATAAACTTGATGAAGATTATTTTCGGAAAATAGAGGCAATTGAATTTGCGGTAAAATATGATGATGGTCGAGATCCTCGTGGAATTTTACGCGCTGATATTGTCCTTGTTGGTGTTTCAAGAACTTCCAAGACTCCTTTATCGCAATATCTTGCCCATAAACGCGTAAAAGTTGCAAATGTTCCAATTGTTCCAGAAGTAGAACCGCCGGAAGAGTTATTTAAAGTATCCCAGCAGAAGTGTTTTGCTTTAAAAATCAGTCCTGAAAAGCTTAATGATATTCGCCGTGAGCGCCTCAAATCATTAGGGTTAAATGATCAAGCAAATTATGCAAATATTGAACGAATTAAAGCAGAGCTGCAGTATTTCGATGATATTGTAAAAAAGATGGGCTGTGAAGTAATTGATGTATCAAATAAAGCGGTTGAGGAAACTGCAAATATTATATTAAATATTTATCATGGAAAAGGATATCGTTAATGCACATAATTCCTTGAGAATTTTGTGCTTTTTTCTTTTTTTTGCTAGCGAATTAGTAATGAATCATTTATAATAAAATATTGTGATTTAAAAGTTAATTAAAATGGTTACAATATAACCAGATAATCGAAAGACTTCGACAAATTTCTAAATTTTAAAACAAAGAAATGTAAGAAGGAATCCATAAGGAGATGTAGAATAGAGAAATATGCCGAAAAAGATGCAAACAATATTTATTGATGCAGACGCGTGTCCAGTCCCAATTAAACAGGAAATTCAAGATATATGTAGGAATGTACCTGTAGATGTACTTTTTGTTGCTTCTTATGCACATGTTATGAATGAGGAGAAAAACACAAAATGGATTATTGTTGATTCTAATCGGGAAGAAGTGGATCTCTATATTGTCAATCATGTGATTCCAAACGATTTTGTTATTACTCAAGACTACGGTCTAGCAAGTATTCTTCTTCCAAAGGGAGTTTATGTTCTTTCGCCTCGTGGTAAACGGTATTTAGAGAAAAATATTGATGACCTGTTATATATGCGCCATTTATCTAGTAAAGAACGTAGAGCAGGAAACCGTGTGAAGGGCCCAAAGCCTTTCCGGAAAGAAGACAAAGAACGATTTAGTGAAGAATTTAAAAAAGTTTTAAAAAAAGAAGGACTTTTGTGAAATTTGTCGAAAAAAGTAGTGTAATTTAAAGAACGGTGATGTGATTAATGGGAGCAACTCGTATTCCTGAAGATACCGTTGAAAAGATTAGAAAAGCAGTGGACATTGTTGATGTTATCAATGATTATGTGACGCTAAAGAAGCAAGGTAGAAATTATTTTGGTTTATGTCCCTTCCATGGGGAAAATACACCTTCTTTCTCAGTTTCTCCAGATAAGCAAATTTACCACTGTTTTGGTTGTGGCACAGGAGGTAACGCCTTTTCTTTTTTAATGGAAATTGAAGGCTTTCAATTTCCGGAAGCTGTCCGCCACCTTGGAGAAAAAGTTGGAATTCATTTGCCGCAGCTTGACCAGTCTCCAGCACATCAAAAATCAAATCGTGATCGTGAAGTCATGCAGCAGGCACATGAACTATTAACAAAGCTGTATCATCATTGTCTGTTGAATACAGATCAAGGGCAGCAAGCATTAGCGTATTTAAAGGATAGAGGATTTGATGAGGAAACCATCAAAACTTATAACCTTGGTTATGCACCTGATTCATGGGAATTTGCATCTGCATTCTTAGCAAAGCGAGGCTTTCAACTAGATCAAGTAGAACAAGCTGGGCTAATTGGTAAAAGAGAGTTTGATGGAAAGTATTTCGATCGTTTTCGTGATCGAATTATGTTTCCCATTTTTGATGCAAAAGGAAATGCGATTGGTTTTGGTGGGCGTGTTTTAGGTAAAGGAGAACCAAAGTATTTAAACAGTCCTGAAACTAAGATCTTTAACAAAAGTAAAACTTTGTATGGCTTCCATCTTGCTAGGCCTCAAATTCGGTTAACCCAACAAGCTGTACTTTTCGAAGGATATGTTGATGTGACATCAGCATGGAGAGCTGGGGTTAAAAATGGTGTGGCCACTTTAGGGACTTCTCTTACAGAGGAACAGGCAAAAATTTTAAGCCGTAATGCTGAAGGGATCACGATTTGTTATGACTCTGATAATGCAGGTGTCAATGCTGCGTTTCGGGCAGCTGAAATGTTTGCACAAACCGACTGTCTCGTTAAAATTGCAAAGATGCCCGACGGATTAGATCCTGACGACTATATTCGTAAGTATGGAGCAGAAGCATTTTTAACGAATGTCATTGGAACAAGTTTAACGGTTATGTCCTTTAAGATGGATTACTTTCGGAGAGGAAAAAACCTTCAAGATGAAGGAGAAAGAATGCAGTATATCGAAGAGGTACTGCAGGAAATTAGCACATTAAAAAAAGCGGTGGAACGTGATCATTATTTAAGGCAGCTTGCCAATGAGTTTTCTTTATCATTAGATGCATTAAAACAGCAGCAGCATCAATTTTATAAACAATCACAAAAAAAACAGGATAAACCTTTTGAGAAAAGAGATAATAAGGCTAGAAAAAACTTCTATGTTCAGCGCCTACTACCTGCTTTTCATAATGCTGAAAGGCTGCTTCTTGCTCATATGATTCGTAACATTGAAATTGCTGAAAAGGTTCAAGAGGAAATTGGCGGCGCATTTAATATCGAAGAATACAGCGCAGTGGCTGCATATTTGTATGCCTATTATGCAGAAGGAAATCAGCCAAATATAAGTGCCTTTCTAGAAAGGCTTCATGAACCGCAATTAATAAAAACAGCATCGGAACTTGCGATGTTGGAAATTAATGAGGATATATCGGATAAAGAGTTAGACGATTATATGAAGCAAATTCTTATATATCCAAAGAAAATGCAGATTGAAGAAAAAGAAAAAGAAAAAAAGGAAGCTGAACGAAGACAAGACTTTTTAACGGCCGCTAAGATTGCTATGGAAATTATTGAAATTAAAAAAACCTTCACAAATAAATAATTATTAGTGTCGTAGAAGTATGGAAGGAGGGGGATCGAATGGCTGAGAAACCTACTAGCCAAGCGCCAGAAGGTGAATTAACCATCGATCAAGTGAAAGAACAACTAGTTGATTTAGGTAAAAAAACGGGAGTTATTACTTATTCAACGGTTGCAGATCGGTTATCACCATTTGACCAAGACTCTGAACAAATGGACGAGTTTTTTGACTTTTTGGAAGATCAGGGTGTTGAAGTAATTGAGGATTCAGGAACGGCAACGATTCCTGAAGAAGGAAAAGAAGAAGAGTTTGATTTAAATGACCTCAGTGTGCCGCCTGGAGTGAAAATTAATGACCCAGTACGCATGTATTTAAAAGAGATTGGACGGGTTGATTTACTTTCTGCTGAAGAAGAAATTGAACTTGCCAATCGAATTGAGGACGGCGATGAAGAAGCAAAACGCCGATTAGCAGAAGCGAACCTGCGTCTCGTTGTAAGTATTGCCAAGCGTTACGTTGGAAGAGGAATGCTTTTCCTCGACTTAATTCAAGAAGGAAATATGGGACTTATAAAAGCCGTTGAAAAGTTTGACTATCGCAAAGGATTTAAATTTAGTACGTATGCTACATGGTGGATTCGCCAAGCAATTACACGGGCCATTGCAGACCAAGCGAGAACAATTCGTATACCTGTGCATATGGTGGAAACCATTAATAAGTTAATTCGTGTGCAGCGTCAGCTTTTACAAGACTTAGGTAGAGAACCAACTCCAGAAGAAATTGGAAAAGAGATGGAGCTTTCTCCAGATAAAGTCCGCGAAATTTTAAAAATTGCCCAAGAGCCTGTTTCACTTGAAACGCCTATTGGTGAAGAAGATGACTCTCATTTAGGAGATTTTATTGAAGATCAAGAAGCACTTGCTCCGTCAGATGCTGCAGCGTATGAACTGCTGAAAGAGCAGCTTGAAGATGTGCTTGATACATTGACTGATCGTGAAGAAAATGTGCTTCGTTTACGCTTTGGACTAGACGATGGTCGTACACGTACGCTTGAGGAAGTTGGAAAAGTATTTGGAGTTACAAGAGAACGGATCCGCCAAATTGAAGCAAAAGCATTGCGTAAACTTCGCCATCCAAGCCGTAGTAAACGTTTAAAAGACTTCTTAGATTAAGGGACAATCTGTTTAGGGTTTATAGAGTTTGCTTAATCACTAAGCAAACTCTATTTTATTTTAATTAAATAGGCGTTTTGTTAACAAAAATGAATGCCTTTTCAAGGTCAATGTTCAATAACATTTCTTGTCATTTATTTTACTGATTTTTTTTGGATTTTGCAAATGAAGTTCATAAAAATTATTCAACGCTTTAAGCAGTAGAATGAAAAAGAATGGATAAAAGAGCATAATTTAATCATGCCATACAAATTTTAAGAGCATGTTAATTTTTTGTAGCAATTACTTAACAAATACAAGATGAAAATGTTGAATAAATTATTGAAGAATTCGTGACAAATCAATAAATATAATGGAAAGGCTTTTCATCTTGTATGTTTTAAAGTAAAATAATAATGGATTTGTTTACTCGTACATAATCGGGAAAACTATGTAAGAAAAAGTAGAGCAAGGAGGAAAAAAGATGAAAGGCAATCCGCTTATCCCATTTCTAGTAACTGCAGTAGCTGGATTTATTTTAATTCTTACGCTTTCCTTCGTTGGTTTAAATAATTTGAACGAAGAAGCTCATGGCGGGGAAGAGACTGCTGAATTAGCACCTGAAGAAATCTATACACAAACCTGCTCCGGCTGTCATGGCGGTGAACTAGAAGGCGGCATGGGTCCGAACCTCCAGCAAGTAGGATCTAAGTATTCTGCAGAAGAAATTGCAACCATTCTTGAAGAAGGATTACCAGGAGGTATGCCATCAGGTTTAGTATCTGGCGCTGATAAAGATAAACTTGCTGAGTGGCTTGCTGAAAAAAAATAAGCAAAAAAGAAGCTTTCTGATAATCCAGAAAGCTTTTTGCTGTTCTTGCGTCAAGATAAGGAAAAAGCTATGATGATAAGAGAATAACTAAAAAAGTGAGACAATGTGGTGAAAAAATGAATGAACAATACCTTTCAAAACGATTAAAAGCAGTCGTATCTTACATACCAAAAGGAGCAATAGTAGCTGATATTGGTTCTGATCATGCTTATTTGCCCTGTTATGCTTATAACAATGGACTTATCAAGGGCGCTGTTGCAGGGGAAGTAAATGAAGGGCCATATCTTTCTGCAAAAAAGCAAGTTGAAAAGCTTGGGATGAATGATGCCATTTCAGTGCGAAAAGGGAGCGGTCTAGCTGTTATTGCCCCAAAAGAAGTGAATGTAATTACAGTAGCGGGGATGGGCGGAGGATTAATACGCGATATTTTAGAAGAAGGTAAAGAAAAATTAGAGGGAGTAGAACGATTAGTTCTGCAGCCGAACGTTGCCGCTGATAAAATTCGCATTTGGCTGCACAAAAATAATTGGCTGCTTATTAGTGAAGAAATTTTAGAAGAAGATGGTAAGATTTATGAAGTACTGGCAGCAGAGCGGGGAAATGATAAATCATTGTATCAAAACGATAAATTAGCAGCTTTTTTATTAGGACCTTATTTAATGAAAGAAAAAAATGCTGTCTTTCAAAAAAAATGGTCTCATGAACTAGAAAAAAGAAGGAAAATTATTAAACAGCTTGAATCTGCTTCTAACAATGAAGAAAAAGTGGAACGAAAAAAGTTAATATTACAAGAAATAAAACGAATAGAGGAGGGGCTGTCATGAGTAAATTTGCAAATGGTCAAGCAATCGTTCAAGAGTTTGAAAAGTTTGCACCAAAATCGCTTGCTGTAGAAGGAGATAAAATTGGTCTTCAAATTGGTACATTAAATAAACCGGTTCGTAAAGTAATGGTTGCACTTGATGTTCTTGATGAAGTAGTAGAGGAAGCAATTGAAGAAGAAGTCGATCTTATTATTGCTCATCATCCGATTATTTTTCGACCTTTAAAAAAAATTACGACAGACTCTGCTGAAGGTGGAATAGTTACCAAACTAATAAAACATGATATTGCGGTATATGCAGCCCATACAAATTTAGATGTAGCAAAAGGTGGAGTAAATGATTTAATGGCAGAAGCACTGCAGCTTCAAAATACAGAGGTTCTTGTTCCAACAACAGAGGTAAACCTGAAAAAAATTGTTGTTTTTGTTCCAACAGATTCTGTAGATAAAGTCCGTGAAGCGCTTGGGAATATAGGCGCAGGAGCGATTGGAAATTACAGCCACTGTACATTTTCCAGTGAAGGACAAGGGTCGTTTTTACCAGGTGAAGGGACAGATCCTCATATTGGTGAACAAGGAAAATTAGAGTTTGTAGATGAAGTAAAGATTGAGAGTATTTTTCCGGACTATCTTGAGAAAAAAGTGATCAACGCAGTTATTAAAGCACATCCATATGAAGAAGTTGCTTATGATATTTACTCACTTGATAATAAAGGGGAAACGTTAGGTCTTGGCAGAATTGGAACATTGAAAGAGGAATTAACGTTAGAGCAATTTGCACTTCATGTAAAGCGTACATTCAATGTGACAGGTGTAAGGGTAGTTGGGAATAAAAAAAGCAAAGTGAAGAAAGTAGCAGTGCTTGGTGGGGATGGAAATAAATATATGACGCAAGCCCTTTTTAAGGGGGCTGATGTCTATGTAACAGGAGATATTTATTATCATGTTGCCCACGATGCCATGCTTGAAGGACTGAATATAGTCGATCCTGGTCATAATGTGGAAAAGATTATGAAAGAAGGGGTTAGAAAGTATTTGGAAAGCGCTCTAAGCAGTAAATATGAGACGGAGGTAATCTCCTCACAAAAAAATACGGATCCATTTCAATTTATGTAAAAAGGTTGATATAAAAACAAAAAGAGCCAGACCTAAAAACTTTTTTAGGTCTGGCTCTTATGGGTACACTCTTTATAGTGACTTTTTTCGTACTTTTGGAAGGATTTTATTTAGTGTTACTGTTCGTTCTTTGTTCCATGTTGCTTTATCAGTAGGGTTATATTGTTCTAAGAAGCGGAGTACTTCTTTTGTAATCGGTGTTGGTGTACTTGCGCCGGCCGTTATGGCAACTTTTTTAACACCATCCAGCCACTCAAGATTAAGTTCAGATAAATCTGCAATTCGATACGCGGTTGTACCGGCGATTTGCTCAGATACTTGTGCTAATCGGTTAGAGTTATTGCTTCGCGGATCGCCAACAACAATTAAAAGATCTGCTTCTTTTGCCTGCTCCGCTACTGCTTCTTGTCGAACTTGTGTTGCTAAGCAAATTTCATTATGCACTTCAACATGTGGATACTTTTCTTTTACTCGATCCATCACTTCACGAACATCCCATTGACTCATTGTTGTTTGATTTGTTACTAAAATACGTTCATTGTGAAGGGTTAATTTTATAACATCTTCCTGATTTTCAACAAGATGTACAGCATGTGGGGCAACGCCAATGGCACCTTCTGGTTCAGGATGGCCATGTTTTCCAACATAAATAATATCATAACCTTTTGCAGCTTTTTCTCGAATAATATCATGTGTGGAAGTTACATCAGGACAAGTTGCATCAATACAGGTTAAGCCTTTTTCCTCTGCTAGTTTTCGTACTTCGGGGGAGACGCCGTGTGCCGTAAAAATAACGGTACCTTGATCAACTTGTTTTAATATATCTAAGCGGTTTTTTCCGTCTAGTGTAATAATTCCTTCTTCTTCAAATGCCTCTGTTACATGGCTGTTGTGAACAATCATTCCAAGAATATAAATCGGTCTTGGCAAAGTTTTATCCATTGCAGCATTTCGAGCAATAACCATAGCATCAACAACACCATAGCAGTAGCCGCGTGGAGATATTTTTATGACTTCCATTTTCGTTCCTCCCTGACAGGTCAAAATCTTATCACTTCTCTCATTATAAAGGAGAGAGGAAGAGAAAACAATGAAAGACATTCTCACTTATAACAGGGGAAGTACTGAAAATGTATATTTAGACAGGCGGTATTAAAAGCTAAATATAAAGCTTTGGGTTAGAAGAGCGGATCTTCGTTTTAGAAGCAGTTTTCGTTTTTTTTGTTGATACTGTTTTTTTGGAAGGTGTTCGCTGTTTTTTTCTTTTTTGATGAGAAGGCGTCGCTTTCTTTTTTGTTTTCTTTTTTACTTGTTTGCCATTGTTATCCTTCTCTTCCTTTTTAGATTCAGTGCTGGATGAATTAGAAGACATAATTTCTTTATACATGTTGATCATAGCTGGAATGTTTTTTATAAGAGGACCGTATTGTTGGATCATCGGTGTTACAGACTCCGCTACTTTTAATCCTTGTTGAATGTTTCCGAGCATTCCGCCTAAGTTAACGCCTCCACCTGTTGAACCGCTATTCGATAGTAATCGACTGAGCAGACCTCCTCCAGCATTACCTGACATGGGCATTTGCTGCGGCATGTTTGGTGGAGGACCAAAAAAAGGATTTGACATCATTGGATTATAATTTTGGGGAGGCGGGGATGGAAAACCGTTCATGAAATCCCTCCTTTCAAGAGCGGTTATTTTGGGATCTCAATTAAGAATATGCTTGCTTTTTTATAAGAGTGTGTATAATAAGTTAGAATGGGTATATACCTATAAGATTTCATTCCATAGAAAAGAAATTCGCTAAATGACATAGCGTTTCCCTAAATACTAGACTATAATACATGAGGGACATACTTATAGGAGACGGTATATTAAATATGTAAGAACGAAGAATTAATGGAGGAATATCATTGAAAACACAATTTGAACAATTTAAATTAAAGCCATTTTTAATAGAGGCATTAACAGATCAAGGATTTGTAAAACCAACAGAGATTCAGGAGCGTTTAATTCCAGGGGTAATCAATGGAAATAGTGCAATTGGAAAGTCGCAGACAGGAACGGGTAAAACACTTGCTTTTTTAATACCGCTTATTGAACGGATTGACCCAGAAAAGAATGAATGCCAGGCTATTATTACAGCTCCAACAAGGGAGTTAGCTGCCCAAATTTATCAAGAGCTGTTAAAACTGCTTCCAAAGAATGATGTATATCGTGCCCGGAAAATAGTGGGCGGCACAGATAAAAAACGTATGGTAAGTAAATTGAAAAATCCACCTCATATTGTTGTAGGAACACCAGGGAGAATTCACGATTTAATTAAAGAAGAAGCTTTATCCGTTTACCCAGCAGCAATGCTTGTTGTAGATGAAGCAGACCAAATGCTTGATATGGGCTTTATTGAAGATGTTGACCAAATTGCCTCTAGAATGGCTGAGAACTTACAAATGCTTGTTTTTTCTGCAACAATACCAGAAAATCTGCAGCCATTTCTAAAGAAATATATGGAAAACCCTAAGTTTGTTGAAGTGAAACCAGAGCAAGCTGCAGCAGCTGAAATTGAACATTTGGCAATTGATCTTCGCCACCGTGATAAAAGCGAATTACTTATTAAAATCGCTAATTCGATTAATCCTTATTTAGCAATTGTTTTTGCAAATACGAAATCACATGCAGATGAAGCAGCAAAAGCGTTAAGTGAAGCTGGACTAAATATAGAAGTCCTTCATGGGGGGCTTCAACCGAGAGAGCGAAAACAAGTTATGAAGCGGATTGAGCGACTTGAGTGTCAATTTGTTGTTGCAACCGATCTTGCTTCAAGAGGAATTGATATTAAAGGTGTTAGTCATATTATTAACATAGAACTGCCAACAGACTTAGATTTTTATGTTCACCGTGTTGGACGTACTGGTCGAGCTGGTTTATCAGGAACGGCTATTACAATCTATAACCCTGAGCAAGAAGAAGCAGCCGTTCAAAAGTTGGAAAAACGCGGTATTGCATTTCAATTTGTTGATGTAAAAGGAGAAGAGTTTATTCCTGTTAAGAAAAGAGTGAGGAGAAAGCCGCCTCAGCCTCAACAAAAAGCCTCATTACCAAAGCCGAAAAAAGTAAAACCTGGTTATAAGAAAAAAATGCGTCAAAAAATTGAAAAACTAAATAAAGGTAAGCGAAAATAACAATGAAAAGTTCCCTACTCAATGAGGGAGCTTTTTATTTTTTTATCTCTTAAAAAGTAAAGGAACAGAGTATAAGAAAAGCTAAGTTTTTCTAATTTAATAAAGTTATGATATTATGTTGAAGTATTGTTAAAAAAGGAGTGTTGTGTTGATATGCTTAAAATCGGTTCACATGTTTCCATGAGTGGAAAAAAAATGCTTCTCGGAGCAAGTGAGGAAGCAGTCTCGTATGGAGCAAATACATTTATGATTTACACGGGTGCCCCGCAAAATACAAGAAGAAAAGCAATTGAAGAATTAAATATAGAAGCAGGAAGAAAACACATGGAGGAACATGGAATAGATGAAATTGTTGTCCATGCCCCCTACATTATTAATATTGGAAATACAACAAAACCAGAAACATTTCAATTAGGTGTAGACTTTTTACGTTCAGAAATTGAACGTACAGAAGCACTCGGAGCAGGACAGATCGTTCTTCATCCCGGAGCCCATGTGGGTGCAGGAGCAGCTCAAGGAATTGCTAAAATCATTGAAGGATTAAATGAAGTGATTACTCCAGATCAAAATGTACAAATTGCTCTAGAAACAATGGCAGGAAAAGGATCAGAGTGTGGACGTGTATTTGAAGAAATTGCAGAAATTATTCATGGAGTTACCCATAATGATAAACTATCTGTCTGTTTTGACACCTGTCATACACATGATGCAGGCTATAATATTGTTGATGATTTTGATGGTGTGCTGAACCAGTTTGATAAGTTGATTGGAATTGAACGCTTAAAAGTACTTCACATTAATGATAGTAAAAATGAACGCGGAGCACATAAAGACCGTCATGAAAACATAGGATTTGGTTATATTGGTTTTGATGCACTAAATTATATTGTTCATCATCCTCAATTGGAAAATACACCTAAAATTTTAGAAACGCCTTATGTTGGTTCAGACAAGAAAAATAAAAAGCCTCCATACTTCCTAGAAATAGAAATGCTTAAGGCGAAAGAATTTAACCCTGAATTGCAAAGAAAATTACTAGAAATATAAAAAAAACAAAGCTTTTGCTTTGTTTTTTTATATTTTATATTTTATAAAAGTTGTGTTAGAAGCATATCAATTTGTTTCATTAAGCGGGGATTCGTTTCTTTTCCAATTGTAGTTAAAATTCTTTGACGCTGTTTCAAATTTGCAATATCAACTTTTTCTCTTTGTAATATTTGAATAACCTTCTGCGCTTGAACACGAGTGATAGTCACATTATATTTTTTTGAAAGCTCCAGCAGTTCATCAATTGTTAAATGATTAAGTTTATAATTTACCATCTGCTGTACGATTGGATTCATGACTTTATTCCCTCCCTGATACGTTTACGAAATATGTCTCTATAGACAATGTATGTTTGAGCCTAAAAAGGGTGAAAAATCATTTTTAAAGAACTTTGATCATGTTTTCACAAGGCGTTCGTGTTACTATTAAAGTAAGAAATAGATAGAAAGGAATGCATGAAATGATAAAAGCGATTGGATTTGATATGGATGGTGTACTTGTTGATACGATGAAAAATCATGCGAGAGCTTGGCAGCAAACATTTTTAGAACATAAATATAAAATTGAGGAACAACTTATCTTTCAATTAGAGGGAATGAACGGTCCCAAAACAATTGATTGGCTAAATGATCATTATTCGTTTTCGCTATCAACTGAAGCCAAACAGTTAATTTATAATCGCAAAAGATTATTATTTAAAGAAATAAATGTTTTGTCATTTTTTGAAGATACAATTGACACGATTCGTTACATACAAAAACAAGGATTAAAGACAGCTCTTATAACAGGAAGTAATCGGGAATTTGCTGAAGAAGTATTAAAATCAAAAAACTTAACATTTGATGCAGTTATTACCGGAAGTGATGTAAAAAATGGAAAGCCGCATCCTGAGCCATATCAAAGAGCTATGGAAGCTTTAATGATTGACCCGAAAGAGTGGTTGATTGTAGAAAATGCTCCGCTTGGTATAACAGCGGCTAAAAAAGCTGGGGCAAAAGTTTTAGCAGTGGAAACCTCTCTACCAAAACAGTATCTAACTCATGCCGATCATATTATTCCTTTCCCTGCATTATTAAAAGAAGAAATTATAAATTGGATAAATGAACGAGAAAGGTTGTAGGAGGGAATGATGGAGAAAAAACAGCATAAAAAAGAAAGCATATCTCACCTTATTTACCGATTAGTAATGGTTATCATTGGGGCTGGTCTAGCAGCAGTATCCATTGAGCTGTTTCTCGTACCAAATGATATTATTGATGGAGGAATTATTGGCGTCTCATTAATTCTTGATCATTTAACATTGGTGAATTTTGCAATACTTGTTATTGTGTTAAACTTACCATTTATGTATTTTGGTTATACACAAATTGGAAAAACATTTGTGGTTTCTTCATTAGTAGGGATTTTTAGCTTAGCAGCTATTGAGTCTTCTCTTCACCATGTGCCAGCGTTTATTAATGAACCAATTTTAGCTTCAGTCTTTGGAGGCCTTATCTTAGGAATTGGGGTTGGAATGGTAATTCGTCATGGTGGGTCTTTAGATGGAACTGAAATTTTAGGGATTTTATTAACAAAGAAACTTCCCTTTTCAATTGGAGAATTTGTTATGTTTTTAAACATTTTTATTTTTAGTTGGGCAGGATTTGTGTTCGGTTGGGAACAGGCAATGTATTCTGTGATGACTTATTATATAGCATTTAAAACCATTGATACCGTTATTCAAGGGCTTGACGAAACAAAAGCTGTTATTATTGTTTCGGATCTTTATGAAGAAGTATCAGACAGCATTTTAGATCGTCTAGGCAGAGGTACAACGAAATTAAAAGGAAAAGGCGGCTATACGGATGAAGAGAAAGAAGTGATTTATGCTGTTATCACAAGACTGGAAGTAACAAAGTTAAAAAATATTGTTTATGAAATTGACCCTAAAGCATTTATTACCATTATGAATACCCAAGAAACGCGAGGGGCAAAATTTAAGTCTCCTATCCACTAACAGTTCGAAGGTAACTTGGAGTTAAGTGTTAACCTGTCAAACACAAAGAAACCCCCTACGTTCAAGAGGGGGCTTCTTTTATGTTACGATAAAATTAAGGGTAATGGGAACCTTTATTATTTTTTCAAGATGTTTTTTATACTTTAGTGCTTTACTTTCCTCAAAAGGAGCTTCTCGCAAGCAGTTAATAGAAAGGTTTACTTGTTTTTTTTCTTTCCTCATTTCAATATCATGGACAAGGTTTTGCTGTGTAATATTTAAACCATAGGAGAATTTAAGAATGGAGCCTAAAAATTCATATTGTTTTATTTCTTCTTTTGTGAACCAGTCTTTATAAGGCTCTAAAAATTGTTGAAAATAAGACTTTGATTTGAACGATGCAACTAAAGCGACTTCTAAGCGTTCTTTATGAGAAAGGCCGCTTAATGTTTGATTGGAAAGCAAGTAAAAGGTATGTTGATGTCGAGACTCTTGGTCAATATATTCACCAATATAGCTTACCTTTGCTGCTCGCTGTAATAACAATTTGTATCTAGTAGTAATTGAACAGTGTAAGTATTCTGATAATTTTTCATACAGCAGCATAGCAAGCTTTGAAAGCTGATTCACAGTAAGTAAATTCATTTCGTAATCCTGCTGAAGCTGATAAAAGCTTTCTTCAGCAACATTTGGAAATTTGTCTGTTTCAAAGGGGCTTAGCAATTCTTCATAGAAAATACCTTCTCTTAATCCATTTTTACTCATAATAAAGACAGGTGCTTTTACAACACTTGTTAAAACATCAAGAGCATGAATGGAAGGAATAATAATATCGGTGCGGTCTTTTGATAATCCATCCACCTTTTGCCTTTTTTCAGCAGGCAATGAACATAACATTTGATTAATACTGTGAATGTCTTTGGATTGAAATTCATATTGATGAATGCCAGGCAGGGGATAACGGTTTTTTCTTTGGTGAATTAATGATAAGTTACGAGCACTTCCTCCAATTCCAATGAGAGGTAGTGACTTGTTAGAAAGCCAAGGAAGTGATTGATAGGCTGATTCTAAAAAAGAGGTTAGTTTATTCATTTCCTCTTTTGTAGGTAGATCGTTTGCAATAAATTTTTTTAATGTTAATGATCCAAATGGAAAACTGTGAAAGTTCATTAATTTCCGATCTTTAAAATATGTAATTTCCGTACTGCCGCCCCCAATATCCACTGTAATTCCAGAAGAGATGTTTGTTGAGTTAATAACGGCTAAGTAACCGTAGTATGCTTCTTGTTTCTCAGAAAGCACTTTAAAAGAATAATCAGTTTCAGCTGCAATTTTTTCTAATATTTTTGTTTGGTTAACCGCTTGTCTAACGGCAGCTGTTGCGATTCCGCGAATATTTGTTAGCTTATATCTTCGTGTAATTTCTTGAAATTTCTTTAATGTATCAATAACAATGTTCATTCCTTGAGAGTTAATAACTCCATTATCATCCATATATTCACGCAGTCGTGCTACTATTTTAAAGTTGTGAATTTCTTTATAACGTCCATGGTTGTCAATTCGATAAATAACAAGTCGAATGGAGTTTGAACCCATATCAATAATTCCTAATGTTTCATCCATCATGTCAATCCCTGCCTATGTAGAATTAGTTTTCTTTATTATAAAGCGTATACATATTTTTAACAACGAATATCATTTACAATTGTATTAGATTCATGTATACTACAGTATTGTTAAATCGTAATCATTCTTAATATAAAGGTTACTATGCAATATTTTGGAGGTTAATTTATGGATCAATTAAAAAATCCTATCATCTCAATAAAAGATCTCTCCTTTCACTATGGAAATCAGTATGTATTAGAGAATATTAACTTTGAACTGCCAAGAGGAGCTTTTTTAGGTTTAGTTGGTCCAAATGGTTCTGGTAAAAGCACGCTAATAAAAAACATATTAGGAATTCTAAAACCACATCAAGGTTCCATCTTTCTGTTTGATGTACCAATTCAAAAATTTAAGAGCTGGGATAAAATTGGATATGTTTCTCAAAAAGCAAATAGTTTTAACTCAGGTTTCCCTGCAACAGTATTTGAAGTGGTCTCAATGGGGCTTTATGGAAAGATTGGGTTGTTTCGCTTTTTGAAAAAAGATCATAAACAAAAAGTGTATGATGCGCTTCAAACAGTTGGAATGAGAGAATACAGCAGTCGAAATATTGGTGAGTTATCAGGGGGGCAGCAGCAGCGGGTATTTATTGCGCGGGCTTTAGTAAGTGATCCCGAACTTCTTATATTAGACGAGCCAACTGTTGGAATTGATGCTAAATCTGTAAAAGATTTTTATGATTTATTAGGGCGTTTAAATAAAGAAAAAGGATTAACAATGCTGCTTGTCACGCATGATGTTGGGGCTGTCTCAGATAAGATTACACATGTAGCATGTATTAATAAGACACTATTCTTTCATGGACAATCGGATGAATTCGAGAAAATACAAAAAGAAGGTTTATCTTCTTTTTACGGCCACGATGTCCATGTTTTAAATCATAATCACGGGGGCTAGATGGAATGATTGAAGCTTTTTTAACGTATCAATTTTTACAAAATGCTTTTTTATCTGGAATTATGATTGGCTTTCTAGCTCCCCTTCTTGGTGTATTTATTGTTGTTAGAAGACAATCATTAATTGCTGATTCGCTATCCCATATTACACTAGCGGGTATTGCGGCAAATTTATTATTAGCAAAACATGTTTCCTTTTTTCAAGGATTAAATCCAGTGTACTTAGGGATGACTTTCTCTGTTATCGGTTCGCTGTTAATTGAACAACTTCGAAAGGTATACAAATTTTATCAAGAATTAGCTATACCCATTATCTTGTCTGCAGGCATTGGTTTAAGCGTTATTTTTATTTCCTTAGCAGATGGATTTAACACTGACCTTTTTAATTATTTATTTGGCAGTGTTATTGCTGTGAGTCGTTCTGATTTATTTATTATTACAACAATTGCCGTTCTGATTTTAATTGTGATCATCTTTTTTTATAAAGAATTATTTTTCTTATCATTTGATGAAGAGCAGGCAATTGTTTCTGGTATTAGAAGCAAGTGGATTCATTTTATGTTCATCATACTTGTTGCATTAGTAATTGCTGCATCTATGAGAATTGTCGGGATTTTGCTTGTTTCCTCATTAATGACATTACCTGTTGCGGCAAGCATTCGAATTGCTAGGGGGTTTAAGCAAACGATTTATTTTTCGATTCTTTTTGGAGAACTAGCTGTTATTGTTGGATTAATTGCAGCTTATTATTTAGACATTGCTCCGGGTGGAACAATCGTTATTTTATCTGTCGTTATTTTAATTGCAGCAGTTATTTGGAAAAAATGGAAGCAAACACGCGGAGTGCGTACTAACCTGATAAAGAGGTGAGCATTTTGAATGTAATAACGGCCATGGAAATTTTAAGGGCAAAAGGCTATAAACATACGGATAAACGTAAAGATTTATTAGAACTTTTCGCTAAAGAAAAAAGGTATTTAACAGCAAAAGAGGTATTAGAGGCGATGAAACCTTTGTATCCAGGTCTCAGTTTTGATACAATATACCGCAATCTTTCCTTGTTTGATGAATTAGAAATAATAGAAGTTACCGAATTAGAGGGAGAAAAGCGTTACCGTTTTGGTTGTGCTACAAATGATCATCACCATCACTTGATTTGCTTAACGTGTGGAAAAACAAAGCACGTGCATGTTTGTCCAATGAATGAAGT
This sequence comes from Bacillus taeanensis, assembly GCF_003318295.1. Classification (GTDB taxonomy): domain Bacteria; phylum Bacillota; class Bacilli; order Bacillales; family UBA6769; genus Maribacillus; species Maribacillus taeanensis. The sequence continues at coordinate 121,786 of NZ_QOCW01000004.1, forward strand.
AGCAGTGAAAAAAAATGATTTTTATGTAACTGGTCATAAATTTGAAGTTTATGGATACTGTGCGAATTGTATGGAATAACAAAAATGGTTGAAGCTGCTTTTAATAAAGCGGCTTTTTTATTTGTTTGTTTATAAGAAAAATTATCGGTACTTAAATATAGGTGAGGAAAAAGGAGGGATAAATGTTGAAATCTAAAAAATATTCCATGATTGGATTGTTTACGCTTATGATTAAAGTTTCTTACTCCCTAAAATGCCCCAGTTAATATTGAGGCATTATTAGAGAGGGGGTAAACTCTGTTTTTCTTGTATTATAAAGCTTTCTCCAGCCATTCATTCACCCAATTATTCGCTTCTTTCCAGTCTTTTACGCGTATAACATTTTTGGGTACAGCCATACGATTATAAGGTGTATCAAAAAGGATAACAGGAATATTGCACTCCTCAGAAATTTCACAAGCATTGTCATGTTTATCTTCAAAAAAGATCTCAATATTATGTTTCACAATTGTTTCAATTTTATTATGTCTGCCAATTAATTCAATATGTTCATATGGTAGTTGATGCTGCTTGAACCATTTATAAGTTATGTCTAATAAGTGATCTCCGCGAGCGCTAATATAATATAATTCATGTTTTTTTTCCCAACTATTTAGTATGTGTTCTACTCCCGAAGATTTAGGGCAGTTCGCATAGATTTTTTCTTCATTGTTTATCATCCATTTCCAAAATTCCTGTTCTGAAATTCCTAAAATGGTTGTTAAATTGTATTCTGTAATATCATCTAGAGACAAATTTTTTTCGAACGATTCATTTAAATAGGGGATAAATGAAGTTGGACAAGTTACCGTACCATCAATATCAAGACCAAAACGTTTTTTGTTCATCGAGACACTCCTTCATTTCTTATACTTTTAACAATAAACAATTTACAAATGATAAAAGTATAAAAAGCTTACGATTCTGTTTATTATTGTAGCACATTTTTTATTCTTCCTTGTTAGACAATCTTTAACATCTATATTTTTTCCTGCAAGTGTGATACTAATAATGCTCCTGAAATATTGAAAGTGAGGGATGCATATGGCAGAAGACAAAAACCGTTTTGAACACGATATTGACAGTGGAATTGAGACAGAGGATGTTGTCAATATATCAAGACTTGATGCCAATAATGATTATAATGAAGAAACGGCAGCTGAAGTTGCGCCAATTCGTCCGACAATGGAAAGTTCTTTTAATGCACCAACTGAACAACGTCAGGGGCTAAATCAAGAAGCGAATGAAAATGAAGGAAGAGGAACAGGAATGATTGCGATTGCGCTGTCCATTTTATCACTGTTTTTCCTTCCTGTGTTATTGGGCTCAATTGGGCTAATTGTTGGATTTATTGCACGTAGAAGAGGTGCAAGATCTCTTGGAAACTGGGCAATTGGTATAGGTGCAGCATCAGTGATTATCAGTTTGTTTTTTGCTCCATTTTTCTAACTAAAAAGAAGCCGTTTGGCTTCTTTTTAGTTATTGTGCATTTCCTTTATCCTCTAATGATTACATAATCCCAATTGTTTATTGTTCACAAATGACTTTATTACATACATAATATATCATGATATATAACAGAAAATTGATAACATGGATGGGGGGAGAAAACGATGTCCTTAATGAAAATTATTCAAAACCGGCGATCCATTGGAAAAGTAAAAGAGGTGGTACCGAACAAAGAAAAAATTGAACAAATTTTAGAAGCAGGTCGTTGGGCGCCAAGTCATTATCGTACAGAACCTTGGAAGTTTATCGTTCTGCAGGGCGAGGCAAGAATAAAACTTGGAGAGGCCTATGCAGAAATTAATCTTGAGGAAATGGAGCAGCCTACAGCAGAAGAAAAAAAGCAGGCTTATGAAAAAGGAGTCAAAAAAGCAAAACGTGCTCCTGTAATTATTGCATTGATTGTTGAACCGGTTAGCGGTGAGACAATTGAATGGATTGAAGAAGTGGAAGCCTGTGCTTGTGCCGCTCAAAATATGATGCTCATGGCTCACGAGCTTGGCTTAGGAACAATTTGGCGAACAGGTAAGCCTACTTATCATCGAATTATGAAGGAGACGTTTAATGTTTCAAATAAGGGAATGGTGTTAGGGTTTCTTTATATCGGTTATCCAGATATGCAGCCAAAAAACGTAACAAGAAAGCCATTAGAAGACAAGGTAGAGTGGTGGACCGAATAATTTTAGAACTAACTTCTACATTTAATTTCATTTAAGAGAGGTTGTCTCAATAGGGTCAGACCCTATTGAGACAACCTCTCTAATAATATTATACTTGTTTCGTTTTATTTGCTTCTGCTGCTTCCTTTGCCTGCTTAGCATAATGGGCTTCAGCAAGCTTATCTACTTCTTTTTTAAGCTCTTCAACCATTGTTTCTTCAGGAATTTTACGTACGATTTCTCCATGTCGGAACAGAAGTCCTTCACCTCGGGCGCCGGCAATTCCGATATCTGCTTCACGTGCTTCACCAGGTCCGTTCACCGCGCAGCCTAAGACAGCCACTTTAATTGGGGCTTTAATTTTAGAAATATATTCTTCTACTTCATTTGCAATACTGAATAGGTCAATTTCAATACGGCCGCAAGTCGGGCAGGAGATCAATGTGGCTGCATTTGCAGCAAGTCCAAATGATTTTAGTAATTCACGTGCTACTTTCACCTCTTCAACAGGATCGGCACTTAAAGAAATTCTTACTGTGTTTCCTATTCCTTTTGAAAGAATCGCTCCTAATCCTGCAGCACTTTTTACTGTGCCGGCAAACAAGGTACCAGATTCTGTAATCCCTAAATGCAGTGGATAATCAAAAGCCTTTGCAGCTTTTTCGTAAGCTTCAATCGCTAAATTTACATCTGAAGCTTTTAAGGAGACAATAATATCATAAAAATTCAAGTCTTCTAGAATTTTTATATGATGAAGAGCACTTTCAACCATTCCATCAGCTGTTGGATAGCCATACTTTTCTAAAATTCGTTTTTCTAATGAACCCGCGTTCACCCCTATGCGAATAGGAACCCCTTTTTCTTTGGCCGCTTTTACAACAGCTTCCACTTTTTCGCGTCTTCCAATGTTTCCAGGATTAATTCGAATTTTATCTGCGCCGCCTTCAATTGCTTTTAAGGCCAATTTATAATCAAAATGAATATCGACAACAAGAGGAATGTTAATTTGCTTTTTAATTTCTGAAATTGCCTCTGCCGCACGCATATCAGGACAAGCGACACGAACGACTTGACAGCCTGCTTCTTCTAATCGTTTAATTTCAGCAACTGTTGCTTCTACATCATGTGTTTTTGTTGTTGTCATGCTTTGAATAACAACTTCATTATTTCCCCCAATTGTTAAATTCCCTACTTTAACGGGGCGTGTTTTTGTACGATGGATAATTTCACTCATTCGTGAATCGCTCCTTTAAAATCTATCTTTTGCCTTTATCATTATAAATGGAAATTAGAAAAAAAGAAATGAGGCAATTCGTTTTCATTGTAGCAATAGAGTTCATTATTTGGCAAGAAATGAAGTATAAGTATTTAGAGTGTTTATGGATAGATAGGAAATTTATATGTTTTTCCTGGTTGGATGTGTTCAGGTTTTGTACCATGATTTAATTGTTCAAAATCTTGAACCACTTTATTAATAGATACAGTTAGTTCTCCGTTTAATTTTTCGATAATTGTTAAAACAGTATCACCTGATTGAACAGCAGCTTCTTTATAGGTCATCTGCTGTTCAGATTTTATTTCACGAGGGTTTTCGATTTTTTGAACAGATGCTGTGGTAGGCTGAGGAAGGGTGCCGATATTTAAATCATAATAAATGGTATAAAGTAATAAACCGACTAGGCTTATTTTTAAGAGATTCTTCATTCGTTTTCCTCCATCTACTAAACTTTAATACAATCTATGCTTGTCCACTTCTTTGTATGAAAACAATAATAGGTTAAAAGAAGGATTGCTGAATAATATTTATAAGATAAACTATTGCTAAAATGACTATAATAATTAATAGTTCCTTATAATGATTGAATGGAAAAAGGAGTATGAAAATGAAAAATTGGTTAATGATTTTTAGTTTGTTAGCATCACTGCTTATCGGCGTAAGTCCTGTATTAGCAGATGCAGCCCCTGGGGATGTTATCGTAACGTTAGGTGAAGATTTAAGCGAAGAACAAAAAAATAAACTGTTAGAGGAGATGGGAGTTTCTCAAGAAATTGAACCAATTATTGTAACAAATAAAGAAGAGCATCAGTATTTAGGACAATATATAAGTAAAGCGCAAATTGGAACGAGAGCTCTCTCCTCTTCAAAAATTACAATTGGTGAAAAAGATTCTGGCTTAACTGTTACAACAAATAACATTACATGGGTTTCTGAAGAAATGTATGTGAATTCATTAGTGACAGCAGGTGTTAAAGATGCTGAAGTATATATTACAGCACCATTTGAAGTTTCTGGAACAGCTGCTTTGACAGGATTAATTAAAGCATATGAGATCACAGCTAATATAGAAATTCCTGAAGAACAAAAACAAGTTGCTAATGAAGAAATGGTTCAGTCAGCACAGTTAGGAGAGAAGTTTGGTGTTGAAAAAGCGACAGAGCTGATGACTCGAATTAAGGAAGAAATTGCCCAAAACCCTCCCAAAACTGAACAAGAGTTACGAACTCTCATTGAAAAAGTGGCTGCAGATTTAGGGATTACGTTAACAGAAGAAGAGCTGCAAAGCTTAATTTCTCTATTTAACAAAATGAAAGAGTTGAATATTGATTGGAATCAAGTGCAGGATCAATTAGAACAAGCGCGAAATAACCTTGATGAATTTTTGAATCGAGAAGAAACAAAATCGTTTATTCAAAGTTTTATTGACTTTTTATTAACGATCGTTGATGGAATTAAAAATATGTTATCGAAATAAGGAACCAAATGATAACCTTCTTTTTAAGAACAAAGATTGTAATGAAAAAGCACATTAACTGAAAGAGCTCTTTCAGTTAATGTGCTTTTTTTGATTTAGGAGTTTTCGAAATAATAAACCCAAGATAAATAAGAGATAACAGCATATAGAAAAGAAGTGGTGCGGGAATTATTAATGAAGTAAAGCTTAAACATACAATAATTATGGTTGGTGCTGTAACGGCATAGCTGGATAATCGCCATAGATGTCTATAAGATAGGTTTCTTTTCAGCAGTTTTTGTAGAAAAACTCCACTATAAGAGAGCAGTGAAATGTAAGTAAACTGCAACCCGACCGCAAGAATATAAATGAGGATAAACAGAAGAGCGATTATAATGGGAAAGATTTCTGAAAAAGTATCAAGCCAAGAAACAATATCCCTTTTTGAGATGGTTAAATTACTTAAGTTTTTGAACGAAAGGGCTTGTCTATCATAATCATTAATTAAAATAAATTCATTTTTTTTGAAAATAACAGCATTTCTTTCAGTTAAATACTGTTCTTTATTGAGTTGATTGGTAGGATCAAAAATAAATAAAAGATCTTTTTCTTTGCGCATAATACCTTCTGTTTTATCTGATATTAATTCACCATTATGTATTTGAAAGCCAGGAGTAAACTCTTTTAGCGATTTCTCTACATACTGAAAAGAGTTTAAAATAGATAAACTAAATGAAACGGTATATGGGATAGCAATGAATAACATAAAAATAAAAATGTAACGAATTACTCGTCCAATCGTATGAAAGCGAAAGAAGGCAGCTTTTTTAGGGGAAAACATGGTTATAAGAAAGGTTTTAAAAATCGCCATTTTCTTCTCCTTGGTAATTTATTAGTAGGAAACATACTTTTTAATTTTAGCTAAATAATGTACGGTGCACAAGGAAAAATACCTTAACAATATCTTAATAAATTTAATAAAAAAATAAAATTTTTAATATTAACAATAAAAATCATTAAACATCTTTACAAAATGATAACAAATATTTAATAATAGACAGGGAGTTTGTAGACCATTGTCGAAAAATAGTTAGGGGGATGGCAAAAAGTGGAGTTTAATATACAGGAGATGATATTTGAGTTCATCGGCGGACTTGGTATTTTCCTTTTTGGTCTTAAATACTTAGGTGACGCCCTGCAGCGTTCAGCAGGTGATCGGTTAAGAGATCTTCTTGACCGTTTTACAACAAATCCATTAATGGGTGTTTTAACTGGGGTTATTGTAACAATACTGCTTCAGACAAGCTCGGGAACAACGGTTCTAACTGTTGGGTTGGTAAATGCGGGTTTTATGACTTTAAAACAAGCAATTGGTGTTGTAATGGGAGCAAATATTGGTACAACAGCAACAGCATTTATTATCGGGATACCGATTAAAGACTATGCATTACCAATACTTGCTTTTGGTACGTTCTTTATTTTCTTTTTTAAACATAAAAAGCTGCAAAACATTGGGCAATTATTTTTTGGTTTTGGGGCATTGTTCTTTGGCTTAGAGTTAATGAGCAGTGGTATGAAGCCGCTGCGAAGTTTACAAGCATTTCAAGATTTAACAGTGAGCATGAGTGATAATCCAATTTTAGGTGTTGTTATTGGCACGGTATTTACGGTAATTGTTCAAAGTTCAAGTGCAACAATAGGTGTTCTTCAAGGGTTATTTGCTCAAGATGCCCTAACATTAGATGCAGCCCTACCAGTACTATTTGGTGATAACATTGGGACAACCATAACAGCAGTGTTAGCGTCTATCGGGGCTTCAGTAGCAGCAAGACGAGCTGCTTTAACTCATGTTATTTTTAATTTGATTGGAACAGCAATTTTCTTGATTATACTTCCATTGTTCACAAATTTCGTAGAGTATTTGCGAGAGACTATGGGGTTAAATCCTGAACTTACAATTGCTTTTGCTCATGGAACATTTAATTTAACAAATACAATTATTCAATTTCCTTTTATTGCGCTTTTAGCAGTGCTCGTTACGAAGCTTGTACCTGGGGAAGATTCATCAATTGAATATAAGCCAAAACACTTAGATATGGTGTTTATTGAACGTTCACCATCTGTAGCATTAGGACAAGCAAGAGCGGAAGTCGTAAGAATGGCTAATTTCTCTCATCAAGGGCTAGGTGAAGCCTTTGAATATTTAAAGACAAAGCAGCCAAAAAATGCAGAAAAGGCAGCTCAATATGAAGAAGCTATAAATAACTTAGATCGCAAAATTACTGATTATTTGGTAAGTATCTCAGGCACCTCCTTATCTGAAGCAGAATCTGAAGAGCATGGAAATTTAATGGATTCTGTACGTGATATAGAACGAATTGGTGATCATATGGAAAATGTAGTGGAGCTGGTTGATTATCTTATTAGTAATAAAGTAATTTTAACTGATTCAGCTATGGCGGATTTAGATGAAATGTTTGAATTAACTCTCTCTACATTAAATCGTTCGATCAAAGCCTTAGAAACAAAAGATTTGCAAGAAGCAAAATCAGTACTCGAAATGGAAGATAAAATTGATAAAATGGAGCGACAGCTTCGTAAAAAACATATTTTACGTTTAAATGAAGGGAAGTGCTCCGGTTCTGCAGGTATTGGTTTTGTAGATATTATTAGCAATCTTGAACGAATCGGTGACCATGCTGTGAATATTGCAGAAGCTGTAATAGGTGAAGAAAGTTAATAAAGAAGGACAGGGTTAACGAGTTTAATCCTGTCTTCTTTTCTTTGTATAAGCAATTTGTATCGTTTAAAAGGTTTTCTTATTGTATATGAGGAAATTTTATATAATGATTAAAAAAAGTAATAAAAGAGGAGGGATAAAATGAACATTTTATATTGGAGTATCATTATGTTAATGTTTACAGTAGCGTTTATAGGGCTGATTTATCCTATTATTCCAAGTGTCCTCTTTATCGTGCTTGGCTTTATATTATATGGAGTGTTTTTTACATTTGAATCATTTACTTTCCTATTTTGGGTTATACAAGGAATATTTTTGCTGCTTCTTCTTAGTGCTGATTATATAAGTAATGTATATGGTATAAAAAGAAGGGGAGGTTCCAAAGCGGCAGTATGGGGAAGTACATTAGGTCTTTTAATAGGTCCATTTGTACTTTCACTCTTTGGGGTAATTATAGGGCCATTTTTAGGAGCGGTCATTGGAGAAAAGGTGTTTGGAAAAAAGACGTTAAAAGAAGCTGTTAAAGTAGGCGTTGGATCACTTTTTGCCTTTTTAAGCAGTACAGCAGCAAAAACAGTTATTCAAGCAATCATGATTGGATATTTTTTTATAACGGTATAATAATAAAAAGATTATAATGAAAAATGTTGAAACCATTTTTGTTTTATGATATATTTATTTTTGTCTTAAATATTCCACAGTAGCTCAGTGGTAGAGCAATCGGCTGTTAACCGATCGGTCGTAGGTTCGAGTCCTACCTGTGGAGCCATGGCGGTGTAGCTCAGCTGGCTAGAGCGTACGGTTCATACCCGTGAGGTCGGGGGTTCGATCCCCTCCGCCGCTATATTAATTATAAATTATAATGGACCCTTAGCTCAGTTGGTTAGAGCAGACGGCTCATAACCGTCCGGTCGTAGGTTCGAGTCCTACAGGGTCCACCATCTATTAAGGAGGAATACCCAAGTCCGGCTGAAGGGATCGGTCTTGAAAACCGACAGGGGCTTCACGGCTCGCGGGGGTTCGAATCCCTCTTCCTCCGCCATATTTTGTTACATAGAGTAGTTGGAAAGGCTAGAAAAGAAAGGGACAGCTGCTTTGGGAGGAAGAAAATTTAGATTCTTATATTATCGCGGGGTGGAGCAGTCTGGTAGCTCGTCGGGCTCATAACCCGAAGGTCGCAGGTTCAAATCCTGTCCCCGCAACCAAAAGACTCAAATATATTTTGTTGAATAACCTTCGATGCTCATTTGAAATAGGAGTACCTTGTGCAGCCAAAATTTTTCACGCTCACTACGTCGGATAGACTTATTTGTTAGTGAGGAATGAGGAGCACTTGTAAAGTATACTTCAAAATTAATAATGAATTATGGCTCGATAGCTCAGTCGGTAGAGCAGAGGACTGAAAATCCTCGTGTCGGCGGTTCGATTCCGTCTCGAGCCATCCTTTTAAACAAAACCCTATGTCTAGAACAGACATAGGGTTTTGTTTTTTTAAATATAAATGTATTTATTGTTTAATAATTGAAAATTCCGGGTAAATCTGATATGGTATTAATTAAAGGGACTTATTAAACATAATTGTATTTAAACTATGTTTTTTTTTTGTTTTATTAACAATTTTTAAGGGAATACTACCCTTGAAATTAATTTAAATTACATAATTATAGGGAGGCTGTGTAAAAATGGCAAAATTCGAATTACCTGCATTACCTTATGAAACGAATGCTTTAGAACCTCATATTGATCAGCAAACAATGGAGATTCACCATGGTAAACACCATAATGCCTATGTAACAAATTTAAATGGTGCATTAGAAGGTCATGCCGATCTTCAAGAAAAAAGCTTAGAAGAACTTCTTGCAAATCTTGATGAAGTTCCAGCTGAAATTCGTACAGCAGTACGAAACAATGGTGGCGGACATGCAAACCACACATTGTTCTGGCAAATTTTAAGTCCTAATGGCGGTGGACAACCATCTGGTGAACTTAGCGAAGCGATTAATAATAAGTTTGGCAGCTATGATAAATTCCAAGAAGAATTTGCAAAAGCTGCAGCAACTCGCTTTGGATCAGGATGGGCTTGGTTAGTTGTTAATAATGGTGAATTAGAAGTAACAAGCACACCAAACCAAGATACTCCAGTAATGGAAGGAAAAACACCGGTTCTTGGCCTTGATGTATGGGAGCATGCATATTATTTGAATTATCAAAATAGACGTCCTGATTACATTTCATCATTTTGGAATGTTGTAAATTGGGATGAAGTAGAAAAACGTTATAACGAAGCAAAATAATTGTTAAAAAAGTCAGCTGATATTTTATATCAGCTGACTTTTTTATGTACCTTTTTTCGTCTTTGTGTTAATTAACGGTTTGATGGATTTAAACAGAATTGGGAGGTATAAGGAAACATGATTAACACAAACTACGATTGAGACGAAAAGGGGAGACGTCGTATGAAAATTATCAAAAAAATGCTTGGAAATGTTGATATCACAAAAGATTTGCTTTTGCTTCTTCTAATAGGCGGGCTTTATTCGTTAAGTATTGCTTTGTCTAATACTTTTGTAAATGTTTTTTTATGGAAGCAATCAGGGAAATTTGTTGATATTGCATTATATAATTTAGCGGTAGTCATTATGCAGCCCTTAACATTTATTATTGCAGGGAAATGGGCAAAAAAGATTGACCGTGTAATTGTACTGAGGCTTGGTGTTTCCTTTTTATCAATATTTTACTTGACTGTATTATTAATGGGAGATAAGGCTAGTCAATATTTAATTGTTTTAGGCGGCTTGCTTGGAATAGGCTTTGGATTTTATTGGCTGGCATTTAATGTGTTAACTTTTGAAATAACGGAACCAGACACAAGAGATTTCTTTAACGGCTTTCTTGGATTGTTAACTTCATTTGCTGGGATGATCGGTCCAATTTTTGCTGGTTTTGTTATTTCTAGGATGGAGAAATTTCTTGGGTATAAATTAGTTTTTTCTTTGTCACTAACAATGTTTTTTGCAGCCGTTATATTAAGTTTCTTTTTAAACCGGCGCTCTGCAAAAGGCAATTTTTCATTTCAACGTATATATCATGAACGAAAAAAAAATTCAGATTGGCAGCGAATTTTAACAGCGCATTTTTTTCAAGGATTGCGTGAAGGGTCATTTATTTTTATTATTGTTGTTTGGGTTTTTATTACAACACAAAGCGAATTAGCATTAGGTACATTTGGGTTAGTTCAATCCTCCGTTTCTTTTGTTGCTTATTATTTAGCAACAAGGTTAATTAAACCGCGTTATCGAAAAAAAGCTATCCTAATTGGGGGGATGCTCCTTTATGCGGCCATCTATATTATTATTTTTAATTTAACATATCCGCGCTTATTAATTTATGCGGCAGTTATTTCAGTTGCTTATCCTCTTCTCCTTGTTCCATATATGTCATTAACATATGATGTGATTGGTAAGTCTTGGAATGCAGCTGAAATGCGAATTGAGTATATCGTTGTACGAGAGCTTTATTTAAATCTTGGAAGAATTGTGTCGATTGTTTCTTTTATTATTGCGGTAACAATTTTTGATGAAACAGTGAGTATCCCATACTTATTAATGATTATAGGAGCAGGTCATTTGCTTGTTTATTTTAGTATAAGAAAAATTAGGTATAGAAAAGAACATAAGAAAAATCTGCTTTCTTCCCCGTCATAAGTTTTTATGACATGCGAAATATTTAAATAATAAATATTTCAATACTGTTTTGAAAGAGAAAGATTTTAGAAGAGGGGAAGTATCGTGGTACCACAACAAAAAAAGAAATTAAAGAGACAAGTTCCATTTCGATTAAATATGCTATTTGTTGCTGTTTTCCTTCTGTTTTCAACATTGATATTACGATTAGGGATTATTCAAATTGTAGAGGGAGAAGAATATGTACGAAAAGCAGAAGAGGTTGAAAATATAACAGCCCGCATTGATGCCCCAAGAGGAAAAATAGTTGATCGATACGGAAATACATTAGTAGATAATGAACCAATCTATACAATTACTTACACAAAAACAAATACAACGACAAATGCTGAAAAGCTTAAAGTTGCAAAACGTTTAGCTTCCATTATTGAGAAAGATACATCTCATATTACTGAAAGGGATATGAAGGATTATTGGATTATTACTCGTTCAGAAGAAGCTAAAAAAAAGCTGACTGAAGAAGAATGGCTTTCTTTAGAAAATGATGAAGCATACAAACTGCAGTTAGAACGAATTACAGAAGCGGACATTGCAAACATTTCGAAAGATGAAATGGAAACTTTGGCTGTTAAAAGAGAAATGGATAGTGGATTTGCTTTAACACCTCAGCCTGTAAAAGAAGGAATATCAGATATTGAACATGCTCTCGTTATAGAGCATCTCATACAATTGCCTGGTGTTGAAATTCAATTAGATGCTAAAAGAACATATCCTTATAATAAAATGTTAAAAGAATTATTTGGCAGTATTAAACAAATTCCAAAAGAAGAAGTTAATTATTATGAAGTAAGAGGCTATGATCGCAACGATAAGGTAGGTACAAGTGGGTTAGAGCAGCAGTATGAAGAGCTATTAAGAGGAAAAAAAGAACAACAGAAATATGTTACAAATAAATCAGGCCAACCTGTAGGAATTCCAGAAGTTATTCCAGGAGAACGGGGGAAAGATTTAGTATTAACCATTGATATAGAATTACAGAAACGTGTGGAAGAAGTTTTAGAGCGTCAAATATTAAATGGAAGAAATATTTCAGGAAACAGTAATTTTAATAGTGCTTACGCAGTTATGATAGAACCAAAAACAGGAGAGGTATTAGCGATAGCAGGTAAACAATATAAAGATGGAAAGTTTATTGATTCTCCTTTAGTAAATATTTATAATGCTTTTGAAATGGGTTCGACTGTGAAAGGGGCTACAGTATTAACAGGTTTACAAGAAGGTGTCATTCAACCAGGTACCGTTTTGTATGATGCACCGCTTCAATTTGGTGAGTCGACAATTAGTTCATATAAAACATTAGGAAGTATTAATGATGTGAAAGCATTGGAAAAATCTTCGAATGTTTATATGTTTAAAATTGCGATGAAGATGGCTGAGTACAACTATGAAAGCAAGTGTTGTGTGAACGATAAAAAAGTGGAGGAAACGTTTCAAACAATGAGGAACTACTATCAGCAGTTTGGGTTAGGGATAAAAACCGGGATTGATTTTCCATATGAAGCAGCAGGCTATAACGGAGGATCAGGTGAACTTTATCAATCCTTATTTTTTGCAATTGGGCAATTTGATACGTATACACCTTTACAATTAACGCAATATATTTCAACAATTGCTAATGATGGGTATAGAGTGCAGCCGAGATTACTGAAATCAATTCATGAACCTGTGGTAGAAGAAAATGAAAACACTTATGTAATTAATAAGCTTAAACCTAATGTGTTAAATCGAATTGAAATGAAACAGGAATATATTGACCGAGTTCAATTAGGGTTTAGAAGTGTGATGACTGCTGGGACGGCTTCCTCTCACTTTAAAGGGGCTCCTTACAATCCAGCAGGTAAAACAGGAACTGCTGAAGTAGATAAAAAGAACGGCATTAATAATCAAACTCTTGTTGGATATGCTCCCTATGAAGATCCTGAAGTTGCGTTTTCTGTTGTTGTGCCGACAATAAAAAATGGATCAATTAATTTAAATATTGGTCGGGCCATACTAGACGAATACTTCTCCTTAAAAAAAGAGCGAAAGGCTAATTAATATAAAGAGGAAAAGCTGTACTAACAGTTTTTTCTCTTTTTTGTATGAAAGAGGTATTTATTTCAGATATTAAAGGGGAGGGTTTTAAGACGTTTTTTTAGATGCGCTTTCAATAACTTTACAAAACCTTAACATTTCTTTAAAACACAATTAACACTTTTGCTTTAATCTAAGTATTGTGCAAGACAGAAAGCATACTGAAAGTAGTTTTAGGGGAATGTAATTCGTACTTGTACAAGCAGCAGAACAGAAAGAGATATGCCAATTATTATGGAAAGAGAAAAGGGAGGACTTTTAAATGAATTTGAAAAAATGGATGTTATTTTTAGCTATGGCTGCACTGCTTACTTTAGCAGCATGTGGTGGCAACGAAGAAGAAGCTGGAGAAACTGGGGAAGCTGGAGAATCGTTGAGTGGTGAAGTAGCTATCGATGGATCATCTACAGTACTTCCAATCATGGAAGCACTTGCTGAAGAATATCAAATGGAAAATCCTGAAGTTCGCGTAACAGTTGGTGGTTCTGGTACAGGTAATGGTTTTGATAAGTTTGCTGCTGGTGAAACACATTTCAGTGATGCTTCTCGTCCAATTAAAGAAGAAGAAGCAGCAGCATTAGAAGAAGCTGGCATTGAGTATACTGAATTTACACTTGCTTATGACGGTTTATCAGTTGTACTTAACCCTGAAAATACTTGGGTGGATCAACTTACTGTAGAAGAATTAAATAAAATGTTTGCAATGGGTTCTGAAGTAAAAACTTGGGCAGATGTACGTGAAGGCTGGCCTGAAGAAGAAATTGAATTTTTTGCTCCGGGAACTGGTTCAGGAACATATGACTACTTTAACGAAGAAATTTTAGAAGAAAGCGGAATTCGCCAAGATGCTCAAACATCTGAAGATGATAATGTACTTGTAACTGGTGTATCAGGTTCTAAAAATGGAATTGGATTCTTTGGTTATGCTTACTACTTAGAAAATCAAGATAAACTTAAAGTTGCTCCAATTGTAAATCCTGACACAAATGAAGCGGTAACACCTGATTTTGATACAATTCAATCTGGTGAGTATGCACCACTTTCTCGTCCATTATTTACTTATGCTAAACATGAGGCATTAACAGATGCAGCAGCTTATGATTATGCACAATTCGTTTTAGAAAATGCTGGACCACTTGCAGAAGAAGTTGGATATGTTGCATTACCTGAAGAAAAATATCAAGAGCAATTAGATAAATTAGCTGAAATTGCTGGTGAATAATATTCTTATGTTATAACTCATGTAGGGGCTAAGTGAGAGGAGCGTAACATCCTCTCACTTTTAGCCTGTTTCTGTATGTGATTGAAGGGGGAACTATAATGGCATCAAGTTCTGTTAGAGAAATGATTGAACAAAACAAAGCCAAACAAAAAAATATACAAGGACTGGTTGAAAAGTTAGTACCAGCATTTTTATTTTTATGTGCAGTAATTTCGATTTTAACAACAATAGGAATTGTGTTTACATTAATTGTAGAAACGATTACTTTTTTTCAAAGAGTTTCAATTATTCAATTTTTAACTGATAAAAAATGGTATCCATTTGTGGAAGCAAATGCAAGCTATGGAATTTTATCATTAATTTCAGGAACGCTTTTAATAGCAGTAATTGCTATGATGGTAGCTATTCCAATTGGATTAGCATCTGCCATTTATTTGAGTGAGTATGCTTCTGATAAAACAAGAAGATTTATTAAACCGATTCTAGAAGTACTTGCAGGTATTCCTACCATCGTTTATGGATTCTTTGCTTTAACGTTTGTTACGCCGATGCTTCAAAAAATTATTCCTGACATGTCTATTTTTAATGCGCTTAGTCCAGGTATTGTAGTTGGAATTATGATTATTCCAATGATCGCTTCATTGTCTGAAGATGCAATGAGTTCAGTGCCAAACGCAATGCGAGAAGGGGCATTTGGTTTAGGTGCTACTCGTTTTGAAGTCGCTACAAAAGTTGTTCTTCCTGCTGCTTTATCAGGAATTATTGCTTCTTTCGTACTAGCAATTTCTCGTGCAATTGGGGAAACAATGATTGTAACATTAGCAGGTGGAGCGACACCAAAATTAACATTAGATGTAACAGAGTCTATTCAAACAATGACAGCATACATTGTTCAGGTAAGTTTAGGAGATATTGGCTTTGGTACTACAATTTATTATAGTATTTATGCTGTAGCAATGACTTTGTTCATTTTTACATTAATTATGAACCTGATTGCCCAGTATATTTCTCGACGTTTCAGGGAGGAATATTAAATGAAACTAATTGATACAAAAATTGTACAGCGCACAATGGGAAAACGATTAATCGTAAACAATTTGCTGAAAGGTTTATTCCTCTCTGCCACATTGTTTGGACTAGTGGTGCTTGCTGTTCTTTTATATCGGATGTTCACTCAAGGAATTGGCTATGTAGATTGGGATTTCTTTAATAACTTTGCATCAAGAAGACCAGAGCGTGCAGGCATTAAAGCAGCTCTCTTTGGGACACTTTGGTTAATGGCTGTAACCGCTCCTGTATCATTAATCTTAGGAGTTGGTTGTGCGATTTATCTTGAAGAATATGCAAAGAAAAATGGATTTACACGTTTCATTCAAATTAATATTGCAAACTTAGCTGGTGTACCATCTATTGTATTTGGGTTATTAGGATTAACAGTATTTGTTCGTTTAATGGACTTAGAGCGAAGCGTGCTTGCAGGTGGATTAACGATGAGTTTATTAATTCTTCCTGTTATCGTTGTAGCTGCACAAGAAGCAATAAGAGCCGTGCCAAAACATCTTTATGAAGCATCCTATGGAATGGGGGCTACAAAATGGCAAACAATTCGCCGTGTTGTACTGCCGGCTGCAATTCCGGGCATCTTAACAGGAAGTATTTTAGCACTGTCTCGTGCTGTTGGGGAAACAGCTCCATTAATTGTAGTAGGAGCTGCGGCCTTTGTAGCATTTGTACCAGATAGTCTATTATCATCCTTTACAGTCATGCCAATTCAAATTTATAACTGGGCAAGCAGACCACAGGTAGAATTCCATGAAGTGGCTGCCGCTGGTATTCTTGTATTGCTTTTATTATTATTAATTATGAACTCTATCGCGGTGTTAATTCGAAATAAGTTTCAGAAGCGTTACTAATTTGAAGCTTTAAAAATGAGGTGAATGGATATGCAATCAGTGATGAATGAAAAAAAAGAAAAGAAAAATAATTCAACAAGTAATGAATCTAAAAAAGAGATTCCATCTGTTTTTAGTGTTAAAAATCTTAATTTATGGTATGGGGAAGATCAGGCATTAAAGGAAATTAACTTTGAAATTCCTGAGAAACAGGTAACGGCTATCATTGGGCCATCAGGGTGCGGAAAATCAACGTTTATTAAAACATTAAATCGAATGGTAGAAATGGTACCAATTGTACGCACATCTGGGGAAATATTATATAGCGGCAAAAATATCTTTGATTCGAAATTTCGTGTGGAAGAACTACGTACAAAAGTAGGAATGGTATTCCAAAAGCCAAACCCATTTCCTAAATCAATTTATGAAAATATTGTTTACGGTCCTAAAATTCATGGGATTCGAAATAAAAAAGTTCTTGATGAGATTGTGGAAAAAAGTTTGCGTGGAGCTGCGATTTGGGATGAAGTAAAAGATCGTCTTCATGAAAATGCGTTTGGTTTATCAGGCGGTCAGCAGCAGCGTATTTGCTTAGCGCGCTGCCTTGCTATTGAACCAGATGTTATTTTAATGGATGAACCAACATCAGCTCTAGATCCAATCTCTACTTTAAAGATTGAAGAGCTTGTTCAAGAATTAAAGAAAGAATTTAGCATTGTAATTGTTACGCATAACATGCAGCAGGCAGCACGGATCTCTGATAAGACAGCTTTCTTCTTAAACGGTGAGATTATTGAATTTGATGATACTAATAAGCTGTTCTCAAATCCTTCAGATAAACGAACAGAAGATTATATTACAGGAAGATTTGGTTAAACTTTAATTGGAGTGATTGTATATGTCAGTTCGGGAAAACTTTGATGCACAGCTTAAAGAATTAAAAGATGAGTTATTAGAATTAGGAAATTTAGCTCAAAATGCGTTAAAACAATCAATTATAGCTTTAAAAAATCAAGATGTAGAAAAAGCTCTGCAAATCATCGAGAATGATTATAAAATTAACAATTTAGAATCAGATATTAATGATAAAGTTATTTTAATGATTGCAAAACAGCAGCCTGTTGCAACAGATTTACGCCGCTTAATCGTTGCCTTAAAAATCTCTACAGATCTTGAGCGAATTGGAGATTTAGCCGTAAATATTGCGAAATCTATTATTCGTATCGGGGAAGAACCGTTTGTTAAACCGATTGAAGAAATTCCAAAAATGGCTGAAACAGCTAGAGGAATGATTAAAGATGTACTGCAGGCGTTTTATGATGAAGATGTTGTAGCGGCAAAAAATATTGCTGACAGTGATGACGAAGTTGACCAAAAGTACGGTAAATTAATTAAAGAACTTTTAGAAATTGTTACAAATAATCCTGAGTGGATTGCACAAATTACTCAGCTGACATTTATTTGCCGTTTTATTGAGCGAGCAGCTGATCATGCAACAAATATTTCTGAAAGTGTCATTTATTTAGTAAAAGGAAAATATTATGATTTAAACTCATAGTACAGGAAGCCCTAACGATATCACTATCGTTAGGGCTTTTCATATAATAGAACAGAATAATGATTGTATAGAACATTTACAACCTAATCATACTTATATTATTGAGAGTGGAACAAGAAATGGTGATGAAAGCTTTTTTACATGATTGCGTTCTGAACTGTTACAGATGGGAGTAGTGTAATAATAGCAGCTAAGTTTTTCTCTTGTTAAATTTTATGAGTATATGCAGGAGGGATAAAGGGATGAAAAAATTATTTCATAAAAACGATTTGAGACAAAAAGACCTTCAGAAAAGTATGAATTTATTAATAGTAATGAACAAGGAAGTAAACTATGCCTAGAGAATTAGTGATTGGGAATGGACAGCTTCTTGTAAACCTTGATAAACACCTGCAAATACGAGATATTTATTTTCCATTCGTAGGTCAGCAAAATCATGTTCAAGGTCACCCAAACCGAATTGGGGTATGGATAGATGGAGTCTTTTCATGGCTTCAATCAGGAGATTGGCAAATTGATCTTAATTACCATACAGATGCTCTTGTTACATGCAGCAAAGCCTATAATAAAAGGTTAAACGTTACATTAATTGTAGAAGAAGGTGTTCATCAGCAAGAAATGATTTTGCTTCGGAAGTTTACGGTTAAAAATCATGAGCAAAAGGCACGAAAAGTTCGTTTGTTTTTTCATCATGATTTAACAATCTATGAATCAGAAGTAGGTGATACGGCATACTTTGCTCCAAAAAACCAAGCAATGGTTCATTATAAGAGAAATCGTTATTTTTTATTTAACGGTCTTTTCAATAAAAAAAGTATTGTTCAGTATACAACCGGCGTAAAACGCTTTCAATCAGCAGAAGGGACATGGCGGGATGCAGAAGACGGTCAACTGCATTTTCATCCAATTAGCCAAGGATCTGTTGACAGTACATTTTCTTTAGAAGCTGTAGTGGATGCGCAGGAAGAAAAATCAGCTTACTATTGGATGACAGTTGGTAAAACAAAACATGAAGTAGAAAGTCTAAATGAATATGTTCATGAAACAGGACCAGAGTTAGCCCTTGAAAGAATGAAGCTTTATTGGATAAGGTGGGTAAACAAAACAGATATTCCGCAAAGTGATTTAACGGAAAGTATGATTAATCTGTATAAAAGGTGTTTATTAATTATTCGTACACAAACAAATGTGAATGGTACCATTATTGCTGCAAATGATTCTGATATTTTACAATTTAATCGTGATCACTACAGTTATTTGTGGCCGCGAGATGGCGCGTTAATTGCAGCAGCAGTAGCAAAAGCAGGCTTTCATGGAATGGTTGCCAATTTCTATCGCCGCTGTGAAAAATTATTATCAAGTGAAGGGTACTTTTATCACAAATATAATCCTGATGGCTCAATTGGTTCGAGTTGGCATCCTTTTATTGATCAGCATGGAAAAGAAATATTGCCTATTCAGGAGGATGAGACAGCACTTGTTATTTGGGCATTTTGGCAGCATTATTTAGAAACAGGAGATATTGAGTTTGCTCACTCTCTATATCGCTCACTTGTAAAGCCCAGCGGAAAGTTTTTAATGAGCTATATCGATGAAAAAAGAGATTTGCCGTTACCATCTTATGATTTATGGGAAGAACGCAGAGGAGTGTTTAGTTTTACTGCTAGTACTGTATATGGTGGATTGATGGCAGCACACCATTTTGCAAATATGTTTGGAGAAGATGAATTAAGCGACAAATTTTTAAAAGCAGCTGAAAAGATTAAGGTTGGAATTGAAACATATTTATATGATGAAGAAATTGGAAGATTTATTCGAGGCATTTATTATAATGAAGAATCAAGTAAAATGATTAAAGATTTTACAATTGAAAGCAGTATGTACGGTTTATTTGCATTTGATGTGTTTGAAGCAGATGATCCGCGCATTATTCGTACAATGGAAATCATTGAAAAGGAGTTATCTATAAAAACCCCAGTTGGAGGTATTGCACGTTATTTTAATGATTATTATTTTCAACAAACCCAAAACTTGACTGAGGCGCCAGGAAATCCGTGGCTAATTTGTACGCTTTGGCTGGCAAAGTGGAAAATAAAGAAATCTAAAAATCTCGAAGATTTAAAAGAGGCTTATTCGATTTTTCAATGGATTGAAAAACAAGCTTTCTCAAGTGGAGTACTTCCTGAACAAATTCATCCCTATACAGGTGAACCTCTCTCAGTTGCACCGTTAACTTGGTCTCATGCAACATATGTTGATGTGGTTCAAGATTATTTAAAGGCTTACCAACTATTTGCATTAAAACAATCATAAACAACACTTGAAGGTCTTTTAATAATTTGCTATTATTTAAAAGTATGATTCTTATAAAGATCTATAGTAATCTCAAGAATTATAATTGCATTTTGGAATGGAGGGAACAACATGCGTGTAAACGTTACATTAGCTTGTACTGAAACAGGTGACCGCAACTATATTACTAAGAAAAATAAGCGTAACAACCCTGACCGTCTTGAGCTTAAAAAATACAGCCCACGATTAAAAAGATATACTTTACATCGTGAAACAAAGTAAACAGTAGGAATTTATTCCTACTGTTTTTTTTATTTCACTGACAGCATCGTCAAAAATAAAATCATTTGTTAAAATATGAAGAAAGTTTTGCTCTACTTTACAATAGAGGAGAATGTGTATGAAAATGGAGAAAAAACAATTAAGAAGTATGGTAAAAAAAAGGTTATCTCAAATGACAGATCAAGAATATCAAGAGCGTTCTGCCCAAGCTGCAAAAAAACTCTTTAATCATTCGGCATGGAAAGAAGCAAATACAGTTGGAATAACCGTTTCAAGACAAAGAGAAGTAGATACGATTCATATTATTGAGCAAGCTTGGAAACAAGAAAAAAATACCACAGTTCCAAGGTGTATGGTAGAAGATAACCGGTTGGATTTTCGATTATTTACATCCTTTGAACAATTAGAAGTTGTTTATATGGATCTTAAAGAACCTTCTTTGTTAAAGACGAAAGCTGTAAGCCCTCATGAAGTTGATTTATTAATTGTGCCTGGCCTTCTATTTGATAAGAATGGCTATCGTATTGGTTATGGTGGAGGGTATTATGATCGCTATTTAAGTACATATACAAATAAAACCATTGCGCTTGCATTTGAATGTCAAATCATTGACACATTACCGCGAGAGCCATTTGATTTACCAGTTCAAGAAATTATTACAGAAGAAAAGATATATAAAATAAAATGTTAATATTTATCTTTCTTTGTCTTATTTTTTTATTAGCCATTGGAGGGTATTATATTAGAGCCTTAACCGTTTCTGGTTCTGTTGGTGCCTTTATCGTAGGCACCATGGTTACTTTAGGTTTTAAAGGAGAGGGATTAGTTCTTTTACTTGCCTTTTTTATAAGTTCGAGTGCATGGAGCATGCTGAAAAAAAAGAAAACAAGACAAGTTACAAAAAAAGGATCAAGGCGTGATATCGTGCAAGTATTTGCTAATGGGGGGGCGGCTGCGTTAGCCGCTGTCTGCTGTTTCATATGGCCATCACCTCTGTGGATTGGTGCCTTTATTTGCACATTAGCTGAAGCAAATGCTGATACGTGGGCTTCTGAAATTGGTCCATTAGGAAGAAATGCTCCTTTTCATATTACGCGATTTAAAAGGGTTATGTCCGGCACATCAGGAGCAATATCTGGATTAGGGACTTTTGCTGCGTTAGTGGGCTCCTGTTTTATTGCTTTTTTGGCTGGATTCATCTTTAGGATTGAAATGGAGTATGCAGTGTTATTTGCATTGATTGGATTTATTGGGAATTTTATTGATACATTTTTAGGAGCGACAGTCCAAGTTTCTTATCAGTGTACTGTTTGCGGAGAAGAAACAGAAAAATTAGAACATTGTCATAAAACAACAGAGTATTATAAAGGTTTATCTTTTTGCAGCAATGATAGCGTGAATTTTCTTTCTACGGTTATGGCTGCATTATTAGGGGGTGGGGTTATTTGGATAATAGGGTAATCGGTGTCATTTTGTCTGGAGGAAAATCAGTGCGTTTTCAAACACCTAAAGCATTTGCCGTTTACAATAGTCAATATTTTTATGAGCGTGCCCTGTCAGTTCTTTCTAGCTATGTTCATCATCCTATCATTGTAAGCCATGAATCATTAAGAGGCCGTTTTCCAAAGCACTTGTCGGTAATAGAAGATGAGGGTAAGGTTAAAGGAAAAGGACCGCTCGCTGGAATTTATTCAGCGATGAAGACTGTTCAAGCCTCATGGTATATTGTTTTACCTTGTGATATGCCGCTTCTTTCAGAAAAGGTGATTGAAAAGCTTGTTGAACTTATTGAAACCGAGAGAGAAGTAGATGGGATTGTGCCTATTATAAAGGGGCAAATTCAGCCGCTTGTTGCTGCTTATCATAGACGCTGTTTAAACGAGATTGAAGTCCTCCTTGAAGCTGAAACATATGCAATGAAGAGACTTCTTGATAAGATAACAGTAAAATATGTAACTGAAAAAGACTTAGGTTGTAACGCAGAACAATTTCAAAATATTAACACACAAAAAGAGTATAAGGAAATAGGGGGATATGCTGGTGACAAATCAATATGAGCGTTATTCAAGACAAATGTTGTTTCAGCCAATTGGAGAAGAAGGACAAAAAAGATTAGCGGGGAAAAGAGTATTAATTGTTGGTATGGGCGCTTTAGGAACAGCGATTAGTAATCACCTTGTTCGAGCTGGCGTTGGACATGTAAGATTTGCTGATCGTGATTATGTAGAAAAAAGTAATTTACAGCGGCAAATGTTATTTGATGAAGATGATGTAAAGGCTTCTTTACCAAAAGCTGTAGCGGCAGAACAAAAACTTAAAAAAATGAATTCATCTATAAAAATAGAAGGAATTGTAGCAGATGTTACTTTAGAAAATATTGACGAGCTTCTTGATGGAATGGATCTTGTCATTGATGGCACAGATAACTTTTCTACACGCTTTCTAATGAACGATGCTTGTTTTAAAAAAGGGATTCCTTTTGTATACGGAGGTGCAGTTAGTTCAAGAGGAATGAGCGCTTTATTTATTCCTGGTGAGACACCGTGTTTACGCTGCTTTATTACTGACAATGGCAGTACAACACAAACATGTGATACTGTTGGAGTTATTTCGCCTATTGTTGATATTGTTGCTTCCTATCAAGTGGTGGAAGCATTAAAATATTTAGTAAATGATTCCCGCCAACGAAAAAGTTTATTAACAATTGATATATGGCAAAATCGAACCTATGAAATGAAGTTTAATCAACCAAAAAAAGATTGTCCGACATGTCAACAAGAAGAATATCCCGCTTTAAAGCGTCAACCAGAAGATAATGTGACATCACTTTGTGGACGTGAAACTGTGCAAATTAAAGTAAGGGGTCATTTATCATTAGATGAGTGGGAGAAACGATTATCCAAAGTAGCTCAAGTAAAGCGAACACCATTTTTACTGCGGGTAGAACTTTCTGAAGGAGAAAGGCTCGTTCTTTTTCCTGATGGAAGAACACTTGTCCAAGGGACGGAAGATATAGTAAGAGCAAAATCTTTATATGCAAGATATATTGGTTTATAAAGCCAGAAGAGGGCCTCCTCTTCTGGCTTTATAATGTTTATTTTGATTTTTTAGAAAAGTTTTATTATATTAAAATAATTGACGAGTACGAATTTATCAGCTAAACTATTAAACGGATTAATGCTTCAACGCAAAAAAGCGTTGAAGTAAAAGTTTATGGTAATAATAATTTATTTTGAAAGATGGTTTACAATATGTTCTAAGAACCTGTTTAAATCTAGTAGTTTAAGAGTTACGGAAGAATATTGTAATTATAAAGTGGCTGAAATGATTGAAGGGATGGCATAGAGAGCATGAAGAAAGAATTAAACTTAACAACAACATTATTATTTTTTATAGGCATGATGGGAATTATTTTTTACAGTATGATCTTTTTAAAAGTAGAGCCTCATATTCCTTTGTTTAGCTGTTTATTATTAGTCGTATTGTTGGCAAGATTTTCAGGTTTTGAATGGGCTGTTCTAGAGAAAGGAATCATAAATGGAATTGCAATTGGAATAAAACCAATTCTTATTTTATCTCTTGTGGGAATGTTAATTGGGATATGGATGATGAGCGGTACGGTACCTACATTATTGTATTACGGTTTTCAGGTGATTTCTCCGGAATGGTATACGTTAAGTGCATTATTTATTGCCATTATTGTTTCAACATTTACTGGAAGTTCATTTACAACAATTGGTACAGTGGGAGTGGCTTTAATGGGAATTGGGATAGGATTAGGAGTTCATCCTGGTCTTGCCGCTGGTGCTGTTATTTGCGGAGCTTGTTTTGGTGACAAAATGTCTCCCTTGTCTGATACAACAAATTTTGCTCCAGGTATTGCAGAAGTCGATTTGTTTTTACATATTCGTCATATGCTGTGGACAACCTTGCCTAGTTTACTTGTAACCATTCTTATATTTGTGTTGCTTGGTCAGCATTTTGAATCCACACAAAATTTACAAGACATTGATTACGCTAAAAATATTTTACAAACGTCTTTTAATATAAGCTTATTCACATTGTTATCACCATTATTAGTCGTGTTTTTAGCAATGCGCCGCTTTCCGACTATTCCTACATTAATTTTTGGATTGTTTTCGGGAATCGTTACCGCTTTTATTATGCAAAATAACATTATTTTAACTGACATTTTTAATGTGCTGCAGCATGGTTTTGTCTTAGAAAGCGGAAATTCATTAGTTGATGGAATTGTATCCCGAGGTGGTTTACAGTCAATGATGTGGTCTATATCTTTAATAATGATTGCTCTTGGATTAGGAGGAGTCATTCGTGAAATCGGTTTAATTGATGTTCTTATTAAAGGATTAACAGCAAAGCTTCAAAAAAGAGGACATCTTATTTCTTTAACTGCTTTCTCCTCGATTGGGGTAAACTTGTTAACAGGAGAACAATATTTGTCTATTCTTTTACCTGGCCAAACATTTAAGCCATTTTTTGAAAAGCAGCAGCTTCACTTAAAAAATTTATCGCGTACGCTTGAAGATGCAGGTACATTAGTTAATCCTCTTATTCCTTGGGGAGTAAGCGGAGCATTTTTTGCCAGTACGTTAGGCATTGCGGTTATTGACTATTTACCTTATGTATTCTTTTTGTATTTATCACCAATCATGACGATTTTATTAGGGTATTTAGGAATTGGTGTTCCGAACGCTTCCACTAAACAATAAAGTGTTTCAAACGGATAAAGCGTTCATTTTTTGCAAAAAGTAGTAACAGGGAGGGAAATATGGTGAAAAATTTATGGCTAATTCTACTCGCTGTTTTATTATTTTTCCTTGGTTATCAAAACCGTTATCGAGTAATGAATAAGATGTTAGGTATAGGTGTTATTCGTCGATTTGTAGTAGCAAGAACAATGTCTGTACCGCAAATTCGTGAGCGTTTGATGCAATCGTTAATTTAAAAAAGCAATAAAAAGGCCCTGCTGCAAATGATTGTTTGTAACAGGTCTTTTTTTTATGTTTCAATAGTAACAAGTATATAAGTTTTTGGAGGGGAAAAGATGCGTTGGCCGCTAATATGTTTTGACCTTGATAATACATTATACGATCATGAAAGAGCATTTAATGATGCGATGATTGATTGTTATTATTTTTATTTTTATCATTATGAATCACGAAATAATGAGTTAACAGCGTACAAATGGTTTGAGCAATTTAAGATAAATTGTGATCGATATTGGGGATTATATGAAAAAAAGATACTAACTGCCCTGGAATATCGAAGGCTTCGCTATAAAAAAACAGTCGAAGCATTTCAAATACCATACTCTGATCAAGACGCGGATGCGTTTCATCAACGTTATGAAAGCATTGTTAGTTATTATGCAGCACCTTTTCCTGGTGTTCACTCTCTCTTTCAGTTTCTGTTAAAAAACGGTATTTTAATTGGTGTTATTACAAACGGTTCTTCAAAAACGCAGCGGAAAAAATTAAGGGAACTAGGTTTATTAGATTTATTACCTGATAATCGTTTAATTATTTCTGAAGAATGCGGGATTGCAAAACCTAATCCGAAAATATTTGAATTAGCAGCAACCAACAGTATGAAACAGCCTCCTTTATATGTGGGGGATTCTTGGCGTTTAGATGTAGAAGCAGCCATGCAGGCAGGATGGGAGGCTGTTTTTTTAAATACCCGAAACGAAACAATAACATCAAATTATAAACCATACGCCATTTGCAAAGATTTTCATCAAGTTGTTACAGTTATTCAATCATAAATTAACGCTGTAAATGCTGCAGTAATTGTACTTTACTTCCATCCTGAAGCTGAAATAATACAATAAGGTGGGTTGCTTGTTTATCAATTAATACTAAAGGAATACTGCTTTCAATTGGCGAAACAACTTGACCGTTTTGTTTTTTATAACCAAGGAAATAATTTTTGTATAACCCTTCCCAAAGCCTTCCCAAAGCTTCATTCGTTTGCTGTTGAGTTAAGCCGGGAAGAGGCGAAGTGTTATAACGATATAAGTTGGTTAAAGAAATCATATTATATTTTTGAATCGGTATTTGATAATAGCGGAGCAGACTTTCCCATACCACTTGTATATGCTGGTTTTTAGCATGATCAAGTATTTTTTGCCATTCTTCTTCTTGTTTTGTTTGAGGTTGCTTAAATGACTCAAGCGGACTCATTGGTGAATCAATTACATACAATTCATCATAGCTCATCATTTGACTGCTTTTAATAATATCATTTGGATAATGAATTTCAGCATGATGAAAACTAATCGATTGAAAATGGCTGCTGTCTTCACTGTTAATTCGTTTTATTTGTTCCAGCTCATTTGCATTTTCTTTCCATTTAGAGAAGGTGTCTATTAAATAGCCATCTTCATATAGAAGAGAAATGTCTTGTCTTAAATAGACAGGTTGTGCTAATGAGGCTGAAGTAAGCCATTTTACAGTATACTCATCTTCATCTGTTTGTTTGAGCAGTGTTAAGTTTGTTTTAGCATTAGTAAAATGAACTGTCTCATCCAGTGGAAAAAAGATGATCGTTTCTTTTACTGTGTCTTTTTTTATAAAACACAGAAGCAAAATTGAAATAAGAGCAAGCAGAATAACAAGCATCACAATATGTTTTTTCATTGTTCACCTCCCGAACTGGACAGCCTATACTTTCAATTTATGAATGGTAAATTAAAATTATGTTGTACAGTTAATAATGATTATGACAATATAGAAAGGTTTGATTGCATTGAAAAATAAGCTGAATATAGAAGAGATCATGTTGTTAATTAAAGAACTTGTAGAAATTCCGAGTCCTTCGGGAAATACCGATAAAGTAATTACATATGTCGAGAAATACTTGGAAAATATCGGAATACAATCAATGCGCAATCATAAAGGCGGTCTGATGATTACGTTAAAAGGAAGAGAGGAAAAAGCACAGCGTCTGCTAACTGCCCATGTAGACACATTAGGGGCGATGGTAAAAGAAATAAAAGCAAATGGCCGTTTAAAGCTTGCGATGATTGGAGGATTTCGGTGGAATGCAGTGGAAGGAGAGTATTGTCAGATTGAAACGAGTGAGGGTCATCATTATTCAGGAACCATCTTAATGCATCAAACCTCTGTTCATGTTTACAAGGAAGCTGGAGAAGCAAAGCGTGATGAGAAAAATATTGAAGTAAGAATTGATGAAAGAGTTCAGTCAAAAGAAGATGTTGAAAAGTTAGGAATTGGAATAGGCGACTTTGTATCGTTTGATCCGCGAGTACAAATAACAAACAGCGGGTTTATTAAATCAAGACATTTAGATGATAAAGCAAGTGTTGCCATTTTGCTGCAGCTGGTAAAAACACTGAAAGAACAAAATGTTGCCCTGCCTTATACAACCAATATTCTTATTTCAAACAATGAAGAAATTGGATATGGCGGCAATTCAAATATTCCAATCGAAACGGTTGAATACTTAGCCGTTGATATGGGAGCTATTGGTGATGGACAATCTTCTGATGAATATACTGTTTCTATTTGTGCAAAAGATTCAAGCGGACCTTATCATTATGCTTTACGTAAACATCTCGTTCGCTTAGCAAATCAACATAACATTGATTATAAAGTAGATATTTACCCATTTTACGGTTCTGATGCTTCTGCTGCAATTCGTGCCGGTTATGATATTGTTCATGGATTAATTGGTCCAGGTATTGAAGCTTCTCATGCTTATGAACGCACACATCAAGACTCTTTATCTCATACATGGTGGTTATTGTATCATTATCTTCAATCACCAATCGTCACATCTTTTACTAAATAAGCCTTTAAGAAAATAAATAAAAACTGTGCTTCGTGGATTTCAGCCATCAAGCGCAGTTTTTTTATTGAAAAGGTATGCCCTGAATAATTTTGGTTAAAGATGGAGAGGGAGGAGGAAGATGGTATGAGTGAAAGTGAAAAAAAGCATTCTGTTAGTGCGAATTTTGAAGACAATGTAAACTATTTACATAGAGAACTAGGAGTAGAAAAAAGCTTTGACGTTATTCAATTAGATTTAGTGTATGCTGGACGTAAAATGGCAATGTTTTTTATTGATGGCTTTGCCAAAGATGATATTCTTCACTATTTAATGAAACTGCTCTCACAGCTTGAGCCTGAACAGCTCGACCCTGATCCGCTCTTTAAATTAATGAAAACGCATATTCCTTATGTAGAAGTAGATACGGAAAATGACTTAGATAAAGTGATTGATTCCGTATTAAGCGGACCAACTGCTCTTGTAGTGGAAGGCATTAGTGAAGCTATTATTATTGATGCTCGAACATATCCAGTGCGCGGACCTGAAGAACCAGATTTAGAACGTGTCACACGCGGAGCACGTGATGGGTTTGTTGAAACCATTATTTTTAATACAGCCTTAACGAGAAGAAGAGTAAGGGACCGTACATTGCGAATGGAATATATGCAAATCGGAAGGCGATCGAAAACAGATATATGTGTTAGTTATATTGAAGATATTGCTGATCCCGATATGGTCAACCAAATAAAGCGTTCATTGGAAAAAATTGATACAGATGGTTTGCCAATGGGGGAAAAAACGATAGAAGAATATCTGGTAGGTCAGCATTGGAATCCTTATCCATTAGTACGTTATACAGAACGACCGGATACTGCTGCCGTTCATTTATATGAAGGACATATATTAGTCTACACCGATGGTACACCAAGTGTTTTGATTACACCGACAACTTTTTGGCACCATTTACAGCATGTTGAAGAGTATCGGCAAAAACCGCTTGTTGGCGCCTATTTACGGTTGGTGCGTTTTCTGGCCGTTTTCTTATCAATTTTTGCGCTGCCAATTTGGTATGTGTTAGCGTCTGATCCAGAACTGCTTCCTTCACAGCTGGAGTTTATAGGTGTTGAAGAAATAGGGGCTATTCCGCTAATTATTCAGTTGTTTATTATTGAGATAGGATTAGATATTTTAAGGATGGCGACTATTCATATTCCTTCTTCATTAGGAACAGCTCTTGGGCTTGTTGCTGCTATTTTAATTGGTCAAGTTGCAGTTGAGGTAGGCGTATTTACAAATGAAGTAATTCTTTATCTTTCTATTGCTGCATTAGGATCATTTGCTACACCATCTTATGAGCTTAGTTTAGCGAATCGACTTGTAAGATTAGTTCTTCTTCTATTAGCAGCATTGTTCTCATGGCCAGGTATTATGGTGGGATCTGTACTTTGGATTGTGCTGCTTACAAGATTAACTTCTTTTCATATTCCCTATCTATGGCCGTTTATTCCGTTTTCACACCGAGGATTTCGAGATGTATTACTGCGTTCTCCTATTCCGCTTAAAAACCGTAGACCCAGCATACTTAGACCGAAAGATCCTGATCGTTAACCGCCCAAAATGGTTGTTGGGCGGTTTTTTATATTTAACATGTAAGAGATGAAAACCTTTTAATATATGAAAGGTGTTGCTATAATATGTAATAACGATTTTAAACGGACTGCTAAATATGAAAACGGTTAGAAAAGGTGAATGACTGTGAAGAGTGTAAAAACAGTATTTGATATCCAACAAGTTTTAAAAGGGTTCGGGACGATTATTTATACAGGCAATCGATTAGCTGACCTTGAATTAATGGAAGAAGAATTACGGGAATTATTCCAAACGAAACTAATTGATGTAAAAGTATTTCAGCAAGCCCTGCTGCTGTTAAAAAGTGAGCAGGAAAAAGAGAAAAGAAAAAATAACTAAAAGAGGAACATTTGCAAGATAAAAGATTTCCTTTAAAATAAAGATACAAGCGTTTGCACTAAAATAAAATTACAAAATAAAGGGGAAGAAATGATGGAAAAGTGGTATGTAGGTGTTGATTTAGGCGGAACGACAATTAAAATGGCCTTTATTTCAGAGAAAGGAAATATTGTTGAAAAATGGGAAATTCCAACTGATATTACAAACGAAGGTAAAAATATTACAAAAGATATTGCAAAAGCTCTTCAAGATCAACTCCAAGAGCTGGGGGAAAAGAAAGAAAAGTTAGTAGGAATAGGAATGGGAGCACCAGGATTTATTGAGATGGAAACAGGCTTTATTTATCAAGCAGTTAATATTGGCTGGAGAAATTACCCGCTAAAAGAAAGTTTAGAGGAAGAAACAGGTCTGCCAGTTATTATTGATAATGATGCTAATATTGCAGCATTAGGCGAAATGTGGCGAGGAGCTGGAGATGGTGCCAAAGATCTTCTTTGTGTAACACTTGGAACAGGTGTTGGAGGTGGCATTGTTGCCAATGGAGAAATCCTGCATGGTACAAATGGAATGGCGGGAGAGATTGGGCATATTACAGTACTTCCAGAAGGTGGCACCCCTTGTAATTGCGGAAAAACAGGATGCTTAGAAACAATTGCTTCAGCAACAGGAATTGCAAGAGTGGCTGCAGCCGGGATAAAAGAAGCTCCATACAGTGTATTAGCTGATATTTTCCAAAAAAGTGGAGAGTTAACTTCTAAAGATATATTTGATGCGGTAGAGCAAGGAGATCTCTATGCAAAAGAAGTTGTGAACCATATTTGTTTTCATCTAGGTTTAGCGATTGCAAATCTTGCCAATGCAATTAATCCAGAAAAAATTGTTATCGGGGGCGGCGTTTCCAAGGCAGGAAATTTATTATTAACACCACTGCAAAAATCTTTTGAAACTTATGCACTGCCTCGCGTTGCAGAAGGATCAGACTTTGCGATTGCTACACTAGGAAATGATGCAGGCGTTATTGGAGGAGCTTGGCTTGTAAAAACAAAGTTAGCGAAAAAAGATAAAGTGATACCTTCATAATACGATTTAATAAAACGAATATTTAGGAAGGAGCATACTTATGCTCCTTTTTCATATTTATAGATGGAAAATCATGAGTATAAAATAGTAGGTCTGATGTCATTATTTGAAAATAAATGCAGATTTTTTATTGCAAAAACTAAAAAAAACAATTATCATATGCTGTATGTAAAGAATTTGTAATAAAATTGTTATAAAAATATTACATAAAAACAGGTTTGTAAAGGTTAAGGGAGGTAATAAAAGTGATGAAAAATACCTTTTCAAAGTATGCTGTTTTCTTGCTTGCTGCACTTTTATTATGGCTTAAAACATATTTAGTGAATAAGTTTTATTTTGATCTATCAATTGAAAATGCTATGCAGGAATTTATCTTGTTCATCAATCCGCTTAGTTCTGTTGTTTTATTTTTAGGAATTAGTTTATTTTTCTCTTCAAAAATCCGCAATCGAATCATTCTTATTATTAGCTTTATTGCTTCATTTGTTTTATTTGCAAATATTGTGTTTTATCGTTTCTTCACAGATTTTATTACCATTCCTGTTCTTTTTCAAACGAGCAATATGGGGGATTTAGGAAATAGTGTTTGGTCGTTAATTGAATTATCAGATTGTATCTTTTTTGCAGATGTTTTTTTACTAGCATTTATTATGAAGTTTACTACATTTAAAACCTTTGAAACAAACAAAAAAGAAATTGCGCTCGTTTTTACAAGTGTAGCACTATTATTTGCAATTAATATTGGATTAGCAGAAACAGAACGTCCTCAGCTTTTAACAAGAACTTTTGATCGAAGTATGCTTATTAAAAACATCGGCACCTATAACTACCATATTTATGATGTGATCATGCAATCAAAGGCTAAAGCACAGCGTGCAATAGCCGATGGCAGTGAAATTGTTGATATTGAAAACTATATCAATGCAAATAAAACTGCGCCAAACCCTAATTTTACAGGAATAGCAGAAGGTAAAAATGTGTTTGTTATTTCTTTAGAGTCTATTCAAAGCTTTGTGTTAAACAATACAGTAGACGGACATGTTATTACACCATTTTTAAATGAATTAATAAAAGAAAGCTACTATTTTCCTAATTTCTATCATCAAACAGGACAAGGGAAAACATCCGATTCTGAGTTTTTAGTAGATAATTCATTGTATCCACTTCCTAGTGGGGCTGTATTTTTTACACATTCCCAAAATCAATATAATGGCTTACCAAAGATGCTTAATGAAAATGGCTATTATACATCTGTTTTTCATCCAAATAATAAAAGCTTTTGGAATCGCGATGTGATGTATGATTCGTTAGGATATGATCAATTCTTTTCACAGCGTTATTTTACAGTAACGGATGAGAATTCAATTGGTTGGGGTTTAAAGGATGAATTTATGTTTGAACAATCCATCGATTATTTAAAAACGATGCCGCAGCCTTTTTATACAAAATATATTACACTAACCAATCATTTCCCATTCACACTTGGAGCCAAAGATGAGTATCTTCCAGAATGGACTTCTGATGATGGAACGGTAAATCGTTACTTTACAACGGTGCGATACACAGATGAAGCTGTTAAAAAGTTTTTTGAACAATTAAAAGAAGAAGGTTTATATGAAAATTCAATCTTTATTTTGTATGGTGATCATTATGGGATTTCAGAAAATCATAATAAAGCGATGAGCGAGTACCTTGAAACGGAAATTCGTCCTTATGAAACAGTACAGCTTCAGCAGGTTCCAATGATTATTCATATCCCAGGTCAAGAAGGCCAAGTAATTGATACAGTTAGCGGGCAAATTGACTTAAAGCCGACTATATTAAATTTATTAGGCATTGATACGAAAGAAAATATTGAATTTGGCAATGATCTTTTTTCTAAGGAACGTCCTAGTTTTGCTGTTTTACGTAATGGCAGCTTCATTACAGAAGAGTATGTTTATACAAATAATATTTGCTACCAAAAGCCAGACGGCATTGAAGTAGAAAGCGAAAAATGCCAGCCATATCAAGAAAAAGCGAAAACACAGCTGGCCTATTCTGACAAAATTATTTATGGTGATTTATTAAGGTTTTTTAATGCTCAATCAAAAGAGTCTTATATCGAATTGGAACAACCAATTGAATAACATGGATTCCCTGCGCTTTTTTATGATGTGCAGGGGATTTTTATATGTAGAGGTTTACTATAAAAGTTTACTATCCATAGTATTGTTTAACAGCGCCCTCTTTACGAAAAAGATGTATCTCTTCTAGAAGCAGTCATAGACTAGAATGTAGGAGATTCCTTTTTTTAAGGAGGGGATGCATTTGCAGGTGAAGGTGAGAAAAGGCGATACGCTGTGGTATTACAGTCAGCTGTTTAGAGTACCTTTTCAACTTGTATTAGACTCTAATTTAAATAAAAGTGTTACAAAGTTAATGATTGGAGAAACCGTTTATATTCCAGGGTTTATTACGAAAAAATATATTGTTCAATCAGGAGAAAGTTTTTGGGTTCTTTCTCAAAGATATAATGTGTCAATTGATGCAATCTATTTGCTTAATCAATCAATTAACCCTTATCAATTAACCGTAGGACAAACAATAAATTTACCTTTAAAAGTTACTTGGCCTATTGTTCAAGGAAAAAAAGAATACGATTATAAAGAAATGATGACAGATTTACGGAGGCTGAAAACCGTCTATCCATTTCTTCGTACTCAAACAATTGGTAAATCTGTTATGGGGAAACCAATTCCAGAAGTAACAATTGGCGTAGGAACTAAAAAAGTTCATGCAAATGGCTCCTTTCACGGGAATGAATGGATTACATCTGCTATTTTAATGACTTTCTTAAATGATTATTTACTAGCAGTTACAAATATAAAGCCTATTCGCAAAATGATGCTTATGCCTTTGTATCTGACATCCTTTTTATCACTCGTCCCAATGGTAGATCCAGATGGTGTTGATCTTGTATTAAATGGTCCTCCTAATGAAGAACCTTATCGCAGTCTTGTATTAAAATTAAATGAAGGAAATTCTGATTTTTCAAATTGGAAGGCCAATATTCGTGGTGTTGATTTAAATAATCAATTTCCCGCAAAATGGGAGATTGAACAAAGGCGAAAACCGCAGGAGCCAGCACCAAGAGATTATCCGGGTCAAGCACCTTTAACAGAACCAGAAGCATTAGCGATGAGTGAATTAACAAAAAAGCGTAACTTTGATCGTGTGTTAGCTTTTCATTCTCAAGGAGAAGAAATTTATTGGGGATATGAGAGTTTAGAGCCAAAAGAGTCAGAAACAATTGTTAAAGAGTTTTCTCGTGTAAGCGGCTATAAGCCGGTTCGATTGCTTGATAGTTTTGCAGGATATAAAGATTGGTTTATTCAAGAATGGAAACGGCCAGGATATACAATTGAAGTAGGAATGGGAGTAAACCCGCTTCCATTATCGCAATTTGAAGAAATTTATGAGGAAAATCTAGGTATTTTATTAGCAAGCCTTTATATGGAATAGAAATAGAGGTTATTAGAACTTGTAATATATCACCTATTGTATCTTAAGAAGTTTTTTGCAATAATAGAATTCATAGAAGATATAAAAAATTTAATATGATATAAGACTAGGGGTGCTCACAAATACGGGTGAGCTGAGAATAAGATCCGCTTATCTTTTACCCTTGAACCTGATCTGGATGATCCCAGCGTAGGAAAGTCGGTTTAATGAGATAAAAACCATAATCCGCTTTCTGGATTATGGTTTTTTATTTTAGAGCAGTGAAATAATTTTATTGGTGTTGTGAGGGGGATTGGTATGAAAGATTTTAAGTTTTATGTGATTACAGGCGAAGAGTTTCACAAAGATCGTGATCTATTAGAAGTAATGGAAGAGGCAATTCAAGGAGGAGCAGATATTATTCAGCTTCGCGATAAGAAAAGCAGTAAAATCGAAGTATTAAAAAAAGCACAAGCCCTTCGTGAATTAACGAAAAAGTATGGTGTGACATTTATTGTGAATGATCATATTGATGTGGCTCTTGCTGTTGATGCGGATGGGATTCATTTAGGTCAAGATGATCTTCCACTTCATGAAGCACGAAAGATTGTTGGGGCTAATAAAGTGATTGGGATTTCTACTCATTGTATCGAAGAAGCAAGAGAAGCTGAAAAAAATGGAGCTGATTATATCGGAGTTGGTCCAGTTTTTCCTACAAATAGTAAAGAGGATGTTGTAGATCCTGTGACAACCTCTTATGTAGAGCAGGTAGCGAAAGAAATCACGATTCCATTTGTAGCGATTGGTGGAATTAAGCTTCATAATGTTGACCAAGTGCTTGATGCAGGGGCCTCTCGAATTTGTGTGATTACAGCGGTAGTGGCAAATGAGGACGTGAAAGATGCTGCTAAACAATTTGTAAGTAAAATTGATGCAAGGAGAATAAAGGTATGAAATTAATCATTAACGGGGAAGAAAAACAATTATCCGTCCAAACCCTTCAGGATGTTGTCGAGCATTTTGGCTTACAAGAAGGCTTTGTGGTAACAGAAGTAGACGGGGAAATTATTGACCGTAACAATTGGAATAGTAAGTCGTTAGTAGAAGGAATGCAGATTGAACTTGTTCATTTTGTTGGAGGAGGATGATTGATATGAAACAGGATTATTTAGAAATTGGTAACCAAAAATTAACATCTCGTCTTTTTTTAGGAACGGGACGTTTTCCAAATCCTTTTATTCAAAATCAAGCGATTGAGGAATCAGGGACAGATGTTTTAACATTTGCGATTCGACGCGTTAATTTAGAAGCACCAGATGAGGATGCAATTTTACAGCATTTAAATGGAAAAACATTTTCTTATTTACCGAATACATCAGGAGCGACCACAGCTGAAGAAGCAATTCGTATTGCACGACTTGCAAAAGCTTCAGGACTTAGCGATTGGATTAAAGTTGAAATTAGTGCTAATGAACGCACGCTTTTGCCTGATCCAATCGAAACATTAAAAGCAACCGAAGTTTTAGCGAGTGAAGGGTTTACTGTTCTTCCTTATACATCAGATGATCCGATCCTTTGTAAGCGTCTAGAAGAAGCAGGTGCAGCAGCGGTTATGCCAGGGGGATCACCAATTGGAACAGGTCTCGGTATTTTGAATCCATACAATTTATCAATTATTATTGAAGAAGCGAACGTACCGATTATTGTCGATGCTGGACTTGGTTCAGCTAATGATGTTGTCCAAGCCATGGAGTTGGGTGCAGACGGTATTCTTTTAAACACAGCTGTCGCAAAAGCGAAAGACCCTGTAAAAATGGCACGAGCGATGAAATATGCAATTGAAGCAGGGCGTCTTTCCTATTTAGCAGGACGCATTCCGAAAAAGAAATTTGCAACCGCAAGCAGTCCATTTGAAGGACAATTAACAAAGTAGGAAGTGAAAGTAATGGGGAAACATGTCGTTATCCTTGGAGGCGGTGTAATCGGGCTATCAGCTGCGTTGGAATGTCAGCAAAGAGGTCATAATGTTACGTTGTTAGAAATTACAAAATGTGGCGGACAAGCTTCTGGTGCGGCTGCTGGTATGCTTGCACCTTATTCTGAAATTGCTGAAGATCCTGATGACTTTTTCCGTTTATCTCAGCAAAGTCTAAAGCTGTATCCAGAATGGCAGCAGGTTGTAAAGGAACTGTCAGGAAGTGAATTTGAATATCGTAATACTGGCAGCTTATACGCTATTTTTCATGAAGCAGAACGGCTGCCGCTTGAAACGCGGATGAAATGGCAGCAAACCTTTGGTGTGAAAGCATCTATTCTTGAAAGAGATGAGCTTGAAAGAATTGAACCAAATTTATCACCAAATATTGCTGCAGCTCTTTATTGCCCTGAAGAAAGCCACGTTTATGCACCAGACTATGTAAAAGCATTAAAACAAGCTTGTGAAAATATGGGAGTTGTTATTAAAGAAGAATTAGAACATGTTAAAATTTTAGAATGGCAGCAAAATGTTGTACTTCAAGCAAAAGATGGTCAGTGTTTTTATGGAGATACATTAGTTATATCAAATGGTGCATGGTCGACAGAATTAGAAGATACATTTGGTATTTCGATTCCTGTATTTCCAATTCGCGGTCAAATTTGTGCTTATAAAATGACTGAACCAATTCATCATCTTGTCTTTACAAGCCAAGGTTATCTTGTCTCCAAAGAAAATGGTTCTCTTGTTTGCGGTGCATCCGAAGATATTGCAGGTTTTAATACAAGCGTTACAGAAAAAGGGATAGCAAGGTTAGAAAGATGGAATAAGAAGGTCCTACCAATGCTTCATGAACGAGATCCTTTTCATCGTTGGGCAGGATTAAGACCAGCAACACAAGATGGCTTTCCGCTAATTGGTCAATTAGCACCATTTGAACATATTATTTTTGCAACAGGGCATTATCGAAATGGTATTTTATTAAGTCCTGTTACAGCAAAAATTGTGGCCGATCAACTAGAGGGAGCTGCTGATCGTCTTCCATTAGATAATTTTAATCCGAAGCGTTTTTCTGTAACGAATACTTTTTAAGGTTGAAATGGAGGATTAAGTTAATGGCTATAGCTAAAGCTTTAACAATTGCGGGGTCAGACAGCGGTGGGGGTGCTGGAATCCAGGCTGATTTGAAAACATTTCAAGAACGCGACGTATATGGAATGAGTGTTATTACTGCTCTTACAGCACAAAACACACGTGGTGTTCATGGGGTATATCCGCAATCTTTAGAGGCAATTCAAGCGCAAATGGATGCTGTTATATCTGATATTGGCGTTCATGCATTAAAAACAGGAATGCTGTTTTCTGCGGAAATTATTGAATTAATCGCTGAAAAAATAAAAGAGAACAAGCTTTCAAATGTTGTCATTGATCCTGTTATGATCGCAAAAGGTGGGGCTCCTCTGCTGCAGGAGCAAGCAATGACGGCGATGAAAGAAAAGCTTTTGCCCCTTGCGACAGTTATTACGCCGAACCTACCAGAAGCATCAAAATTAATAGGCTGGGATAACATTGAAACCGTTGATGAAATGAAGGAAGCGGCTAAAATTTTATATGATTTAGGATCAGCATCTGTTCTTGTAAAAGGCGGCCACTTAGATGAAAGCAATAAAGCGATTGACCTTTTATATGATGGTCGTAATTTTGAAGTGTTCAAAACGAAGCGTATTGATACAAAACATACACACGGTACAGGCTGTACATTTTCAGCTGCAATTACAGCGGAACTTGCAAAAGGTAAGTCTGTTTCAGAAGCTGTTGCACTTGGAAAAGAGTTTATTACAACAGCTATTGAGCACTCATTAAATATAGGAGCTGGTATTGGTCCAACAAACCATTCAGCATACCGTCATTATGTTGTAAAATCGACCTGAAAAAGAATGAGCAAATAATGCTCATTCTTTTTTTGATATGGTACACTAAAGCTGTTAAATAAGAAATTTTAAAACATAAATGGAGAAAGAGCTAATATAGGTGAAATTTATAATTAGATGGAGCAAAAGGTCATGACAAAAATTTTAAGAGCCGAAAATGTAACTACAGAGCGTTTACATAATGTGCAATTTAATGTATTGCAAGGTCAATGTTTGACAATTATTGGCCCTTCTGGCGCTGGAAAGAGCAGTTTGTTACTTTTATTAAATCGTATGGTTACTCCTATTGAGGGGACGATCTATTATAAAGAACGCCAGCTTATAGACTATGATATCTCAAAGTTGAGAAAAGAAGTTGGCATAGTGTTCCAAAATCCGTCTTTATTTGAAGAGACTGTAGAAGACAATTTACAATATGGTCCTATTATTAATGGAGATAAATGGGATGTGGGAGATGCTCATCTGCTGCTGGACTGGGTGCAGCTTCCTAAAAGCTATCTTACAAGACCAATTTCACAGCTGTCCGGAGGAGAACAGCAGCGTATTGCTTTAGCAAGAGTGTTGGCAAATAATCCAGAAGTACTGCTTCTTGATGAAGTAACAAGTGCCTTAGATGTTAAAACAATTGAAGTTATTGAATCGCTGTTAACAATATTAATGGTAGAAAAAAAGAAAACAATCGTAATGGTAACACATGACCTTCAACAAGCAAAGCGTTTAGGTAACCATACGCTTTTTATTAAAGATGGAAGACTTGTAGAGCATGGTGAAACAGAGTCCTTTTTTAGGTCTCCGCAAACAGAAGAGCTGCGTTATTTTTTAAAGGAGTAGGTTTATGACAACTATTACAAATGCTTCACTGTTAACGATGATCGTTTTTGTAATGATTCCTGTTTCGCTTTCTATGTTTTTCGTTCTTGGCCTAAGTAAGTCTATATTATGGTCCTCATTACGAGGGGTCTTACAATTATTTTTAATCGGCTATATTTTAACATTCCTTTTCTCAATAGATGATTGGAAAGGTATTGGAATGATGCTTGCTGTTATGCTTAGTGTCGCAACCTATCATGCGGGAAAACGAGGAGAGAGCTTGCCATATATTTATGTTTCAGTTTTTCTTATTCTTTTTCTTATTGAAGCTCTTGTATTATCGTTATGGCTTTTATTTGATCTAATTCCTTTTCAGGCAGAGCAAGTTATTCCAATGAGTGGAATGATTATTGGAAATGGTATGGTAGCCGTTGGTCTTTCTTTAGAAAGAATGAAGAGCGAGTTTCAGGAACAAAGAGGTAGAATAATGGCGGCACTATCTCTTGGTGCAAAACCACATCAAGCTTCAAAGGTTATTGTAAAAAGGACATTAAAAGCAGCGATGATTCCAAATATCGATGGATTGAAGACAATTGGACTTGTACAGCTTCCAGGTATGATGACGGGACTTATTTTAGGAGGAGCTTCACCAATTGAGGCAATTCGCTATCAAATTGTTGTTTCATTAAGCATCTTTTCGTCCGTGTCAATATGTGCAATGCTTGTTACAATAGTAATGTATCGCTTTTTCTTTAATAAGCAAATGCAGTTAATTTACGATTAAAAAGGAGAGAGTATTAATGGCAATTGTCGATGTAACAATTATTCCGATTGGAACAGGATCACCGAGTGTCAGTAATTATGTAGCAGACATACAAAAAGTGTTAGAATCCTATAAACAAGACGGGAAAATTAATTACCAGCTTACCCCGATGAATACACTAATTGAAGGAGAACTTTCAGAGTTATTTCAAGTTATACAGGCCATTCATGAAGTTCCTTTTCAAGCTGGGATTAAACGAGTGGCAACTAATATTCGCATAGATGACAGACGTGATAAAAAGACAACAATGGCGGGTAAATTACAAAGCGTCCAAAATAAAATGAATCGTTAGTAAAAAAGAGGCTATCTCAATAGGGTCTGACCCTATTGAGATAGCCTCTTTTACAAATAGTTCACGATAAAATTAGTGGCCGCCAGAGCCTCCGCCACCGAAAATAACATCGATGACTGTCATAACAGTGAACCAGCCAAATACAGCAACAGTTAAAACTGCAAATGTCACAGCAAACATGTTTTTTTTACGTAACTCACGAAAAACCCCAAAAACAGCTAAAAGAGTAACTAAACCAAAAATAATTGCAAGACCCATGTATTATCCTCCCCTCTTACTTACGTAAACCTCTCTTCTTTTAAGTATACCCAAAAATACTAAACGTTACCGACAGCTAATCGTGACAACTTTTTAACGTTTTATGTATGAAAATTAAGCGGGTATTTTCCACAATTATTTTAACTGTTTTCACAGTGTTTGTCGAGAAGCGTTTTCATCATCGTATGGGAATGAGATTGTAATGTTGTACGCTTGTGCATATTTTTCAATCAATTCTTTTTGATGGCGATTAATATAATAAAAGATTTGATCATTCGTTTCTTTAGCGATAAGGTGTTCTTCTATTTGCAGCAGTGCCATTTCGATTTGTTTTAAATCTCCATTCTTTATAATAAATGGGAGAGAGGTTTCTTCATATAAATATGCATGATTACTAGTAGAAGAAAATCCATAGTCAAAAAACAAATCTGTCATTTCGACCTGTTCCAGTCTAAAAAGAGTGAACTGATTTTCTAAAATGTCTTTTTCTTGATAAAAGGCAGCCAGCTGTGCTGCTTCGGTTTTTGATTCGATAATAACGAGCTGATCGTCACGATCAATGACATTAGCAAGTTCAGCTGTTTTTTTAATAATCTGGGCTGTATAGCCTGGTAATTTTTCTTTTAGAGCCTTCATTTCTACTCCGTAACAAATTTTCATATTGGAATCACTCCTTGGGAATCTACCTGTGTTTAGTGTAAAATAGAAAGGAAAATGTTGCAATGGAGGGGAATTTATGAAATGGCTTCAATGTCCTGTAGGACCGCTGCAGGAAAACGCTTATATTTTATCAAATAAGGAAAAAGAATCATTAATTGTTGATCCGGGAAGTGAAGGAAAGCGGCTAATTCACATAATAGAAGAGCATTCATTAAAACCGTTGGCAATTTTGTTAACACATGCTCACTTTGATCATATTGGTGCAGTGGATGAGCTTCGTGACCATTTTTCAATTCCAGTCTATGTCCATACAAATGAACAAGATTGGCTTAGTGATAGCACAAAGAATGGTTCGCTTTTATTTCCAATTGGAAAAGAAGTAACTGCTCGGGACGCAGATCACCTTATTAAGGAAGAAGGATGTTTAACCTTAGGAGGATTTTCATTTTCAGTTTTTGAAACTCCAGGTCATTCGCCGGGAAGTGTTTCATTTTATAACAAGGAAGCTGGTATTGTCTTTTCAGGTGATGCTTTATTTCAAGGGAGCATCGGAAGAACAGATTTACCAGGAGGAAACCACCAACAATTGTTAGAGAGCATTCATAAAAAATTATTAGAACTTCCAGAAGGCACTGTAGTAGCTCCCGGGCATGGTCCTGAAACAACAATTGGACAAGAGATGGATACTAATCCGTTTTTATCAGGTTTTTAAGGATTAAATTAAAAAGAGATGATTAAGGAATTTTTAATTAATAAAATTAAAAGCAGTCCTAATCAATGTATGGATTATGCTGCCTTTATGGAAACTGTTTTATATGATTCACAGGATGGTTATTATTCAAAAGCACAGAAAAAGATTGGTAAACAGGGTGATTTTTATACGAGTATTAGTGTGAACCCTATTTTTAGCAGGGTTGTTTCTAGAGCACTTATTAAAATGATTATAGATGAAAACCTGCCCCGGGTGTTATGTGAAATTGGTGCAGGAGAAGGGAAATTTGCCGAAGTCTTTTTAAACGAGTGGGAGCGTGTGTGTCAAGACGATTTTTGTTATTATGCTGTAGAAAAAAGTGCTTATCATCAAAGTCTTCAATATAAGCATCTTGGAGAACGAGTAAAGTACTATAATAACGTCTCTGAACTTATAAAACACCATCCTTCTTTTGAGGGAATTATTTTTTCTAATGAGTTATTTGATGCTTTTCCTGTCCATGTTGTGCAGCAAAGCAAAAATCAATTGTATGAAGTGTTTGTTACTGTTAACGATGAAGGTAAACTAATAGAGCGTAATCAACCATGTGAAAATCAATTAATTCTACAATGGATAGAAAAATATGGCTTTCCCCTTGCTGATAAGCAGCGTTTAGAAATTCCTTTACAAATGACAGCTTACATTAAAATGTTAGCTTCATGGATGAAAAGGGGGATCATTGTAACAATTGATTATGGATATACAAATGAGGAGTGGCAGCATCCTGCGAGAAGGAATGGCAGCTTGCGGGGCTATTATCGTCATCAAATGATTGAAAATCCCTTGCTTTATTTAGGAGAGATGGATTTAACGACACATATTTATTTAGACGGGTTACAGAAAATTGGAGAAGACTATGGGCTCATTCATATAAAAACGATGTCTCAAACATCATTTTTATTAGCTTCAGGCATATTAGAAGAACTTGAGGAGCATCAAGATCGGAATCCATTTTCTGAAACAAACCGTAAAAATCGAGCGATACGTACGCTGATCACACAAGGTGATTTAAGTTCTTATTTTCATGTCATTGTTCAAGGGAAACAAATTCAACATCATAACTGGAAATAAAAAAGACGGTGAGGAATGTCCTCATCGTCTTTTTTAGTGACCTGCGCCGCCAACAGGCATTACAAAAATTGAGATATATGTAAAGCCTACCATGAACAACGTTAAGTATGCACCGAAAATATAAATATACGTACGCTCAGATAATTTCAAATAACTAAGTGATACAAAGACAATGGTTTGGCCTAAAAAGAGTAAAGCCATGTTTTGCATGTCACCAAGCCATGCCATTACACCAATAACACCAGCCCAAAAGCCTAATACACGATACATCATTTCCATAGATGTCCCTCCTTTTCGCTCAAACTAGCTCAATATGTATTATATATGAGAATTGTTTTAATTGTAAACGTTATTCCGTTGTCAATTTTGTGTCGATTTAAACTATACTATGTGCATTTATAGGTTATTTTATGTATAGGGTGTTTACAAAGAGGTTATTATAACAAATTAAAATATTGTACAATTAATGTATAAATATTGTATGATTATTGTACAACTATTTAGTAGGAGGAAAACGATGAAAAAAAATTTGGTTTTTTATACTTATCCAAGCTGTACATCTTGCCGCAGAACAAAAGCATGGTTAAAAGAACATAATATT
This sequence comes from Bacillus taeanensis, assembly GCF_003318295.1. Taxonomy (GTDB): domain Bacteria; phylum Bacillota; class Bacilli; order Bacillales; family UBA6769; genus Maribacillus; species Maribacillus taeanensis. The sequence continues at coordinate 166,039 of NZ_QOCW01000004.1, forward strand.
ACATTTGAAGAACGTCATCTTTTTCGTGAAACACCCAATATTGAAGAACTTTTAAATTTAATAAAGTTAACAACTGAGGGAATTGATGAAATATTAGCGACTCGAAGTCAATCGTATCGAGAACTAAACATTGACATTGAATCATTGCGTGTAACAGAATTATTAAAGTTAATGACAGAGGAACCTCGTTTATTAAAAAGGCCTATCTTAACAGATGGAGAAAAATTAATTGTGGGGTTTGATAAAGGAAATTTAAAGAAGTTGGAAAATAAAAAATTATTGTTTAATAACATTGGATAAAGATTGTCTAGGAATTTTAATAAAGAAAAAACTGGGCTAGCTGGATTCGAACCAACGCATGACGGAACCAAAAACCGTTGCCTTACCGCTTGGCTATAGCCCAATCTTATTTCTAGTATGTCAAGTTTATATAAAAATATACATCATTTAATTATTTATTTGATGAATTAATATTCAATTTCATCATAATCTTTCGGTTGAGGGGTAGGCTGCTGTGATTTTGTTAACGTTCCTGGTGATACTTCATCAGCAATTTCTTCAAAAGATTTCACTTTTCCGTGAGGGTTTTGAGCTTGCTTTCTTCTTTTAAACTGTCCTTCTCTGCGATGTTTTGGCTGTGTCATTTTTGCTTCTCCCTTCTTGTATCGTAAAGAAATTGATGCGGCAATACGTTTATTATGTCAGAAATTTTTAAGGGATATGCACCTTTAAAAAACGAGGAAAAAATTATAAAAAATTTGAAGGAATTTCTGGATAAATAGCGAATTATCTGTATTGAACGAGAAAGGTGGTGAAAAAAACTGAATAGCATGGAATTAAAAAGCAATCAAATATTATTAAAAGCATTGGAATATCATGCTTCAGACATGCATTTTCATCCTCAGCGAACCGATACGCTCGTGCAATTTCGAATTGATAGCAGTTTAGTGGAAGTGGAAAGAATGTCAAAACTTATCTATGAACGCCTGATTTCTTTTTTTAAGTTTCAAGCTGGAATGAATATTGGTGAAAAACGTCGTCCCCAAACCGGTTCATTGGTATTAATGCTTGAAAACCAGCTCATTAACCTTCGTTTATCTACACTGCCTACTCCATATTTAGAAAGCTTAACATTAAGAATTTTACCTCAAAATGCTCATCATTCTTTATCAACCTTATCTCTTTTTCCTACAAGTGCACAGAAATTAAATGCAATTGCCCAAAAACCCCACGGATTAATTCTTATTACGGGGCCCACAGGTTCAGGAAAAACGACTACACTGCATGCGATGTTAGAAGCTGCAAATTCAACGAAAAAGCGGCGAATTATCACAATTGAAGATCCAATAGAAAAATATTGTGAGGAGTTTATTCAAGTGGAAGTTAATGAAAAAGCTGGCGTAACGTATTTAGAAGGATTTAAAGCGCTGCTGCGGCATGATCCTGATATTATCATGATCGGTGAAATTAGAGATGCTGAAACAGCTAAGCTTGTTGTAAGGGCGGCATTAACTGGACACCTTGTGCTTTCAACTGTTCATACGCGTGATTCAATTGGGGCATTATTTCGGATGCTCGAATTGGGAATTCCGCTCCAAGATTTACTTCAAACCTTAATTGCAGTAGTGGCGCAGAGGTTGATAGAAATAGCCTGTCCTTTTTGTAAAGGAAGCTGCCATTCATTATGTTTGAAAATGAGACAAATAAGAAGGCTTGCGGTATTTGAAGTGCTAACTGAACAGCATTTAAGTGATGTAGGAAGAGCAATTCAATCAAATACTCACTTATTCCCTAAGTTTTCTTTAATAAAGGATCAGTTAAAAACAGCGGTAAGTTTAGGGTATATCAATGAAAAAAGTTATGAATGGTGGAGCGGTTAATATGATTAAAAGGCGGCGAAAATGGTGTGTGAAACAAAAAGCTGAATTTTTAATACGCATTGGTCAGCTTCTGCAGCAGGGATATCCTTTAGCACACGCGATTGAACTATATAGTTTAAACGATAAAAGTGAAGCTGAAACAATATTTCTTCCTTTTTTAAATCAACTAAAAGAAGGTTGTTCTTTTTACGAAGTGTTAGATATTTATTCTTTTCCTCCTGATGTTCTTGGATATTTATACTTTTCCGAAAAAAATGATCTTGCACAAGCGCTCATACAAAGTGGAGTGATGCTAAAAAAACGTCAAACATTAAAAGAAACAGCAGGAAAAGTTCTCCGTTATCCGCTTTTCTTATGTTGGATTATGATTGTAATGATTATCATCGTCTTCCAATATTTATTTCCACAATTTCAATCCCTTTATCATTCCTTAGATGTGGACCTTCCTCTTGTAACAACAATTCTCTTACAATTTGTTCATATATTGCCATGGCTTATATTAAGTATGGGCACGATTTTATTTTTAGTTCTTATTTATTATTTGTTGTCAATTAGACGAAAGACTCCTCATGAAAAGCTTCGTATTTTTCTGTCTTTTCCTCTTGTTCAATCGTTACTTACTCTATTTTTCACTTATTTATTCAGTAATCATTTAAGTGCGCTATTAAAAGGTGGCTTGTCGATTCATGAAGCAGTTCTTGTTTTCGAGAAGCAGAATTATTTATTATTTTTTCAAGATGAAGGTAAAGAATTAAAGGCTTTACTTCAGCAGGGTGAACCGCTTGAAAATATTATTTTAACACGTCCTTTTTATTTAAAGGAGCTTTCTTCTGTGATTAGTCATGGCCATGCAAATGGAAAACTTGCTGATGAATTAACTCTTTATAGTGAAATGGTTTTAAAAAAATTAGAAGAGCGCATTCAGCGCTACTTAATGATGCTGCAGCCAATTCTGTTTATGTGTATTGGGTTTATTATTTTATTGTTGTTTTTGTCAATTCTACTACCAATGTTTCATGTTATTCAATCGGTATAAAGAAGGAGAGAAACGAGGATGAAGTGTAAAAATGAAAAAGGATTTACGTTAATTGAAATGATGATTGTAATTATGATTATCTCTGTCCTTTTATTAATTGTGGTGCCAAGCATGTCAAAAAATAATTCGGTTGTTAAAGAAAAGAGCTGTGACGCTACGGTTAAAGTTGTTCAGGCACAAACTACAGCTTATGAAGCAGAGCTAGGAGCTCCAGCATCGACAATTGATGATCTAGTAACAGCAAACTATTTAAATCCAGAAGAGGTTACGATTGAAGGGACCGCATTAGTGTGCCCGGATAATAGAACGATCACCATTAGTGAAGGTAGTGTTGTCGTAAGTGAACCGACCACCCCATAATAAAGGTTATACCCTTATTGAAATGATGATTGTGCTGCTTATTTTATCTTCAGTCACCGCCATTGTTGTTAGCTCTTTTCAAACAGCCTATTCCGCAAAACAAACATCCCATTTTCTCGAACAACTGCAGGATGATCTTTATTATACGCAAGCTGTCGCAATAAGCAGAGGAGAAACGACATCGCTTACTATTTATCCTGAAAACCATGAATATGTTGTGTATGGAAAAAACAAAAAACTTCTGATAAGGCGGACCTTTCCATCCCATATTGTTTTTAAAGGAGGAACGCTTGGGTATAAAGTGGTTTATTTAGCAAATGGAAATGTTCAAAAACCAGGCACGCTTTTTATTAATACAAATTTCGCTTCATATAAAGTTGTCGTCCAACTTGGGAAAGGAAGGTTTTATGTTGCAAAATTGTAAAGGATTTTCATTGATTGAAGTTATGACCGGTTTTGCTGTGCTTATTCTGTCGATTTTAGTGTTTTCACCATTATTAGAGTTTTTGTATAAAGAACGGCAAACTGTGCAGCAGCACTATTTAGCGTTAGCATTCCTGCATGATTTGTTAGAAAAACATGTTATAAATGCCTCAATGGAAATAGAGACAACAGAAACCACTCTAAAAAACACAACATTTTATATAACATCTGAAGGAAATAGCCATATTCATAAGTATTGCGTAGAATGGGTGGGAGCAAATGAACGAGAATATAAAAAATGCATACAAGCTAAATAATAGCCACAGTCAAAGCGGCTTTACATTAATGGAAGCAATGCTTGCTTTTTCTGTAATATGTACGATATTTGCTTTCTTTCCTCTAGTGATGAATGTTTTTTATGAAAAAAAGAGCGATGGATTGAATCAAAAAGAGGTAGAGCTTTTTTTAAATCAAGCAGGTAAGGAAATACGAGAAGCAAAGGCTTTGAATGAAACGTGGCGAAAATTAGAAATGATAAATCGAAATGGCGAAACCGTTACTTATGAACGTTATGGGGCATTAATTCGGAGACAGGTAAACGGTATGGGCCATGAAGTGATGCTGCAAAATGTGGAGGGTTTTTCGTTTTCGGTAAGTGGAGAGCAGGTGGAGATCTCGATTAGTGGGAAGGATGGAAATAGACTGAAAAGGGTGTTTTCATCAAGGAATACAGTGTTATTACAATGAAAACAATAAAGTCTACCCAAGGGTTTATTTTACCAACGGTTGTTATGCTTTCGTTTATTTGTTGTTTAGTTGTTCTTCATTATTTGATGCTTTATACGAATGATCGCCACTTTTTATCTGAAACAGAAAATAATCTTTATCATAATACTTTACTGCAAATAGGTTCTATTGATAGTATCGAAATTATAGAAAGTAACGATACATTAGAAGAACAAGAAGGTATAATGGAGTATGAGGCAGGAATTGTTCAGTATGAAATTATTCCTCAGCAAGATGCAGTAATATACGTTCATCCACTACTGAACAAGGTGAACGAACAGCAAGTTTTTACTATGATAAAGAAAAGAAAGCCGTATCAGATTGGGTGGAGGGAATTGAATGAAGGCCATTTATTTAACAGGATTTATGGGAGCAGGTAAAACAACCATTGGAAAGGCACTAAGTCAAGCGCTTTCCATAAAAGGAATTGATACCGATCAATACATTGAAAAAAAATATGGAGAAACGATTGCATCAATCTTTGCAGAACAAGGTGAAGAAGCCTTTCGTAAGTATGAGACAGAGGTCTTGTATGATCTTCCTGTAGAAAATATCCTTATTACTACCGGAGGGGGGATTATTTTAAAAGAAGAAAATCGGCGTTTTATGAAAGAAAATGGAACGGTTATTTATCTTCATTGTGACCCTGAAGAAATTTTAAGGCGGGTAGCAGATGATGAATCACGCCCTCTGTTAATTGGAGATAAAGAAAAGCAAATTAAAGAAAGACTCGAAGCGCGAATAGCTTATTATCTAGAAGCAGATCATGTGATTGATACAACTGCTTTAACAGTCGATCAAGTTGTTAAAAAGATCATTGACTATATTGATTAATTTATATAAAGATGTGACATACTAGAAATAAAAAAGCAGGGTGATGGTATGTCTTCAAACGATTATGTAAAATATATGACAGAACAAATTGTTGAGTATATTTCGCAGCCAAAAGAAGCCCGAGAAGAAATTAAAAATGAGCGAAAGTCTAACCGTCCACCATTTTTGTATAGATGGTTTGGAATGATTCCATTAGCTCTTACTTCTATGTTTAAAAAACAGCAAAGTTAATAATTAAAAAGTCCACATGTGTATTTGTGGACTTTTTAATTGTGTAAAGCTGTTTTTAAATAAAAAAGCCCGCCATTGATAATTTCTATTGAAATATTTGGTTCATATTGTGTACGCAATGCTTCTTTTTCGTTTTGAAAATTTTCATCCTCTTCTTTTCCTTCATAAAATTGGTTTAATAATACGAGGTCGTCCTGCCATCTTTGACGAGCTTCTACAGCCCACGTATGATCATCATTTTCAATAAATTCCTGCAGTTTTCTTTTTAAGCGGTTCATTCCGCTTTGAGGCTTAATTAGTGGTGTTAACGGAAAACAATAGTCAGGAAGTTTTGGAATAACATTTAACTTTTCTAATTGTTCTTCAAAGTTTATAATCATTTGCCCGGTCATTAATTGAAGTCCTAACGAGTACAGGATATCTTTCTTGCGATCACATTGATACGAAATTTTTACGTTTATTCCAAGCCAAGGTGTTAAAGGAGTATATTTCCCATTTGACATAGGAGTATCTTCATATAAACGAATAAAGGATGCAAGCTTTTTAGATGAATCAAAAATTTGATGCAGTCTTGGTGAACCAAAATGAATAAATTCACCTTTGCTTTTTTCGGTTTTACTAGTGTGCAGCATAAGTTTCATCGGCTGAGGCACACCACCGATCTTTTCAAGATAGTGCCAGTAAAAGGGACGATTCATTAAATGTTTATCAAGCTCTACCGTTAATTGCACAACAAGTGAATCAGGTTTATTTTCTTCAATCGTACATTGATTTGCTTTGAAATAACGTTCTAAATAATTATGAATATTTTGCTGCTGCATGTTGTTCGGCACCCCTATCTTTCATATCGCGTTCAAAGTTAATAAGTGAAGAGAGATTATCCAGCTTAATTTTAATTTCTCCGTCGCTTTCAGATTCGGTAAGAATGTTAGAGACATGTTGTTCAATATTCTTTAATTCAAGCCTTGCTAAAATATCATCAAGTTCTCCGATAACGTTCTCAAAAAGGTTGATCTTCTCATATAATAAATTTAAAATATGTTCTTCTACGGTATCTTTCGTAGCAAAATTATAAATATAAACGTCATTTTCTTGACCAAGACGGTGAATTCTACCAATACGCTGTTCAATTCGCATTGGATTCCACGGCAGGTCATAGTTAATAATACGGTTACAAAACTGTAAATTAATTCCTTCTCCTCCTGCTTCTGTTGCAATGAGGACTTGGGCATGGTTTTTGAATAATTGTGTCATCCAATCTTTTTTGCTTCGTTTAAATCCGCCGCGAAAAGGAACAGATGAAATACCGTGCTGCTGTAAATACCACTGCAAATAAAGCTGCGTAGCCCGATATTCGGTGAAAATAATTACTTTACTATCAAGTTGTTGAATTAATTCAAGCGCCTTTTTTGCCTTTGAATGTTCGGGAATTTGTTCAATTTCTTTTATTAAGTCTGTCGCAATACTGCGCATTGTTTCGCTTGTTTCTTCTTTTTCATATATATTTTTCAATGTCATAAATACGGCTTCACGGCTGCTGCACATTTCCCGAAGTAACGTTAAATTTGAGAAATGGCTTGTTGTAAAACGTGGATCTTTTTTAAAACTTTGAATTTTATCATAAACAGCTTGTTCTTTTTCGCTAAAGGCAATTTCAATATTTTCGACATGGCGTTTTGGCCAATCTAAACCAGTGTCTTCGCGTCGGTTGCGAATCATTACTTTATTAACAAGTTTTTTTAATTTATCTTCATTTTTAAGGGAGCGTTTTTTTGCTGAAAACTCTTCTGTAAATTGTTCTATGTTTCCTAAGTGTCCCGGTTTTAATAATGAAACAAGGTTGAAAATTTCATCAACCCGATTTTGTACAGGAGTAGCGGTTAAGAGCAGGCAAAACTTCTTTTTTAACCGCTGTACAAATTCGTAGTTTTTTGTATTTTTATTTTTTAATTTATGAGCTTCATCGATTACGATAATGTCGTAATCTTGATTTAATATAATATCCCGGTGCGGGTTTCGCTTTGCAGTGTCCATTGATGAAATAACGACTTCACATTGTTCCCACACATATGATTTCTTTTGAGCAACTGCTGGAATGAAAAATTTTTGATTTAATTCTGACGCCCATTGCAAAACAAGTGAGGCAGGAACGAGAATAAGCACTTTTTTTACAAGACCACGAATCATATATTCTTTAATAATTAATCCCGCTTCAATTGTTTTTCCAAGCCCTACTTCATCCGCTAAAATAGCTTTTCCGTTCATTTCTTCTACTACACGTTTTGCAACTTCTAATTGATGCGGTAGTATGTTTAGGTTTGGTAAATGATTTGGTGCTTGAAGACCGTGGAAGGTTGGAATAACTTTCGCTTGTTCAGCTTCAAGTGCAAGCTGATATAATTCCCAATTTCCCCATGGGCCGTCCTCTGCAATACGCTGCAGAAATGACTCTTCCCAGTTGTTATCAAAGTGAATTGGTATATTCATAAATAAAAACCCTCTCTATAAAAATCATCGTTGCAAAGTAATAGTAAATAATGATAGGATAATAGCGTAAGTAGTCGTAGTTTAACCCTAAATCATACGGATTATGAGTAAATATATACGATTTGTTAACGCTTTTTTATCTGAAAAATTTTATAAAGGCGAATGAAGACAAGGGGAGAGACTACGTAATGTAGCGCCGAAGGAGCAAACGGTATGTGAATCTCTCAGGCAAAAAGACTCTTGTCAGACGCAGCTCTGGAGAGTGTCTGCACAGACAGACCACCAAAGGGGAAAGTTCCCTCATGTTTTGGGGGAGTAAACTTTCAGGTAAAAGGACAGAGAAATACGCATTTAAAATGCGTATTTCTCTGTCCTTTTTTAGTGCATTTTAGTAAGAAGAGAACAACTTTAAAAATTATGCTTTTGAATGGTAAAAAGAAAGGATCGAAGCTTATGACCAAGTTAAAGAAAACACCTTTATATTCTTTATATAAAGAAATGGGAGTTAAAACGATTGATTTTGGTGGTTGGGATTTACCAGTTCAATTTACAAGCATTAAAGACGAACATGAAGCGGTAAGAACAACAGCAGGCTTGTTTGACGTTTCGCATATGGGAGAAGTAACCGTAAAAGGGAAAGACGCAGAGTCTTTTTTACAAAAACTTGTTACAAATGATGTGTCAAAGCTAAAAGCAGGTGGTGCCCAGTATACAGCAATGTGTTATGAAAATGGCGGTACAGTAGATGACCTGCTTATTTATAAAAAGGATGAAGAGGATTATTTATTAGTAATAAATGCTGGAAATACAAAGAGTGACCTTGAGTGGATCACTTCCCATGCAGCAGGCGATGTGGAAATCGAAAATATTTCAGATGATCTTGCTCTTTTGGCATTGCAAGGTCCAAAGGCCGAAGCTGTTCTACAAACATTAACGAATACAGATTTAAGCGAAATTAAATTTTTTAAGTTTAAAGATTCTGTTGATATTGCTGGTGTAAAAGCTCTTGTTTCCCGTACAGGTTACACAGGAGAAGATGGCTTTGAGTTATATTGTACTTGGGAAGATGCACCTGCTCTATGGAAAGCAATTCTTACAGCAGGAAAAGAAGAAGGAGTGCTCCCTTGTGGTTTAGGAGCAAGAGACACACTTCGTTTTGAAGCAAAGCTGCCGCTCTATGGGCAGGAGCTTACTCCAAGTATTACACCAATTGAAGCAGGAATTGGGTTTGCGGTAAAAGTTGATAAAGAAGCAAACTTTATCGGCAAAGAAGTGTTAAAGAAGCAAAAAGAAGAAGGTGCACCTCGAAAGCTTGTTGGTCTTGAAATGATTGAGAAAGGTATTCCGAGGACACATTATGAAGTGTTTGCAGGAGATAAAAAGGTTGGCGAAGTAACAACAGGTACACAATCTCCAACATTAAAGAAAAATATTGGTTTGGCTCTTTTAGATAAAGAATATGCAGAACTAGACAAAGAGGTAGAAGTACAAGTTCGTAAAAAGCGCTTAAAAGCAAAAATAGTAAAAACGCCTTTTTATAAGCGCTAATCTAAACTTTTATTAACTAAAAGCAAGGGAGAGAAACGAGCATGACGTATCGTTATTTACCGATGACTGCACAAGATAAAAAAGAAATGCTTCAAACAATTGGTGTAAAATCAACTGAAGAGTTATTTGCTGACATTCCAAAAGCGGTTCGTTTTAAAGGGAACTTAAATATTCCTAACGAATTACCAGAGCCTGAGTTGATGAAATATATGCATGAATTAGCAAATAAAAATGTGAATACAAAAGAATATTCATCATTTTTAGGTGCTGGTGTGTATGATCATTATATCCCTTCCATTGTTGATCATGTGATTTCTCGTTCAGAATTTTATACAGCTTATACACCGTATCAGCCCGAAATTTCTCAAGGAGAACTGCAAGCTATTTTTGAATTCCAAACAATGATTTGTGAATTAACGGGAATGGAAGTTGCCAATTCTTCGATGTATGACGGACCAACCGCATTAGCTGAAGCGGCAATGCTCAGTGCAGGTCAGACAAAAAAGAAAAAAATCCTCGTTTCAAGAGCGGTTCACCCAGAAGCGCGTGCGGTTATTTATACAAATGCAAAGGGACAAAATCTTGAAGTGGTGGAAATTGAAACAACGAATGGTGTCACAGATGTGGAAGCATTAAAGAAACAGTTTGATCGTGACACAGCGTGTGTTGTTGTGCAGTATCCAAACTTTTACGGGCAAATTGAGTCGTTAAAAGAAATCGAAACGATTGTGCATGCTGAAAAGTCCATGTTTGTTGTATCTTCTAATCCGCTTGCGCTTGGCTTATTAACACCTCCTGGAAAACTTGGTGCTGATATTGTTGTAGGTGATGCACAGCCATTTGGTATTCCTGCACAGTTTGGCGGTCCGCACTGCGGCTATTTTGCGGTAACAAAAAAATTAATGCGTAAAGTACCAGGGCGTCTTGTCGGCCAAACAGTTGATGAAGATGGTAAACGCGGTTTTGTATTAACGCTGCAAGCGCGTGAACAGCACATTCGTCGTGATAAAGCGACCTCTAATATTTGTTCAAACCAAGCATTAAATGCCCTAGCAGCATCTGTTGCCATGACAGCTCTTGGTAAAAAAGGTGTTAAAGAGATGGCACAGCAAAACCTTAACAAAGCTTATTATGCAAAAAAGGTAGCTGAAGCACACGGTTTAGAAGCGGCGTTTCCCGGCCCATTTTTTAATGAGTTTGTTCTCAAACTAAATAAGCCGGTTGCTGAAGTAAATCGCGCGTTACTAAAGAAAGGTTTTATTGGTGGCTATGACCTTGGAAAAGATGACCCAGCATTAGAAAATCATATGCTTGTTGCGGTGACGGAAAGTCGTACGAAAGCGGAAATCGATCAGTTTGTAGAAGAAGTGGGGGATTACAATGGTAAATAAAGATCAAGCACTTATTTTTGAATTAAGTAAAGAAGGCCGTGTTGGATACAGTTTGCCGGAATGTGATGTTCCTGAAATTGAATTAAACGCACTTGTTTCAAGTGAATATGTTCGCAGTGAAGAACCGGAACTGCCGGAAGTTTCAGAGTTGCAAATTATGCGTCATTATACGGCACTATCAAAACGTAATCATGGGGTAGACTCAGGATTTTATCCGCTTGGTTCTTGTACAATGAAGTATAATCCAAAAATTAATGAAAATGTCGCGCGTATTCCTGGTCTTGCTTATGTGCATCCATATCAGGCTGAGGAAACAGTGCAGGGATCAATGCAGCTTCTTTATGAACTGCAAACGTCTTTAGCTGAAATTACAGGTATGGATGAAGTAACTCTTCAGCCGGCAGCTGGTGCTCATGGTGAGTGGACGGGATTAATGATGATTCGCGCATATCATGAAGCAAACGGTGATTTTAACCGTACAAAAGTGATTTGTCCAGATTCTGCGCACGGTACAAATCCAGCTTCTGCGGTTGTTGCTGGTCTTGATGTTGTCACAGTAAACTCTGATGAAAATGGTCTTGTTGATTTAGAAGATTTAAAGCGGGTTGTTGGTGATGATACAGCAGCTTTAATGCTTACAAATCCAAATACGCTTGGTCTTTTTGAAGAACATATTTTAGAGATGGCTAAGATCATTCATGAAGCCGGCGGAAAGCTTTATTATGATGGGGCAAACATGAATGCCATTATGGGGTATGCGCGTCCTGGCGATATGGGCTTTGATGTTGTGCATTTAAATCTTCATAAAACATTTACTGGTCCGCATGGTGGAGGCGGTCCGGGATCTGGCCCTGTTGGGGTTAAGAAAGAGTTAATTCCATTTTTACCGAAGCCTGTTTTAACTAAAGTAAATGATATGTTTACATTTGATTATAATCGTCCGCAATCGATTGGCCGCGTGAAGCCTTACTATGGAAATTACGGAATTAACGTTCGTGCTTATACGTATATTCGTACAATGGGTCCTGAAGGATTAAAGCAAGTATCAGAATATGCGGTATTAAATGCAAACTATTTAATGCGCCGTTTAGAGCCTTATTTTGACCTTCCGTTTAACAAACATTGTAAGCATGAATTTGTACTTTCAGGTAAACGTCAGAAAAAGTTAGGTGTCCGCACATTAGATATGGCGAAACGTTTGTTAGACTTTGGTTATCATCCACCGACGATTTACTTTCCGCTTATTGTGGAAGAGTGCATGATGATTGAGCCGACTGAAACCGAAGCAAAAGAAACGCTCGATGAATTTGCGAATGCAATGATTCAAATTGCAAAAGAAGCAGAGGAAAATCCAGAAATTGTTCAGGAAGCGCCTCATACAACAATTGTAAAACGTCTTGATGAAACATTAGCGGCAAGAAAGCCAGTTTTACGTTATGAAAAACAAGCGAAAGAAAAAGTGACTTCATAATGAAGTCACTTTTTCTTTTTACACATAAAATTATTTTTTAGCTTTTACTTTGCCAGTCCACTTTTTAAAGCCGCCTTTTAATTGATAAAGGTCATTATGGCCCTTGCGTTTTAATTGCTGAGCAGCGCGTGAGCTTCGGACAGTTCCTTCACAGTATAAATAGACAGGCTTATCTTTTCTAATTTCATTGGCACGCATCCGGAATTGAGAGACAGGAATATTTCGTGCTCCGAGAATATGGCCATTTTCAAATTCCTGAGGCTCGCGCACATCAATTAACTGTGCTTTACGATAGCCTTCTTTAAATTCTTCTTCTGTCAGCGTTTTTAAATAGCGCTTTTGATACAGCTTGCTGCCTACTGTGTACAAAATGAACACGATAAGGATTGCTAAAAGTATTTCCATAAAACAATTGACACTCCTTTATAAACCTTCAATCTTCTCCATATGTATTATAGACGTTAATGAGCAAGAATCAAAGGGTTATTTTTAAAGCGTTTTTATATAAAATAGATTTCTTTTAGGATGTCCATTATTTTGATAAACTAGAAAAGGAGAATTTATTGGAGAGGACTTTATGATGAAGGAAACATGGTATTTTATTGACTCAGGATTATGCTCACCAGCATACAACATGGCATTAGATGAGGCGCTTCTTGATTGGCACAGCAAAGGAGAAATTCTGCCAACGATTCGTTTTTATGGATGGAATCCGGCGACATTATCTGTTGGATACTTTCAAAAAGTTGAAAAAGAAATTGATTTAGAAGAAGTAAGAAAAAATGAATTTGGCTTAGTAAGGCGTCCAACAGGAGGAAGAGCTGTTCTGCATGACCAAGAGTTAACATACAGCGTTATTGTCTCCGAAGATCATCCTGAAATGCCGCGCACAGTGACAGAAGCTTATCGTGTCATTTCAGAAGGGATTTTAGAAGGTTTTCGTCTGCTTGGTCTTGACGCTTATTTTGCAGTACCAAGAACAGAGGAAGAGAAACAGGCATTAAAAACGCCGCGTTCATCTGTTTGTTTTGATGCTCCGTCTTGGTATGAGCTTGTTGTAGAAGGGCGCAAAGTAGCCGGAAGTGCTCAAACAAGACAAAAAGGTGTTATTTTGCAGCACGGCTCTATTCTGCTCGATATTGATGAAGATAAGCTGTTTAGTTTATTTAAGTTTTCGAGTGAACGTGTTAAAGAGCGAATGCAACGCAATTTTAAAAATAAAGCCGTTGCGATTAATGCGCTTTCTGAAACGAGAATAACCCTTGAGGAAACACGAAAGGCATTTAAAGAAGGATTTGAACGAGGGCTAAACATTGAACTAAAGCCTTATCAGCTTACAGCAGAACAAGAAGAAGTTGTCCAAAAAATAGCAAAAGAGCGTTATGAAAATGATCAATGGACATTTCGTCGTTAAACAAACTGCACAAATTGTGCAGTTTGTTTTATTCTGTTGATTTGTCAGAATTTAAAGACTTTATGAGTGGTTTAAACTGTAAAGAAAATTTCTTGATCTAGTAAGGGGTTCAAAAAAACACGATTTTTGCAACAGATAAAAATAGTGAAAATGAGCGATTTCGACATATTGATCGTTCATTCTCTTTTATTTGCTACATTTTTTAAGGAAATTTAAATTTGACAAATTTAAATTTCGCTAGATTAAAACACAATATATAGTGTATGATTATAAAAAGCGGACACTATATATTGATATTTTCGTATTGATGTTTTAGTGTGCGCTGTGATATTATAAGTCCTAGCGCTACATACAACAAGAATAGCAGAAAATGCCATTCTTTATATAGGAGGAGATGAAATGGCGGCAACATTGGTGGGGAAAAGTAAAATTAATATTGAGCAGTTGAATAAAGACATTGAAAAATTCCCTCAAGTCCATTCCATTACAGAAGACATGAAGATCGCTCATAAAGGGGTATCACGCCTTGTTATGCTCGATCGCTATGCTTTTAAAGACACGGAAAAGAAAACATTAAAAACAGGCGATTTTGTCGTTCTAACAGTAAAAGAAGATCCAAACTTCCCGGCACGCGGACTTGGATTTATTACCGAGATTATCGCAGAAGAAAATAAAGTGAAAATTTTAGTGGAAGAAGAGTACAAGCACAACTTAGAAAAGCCTGAAGAAGCTGAAACAGGAATTGTAACACGCTCTCTTGATTCAATTGATAAACCGCTTGAAATTTATTACGAGCAAATCGCAAAGAGAAACGCGTCAGGCTTAGCAGCTGTTGAAGAAACAGAAGAAAAGCGTCAAGAATCATTCGAGCAGTTTTATGAAGAACTATCATCCCTAAATTTCGTACCTGCAGGACGCGTTCTTTACGGAGCTGGTGCAGATACAGATGTAACGTACTTTAACTGCTATGTCATGCCGTTTGTTAAAGATTCACGCGAAGGCATTTCTGATCACCGTAAACAGGTGATGGAAATTATGAGCCGCGGTGGTGGTGTTGGTACAAACGGATCAACGCTTCGCCCGCGCAACACATTAGCACGCGGTGTAAACGGAAAATCATCAGGCTCTGTTTCATGGTTAGATGACATTGCAAAACTTACTCATCTTGTGGAACAAGGTGGCTCAAGACGTGGAGCACAAATGATAATGCTCGCAGATTGGCACCCTGATATTATTGAATTCATTATCTCAAAAATGCAAAACCCAAGAATTTTACGCTTCTTAATTGAAAATACAAACGATGAACAAATTAAACAGCTTGCAAGTGAAAAGCTGAAGTTTACGCCGCTTACTGAATCGGAAACAGCGATGTATCAAGGGATTTTAAATTATAAAAACATTCCTGGCTACGGCGGCTTTAGTGAAAAAATCTTTAAAGATGCAGAAGAGAAGCTTGCAGCAGGCGGTAACTATTCTGTGCACAAATCAGAATTTTTAACAGGTGCGAACATTTCTGTTTGTTTAACAAAAGAATTTATGGACGCTGTTGAAAATGACGGAGAATATGAACTGCGCTTCCCTGACGTTGAAAACTATACAAAAGAAGAAATGACAGCTTACAACGAAAATTGGCATGAATACGGCGATGTTCGTGAATGGAAAGCAAAAGGCTTTGGCGTTCGCACGTATCGTAAAATTAAAGCGCGTGAGCTTTGGAATTTAATTAATATCTGCGCAACGTATTCAGCGGAGCCGGGCATTTTCTTTATCGACAATGCGAACGATAAAACAAATGCGACTGCATATGGTCATAAAGTTGTTGCAACAAATCCGTGTGGTAGAGCAGCTTAGTTTGCCTCACGTTAAAAACTGCGGAATGAAGCGGGAACCCTGAGAAATGGTAAGTCAATTGATTTATCTGGGAATCCGAACCGAAGGCTGAATGTAAAAGTTTAGTCAGGGGCAACGCATAGGTGGTGAACCTCATTTGATGAGAATATAATCCATCCACGAGGCCGCAGCATTACGAAAAAGTAATGAAAAGATATGCTGAACTTGCAGGAAGATGAACTGTAAGAAGTAGTGGATAAAAAGCCCTACGATAACAAATTTGGAACAACCTCTCGCACCTTATTCAGTTTGTAACTTAGCTGCTGTAAATTTAGCGGAAATGGCTGATAAGCAAACTAAAACGGTCAATTTTAACAAGCTGAAGCGTACGGTTGAAATCGGTGTACGCATGCAGGATAACGTGATTGATGCAACACCGTATTTCTTAGAAGACAACAAAAAACAAGCCCTTGGCGAGCGCCGTGTTGGCTTAGGCGTAATGGGGCTTCATGACTTACTCATTTACTGTGAAACAGTGTATGGCTCTGAACAAGGAAATCAGCTTGTAGATCAAATCTTTGAGACAATTGCTGAAACTGCCTATCGTACATCAATTGAACTTGCAAAAGAAAAAGGAAGCTTCCCATTCTTAGTTGGAAAAACAGACGAAGAAACAGAAAAACTAAGAGAAGCATTTGTAAATACAGGATATATGAAAGAAATGCCAGCAGATATTCGTGAAGGTATTTTAAAATACGGTATTCGTAATTCACATTTACTGACTGTTGCTCCTACGGGTAAACAAATTGCCCCCTGCATTCGTAAGACTGCAGCGTAAACTTGGCTATATGCGGGAAACTCCGAGGATCCTTTCGTACTTGTGCCTTGCCAGCACGTTATAAGGTAAAAATCGAAAGGTGCGGACAATCCGCAGGGAAGTCGTGGCTGACCCCTCAACGACTACATGCCGAGCAACCTATAAAAGAATTAAGAACAAACGTTTGCTACCTTCTTTATTTCGAGGTATACTGGTGATATATACCAAAATTAAGAAGGAAGTGGATTGGTTTGGAAAAAGAATGTCTTAATTGCGGTAAAGTTATTAAAGTGAAGCCAAGCCATTATAAAAGGAAAAAATACTGTTCTCGTGACTGTAAAACAAAATATCAACGAGAACACCCTCCTGAAGCATGGGAAAAGTTAAGTAAACAGAAAGAAGTTGTGTGCTCTTATTGCAATAAAAAATTTTTTAGGAAACCTTCTGCTATTCAAAGTAATAACTTTTGTAATAGGGACTGCAGAAAGCTCTATTTAAGGAAGAATGGTGAACAAATTAATCAGCCACTTGAAAAAGTAAGTTACATTGTGCTGTGAGGTTTGTAAAACAAATTTTCAAGTTGTAAAGTTTAGAGAGCATACAGCTAAATATTGTTCAAAAGAGTGTTTAGGAAAGGCTAATGGAATTCGTAGTAAGGTTCAATATAAGAAGCGTAAAGTAGTATCTTGTAACAATTGTCAAAGCGAATTTGAAAAAAAGCCTTCAGAAATAAAAAAATTTAACTTTTGTTCTGTAGATTGTATGGGAATTTTTTATGAACAATCTAAAATGTTTTCAGGAGAAAATAGTGGAACTTGGGCTGGTGGAGATATTGATTATTATGGACCAAATTGGAGAAGTCAGAGAAGAAAAGCAAGAGAAAGAGATTATTTCACATGTCAAGATTGTGGAATAACAGAAGAAGAATTTGGCCAAGAATTATCGGTTCATCATATTATTCCATTTAGGAACTTTAATGGTAACTGGGAGAAAGCAAATCAGCTTTCTAATTTAGTTGCATTATGTGAATATCCTTGCCACCGCAAAAGGCATTCAAAAATGAATAAATAGGTTGATGATATAGTCTGATCCATATAGCGATATATGGAGTGGGTACTAATAACCCCACCCTTTACAAATGTAAAGAGTAACAAAAATGAGTACAGGAACAATGGTCGGAGTTTCTACAGGACTTGAGCCTTATTTCGCGTTTAAATATTACCGCAGCGGGCGATTGGGTAAATTTATTGAAGTAAATGCGCCAATTGTAGAAGAATATTTACAGCAAAATCCTGACGCCTCTGCAGACAACCTTCCTGAGTGGTTTGTATCTGCAATGGATTTATCGCCTGAAGCACATGCGGATACACAATGCGTTATTCAGCGCTGGGTAGACAGCTCGATTAGTAAAACAGTAAACGCGCCAAAAGGCTATGCTGTTGAGCAGGTACAGGGCGTATACGAGCGTTTATATAAAGGCGGCGCAAAAGGTGGTACGGTTTATGTGGACGGAAGCCGTGATGCGCAGGTATTAACATTAACAGCTGAAGAAAACAGCTTTGAAGAAACAGAAGCAGCTGTAAAACCAAAACATGAAACACATGTTGAACTTGTTGATACAATTGCTCCGCTTAAAGATACAAATGTTACAATCGGCTCTGAAGTTGGCAATGTTTGTCCTGTTTGCCGCAAAGGAACAGTCGAAGAAATCGGCGGCTGCAATACGTGTACAAACTGCAATGCACAGCTGAAATGCGGTCTTTAATTTCATAAAATAGCTAAAAAGGGATAGAACTGACACGTTCTGTCTCTTTTTTTATCCCTTCATTTTGCGCATTCTAAATGTGATGGAGGTGAAAACATGAAAGCATTTGTGCCGCAGCTTGTTTACGTTGAGCCAAGAGCATTAGAATATCCATTAGGTCGAGAATTAAAAGCAAAATTTGAAAAAATGGGGCTTGAAATCCGTGAAACGACTTCTCATAACCAAGTACGCAACATCCCTGGTGAGAATGATTTACAAAAATATCGAAATGCAAAATCAACGCTCGTAATCGGCATTCGAAAGACATTAAAATTTGATACATCCAAACCATCAGCAGAATATGCCATTCCGCTTGCGACAGGATGTATGGGCCACTGTCATTACTGTTATTTACAAACAACATTAGGCAGCAAGCCATATATTCGCACATATGTTAATCTTGATGAAATCTTTGCACAAGCTGAGAAATATATGGAAGAACGAAAGCCTGAAATTACGCGGTTTGAGGCTTCATGTACGTCTGATATTGTTGGCATTGACTATTTAACACATTCCTTAAAAAAGGCGATTGAATTTATCGGTCAATCGGAATATGGACGCTTACGCTTTACGACAAAATATGAGCATGTTGATCATCTTCTTAATGCCGATCATCAAGGAAAAACACGCTTTCGTTTTAGCATGAATTCTCATTATGTAACAAAGCATTTTGAACCCGGCACTTCACCGCTTGATGACAGAATAAAAGCAGCGGTAAAGGTAGCGGAAGCAGGATATCCATTAGGGTTTGTACTGGCCCCGCTTTATCGCCATGAAAATTGGAAAGAGGGCTATCTTGAAATGTTTAACATGATTAGTAAGGAACTGCCGAGTAAATATCATGACAGCATTACATTTGAGCTCATTCAACATCGCTTTACAAAGCCGGCTAAACGGGTCATTGAACAGCGTTATCCTAAGTCTAAGCTTGAAATGAATGAAGAAAATAGGAAATACAAATGGGGAAGATATGGTATTGGAAAATATGTGTATCCAAAAGACGAAGCGACAGAATTAAAAGAAACAATGGAGTGTTATATCGAGCAGTTCTTTCCAGAAGCAAAAATTGAATATTTTACGTAAAAGCGCTATATACAGTATTTCTCTTGCCACAGCCTTCTATCTATTGTATCATTTTAATGATTGACTTTTGTGGGATAAAAAGATTTGGAGGGATTTGAATGGCAACAACTCCAAGTATGGAGGATTATATTGAACGCATATACTTATTAATTGAAGATAAAGGCTATGCAAGAGTATCAGATATTGCAGAAGCGCTGGAAGTTCATCCCTCCTCTGTAACGAAAATGGTACAGAAGCTTGATAAAGATAAATATCTTGTATATGAAAAATATCGTGGATTTACTTTAACTCCAAAAGGAAATAAATTAGGAAAACGTCTTGTTTATCGTCATGAACTTCTTGAACAATTTCTAAATGTTATTGGTGTGGATAAAGAAAACATTTATGTAGATGTTGAAGGAATTGAGCACCACTTAAGTTGGAATGCCATTGATCGAATTGGCGATTTGTGCCAGTTCTTTGAAGAAGATAAAAATCGCATTAACGAATTAAGACAAATTCAACAAAAAAATGAAAGTGAAAATGAACAGTCATAGTCGATATGATTGTTCATTTTTTATATTTTCCTGCTGTTCACCAATACATAATTATAATGAGCAATTTTTAAAAATAAAGGTCTAATTTGTAAGGTGGTTTCTTATGATAGAAATACGAATGAAAAACGATAGTAACCGTTTAGGAGGAAAAAGCAATGCTTGTAGACGGTGTTTTTTCCGGAGGTGGCGTAAAGGCAATTGCCTTAATTGGGGCGCTTGAGGTTGTTGAAAAGCAGGGCATTACATTTAAGCGAGCTGCCGGAACGAGTGGGGGTGCTATTGTAGGTTCATTATTAATGGCTGGATATACGAGCAGTGAATTAAAGAAAATTTTATTTCAAACAAACTTAACAGAATTTTTAGATGAACCAAAATCGATTATTCCTTTTCCTTTTATTAAATGGCTTCGGTTATATTGGAAGCTTGGTATGTATAAAGGAGATCGTCTTGAAGAATGGCTCGAAACACTTTTGAAGAAAAAAGGGATTTATACGTTTCAAGATTTACCGGCGGGCTCTTTAAAAATCATTGCCTCTGATATTACAACAGGGAGATTAATTGTGTTACCAGATGATTTACAGAATTATGGAGTAAATCCTGGGACGTTTTCTGTCGCTACAGCGGTAAGGATGAGCAGTGGGTTACCATACTTTTTTGAGCCCGTGCCGTTATACAATAAAAAAGCACAAAAAAGTTTAATTGTTGATGGAGGCATTTTAAGCAATTTTCCTTTATGGGTTTTTCAGAGGAAAAATAGTCCTAGCAAAAGGCCGATTATTGGTCTTCAGCTAAGTTCAAAGCAGCATAAAATTCAAGCGCGAAAAATTAAAAATGCATTTGATTTATATTATGCTCTTTTTGCGACGATGAGAGAAGCCCATGATGCTCGTTATATTTCCAAGCATGATGCAAAAAGCATTATATTTATTCCAATTGAAAAAGTGATGACGACAAGTTTTGAAATTAATAAAAACAGTATAGATATGTTGATTAATATTGGGAAGTTAAGAGCTGAAAAATTTTTCAAAGAAAGGTGGATGCATTAAAAAACCACGCCTTAGAAAAGTGCGCGGTTTTTCTTTTTGCCTTTTTTTCCTTCAATGACTTTAAAATTGTGCTCTTTTTTTCTTTTTAATGCTTTACTTCTTAAAAGCTGATCTTTTGATTTTACTACTTTTAAATGGGATGGCTTAGAGCGCGTCTGCCGGATTGTTTGCTTTTTTTCTTTATAACGTTTTTTTGATTGCTTAGCAGCACGCTGGTAAGCAGAATCAGTTCTTCCCATTCTTGGGGCTATGAGCCACTTATATAGAAATAAAATAACGGCAACACCAATAGCAGCAAAGAATAGCATTTTTACAATTTGAAGAGGGTCTGTTATTAAGGTTGCTCCTAATCCAACAATTGCCAATCCAATCACCAAGAAAACAATCGGTTGCGAGAAACGGTTTGGCAATAAACTCACCTCCTTAAAGGTTCAAGTAAACAAGAAATTAAACAATACTTGGCTCGGTGGCTTCTTGTTCATAATCATGGTCACGCTTTAACATTTCATTAAAAGACTGAATGGCAACATCTACTTGACTATCATCTGGTTCTTTTGTTGTTAATAACTGCAGCCATAAGCCCGGATAACCTAGTATTTTTAAAACAGGAACTTCCCGAAGTTTGTTTGTAACCTGAAGAACTTCATATGAAATACCAAGCACAACAGGAATTAAAAATACACGATACAGAAGTCTTTGCCATAATGGATCAGAAGGGACAAGCAGATAAACAAACACACCGATGATTACAGTAAATAAGATAAAACTGCTTCCACACCTGTAATGTAAACGAGAACTATTTTGAACATTTTTTATTGTAAGCAGCAAACCTTGTTCATAGGCATTAATTACTTTATGTTCTGCTCCATGATATTGGAAGACTCGTTTAATTAGGGGAGTCAGTGAAATAAAGTAAATATAGCAAAGAAGTAAAAGGAGTTTAATGAAACCTTCCACTAAATTTTGTGCAATATGGCCCGGAAATATTGGACGCATAAAGTCTGCTGCAATGGCTGGAAGTATCGTAAAAATAAATTTGCCAAATAAAAAAGATAAAACACCTACCGTTGCGGCGCCCAGCAGCAGAGTAAGTTTAGAAGTTTCTTGTTCTTTTAATACTTTTTCATCATCAGCTGGATCTACATCATAACGTTCAGAAGAGAAGTTTAAATGCTTCGTTCCGTTTGCGCTTGCTTCTATTATGGCAACAATTCCGCGTAAAAAAGGAATTTTTTTAAGTTTTTGTAATACTGGATTTGACTTCTTTTTAACTTCAAAATATTCAATTGAGCGATCTTTTCGACGAACTGCTGTTACATAAGTATGCTTTCCGCCAAACATAACACCTTCAATGACGGCTTGACCGCCGTATGCGGGGCGTTTTTCATTAGACACTGTCTTTTCACCAACCTATCTCTTTGCTCAGGTGTGTCAAATTATGATTATTAGTATTATTCTACAAGGAATGGGCAGAAACCTTTAGGTTGATGACAGATTTATAATTATATTTCCCATTTTTTATTCATTTTACACATCTCGATTAGTAGAAATAAAATCTCTGTTCTAGATTAAATAAATTTAAAAAAGACGTGCATACTACAAATTGAGGTGATGGAGATGGCACAAGAGCAAAAATTGGAACAAAATCAACAAGAGCAGCCAATGTCTTTTTGGGCAAAAGCAGCTGTAATCGGCTTTTTTGGAGGGTTGCTTTGGAGTTTAATTGGTTATATTGCTTATATACTTAATTTTTCAAAAGTTGGTCCAGCGCTTGTTTTATCCCCATGGGCATTAGGAGAATGGAAAACTAAAACATTGGGACAATTAATCGGCATTGTTGTTATTGCTTTTCTTTCAGTTATTGCAGCTCTTCTTTACAAAGCCGTTCTTGCGAAATTAAAAGGAATCTGGGCTCCAATTATATTTGGTGTGCTTCTTTGGTTTCTCGTGTTTTATGTGTTAAGACCAATCTTTCCTAATTTGGAACCGATAAAAGAGATGGGTTGGAATACTATTACTACAACACTCTGTATTTATATTTTATACGGTCTTTTTGTCGGATATTCGATTTCTTTTGATTATCATGAAAATCAAAACCAAAATCAAGATCAACAAGGTGATCAGCCTGATAATAGTAAAGGCGCAAACTATTCAAATAATTAAGCCTATGATAGAATGTTCAATGAACATTCTATATTTTTGTGTCTTATTTATTATAGTTATGCGATTGGAGAGACAATTGCTAGTGTGGATTTCCCTATTATTAATGAGCCGATTTCCACTATACATAAACAGAAGCTGTATAGAACTGTGTTGATCGTATGCCTGAACGATAGTAAGACTGTTTGTTTGAATTTTTATAGGTAATAATTAGCAATACATGGATGTGTAAAGAAAAGTTAGGAGGCGAGAAAAATGAGTAGAATTGAACGCTTAAGAGAACAATTTAGTTCTTATGAAATTGATGGAATGTTAATTACGAGTAAAAGCAACCGCCGCTATATGACAAACTTTACAGGGACAGCTGGTGTTGTGTTAATTTCTAGTAAAGAGGCAAAATTAATTACAGATTTTCGCTATGTTGACCAAGCTAATGAACAGGCAGAAGGTTATGAAATTGTTCAGCATAAAGGAGCAATTATTGATGAAGTTGCAAAGCAAGCTGAAAAAATGAATATTAAAAAGCTTGGATTTGAACAGGATTATCTTACATACAGTGTTTTTCATGGCTATCAACAAAAAGTAACGAGTCACTTTGTCCCAGTGACAGGCTTAATTGAAAAGTTACGCTTGATTAAGGATGAGTCAGAGATTAAGATATTAAAGGAAGCAGCTAACATTGCTGATGCCGCCTTTAAACATATTCTAACATATATTCGTCCAGGTCTTACAGAATTAGAGGTTTCAAACGAACTAGAATTTTTCATGAGAAAAAACGGTGCTGTCTCTTCTTCTTTTGATATTATTGTTGCTTCTGGGCTGCGCTCTGCATTACCGCATGGGGTAGCTACTGAAAAAGTAATTGAAAAGGGAGAGTTTATTACACTCGATTTTGGTGCTTATTATAAGGGATATTGTTCTGATATAACCCGTACGATTTCGATTGGGGAACCACCAGAAAAACTAAAAGAAATATACGAAATTGTATTAGAAGCACAACTTCGCGGAATGAGCCAAATTAAAAAAGGAATATCCGGCCGAGAAGCTGATGCGATTACAAGAGATTATATTAGTGAAAAAGGTTATGGGGAATATTTTGGTCATTCGACTGGTCATGGTATCGGTTTAGAAGTTCATGAAGGTCCAGGATTATCAGCGAAATCAGATACAATATTAAAGCCTGGAATGGTTGTAACGGTTGAACCGGGGATTTATATATCAGGATTAGGCGGTGTGCGTATTGAGGATGATCTTCTCATTACAGACAGCGGAAATGAATCATTTACGCATTCAACAAAAGACTTAATACTTTTGTAATATCCATTTAGGAGGAACATGAAATGATTTCAGTAAACGAATTTAAAACAGGTTTAACAATTGAAGTAGATAACAGTATTTGGCAAGTAGTGGAATTTCAACATGTAAAACCAGGTAAAGGTGCAGCATTTGTACGTTCTAAACTTCGTAACCTTCGTACTGGTGCAATTCAAGAAAAAACATTCCGTGCTGGTGAAAAAGTAGGAAAAGCACATATTGAAACACGTCGTATGCAGTATCTTTATGCAAGCGGTGATATGCATACATTCATGGATTTAGAGTCATATGAACAAACAGAGCTTCCAGAAGCACAGCTTGAAAATGAATTAAAGTTTTTAAAAGAAAACATGGAAGTACAACTTCGTATGTATCAAGGAGAAACAATTGGGGTAGAACTTCCGAATACAGTTGAATTAGCAGTTACTCAAACAGATCCTGGTATTAAAGGTGATACAGCAAGCGGTGGGACAAAGCCAGCAACATTGGAAACAGGTCTTGTGGTAAACGTACCGTTCTTTGTAAATGAAGGGGATGTTTTAGTTGTTGATACTTCAAAAGGTGAATATGTTTCACGTGCCTAATCCTCTTTAGCGCTGCTTTTATAGCAGTGCTTTTTTTATTGTGCATTTCTCCGATAAAACTTCTTCTGAAATAATCCTTCTCAACATAAGTTGTACAAACTTCATTTTTGGGTCCAATCGAGTATTGGAGGTGGAACATGATGAACCCTTTTCGTAATCAATTTGATACAAGTGTATTAAGTATGGCGATTTTACGTTTTATCTCAGCGGCCATTGAATGTACAGCAGCTGTTTTAATGCTTTATTTCAATGATGGAAAAAAGGCGCTTATTATTAATTCCATGTTAGCTGTTGTCGGTCCAATTATTTTTATTGTCACCACAACGATTGGATTGGTTAGTATTTCGGCAACTCTTTCATATGGAAAACTCATTCTTATTGGAATTGGGGTGTTTTTTATTATTATTGGAATTTTGAAATGAAGTGTTCAAAATATACAAGTCATAACAAAACAAGCTATGCATACATTTAAATTAATTAGAACAGGGGAATGGAGGAAGAAAATATGGAGGATGTCCTGCATGTTTTACCTAAACCAATACAAGCGCTTCTAGAATCGTATCCTCCTTTGCAAAGAAATAGTATTGAAGAGATAAGAATTCGCATTAACCGCCCGCTTGAAGTTATTATTTCTGGTTGTCCAATTTATCCTAAAAAAAATGACAAGATGCACATCGTTTCAATGGAGGATGCTGTTCATTTGCTGAATAAACTGAGTCATTATTCTTTATATGCTTTAGAAGAAGAAGTGAAAAGAGGTTATATTACCATTCGAGGCGGTCATCGAGTTGGACTAGCTGGAAAAGTTATTACAGAAAAGGGACATGTTAAGGCCATTAAGGAAATAGGCTCTTATAATATTCGAATCGCAAGACAAAAAATTGGTGCAGCAGTTCCATATGTGCCGTTTCTTTATGGAAAGGAATGGATGAATACGCTTATTGTTGGACCGCCGCAAACAGGAAAAACAACTTTTCTTCGTGATCTTGCACGCATTATAAGCAGTGGAGATGTCAAAAACAACATTTCCTCATTAAAAGTTGGCATTGTAGACGAAAGAAGTGAAATTGCGGCTGCCGTGAAAGGTGTTCCACAGCACGATCTTGGCCATCGAGTTGATGTGCTTGATGCGTGTCCGAAAGCAGAGGGTATGATGATGATGATTCGTTCCATGAGTCCAGATGTCTTGATTGTCGATGAAATTGGAAGACAAGAAGATAGTGAAGCCATTCTTGAAGCAATGAATGCAGGCATTAAAATGATTATGACTGTTCATGGCAATTCGTTAGAAGATTTATATAAACGCCCAACAATTCGTCCTTTACTCGAACATACCTTGTTTGAACGAATTATAGAGTTAACACGAGAGAAAACCCCTGGGATCATTAAGCGCATTCGCAGCAGCAGCGGCAAAGATGTTACAGAACTAAAAAGGATGACAGTATTATGAAAGTGCTTGGCGCTCTATTAATTGTAATGGCAACAACATGGGCAGGATTTGAAGCGGCTAAACGGTTAAGTGAAAGACCGAGGCAGCTGCGCCAGCTAAAGACAGCGCTGCAATCATTAGAAGCAGAAATTGTATATGGGCTTACCCCTTTAAACGAAGCATGCATGCATCTTGCAGGACAGCTTCCGAAACCGTTAACATGGTTTTTTGAAACATTTGCTAAGAG
This sequence comes from Bacillus taeanensis, assembly GCF_003318295.1. Taxonomy (GTDB): domain Bacteria; phylum Bacillota; class Bacilli; order Bacillales; family UBA6769; genus Maribacillus; species Maribacillus taeanensis. The sequence goes on from NZ_QOCW01000004.1 coordinate 192,750, forward strand.
GCTAAATGAAGGGGAAAAAAGCGTCCCAGAAGCATGGAACCAATCATTAGAAGAAGTATGGCGTTTATCATCTTTAAGGCAAGGGGAGTTTGAAGTGATGAAGCAGTTTGGGGCAACGCTTGGCAGACATGATCGCGACCATCAACAAAAGCAAATTCGACTCACAATTGCCCATTTGGAGCGTGAAGAAGCAGAAGCGAAAGATGAACAAGTTCGCTATGAAAAAATGGTAAAAAGTTTAGGTTTTTTAGCAGGATTATTAATCGTTATTTTATTTATTTGACTAATAAGGGGAGGCACAATATGAATCATGATGTAAGTCTTATCTTTCAAATCGCAGGGATTGGTATTGTTGTAGCCATGATTCATACCGTTTTAAAGCAGATGGGAAAAGAAGAGTATGCACAATGGGTTACATTAATTGGATTTATTGTTGTTCTTTATATGGTCATTACATTAATTGATGACTTATTTCAGAAAATTAAAGGTGTCTTTCTCTTTCAAGGATAAAAGGGGGTGAAGGCCATTGGGATTATCCAAATTGTAGGGATTGGGCTTATTGCAACCTTTTTAATTTTAGTATTAAAAGAGCAAAAGCCTGTCTTTGCTTTATTTGTAACGGTGGCAGTCGGTGCCATTATTTTTCTTTTTTTAATTGATCAAATTCAGGTAATTTTTAACTTGCTTGAAGAACTTGCAGCGAATGCTAATATCAAACTGGTCTATGTGGAAACCATTTTAAAAATTATTGGGATTGCCTATATTGCTGAATTTGGTGCTCAAATCGCAAAGGATGCTGGGCAAGGAGCCATTGCCTCAAAAATTGAGCTTGCAGGAAAATTAATTATTCTTACAATGGCTATCCCGATATTAAAACTTATTATTGAAACAGTTCTTCGCCTTTTACCTACATGAGGGGAGGGAAAGTAGTGCGAGTCCGACATGATAAAAAGCTTTTGTCCTTCATTTGTAATGATAAGATAGTAATCTTCTTGTTTATAATCTTTCTATTTTGTACAAGCCAAGGGGGAGAGGCAGCGGCCCAAGCTGTGCCAAAGAATGTTGAAATAGAGCAGGAAACATTAATTGAAGAACAGTTAGACAAGCTTGGTATTGAGGATTTAAAGGAATATTGGACAACCGTGATTACAGAGTATGGAGGATTCTTACCTGAAAGTCAAAAGGGGACGTTTATTGAATTTGTGAAGGGGGAAAAGAATTTTTCATTTAAAGAATGGACCGTTGGAGGCGTAAAGTTTTTTTTGCATGAATTACTTGTCCATGGTAAACTTCTTGGCTCATTAATTTTCCTTGTTGTGTTTGCCGTGCTGCTGCAGACAATTCAAAATGCATTTGAGTTTAATGCGGTTAGTAAGGTTGCCTATGCGATTATCTATATGGTGTTAATTATTTTAGCATTAAATAGTTTTCATGTTGCAATTTCCTATACAGAACAAGCGATTGAAAATATGACTGGTTTTATGATTGCGCTTATGCCTATGCTTCTGGCATTGATGGCTTCAATTGGAAGTGTGACCAGTGTGGCTTTTTTTCATCCGATAATTGTTTTTTTAGTGCATACAAGCGGCATTTTTATTCAAAATTTTGTGCTTCCTCTTCTGTTTCTTTCAGCGCTACTAAGTATTGTCAGTACATTAACAGATCACTATAAAGTAACGCAGCTTGCAAATTTATTGCGGAATATTAGCATTGGATCATTAGGGCTCTTTTTTACAATCTTTCTCGGTGTAATCTCAGTACAGGGGGCGTCAACTGCAGTAGCGGATGGCATTACCATTCGTACGGCAAAATTTATTACAGGAAATTTTGTGCCTGTAATTGGTCGAATGTTTACTGATGCTACTGACACTGTCATGAGTGCGTCTGTACTGCTTAAAAATATGGTGGGGATTGCTGGTGTTACGCTTTTAATTATTCTTGCTGCATTTCCAGCTTTAAAGGTATTAGCTCTTGCGATGATCTATAATATTGCCGGGGCTGTGCTTCAGCCGTTGGGGGGAGGACCTATTATTGCGTGCTTAAGTATTATTGGTAAAAGCGTCATCTTTATATTTGCTGCACTTGCGACCATTTCGCTTATGTTTTTTCTTGCTGTAACAATTATGATTGCAGCTGGTAATCTATCGATGATGATGAGGTAGAGGAAGTGATGAGTAATGAGCATCCTTACGAGTTGGGTTTCTAATATCATCTTACTCATTTTAATGGCTGCTGTTCTTGAACTATTAGTACCAAAATCAGCCCTTCATTCCTATGTCAAAATGGTAGTCGGTTTATTGCTTATATTGGTCATTATGACGCCGTTATTAAAGATTTTTACAGAAGATTTTGATACAGCAGTCGCCACGCTTGAGTTAAGTCCTTCGCTAACAGAAAAAACATTTCAAAATGAAATAAAAAATAAGAAAAATGAAATACAAGCCTCCCAACGTGCATATATTTTAGAACAAATGGCTGTCCAAATGAGTCAAAGAGTTGAAGAGGAGATGAATGAAAAATATGATTTGCAAATTGAAAACATAGCTGTCACCTTAATGGAAACTTTTGAAGAAGGGGAGAATGCTCATGAAAATATTCAGGAAGTTCAGGTAAGGTTGTCATCTGAAAATCTCCAATCTGAGGAATCTGATGAAGCAATTGAGGCAGTGAAACCAATTGAAGTTACAATCAATTCAAACATGCAGTCTTCTAGCAGTAAATATTCTGATGGATACATGGAAGATATTCAATTGTTTTTAGCTGAAAACTGGGAAATAGCGCCTGAACGTATTGTACTTACTGTAGAAGGGGGGCAAAGGGAGTAGTCGTGAAAAAAGATGAAATCAAAGCGTTATTGACAGAGTTGTTTACAAATAAAGAGAAGAAAAAGAAATTTTCCTATTCATATCTTGTTTTAGCACTTGGTATTGGGGTTGTTTTTATGATGTTTGGCAATGGTTTTTCATCACCGCAGGTAGAGGACATTCCTGCAATGAAAGCAGAAGCTCCTCAAACACAGCAAGCATTTGCAAAAAAAGCTTCCGAACCTTCTACAATGATTGAGTACGAGAATTATTATGAAAATCAATTACGAGAAATATTAGAAGAAATAGTAGGAGTATCAAATGTATCTGTCATGATTAATTTGGATGCAACAGAACAGAAAATATATGAAAAAAATTATAATGAACAAAATCAGGAAACAACAGAAACGGATAAAGAAGGCGGCAAACGAACAATAAATAATAAAGGTAAAGATGAACAAGTGGTCATTATAAATGATGGGGAGAAAGAAGTTCCAGTCGTTGTGGCAACAGAAAAGCCAAAAGTAAGAGGAGTAGTAATCACAGCAACAGGCGCTGAAAATATGAAAGTAAAGCAGCAAATTGTTGAAGCGGTAACGAGAGTATTAGATGTTCCGAGTCACCGTCTTTCTGTATTACCGAAGAAGATAAAGGAGGAATAAGGTTGGTGTTAAAAAAACAAACAGTATGGTTGCTGACAATGTTAAGTTTAATTATTGTGTTATCGGTCTATTATATTACCTCTCCTGAACAATCGGCTATGGATGATTTGGCATATGTTGAAGATCAAGATGCTCAAAAAGAGAAAGACGAGACAAATGCTGTGAATCAAATGGAAAATGTGGAAAATGCAGAAACATCAGCAGGTGAAAGTCAAACAGTCGTATCAAGTGTAGCGAGTGATGAGTTATTTACAGCGCTTCGTATGCAGCTTGAGGAGCAGCGTGCTGAGCTGAAAGAAAACCTTGATGAGGTAATTGCTTCGGATGTTTCTGCTGAAGTGAAAAATGAAGCCCACACGAAGATGGTTGCATTAAATGAGTTAGAACAAAAAGAGTCTCTATTAGAAACCGTTTTACGAACAGAAGGCGGTTATAGTGACGTGTTAATTAATACAATAGATGACCAAGTACAAATTATCGTAAAAGCAGAAAAATCATCAAATAAAGAAGCAAACACTATTATGCAAACAGCGCGTGATTACCTAGGGGAAAAGAATATTAGTGTAAAGTTTCAAATAGCAAATTAACAAAAAAAGCTAAAGGGGTAAGCTCCCTTTAGCTTTTTTCATGAAAGAATTTGCTGGAAACAGCCTACTCAGAACGGTTGACCTGTGATAAACTATTTCTGTTATTGCGAACAATGAATGTTTAAGGATGTAAATGTAAGGGATATGCTATAATGAGTGCATACATAGCATTTATTAAACACGTAATAATTAAAAGTGGTAACAAATAAAGGAGTGCAGCATCAATGTTAAAAATCCAAGAAATACGTGAACTAATTAAATTAATTGATAAATCTTCGATCGATGAGTTTACGTATGAACATGAAGGTAATGTTATTTCACTAAAGAAAAATAATGCAGCTGTGCAGCCGCAGCAAGTAGTGGAAGCACCTGTTCAAGTTTCAGCACAAAAGCCAGAAATTGTAACAGAAGAGAAGGCTCCGCAGCAAGTATCAGAACAGGCAGCGCCTAAAAGTGAAGAGAATTATAAAAAGATTGTTTCACCAATGGTTGGAACATTTTATGCTTCACCATCTCCTGAGGATCCACTATACGTCCAGCCAGGTGATAAAGTAAAAGAAAATACAGTTGTTTGTATTGTCGAAGCAATGAAGCTTTTCAATGAAATTGAAGCAGAAGTAAAAGGTGAAATTGTGGAAGTTCTTGTTGATAATGGACAACTTGTAGAATACGGCCAACCATTATTTTTAGTGAAGCCAGAATAGGGGCGGTAGTATGAACATAAAAAAAGTATTAATTGCAAACCGTGGCGAAATTGCCGTTCGGATTATTCGTGCGTGTCGGGAGCTCGGTATTGAAACCGTTGCAGTATATTCAGAAGCGGATAAAAACGCGCTTCACGTTAGGTTAGCTGATGAAGCGTATTGTGTAGGACCAACTGCTTCTAAAGATAGCTATTTAAACTTAACTAATATTATGAGTGTTGCTACATTAACTGGAACAGATGCTATTCATCCAGGATATGGGTTTTTAGCTGAAAACGCTGATTTTGCAGAAATTTGTGCAGAATGCAATATTAAGTTTATCGGACCAAGCGCAGAAGCCATCAATAAAATGGGTATAAAAGATGTAGCAAGAGCAACGATGAAAGAGGCAGGTGTTCCGATTGTGCCGGGATCAGATGGCATTATTGAGAGCAAGGAAGAAGCGCTTGAGCTTGCAAGTGAAATTGGTTATCCTGTTATTATTAAGGCAACTGCTGGAGGCGGTGGTAAAGGAATTCGAGTTGCTCGAAACGAGAAAGATTTAATTTCGGGTATTAATATTACACAGCAGGAAGCTGCAACAGCTTTTGGTAACCCAGGTGTTTATATTGAAAAGTTTATTGAAGATTTTCGCCATGTTGAAATTCAAGTCCTAGCAGATAATCATGGGAATGTTATTCATCTAGGTGAACGTGATTGTTCGATTCAGCGGCGCCTGCAAAAGTTGGTTGAGGAAACACCTTCACCAGCTTTAGATTCAGAAAAGCGTGCTGAAATGGGAGAAGCGGCTGTAAAAGCAGCGCAAGCAGTTAACTACTCTGGGGCTGGAACTGTTGAGTTTATCTTTGATGCAAACGGGAATTTTTACTTCATGGAAATGAACACACGTATTCAAGTAGAACATCCGGTTACAGAGATGGTGACAGGTGTAGATTTAATTAAAGAACAAATTCGTGTCGCGGCTGACGAAACATTATCGGTTTCACAGGAAGAAGTAGTATTTAATGGGTGGGCGATCGAATGCCGAATTAATGCAGAAGATCCAAATAAGAAATTTATGCCATCCCCAGGTAAAGTACATATGTACTTGCCGCCTGGAGGTTTAGGAGTCCGTGTTGATTCTGCCGTATATCCAGGATATGAAATTCCGCCGTTTTATGATTCAATGGTTGCAAAATTAATTACATACGGCCCCACACGTGAAGAAGCAATTGCTCGGATGAAGCGTGCTCTAAGTGAGTTTGTTATTGAGGGTGTTAAAACTACAATTCCTTTCCATCTAAAACTATTAAATCATGAAAAGTTTGTGGAAGGTGATTTTAATACAAAGTTTCTTGAAATTTATGATCTTACTGAATAGAAAAAAGGTTGTAAATGTGTAAAATAAATCTTAAGAAGCTGTTTCGATAATTATTTTTAAGATGTCTTCATGATGGGTTTATTATTTTATGGAGGTGATGTTATGAACGAAAATAGAATGTTAGGCATGGAAGAGCATGATACGGATTTGGGGAAAATTGAGATCTCTCCTGAAGTGATCGAAGTAATCGCCGGTATTGCTGCAAACGAAGTAGAAGGTGTGGCGGCAATGAGGGGCAATTTTGCTTCCGGTGTAGTAGAACGCTTTGGAAAGAAAGCACATGGTAAAGGTGTAAAGGTAGATCTTAGCGAAAATGGAATTGTTCTTGATGTATTTGTAGTCGTAACGTATAACTATTCAATTCCTGATGTAGGGCGTCAAATACAGGACAATATTCGTGAGGCACTTCAAAATATGACGGCTCTAGAAGTGAATGCGATAAACATTCATGTTGTCGGTATTCAATTTGAGCAAAAAGAAGAAACAGAAAAAATAGAAGAATTGTAGGATCAAAGGGTTTCCCTTTGATCTTTTGCTTGTCTAAATTATTTAATGATCGTCAATGATTGAAATGAAGCAGATGTTTTATAAACTTACTGTTTTATATTGAATGAATATGCTATCATCTAGAGTAGTATTTCATCCAAGTATTAAGATAGAAAAAGGAGCTAGGAACCTTGAAACGAAGAATAGCACGAGAAAAAGCGGTTCAATCGCTTTTCCAAATTGATATGAGCAGTACGGACCGTGATGAAGCCATTGAAAATGTATTAGAAGGAGAAGAAAGAGATTCTTTTCTTGTTCAGCTTGTTTATGGCACAACCGATCACTTAGAAGAAATTGATAATATATTGAAAGACCATTTAGAAAAGTGGACATTAAATCGAGTTGCGAATGTAGATCGAGCGATTTTACGGTTAGCTGTTCATGAAATGATGTTTGAAAAAGATATTCCGGTTAATGTAAGTATGAATGAAGCGATTGAACTAGCAAAAGTGTTTAGTGGAGAAGAATCAAGCCGCTTTATAAATGGTGTTTTATCAAAAATTATAAAAAAGATGTGAAACGAAATAAAAAAGGGGTAAATGGGGTTGTATAATGACGCAAGATCGCTATTTAACGATTACAGGATTAACTCGTTATATTAAGCGGAAGTTTGAGTTAGATGAACAGCTTGTTGATGTATGGCTGCGCGGCGAAATTTCTAATTTTAAACAGCACAGCCGCGGACATATGTATTTAACGTTAAAAGATGAAAATTCAAGGATTCAGTCAGTAATGTTTGCAGGGCATAACCGTTCTTTAGGGTTTACGCCGGAAAATGGGATGAAAGTTCTTGTGCGTGGAGAAGTGTCTGTGTACGAACCATATGGCCAATATCAGCTTTATATAAAAGAAATGCAGCCAGATGGAATTGGGAACTTATATTTAGCGTTTGAAGAGCTAAAGAAACGTCTTGAAGAAGAAGGTTTGTTTTTAAATGAATATAAAAAGCCGCTGCCAAGGTATGCTCAGGAAATTGGTGTGATTACCTCTCCTACTGGCGCAGCAATCAGGGATATCTTTACAACAATAAAGCGCCGTTTCCCAATTGCTAGAATTACCCTTTATCCTGCTCTGGTGCAGGGAGAAGCAGCAGCAGATTCAATTGTTCAGGCGGTTAATAGAGCAAATAAATTTAATCAGTGTGATGTATTAATTGTAGGAAGAGGCGGAGGATCAATTGAAGATCTTTGGCCTTTTAATGAAGAGCGTGTCGCAAGAAGTATATTCAACTCCAATATTCCTATTATTTCTGCTGTTGGCCATGAAACTGATTTTACAATTGCAGACTTTGCAGCAGATGTTCGAGCGCCGACACCAACAGGAGCTGCAGAATTAGCTGTTCCGCATATTGATGAAATAAGCGATAGGCTGCTTCAAAGAAAAACAAGGCTGTCTAGAGCGATAAAGGAAAAAGCAGTGAGTCAGCGCGATCGGTTGACAGCGATTCAAAAATCATATGCATTTCGTTATCCTATGCAGTTAATTCGTCAAAAAGAGCAGGAGCTTGATGGGCTTTTGGATCGCCTTATTCGCGAAAATAAACGAGCTATTATTACTAAAGAAGAGAAATGGGAGCAGCTTCATAGACGGCTGCAGCGTAATCATCCTGCTGCACGCATTCAAGAATTAAATACGGCACGACGGCAAATCGAGAAACGTCTTCAGCGTGAAATGGCGGGTATATTAAAAGAAAAACAAATGACATTTCAGCAAGCTCTCGCTAAATTAAATGCTCTTAGTCCTTTAAGAATCATGGATCGTGGATATAGTTTAGCTTTAAAAGAAGATAAATTAGTTAAAACGATTCAAGATGTACAGCCGGGAGATACAATTCAAGTTCGTTTAAAAGATGGTCAATTAGATTGTCAAGTATGGGGAATTGAGGAAGGTGAAAAAAGTTGACTGAAGAACAAAATAAAGAAAAGCAAGTTACGTTTGAAGAAGCAATGGAAAAGCTTGAAGAAATAGTAGATCGTCTTGAGTCTGGGAATGTTCCGCTTGAAGAAGCAATTAATCTTTTTCAAGATGGCATGTTGTTGTCAAAACAATGTCATGAAAAGTTAAAGACCATTGAGGGGAAAATAGATCGTATGATTGATGAAAATGGGGAAGAAAAAATGTTTTCAATTGAGGAGGCTGAATAAAAATGTCAGTCCAATCATTAGAAATATTTTTAAAAGAAAAAAAAGAGGTCATCGACAAGCAGCTTCCTCTTTATATTGAGAAAATGAAGGCTCCAACTTCACTAAAAGAGGCGATGCTCTATTCCGTTTATGCGGGTGGTAAAAGGCTTCGTCCTATTTTGCTTCTTGCTGCAATGCAAGCGTTTAGGAAGGATGATGAGGCAGGGCTCCCTGTTGCTTGTGCGGTTGAGATGGTTCATACATATTCGTTAATTCATGATGATCTGCCTTGTATGGATGATGATGATTTAAGAAGAGGAAAACCTACCAACCATAAAATGTTTGGGGAGGCTATGGCAGTGCTTGCAGGGGATGCCCTCTTAACAAATAGCTTTGGAATTATCGCCAATATAAATCATCCATTCGTAACAAGCGAGATGAAAGTAGAACTGATTAAGGGTCTCTCTGATGCAGCGGGAGCTGAGGGAATGGTTGGCGGACAAGTGGCTGATATGGAAGGGGAAGAAAAAAATCTCCAGCTTCAGGAACTTGAGTATATTCATCAACATAAAACTGGAAACATGATTCGTTATTCTGTTATTGCTGGTGCTGTTTTAGCACAAGCGACTAAAGAACAGCTTCAGCACTTGGAAGTGTTTGCCGATCATTTAGGTTTAGCTTTTCAAATTCAAGATGATATTCTTGATATTGAAGGGGATGAGGCTGTTATTGGTAAGCCTGTTGGCAGTGATGAAAACAATCAAAAAAGCACTTATCCTAAATTATTAACGTTAGATGGCGCGAAAAAGAAATTAAATTATCATATTGCAGCGGCAAAGGAAGCACTTCTTAAAACAGGTATTGATACAACAAGATTAGAAGAGATTACAAACTACATGGTTACTCGTAATCACTAATTGAAATTGAGAAAAAAGTCAATATATGCTATAATGCACAGTATGAATGGAGTGGTGCAGTATTCTAGTCGACCTCCCATTTCTGAAGGCGGGCCTAAAAATCCGCTAAAGGGCACATCGATGAAGTTCCTTGTGTCGGCTTGAGGAGCCCAGCCTTGGGTCGATGCTGGGAGTTAAGGTCGCAGGGCGATCCACAATGGCATGTGGGCGTTGACCCTGCTTCCGCGGAGGCCCATTTTTGTAGTGTATGTTCACAAGACTGCATTATGAGATGGGGTATGAACCTGTTTTGTAAGCATTATTGCTTGCAGCAGCGTAGCCTGCCTTGAGTGGAGTAGAGGGGATTATGTACGTCAACGCAAATGTTCTCTTGGCCGGAGGATGATTTGCGGAGTTCATATGAAATCTGCTCTGCAAAAGAGGCTAGGAAATGGTACAGGGTTGTTGAGGAAAACTCCTAGACTGTTCAATAGACATTTAAAGGGGATTATAGTGCGGACTAAGTGGCAATCCAGTCTAGCGTTTGGCGACAGCGCTAAGAGGGCTTTAAAGGGAAACCGCCAAAGCGGCAACGCTTCGGTAGTCCTTTGGGAAAACCTACTGGACCTAAGCCGCAGTTTTTACTCTTTAAATGACCACTCCTCTTTATACATAACGCTACTACTTACTCGTTTGAGGAGAATATATGAAAGATTCACTATCAAAAACAATAAATTGGAGTCTTGGAATTGCCGTTATCACGCTTGTGTTAGCGGCAGTTTTTTCAGTTGTATCCACTGCGCTTTTAAATGGCGTAACGTGGGCTGTTGGAATGCTCATTGTATTTCTTATTGTTCTAACTGGTATATTATTTGATATTATAGGTGTAGCTGCCACTGCAGCCAATGAAGTACCTCTACACGCCATGGCATCTAAAAAAGTGCCAGGAGCAAAACAAGCTATTTTTATTTCACGAAATGCCGATCGAGTCGCAAGCTTTTGCCAGGATGTATTTGGTGATATTTCTGGTATTATTAGTGGGACGGCAGCGGCTGCTGTTGTTATTCAATTAACTTTGCAGCTTGGTCATAGTGACAGCTCAGCATTTCATTATGTTGTAACGGTTGTTTTCACCAGCGTTGTTGCTTCAATGACTGTGGGAGGTAAAGCGTTTTGTAAAACATTTGCAATTCATTATGCCACAAATATTGTTTTGCAAGTTGGACGATTACTTTATACAATTGAGGGGAAATTAAAAATAAATTTAACCGCAATTAGTAAAAAACGGAAATCGAAATGAAAGTGAGGAATTTTAATGGATCTGGAATCGATCAAAGATCCTCGTTTTTTAAAACAATATTCAAATGAACAATTAGAACAGTTTGCATGTGATGTTCGTTCATTTTTAATTGAAAAATTGTCAGAAACGGGTGGGCATTTAGGTCCAAACTTAGGAGTAGTAGAGCTGACGCTTGCGCTTCATAAAGAGTTTAACAGTCCTAAAGATAAATTTATTTGGGATGTTGGGCATCAGGCATATGTGCATAAAATCTTAACAGGTCGCGCAAATCAATTTAATTCGCTTCGTCAGTACAAAGGATTATGTGGATTTCCAAAGCGGAATGAAAGCGAACATGATGTATGGGAAACAGGACATAGTTCAACTTCATTATCTGCTGCAATGGGAATGGCAAAAGCGCGTGACTTAAAAGGAACAGATGAAAAAGTTGTAGCAGTGATTGGTGATGGAGCCCTAACCGGAGGAATGGCTTTAGAAGCATTGAATCATATTGGGCATGAACATACTGATTTAATCGTTATTCTAAATGATAATGAAATGTCAATTGCTCCAAATGTAGGAGCACTTCACAATATATTAGGTCGCCTTCGTACTGCTGGAAAATATCATAAGGCCAAAGAAGAGTTGGATTACTTAATTAAAAAAATTCCGGCGTTTGGTGGGAAATTAGCGTCAACGGCAGAACGAGTAAAAGACAGCTTAAAATATTTGCTTGTCTCAGGCGTATTTTTTGAAGAATTAGGTTTTACTTATTTAGGGCCTGTGGATGGACATAGCTTTGAAGATTTATTTGAAAATTTTCGCTATGCAAAAAAGACTAAAGGTCCGGTGTTAATTCATACAATTACCAAAAAGGGTAAAGGGTATAAACCGGCAGAATCAGATGCTGTCGGTACTTGGCATGGATTAGGACCTTATAAAATTGAATCGGGAGAAGTCGTTAAACCAGCAAGTGCTCCTCCAGGTTATAGTAAAGTAGTAAGCGAAACATTACGAACGATGGCACGTGAAGATGAGCGCCTTGTTGTGATTACTCCGGCGATGACGGTTGGTTCAAAACTGGAAAAATTCGGCGAGGAGTTCCCGGATCGTTTATTTGATGTTGGCATCGCGGAACAGCATGCTGTTACAATGGCTGGAGGACTTGCAGCTCAAGAAATGAAACCTGTTTTATCTATTTATTCAACGTTTTTCCAAAGAGGATATGACCAGCTCGTTCATGATGTGTGCAGACAAAATTTAAATGTGTTTTTTGCTGTCGACCGTGCTGGGCTTGTTGGAGCAGATGGAGAAACACATCAAGGTGTTTTTGATATCGCCTTTATGCGCCATGTTCCTAATATAACCATTTTAATGCCAAAAGATGAAAACGAACTGCAGCATATGGTTTATACAGCTGGAAAATATGAAGGCGGACCAATCGCTGTACGTTTCCCTAGAGGAAATGGACTTGGAATTAAAATGGATGAACAGTTAAAAGAAATTCCGATTGGTAAATGGGAAGTCGAGCGTGAGGGATCAGATTTGGCAATATTATCGTTTGGTCCAATTTTGCAAAAAGCGCTTGAAGCAGCAGAAAGACTTAAAAAAGAAGGGATTTCTGTTAAGGTTATTAATGCGAGAAGCATAAAACCATTAGATGAAGAAATGTTAATTTCATTAGCCGAACAGAATATGCCGCTTATTACAATTGAAGAAGCAGCACTGCAGGGCGGCTTCGGAAGCGCTGTATTAGAACTGTTAAGTGATAACAACCAACAACTTATTGTGGAGCGGATGGGCATTCCAGATCGTTTCATTGAACATGGAAGTGTAAAGCATCTTCTTGAAGAAATTGGCTTAACAGTTCCGTCAATTATAGAACGTGTTCGAACAATTTTACCTAAAAAGCAGCAGAGGGCATAGTAAATGGCAAAAAAAGAAAGATTAGATGTTTTATTAGTGGAAAAAGGATTGTTTGAGACACGTGAAAAAGCAAAGCGAGCGATTATGGCAGGTCTTGTTTTTGCAGATGAAGAACGCGTGGATAAAGCAGGAACAAAAATTGATACAGCGGCAATAATTGAAGTCAAAGGCTCTGCTTTACGTTATGTCGGAAGAGGCGGATTAAAATTAGAAAAAGCAATTGAAGTCTTTAAGTTAGAATTAAACGATGTGATCGCAATTGATATTGGATCGTCTACAGGAGGTTTTACAGACTGCATGCTTCAAAATGGAGCCTCTAAAGTTTATGCTGTAGATGTAGGTTATAATCAGCTGGCTTGGAAATTAAGACAGGATGATCGTGTTGTTGTAATGGAACGGACTAACTTTCGATATTGCGAACCTGCAGATTTTTATGAAGGATTGCCATCTTTTGCTTCTGTTGATGTTTCATTTATTTCATTAAAAATTATCTTACCTGTCCTAAAACAAATTCTTATTCCAAATGGACAAGTGGTAGCACTTGTAAAGCCTCAATTTGAAGCAGGAAGAGAAGATGTGGGAAAGAAAGGTATTGTGCGTGACCCTAAAATTCATAAACGTGTCCTTGATGAGATAATGGCTTTTACAATAGAGTCGGGATATACGATAAAAAACTTGTCTCATTCTCCGATAACAGGTGGAGATGGTAATATTGAATTTTTAATGCATTTACAGTCAGAGGAACAGCCGCTAAACTTGTTTAATCAGTCAACAGAGGAAGTTGTTGAAATCGCTCATAACAGCTTAAAACAGATCAAAAAAGGGTAATTTCCTTTTTGATCTGTTTTGTAAGTTTACATAACGTCTCTTGGATATGCATTTTTTTGAAAAAATATTCAAAAAAATTTATAAAAAAGTTGTAATTACATAATAATATTCGTTACGATAAAGAAAAGGAATTATTAACGACATCGTAATGAATTGAGGTGTAGTATGAATAAAGGACAGCGACATATTAAAATTCGGGAAATTATTGCAAATAATGAAATTGAAACGCAAGATGAGCTTGTCGATTCTTTAAAAGAAGCAGGATATAACGTCACACAAGCAACTGTTTCAAGAGATATTAAAGAACTTCATCTTGTAAAAGTTCCAATGCTTGATGGACGATATAAATACAGTTTACCGGCTGATCAACGCTTTAATCCGCTGCAAAAATTAAAACGTGCGTTAACGGATAGCTTTATTAGTATTGATAGTGCCGATCATTTAATCGTCATGAAGACAATGCCGGGAAATGCAAATGCCATTGGAGCGCTAATTGATAACCTTGATTGGAATGAAGTTTTAGGAACAATATGCGGTGATGATACGATTTTAATTATTTGCCGAAGTAAAGAGGTTAGTCCGGATATCTCACAACGATTTTTAGAAATGTTGTAAAAAAGATAGAAATCTCAATCCTCATTAGGAAGAAACGTTGATTTTATTGAAATAAGGTGTGATTGTTTATGTTAGCAGAAATATCAATAAAAAACTTTGCAATCATTGAAGCAATTTCGTTATCGTTTGAAAAAGGATTAACGGTCATTACTGGAGAAACAGGCGCTGGTAAGTCAATTATTATTGATGCGATTGGTTTATTAGTTGGAGGCAGAGGTTCTTCTGAATTTGTTCGCTATGGGGAAAAAAAGGCTGAAATAGAAGGACTTTTTTTGATTGATGAGGCTCACCCATGTCATGATAAACTACGTACATTAGGCATTGAATCTGACGAAGAAATGATCGTTTTGCGAAGAGATATCTCAAGCAATGGAAAAAGTGTCTGTCGTATTAACGGCAAGCTTGTTACATTAGGTATTTTAAGAGAGGTAGGCAGATCACTCATTGACATTCATGGGCAGCATGAACACCAAGAATTAATGCAGGCAGAACAGCATTTATCACTTTTGGATCGGTTTGGTGAAAAGGAAATCCAACCAGCTTTTCAAGAATATCAAAAAGTTTATGTCCAGTTTCAAAAACTTATGGGACAAGTAAATAAATTAACAGAAGATGATCAACAAATGGCTCATCGTCTTGATTTAATTCAATATCAGCTCGATGAAATTCAAAAGGCAAATTTAGAGCCAAATGAAGATGAAGTGCTGCTTGATGAAAAAACAAAACTGGCCAATTATGAAAAATTATTTGCAGCCATTCGCGATAGTTATCATGCTTTATATGGTGATAACAAAGGGCTTGACTGGATTGGACATGCAATGGGACATCTTGAAGAAGTGTCAGAAATGGATTCCTCATTAAAGAAAGCATATGATGGGGTATCAAACAGTTTTTACGTTTTAGAAGAAGCAATGTTTGCACTTAGAGATTATTATGATCAATTAGAATTTGATCCAAATCGCCTTGATTTTATTGAAGCAAGGTTAAATGAAATTAATATGTTAAAACGAAAATATGGAGAATCGGTTGAACAAATTCTTGAGTATGCAGCAGCGATTGAAGATGAAATTGATCAACTTCAAAATCGTGATCACCATGTGGAGAAAATGCAGGCGGAATTAAAAAGTATAACATTGGATTTAACAGTAGAAGCTAAAAATTTAACGACGCTTCGTAAAAAGGTTGCACAGCAATTAACAGCTTCCATTCTTGAAGAATTAAAACAGCTATATATGGAAAAAACAACATTTAATATTTCCATTGAGTTAGAAGAAGGTAAAATAAACCGTGATCCAGTAATAGATGGCACAGCAGTTCATTTTAAAAAAGATGGTATCGATCAAGTTGAATTTTTAATTTCTACAAATCCTGGAGAGCCTTTAAAGTCTTTATCTAAAGTGGCTTCTGGAGGAGAGCTTTCAAGAATAATGCTTGCATTAAAATCAATTTTTTCAGTTCATCAAAAAATTACATCTATTATATTCGATGAAGTGGACACAGGTGTGAGCGGAAGAGTGGCACAAGCAATGGCGGAAAAGATTTATCGCTTATCCAATGATTCCCAAGTGTTTTGTATTACTCATTTACCTCAAGTCGCTGCAATGGCAGATACGCATCTTTATATTGCGAAACAGCATACGGAAGATGGGCGTACCTCAACAAAAGTGACTGCACTTGAAAAAAATGAAAAAATAAAAGAAATTGGCCGAATGATTTCAGGTGTAGAAATAACGGAATTAACAAAACAGCATGCAAATGAATTATTGAACCTTGCTGCCGATATAAAATCCACTTCTTGAAAAGCTATCCAAATAAGGGATAGCTTTTTGTTTTTTGTCAGTTATAATAAAACCTCACAAAGACAAAAATAATGATACAGCCATGATGGAGGTGTGGATTAGAGACGGGGAGAGTGAAATAATTGAAAAGAATACTGTTAACTAAGGTAATTGGTATAGTTCTCCTTGCATTTTTAGTAGGTATAGGTTTTTATAAGCCTGTTCAACAATATATTAATATTCCTCAAACGATGACATTTTTTGAAGACAGACACGCGTTTATTGATGTATTGCCTGCAAATACAACATTTAAAAAAGTGGAAGATTCCATTCTTTCCATTGCAGAAGAACAAGGTGAGGAAGAAAAAACATTGCTATTAACCAGTCAACAAGAAGGAGAAGAAGAGCTAACACTGCAAGTTGGGAATTTTCCTGTCAAGAAAGTAGATGTAAAAGTGTTATCTGAATTTAGAGTTCGTCCTGGTGGGCAATCGATTGGAGTAAAATTAAATACGTTAGGAGTACTGGTTGTTGGTCACCATCTTGTTAATACGAAAAATGGTGATGAATCTCCTGCTGAAAAGGCGGATATTCAGGTTGGCGATATTATTACAAAAATTAATGGTCAAACAATTAAAAAACTAAGTGATGTTGCTTCATTTATTGAAAAAGCAGGTAAACAAAATACAGAACTTCATTTAACTGTACTGCGCGAAAATGAAATGCTTGAAAAGAAAATAAAGCCGCTCCAAGATAAAGGGGATGAATCTTATCGGATTGGCTTATATATACGTGATTCAGCTGCAGGAATTGGCACACTTACATTTTACCATCCAGAATCAAAAAAATATGGAGCGTTAGGACATGTTATTTCAGATATGGATACAAAAAAGCCGATTGTTGTAAATCATGGTGAGATTCTTGAATCATCTGTCACATCGATTGAAAAAGGCAGCAATGGAAATCCGGGTGAAAAGTTAGCACGGTTTTCTAACAATAATAAAGCAATCGGAAATATTACAAGAAACAGTCCATTTGGAATTTTTGGCAAGTTAACAACACCAGTCGAGAATAATATTTTAGATAAAGATTTGCCAATTGCACTTTCCCATGAAGTAAAAGAAGGGCCAGCGAAAATACTAACAGTGGTAGAAGGAAACAAAGTCGAAACATTTGATGTGGAAGTAGTAAGTTCAGTTCCGCAAAAGTTTCCAGCTACAAAAGGATTAGTTATTAAAGTTACTGATCCTAAACTTTTAGAAAAAACAGGCGGAATTGTTCAAGGGATGAGCGGCAGCCCCATTATTCAAGATGAAAAAGTGATTGGAGCTGTAACACACGTCTTTGTTAATGATCCTACGAGTGGATATGGTGTTCATATTGAATGGATGCTTAATGAAGCAGGAATAAATATTTATGAAGAAGATCGCAGTGGAAAGCGGGTGGCGAGCTAAAATGCTTGCTGCTTGCTTTCTTTTTATTAAAAATTTGTTAAAATAGATAGTAATAAAGAAAATTCGACAAAGGCGTGAGATTTCTACTGTCAAATAGCAATTAACGTCGAAAAGTCAAGCATCCATGAGCAAATACAAGAAAATGTGGTTTTTTAACATTTTTTTAAAAAAATAAAAGGATTTTGGATGTTCCTGTTGAATTAAACTTAATAAACAATTGTGCTAAGGGGGAAAAAAAGGTGCAAAAAATTAAAGTGTGTTTAGCAGATGATAATAGGGAATTAATTCATCTGATCGAAGAGTACCTTTCCGATCAAAGCGATATAGAAGTTATCGGCGTCGCGTATAATGGCCATGAGTGCCTTGAAATCATTGAAGAAAAAGATCCGGATGTGCTTGTCCTTGATATTATTATGCCGCACCTTGACGGTTTAGCTGTTTTAGAAAAAATTCGCGAACGAAATTCTTCTCCAAGTGTTATTATGTTAACAGCATTTGGACAAGAAGATGTTACAAAGAAAGCGGTTGACTTAGGAGCATCTTATTTTATTTTAAAACCATTTGATATGGAAAATTTAACAAACCATATTCGACAAGTTAGCGGGAAAAAATCAGCGTTTATCCAAAAGCCTGCTGCTTCAAGAATGGAAAAAGACAAGCCTAAAAATCTAGATGCAAGTATTACAAGTGTCATACATGAAATTGGCGTACCGGCCCATATTAAAGGATATATGTATTTAAGAGAAGCCATTTCGATGGTTTATAACGATATTGAATTGTTAGGTTCTATTACGAAAGTGTTATATCCAGACATTGCTAAGAAATATAATACAACATCAAGCCGCGTTGAACGTGCGATTCGTCATGCCATTGAAGTCGCATGGAGTCGAGGCAACATTGAATCAATTTCAAAAATGTTTGGTTATACTGTTTCCATGACAAAAGCAAAACCAACAAATTCCGAATTCATCGCAATGGTTGCGGATAAGCTTCGCATTGAGCACCAGTCTTCCTCTTACAGCGGGATGCGTTAGTAAAAATAGTTAAATAAAGAAATTCTGAACACCTCCAAGTTAGTTATAATCAATTTGAGGTGTTTTGTTTTGGGAAAATAAAAGCGATCTGTTCATTTGGAAACAGATCGCTTTTATTTTTTGTTGAAACGCGGTTGGATTTTATTTCGTTTTCGGTCTCTATAAAAAATAAATCCGCCAACAAATGCGAGGCCTAAAACAAAGGAGAGAAGTCCTGCAATAAATTGAACCCATAAATATGGATAAGGGAAATTTAATAAATTAAAAAAAATATCTCTCATTTGCTTAATTCCATAAACGGCTAATAGACCGGGAAGTAAAACAATTAGTAAGGCAATATAACGCTGCATACAAATGCATCCTTTCATCAATACTACTTATCATTTTATCTAAAAATTGTTAGTGTGTCTATTTGTCAATGTTAATGTTTAACGGTTATGATAGAAATATGAAAAAAATTGCATGGTTATTAAGGGGTGGAGACAGTGAAAAATGTTTTAATTGTTGGAGCTGGAAAAGGAGGTTCTGCACTCCTAAAAATATTAATGGAAACAAAAAGTATGAATGTGAAAGCAGTAGTTGATAAAAACATTGAGGCAGTGGGAATAAAGCTTGCTAAGCAATATGGGATAACAGCTTTATCGGATTGGAAAAAGATCCTTGATGAGTCGATTGATATTATTATTGAGACTACTGGAGAGGAAGATGTATTTGAACAGATACGGGATAAGCGTCATCAACATACTGTGTTAATACCAGCTTCAGTGGCAAGTATAATCTCTAGTTTAATCCAAGATAAAGAGCAGCTAATCAATCAGTTAAAAACGAATTACTATATGCAAAATATTATTTTGCATTCTACTCAAGATGGAATGATTGCGATTAATAAAGAAGAAAAAGTTACTTTATTTAATAAAAGTGCTGAACGAATGACAGGATTAACAAGACAGGATGTACTTAATCAAAGCATTGCCTCTGTGCTCCCGGCAAGCTTATTACCGACTACATTACATACAGGACATACTGATTTAAATCAGGAACTTATATTTGAAAACGGTTTAAAAGTCATTACGACACGAACACCTATTATCGATGATGAAGGAAATATTATCGGCGCTTTTGCAGTTTTTAAAGACATTACTGAAATTGAAGAAATGGCAAAAGAAGTCACCAATTTAAAAAGCATTCAAACGATGCTCCAGGCTATTATTCAATCTTCTGATGAAGCGATTTCTGTTGTTGATGAGCAAGGAAAAGGGCTTATGATAAATCCGGCATATACACGTATTACTGGACTATCAGAAGCTGAAATTATTGGAATGCCGGCAACCACAGATATTTCAGAAGGAGAAAGCATGCATTTACAAGTTTTAAGAACAAGAAAACCTGTAAGAGGTGTAAGAATGAAGGTGGGCCCTAAAAAGCGCGATGTCATTGTAAATGTAGCTCCAGTAATCGTAGATGGGAAATTAAAAGGCAGTGTCGGCGTTATTCATGATGTTTCTGAGATTAGCACATTAACAGATGAATTAAAGCGTGCAAGACAAATTATTCGTACATTAGAAGCTAAATATACCTTTGATGATATTATCGGCCAATCTGAGGAAATCATATTTGCAATCAAACAAGCAAAATTAAGTGCAACAACGCCAGCTACCGTTTTATTGCGCGGAGAGTCAGGTACTGGAAAAGAGCTTTTTGCTCATGCAATTCATAATGAGAGTGAGCGAAAGTACAGAAAATTTGTCAGGGTAAATTGTGCTGCGATTACAGAAAGTTTGCTTGAAAGTGAACTGTTTGGATATGAAGAAGGAGCATTCTCTGGTGCAAAGCGCGGCGGAAAAAGAGGATTGTTTGAAGAGGCCAATGGTGGAAGCATTTTTTTAGATGAAATTGGTGAGTTGGCAAGCAGTACGCAGGCAAAGCTCTTAAGAGTATTACAAGAAGGAGAAATTATTAGAGTCGGTGGAACCACGTCTATTCCAATTGATGTTCGTGTTATTGCTGCAACAAACGTGAATTTAGAAAAAAGAATAAGTGAAGGGACGTTTAGGGAAGATTTATACTATCGATTAAATCGTATGCCTATTCATATTCCACCGTTAAGAAACCGAAAACAAGACATTGCTGAATTATGCAATCATTTAATTATAAAGATTAATCAGGACTATGGTCGTAATGTAGAAGGTTTGACAGAGGATGCATTAGCATTACTCAGTAATTATGATTGGCCTGGAAATGTAAGAGAACTTGAGAATATTTTAGGGCGGGCTATCATTAATATGCAGTTTTCAGATTTATATATTAAGCCAGAGCATCTTTCTTTATTAACACTAACACCTGTTTCTAAGAAGAAGGAGCGGGTCATAGAACAGGCTGGAGAGGTAGATGGAGAAATGACGTTAACGAGTATGATCGAAGAATATGAGAAAAAAATTATTAAAAAAGTACTTCAAGAAAAAATGTATAACAAAACGCTTACGGCAAAAGCGTTAGGTGTATCGCTTCGCAACTTATATTATAAAATTGAAAAATATGAAATTGAAAAAAATGACACGCAATAATTTGCATAGTATGATAAAATTTGCATATAAAAAGTTGGGATTATTGAGCTGTTTTCGTGATTACATCTTGGTATCGTTCTTGCATATTTAAATAATGGAATATGTGGATGAAAAGGAAGGATTGAAAGACATGTCATTTAAAATGCTCATAAAAAAAGCGGCAGAACTTCCTAATAAGCGGATTGCTGTAGCGGCAGCAGAGGATGATGCGGTTATTGAAGCGGTAAAACAAGCTGTGGATGAGCAGCTTGCCTCATTTTTGTTATTTGGTCATGAACAGCAAATTAGAACTCTTCTAGATAAAGAAGGTTCTGCTTATTCGAGTAATGATCACATAAGTATTATTGCAGCCAATAGTCCTGAAGAATCAGTAGAACTTGCAGTGAAAGCTGTTCATAACAATAAAGCAGATGTACTAATGAAAGGCAGAATTCCTACAGCGATGATATTAAGAGCAGTTTTACATAAAGAATATGGTCTAAGAAGTGGAAAGATACTCTCTCACGTGGCTGCTTTTGATATTGAGGGATTTAATAAGTTTATTTTTGTAACAGATGCCGCGATGAATATTGCTCCTGATTTAGATACAAAGGTAGAGATTATTCGAAATGGTGTTGCTGTTGCGAGAGCGTTAGGTGTAGAAATGCCTCGTGTTGCCCCGATAGCCGCTGTTGAAGTCATTAATCCGAATATGCAGGCAACTCTTGATGCGGCAGCTTTAACGGTTATGAATCAACGCGGTCAAATAAAAAATTGTATCATTGATGGTCCGCTCGCCTTAGATAATGCAGTATCGATGGATGCAGCGCAGCATAAAGGAATTAAAAGTGATGTTGCAGGTCAAGCGGATTTATTAATTGTCCCAACGATTGAAGTTGGAAATGTCTTGTACAAATCTCTTGTTTACTTTGCGAAAGCAAAGGTAGGAGCGGTTTTGGCAGGCTCTAAAGTACCTATCGTCTTAACATCAAGAGCAGACAGTGCAGAAAGCAAATATTATTCTATCGCTTTAGCTGTATGCTCAGTATCTTAATTTAAGAACATCTCAGGAGGCGTTTGGAATGGAACTTTTTAAATATATGGAACAATATGATTATGAACAAGTAGTTGTATGTCAGGATAAAGCTTCAGGACTAAAAGCAATTATTGCAATTCATGACACAACCCTTGGACCGGCATTAGGGGGAACAAGAATGTGGACGTATGCATCAGAAGCGGATGCTTTTGAAGATGCGCTCCGTCTTGCAAGAGGGATGACATATAAAAATGCGGCGGCAGGATTAAATCTTGGAGGGGGGAAAACGGTTATTATTGGAGATCCCCGGAAAGATAAAAATGAAGAAATGTTTCGAGCGTTTGGCCGCTTTATTCAAGGGTTAAATGGTCGATATATTACAGCTGAAGATGTGGGCACAACGGTTGCTGATATGGATCTAGTTCATCAAGAAACCAGCTTTGTGACAGGAGTTTCTCCAGCTTTTGGATCTTCTGGTAATCCTTCACCTGTGACCGCTTATGGAGTATATCGAGGAATGAAGGCTGCGGCTAAAGAAGCGTTTGGTTCTGATTTATTAGCAGGTAAAACTGTTGCTGTTCAGGGTGTAGGAAATGTCGCTTATACACTTTGTGAATACCTTCATGAAGAAGGCGCTTCTCTAGTTGTAACGGACATTAATAAGGAGGCTGTTCAGCGGGTCGTTGAAAAATTTAACGCTAAAGCAGTCGACCCTAATGATATTTACGAGGTGAACTGTGACATTTTTGCCCCTTGCGCTCTTGGGGGAATTATAAATGATCAAACATTGCCAGAACTAAAAGCAAAAGTCATTGCAGGAGCAGCTAATAACCAACTAAGAGAAACACGTCATGGTGATATTATTCATGAAAAAGGAATTGTCTATACACCAGATTATGTGATTAATGCTGGCGGAGTCATTAACGTAGCTGATGAATTGCATGGTTATAACAGCGAGAGAGCGTTAAAAAAAGTGGAAGGTATTTATGATAATGTTTTAAAAGTATTTGAAATTGCAAAGCGTGATCAAATTCCAACATATCAAGCTGCTGATCGTCTTGCGGAAGAGCGTATTGAACGTGTACGACAATCACGAAAACAATTTTTAATCAATGAACACCATATTTTAAGTCGAAGAAATCGCTAAGTAAAAACTGAATTTTCAAAGCCAAGCGCTTGTAGGAAAGGAATTTACCCGGAAGTGCTTGAGCTTTTCAATTGGAGGGTTTTCTATGTCAAAGCAAAAAGAATTTCGTTTGCTTACAATTAATCCTGGTTCTACTTCAACTAAAGTTGGTGTATTTGATAATGAGCGTGCTATTTTTGAAAAAACAATCCGTCATGCTCGTGAAGAGTTAAAGCAATATAAAACGATTTTTGAACAATATGGTTTCCGAAAGCAGATGATTTTAGAAACATTGGATAATGAAGGAATAAATATTTCTAAGTTAAATGCTGTTGTTGGACGAGGGGGATTACTGCGCCCTATTAAAGGTGGAACATACCTTGTAAATGATAAAATGCTTTCTGATTTAAAAGATGGATATGCGGGGGAACATGCTTCGAATCTAGGCGGTATCTTAGCCAACGAAATTGCTCGGCAATTAAATATCGAAGCTTTTATTGTTGATCCTGTTGTAGTGGATGAAATGGAGCCGATTGCTAGAATTTCTGGCTTGCCGAATGTAGAACGAAAAAGTATTTTTCATGCATTAAATCAAAAGGCAGTGGCCCGTCGTGTTGCGAAGCAGTTAGGAAAACCATATGAAGAGTTGCATTTAATTGTTACCCATATGGGGGGAGGAATTACAGTTGGTGTCCACAAGCGCGGTAGAGTAGTAGATGTAAATAATGGTCTTCATGGAGAAGGACCTTTTTCTCCTGAAAGAGCGGGAACAGTTCCGGTTGGTGACTTGATTTCTTTGTGCTATTCGGGCCAATATTATGCAGAAGAAATGATGAAAAAACTTGTTGGACAAGCGGGATTAGTTGGTTATTTAAATACAAATGATGCCGTTAAAGTGGAAAAAATGGTTCAAGCTGGTGATAAATATGCTGAACTTATCTATAATGCCATGGCTTATCAAATTGCAAAAGAAATTGGGGCAGCGAGTGCGGTTGTCTCAGGTCAAGTAGATGCCATTATTCTTACAGGCGGACTAGCTTACGGAAAAGAATTTGTAAAGAAAATTTCAGATCGAATAAGCTGGATTGCAGACGTTATTGTGCAGCCGGGTGAAAATGAACTGCAGGCCCTTGCTGAAGGAGGACTTCGTGTGCTTCGTGGTGAAGAAGAAGCAAAAGAATATCCAGATGCAGCAGTTGCTGCAGTGATGAACCAATAATAAGAACAGAAGGTGAAAAAATGGCAACAGAGTATGATCTTGTCATCCTTGGTGGGGGAACAGGTGGTTATGTAGCTGCTATTCGCGCCTCGCAGCTTGGATTAAAAGTAGCGGTTGTAGAAAAAGACAAATTAGGAGGAACGTGTTTGCATCGAGGCTGCATTCCAAGCAAGGCTTTATTAAGAAGTGCTGAAGTGTTTGCAACTGCAAAGCGCGGTGAAGAGTACGGGGTAATCGCAAAAGAAATTGCATTGGATTTTTTAAAAGTTCAAGAGCGAAAACAAAACATTATTGACCAGCTTCATAGCGGCATTAAACATCTAATGAAAAAAGGAAAAATTGATATTTTTAAAGGGATCGGCCGTATATTAGGTCCTTCCATTTTCTCTCCTACAGCAGGTGCAATTTCTGTAGAGTTTGAAAATGGTGATGAAAATGAAATTCTTATCCCACAAAATTTAATTATCGCAACAGGTTCAAAGCCTAGCACTCTTTCTGGATTAGAAGTTGATGGAGAGTATGTTTTAACATCAGATGAAGCACTGCAGCTTGAAGAACTTCCTCATTCCATTCTTATAGTAGGTGGAGGTGTAATTGGGATTGAATGGGCCTCAATGTTTTGTGATTTTGGTTTGGAAGTAACTGTTCTTGAGTATGCAGACCGTATTTTGGCTACTGAAGATGAAGAGATTTCAAAAGAAGCAGAACGTTTACTTAAGAAAAAGGGAGTTAAAATTGTTACAAATGCAAAAGTTCTTCCAGAAACATTAGAAAAATCAAATGGGATTACTGTTAAAGCAGAACAAAAAGGGGAAGAGCAAGAATTTAAAGCTGACAAGATGCTCGTATCTGTTGGACGTAAAGCGAATATTCACGATATCGGTTTAAATAATACTACAATCAAAATTGAAAATGGTGTAATTCAAACAAACGAATATTACCAAACAGCTGAATCGCATATATATGCAATTGGTGATGTGATTGGTGGAATACAACTTGCACATGCTGCTTCCCATGAGGGGATTGTTGCTGTTGAACATCTTGCAAATCAAAAACCTCGACCGATTGATTATTCACTTGTTTCTAAGTGTATATATTCAAAACCAGAAATTGCGAGTGTAGGTTTCAATGAGCGAGAAGCAAAGGAAAAAGGCTTTAATATAAAGACTGGGAAGTTTATGTTTAAAGCCATTGGAAAAGCTCTCGTTTTTGGAGAGTCAGATGGATTTGTAAAACTTATTGTTGATAAGGAGACAGATGATTTACTTGGTGTCCATATGATTGGGCCGCATGTAACTGATATGATCTCGGAAGCGGGATTAGCACGCGTACTTGATGCTTCTCCTTGGGAAGTTGCCCATACCATTCATCCGCATCCTACCCTTTCAGAAGCGATTGGCGAAGCGGCATTAGCGGTTGACGGAAAAGCTATTCATTCATAACAAAAAAATATCTCCTTGCTGCTCTAGCGAGAGGGAGAGTGTGCATATCATAAAAATAAGGGGCGTAAAAAGGTATACATAAAATGAAGGGGGTATCTCTTTATGACAAACAATCGTCATGAATCATTAGGGTTGTCTGATGATTATGTATTAGAAATGTACGAAACAATGTTATTAGCAAGAAAAATTGATGAACGAATGTGGCTTTTAAATCGAGCGGGAAAAATTCCTTTTGTTATTTCTTGTCAGGGACAGGAGGCCGCGCAAGTAGGTGCTTCAATGGCATTAGATCATGAGAAAGATTATGTATTACCTTACTATCGCGATATGGGGGTAGTGCTTGCTTTTGGAATGACAGCTCGTGACCTCATGCTGTCAGGCTTTGCGAAAGCAGAAGATCCAAATTCAGGAGGACGGCAAATGCCTGGCCATTTTGGGCAGAAAAAAAACCGAATTGTTACAGGTTCATCACCTGTGACGACTCAAGTCCCTCATGCTGTGGGAATTGCATTAGCGGGAAAAATGGAAGGTAAAGACCTTGTAACGTTTACAACGTTCGGTGAAGGATCTTCAAACCAAGGAGATTTTCATGAAGGAATAAACTTTGCCAGTGTTCATAAACTGCCTGTTATTTTTATGTGCGAAAATAATAAATATGCTATTTCTGTACCAATCTCTAAACAGCTTGCTTGTGAAAAGGTATCTGATCGTGCTGTTGGATATGGCATTCCTGGGGTGACCGTTGATGGCAATGATCCGCTCGCTGTATATGAAGCGGTAAAAAATGCAGCAGACCGGGGCCGACGTGGGGAAGGGCCGACACTTGTGGAAACAATTTCATATCGTTTAACTCCGCATTCTAGTGATGATGATGACCGTGCTTACCGGGAACGAGAGGAAGTAGAGGAAGCAAAAAAGAAAGATTCTATTCTAACCTTTGCTAAGTACTTACGGGAAGTGAATGTATTAACAGAAGAAAAAGAAAAAGAAATTCAAGAGCGTGTAGCAGAGCTTGTAGATGAGGCAACAGAATATGCAGAAAGTGCACCATATCCAGATTCTCAAGAGTTGTACACACATGTTTATGGAGAATAGGGGGAAATTCATATGCCAATTATTTCATATATTCAAGCTGTAACCGAAGCTTTAAGAGAAGAGATGGAGCGAGACAAGCGTGTATTTGTATTAGGAGAAGATGTTGGCGTACGTGGTGGTGTGTTCCGTGCTACTGATGGACTTTATGAAAAATTTGGAGCTGACCGAGTGATAGATACGCCGCTTGCTGAATCAGCAATTGCAGGAGTAGGAATCGGAGCAGCTATGTATGGCATGCGTCCAGTTGCTGAAATGCAATTTGCAGATTTTATTATGCCGGCAGTTAACCAAATTGTTTCAGAAGCAGCACGGATTCGTTATCGTTCAAATAATGACTGGACTTGTCCAATTACAATCCGTGCACCATATGGCGGTGGGGTGCATGGTGCATTGTATCATTCGCAATCTGTTGAAGCGATGTTTGCCAGTGTACCGGGACTTAAAATTGTGATGCCTTCTACTCCATATGATGTAAAGGGACTTTTAAAAGCTGCTATTCGAGACGACGATCCAGTGCTTTTCTTTGAACATAAACGAGCATATCGTTTAATTAAAGGGGAAGTACCAGCAGAAGATTACACCCTTCCAATTGGAAAAGCGGATGTTAAAAATGAGGGAGAAGATATAACGGTTATCACATATGGGCTTGCTGTTCATTTTGCATTACAAGCAATTGATAAGTTGGAAAAAGAAGGAATTAGCGTCCAGCTTGTTGATCTCCGCACGGTTTATCCATTGGATAAAGAAGCGATTATAGAGTCGGCATCTAAAACAGGTAAAGTTCTTCTTATTACAGAAGATAATAAAGAAGGTAGTATTATGAGTGAAGTAGCAGCTATTATTGCAGAGAATTGTTTATTTGATCTTGATGCACCGATCAAGCGTTTAGCAGGACCAGATGTACCAGCAATGCCATATGCTCCAACAATGGAAAAAGAATTTATGATTAATCCTGAAAAAGTAGAAAATGCCATGCGAGAATTAGCAGCGTATTAATCAGAAAACCGTTAACCATTAATGTAGGAGGTAGAAGTTGTGGCAGTAGAAAAAATTGTAATGCCCCAATTAGGGGAAAGTGTAACGGAAGGAACAATTAGCACATGGCTTGTTAAAGTCGGAGATACGGTTAACAAATATGATCCAATTGCAGAAGTTATGACAGATAAAGTGAACGCTGAAGTGCCTTCATCATTTTCGGGCGAAATTAAAGAATTAGTGGCTGAAGAAGGCGAAACAATTGCCATTGGAGAATTAATTTGTTATATCGAGGTTGAGGAAAGCAGTTATACAATAAAAGAGAGCGAAAAAAATAGTTCAGATAATAAAAGAGTAAAAATAAAACGAGAAGAAAATAAAACGGAAAAACAAACAAATAAAAAACGTTACTCTCCAGCTGTATTAAGACTTTCTCAAGAGCATGGTATTAATCTTGAGAAAGTAGAAGGGACTGGAATAGGCGGAAGGATTACCCGGAAAGATTTGCAGAAGTTAATTGACGCTGGTGACATTCCAAAAGATAGAGATAAGGAAGAAAAGGGAGTAGAAGAGACGCCGCTTCAAAGTGCAGAGCAAGTTTCACAAATAAAGACAGCTTCGAAAAAAACGGTAAGTGTACCTGTTGACAAAGGAGATATTGAAATTCCGATTAGCGGAGTGCGGAAAGCCATTGCATCAAATATGGTGCGCAGTAAGCATGAAGCACCTCATGCTTGGACAATGCTTGAAGTAGATGTGACAAACTTAGTGAACTACCGCAATAAAATTAAGGAAGAATTTAAAAACAAAGAAGGCTATAATTTAACATTTTTCCCGTTCTTTATTAAAGCAGTTGTTGAAGGGTTAAAAGAATTTCCTCAAGTAAACTCAATGTGGGCCGGCGATAAAATTATCCAAAAGAAAGATATCAATATTTCGATTGCTGTCGCTACGGATGATGCTCTGTATGTACCGGTTATCAAAAATGCTGATGAAAAAAGTATTAAAGGAATTGCAAAAGAAGTAAACGAACTTGCTGTAAAAGTACGAACGGGCAAGTTGAAAACAGAAGATATGACAGGCGGCACTTTTACCGTCAATAATACAGGATCTTTCGGATCGGTTCAATCAATGGGAATTATTAATTATCCGCAAGCAGCGATTTTACAAGTAGAATCCATTGTAAAACGACCTGTTGTTATGAACAATGGCATGATTGCTGTTCGAGATATCGTAAACTTATGTTTATCATTGGATCATCGTGTCCTTGATGGTCTTGTATGTGGAAGGTTTCTAGCGAAAGTAAAGGAAAAGCTTGAGAATATTTCCGAGGAAACGACATCAATCTATTGATAGTTAATAAATAGTTCATATCGTTTTAAAGCTATTTATAAAATAAAAAAACGGTGAGCACAATTCTGCTCACCAAAACACCTTTAGGGGGTTAAGGGGTATGGAGGTGTTGCTGTAAATTATATACCACGATTAAATAAGGATAAAACCTAAAATATTCATTTTTTTATTTTGTTTCAAAAATAGTTGCAGTACATAAAATACTTATGCATATAATAAGTGAAGGCTAACGTTTAATAAAGGAAGAGCTTTTATTTGGAAATTTACTTTATTCCATGTAAAATAAACTATAAAGAAATTTTTATACTGAAAGGATGAGCTGCATCATGATGAATTATAATTTATTTATGCAGGAAATAGTAGAAACAGCAAGAAACGAAGCGCGTCAAGCAGGATTTGAAGAATTAAAAACTCCTGAAGAAGTAGATGGAGCATTGAAGAAAGAAGGCACAACATTAGTGCTTGTGAATTCTGTTTGCGGCTGTGCTGGTGGAATCGCGCGTCCTGCAGCAGCTTATGCGCTAAATAATTCTGAGAAAAAGCCTGATTTTGCTGTTACAGTATTTGCAGGTCAAGATAAGGAAGCAACAGAACAAGCACGTTCATACTTTACTGGTTATGCGCCTTCTTCACCATCATTTGCTTTATTAAAAGATGGAGAAATCAAAACAATGATTGAGCGTCATGATATTGAAGGTTTTGAGCCGCAAGAAGTTTTTGAAAAGCTCCAGCAGGCACTTAATGAATACTGCTAAACGATCTTTAAGGAGTCGATTTATCGGCTCTTTTTTTTGTTTTTTTTCAGAATAATAACAATTTAATAATATTTTATAAAAATAAAATGAATGAATAAAAAAATATAAAAATATCTTTTCTCGTACATTTTTATGTGTTAAAATGCATTTTGTTGCATATTTCATTATATGAATCAAATATTACAAGTTTGCAACACTAATAAAAAACACATCATATGATATAAATTTAATGAAAAAGGAGTTAGAACATGAAAAATGCGATGAAGAAGTTTAGTTTTGTCTTAATGTTTACGCTTTTAGTAGGAATGTTGGCAGCTTGTGGTACTGCAGAAAATGGTGAAGAAGCTAATACGGGGACAGAGGATGGAGCAGAAAAGAAAACACTTGTAATGGGTACTTCTGCTGACTACCCGCCGTTTGAATACATTGATTCTGCAAAAAGCAATGAGATCATCGGATTTGATATTGATATTGCCAATTATATTGCTGAACAACTTGGTTATGAAATTGAAATTAAAGATATGGATTTCAGCGGCTTAATTCCAGCTCTTTCAAGTGAGCGCGTTGATTTTGTACTATCTGGTATGACCCCGACAGAAGAGCGAAAAGAAAATGTTGATTTTTCTCAAATTTATTATGCAGCACACCATATGATTGTTTCTAAAACGGATAATAAAATTGAAACGGTAGATGGACTTAAAGGTAAAAAAGTTGGGGTGCAGCTTGGCTCTATTCAAGAA
This sequence comes from Bacillus taeanensis, assembly GCF_003318295.1. GTDB lineage: Bacteria > Bacillota > Bacilli > Bacillales > UBA6769 > Maribacillus > Maribacillus taeanensis. The sequence goes on from NZ_QOCW01000004.1 coordinate 223,630, forward strand.
GGAAAAGCAAAAGAGCTTAAAGATGAAGGATTAAATATTGAAATTAAACAGCTAAATCGCATTCCGGAGCTAATTCAAGATTTAAAAGCCGGACGTTTAGATGCTGTTATTATTGAGGATACAGTCGCTAAAGGATTTTTAGAAAACAATGATGACATTCAAGGGATTGTCATGCCGGATACGAATGAAGAAGGCTCAGCGATTGCTTTTCCTAAAGGTAGCGAATTAACAGAACAATTTGATCAAGTCGTAACAGAAATGAAAGAAAATGGAAAAATGGACGAGCTAATTAATAAATGGTTCGGTGATGAAGCCGAATAAGCAGCAAAGGAAGGATGAATAGGCATGAATTTGGATTTTGACCAATTCGTGCCTAATATCCCTTACATTTTAAGTGGGATATTGGTCACGTTACAGTTTGTTAGTGTTTCAGCACTTATCGGCTTTTTTGGCGGAACGCTGCTTGCGTTATGTAAAATTGGACGCATTAAGGTTTTAGTGTGGCTCGCTGATGCTTATACGTCAATTTTTCGCGGCACTCCGCTTATTTTGCAATTGTCGCTTATTTATTTTGCAACTCCACAATTAGTAGGATATGATATTACTCCGTTTTTAGCGGGGGTTTTAGCGTTTGGATTAAATTCAACAGCTTACATTTCTGAGATTATTCGTGCAGGTATTGGAGCAGTTGATAAAGGGCAGCAAGAAGCAGCAGAAGCGCTTGGCATTCCATATCGTCCAATGATGAAGGATATCATTTTGCCCCAAGCACTGAAAAATATTCTGCCAGCACTAATGAATGAATTTATTACCTTAACAAAAGAGTCAGCTATTGTTTCAGTGATTGGTGTATATGATATTATGCGTCGTTCACAAATTGTTGCTGCCGAAAAATATAAATATTTTGAACCGCTATTAATTGCTGGTGTTATTTATTGGGTGCTTGTCATGGTATTAACATTGCTTGGAAAAGTCATTGAGAGGAGAATGAGCCGCAGTGATTAAAATTGAAGGAATGCATAAATCGTATGGACAGACAGAAGTATTAAAAGGTATTACAACAGAAATTAATAAAGGCGATGTTATTGCGATTATTGGTCCTTCTGGCTCAGGTAAGTCAACGTTTTTACGCTGTATTAATTTATTAGAAACGCCTTCATCAGGAAAAGTTTGGATTGATGAAGATGAAATTACAAACCCTAAAACGGAGATAATGAAGGTTCGCGAACGGATAGGGATGGTATTCCAACATTTTCATTTATTTCCTCATAAAACGGTATTAGAAAATTTAATTTATGCACCGATGACAGTAAAGGGAATTTCAAAAGATGAAGCTGTCAAAACGGCACGGGAATTATTAAAAAAAGTTGGTCTTGCTGATAAAGAAGGTGCCTATCCGAAAAGGCTGTCAGGCGGACAGAAACAAAGAGTTGCTATTGCTCGTGCGTTAGCGATGTCACCTGAATATATGCTGTTTGATGAACCTACGTCTGCGTTAGATCCTGAAATGGTAAAAGAAGTGTTAGACGTGATGAAATCATTGGCTGAATCTGGAATGACAATGGCCATTGTGACTCATGAAATGGGATTTGCAAAACAAGTAGCAGATCGCGTCTTTTTCTTAGATGAAGGCGTGCTGGTAGAGGACACACCTCCAACAGAATTTTTCTCTCATCCAAAAACTGATCGAGCAAAAGCATTTTTGGAAAAAGTGCTATAAAAATAAGAAACAGCTTATAGAAGCTGTTTCTTATTTTTTTGTCAGATTGACATTATGAAAAATATGGCTAATAATAGGTATATTTTAAAGTAATAAAAATGATCGCTTGGTTTTTGTTGAAAGGAGATTTAAAGGTTGCTTAAAATTGGATATCGTACCGTGAAAACAGCTGTAGGAACAGCGCTTGCTATTTATATTGCACAGCTTCTGAATTTAGAGTTTTACGTATCCGCGGGTATTCTTGTTATTTTATGTGTGAAACCTACAAAAAAGCGTTCGTTTCAAAGTGCATGGGAACGTTTTTTAGCTTGTTTGCTTGGTATGTTTTTTGCAGGGGTGTTTTTTGAACTAATTGGGTATCATCCAATTAGTTTAGGGCTTCTTTTATTGTTATTTATTCCAACGACAGTGGCATTGAAAATTACTGAGGGAATTGTAACAAGCTCCGTTATTATTCTTCATTTGTATACGGTAGGGGACTTATCTCTTTCGCTTATTATGAATGAACTTTTAATTATTGCAATTGGAATTGGACTCGCATTAACGATTAATCTCTATATGCCAAGTATGGAAAATGAGCTAAAAAAACTGCAGCTTGATGTAGAAAGAAACTTTAAATACATTTTTATAGAATTTGCTGGATTTTTAGAAAAGAGAGAAAGTGAGTGGGATGGAAAGGAAATATTAGAAGTTGCTGCCCTTATTGAAAGAGCAGCAGGGCTGGCCCTAAAAAATATTGAAAACCACATGCTGCGGCATGAAGATGAGTATTATCATTATTTTAAAATGCGTGAGAAGCAGCTTGAAATTTTAGAACGAGTGATGCCAATTATCTCGTCACTTGATCAAACGTATATACAAGGTAAAGAAATCGCCCACTTTTTACGAGAACTTAGCGAAGGCGTTCATTCGGGAAATACAGCAAAAATTTATTTAGAAAAATTAGAAGAATTAAAAGAACAATTCCGTCAATCGCCCCTTCCGAAAGACCGTAAAGAATTTGAAACGCGTTCGGCACTATTTTATTTTGTTAATGAAATGGAACAATACTTATTAATTAAACGTTATTTTAAAAGAAGCGATGTGTAAGCTTTTTAAATTGAGGCATCCTATATGTAAGCAGGATAACTTTCAAGGAGGGAAGCAGTTGTTGTTTCACTCAATTTCAATATTGATGTCATTTTTACTTCTGATTGCTTCACCTGTTTGGCCGCTAGGAGAGAACCCGATCGTTGGGGATCCTTTTATTATTGTTAATAAAAAGATAAATCAATTAGCATTTATTAATGAAGGTGAAATAAAAGAAACATATGAGGTAACGACAGGAAAAGAGCAGTCATTAACTCCGGAAGGTACTTTTACAGTAGTTGTAAAGGCGCAAAACCCGTATTATCGCAAAAAAAATATTCCTGGCGGTGTAAAGGAAAACCCATTAGGAACACGTTGGCTTGGCTTTGATGCTGAAAATACAGATGGAAGAATATATGGTATTCATGGGACAAACACTCCTCATTTAATCGGTTACAACCTGTCAAATGGGTGTGTGAGAATGAGAAATAACGAAGTCGAAAGTTTATATGAACGAATTCCGCTTGGTACAAAAGTTTTCATTGTGTCCAGCCAAAAAAGTTTTGAACAATTAGCGGAATCAGCTGGAGCGATTCCTTAAAAGAAGCTGGAAAATTAATTTTTCCAGCTTCTTTGTTGTTATTATATAAAAAATGATAAGCCTGCTAGTAATGTTGAGATTAACATTGAAGCGATCATCACATATACAATAATTTTTGTGTATTTGCGGGGCATTCATATAACCTCCCTAAAAAATCTCTATTTATTATTTTACTCTGATTTTTTAAATGAGACAAGTCAGCTTTTATTAAAGGGATTTCTTTATTAAAAAAGAAATAAATGGGGAAGGTTGGTAAATTTTTTAAGAATAGGGGTGAGAAAATGAATAAAAAGCAAGCTCCCAAAAAAATTGATCATATTGGAATTGCTGTTCGTTCCATTCAAAACGCACTTCCTTTTTATGTTGATTATCTTCACTTAAAATTAGAAGCAGTCGAAGAAGTAAATTCAGAAAAAGTAAAGGTTGCATTTCTTAAAGTAGGAGAAGTACGTATTGAGCTTTTAGAAGGATTATCAGAGGAGAGTGTGATTGTTAAGTTTATTGAAAAGCGTGGTGAAGGCATTCATCATATTGCACTAGGGATAGAGAATATTAGTGAACGAATTGATGAACTGAAGCAGGAGGGCATACAAATGATTCATAACGAACCAAAACAGGGAGCTCACGGTTCAAAAATTGCTTTTATTCATCCTAAAGAAAGCAGCAGTGTTTTATATGAATTATGTGAAGAGAAGAAACAGTAAATTATTTGCAAGCCCTTCAATAAAGTAGTAGTCTTTGTATGAAAGTGCATAAAAGTTTGCTAAGGAGGCTTTTTAGTGATAAATAAAGAGCGATTAATAGAAGAATTTTTAGAACTTTTAAAGGTTGATTCTGAAACAAAATATGAGCGGGAAATTGCCGATGTTTTAAAGAAAAAATTTTCTTCGCTCGGTGTGGATGTGGTAGAAGATAATGCTGCTGAAAAAACAGGTCATGGTGCAGGTAATTTAATTTGTACATTGGAAGGCAAAAAAGAGGTGGATCCTATTTATTTTACCTCTCATATGGATACTGTTGTGCCGGGAAACAATGTCAAGCCGTCAATAAAAGATGGTTATATTATTACGGATGGTACGACAATTTTAGGAGCAGATGATAAAGCAGGTTTAGCAGCAATGCTCGAAGCACTAAAAGTAATAAAGGAGAAGGAAATTGAACATGGAACGATTCAATTTATTATTACGGTAGGAGAGGAGTCAGGGCTGCAGGGAGCTAAAGTACTTGATCCTTCTTATATAAAAGCAAAATTCGGATTTGCTTTAGATAGTGATGGAAAAGTTGGCGATATTATTGTTGGGGCACCAACTCAGGCAAAAATAAACGCCATCATTAAAGGGAAAACAGCACATGCAGGAGTAGCGCCTGAAAAAGGGATTTCTGCTATTACGGTTGCTGCAAAAGCGGTTGCGAGAATGCCGCTTGGAAGAATTGATAGTGAGACGACTGCAAATATTGGTCGATTTGCAGGTGGGACCCAAACAAATATTGTTTGTGATCATGTGGAAATTCTTGCTGAAGCTCGATCTCTTGTGCCTGAAAAAATGGAGGAGCAAGCTAATAAGATGAAAAAAGCATTTGAAGCTGCTGCAGAAGAGATGAACGCGGAAGCTGAAGTAACGATAGAAGTGATGTATCCAGGATTTAAGTTTAAGGATGGCGATTATGTTGTTGAAATAGCAAAACAGGCGGCCGAAGCAATTGGACGCTCACCGAAACTTTTACACAGCGGTGGAGGAAGTGATGCAAATATTATTGCAGGACATGGCATTCCAACAGTGAATTTAGCTGTTGGTTATGAAGATATTCATACAACAAATGAAAAAATGCCGATTGAAGAATTGGTTAAAACTTCAGAACTTGTTCTAGCAATTATTCAACAAGTAGGCAGTTCAAAGTAATATAAAAAAACGACTTGCTAACTTAAGTTAGCAAGTCGTTTTTACGCGATTAAAGTGTGTTAAAATAAGTAGGGAAATATTTGTTTATTTAGCAATCATTACATATAAAGTGGAAGAGGGGACTTCTATGGAACAGGACAAGGAAAAGCTTCATTATTTGTTAAATTATTTGCGAGGCATTAATAAAGTGTTTGAAGAAGATTGGCAAAAAGCTGCTAAAAAAATTGGATTAACACAAGCAGAACAGCATACATTATGGATTGTTTATTTAGAAAAAGAAGTAACTGTAACAAGAATAGCTGAAATTGGATTATGGGATGTTTCAACGGTTATGCAGGTGCTAAAACGTTTAAAAGAAAAAGAACTTGTTGAAACAAAAAAGAAGTCAAGTGATCGACGGGTTTCCTATGTATATTTAACAGAGAAGGGTAAACAAAAACAAAAGCAATCTAGTGAAGGATACTATCAGTTTTATGAATTTTTTGAAGAATATCGTGGACAGGATGAACGTAATAAAAAAGTGTTGGATGATGCCTTGGAGCTTTTGAAAGAATGCAATCGACATTTTCATGGGCGTGATTTCGTAAACTGGATTGAACATAGCGGGAAAACATTTTCACAATAATGGCAAGGGGAGATATTCCCTTGTCTTTATTATTTTTAAAGCTGATGGTTTTATATTAAAACCCGAGTCATAGTAGGATAAAGGTTGTAATGGTCATATAAATGGAATTCCATTGACTCTAATATTTTTTCTTCTGGTAATTGAAGCAATTGTGACAGTTCAAAGATGGAAGGCGAACGAAAATGTTTCTCTTTAAATAAGCGGTTAGCTTGTTCAATATAATAAAATAAAGTGCCGTAATGAGTAATATTCTTTTCGTTACGCATCTCCTATCACCACCCTTTCAAACTAGGATTAAGTTTATTATAACATAGGTGGCAGTTAATTTTCAGAAAAAAAAGAATAAAGCTTTATAATAGAGGAAAGGCAATGAACAAAAGAAAATCAAAAAATAAATGAGATAAAATGCTAATAGTGAGATTTTTTGTATAATAATAAAGCCAGCCCCATACAATTCCTCCGGTAATCGCTGCTAATACAAGCAGAATACTTCCTGAATAAAGATGTGCCGATGCGTATAACATCGTCGAAAGAATAATTGAAGTTATGGGCGAAAAACGCTCATAAAGCTTTGTTTGTAAATAACCGCGCCAAAAAAACTCCTCCCCAGGAATAATTAGTAAGAATAAGCTGAAGAAATGCCAGTTTTGATATGGTTGAATTGTTGCGTATAATAAAGAGAGAGTATCTAGAAAATCAGGAAAAAGCAAGGCGGTTAATGCTTTTCCAGTAAAGAAAATAAAATAGAGCATAACAGCTGAACAAAGACTTATCCATAGGTGTGTTTTTTTAAGTTTCGTCCAATAAATTAATCGACTTCTAAAAGCAATCATTGAAAGAAGGAATAAAGAAATTGAAAAAATGATCCAAAAGTACTCGGAAGAAATAAAAAAGCTAAAACCAATTAATAGATGTGCGGCAATAAGATTAACAATGATCATAGCTGTTCACCTTTCGCTTTAGTTAGCAATATTATATGATTTATATGTAAATTTGTAAAAAAGGAGAGAATAAAAGTTTGGAACTTTATTTTTTAGGTACAGGCGCAGGTATTCCATCTAAGCAGCGAAATGTATCAGCAGCTGCTTTAAGGTTTTTTAATGATCAAGGAAGTACATGGCTGTTTGATTGCGGAGAAGCCACACAGCACCAAATTTTATATACCCCATTAAAGTTGAGTAAAATAGATAAAATTTTTATTACACATTTACATGGTGATCATATATATGGACTTCCCGGTGTATTAGGGAGCCGTTCTTTTCAAGGAACAGAAACACCTTTAACACTATTTGGCCCTAAAGGTTTAAAAGACTTTGTACAAACTTCTCTTTCTGTTAGCGGTACATTTCTTCGATATCGTTTAGAGGTTGTTGAAGTAGAAGATGGAGCTGTGTTTAAAGAGCGAAATACAGTGATTAAAGTAAAAAAGTTAGTGCATGGAATTCCTTCATTTGGTTACCGAATTGAAGAAGAAAATCAAGCGGGTTCTCTTCAAGTAGACAAGCTTAAAGCGCTTGGTGTACCTCCTGGTCCTTTGTATGGTCAGTTAAAAGAGGGAAAGCAGATTCAGTTAGAAGATGGTCGTTTTATTAATGGAAAAGACTTTTTAGGTCCTTGTAAAAAAGGAAGGAAAATTGCTGTATTGGGAGATACACGCTATACAGAAGCCGCAATTGAACTTGCTAAAGATGTAGATGTACTTGTCCATGAAGCTACCTTTGGAGCGCATGAACAGGAACTTGCGCATCAGTACTATCATTCTACTTCCGTGCAAGCTGCAAAAGTAGCGAAGATGGCAGAAGCATCCTCGCTTATTTTAACTCATATTAGTTCAAGATATGGAGAAAATGCCGATCGGCTGCTAAATGAAGCAAAAGAACAGTTTGTTAATACATATCTTGCAAAGGATTTATGGTCTTACTCGATACAACCTTAATTATCGTTTAAATAGTTTTTTCCATAAGGGATGTTTCTTGACAGGTTGGATATTATCCTTTACTTCTTTTAAAACAGATAATCCTAATGAGGGTAAGTCAGTAATAAGTGCGTCAACTTTCCATTGAATAAAAGTGCGCATCACTTTCTCATTATTCACTGTGTATGGACGGACGGAGATGCGATGTTTATGGAAGTTGGCTATCTTTTCCTTGGTTAAGGTTTTATAGTGTGGATGAGCTCCTTTCGCTTTTAAATTTTTCGCATAATTCCACGGTTCATAAAGGTTTGCTTTATAAATCGGGGCCGTTTTTATATGTGCATCAATATTATTAACGGTTAACAAGCTATTATGATTAAAGGATGACAAGATCACGCGTTTTTCTAATTGATAGCGATGAATTAAAGTAATAACCTTCTCTTCAAGTCCTTCATAAGTGATATCTTGATTTTTAAGTTCAATGTTTAATAATAAATCAGTGGAATTGCTCCACTCACATAACTCTTCTAAAGAAGGAATCGTTTCATTTTTATATGTTTTAGAAAACCAACTTCCTGCATCTAATTTTTTTAGTTCAGAAAATGTTTTATCTTTTATATAGCCAGTTCCATTTGTTGTTCTCTTTAAATAATGGTCATGAATAACTACAGGTATACCGTCTTTTGACAGCTGTACATCTAGTTCGATTCCGTGGGCACCAAGTTTATGAGCGGTTTTAAAAGCAATCATTGTGTTTTCAGGGCAGCGTCTGCTTGCGCCGCGGTGCGCAAAAATTAATGTCATATTGTTCACATCCTTTTCTTATATAAAGTAGTGTAATGATAGCAGTAAAAGAAGAAAATGAATAGAAAGTTCCGTTTATTTCTGTTTACTTTATTACAACTGTACACTAATGAACAAGGTAGTAAAATAAAAATGAGGCTGGGACAAAACCCTAGTCTGAAAACCTAAAAAGCATGTGAAATTTTACGCTCAGTAAAATTTCACATGCTTTTATTTTTTTCATAATAAAAAGGACATCTTCTGATAAAATTTAAGTACCCC
>NZ_QOCW01000049.1 GCF_003318295.1 Bacillus taeanensis
GTCGTTGCTTTATAATATCCCTTTTCTGCGAATACTGCTACAGCATTTTCAATAATAATTTCTTTTTTATCTTCTCGAGGTGCCATTATATCATCCTTATTAATATTTATTTATCAATCAATAAATATTAATTAAAGAATTTGATTTTGTCAATAGGCGTATTTTTGTGTTCTATTAGTAAATCCTTTATTCGTATCATTATTGATTGAAAGTAAGATGGTACAGTTAGGCGAAGTACTGGGGCATTTGGGGATAATTCTTATGGGACATGCTCATTATAGAATTATCGTGAAAAATACGAAAGTTCCAACAGAGTTAACCCTATTGGGACTTTTGATTATTAAGTTAACGTAAATTTTTAGTAGTTGTTGTCTTAAAATAAGGTCTGATCATTTTCTACCTGTGTTGTTTTATAGTGATAGGTAAGCTTTTGACGTTATCTCCGGCTTTCCCCCCACTTCACACCATACGGGCGAGTTTCCCAGCATACGGCGTTCCAACTCATTCGATATTTTTATGTGTATGCAAGATGAAATGTAAAATCAGATTGCTTCGTTCAGACATTGCTCACGCAATTCATTGACCTTTTTAAGTTGCTTTTTATTTAACTTGAGTGCGTTTAAAAGCACTTGTATTTTCTCTTGATTTCTCATATGAATGAGGCGGTGAACGGATTCGTGCAATATCATAAAACTCCGTATCATCTTTTGTAAGATGATACGGAGTTTTATGATGACAATGCCAATCGTTCAGACCTAATTCAATTCCTGTAACTGCACATTTACCATATTGTGCGATAAAACGGCTAATCTTGCGATAAGCTAATTGAATATTTTCATCGGATTGCATTAAATCAAGTAAACCATAAAAATTTTGACCATTATCACTTTGAGCATATAAAGAATCAAAATGAGATTGCATGTCATAATACTCGTTGTGCCTCAGCTTCTTTCGTTTTAACAAGTCGGTGGCTCCTTTTGGAGCTGAACCTCTATTAGTCTTACAAGAACCTTATTAATCGTTTAAGAACTGTCTTGCATGGTTGAATCGGATTAACCCCCGAAAATTGGACACATACTCTCTTAATCAAATGATTTTAACTTTTTTCACAGTCGTACTTCTTTGGTTGGTATGTCTTCTTGCTGATTTCGGTTATAAAACTCAATAGGAGCTAAAAAGCCAATGCTTGAATGAATTCGTTTTGTGTTGTAAAAGTGCATAAATTCAGCTGCAGCTTGGTATGCTTCTTCATAGCTTTGAAATTCATAACGAGACAAACATTCATCTTCTAAAATACGATGAAAGGCTTCGATATGGGCGTTCATATTTGGCGTTCGAGGCGGAATTCGCTCATGTTCAACCGAGAGCGATTCGCATGCTTCCCCAAATACATGTGATTTATATTGTGGTCCGTTATCTGAACGAATGATTGGCTTCGTCTCACATTCAAACTGCTGGCGTTTCAATAAAGCACGCTTTAATGTTTGAACGGCATCTTTTCCTTCACAACGCAGCCCAATATGAAAATCAATGACGGCACGATCATAAACATCGATGTAGGACAAGATGAAAAAGAATTTTTGTTCACCTTGAATAAATCCATACTTCAGGTCTGTTTCCCACAGTTGATTGGAGTCGGTAATCGTATGGTTTTTGCTAGTTTTCGAGGGTAATACGTCTTCTTTTCTCTTTGTGGGCGTAAAATCCCTAATTCTTTGCACAAACGATACACTTTCTTTTTATTAATCGTTAAGTCAAAGTAACGGCGTAATGCCATCGTTAATTTGTGATAACCATAAGCCGTTCCTTCATGTTCAATCAATTGTAAAAGCCATTCTTTAATCTGATCATCGAACACTTTTGTACCATCTGTTTTGATCGAAAAACCTGGTGCTGGTCGTCCCTCACTTACTGTTTTCTCTTCTACACGATAGCTTTTTTGATAGTAATAGGTAGAACGAGAAATGCCCACAATACGCAGCACAATCGTTTTTGGATACCCTTTGTTGATCCACTTGTCGGCTATTTCAATTTTTTCAGTAACTGAGGGTTCTTCTTTTTTATCATGTCACGAAGAATGGCAATCTCAAGGTCTTTTTCACCTAATAACCGTTTTAATTGATCATTCTCTTGGGCAAGTTCTTTTGTTTCTAAAGAGCTATTCTCTAATGAACTTCCATTCTCAAATTTCCCTTGGTTGTACTCTCGAACCCAGCGATGAACCATATTCGTGCTAAGTTCATAACGTCGTGAGACTAATGCTTTCTTTCCTGTTTCCAGTGCTTCCTTCACTACTTGCAGCTTAAATTCTTTTGAATATTTTTGTCGTTTCATTTTACGTGCCCCCTTGGTTACTACCAGTATAAATGATATAAACTAGAGGTGTCCAAGTTCTCTAGGGGGCTTAAGAGGAATGAATCTTTTATTAGTCTAGTGGCTATCCCTCCTAATTCGACTCCTCGACATAACCCTTCAGTTTTAGAAACCTAAAACTGCCTGACCTTTACCGAAATTGTGTGACCACATTTCATTTAAGCCAGGAACATTTCGCACCAACAAATGCTCCCCTTTCTTGATGAAGCAAGAAGCTCAAATATGGTGGAACAGGATCATCATTATAAAGAATTAAATTCATTCGATTTTAGGATTAAAGTAACTCTTATTTCAATTTAGAATTATCATCTTAAGTCCAGCAGCAAATTTATGTGTGCTTTGTCTTTTATAAGCTTCTCTGTACTCGTTCATTCTTTTTTAAAGATTGCTCTTCATCTCCTCCCCAACATTCTACATTTTTAAGGCCAGGAATGTTAGAAACGTGGAAGACGGGGTCTTTGCCTGCTTTCTTTTGCTTCATGTAATCATTTAATGCTGCAAAAGCAATCCTGC
>NZ_QOCW01000050.1 GCF_003318295.1 Bacillus taeanensis
TTTTCGATCTTCCATACGGTGGTGGGAAAGGTGGAATTGTCTGTGATCCTCGCAACATGTCTTTTCATGAATTAGAACGTTTAAGTCGAGGATATGTCCGTGCGATTAGTCAAATCGTTGGGCCAACAAAAGATATTCCTGCGCCAGATGTATTTACAAATCCGCAAATTATGGCATGGATGATGGACGAGTACAGCCGTATTCAAGAATTCGATTCGCCAGGATTTATTACTGGAAAGCCAATTGTACTAGGTGGTTCACAAGGTCGTGAAACAGCAACAGCAAGAGGGGTCACTATTTGTATCGAAGAGGCAGCAAAGCGAAAAGGAATTCGATTACAAGAGGCACGCGTTATTATTCAAGGATTTGGGAATGCAGGAAGTTATATTTCAAAATTTATGAAAGATGCAGGCGCAAAAGTAGTTGGCATTTCTGATGCATATGGTGCACTTTATGACCCAGAAGGTCTTGATATTGACTATTTGCTTGATCGACGTGATAGCTTTGGGACAGTAACAAATTTATTTGCAAATACCATTACAAATCAGGAATTACTTGAAAAAGAATGTGACATTCTTGTTCCTGCTGCGATTTCTAATCAAATTACACGAGAAAATGCGGACCGAATTCAAGCGGAAATTGTTGTGGAAGCTGCGAATGGACCGACAACGCTTGAAGCGACATCGATCTTAGCCGAACGTAACGTGCTGCTTGTACCGGATGTGCTTGCTAGCTCTGGCGGTGTAACGGTTTCGTATTTTGAATGGGTGCAAAATAACCAAGGTTACTATTGGACTGAAGAAGAAGTCGCTCAAAAATTACGCCATAAAATAGTGGATTCTTTTGACAATGTTTTTTCTACAGCGCAAAGACACCAAATAGATATGCGCTTGGCTGCATATATGGTTGGAATAAGAAAGATGGCAGAAGCTTCTCGTTTTCGTGGTTGGGTGTAAGGAATTTAGTTTGAAATGTAAATGATAGATCTACTTTTAGAAAGGAAGGGTTAAAAGGTGAAGCAAGTTATAGAAGCTTTATACAGTCCTTGCCATGGAAAAGTCGAAGAAGTATATGTGAAACTAGGTGCATATGTCTACGAGTGGGAAAAGTTGTTTGTTATCAGAACAACTGAACAGATTGAGGAAGTTTCCATTGGGATAAGCGGAAAGATTTCAAAATTAAATATTCAAAAAGGCGATATTGTGAATCCGGATATGATCTTAGCTGAACTTGAAGATGATTTTGTCATTTCAGGAAGTGATTGAAAGTGTTTTACAAACAGATGCTGTGTGAAGACTTGCTATGTCAATAAACTTTCTTAAAACCTTTAGGAGATACCATTCAAAAAGGTGATTATATTGTGGAACTTGAAACAGATAAAGTGAATGTCGAAGTAAGCGCAGATAGTGAAGGGGTGATTAAGGAGATTTTGAAAGAGGAAGGAGATATTGTTGAAATTGACGAAGTCATTGCTCTTCTAGCAGAGGGGATCGAAAAAGGTGTCAAAGAAGTAAAGGAAACAAATGATTCAGCTGAACATTCTAATGTTGAAGAAGCAGCTCAAAAAGAAGAAAGGAATGAAAAATTAAGAGAATCTCAACGTCCAATAGCCTCTCCAGCTGTAAGAAAATTAGCACGAGAACTTAATGTTGATTTAAATAAGGTTAAGACTCATGATCTGCTAGGACGGATAAGACAAGAAGATGTACGAGCGCACGTTAATCAATCAACAGTTAAGGCAAAGGATGAAGCAGTACAACGTGACAATGAAGAAGAAAGCAAAAAAGTTCAACAGTCTGTGAATGCTTCAAGTGAATCGGACAAGCCGGTTGAACGAGTGAAAATGTCACGCCGCCGTCAAACAATTGCAAAACGACTTGTTGAAGTACAGCATACAGCGGCAATGTTAACAACGTTCAATGAAGTGGATATGACGGCAATTATGGGTGTAAGAAAACGACGAAATGAAGCTTTTCTTAAGCAACATGAGGTGAAAATTGGTTTTATGTCATTTTTTACAAAAGCGGTTGTTGGAGCACTGAAGCAGTTTCCAGAATTAAATGCAGAAATTCAGGGCGATGAGATGGTTCTGAAAAAATTCTATGACATCGGAATTGCCGTTGGGACTGAAGGAGGTCTTGTTGTTCCTGTTGTTCGTAATGCCGATCAACTTGGATTTGCTGGCATTGAAAAAGAGGTTGCAAGACTTGCAGAAAAAGCGAGAAGTAATAAATTAACGATGAATGAACTGCAGGGTGGTACTTTTACCATCACAAACGGCGGCATTTATGGATCAATGATGTCCACACCAATTTTAAACAGCCCGCAAGTAGGAACTCTCGGGATGCACAGCATTCAGTGGCGTCCGGTGGCGGTCGATCAAAAGACGATCGAAAATCGCCCAATGATGTATATCGGTCTTTCTTATGACCACCGAATTGTTGATGGTAAAGAAGCCGTCAGTAAATAGAGGTATAAAGAGTTATTTAGCAGTACATCTTTCTACCTCTTCATTTTTAATTTAGTATTCAATAAAAAAAATAGATTTTAGTAGAAAAATATTTAAAACTTTTGTAGTTTTTCGTTATATTCTGTAGTCCGGATTATAAGATTAGTGATATATTGTTGAAGATCAAATTAGAAAGCGTTTACAAAAAGGGG
>NZ_QOCW01000051.1 GCF_003318295.1 Bacillus taeanensis
CCATCAAGCTTAACACTAGTGGAGTTGACACAGCGGCGTGCTGAAAACGCCCAACCCCTCTATACCGTTTGTCATGATTCCCATGCATTCGGTACTTCTTTTAGACAATTTTTGATTGTGGATGCCATACATGAATGGTTTCTTTATGAAAAATCGCTTCTTCTTTTAAACGTAAAAACGCTTTTTTCAAAATGTTCGCTGCTCCGTTTACATCGGCATTGATGATGAAGCCAGCTTTTGAACGATACAACCCTCTTTTGATCCGTTTTCCGGAAAACATCTTCTTTGACTCGCATTCCCCATAAGTTGGAATCTCATCTCCGTCCAAGAAGCTCGCTTTGGACGTATACGATTCTTCGGTTACGATCACCTTGATTCCCTGTTCCTTCGCTTTGTATTGAATCATACGAATGAACAAACTGTGCGGAATGCTTACAAACGATTGATTGTTACATTTCCCGATGGTTGAGGACTGCTTCCAATCGTTGTTTTTGCCGATAATGATTGTATCAATGTTCTCTTCTTGGGCATGTTTTATAACGGAAAAGCTGACTTTATGGAAAAGATCCTTCAGTTTACGATGTCTGATTTGATGAAGTTTTTCCAAGCGTTTTGATGTAAAAGGACCTTCGTTTGGCTCCTTTCCCCGTCTTAAAATGCCAAGATAATGAGCTTTCATTTTGTTATAATACTGATTAATGGATTTGACACGCTTGCCCTTGACTAATACAGGTCCACTTCCCGTATTCGTCACCATGGTCGCAAGGTTATTAATTCCTAGATCAATCGCCATTAAACGGTTGATCTCTTGACATTCTTCCTTTTTCAAAGGGACGTCCATCACTAATTCAACGACATACTGTCCGTATTTAGGAATGACCCGAACTTGTTTCAGCTTTCCTTCCCCAGCTCCCAGTTTTCCAATGTTTAAGCGTTCCTTTGTTTTAGGAAACTTTAAAAACTTCTTTTCTTTGATCACACAATCTTGATTTGTAAACAGCACTTCTTTTTCCTGAGCACGGCTGTACGCAGGAATTCTCGGTCTTCCTTTGTATTTAGCCGGATTTTTCTTATAATCATTTAAACTCGAAAAGAAGGATTTCCAGTTCTGAAAAACGGTTTTCATAATCGATTGACTTGTTTGAGTAGGAAGGGAGCGATAATCGTTTTGAGCGGTCACTTTAAATAAACAATCTAAGAAGTTGTAATCCACATAAGGATGTGCTTTCGAAGGGGCTTCAAATACATAACAGGTGACTTCTTTTTGTTGTTCTTTCGGTTTTGCTTTTTCTTTCTCAACCTTTTTCAAGTAAGAGGATCGCTGCACGCCATTTATGTTATCAAGATTTTTCTCAATGATTGCTAGGACTTCTTTTTGCAGCGGTTGAAGTTCTTTTTCCTGCGTCAAACCTGTATACACTTGTCGGATGTAAAAATTCGTGGTGTTGGTCATATTTTTAGCATTCTGGGCCATTTCTTTAAAATAAGAATACATCCGATGTCCTTTTCTGATCCAGATTTGATGCGTTTTATAATGTGTTTCTTTTCCTTTTTCCATCATTTCACCCCCTTTAAAATTATTATACCAAACATTTGTTCTTGAATGAAGGTTCAGGAAGCTTTTTCTAAAAAACAAGGAATAAGACCTATGAAGACCTGTCCATTCACCCCCTCCTTATCGTTTTCACGCTTGAAGAAGGGGTACTC
>NZ_QOCW01000053.1 GCF_003318295.1 Bacillus taeanensis
TACCTGCTTCGTTAGAGAACAAACCGCGCTTGATTCCTTGCATCATTGCAGCACCTAATCCGCCGCCAAAAGCTTGTTCTAAACCAAAGGCACTTTTAAAAATAAGAACAAAGACAGCAGGAATCTCTGTAATATTCATAACAATTATAAATAATGCAACAACCATATAAAGCCCCGCCATTACGGGCACCAGCAGTTCAGCTGCTTTAGCAATTCTTTTAATACCGCCAAAGATCATAATTGCAGTCACAATTGTAATCACTAATCCTGTCCAAATAGGATTAAGACCAAAGGCGGTTTCAAAAGCGTTTGTAATTGTATTTGCTTGTACAGAGTTAAATGCAAGACCGAACGCAATACTAATGCTGATTGCAAAAAGAATACCCATCCAGCGCGCATTTAACGCTTTTTCCATGTAGTATGCTGGACCTCCCCGGAAAGTACCTGCACTATTATCTTGGACTTTATATATTTGCGCTAATGTCGCTTCTACAAAAGCAGATGCGGAACCTACAAGGGCAATAATCCACATCCAGAAAACGGCACCAGGTCCACCAACCGTAATCGCCAGTGCGACACCTGCTAAATTCCCCGTACCTACACGCGATGCTGTACTAATACAAAATGCCTGAAAGGATGAAACGCCTTTTTTTTCAGAAGATGATACTGCTCCTTCCCTTAATAGATGGAACATTTCCCTAATTAAACGAAATTGCACAAATTTTGTTTTAAATGAAAAGTAAATACCACCTCCAATTAACATAACAATTAAGGCATAACTCCAAAGAAAATTATTAAAATCTGTTATCAGCCAGTCTATAATACCCATGCCATCTCTCCTTCTTATTTTTATTATTTTAAATAAATGCCGTTTATTCCTTCGACATGTAATACTAATGATGCTTGTTTTGGCATTTATCCGTTTTATACGGCTTTTAATGTTAAATTTCTTCTGGACATTTCATTTTCTAATAAATTAATAAAATCAGAATCAACCTTTAACAAAACTGATTTCACATAAATATCTATCAAATAATCATTACTTATCATTTGGATTGCTTTAGTCAAAATTATTTCCACCTTATAAGATGCTATATTTTTATAGGTTGTTCGAAAAACGAGTGGATTAATATTCTAACTTCTACCTTTTATCCTATTAGGTTTAATTAATCGTTTGAATAGTCAGAAAAATAACTTTGAATAATGTTGTCGTCTGAAATCAGTTATCACAGTTTCATTTTTTAATGACAGCTATTAGAAAAGACTTAGATCCCATTTTTGTGCGATATGTTTAAGTAACATAACGCCTGCTAGACTATTACCATATTCGTCAATAGCCGGTCCATAAATCCCTATACCACAGCCATCTTGAAAAGGTACTTCTTGCCGACTCCTTGGAGGAACTAATGTCATAATCCCTCCTGAGACTCCACTCTTGGCCGGCATTCCAACAAAAGCTGCAAATTTACCTGAAGCATTGTACATTCCACAAGTCAGCATTAAACTTTTCG
>NZ_QOCW01000054.1 GCF_003318295.1 Bacillus taeanensis
TACCTGCTTCGTTAGAGAACAAACCGCGCTTGATTCCTTGCATCATTGCAGCACCTAATCCGCCGCCAAAAGCTTGTTCTAAACCAAAGGCACTTTTAAAAATAAGAACAAAGACAGCAGGAATCTCCGTAATATTCATAACAATTATAAATAATGCAACAACCATATAAAGCCCCGCCATTACGGGCACCAGCAGTTCAGCTGCTTTGGCAATTCTTTTAATACCGCCAAAGATCATAATGGCAGTCACAACTGTAATCACCAGCCCTGTCCAAACAGGATTAAGGCCAAAGGCGTTTTCAAAAGCATTTGTAATTGTATTTGCTTGTACCGAGTTAAATGCAAGGCCGAACGCAATACTAATGCTGATTGCAAAAAGAATACCCATCCAGCGCGCATTTAACGCTTTTTCCATGTAGTATGCTGGGCCTCCCCGGAAAGTACCTGCACTATTATCTTGGACTTTATAGATCTGCGCTAATGTCGCTTCTACAAAAGCAGATGCAGAACCTACAAGAGCAATGACCCACATCCAGAAAACGGAACCAGGTCCACCAACCGTAATCGCCAGTGCGACACCTGCTAAATTCCCCGTACCTACACGCGATGCGGTACTAATACAGAATGCCTGGAAGGATGAAACGCCTTTTTTTTCAGAAGATGATACGGCTCCCTCCCCTAATAGACGGAGCATTTCCCTAATTAAACGAAATTGCACAAATTTTGTTTTGAATGAAAAGTAAATACCACCTCCAATTAACATAACAATTAAGGCATAACTCCAAAGGAAATTATTAAAATCTGTTATCAGCCAGTTTATAATATCCATACCATCTCTCCTTCTTATTTTTGTTAGTTTAAATAAATACAATTTATCCCTTTTAAAAGTAAGACTCATTAAATTTGATTTTGACATTTATCGGTTTTATACGATTCTAATGTTAAATTTCTTCTGCACATTTCATTTTCTAATAAATTAATAAAAGCTGAATCAACCTTTAACAAAACCGATTTAACATAAATATCTATTAAATAGTTATTACTTATCATTTGAATTGCTTTAGTCAAGATTATTTCCACCTTATAAAATGCTATCGTTTTATAGATTTATTCGAAAAACAAGTGGATTAATATTCTATTATCCTATTAGGTTTAATTAATCGTTTGAATAATCAGAAAAATAACTTCGAATGATGTTGTCGTCTGAAATCAGTTATCACAGTTTCATTTTTTTATGACGGCTATTAGAAAATACTTAGATCCCATTTTTGTGCGATATGTTTAAGTAACATAACGCCTGCTAGACTATTACCATATTCGTCAATAGCTGGTCCATAAATCCCTATACCACAGCCATCTTGAAAAGGTACTGCCTGCCGACTCCTTGGAGGAACTAATGTCATAATCCCTCCTGAGACTCCACTCTTGGCCGGCATTCCAACAAAAGCTGCAAATTTACCTGAAGCATTGTACATTCCACAAGTCAGCATTAAACTTTTCG
>NZ_QOCW01000055.1 GCF_003318295.1 Bacillus taeanensis
CATCCACGAATGATGTTAAAAATTATTTTATGCGCTTATACGCAATCCGTCTTTTCAGGTCGTAAAATTGAAGCACTTTTAAAAGACAGTATTCGTATGATGTGGCTGGCTCAAGGTTACGAACCAAGCTATCGTACAATCAATCGTTTCCGTGTACAGCCAGAAGTAAAAGAATTAATTCGTCAATGCTTCGTTCAATTTCGCAGCCAACTCATACAAGAAAAATTGATTGATCAAGAAGCTATTTTTATTGATGGAACAAAGGTTGAAGCGAATGCGAACAAATTTACATTCGTGTGGAAGAAATCCATTGAAAAATATCATAACGGATTAATTGAAAAGTCAAACCAGTTATACGATGAGCTGTTTGAAAAAGAAATCATACCAGAAATTGAACGAGAAAGTGAAGAAGAATTAACAGTAGAAGAACTCGCTCAAATGGTAGAAAAAACAGACGAAGTGATTTCCGAATATAATCAAAAAATTGAGGATTCATCAAATGTAACAGAGCGCAAAATGTTAAGAACGGAACGGAAATTTCCAAAGAAAGTCCGCAAACAATTAATCGACTATATGGTACGTAAACTAAAATATCAAAGAGACTTCGAAATCTTTGGCACGCGAAATAGTTATTCGAAGACGGATCCAGATGCGACATTTATGCGAATGAAAGATGACTACATGAAAAATGGCCAATTGAAAGCAGGTTATAACATACAAGTCGCAACAGAAGGGCAATATGCGCTTGCCTACAGTATCTTTTCGAACCCAACAGATACACGTACATTAATTCCGTTTTTAGATGAAATCGAACAACATTATTTTGAGTTACCAAAACACATCGTCGCAGATGCCGGATACAGCAGTGAACAAAATTATGATGATATCCTTTCGAATCGTAAACGAGAAGCCTTAATCACGTATGGTATGTATTTAAAAGAACAGAAGAAAAAATATAAACAAAACGAATTTAATACAGTAAACTGGGATTATGATGAAGAAAATGATCGATACACCTGCCCAAATCACCAACAACTTGTATTTAAATATCGTTCTGTGCGAAAAGATAAGTTAGGTTTCACGCGTGAGTTTAAGATTTACGAATGTGAAGACTGTTCAGGCTGCCCACTTCGTTCATCTTGTACAAAAGCAAAAGAAGGTAACAACCGAAAATTAATGGTGAATGAGAAATGGGAACAACAAAAAGAATATGTGAGAGCGAAGCTTTCAGGAGAAAAAACGAGTACCCTTTATCGTCAACGTAAGGTTGACGTGGAACCAGTTTTTGGATTCTTGAAAGCTAATTTGCGTTTCACTCGGTTTTCTGTCCGAGGGAAACTGAAGGTTGAAAATGAAATGGGCCTCGCATTAATGGCTGTGAATTTAAGAAAATTCACAGCCAACAACAACTGATATAAGGCATAATAATGAAAAAAGAGAAATTGCGTCCGCAATTTCTCTTTTTTCATTATTTGAAGCTAGTTATGTCCCAGCCTC
>NZ_QOCW01000056.1 GCF_003318295.1 Bacillus taeanensis
TATGGTGCACCCCAAAAGTTAGAGTGAAATTCTAATCTTTTGGGGTGCTTATTTTGGCTAAGAAATATAGTGATGAATTAAAGTTAATGGTGGTTAAAGAGTATCAAGAAGGAAAGTTAGGAATTAGACCTCTGGCAAAGAAACATGGGATAAAGTCAAAGTCACAGGTCGAAAGATGGATTAAAGTATATGAGAAGTTTGGAGCAGAAGGACTATTAAGTGGGGGGACCACCAAACTTTATTCTGTTCAATTCAAGCTGGATGTATTATCCTTTATAAAAAGAACAGGCTCTTCAGAGACAGAAACTGCCCTACATTTTGGAATAACAAACCCTACTATAATAGCTACTTGGAAGAAGGCTATTCTTAAGGGTGGGGTTGAAGGCTTGAATATACATAAAGGATGGCCACCAATGTCTAAAAGCAGGAAAACAGAAACGGATACAAAAACCAAGGAAGAGTTGGAAAGAGAAAATGAACTCCTTCGTTTGGAGGTAGAATACCTAAAAAAGTTGAGAGCTTTTCAGATGGATCCGGAAGGCTATCTCGAAAAGCACAAGCAGCTTTATCATTCGAACTCAAAGAAAAGTTCAAATTAAAAGATGTGTTACTTTTGGTTGGGGTTCCAGAATCTACGTATCACTATCACATAAAAGCGATGAAAGAGGAGAACCCAAACCAAGAATTAGAAGATTGTATTAAATCTATATTCGATGAGAATAACGGTAATTATGGATACCGACGTGTCCATCTTGAGCTGAAAAACCGAGGCTATAAGGTGAATCATAAGGCAGTTCAACGCATTATGAGAAAGCTCAGCCTTAAAGGTAATAAATTCAGAAAAAAATCTCGAAAGTACATTTCTTACAAGGGGAATGTGGGTAAGGTTGCGACGAACCGTATTAATCGTCGTTTTCAAACGAGTGTATGCCATCAGAAATTAACAACTGATATTACTGAGTTTAAGTGTTCTAATGGAGTAAAACTTTATCTCAGTCCTATTATGGACATGTTTAATAGCGAAATCCTGTCCTATGAGATAGGTGTGAGTCCAACTTTGGAACTTGCGCTTAGACCTCTAGAGAAAGCACTTGAACTAGTAAAAGGCTCAAAGGATAGAACAACGATTCATTCTGATCAAGGCTGGCAATACCAACATAATAAATGGGTGAAAACACTTAAGGAACATAAGGTTTTTCAAAGTATGTCTCGTAAAGGAAACTGTTTAGATAATTCACCTATGGAGAATTTTTTTGGATTACTAAAACAAGAAATGTATTACGGAGAAGTTCTGTGTTCGTTTGAAGAATTAAGTAAGAGAATTGAAGAGTATATAAATTACTATAATAACAGACGTATTAAGCAAAAATTGGCCGGCATGAGTCCAGTTCAATACCGTATCCATACCTGCCAATTAGCTGCATAATATAAAACTCTAACTTTCGGGGGTCACATCA
>NZ_QOCW01000057.1 GCF_003318295.1 Bacillus taeanensis
CATCCAAGCGATACTGCCTGAATGGAGCAGTCTTTTTTTGAAGCGGTTTTGTACCGGAGTTTTCTCTAAAAACCAAGCTGGCAAGATTAATGTTTGCAGCGCATGAAATCCAATACCATGTAGTACAATTAGATTACCTGCATCACCTGTAAATCGATCTTGAAGCAAAATCATCCATATTCCAGCAATATTGGCTACAATTACAGAGAGAAAGGCATAGCGAATCCCCAAGATGAGCAATGGTCGTTCATGAGGAGGCTTCATTCGTAAAAACTGAATAGTTAACACGACCGCTAAAGCTACCAGAACTAAAGAAACAACCCCGAATAGCATTCCAGCAACCATATCAATACTAGTGCCTACACGAGTAAATCGTGGATTAATTCCTCTAAAGTTTTGAACGGTTTCAATGACATAAGAATAGAAGCTTGCTAAAATAAGAAACCATCGTACCACTTTCCTTTTTCGATCACCAAATCTTGCAAGAGGTAAAATCGCTGCTATAGATAGTACATAAATACCGAGAGCTGCATTAAAGGAAAAAGCATCTTTCATATCGCCTTCAGGTAAAATGATATGCCCTTGGAAATAGATAAAAAAGGCAATACCTATTGAAAGTATAAATCCAATTAATCCTGTCATAACAAGCCCACGTTCTCCTTCAAACAGCTTAACTGACGGTTCGTGTTCACTTCGGTTAGACTTCATGAACTTCAACATGAATGATCCCTTCTTTCAAATAGTTTATTTTTTTCAACCAATAAATAAATAATCTAAATATTTATTTATCAATCAATAAATATTCTTTTAAAAAAAGGAGAGTTATTACTCCTTTTTAACAATGATCACTTTTATGGGTCAATTGAGGTAAATCCAACACCTCTGCAACCGTAATTAATAAACCTGTGCCAATAAAATGAGCTGCTGTCTGTTTTGCATTCGGAATACCTGCATTTTCAAATTTTAATGTTAAGGATTCAAAAATGGTAAGAAATAGATTTTTAACATGTTCACGAATTCCTGTCTCGGCAATAGCATGGGCTTGCATAACCATCAATACCTCATCACGGTGTGTTTGGATGATTTGTTCAAATGCACGCCCCATTGTTTCAATTAAAATATTTGCAGGTGCTTGAACTTCTGAAAATGTCTCATATATTCTGCCGAAAGCACGATCAATAACAACTTTGAATAGTTCTTCCTTATTTTTAAAAAAATGAAACACATATGGCTGCGTCACCCCTGCAGCCTTTGCAACCATTGCAGTCGTTGCTTTATAATATCCCTTTTCTGCGAATACTGCTACAGCATTTTCAATAATAATTTCTTTTTTATCTTCTCGAGGTGCCATTATATCATCCTTATTAATATTTATTTATCAATCAATAAATA
>NZ_QOCW01000058.1 GCF_003318295.1 Bacillus taeanensis
TTCTTTTTAGTACTTGTTGAGGAACATCCTGAATGAAACGTACAAATTCATCAACGGCAGAACAGATTTCAGCTCGATTTTGATAGAAACAATTGGCGATGACGCTTCCTTTTAACCATTTCCACATTCTTTCTACTAAATTTAAGTTGGGAGAATAAGGCGGTAAGAAAAGAAACGTCAAATGATCTTCATGCCTTTGAAGAAAGGGTTGAATCAAACGGGCATGATGAATTCTCGCATTATCAAGAACCATGACAATATGTTGACCGGGATAACGATCCAGAATTTGTTCAAGAAATATCTGAAAAGATTGGGCATTACATTGTTCAGCCTGCGTACAGAAGAAGTCACCTGTGAAAGCGTCAACTGTCGCAAAAAGATTGACTCTTGTGTGATGACCATAAGTTGGCACGTGCTTTTGTTTTCCTTTCTCAAACCAAGTCGCATGAAGCGTTTGGTAGTCACGAATATGACTTTCATCTTCATAAAGTAAGATCATGTCGTCTGAGAAGTTTTTTTTATCACATCAAGCTGGTCGAGGAAATCACGCTGCTTTTTCGGATCAGCTTTTGCCAATGTATAGGTTGGACGCGTATAACGTAAACCCGTTCGATGAAGCATATCGCAGATGCCGCCACGAGTCATCGAAACATTGAATTTTTCTTCTAATGCATACTGAATGATTCGTGAATCCCAGTACGATTCCATGCCTAACCCTTCTTGAACAGGTGTACTTTCAAGGATCATCTGTTTTAACTCTTGTTCTTCTTCTGGTGTGAGATAAGGTGTTTTTCCTGGTGCGTAACGACGTTCAATGACTTGATCGATTCCACCTTCATTAAAATTTTGCACATATTTTGAAACCGATTGACGATGAAGATTAAGCAGATTGGCAATGTCGATCCCTTTATAGCCTTCCATGACAAGACGTACAGCTGTCACTCGATTTCTTTTTCTCGCATCTTTTAATGTTCGTTCATAGTCTCGTAACGCATCAACTGTCCATCCATGATCATTTGTAACTTGTAGTTGTTTCATTTGAACCGCTCCTTTGATTTTGTTTTCTTAGGAGCAGTATTGACGGTTTTGTATACAGTTTAAACGTGATGAAAAATCAAAGTGAACTTATATA
>NZ_QOCW01000005.1 GCF_003318295.1 Bacillus taeanensis
TCCTTCTATGGTGAGATGAAGTGGTCGGGAAACCAACTTTATCCTACCATGAAGTGAGGTTTTTTTATTACCACGCTATAAGCTCTCTGGAACCCCCGGCATAGCCAGGGGTTTTCTAAACCATTAATAAAAAACAGCTAAGCATAGCGCTTAGCTGTTAACATTTCATCCATTATTATTTGTTTCGATTGCGGTTTCTTAAAAATGTTGGGATATCTAATGTATCGCCAGTATCGTTTATTGAAGTTGAAAATTTGTTAGGTTGTTCATTTGAGGCCTGTTCTTCTTTTTGTCCACTGTTACTACCTTGAGATGAAGCTTGAGATGGTTTTGGCTGAAGTTTTGGCCTTACAGCATTTGCTTTTTGAGCATTTACATTTTCATTTTCATCAAAACCTGTTGCAATGACTGTTACGAGAATTTCCTCTTTTAACTCTTCATTAATAACGGAACCAAAAATCATATTTACTTCTTGATCGGAAGCAGAAGAAACAATATCAGCCGCTTCATTTACTTCATATAAACTTAAATTAGAACCACCTGTAATGTTCATTAATACGCCCTTTGCTCCGTCAATTGATGTTTCTAATAACGGACTGGAGATCGCCTTTTTTGCAGCCTCAGCAGCACGGTTTTCTCCAGTAGCAATACCAATCCCCATTAAAGCAGAACCTTTTTCTGTCATAATTGTTTTTACATCTGCAAAGTCTAAGTTAATAAGACCTGGAACTGCAATTAAATCGGAAATCCCTTGTACACCTTGACGAAGAACATTATCCGCTTCACGGAACGCCTCAAGCATTGGTGTGTTTTTATCGACAATTTCTAATAAGCGGTCATTAGGAATTACAATTAATGTGTCAACTTTTTCTTTTAACACACTAATACCGCCATTTGCTTGAGTTGATCTTTTTCGTCCTTCAAAAGTAAATGGTTTTGTCACAACACCAACAGTGAGTGCACCAATTTCTTTCGCAATTTGCGCAATAACCGGAGCGGCACCTGTTCCTGTTCCACCACCCATTCCAGCCGTAACAAAGACCATATCTGCCCCTTTTAATGCTTCTTCAATTTGTTCTTTACTTTCTTCAGCTGCTTTCTTACCAATTTCAGGATTAGCCCCTGCTCCAAGACCTCTTGTGAGCTTACCACCAATTTGTAATTTTGCTTCAGCCTTTGAAAGGTTAAGTGCCTGTGCATCTGTGTTTACAGCAATAAATTCAACACCCTGTACTCCATGTTCAATCATACGATTGACAGCATTGCTCCCTCCGCCACCAACACCAATGACTTTTATTTGAGCTAATTGTTCCATATCCATGTCAAACTCTAACATAATAAGATCCTCCTAATTTTCAAAATACGCTCTCATTTTAATCTTTAGTCAAAAAAATAGCCAAACCATTCTTTAACTTTTTTTACTACACCTGGATTATTATTTATCTCTTGTTTTGTTTGTTTCTTTGCAGGTTCTACTTTCTTCTTTTGAAATTGAGGTTCAGGTGCTGTTTCTTGAACAGAAGGTGCTACCTCTTTTCCTTGAATCTTTACATTTCGATAAGTAAATTGAATAAGACCGACACCTGTTGTATATTGAGGTTCACGTACCCCAATATAATCAGGAATCGCAATTCGCACATTATGACGCGTTACTTCCTGAGCTAATTCTAAAACACCAGGCATCGCCACAACACCTCCTGTTAACACATAACCACCAGGAATATCGTGGAAGCCTAACTTTTTTAACTCACCTTCTACTAATTCTAACATTTCAGCAGTACGTGCTTCTATAATATGAGCTAATTCAAATTGATTAAATTCTTCTTCAGAGGAACTGCCAATACGACTCACCGTAAATGACTCCTCTTCGGATGCCATTTCAATAAAAGCGTGTCCATGTTTTATTTTTACACGCTCAGCTTCCTCTGTTGTTGTTCGCAGACCAATTGAAATATCTTTAGTAATATGGTCTCCTCCAACTGGTATAACTGCTGTACCTTGTAATGTTCCATGTTGGAAAAACGATACGGTTGTAGAACCGCCTCCAATATTAACAAGGGCAACACCTAAATTCTTTTCATCTTTGGAAAGTGCTACCTCTCCTGCAGCAAGCGGCTGAAGACAAATATCAGCAATCTGCAGACCGGCTTTTTCAACACATCTCAATAGATTATGTAGAATTGTTTTAGATCCTGTGATAATGGTACCTTCCATTTCTAATCGAACACCAATCATTCCTCTTGGATCACTAATATCTTCTAGGCCATCTACAATAAACTGACGCGGAATTACATCAATAATTTCCCGTTCAGGAGGAATTGACACAACTTGGGCTGCATCAATAACTCTTGCAACATCCTCATTTCCAATTTCCCTATCCTCACTTGAAACCGCTACAACTCCATGACATCGTTGAAGCTGTATATGATTACCTGTTATTCCTACAATAACAGAGTTAATTTTTAACCCTACCATTCTTTCTGCTTGTTCAACAGCTTTTTTTATAGAACGAACAGTTTCATCTATGTCAACAATAGAACCTTTTTTTATTCCATCTGAGACCGCATTTCCCACTCCAATAATATTTAATGAGTCATTAACCATTTCTCCAATAATTACTTTAATATTGGACGTACCGATGTCTAGACTCACGTAAATTTCATTGCTGTTCATTCTTTGGCACCTCCTTTTATCTCAATCTTAATCTATGTAGTTTCATTATAGTTCCTTTCAAAATATTAGATGGACTAACAATTGTATTCAACACCTAAATTTCATTCCCTTTTTTTCAAAGTAAATTTCCGTCTTTTTTCTTATTTACAAACCACTTAGTTAGCAATTCGCGGCGAATGATGGCCATGTTATTAAACAGCCGAACCCCGAATGCAAAAATGGCCGCTAAATATAAGTCTACACCAAGATGCACACCGAGAAAAGCTAAACCTGCAGCTAATAATATATTAAAAATAAAACCTGTTACAAAAACACCTTCATCGAATATATTCTGCAGGTGTGCACGTATTCCTCCAAACAGTGTATCGAGCGTGGAAAGAACCGCAATTGACAAATAATTTGAGTACTCTTCAGGAATACTTAATTCCGTTGACAAGCCAAACAATATACCAATTAACAGACCAACAATTGGAAGCCACACTACGATTCCTCCTTTACTTGCTTCATATATTTAACAGTTACATGTTGTTCATATGCAGGCAGCTTTATCTCTTCTTTTTTTTCTGGAATTAAGCTTAAATTTTCTTTTGCGAAATCATCTGCTGATTGAGATCCAACCATTTTATTATACAATTTTTCAGGATTCTTTGTGATTACTTTCACTTTTAATGGAAACGGAGAAATCGGTCGATTATTTACATAAGTTTGTCCGTTCACTTCACGTATTGCTGATGTAGTAATAATTCGCTCATCTCCTACCGCAATGGCTTCTGCTTGATAGGCATTCACTTCATTAATTAACCTAGTTAAAAGCTGAGGACCTAACTGTGGCAGTGGTTGACCAACTAATTCCATATTAAACAGTGGTTCAATGGTTAAAATAATTCCAGATCCTTCTCGTTCAATTAATCCTGCCTCTTTTTTTAAGTCTTTCAATACTTTTTTCATCGTTTCGATGCGATCAGCTTCTTCACTTTGATAATATTGATTTAATAATGCTTCATACTTATTAATTTCTTCATTTAATTGTTGATGACGTTTTTTTTCTTTATCAAGATCGGTTCTTAACTGCCAAACATCCCTTGTATCTCGTACAACTGGCTGCTGTGTAGTATGGAACTGAATAGCAAGGATAATTCCTAAAGTAAATGTCACAACTGTAAACACAAGGATTCGAAGATTCAATGGACTCATCCTTCCTTACTTAAATAAGGGTTCATAATGATTTCGCTTTTTTTAGTAATCTTTACCTCTATCCCGTCCTGTACTAGTTGATCTTTTATGTTTCCTGTTAAATTAAGAGAAGCAGTCAATTTTTCAACATCTCCAATTGCAGAAACTTCAAACGGGGCAAAAAATTGCTTTCCATCTACTTCAACCACTGGACCTATACAATATATATAGGAATTATGAGAAATTCGCTGACCATTCACAGCGATTGCTTCGGCACCCGTTATTAATAATTCATAAATAACCTTTTGAATATCCTGTTCATGGACAATATAATTATTAGGATTATCCTCATTTGGAACATAAGAAGAATCTAAAAGAGACACAATAACACCTGGTCCTTGAACCTTTACATCCCCAGTTATCATCCTAAGCTTTTCAATATCCTCGACTAAGTTGTATGAAATTTGTTCTTGCTGTGCTTGTGATTGCTCAATTTTTTGTACCTGCTCTTGAATTGCTTTAAGCTCTTCTAGCAATTCTCTATTTTCCTGCTGTTCGTTAATAATTTCATTTCTTAATTTATTTTCCTTTTCCCACTGCTTTTCTCCCACCTGCACGGGTACTTTTTGTTTTAATGTAAATTGAAAGGAAAAAGCAACCAAAAAACCAATCCCCAAAAACACAAGTGAAAGCACGACATGATTACCCTTCACTTTCACGCTCTAATGCCTCCTCAGTTTCATAGGCTTTAAAATAAGACCCAACATTAATATAAATAATTCCCTGCTGCTCTGAACCTAACTCTTGAACGATTGCGGGATACGCTGTGATTTTATCGGCAAAATCTTGAATTGTAGAATGCACTTCAAAACCATCTGTCATATACAGTATTAGTCTTAACGGGTCACTTTCTAACGGTGCTAAGTGAATTTCTGAAATTCTTTGGATAATACTTTGTGGAACACGATTTAATTCATAGGCCATTTCTTGAAGTTCTTTTTCTTTGTCCTGCCAATTTAATAGAAGCGGCGCATTAATTGGGACTTCATGTTTTTTTAATGCCGGGAGTACTTTTCCATTTTCTAAAATAGGATAGTATTTTTCCCCACTATTTAAATACCCAACTCGATTATATTCATTAATAATGATGGTAATGGAGTTCGGAAATTTTTTTTCAATATCAGCAGAAGAGATTTGATCAATCTCTTCAATTTTTGAAATTACTTTTTCTTTATTTAAATTCCAAAAGCTTGTCTCATTTGTTAAACCGCTCGTGCTTATTATATTCTCTTGGTTTGCATAATGAGATCCTTGGACATGAATATTCTTAATACGGCTTAACGGGGACTGAAAATAAATAATAACTAAAATTAATAAGAAAAAGAATGACAAATAAATAACAAAGCGTCGATTTGCTTTACGTTTACGCTCTGTTTTTAACTTTGGGATTCTATCTTCCACTGTAACAATTTTTCCTTTTCCCATAACTTTTCCTCCGCTGTTTATCGCCTTAATAATTCCTTTATAACATTCGGAAAACGGCATAATATTATGCCGTTTCTGCTTTAAACTCTCTTTTATCCAGCCTAGCTATCTAGGCTTTCATTATAACACAATTATTTTTTAGAAAAATCCATTTTCAAGCAGTTTTTAATCTTTTTTTCCATGTAAAAACAACATTCAGCAGCAAGATGCTGAATGTTTAACAATTAAGCATTACTCTCCTATTATTTCCACTTCTGTTTTCAATTCAACGTTATATTTTTTAACAATTGTTGATTTAATAAACGCAATAAGGTCTAATACATTTTTTGCGGTCGCATTTCCCGTATTTACAATAAAATTGGCATGCATTTCTGAAATTTGCGCACCGCCAATCTGATGGCCTTTTAAACCAGCTTTTTCAATTAATGCTCCTGCATGGTTAGGAAGTGGATTGCGAAACACACTGCCGCAGCAAGGATAATTCCATGGCTGGGTCTCACGTCTATAGTCTTTATTTTTTTGCATTTCCGCGACAATTGTGTCTCGATCACCTTTTTTAAGTTCAATCTCCGCTTCTAAAACAACTGCTTGCTCATTTTGCAAAATAGAGGTTCGATAAGAAAATTGCATTTCCTCATTCGTAAGCCACTTCATCTCTCCATTATGAAATAAAATGTGAGCCCGTTTTAAAATTTTCGACATATCTGAACCATGGGCTCCTGCATTCATATAAACAGCGCCACCAACAGATCCAGGTATTCCACCAGCAAACTCTAAACCTGACAATCCTTGTCTGCTTAATAATGTTACAAGTTTAATTAATGAATATCCCCCGCCGACACGAACCGTTTCACCGTCCACTTCTAAGTGATCTGTTCCTTTTTCAAGTTTTATGACAATTCCCTTTACACCTTTATCTTTTACTAAAAGGTTAGATCCCCTGCCAATCACCCTCCAAGGAACACCTGTCTCTTTTACAATTTCCATCATTCTTTTTACTGCTTCTATATCTTTTGGCTCAACAAAAAGCTCAGCAGGACCACCGATTTTCATTGTTGTATGGTTTGCTAGTGGCTCATGCTGTTTTACAATACCAACATCTGATGCTTTCAGCTTTCTTGCTAATGTTTCCATAAAAAAACCTCCTCTTTTACCAAACACTTTAGGCTCTATTGTATTTATCATATGTTTTATATATTATAGTGGCTACATCTCTAATAAACTTAACGAGGGACTAAGGTCTTACATACGTTAAATAAGTCTTCAGCAGCATGTGGCATGCCCAGCTCTTTTGATGCCTTTTTCATTGCAGTGAAACAACTGTTGTCTAGTAATACCGTATCAATATCTTTTAATAAAAGTTGACTCGTTAATTCATTTTCTAATCGTACAATGCAGGCTCCATTCTTTTCAAGAGCACGAGCATTTTTCTCCTGGTGATTATTTGTTACATAAGGGCTTGGTATTAAAATGCTTGGCAAACCTAAAGCTGTAATTTCAGCAAGTGTTGTTGCGCCAGCACGCGCTACAACTAAGTCCATACCAGCAAGAACTTCAGGCATATTATGGATAAATGGTTTTATAATAATATTCTCTGGACTTCCTACCTTTTTAACTTCTTCCATCACTTTATCATAATGGACTTCCCCTGTTACATATAAAAATTGATAATTTCGTTTTCCCGCTTCCTTTAAACTTGAAAGAAAGGCATCATTAATAGGTTTAGCCCCTCGACTTCCACCCACAATTAATACAGCTTTTTCTTTTTCATTTAAGCCAACTGATCCTCTCCCTTTGCGAGCATCTTGATTTAATACTTCTGATGCTCTAGGATTTCCTGTTAAAATAACTTTCTTTTCTGGAAAATAGGATCTTGATTGTTCAAACGAAATTGCCACTTTATCGACATAACGACTTAAAAACTTATTTGTTAAACCCGGCACACTATTTTGCTCATGAATAATCGTCGGAATGCCTAATTTAGCTGCAGCGTACACTACGGGACCTGCAACATAACCACCCGTGCCAATTACAACGTCTGCTTTAAAAGACTTGATCATCTTTTTACAGTCGGATACTCCTTTTACAAAGCGCAAAACGGTTTTTACATTTTCAACCGAAATCTTTCTTCTAAAACCGGTGATCGTAATTGCTTGAAAAGGAATTCCCTCTCTTGGAACTAGTTTGCTTTCAAGTCCTTTCTTTGTTCCTATGTATAAAAATTCAGCTTCCGAATTTAACTTCTTAATTTCCTTAATTAGGGCGAGAGCAGGGTAAATATGGCCTCCTGTTCCGCCTCCACTCACTACTATTTTCATCGTGCACCTCCAATAGAATCATATAAAAGAGTATTAAAAGAACAAACCCTGTTAGGATAAGGAGAAATCACCTTGTTATCCTACAGGGCAGTTATGTTACAATTACACTAACCAATTGATATTATTAATATCTTGCATAACGACTGATATTTAATAAAACCCCGATTGCCACTAACATTAAGGTTAGTGAGGAACCACCATAGCTTAAAAATGGAAGGGTAATTCCTGTAACAGGCATGAGACCTGTTACTACGCCAATATTAATCATAACTTGAATGGCCACCATTCCAATAATGCCTACAGCTAATAGACTACCAAATAAATCTGGAGCACCAATTGCAATACGTATCCCCCGCCAAAGCAGAAGCGCAAATAATAATATAACAAAAGAACCTCCAATAAAGCCGAGTTCTTCAGACAAGATAGCAAAAATAAAGTCGGTCTGCGGTTCTGGCAAATAGTAAAACTTTTGTCTGCTTTGTCCTAACCCTAATCCCATCAAACCACCAGGGCCAATGGCATATAAAGATTGAATAATTTGAAATCCGCTTCCTAAAGGATCGCTCCAAGGATCAAGAAAAGAAGTGATACGCTTCATTCGATAAGGAGCTGAAATAATCAGCCCTGCAAAACCAATTAATCCGAGCACTCCTAAGCCAATAAAGTGTGATACCTTTGCTCCTGATATGTAAATCATAATCACACACGTACCAACCATCACTGCTCCTGTACCTAAATCCGGCTGCATCATAATCATCCCAAATGCTAAAAAGACAAGTGCCAGAGATGGCAGCAATCCTTTTTTAAACGATGTAATATATTTTTGCTTTTCTGATAAATATTTTGCTAAAAAGGCGATCATGGCAAGTTTCATAAATTCAGATGGCTGGATTGAAAAAGCACCAATTCCTAACCAACTTCTTGCCCCTCCACGAACAAGCCCAACTCCTGGAATTAACACAATAATCAATAAGAAAAAGCAAATTAACACGAGAACTTTTGACCATTTTCGCCATGTCCAATAGTCAATGTTCATAATAAAAAACATCGCCGCCACACCAACACCAGCAAAAAGAAATTGTCTTTTTGCAAAAAAGAACGAATCATCAAACTTGTAAGAAGCCCAAACAGCACTAGCACTATAAACCATAATCATTCCAACCGATAATAACAATAATGTTGTTAAAATAAGCCAAAAATCTGGAGCTGACTTTGCTTTTGGCATGCAGAACACCTCAATTGCATAATAATAGCACGTCCTATAGTACTAGCTTATGCACCTGGTTAACAAAGATGTCTCCTCTTTGCTCAAAAGATTTATACTGATCCCAGCTTGCACATGCTGGAGAAAGCAAAATCACATCACCGCTAGTGGAGTGCTGATAAGCAGATGAAACTGCTTGTTCCACATTATTGACTTTTTCAATCACATTAATTCCTGCTTTTTCTCCTGCTTCCTTTAATTTTTCTGCCGTCTGCCCATACGTAATTAATGCTTTTACTTTTTTATTTAATGATGAGACGAGATCATCAAACCCATTTCCTCGATCTAATCCGCCGGCAATTAAAACAACAGGTTCTGAAAATGCCTCGATTGCTGTTTTTGTTGCTAAGATATTTGTTGCTTTCGAATCATTATAAAACTTTCGCCCATTAATTTCAGTCACATATTGTAAACGATGCTTTACACCTGTAAATGTTGTCAACACTTGATGAATCCAGTCATTTGATACGTATAGAAGTTTAGCAACTGCCACAGCAGCAAGAATATTTTCTAAGTTGTGTTTACCTGGCAGTACAATATCGTTCACTTCTAGTACTGCTTCACCCTTAAAATAAACTTTTCCTTCTTTTACATAAACACCATTGTCTAAGGTTTTCATTCGCGAAAACGGAATCATTTGCGCTTTACTCGTTTTCACCATTTCACATACAAGCGAGTCATCAGCATTATAAACTGTATAATCCATGTTTGTTTGATTTGCAAACAATTTCGCCTTTGCTTTCATATACTCCTCTTTTGTGCCGTGGTAATCAAGATGGGCATCAAAAATATTAAGCAAAACTGAAATTTTAGGTTGAAATCTTCTTATACCTAACAGCTGAAAACTTGAAAGTTCGGTTACAATAATTTCATCCTCTGATGATGATGCTGCCACTTCGCATACAACCGTCCCAATATTTCCAGCTACAACTGGTTTTTTATTACTTCCTTTTAACATTTCACCAATTAATGTTGTAGTCGTTGTTTTTCCATTTGACCCTGTAATCCCGACAAACTCAGCTTTGGAAATAAGCCCAGCAATTTCAACTTCTGTAATAACTGGAATGTCTCTTTCAATTGCTCCGTTAACCAGCTGATTACTATAAGGAATCCCTGGATTTTTCACGACATAATCCAACTTGCGATCCAATAAAGACATTGGATGACTTCCTGTCACAACCTCGATGCCCTCTTTTTGAAGCTCTTGAGCACTTTCATTTTCCTCAAGCGGCTTTAAATCATTTACAACAACTTCAGCTCCTAATTTCTTAAGAAGTTTTGCAGCTGCATAACCGCTTTTAGCAATTCCTAACACTAATACATTTTTATTAGAAAAATCAGCATATTTTTTCAAATTAACTCCACACCTCTAAATAGATTCCAATTGCAGCAAAAAGTAAGCCCACAACCCAAAATGTTACAACTACACGCCATTCTGACCACCCTGACAACTCATAATGATGATGAATAGGGCTCATTTTAAATACCCGTTTTCCTCGCGTTTTAAACGAAATAACTTGAATCATAACAGATAATGTTTCAATTACAAATACTCCTCCAACAACGACAAGCAGCAATTCTAGTTTTGTTAAAATGGCAATCGCTGCAAGAGCCCCTCCTAATGCAAGAGATCCGGTATCACCCATAAATACTTTTGCAGGATGCGCATTGAAAACTAAGAAACCAAGAACGGCGCCGACAACAGCAACTGAAAAAATCGCAACCTCAAACTGAAACATATGCCAGCTTAATATCGCAAATGCACCAAATGATACAGCTGCAGAACCTGCTACAAGCCCATCAAGACCATCGGTTAAGTTAACAGCATTAGAAGTGCCAACCAACATAAAAATAATAAGGAAAATATAAAACCAACCTAGTTCAAAAGACAAAGCTGTTCCTGGTATGTGCAGCGATGTATCAAATCCAACTTGTGTTAAACCAAAATAAAAAATACCTGAAATAATAAGCTGTCCGAGCAGTTTCTGCTTTGATGTTAAACCAAGATTTCGTTTTAATACAACTTTAATAAAATCATCAATAAATCCAATAATTCCAAAACCAAGTGTTACTAAAAATAATAAATACGTTTGAGGCTTAAAACCTGAAAATTTTACTGTTAAAATGCTTGTTGCTGCAACAATTGCTATGACGATAATAATCCCCCCCATTGTTGGGGTACCGGATTTCTTTTGGTGGGATTTCGGTCCCTCGTCTCGAATACTTTGCCCAAATTTTAATCGGCGTAAAAAGGGAATAAAAATTGGTCCTAATAATACAGAAACTAAAAATGCAGTAACGAGCGTAAATAATAATACTTGTTCAAGCATAGTGGTGCCTCCTTTTTCAATCAACT
This sequence comes from Bacillus taeanensis, assembly GCF_003318295.1. GTDB lineage: Bacteria > Bacillota > Bacilli > Bacillales > UBA6769 > Maribacillus > Maribacillus taeanensis. The sequence continues at coordinate 11,270 of NZ_QOCW01000005.1, forward strand.
AGTGCCTCGATTAGTGTCTCTAATTTTAGTCCTCTTGATGCTTTAAATAATACAACTGTGTTAGGAGATAGTAATGATTCAACTTTAGATTGTGCTTCTTCTTTTGTTGTGTAAAAGCTTATGGGAATATTGTTGTTATCTCGGTCTATAACTGCTTCTCCAATCCACCTGCCTTTTTTACCTACTGCAATCACATTGGTAATCGGTGATTCAATACTATCTGCAACACTGCGATGAAGCCGCTCTTCATCGCTGCCTAACTCATACATATCGCCTAAAACAAGCACTTTTTCTTTATAATCCTCTAAAAATTTTACTGCTTCAACCGCTGCTTTCATAGAAGTAGGGCTAGCATTGTATGCATCATTAATTAGTAATGCACCTTGTTTTCCTTTTAACTTTTCAAGACGCATATTCGTCATAACTAATGAGGACAATCCTTTGTATATTTCATCAAAGGATAGATTCATCTGCTGTGCTGCTGCTATTGCGTAAACCGCATTTTTAACATTATGTTTTCCGATAATTGGTAAAAAGAAACGTTCATTATTGTTAATTATAAAATAAAGGCCGTTCTCATTACCGGTTACTTCAGTTATCTGATACTTATTTTCATTGCCATAACCACAAGTAAGTACATTTTTATTAAGACGTAATTTTAATAAAGGCTCATCCCCGTCTATAATCACCGTTCCATTTCTTTTTAAGCCATCTACAATTTCCATTTTTGCTTTTGCAATTCCTTCACGGCTTTTTAGCTGTTCTAAGTGTGACTCTCCAATGTTCGTAATAATGGCTAAATCAGGAGAGGCTAGCTGACTTAAAAATGATATTTCTCCAAATCCACTCATTCCCATTTCTAAAATAAGTGCTTCACACGCTTCGTCCATTGCAAGAATTGTAAGTGGTAAACCAATATGATTGTTGTAATTTCCTTGTGTTTTAAACACGTTAAATCGCTGCTCCAGCACACCAGCCAATATATCTTTTGTCGTTGTCTTTCCATTACTTCCTGTAACAGCTAATACAATTGGCTTGACATGCTGCAAGTATTTCTTTGCCAGCTGCTGCAAAGCTTCTAACGTATCTTTTACATAAAAAAGCAGAAAATCATCTGGCAGCTCTTTTGGAACCTCTTTATCCTGCTGCCAAAATGCTGCACAAGCTCCATTCTTAACAGCATCTAAAAGAAATTCATGCCCATCAAACCGCTCTCCCACAATCGGAATAAACAAGCCGTTTTGAACATTCTTTCTGCTATCTATAAAAATCTCTTTAATAATAACGTTATTTGAACTATTTACTCTTTGACCTGTGCTTAACGATTCAAAAAATGAATAAGGTTGTTTCATGATTTTAACTCCTTTATTGCTTGTTCAGCAACGAGACGATCATCAAAGTCATGTACTTTATCTCCAATAATTTGATAAGTTTCATGCCCTTTTCCAGCAATTATGATTACATCGTCCTGCTTCGCATGGTGAATTGCTTCGCAGATCGCTTTTTTGCGGTCTACGATTACACTATATTCTCCTGTAAGGTTATTTGTCATATCGCGCAAAATCTGCTCTGGCTCTTCACTGCGCGGATTATCAGAGGTAAAGAACGCATAATCAGCATGTTCCACTGCGATATTAGCCATTAAAGGACGTTTTGTTCGATCACGGTCTCCTCCACAGCCTACGACAACATAAACTTTTCCAACCGCAAATTCTTTTGCCGTTAAAAGCACATTTTCTAAACTATCTGGCGTGTGTGCATAATCAACAATCACTGTAAAAGGTTGATCCGTTTTTACAACTTCAAAACGCCCTGGTACACCTTGTACTTTTTCTAAACTTGCTTTAATTTGTTGAAGTGAAACACCTGAGGCTAAACAAGCACTTGCTGCAGCTAAAGCATTGTAAATACTAAATTTCCCAACCATATGAAGGTTAATGTTTACTTTATCATTCTTCGTTTGTAAAACAAATTTTGTTTTATCTCCTGACAATACAATATTAACAGCCATTATATCTGCCTCATTTTCAATACCGTATGTTAAAACTTGTGCAGACGTTACCCTTTCAAGTGTTTTTGAAGCGGAATCGTCTACATTTAAGACAGCGACTTTTGACCTGTTTTTATCATATGTATTGCCAAGCTGTGAAAAAAGAAGCGCTTTTGCCTGCAAATAGGTTTCCATATTTTGATGGTAGTCAAGATGATCTTGTGTTAAATTTGTAAAAACAGCGACATCAAAATCACAGCCCCTTACTCGACCTAAATCTAAAGCATGTGAGGAAACTTCCATTACTGCTGTCTCAACATGTTCAGTAATCATATCATGAAAAGCTTTTTGGAGAAATAAGGATTCTGGTGTTGTATTTTTCATTTCAAATTCTTTATCGTTTATTTTCATATTAATTGTACCAATACGCCCCGTGTTCCGACCACTATCTTCCATAATTTGATCAATTAAATAAGTTGTTGTCGTTTTTCCATTTGTTCCAGTCACGCCAATTAGATGCATGTGATGTGTTGGGTGATTGTAATAGACATCAGCTAATAAGGCCATTGCACGCTTTGTATCACTTACTACAATAACCGGAATTTTTGCCTCAATTTCTTTTTCAGCAAGAATAGCTGCAGCACCTTTTTCAATCGCCTGATTCACAAAATTATGTCCGTCTACCGTAAAGCCTTTAATACAAATGAATAAACTGCCGGATTTCACTTCTCTTGAATCCATTTCAATGGATGTAATAGCTGGATTTCCTTCTCCAAGCACCTGATAGCTTAATAAATACTGAGTTAAATTATGTAGTTTCATGAAATTCATTCCCCCTTTTTTATATGAACGATCATCAGAAAAAGAAGCCAAAGCAGAACGCTTGGCTTTACGCATACAGCTTTATGTTCATTCTAATATGTTTATTTGTCACCTAAATATAATCGAATTGTTGAACCTTCTTTTATCTTTACTCCCGCCTTTGGAGATTGGTGTACAATAATGTCTCCTTCTCCTGCAGCATCAATTTTTAAATTATAGTAAGATTCACGAATATCCTGCTTCGTTTTACCAACTAAATTTGGCATTTCAATTAACTCTTCATCATTCCATGCTTTTTCTTTTTCAATTTGTGTTGTTCGTTTTTTAACTCCCATTGCTTGTAAACTATCACCGATAATCGTTCCAACAATCGGAGCTGCAACGACTCCACCAAATTGAAGGGTACCTTTTGGATTATCAATGGCTACATAAACGACAATTTGCGGATCATCACTTGGCGCTATCCCAATAAAAGAAACAATATGATTATCCTTTAAATACTGGCCATTCACTGCCTTCTGCGCTGTACCTGTTTTCCCGCCAACGCGATAACCATCCACAAAGGCATTTTTCCCCGTTCCTTTTGCTACCACACTTTCTAACGCTTCGCGTACTTTTTTAGAGGTTTCTTCTGAAATAACTTGTGTTTTCATGTTGGGCTGCACCCGCTCTACTATTTCTTCTGACTCAGGGTCCACCCATTCTTTTGCAAGATACGGCTCATACAAGTATCCACCATTCACGGCAGCTGATACAGCAGCAACTTGTTGAAGAGGCGTGACCGCAACACCTTGACCAAAAGCCGTAGTAGCTAGTTCAACCGCCCCTACCTTTTCTAAAGGAAATAAAATTCCAGTTCCCTCTCCTTGTAAATCAATCCCGGTTTTCTTGCCAAACCCAAATTTATCAATATACGAAAACAATGTCTCTTTACCTAAGCGCTGACCTAATACAACAAAGCCAGGATTACAGGAGTTTTCAACCACTTCTAAAAAAGTTTGATGACCATGTCCACCTTTCTTCCAACAGCGCAGTCTTGTTCCCGCAACTTCAATTGAGCCTGGATCATTAAACTCTTCTTCCTCTAAATCCACTTTTCCTTCTTCTAATGCCGCGGCAAGCGTAATTATCTTAAAGGTTGAGCCTGGTTCATACTGACTCCACACAGGCTTATTTTGATTGTATACTTCCGGAGGTACATTTCGAAAATCTTCAGGATTAAAATCTGGTCTGCTTGACATTCCGAGAATTTCTCCTGTGTTTGGGTTCATTGCAATTGCAATGGCTCCGTCCGGGTTATAAGTTGCTTCTGCAATATCAAGCTCTCTTTCCATAATCGTTTGAATATCAGTATCAATTGTTAACTTTAAATTCAAACCATCGACTGGAGGTGTATAATCATCTGATAAAAAAGGCATTCGATTTCCTTTTGCATCTGCATAAAACTCTACTCCGCCTTTTTCTCCTTTTAATCTTTCATCATAATACTTTTCAAGTCCTGTTAATCCTTGATTATCAATCCCCGCAAAACCAAGCACATGTGATAAATAACTACCAAAGGGATAGTGGCGTTTATTATCTTCTGCAATATAAACCCCCGGAATACGCAGACTTCTAATTTCATTCGCTTTTTCGTTTGTTAACTTCCGTCCTTCAGGATGAATCCATTGTGTGGAAGCTTTCTTCGTTAAAATAGTATACACTTTCTTCTGATCCATATTAAGGGCAGCAGCAAGTTTTTCACTAGCGGCGGCTGGATCTTCAATTTGCCTTGGGACGACTAATACAGAAGGAGCACTTATATTTGTTGCTAATGGTACGCCATTACGGTCTAATATCTCGCCTCTTTTCGCTTCAAAAGGGATATTTCGACTCCACGAATCTTTCGCCTTATCTGTTAACCAATCACCCATTACAAATTGAACATAACCGAGTCGTACAATTAGAACAAGAAAAAAGATAAAACCGATTAAGAACGCAAAAACTAACCGTTTCCGTACTGTTACATTTGAAACACGCACGATTGGGACCTCCCCTATCATAAACTCGTTTCATGTATATGCTTGTACAGAAACAGTTAGAACGCCGCTAATCCTTAACGACAGGCTCATCTGTTTGAATGGAAACATGCGGTTCTAAATCATTTGGATTTGGTGTTTCAAGTTCTACTACTAAATAATCTTCTTTCTTAACAAATTGTCCAGGTGCAATGCTTTGCTTTGTTGCATAACCTGAACCAATTAAACTGACTTTTACATCTAATGCAGAGGCTGCCTTCATCACATCTGCGATTGACCAATTTGTTAAATCTGGCATTGTCATTTTCCCATTAGACGTTAAGATAATTCGTTCTCCATCTAAAATTTTTGTCCCTGAAAAAGGAATTTGATTTATAATTTCTTTTCCATCTCCAATTATTTCAACTTTAAAACCTTGACTTATAAGCTCTTTCTTAGCACTTTGTACGGATTTCCCCTGATAATTTTTCAACTCGATTCCAAGACTTTTTTGAGCTGTGTTACTTGTTTTATTTTTTTCATTTGGCTTAATATTTAAGTACTGCAAACTATTTTTCATTACATACGTAAAAATTTGAGAGGTTACAGTAGAATCTACTTCATATGGCTCCAAATGAGGACGGTCCACTGCAACATACACAATCAGTTCAGGCTTATCCTTTGGTGCAAGACCTAAAAATGAATACACATAGTTCCCTTTTCCTGTTAAATATTTTCCATTTTCAGCAATTTGAGCTGTACCTGTTTTTCCTGCTACATCATATCCTTCAATTTCAAAGAGCGTTCCTGTTCCATCTGTTACAACCGTTCTAAGAATATCACGAACTTCTTGAGCTGTTTCTTTGGAAATTGGTTCACCTTTTACTGTTGGCTTACTTTCCTTTACTGCATCTCCGGTAACAGGATCAACTATTTTATCGATAACATAAGGCTGCATCATTTTCCCACCATTTGCAACGGCTGTAAAGGCTTGAACTTGCTGAATTGGTGTAATAATGGAGCCTTGTCCAAATCCTGTCGTCACTTTGTCTCTTGGCCACTTATCAAGAATGGTACTATTTTGTTCTCCTGGTAAGTCAATACCCGTTTTTTCTCGCAAACCAAACTTTTCAATATATTCATAATAACGGTCAACACCGAGTTTTTCATTAACTAAAATAGAGATCGCTACATTGGAAGAGTTTTGAATTCCTTCATTAAACGTAATGGTCCCCCATCCTCTTCCATAGTTGTGATCTTGAATTGGTTTTGTGTTAGGGATTTTATTATAGCTTCCCGATTGAAACTGCTCATTTCCATTATACACCCCTGCTTCAATAGCTGCGGCAAGCGTGAAAACTTTCATCGTAGAGCCAGGTTCAAAGGCCCATGATACACCATAGTTTGTATAATCGGTTATATTTCTTTGATTTGGATCAAAACTCGGATAACTGCTCATCCCTAAGATTTGACCAGTAGTTGGATCTGCTACAATTCCTATCATTCTTTCCGGTTTATATTGTTCGTCCGCTTTTTTTAGCGCTGTTTCTAAAAACAGCTGTATCTTTTCATCAAGCGTTAAATAGACGTCTTTTCCATTTTTCGGTTCGGTAATGGCTGCCTCTTCGTCTGGAAGAATAATTCCTTTTCGATCACTTTGAAAAGTAACAGATCCATTTTGCTCTGACAGGTGTTTATTTAAACTTTGTTCTAGTCCCATCACACCTTCTTCAATTTCTTTCTCAGTATTCGTATTCGTAAATCCAAGAATATGGGACGCAAATACTTGGTCTGGATAAAAACGTTTCTTCTCACGGATAAAACCAATTCCAGGTAACTTTAACTTTTCAATCGCTTCTTTTTGACTATGGGTAATTTTTCGCCCGCTCGAACCAAACTCAACTTGAAAGCGGTCTTGTTCTAAAATTTGTTTAAACTTTTCTTTAGAGCCTCCTAAAACTTTGGCAAGCTTTTCAGCTGTATCGTTAGGATCTTTTACATGGTTTGGATAATTTTCATCTAGAACAGCATAAACCGTATAAGCCGGAATATCCTGAGCAAGCGGCTGACCTGTACGGTCATAGATTGTTCCCCGATTTGCATCAATGATTTGTGTTTTCGTCCACTTATCTTCCGCCAGTTCCTCTAAGTACTCGCCTTCTATTTTTTTAGTAACCTGAATATAGAAAAATCTCCCTATTAATAAAAAAAAGAGCAGTATAAAAATAACCGATAAAACAGCTGCTCCTTTGTTTATGTTTGGATTTTTTTTAACTTCCATAACCATCACTCTCACGTTGTAAGCTTTCTATAACACCCTTTAACTAGAACCGTTTTACTGAATAACTTTTATGCTCTTCTCATTAATTGTCATTCCTAATTGCTCTTCTGCAATCTCTCTAATGCGTTCAGGTGCTTGAAGTTCAGCCACCTGCAGGCGCAAATCATTATTAATTTTCGATTGATTTTCAACCGTATTTTCTAATTGTACCAAACCATGGTTCACATTATAAATGGCAGCATAATTTGAAACCATTATAATAGCAGCAGCTAGGACTCCAATAAACATGCCGAACCATAACAATTTTTCACCTTTCGTAATTCTACCAGTTTGAATAATAACTTTCGGTTGTTTGTTAAGGTTTTGTTGAGACTGTTTCCTTACTTTTCTTTGAATTTGATACGCTAAATTACCCAACCGGTTTCCCTCCTTTGTTCTTTTTATTGTTTTTCGGCAACTCTTAATTTAGCTGAGCGTGCCCGACGATTTCCCTCTAACTCTTCATCGCTAGGAAGAATGGGCTTTCTCGTTACTAATTTTAAAATTGGTTTATACTCGTCAGGAATAACCGGTAAACCTGGCGGCAGTTCCGGTCCTGTACTTTCTTTTTTAAAAACTTGTTTACAAATTCGATCTTCTAATGAATGAAAAGTAATTACCGCAATACGGCCGCTTGATTTTGTGATAGAAATGGCATCTTGCAGTGCATCTTCAAAAGCCTTTAACTCATCATTTACAGCAATCCGAATCGCTTGGAAGATTCGCTTGGCAGGATGACCGCCTTTTCTTCTAGCAGGCGCAGGTATTCCTTCTTTAATCAAATCAACTAATTCACCAGTTGTTTCAATTGGGTTTTTTTCACGATACGCTTCAATCTTACGGGCCACTTGTTTCGAAAATTTTTCTTCTCCATAATGAAAAAAGATGGATACAAGCTGCTCATAGCTCCACTCATTGACAACTTCATATGCTGACAATGCTGATGTGCGATCCATCCTCATATCAAGAGGAGCATCATGTTGATAACTAAACCCTCTTTCACCTTCATCAAGCTGAGGTGAGGATACCCCTAGATCAAATAAAACACCATCTACTTTGTTAACACCAAGCTCTTCTAATTTAGAGCGAATATAGCGAAAATTGCTATGTATAATTGTAAATTTACCCTCATATGCTTTTAATTGTTGTACGGCATGATCAATGGCCGTTTGATCTTGATCAAATGCAAAAAGATGCCCAGTGTCTGATAGCTGCTTCACAATGTGCAAACTATGACCAGCACCTCCTAATGTACAATCAACATAAATACCATCTTTCTTTATATTTAAAGAATCAACTGCTTCTTGTTTTAATACTGTTTCATGTTCAAACATACTATCACTTCTCGTTCCTTTACATTGTAGTGAAAGTGGAGGTAAAAAGAAAACAAATGAACAATTCATATTCATGAGCGGTTTTGCCATATTCTTAAATGAATGCTCTGCTTTCTCCTCATACATTTCCCATCTGCTTTGACTCCAAACTTCAATTCGGTTTGATACGCCCATTATTACACATTTCTTTTCTAAAAAGCGTAATGTCTTCATGCTTGGTTAATAGTACGTTTCCCCTGCCTGTCGAGTTAACACTTTTTAAGCATTAGAAAAAAGAACCTTATAAACGCTTTTACATCCTTGTTCATAACCGATCATACTTTGCGCTTTTATTCTAATAGGTTCTATTCCTTTAAAGGATAACCAAAGACACAGTGATCTAACCTTCGAGTCAAACAAAACGAAGAGCCCAATTCATCGCGGAACTTAACAGGAATAATTAATCTTCCTTTATTCTCACTATTATGCCGATATTCCCCCATGAATAAGGCCCTTCACCACTTACCTCACATTCCTTTTTAAATTTACCACATCCCCCCACTTTTCACCACTAAAAATAGTATTCGTGTCCATAAAAAAAAATCCTGCCGTCAATGCAGGACTTTTTTTCTTATAAAAATATGATTTTATGTTTGTCGTTAAACTGATAATCCATTTCAAGAAGACGATCTATTAAATCGCTGCCATACTCATTTAAATAATAATAAATATTCCACTTGCGTTCCTGTAATCCGTTATCTGGATGAAGGGCCATTTCGACAGCATCAAATTTATTTAATTCATTTTTATAGCGCTTCTCAATTGTAGAGTGAATTTTTTTTTCAAGAAAACCTACTTGATTTTGAATAATCGTTATATTTTTCTCTGCCAATTTTTTTAACGAGGGATCGACATCAACCGCTAAAAGACGAAATGACTGATGAACCTCATCAATTTGCTGTTTTGTTTTTTCACTCACCTCTTCAACATCCCACTGCTTCTTTTGATTAAACCAATTTTGTTTTTTCGCTTTTGTTCCATGTACAAGGACTTCTTCTAACGGGATGTTTAATTCCTGCAGGTGCTTCTCAACTGTTCGATCAACAAAGGTAATATTTAAACGAGGCACAACAGGAGGTACCTTCATATTAAAAAGGTGAAAAGCTTTTTTTAATATTCCCCAATAAGCAATTTCTCCTGGACCTGCAACAAAAGCAACAGTAGGAAATAAATAATCCTGCATAAGCGGACGAGTAATCACGTTATTGCTTAATTTTTCTGGGAAATACAATGCCATATTTTTTAACTCTTTTTTACTAAATAAACACTCATTGTTTTTACCATAAAATTCACTGTTTTCATTTTGATATAGTAAGATCCGCTGCTCCTCATGATGATAGAACAAATGAGCATTGTTTTTATCTGTTTCAATTGGTTTTTCATAGCCTAAAGCTTTAACATAATCTAACTGCTCATTGACACATTGTTGAAGAGAGGGGTTATGCGTAATGATTTCATTAAATAAAGAGCTTTCAATTTTTCTTAAGTCTTTATCCCCTGAATCTACAAGAACTAATCCGAACTTACTAAAAAGTTCAGTCATAAGGTGAGCAAAAAAGTCAACAAATGTTTCCGACTGCTCTATTTTTATGTATAAACTGTCTGCTAGTCCATTCGTATAATTAGTTTCTCCAAAATAGTAAAGAACCATGTCGATCCATTTCCGGACCTTTATCTTATCCATTTTCATTTGCGACATTGTTTGTTTTGTTGTTTGTGTTTGGGAAATTGAAACTTTCTTATTTTTCATTTCATCTGATACAAAAATATGATTGATTTCATCAAAATCATGATCTTCTCCAGCAATCCAAAATACTGGAATAACAGGAATACCTAACTCTTTTTCTTGTTTCTTAGCAAGTTGGATAATCGATATTGCTTTATGTATCGTATAGAGCGGCCCTGTAAGAAGTCCTGCTTGCTGCCCCCCAATTACAACAAGAGAATTTTCATTTGTAAGTTTTTCAATATTTATTAATGTCTTCTCATGAGGAGCAAACTGTTTATTAAATTGTTTTAAGTGGGTAACAAGTTCCCTTCTTGGAAACTGCCGCTTTTGCAGCTCTTCCTGACGCTTTTTATACGTATCCTTTGTTCGGTAATGATAATCAAATAGTTCTCGAACGAGCTGTTTGTCAGCAAGATAGTCAAAAGCTAATCTATTAGTTTGAGGAAGAGTACATTCATACATTTTCATATCGTTCTTCCTTTCTTCTTTTGCAATCATTTTTCTCTCTGAGTAGTATAGCAAAATTTTACGGCTGCGGAAAAGAAGTTGCTTACAAATTTAAATAACGGAAATACGATGAGTTAACCCCAACATTAATAACAGCAGATAACTAATACTAAAAAGCAAAAAGTTAAACCGCCAAACCCCTTTCATTATTTTAAAGAATTTCAATTCCTCTTTTGTTTTCCAATGCAGGAAACTAAATAATACTCCAGTTAAAATAAGTGTAATAATAATAACCCATAAAAAAGATTTTCCGCTTATTTCATAAAGTAAATAATGGCAGGCAATAATTAATAAAAAGGTAGTAAAATCCACAGAAATTTTAAATGCTTTCTTTTTATCCTTTGTAATTTTTAGTGATAATGCATAACATACAATCCATCCTAATAATGGAAGTGTTACAAAAGTTGCAATTAAAGAAGCTATTATATTTCCCATCATTGTTTTCACCTCATTTCATTATTTCTATACCTTTAATGCTTTTGTAAAGAAAACTTGTTAAAGAAAGCGTCCTATTTTGTCTATTTGCTTCAGCAAGTATGTAGCCACTAATAGCATCAATTTCAGTTGTATAACCTTTTTCAATATCGCAAAGCATGGAAGAACGATTTTCTGCAGTTTTTTTACAAATCATTTCTACGGTGCTCCACAGCTGATGACGATTTACCTCAAGAACACTTACTGCTTCATTAAATAATAACTTCATATTATGAAGAAAATAGGGGTTTTTTAATAATTCGCCATTTTTTACGCGATATAAAGCTGTAAGAGGATTGATAACCGCATTTACAACTAGTTTATTTGCCATGATTTCATACCAATCCTCCACCTTTTCAATAGGAAATCCATTTTTATTAAATGTTTCCAGAGAGGTATTAAAATAAGGGTCTTTACCCCTATACAAAGCAACTTTCAATGTACCTTCTCCTGTATGAATTACTTCATAATCAGAAGTTTTCAAAGCGCCATGCTCTACAATACCAATTAATACATTATACTTTGTTAACTTGTCCAATAAGGAAAGATGTCCCATGCCATTTTGTAAAAACAGTAACGTTCCTTTTTCTAATTTAATACTTATCTCCTTTAATACTTCTTCAAGCTGATATTGCTTAACAGCTAATATTACGAGTCCCCCGTGTGAACGAAACTCTGAAATTGGTGAAGCATTGATTGAAAAATGATGACTCTCTCTATTTTTATAAAGGGTTAATCCCTTTGATACAATTTCACTTGCCTGCTCCTCTCTCCTTGTATACAAAGTAACCTCTTCTCCAAGTGAGCAAAAGTACGCACTGCACAGAAGCCCGATTGAACCTCCTCCTATAATAGATATTTTCAACAAAAAAACTCCTTTCCTCTAACCTGTTCACTTTTATTATAATTTTATATTAGACCAATTGGACTATATAAAACAACAAAATCCCTTTCATCATTTTAATGAAAGGGATGATATCATATCAGTAATCATCATGGATCTTTTCAGAAATGAAGATAAGAATGAAGAAATAATGCAGAAAAATTTAAAAATTTATTATATAATAAAGGTGAAGCGGTATTAGGGAGGGTATACAATGATTGAAGAAAATATTGTCCAAAGGTTACTAGTAAATTTCAAAACATTAGAAGAGTTTAAGAAATTTAAAGAATACGGTATTCAAGAACTTTCTATGCTTGATGAATTACAAGAGAATATTATTGAAAACGACAGTGAGTCTCCTTTTTATGGAATTTATTATGGAGATAAGCTTGTTGCAAGAATGAGCTTATATCGAATTGACCATAAATATGACCGTTACTTTGAGCCTGCCCAAGATTATTATGAATTATGGAAACTTGAAGTACTCCCTCAATATCGAGGACGTGGGTATGGAAGTTCACTCGTTAATTTTGCAAAAACACTCAACCTTCCAATCAAAACAAATGCTCGTCAAGGTTCAAAAGAATTTTGGGAAAAGCAAGGTTTTGAAGCGGTCACTTATAATCCAACACGTGACCGTGGTGAAAACCCTTATGTTTGGTATCCTGAAGGTGTTTCTGAACAAGATCCTTACTAAACTAACGTTCAATACAATCATATACTTATTTTTAAAGTCCTTCATTTCTTAGGGACTTTATTTTTTTACCTTCTCTAAGTTTCCGTTTAAATCCATATGAAAAGTAATATTTTCATTATCTTCTCCTTCAAACACAATCATTTTCCTGGCTCTTTCCATTATAGAAATTAATGCCTTATAATCTTCTCGAACAGTTTGATACTTTTCATTAATAAGCTGAAGCTCTTTGTTTAGGGCCCCGTTATTCGTTTTTAATTCTTCCACTTCTTTCGTTAATCTAGCATTTTCTTTTTTTATTATATCAAGCTGTTTTTGCTCTTTTTGTAGAAGTTTCAAATAAGAAATAACATCAACCATTTTAATTGCATTGTTATGATCGTTTTCGTTAGAGAAACTTTTTTGCTCTTCTTTTATTTCATTACTTATTTCATCCGTTACTTGCTGCTTTTTTAATTCTTTACGCTGCTGCTTAGCAATCTCAATTGCACTTTGATAGCTCTTCCGAATAAGGGAGTTCCATCGAAAGCCGCAAGCTGCAGGTGTTCTTGATAACTGTTCAGCCACTTCCTTAAATGCTTCAAGTTGGGTACTTCCTTCTCTAATATGACGCAGAACCATTTCAGCCAATACCATATCTTCATCTGAATTCCAAGCATCTTGACGTACTGAATTCACTCTAATCCCTCCTTTACATAAAGCATTGAACATTCTCTCGTTTATTAAATAAGTATGCATTTAATAGAAAACATAGAATACCTCATTTGCAATCGTAAAGAAAAAGAAAAAGATAAAGAACAATTATCTACACACTCTTTTTAGCTGTTTTAAACACAAAAAAGCAGAGAGAAACTTCTCTCTGCTCTTCCATTATTACTATTTGCTTACTACTTCTGAACCTTTGTATGATCCACACTCTTTACATACACGGTGAGCTAATTTGTACTCTCCGCAATTAGAGCATTTTACCATGCCAGGTACTTGTAATTTAAAATGAGTACGACGTTGTCTTTTAACTTTTTTAGATGTTCTTCTAAAAGGTACTGCCATCAGTTCCACCTCCTTAAAGAGTTTGAAATTATATGGAATGAAGGCCCTTAGGCGGATCTTCCATTATTAACGGTTTTCATTTTTCTCAAAAAACTTTGCTAAATCAGCGAGCCTTGGGTCGACTTGGTCTTTCTTTTGCTTTTCAGAAACAACTTCCCACCCTTTTCCTGATTGTGCTGCTTCTGCATTCGGACTAACAACTCTCATTGGAACTTCAAGTAGAATACTTTCCTTGATTGCCGGTAAAAGATCTACTGTATTTCCTTCCACTTGATGAATCTGTTCATCTGCTTCTTCTTCCCATTCTACATTTCCACTTTCTAATTGGAATGTCTCAATTGTTTGAATGGAAAACGGAAAATCCACATCTACTAATGTTTTGGAACATGGAAGAATCATACTTCCAACTATTTGTAAACGGAATGAGACAGCATTCGAATAAAAGTCTGCTTCCCCTGTAATATGGATAGGAGAAATACTGCGAATATCACGATTGACTTTTGTTAAGTCATTAACATCAACTGTTTCATCAAGTTTAATTCCTTGAGCTTTTAACCGTTTTAACTGCTCAATTGACCATTTCATACTATCACCTCAAAGCAACAAGTGTAATTATAGCGGTGAAAAACTAAAATGTCAATATTTTTTCTTTACACTTCATTTATTGACTTACTCTTTTCTTTCAACGCCTTTTATCGCTTATATTTCCCTGTATTTATTAATTTATAAAGCATATAGACTGTACAGCATTATTAAGATTAACTCAACAAAGCACTATATCACGTATCAAGCTATTAATTGATAATACTTTAACACATAACATTGTTTTAAACAAATTGCAAATGGATCATGATGTATATAAGACGAGTAATCTTGTATAATGATAGTATCTTTTAGCTATTCATAAAGGAGAGGTTTAATTAAGTGAAAGCAGTTGGCGTTATTGTCGAACATAATCCTTTTCATAATGGTCACTTTTATCATTTACAGCAATCAAAGAAGCAAACAGGGGCAAATGTTATTATTGCAGTAATGAGCGGCTATTTTCTTCAAAGGGGAGAACCAGCACTTGTTTCTAAATGGGCTCGAGCAGAAATGGCTTTAAGAGGAGGTGCTGATATTGTTATTGAACTTCCCTATGCATTTTCTACACAAAAAGCTGAGATTTTTGCACACGGTGCTGTCTCAATATTAAATAACCTATTTGTTGATGAATTATGCTTTGGCAGTGAAGACGGGGACATAGATTCTTTTAAACATACAATAAAGTTTCTAGACGAGCATACTATACTTTATAATGAAAAAATTAGAACCTTTATCAAACAAGGTCACAGCTACCCGAAAGCTGTTTCATTAGCTTTTCACACACTTAACCCAAATCCCGACGTATTAGATCTCAGTCAACCAAATAATATTTTAGGTTTTCATTATCTTAAAGCCATAAAGGAACAAAAAAGCTCAATGAAAGCAGCAGCAATTAAACGCATTCATGCAGGTTATCACGATAAGGAATCAACCCATGAATCCATTGCAAGCGCCACTTCAATTCGAAAACGTTTACTTGAAGATCAATCGCTGCATTCGATCTACCAATATGTTCCTGAAAGCACCTATCACATATTGAATTCTTATTTTAAAGAGTACAAGCAATTTCAGCATTGGGAGCATTATTTTTCTTATCTTAAATACAAATTGTTAACGGGTACAAATGAAGAATTTAAAGAAATATACGAGGTAGAAGAGGGGATTGAAAATCGCATGATTGAAATCGTAAAAGCTTCTCATACCTTCTATGATTTTATGGAAAAACTAAAAACAAAGCGTTATACATGGACACGTTTACAGCGGATATGTACGCATATTTTGACAAATGCAAAAAAAGAAGACATGCAATTTGCTCTAGAAACGAAAAAAGCCCCTTATTTAAGATTGTTAGGAATGAGTCAAAACGGGCAGCAATATTTAAATAAGATTAAAAAGGAGATTGATTTACCACTCATTTCAACTGTTGCAAAACTTAAAAATCCGTTATTATCCTTGGATCAAAAAGCTTCTCATACATACACCTTGGGATTACCCAGCCCTTTGCAAACAAAACAATTATATACTGAGTATTCTACTCCTCCCATTCGTCTAGATACTCCCCATTAACTAACCAAAAACAAGGCGGCTCAACTTAAGCGCCTTGTTTTTTTGAAAGCTGTTTTAAATAATTAAGCGCATCTTCAAATGTTTCTACAGGAACTATTTTCATATTTGTATCAATATCATTTTTTGCCTCTAATGCATCTTCATAATTTTGATTTTCAACAGGTGCAAAAAAAATATCAGCTCCTGACTGGTCGGCAGCTACGATCTTTTGCTGAATCCCCCCAATTGATCCTACTGATCCATCTTCATTCATTTCACCTGTTCCAGCGATTTTATATCCTTTTGTCCAATCTATTTCTGTTAATTGATTAAATATTTCAAGCGTAAACATAAGCCCTGCTGATGGACCTCCAATTCCATTCGTATCGAAATCTACTTCCGGCTTTGTTACAATGCTGCGCTTTGTTAACGTTGTAATTCCTACTCCCACTTTATCTTCAGGGATTGTTTGATAAGTATCTGGAAATGAAGCTACAGTTATCCATTTTTCTAATTTCTTCTTTTCTCTTTCAATGACTAGATTAATTTTTTCACCTTTTTCCTTATTTTTTAAGTAGTCAATTAATGTTTCTGCTTTGTTTATAGGCATTCCGTCAGCCTCAATAATAATATCACCTAATTTTAATTGTTCTGCAGCAGGCATTTCTGAAATTAGCCCTGTCACCATTACTCCCTCATATGTCACTTTTAAAGACTTACCTGCTTTTTCATACGCTACTATTTTTGCAGCATCTTGTGAACCTGTCATCATCTGGAGCTGTCTCTCATGGTATTCATCTTCATTTTCATCAGGGCGACGAATATGATTGAGCGGGATAAGTTCATGATAATCATTGAATGAGGCAAACATATATTGGATAATATTTGCTTCTCCAACACTCACTGTTGTGAGCATAAAGTCTCCCTCTTCCTTATAACCATTTGTTACTTCAATCATCTCGCCTAACACTTGGGCTTCACCAGGCTGCGTTATATAATAAGGGAGTTTTATAAAAGTAAGTGAAAGAAAGATGATTATCATGAAAACGAACCATAAACTTTGCTTCATATACTGATTTTTATTTGAATAAGTCACTACTACGTCCCCTTCCAACTTCTAATCGCTTTTTTTATGTGTACAAGCATTTGTTGTGCTTCATTTTCACCTGCTTTAATAATATCTGCTGTATTTGTAAAAGCCTTCGAACTATATTGTTTTACTAAAGGTCGAATCATAACATCAGCCTTAATTTCATGAAACCTTACCATCTCCTGCTGCATAATATCAATGCTTTGTAAAATTACATCAATAATTGATGTTAAAGAAGCGTCTGTATTTACATTTGATACATCCACCGCAATAACAATATCCGCTCCCATCTCTTTTACAACTGAAACAGGTACTCTGTCAATGACCCCTCCATCGATTAACAGTCGACCGTCCACTTTTTCAGGAACAAAAATGCCTGGTATCGATATGCTGGCTCTGACAGCATCACTAATAGACCCTTTATTCAAAATAACTTTTTCACCTTTTAACAAATCTGTTGTCACAATCGCAAGTGGAGGCGATAAGTCTTCAATCATTTTTCCATGTGTCAAAAGATGCACAAGCTCCTTTACTTTATTGCCTGAAATAAATCCCATTTTCGGTACTGTAAAATCTAAATAATATTTTCTTCTAAAGCTTAATGCCATTTTTTCTAATATATCAACTGAATGACCAACACTAAACAATGCTCCAATTAACGCTCCCATGCTGCTTCCGGCAATAAAATGTATCGGTATCTTTGCTTCAGTTAACGCTCTTAAAACCCCAATATGCGCAAATCCTCTTGCACCACCTGAGCCTAATGCTAATCCTATTTTCGGATCCATTCTCCCACCCCATTTGTTTAAACAAACTAACATTGCAAAAGTGTAAGAGCTCAAATTCCTATGGTCTAAATAAGACAACCTTTACGTATATTGTAATACGAAAACTGGATAAAAGAAAAAACCTTTTCTTTTAAGCTATATGCAAAAGAAAGGACTGTTATTTGTTAAGGGGGATCTTGCTTTGAATGCAGCCCATCGTAATACAATTTTTCTAGCCCTATTGGTAACGTTTATTGCTATCTCAATTATCATTTACCCTAAAGAAGTGTTTGGCGCTTCACTTCGAGGTCTTACAATGTGGTGGGAAATTGTATTTCCTTCACTGCTTCCATTTTTTATTGTGTCAGAAATGCTGATTGGACTAGGTGTAGTTAGTTTTATAGGAATTTTATTAGAGCCATTTATGAGACCAATTTTTCGTGTGCCTGGTGTGGGCGGGTTCGTTTGGGCTATGGGTCTTGCATCTGGATTTCCTGCTGGTGCTAAATTTACTGCTCGCCTTAGACAAGAAGGGCAATTATCAGTTATTGAAGCTGAAAGGCTTGTTTCATTTACGAATTCATCCAATCCATTATTTATGAGCGGCGCTATTGCTGTTGGATTTTTTGGAGATGCTGCACTTGGTTTATTATTAATGACTGCCCATTATTTAGGAAATATATGTGTTGGATTTATCATGCGTTTTCATGGAAAAGAAACGCAAAAGGCTCAACCCCATGACTACCATTTACCTTCAATTCGAAAGGCATTTTCTGCTCTTTATCAAACAAGAAGACGGGAATATCGACCGATTGGTAAACTTCTTGGTGATTCAGTGAACCACTCTATCCAAACATTGTTAATGATTGGTGGATTTATTATTATTTTTTCCGTTTTAAACAAAATTTTAAGTGTAGTCCATATTGCTCAGTCTCTTTCATATATTATCTCATTGCTTTTTATTCCATTTCATATCCCAACTGAGCTAAGCTTACCGTTTTTATCAGGATTATTTGAAATTACATTAGGAAGTCGAATGGCAAGTGAAACTGAAAGCAGTTCACTTCTTTCTCAAGTTATTATTACAAGCTTTATTCTCGCTTTCAGCGGTTTTTCTGTTCAAGCTCAAGTTGCCAGCATCCTCGCTGATACCGACATTCGTTTCCAACCATTTTTCATTGCAAGGATCTTTCACGGCTGTTTTGCAGCGCTTTTTACTTTGCTTTTTTGGAAACCTCTTTATATTCAAAAGCAGGCGCAAGAAATCCCTGTATTTTTAAATAGTAACCCCTCTTCCCTAATAGGTGAAATATGGCTGTTAGCTATTTCAATAGGGCCATTTATTACCCTGTTCTCTCTATTATTTTTTATTTATTATCAGACAAAATCACTCATAAAATAAAAAACAATACCCCATTAATCACGGGGTATTGCATATTTTTTGCGCAGTGCTTCTTCTACAACTTCCGGCACAAGGTCACTAACAATTGCTTCATATTTTGCTACTTCCTTTACAATACTAGAACTTAAAAAAGAGTATTGATTATTCGCCATCATAAAGAATGTTTCAATTTCTTCATCAAGCTTTCGGTTAATTGATGCGATTTGCATTTCATATTCAAAATCTGAAACTGCTCGGAGTCCGCGAATGACAGCTTGTGCGCCAACAGCCTTTGCATAATCAATTAGCAGCCCTTGATAGGCATCTACTTTTACATTAGGCAGATCTTTTGTTACTTCTTTTAACAGTTCAACACGTTCTTCCACCGTAAACAAAGGACTTTTACTTGAATGGTTAAACACACAAACAATAACTTCACTAAAAACCTTTGAGGCTCTTTTAATAATATCTAAATGTCCCCTTGTCACAGGATCAAAACTACCTGGACAGAGCGCAATCTTCCCCATGCTTAATAAATCCCCCTTTAATAAAATGGTTTCTTTTTTTACTCATTGCTAAACCGATAGATTGAAACGGCTGTTGTACCGCTGTAAGATTCATATTTCACCTTTTCTAGTGTTCCAATCTCTTCAGGAAGCTCTACTTCAACACCATGTTCAGCAACAAGCTGTCCATCCCTGTTTAGTAAGCCAAAATCTAAAATGGTTTCAATATCTCTTTCCAACTTTTGCTTATGATATGGTGGATCTAATAAAATTAATGAAAATGATAATTCGCGCTTCTTTAAGGCCTTAAGTGCTCGATAGGAGTCGTTGCGATAAACTTCACTTTTTTCATTGTAACCGAATTGTGCGAGGTTTTCTTTTATAACAGAAATTGCTTTCGCATCTCGGTCAACAAAAATCACCTTTTCTATTCCTCTACTGAGCGCCTCAATTCCTAATGCTCCACTTCCACCATAAAGATCTAAAGCAAAGCCACCTTCAAAAAAAGGACCCACCATATTAAAAATGGACTCTCTTACTTTATCAGTTGTCGGTCTTGTAGAATGACCTGGTACCGGTTTCAACATTCTTCCTTTACATTCTCCGGCAATTACACGCATAATAAACCCCAACCTTATTATGTAATATCAGTATATTTCTCATTTATCCTACCATAAAAAAAAGAAAAACTTAAACGAATTTTCAATTTATAACAAAGTTTCTCGTTTAAGTGCATATAACAGTCTATTTTTAACGTATAGAATTCCCTTTCATGGTGATAATAAAAATAACAACATCATAGGAGGTGTTGTTGCCAACCGCGGAGAAGGCTTACTTTTCCCCATAAGTTCTTCCTCCGGTTTCTCCTCTCCCATTGCCTGACGCATAATTTGCATGAGGGCCACCCGTAAGTAAATACTTACGGGTTTTTTTATATGTTAAGAAATAATAACTTAGCAGAAGCTTCATTTTCTTTATCCTTTTCATTTATGCTTATATTATGCTACATTATCAATGGATAAACAGAAAGGAGCAGAATATATGATTCAAAGGTTTATTGAGTTTGGAGAAGGATATTCAGATATTTACGAGCTTATCGAAATTGCACGCTCTAATCAGCATCGTCTAGCTAAATTGTTGGCATTACATACAATTAAAAATGAACAGCAGGTAACTTCTCTTGTTGTTATTTTAGAACCTGTCTCTCCAGGAAACTTTCAACCGTTATATATTTGTCGAGAAGGCATTCCTAATCCTCATGAAAAACCAAACCAACGCTATACTTTATTTGAACAGTTAAGCAAAGAATGCGGTAAAACAATTACAGAACTTGTTGTAAAGCCGTCAAACCAATTTAACGAAAATATTCTTTATTACCAATATTTAATTGGAATTTTAAGAATGAACCACTTCATTGCACCTCTTAGTTAAGGTGCGCAAACATAATAAAAAGCCTTCAATTGAAGGCTTACAATCCCATTTTATAATCATATTCCTTTGCTTTATCGGGTCTTGAATTTTCATATTCTGTCTTTATAAAAGGTTTTAATGATGGTTCAACCGCTTTTACAAAATGCAGGGACTCTAATTTCTGTATTAATTCTTCAGCACGTTCTATTTGACAATATAGAACAGCATATTTCGATTTTTTTGAAACATATAAGATATTCCCATATTTTCGTAACTGTTTTACTTGTTTAAGCGAATGAAGCCATACAGCCAAACCAATTCGGTTGCCAACCATAGCGCTTCCCCTTTACCGTATAAATTTAATTTTAGTCTAGCATGACTCCCTTACTTCTCACAATAACCATTCTTTATTCTTTTTTTAGAACCCCTTCCTTAAAAAGGAGCTATTTCTTATTTACAGCCGCACGATCCTCCAGACCCGCAGCCTCCGCTGCAGCTCCTATTATCAAAAAATGGATTACCCGTCGGTACTTTTATGGAAGAAGAAACACTGTGAGCTACAATTCCGCTAATTTCATTGAGCAGCATTTCTAATTCTTTTTCTGCTTTTTTAAAGTTAGCAATTGTTTCATTTAAATCAAGTTCTCTTTTCAGCACTCTTACTTTTGTGCTAACCTCCGAATAATTAGGATGATACTTTCCAAAGCGTTGTACTTCTTCATAGTGCTCCTTTAATTTCTGAAACTCTTGAATCCTTGTTTGTATCTCTTTATCTTGCTGTAATTTATTTTTACACTCCTGATAATAGTGCGCAATATCAGATTGTGAAATATACTTCCCTAGTTTTTCTGCATGTTCTAATACGTTAATTGTATCTAATGTGGCGAACATATGAACACCTCCACTTGTATTGTATCATTTTCGACTATTCATTCATAGTCGTTACGCTCTTCATTGACTTTAAAAAGGAAAATTAAATCAACAAACCTCTAAAACATTGCTTCCAAAAAAACTCTTATAAAAACAATAAAAAGAAGCCTTTATTTATGGCTTCTCTGTTATTTCAGCTGTAAATGTTTTAGATAGACCGTACGACGTATCTTCATTATGGACGATTTCTAATTTTATTTCATGCTTTCCTACCGGCAGTCCTCTCACAATAAATGCCGCTTTGTAAATATCAGTGACATGTGTACCATTTACAGATACTTTAATGTATCCTTCCCCATCTTTTAGCTTTCTGTCCTTTGGATCTTTAAATGAGAAATTCGGTACAAGACACTCTATATAAACATTATTGCTTTTTACCTTATGATGGACAGTTAATGTTCTTTCATTCGCTGAAACTTTTCCTATTTCTTTAAATATTGTTTCTTTAACAGGTAAAACCGTGATTCCTTCATCTTTATATTGCTGACAACCTGTTAAAACTGTTAGTAAATAGGCTAGTATCATTATTTTTTTCATCATTTCTACCCCCTTTTGCTATGATTAGTTTTCAACATTTGCTGATTTTTTATCCACAGCGATTGAAGGAGATAGAAAAAATAATGCTATTCTTCCTTTAAAATACTTAACATCCCTAAAAGCATTTGGGCCATTTGAATTTGCTCTTGAAAACGATTTACTTTTTGTAGGATTGTTCCTTTGTAATATTGTTTGGCCACACGCTCTAAAGCTTGTAAGTCATTAGGATTACGTGATAAACGCTTATACCATTCAGGATGAATACGGATAAAATACTTTAAATCTTGTCTTTGATCTAAATATTGAATGATTTCTTTTCTCATCCTTCTCTCCACCTATTAATCATGACGGTAATGAAATGGCTGCTGATAAGATTGAGAAGGGACTTTTGGTTTTTGTGGCTGAAATTGCTGCACGAGCTGTTGAATTTGATCGATTGCTGCACTAATTTGTGTAATATGTTTTTGGACTTCATTTAAATCCATATTTTTTAATTTTGAAAACACTCCATCCATCATGGCACTCTTTGTATCAGAGCTCTCTTTTTTTCCTTTATGTTCAGCTCCGCTTTGTTTATATGCTTTCCATTTTTCATCCTCTTCACCGAGAAAATACCATTCTTCATAAATTTCTTTCCACGTTTTATTACCGCCACGTACTTCTTTTATTAATTTTGGATGGCTTTTAACAAATTTTTTAAATGATTCAAGGGTCTCCTTGGACAAAGTTATTCCCTCCCGTTTCTATCACCTACTACATTGTACCGGGATGCCCATTGAAACGTTCGCCTATTTTTTATAAGATGAGAAGGAATTATTTCCTTTAACCTAAAAAAGAGAGCGTGAACGTATATGCAAAATCATTTATTAAAAGAAAAAACAGCAGCAAAGTTTAAAGAGTTCTTAACTAAAGCAACCGATGAAGAGTTAATATTAACAGAAAAAATATTAAATGGATTGCAGCAAAAACAGCAAAATCACTATGTTACTTATTTAGATGCACTGTGTCAAATGACCAGTCAAATATCGGATGATTCTTATGAAGTTATCATTCCTATTCAACCGTTAATTTATAATAAGCTGGATATTGTTCATGGCGGAATTACTGCAACACTCGCTGATACAGCTATGGGTTCGTACATTTCAAAACTTCTACCTGAAAATAAAAGCGGGGTTACGACAGAGCTTAAAATAAACTATCTTGCCCCAGGTAAAGGGAAGTTTCTCAAGTGTACGGCAGCTATTATTCATAAGGGAAAACAGCTCTGGGTAGCTGAAGCAAAAATATACAATGACTCAGGTAAACTTGCAGCAGTTGCCACTGGCAGCTTTTATATCGTCACTCGTACTGACTATTCAAAAAACACTAAAAATGACTAATGACCAGTCATTTTTAGTGTTTAATAAAATTTTGAGTATAATACTTTTCATATACTCCTACTCCTAAATGAGTAAATTCTTTATTTAATAATGTTTTGCGATGGCCTTCACTATTTAGCCATCCTACTACCGCAGAAAACCCGTCTTCATATCGGGCTGCAATATTTTCACCAGCTTGTATATAATGAATATTAGCGTGTTCAAGTCGTTCTTCAAGTCCTCCGTACAAAGGAGATAAATGAGAAAAGTAATCCAACTCTTTCATTTCTTTACTATGATTGAAAGCAGTATTGGCAGCAGCTTCATCCCACTGCAATTTTGTTAAGCCATACCGTTCTCTCAATATATTCGTATATTCTAAAATTTGTCCTTCTTCTCCCGATTCGATGCTTTTTCGTTGTTTTTCAGAAAGAAAAGGCGGCTCAATTAATTTACCTCTATATACTAACGAATAGGGGCGCTGCATTAACAATATATCCTTATTTAAATATCGTACACCAACAAGTTGATTTGTAACTGTGTCAAAATAAAATTGTCCCCAAATCCCATCGATTACCTGTAACAAGGGACGTTCCTTCATCTCCTCTTCAGTTAAATTAAAACGATAATAGCTAGCTTTTTCTTCTATTACTACTTTATTCGTTATTTTTAATTGTTCTTCAAAATCTAACCGACTTTCACCGATCTTAACAGGAAAAGTATTAACATCTTTCCCAACTGCCAATATCGTTACAATTTTGTTATTTATTACTCCGAATTGGATATAGCTATTATAGTTTTCATTATAGATCCACCATTCGTATTTATAAGTGGATAATAATTTTTTATGAGGAGGACCGTAACCCTTTAAAACTTTTTGCACATTTTTACCAATCAATAAATGAATAGATAAAGGCTGAAATTCCTCATCTGAAGAAACTGCATCTTTATTAATATCCTCTGCTTTATTTCCTCGTGCTTGTTGATGATCTAACATATTTAGTTTTGAAACTATGGAAGGAAACAAAAAGAGACTCCCTAAGACTAATGCAAAAAAAATATTTTTTCTTATCCTTCTCCCTCCCCTCTCTCTTTTTATTCGTGTTTCTCTCTATTTTCTCCTCTCTTCTTGAATAAATAGATACTGTTCAATAGTGAAATTGATGTTGATTTCCACATGCAAAGTAGTCTTTTCGTACGCTTTTAACCATGGATTGACAAACAAGTTGGCACGATGAAATCGACAAACCTCATAAATAAAAAGAGTCATTGAGTTTATCTCAATGACTCTTTTTATTATTGCTGCAGATGGGAAGTCTCAGAAATTTCTTCTAATGCATGACCAGCATCATCAGCTGAAGAACGATTAACTGCAAGATCACCTAATGATACAATGCCAACAAGGCGGTTATTTTCTACTATTGGCAACCTTCGAATTTGATGTTCTGCCATTATGTTTGCAGCTTCTTCAATACTCATATCCGGTGTTCCAGTAATAAGCTTTTCACTCATAACGTCTGTTACTTTTGTTGAGCCAGGATGACGTTCCGCTACACCGCGAACGACAATATCTCTATCCGTAATTACTCCAATAATTTGATCATTTTCACAAATTGGAATAATTCCAACATTATCATTTTTCATTTTAACTGCCACTTCATAAACATTATCAAGTGGTGTACAGTAATCAACTTCTTTTGTCATCATATCTTTTAAAACAGCCATGGTTTATCCTCCTTTTTATTGTGAAATAAACATTTGTGTCCAGTAATATCGACCGCTTCCACCTTTAGCATACCCCACACCAATATGATTATAATTTTGACTTAGAATATTTTTACGATGTCCTTCACTTCTCATCCATGCTTGTACAACTGCTTGGGCACTTGTTTGACCCATTGCAATATTTTCGCCAGCTGCACGATAGGAAATGCCAAAATTCTTAATCATCGTAAATGGTGATCCATAGGTGGGCGACGTATGAGAAAAATAATTTCTATCCCGCATGTCGTTTGATTTATAACGAGCTACCCTCGAAAGTTCCCAATGAGGTTTCAGAGCAGGCAAACCATATTTTGCTCTTTCTTGGTTTGTTAGTTGAATCACTTGATGTTCAATGTTTTTAACTTCATCAAAAAGCGGAATCGTTAACTTTTGTCCTGGATAAATGAGTCGAGGATTTTGAATGTGAGGATTGGCTTCGATGATTTCAGATAAACCCACTTGGTATCGAACCGCAATTTTCCACATGGAATCTCCTGACTGGACAGTATATGTAGTTTGTCCTTGAGCAGATGTTAGGTTAGGTAAACAAAACAAAGCAACGAGCATCACCGTGCCCAGTAAAAATTTTTGCATCTTCAAATCATTTCCCTCCTTTTCCTCATTAGTTTGAACCAATTTATTAAAAATAACTCATTCTTCTATGTAAAAGTTCACGAAATTGAAGAACTTCACTAATGACTTTTTCAAAAGTTTTTTTTACAATAATAGTTGGCTGACCTTTTTATAAAAACTTTATTGATACGTTGCATCTCACCCCCTTTCATACTATGATTATGAAAGGAATTACTTTGAGAATTGAGGAGGGAATATATTGAAATTTGAAAACATCGGTTTTGAAGGAAAGGTTGTTGAATTTTCATTATTAGAGCATATTATGGAATCCATTCGCTTTGTACGAGCTGGCCAATGGGACTATGAGCGTATTACATACGATTTTAAATTTGAAGATATGACAACTGGTTCTGTTTATTATTTACGTGTACCATGCGCAGCAGTAGAAGGTGTAGTAGAACAGCCTCACGCCCAAATCAAACTAGGAAGTCCATATGTTGGTAAACACTATTATCCACACGGTGTTGAATATGATGAAGATTTTCCGAGTAATATTGTAAATACGTGTAAACAAAAATTAAATCAGTTATATGAAGAAATTCAAAAAGCTGAATAGCAAAAAAACGCATGAATGCATTCATGCGTTTTTTTTTTTGCATGTTATTCAAAGAATACTTTTTCAACAAAAATATCAATTTTTTTCACTTGTAATCCTGTAATTTTTTCAACTTGTTTTTTAATAAACTTTTGCAGGGCATAAGAAACTTCTGCAATATTTTCTCCATATTGAATAGCCGTTCTAACTTTTATGTCTACATAACTAGACGCTGTGGAAACATAAATTCCTTTTGCAGCATACTTTTTATGAACAGCATTCATGATTTCTTCTCGAAAATTTCCGCTTGCTAACTGGATAGCCGGTATTTCTTTAATTACTTCTGCAGCAATCAATGCGATTACATAATCGGTGATTTGAATGGAGTCATTTAACAAATGTTTCACAACCATAAATTCACCTCCGCTTTTCCACGCCGCAGCGCTTCCGCCTTTAACAGTATTATATGCAGGAGAAAGGTGAAATTTCACTTCCCATTTTTATATTTATGATCTGTACTATTATAAAAAATATCACTGTTCAATCATTAAAGGACGTACTATAATGAGGGTAGTTGTTGTATTAGAAAGGGGTTCAACATTGTCCAAATATTTTTCTAAACGCTTATTTATTATTCTATTAATTCTAGCAGTTATCATTGCAGCTGCATTGATTATTTTACCTGTATCACTACCTCTTTTGATTGCTTTTTTTACAGCTTTATTCCTTGAACCTGCTGTTAAAATGTTTCAAAAACAATTAAAACTAAAACGCAACCTAGCTGTATTAATTACATTCCTACTTTTTTTATGTTTAATAGGTGTCTCAGGATACTTTATTGTAACAAAAGTTATTACGGAAGCCATTAATTTAATTGAAAATGCTCCACAATTAATTATTGAAATCAGCAATAAATGGTATGAACTTCAAGAAGATTTTGATTCCAGCTTGAAAGGCTTTCCTCCTGAATTTGTAAATGAAATTAATAATCAAGCCAACAGTTTCTTTAATAAAACGAGAACACAACTGCTGGAGCTTGATTATATAGGATATATTACAAAAATTGTAACCGATATTCCTAATTATCTTGTAAGCTTTATTGTATATTTAATTGCATTGTTTTTATTTTTACTTGAAATGCCATTGCTTAAAGAAAAATCTTTTGTTTATCTCCACACAAAAACGGCGGACAAAGTGCAGTTTATGGCATCTAGAATGTCATATGTTGTATTTGGCTTTTTTAAAGCACAGTTTTTAGTAAGTATTATTATTTTTATCGTATCTTTAGTAGGCTTATTTTTAATTGAACCAGAAGTAGCATTAGTGATGTCTTTTATTATTTGGATTATTGATTTTATTCCTATTGTAGGATCAATCGCCATCTTAGGCCCCTGGGCCATTTATGCGTTTATTATTGGAGATGTAGCAGTCGGGACAAAACTTTTAATTTTAGCATTTATACTCCTTACCATCCGTCGTACAGTAGAACCTAAAGTGATGGGTCAGCAAATTGGACTTTCCCCTCTCTCTACATTAATCTCGATGTATATTGGCTTAAAACTGCTTGGCATCCTTGGATTTGTTGTAGGACCATTACTGCTCATTATTTTTAATTCTGCTAAAGAAGCAGGGATTATTAAATTGAACTTTAAAATATAAAAGCACCATCTGCTTAAGCAGATGGTGCTTTTATATAACGCTATATTAGTGATTTCTATTGATTGTCACTCCTATCACCTGTCAAAACCCAAATGATTAAGAAAATGACGTTTAGCTTTCTTTTCTGCTCATAAATAAGAAAAAAAGGATTAGAAAGAAACCAATCAAAGCAAGCACTGGGATTGTTACAAAACCAAACCAATTAATATACACGCCGCTGCAGGGAACACCAGTCATACATGGAGAGGTAAAGGATGGTATTCGTTGAACAAGAATATGATAAATGGAAATAACACTTCCTATAATCGGAAAAGGCAAAGCATAACCGATAACCTTCTTGTCATTATAAAATGTAGCAATACCAAGAATAATAGCTAAAGGATACATAAAAATCCGCTGATACCAACAAAGCGTACAAGGGATAAATCCTGCTATTTCACTAAAAAACAAACTTCCTCCAACTGCAATTACAGATACAAGCCAGGCAAAATATAGCCCATATGTACTGACTAATTTATTCATTTTCCAATTCTGCTTCAATCATTGATTTGATCTCCTTATAATCAAAGGGGTTTTCGACTTCTTTTCCATTAATAAATAGAGTCGGTGTTCCTTTAAAACCATATTGATCAAGAATTTGTTTATCTGATTCCACTTCACCTTTAAATGTTTTCTTTTCAATATCCTTTTCTAATTTTTCTATATCAAGGTCTTTTGTAGAAGCTTCAGCCACTTCTAAAAGTCTTTCTTTTGTAGCCCAGCGTTGTTCCTCAGGACCTTGATTTTCAAAAAGTGCATGATGAAATGCCCAAAATTGTTCCTTATCCTGCTCATAGACAGCTTCACCCGCTAAAGCAGCTGTTTCAGAGTCAGCACCGATAAATGGATAGTTCATGAAATAAAAGGATACTTTTCCATTATCAATAAAATCTGTTTTTAACTGTGTAAAAATACTTTCATCAAACGCTTGACATGCTGGACATTTATAATCTCCGAACTCAACGATTTGGACTGACGCATCTTCTGCTCCTAATACTGGCTGGGTTTCATATGGAAGTTCAAGTTCTTCAGATTGGTTTGCATTAGGATTTTGCACTTGTGTGCCAATAAGTACCGCAATAACAATAATCGAAATTGCAGCAAGCGTAAAAATCATAATCGGCTTTATATTATTATTTTCTTTTTGTCTTTTCTGCTTACTCATAGATTTCCTTCCTTTTATCTTCATTTTTAACAGTAAAAAGACTGCAAATAGTGGTGTTAACCCTATCTTCGCAGTCTTTTTTACTTATTAAATTACCAAATCAATCCCATAAGAGCTGCTACTGTTAAAACAGCAACAAAAATCCCCATATAAATGCCCCATGTAGGATAATCATGGTCTTTTTGCCCTAAGTGCATAAAAACAAACAATTGAAAAACAACTTGAATCACTGCCAAGATGATGATAAACAGTACGGTGAATGAGTCAGCAATTGCATCACTTGCAACAGCGACAAACGCTATTAGCGTAAGTAAGATCATCATAATAAATGAAACGTGATGCTGACTCATTTCTCGTTTATAATCAACCTTTGCTTTTAAGCTGTTTGGAGTTTCTGAAGATGAGTGTTGTTGGTTTTGTGCCATTTGCTTAACCCACCTTTCCCATTAAGTAAACTACTGTAAAGATAAATACCCATACTACGTCTACAAAGTGCCAGTATAATGCCGCTAAATAATATTTTGGAGCATTATATGTCGTTAAACCGCGTTTTGCATTGCGAATGATTAATAATGTAATCCAAATACATCCAAAGGCAACGTGCGCTCCATGTGTTCCTAACAGAAAGTAGAAAGCTGATCCAAAGGCACTTGTTGTAAAACCATGTCCTTCATGAACATATTCCACGAACTCATAAATTTCTAAACCTAAGAACGCTAGACCGAATACTACTGTTACGCCCATCCACAACTGTAATTTTTTAAAATCATGACGCTTCATTGCCATTACGGCATATACAGACCATAAGCTGCTTATTAAAAGAATCATTGTTGCCGCAAATACCATTGGAAGCTTAAATAATTCTTCGGCTGTAGGACCGCCAGCTGTAGAGTGACGCAACCCTAGGTACGTACCAAATAATGTTGCGAATGTTACTGTTTCAGCACCTAGAAAAAGCCAAAACCCTAAAAATTTATTTTTTCCTTCTAAGGTAGCTTTTTCAGGGTGTGCAGGTAATACTTCTGGAGTATGTGCAGCCATTATTTCTTACCTCCCTTTTTCGCAGCAGCCTTTTCAGCAGCGACAAGTTCTTCTTTATGAATATGAAAACCGTGATCATCAATAACAGAACGTAAAAACATACATGCAAATGTTATTGCCATACCGCCAATTACTACGACTAAATTTTCATAAATAAAGCCGAAAGAAGCCAAAAACAAACCAAATGACATAATAATTGGTAAAATAGAACCATTTGGCATATGAATATCATCTAATGGTTCTGCAGGCGTTACTTTCGTATTGCCCTGCATTTTTTCAATCCACAATGTATCAAGTCCTTTTACTAAAGGAGATTGTGCAAAGTTATATTCTGGCGGAGGTGAAGAAATTGCCCACTCTAACGTACGACCATCCCAAGGATCTGCCGGTGCTGCAACACGTTTAACAGCTGACTGAATAATATTCCAAACTAAGAATATTGTAGCACCTCCCATTAATAATGCACCAATCGTACTTACAAAGTTCCCCATTTCAAGTTCTTGACCAGAAAGGTATGTAAATACTCGGCGCGGCATTCCCATTAAACCAAGGAAGTGCTGCGGGAAAAATGTTAAATGGAAGCCGATAAAGAATAACCAGAACTGCCATTTTCCTAATTTTTCGCTTAACATAACCCCAAACATTTTTGGCCACCAATAGAACAAACCGCTAAAGATGGAGAATACAACCCCACCCATGATTACATAGTGGAAGTGTGCTACTACAAAGTAGCTGTCATGATATTGATAGTCAGCAGGTGCAACTGAAAGCATAACACCTGTTACACCACCCATTAGGAATGTTGGGATGAAAGCAAGTGCCCAAAGGTTCGCTGTCGTAAATCGGATTTGTCCTCCCCACATTGTGAGCAGCCAGTTAAAAATTTTAACTCCTGTAGGTACTGCGATTGCCATTGTTGCAACAGCGAAAATAGCATTTGCTACTGGTCCTAAACCAACTGTAAACATGTGGTGTGCCCATACCATGAATCCTAAGAACCCAATTAACGCTGTCGCAAATACCATTGCACTGTAACCAAAAAGACGTTTTCTAGCAAATGTCGGAATAACTTCTGAAATAATACCGAAAGCAGGCAGTGCTAAGATATATACTTCAGGGTGTCCGAAAATCCAGAAAATATGCTCCCAAATTACAATGTTTCCTCCCATATCTGGTACAAAGAAGTTTGCACCAAAGAAACGGTCAAACATTAGTAAAAATAAACCAACTGTAAGCGGTGGGAATGCAAATAAGATAAGAGCAGAAGTAATAAATGTTGTCCAAGTAAACAGCGGCATACGCATAAAGGACATACCTGGTGCTCTCATATTAATAATTGTTACAAGAAAATTAACCCCTGCAATTAATGTACCAAAACCTGAAATTTGCAGTCCAAGTATATAGAAGTCAACACCTGAACCACCATATGCTGTTGATAATGGAGCATAAGCAGTCCAACCAGCATCAGGCGCTCCGCCTAAAAACCAGCTAAGATTTAATAAAATACCACCAAAAGCAAATAACCAAAAACCAAGTGAATTTAAAAATGGAAAAGCAACATCACGCGCTCCAATTTGGAGAGGTGAAATCATATTCATAAATCCCAGTAAAATTGGCATTGCTGCTAGGAAGATCATTGTTGTTCCATGCATTGTTAAAAGCTGATTAAATGTTTCAGCAGATACAAAATTATATTCAGGCTTAATCAATTGAATACGCATAAGAATTGCTTCAAGACCACCAATGAGAAAAAATGTAAAGCCTGAAAGAAGATACATAATTCCAATTTTTTTGTGATCAACGGTTGTTAACCAATCCCATAAAACACTTTTCTTTTTTTGATGGGATAGTTGATGCGAATAAGCACTCATATGTAAACCTCCTTTTCTACAACTATTCCGCTACTTTAAGACCTAATAAATAATCAGCAAGCGCATCTACTTCTTCATCGCTTAACTGTTCACCAAACGCAGGCATGTTGTTTCCTGGTTTCATTGATTGAGGATTTTTAATCCAGCTTACAAGATTTTCTTTTGACATTTCTTTAAAGCCGGCTAATGTTTGACGATCGCCAAAGCTTGTTAAGTTTGGTGCAGTATTTCCACCTTGATCACCAACTGCGTGACAGCCAATACAGCTTTGAGAGAAAATTTCTTCACCTTGCTGTGCTTTAGCCGTTTGAGGAGCTTCAGGACCCGCTTTCATTTTTTCAGTCCATGCGTCAAACTCGTCTTTTTCTAAAGCAATAACTTTAAAATCCATTAAAGCGTGAGATGGACCACAAAGCTCTGTACATTTCCCTTTATAAACACCAGGCTCATTTGCTTCAAGCCACATTGTATTTTCAAGACCTGGGTTTGTATCTGTTTTACCACCAAGGGCTGGTACCCAGAACGAGTGAATAACATCATTTGATGTTAGTTCAATATAAACTTTTTCACCTACTGGAATATACAAATCTTGTGAAGTACTAATCTCTTGGTCAGGATAATCAAACTGCCACCAATAGAGGTTTGCAGTAACTTGAACTTTAAGAGTATCATCACCCTCTTTTGGTTCTTCAGCAGCTAACGTAAACGTTGCCATTACTGTCGGAACCGCTAAAATAATTAATAATAAAATTGGGATGGCTGTCCATAAAATTTCAAGTGTTGTGTTTCCTTCTACCTGCTCAGGAATTTCATTTTCTTGTCCAGGACGCTTTCTAAACTTAATGAGAACATACGTATAGATAACTCCTACAACTAAAATGACCCCAATCATAATGTAGAGACTGAGCAGTATTAAATCAAGTTGTAATTCTGCCCCGGTACCTTTCGGCTGAATTGCCGATAAGTTTTCTTCACCGCAGCCCGCAAGAGCTAATAATATTAGTCCTAAAAGCGGGAATAAGCGCAGTACTTTTTGCCAATATCTCTTCATCCAACTAACCCCACTTTCTTGTTAATAATTTTTCTATTTTAAAAATAATAATAGAAACTTTTCAAAGTACATCAACTACATCTATAGTTTTTACATATTTACTGCGATCATGAGTACAAACATAATTGTTAAGTAATTAATGGAATAAACAAACATAGTGCGGGCCCATTTGATATCATCTTTCGTAAAAAAGCCTGCAATACCAACAGCAAGCCAACCAAACCCTAGTACAGCAGCTATTGTTGTATAAATGACTCCAAAGTTGTATAACAGCAGGGACACAGGAATAATGGCACCTACATATAATACCATTTGTCGTTTTGTCAATTTAAATCCAGCTACAACTGGAAGCATTGGAATACCCGCCGCACGGTAATCTTCACAGCGTTTCATCGCAATTGCAAAGAAGTGAGGCATTTGCCAAATAAACATCACTAAAAACATTGCCCATGCAACTGGACTTAAGTCTGGATCAATTGCAGCCCAACCAATAAGTGGAGGCATTGCTCCTGAAACAGCCCCTACAGCTGTATTAAACGAAGTTGTACGCTTTGTCCACATTGTATATAAAACGACATAAAAAAACAATCCCACTAACCCAAGCACAGCAGCCATTACCTCTGTCATAAGAAGAAATACTGTTCCTACTGCAGCTAACGTGTATCCAACCCATAATACCTGATTAGCTGGAATACGGCCATCAGCTGAAGGACGGTCCTTTGTTCTTGGCATTATTTTATCAATATCCCGATCAATATAATTATTTAATGATGTTCCACCCGCTACTACGAGGGCTGTACCGAGTATCGCAAAAATAACAATATTTAGATTTCCAAAAAAATCGAAATTTGAATATTGAGCAGCAATCCACAGACCTGCAAATGTAGTAATTAAGTTAGAAAGGACTATTCCCATCTTTGTAAGCGTAATAAAATCTTTCCATGTCCCTGTTCTTGGTTCTGATAATGGACCTGGTTCCATTACTTTACTTCTAACGTTATTGACTGTTCTCGTTCTCTCCATTCTTTCCACCTCCTTTAAATAGTTTGTATATATTCAAGAGTTTGAGCTCTTGTTTTAAAATTTATAACCGATTCAGTAATCTGGAAGATAGTTTGTTGAATATCTTGTATAAATTTCATGACAGGAAACCCTCCCTTGAAAAAATGATAAAATTGATTACTGTTCTTCTAATGTTCACATCTTGCAATGAATAATGATAGATCGTTATGTTACCATACATATGGTTACTCCGAATTCCTTTACCATTATATACGAATCTATTTATTTTGTATACTTCGTCTCAATACGACAAAGTATATAGTCTTTTGCCATATTTCATATAATAATTTGTTAAAAATCATTGGTATATTAGTATTTGTTTGTATTATAATGCGTAATGTACTATTTAAAGAAGGTGTTAATTGTGAATAAATTGTTAAAAATTTATGCTGTTCTTACGACACTTGGTATGTTTTTAATTGTCCTTATGGGGGCAATTGTAACAAAAACTGATTCAGGTGAAGGTTGTGGAAATTCATGGCCGTTATGTTATGGAGAAATTCTTCCGAGTCAACCAAAGCTAGAGACAATGATTGAATACAGCCACCGTGTCGTATCTGCTTTATTAGGTCTTATGGTCATTATTTTAGCAATTTGGACATGGCGAAAACTAAAAAGTGTCCGTGAAACAAAATTACTTGCATTTCTATCTGTATTTCTTATTGTCTTTCAAGGTCTATTAGGCGCTGCTGCTGTTATTTGGGGGCAGTCATCATTTGTTTTAGCTCTACATTTTGGAATTTCTCTTTTATCTTTAGCAAGTGTGTTTTTATTAACACTGCTTATTTTCGAAAAAGAGCGTTATGGTAGAGCCTTTACTCCTGCTATACCAAAACAGTGGCGAAAACAAATATATGCCCTCTCTGTGTATATTTATATCGTTGTTTATACAGGTGCCCTTGTAAGACATACAAAATCTAGTCTAGCTTGCAGTGCTTGGCCTATTTGTAACAATAATGAATGGATTCCATCACTTACTTCCCATGCCGGCATTCAATTTATCCACCGTATTGCCGCAGGATTAATTTTTATTTGGTTGTTATGGCTGTTTATTAAATCATTGCGCGCAAATTTGCACCGAGTAATTGCATTATCTTTTAAATGGTCACTAGCATTTGTAGCATTCCAAGTCATAAGCGGGGCTGCTGCTGTTTTATCTCGGTTAAACTTATTTATTGCTCTTGCTCATGGCTTTTTTATTGCCTGCCTTTTTTGTATTTTAAGCTATTTATTGATGCTTGCTGTAAGAAGCGGCTCTCTAGAGAAATAAAGGAAAACTTCTAAACAAAGCAAAAAAAGGCTGCTGACAAAATGATCAGCAGCCTTTTTTATTATAAAACAGTTGATGCTGGTTCCGTTCCAATCATGTCAACAATTTTATTATTTTCATCCATTATAGCAACTTTAGGTTGATATGCAGCTAATTTTTCTTCAGGAATCATTGCATACGAAATAATAATAACAACGTCCCCTTCCTGAACTAAACGTGCTGCTGCTCCATTCAAGCAAACAACACCGCTTCCCCTTGGTCCTGGAATAATATACGTTTCTAAACGTGCCCCATTGTTGTTGTTTACAATTTGAACTTTTTCATTTGGAAGCATATCCACTGCATCTAATATATCTTCATCTATCGTAATGCTTCCCACATAATTTAAATTTGCTTCTGTTACACGGGCACGGTGAATTTTCCCCTTCATCATTGTACGAAACATGGTTAGATTTTCCTCCTCAAATTCAATACCTCATGATGTATTTATGCTTCTGTAATAATTACATTATCAATTAACCTTGTGGTAGAATATTTCACTGCAACAGCTATAATAATTTGATTCTGTATTTCTGTCACTTCTCTTAACTGCGGATAAGATAAAATTTCCAAATACTCTACCTCTCCCGAAATATTCTCAGCTAAATAGTTTAAAAGATTTTGCTTAATTGTTTCTGAGTTACGCTCACCTAAATTAATTAACTCTTTCCCACGTTGTAATGCTTGATATATATGAGATGCTTCTTTACGTTCAACCTCTGATAAATTTACGTTCCTTGAACTTTTAGCCAATCCGTCTTCTTCACGAATAATTGGACATGGAATAAGTTCAATCGGTAAATGATAATCTGTAATAAGTCCATCAATAACAGCGACCTGCTGGGCATCTTTCATACCGAAATACGCTTTCGTTGGCTGAACAATCTGAAATAACTTCATAACGACTGTGACAACCCCATCAAAATGACCAGGACGATGCTTCCCACACAAAACGTCTACTCTTTGTTTAGCACGCATTTCTGTTGTCATTTCCTGTGGATACATTGCTGTTATAGAAGGATAAAATAATAGATCGACACCTTGTTGTTCGGCTAAGCGGTGATCTCGTTCAAAATTCCTTGGATAACGATCAAAATCTTCATTAGGACCAAACTGCAAAGGGTTGACAAAAATACTCATCACAACAAGGTCATTTTCTTTTTTTGCACGTTCAACTAATGACAAATGACCTTCATGTAAAAATCCCATTGTTGGTACAAATCCTACTGTATAACCTTTTTTCTTTTCATCTAAAATTGTTTGCTGCATTTCCTGAAGTGATTGAATAACTTTCATGTTCGGACTCCTCCATAAAGGGCCTCAATTTCTTCCTGTTTCATTGTAAAAGAGTGCTCATCCTGAGGAAACTGTTTTTTCTTTACTTCTCTAACATATGTTTTAACAGCATTTTGAACATCAGCTGACACATTGTAGTATTGTTTTACAAACTTTGGAACCCGATGTTCACCATAACCTATTACATCATGATAAACAAGAACTTGTCCATCTGTTTCTGCTCCTGCTCCAATGCCAATTGTTGGAATGGAAAGTTCTGATGAAACAATTGCAGCCACTTGTTTTGGCACACATTCTAGCACAATTGCAAAGGCACCCGCCTTTTCAATCTCTTTTGCATCTTCAATTAACTTTTTTGCTTCATCCGCTTCTTTTCCTTGGACTTTATAGCCGCCAAGAACTCCCACAGATTGAGGTGTTAATCCAAGATGGCCAACAACAGGTACACCGGCGCTTGTTAACTTGTCAATCATTTCAATTACCTCGCCTGCACCTTCTAATTTAACCGCATGCGCTCCTCCGCTTTGTACAAGGCGTTTTGCATTTTCCATCGTTTCTGAAACGGAACTATGATAGGTCATAAAAGGCATGTCTGTAACAATAAACGTATTTGGTGCTCCCCGCTTTACGGCTTTCGTATGAAGAATCATATCTTCTAATGTTACAAACACAGTTGATTCATATCCTAGAGCGACCATTCCAACTGAATCACCGACAAGAATTACATCCACATCCGCTTGTTCTGCAAATTTTCCAGACGGATAATCATAAGCGGTAACCATAGCAATGGGTTCTTTGTTCAATTTCATTTTTTGAAAATCTAAGCTCGTTTTCACTTTTAATATACCTCCTACTTTTCATTCAGAGGAATATGAAAATCAAAAAATCCTTTTTCCATAGGAAAGAAGGATTTTGTTAACATATTTACTGATTTTCATCCCTCTGTCCCAGTCCACACTAGTGGATCAAGGCAGAATTTTTTTGTATATAAAACTATTTTTTATAGGTGCAGCTCCAAAAAGGATACCGCCCAATCTAGTCGTAGTATAACAGATTTCTGCTAAGTTTGGGAAGAGATTTCAATATCAGCTGAATAAATTTGATGAATTTCTCCCTCTTTATCTTCAATTAATAAAACGCCTTCCTCGGTAATTCCCTTTGCATAGCCTTCAAATGAACCATTGATAGTCGTTGCTTTGATTTCTTTACCTAAGCTAACTGCATAGCTTTCCCAAAGTAATTTTATGATCGGAAAGCCTTCTTTTAAATATTGTTTGTAAATCCGTTCAGTTTGTTCTAATATCCTTTGCATAAGTGCTGCTCGATTAATTTCTTTGCCACTTTTTTCGATTAATAAGGAGGTTGCTTTATTTTGTAATTCTTCAGGAAACTCTTTAACGTTTACATTTATTCCAATTCCAATAATAACAGATTGAATACGATCTGCCTCAGCCTGCAGCTCTGTTAAAATCCCAACAACTTTTTTTCCATGAATTAAAATATCATTTGGCCACTTAATTTCACAATCCAACCCCACAGCTTCTTTAATTCCTTTTACAACCGCTACGGCAGCAAGCAGAGTTAATTGAGGAGCTTGCTGAGGTGGAATTTTCGGTCGAAGGATTAAACTCATCCATACACCCGTTCCTTTTGGGGAATGCCAGTCTCGACCTAAGCGCCCTTTGCCTTTTCCCTGTTCATCTGCGGCAACAAGGGTCCCTTCCTCTGCACCTTCATGTGCAAGCTGATGAGCAATAGTCTGTGTAGAAGAAACAGATTCATGATAAACAATATTTTGTCCAACAAATTCTGTCTTTAATCCTACATGAATATTATGAGAGCGAATATTATTTGGCTGCTGAATAATACGGTATCCTCGTCTTTGCATTGCTTCTAATTCATAACCTTCTTTTCGCAGTTCACTAATATGTTTCCAAATAGCAGTGCGTGAACAGCCAAGCTGTTCACTAATCTTTTGACCAGATACATACTCACCATTATGTTCAAGTAAAATGTGCAGCATTTGTTCTTTCATTGAGAGTTGCACCTGTCCACCCACTCCTTAATTGCATTTTTTTCATTTTTTACTTTTTTATCTATGACAGCTTGTTCAATCATTTGAAGCTCTTTACCAAGCCATGGTCCTGCTTTTTTATTTTTCCATTTCATTACATCATGTCCATTAACGGAAAGCTCTTTTTTATCTTTTATTGGAAGAGCATTATATTTTTTCACGATGTTCTCTATATTTTCAGCTGCATTTTCCTTATAAAGAATGGAACGAACAGCTTCTATAGACTTGGCTAATTCAACTCCTGTCTTAAACAGTTGATAATCGTCCCAGTTATTTTGCTTTAAATGCTCAAGCGTTTGCTGAATTATCTCTACTTCCTTTATTAACAAACTTGGTTGTTTCCATGCCTTTAAAATCATTTTTGCCGGGACTTGACAAAGATACGTAAGAAGTGCCCACATTTCTCTCACATGATACAGTTGAT
Source organism: Bacillus taeanensis (assembly GCF_003318295.1). Taxonomy (GTDB): domain Bacteria; phylum Bacillota; class Bacilli; order Bacillales; family UBA6769; genus Maribacillus; species Maribacillus taeanensis. Next base: position 51,141 of record NZ_QOCW01000005.1, read on the forward strand.
GAATTGGCAATTCCTTTAATGATAACAACCCATTTTTATAGGTTACAAAATGCGGAACATACTCATACAAACCTGTAGAAATAAACAACTCAATTCCCTTTTCTCTTGCTGAACCAAGCATTAACTTTTCCCATTCTTGCGCAATTCTTTCGATGGACAGATGAGATAAATGGGAAGCTAAACGCCTTATTTCCTGTTCGGTAGGTTCATCTAACTTAAAGTTTAATTGACTAACAAAGCGAACGGCTCGAAGCATTCTTAGCGGATCTTCATAAAATCTTTCCGCAGGATCTCCTACTGCTCTAATCGTACGATTTGTTAAATCATCTATCCCATTGTATAGATCGATAATATCGCCATCTACTGTCATCGCTAGTGCATTAATCGTAAAATCGCGCCGCTGTAAATCTTCTCCTAAATCGTCTACAAATTCAATGGATGATGGATGACGAAAATCTTCATATTCCGTTTCTTTACGGAAAGTTGTTACTTCATATGAAACACCTTTTTCATGTACCACAACTGTGCCATGCTCAATTCCAACCGGTATCACATTTTTAAACAATCCTACAACTTCTTGTGGAGAAGCAGATGTAGCAATATCAATGTCATGTATAGGGCGGTGCAGCAGCATATCTCTTACTGCACCCCCTACAAAATAAGCTTTAAACCCATATTCCTGTAAAGTTTCAAGAATGGGCACAGCCTTTACAAATACTGAATTCATTCTAGCGAACCGGGTATGAGCAGCTTTCTAAAAGCTGTTCATATATCTCTTCATATTGTTTAACAATTTTTGAAGAGTGGAAATGGGTTTGAACATGGTTAATTGCTTGCTTAGACATTGATTTTTGAAGCTGTTCATTTGATAAAATTGTAATAGCCTTTTCTGCCACATCCCTTACATCTCCTACATTACAAATAAACCCTGTCTCCCCATTTACAACGACTTCCGGTATACCTCCTGCATTAGAAACAACTGCCGGCACTCCGCATGCCATTGCTTCAAGGACGACTAAACCAAAACTTTCCTTTTCTGATAAAAGGAGCTTTAAATCACAGATTGATAAAATTTCAGCTACATTCTCTTTTTTCCCTAAAAATAATACACGGTCACTTAATCCCTTTTCTTTCACAAGTTTACATGCTACTGTTAATTCCGGTCCGTCGCCAATAAGCAGCAGCTTTGCCTGCAATGAATGAGAAATTTTTTCAAACGCTTTAATCACATCTGGTACACGTTTTACTTTTCGGAAGTTTGAAATATGTACAATCACTTTTTCGTTCGGTTTAATTCCGTATTCTTCCTTAAGTTCTTCACAGTGATGCTTATAATAGGTTGCTTCATCTACAAAATTATAGACCGTTTTAATAGGATGATTGGTTTCAAGAAGGTTATGGGTTTGCTTTACTAAGTCATTTGACACAGCTGTGACGACATCTGAATTTTCAATACCAAACCGTATCATCTCACTTAACGAAGGGTCCTCTCCTAACACTGTAATATCTGTTCCATGCAGGGTCGTTACAATTTTTAAATTTCCTCCAACCATTTGTTTTGCTAAATAAGCACAAATCGCATGTGGAACAGCATAATGAACATGAAGTAAATCAAGATTTTCTCGCTTTGCCACTTCAGCCATTTTACTAGCTAATGCTAAGTCATATGGAGGATATTGAAAAACAGCATATTGATTCACTTCTACTTCATGAAAATAAATGTTTGAATAATGCTTCTCTAATCGAAATGGAATACTTGAAGTAATAAAATGAACTTCATGTCCTTTTTTTGCAAGCAGTTTACCAAGCTCTGTAGCAACTACTCCTGAACCTCCGACTGTTGGATAACATGTAATGCCGATTTTTAGTTTTTTTCTCACAGCCTTCTAGTCTCCTAACAAATTGTTAATTAGCAATGGTTTTTTCGCCTTAAACCCTTCAGCATATTGCACATTTACTTCTTTACCATACATACGCTCTCTACTTATCACAGTATCGATATAACCGTTTGTAAGCGGCGTATCTACACTGCCTTCTGTTTTTATAAATTGACTTTCATAAGCTTGTAATGAGGCGATCTTAACATCCATTGTGCTGGTTATATCGATAAGAAAGTCGGGTTTATGAAATCCATTAATAAAATAATAATAAAAATCTTTAGCACGGTGGGCCTCATGCTGTTCATGAGTCTTATAATTATGCACTCCTGAAGAAAACAAAGCTTCTTCCACAAGTTTACCGCAATGCCCATGATCAGGATGTCTATCTTCAAAATATGGGGCAAAAACAATTGAAGGTTTATAACGGCGAATTGTATTAACAATAAGGTCAACAGCCTTTTTTTCTACCAACAATCCACGATCAGGCAATTGTAAATTTATTCGTAAATCAAGTGATAAAACCGAAGCAGCTTTTTGTGCTTCGGCTTGTCTTATTTCTACTGTTCCATTGGAAGATAACTCTGCTTTTGTAAGATCACAGATACCAACTTTATATCCTTGTTGTTTAAATACAACAATGGCACCGGCCATCCCAATTTCCACATCATCAGGGTGAGCCCCAAAAGCCAAAATATCCAGTTTTTCAACATGTTCCATTTCAATCATCCTTTTTATTGCGTATAATATTGCGCCATGCAAAATCACCACGCGATAATGCATGCATTAAAATTTCAGCACTTGCCATATTTGTTGCAAGCGGAATAGCGTAAACATCACACAAACGAATTAATGCAGAAATATCAGGCTCATGAGGCTGTGCAGTTAACGGATCACGGAAAAAAATAACCATATCCATATCATTATCAGCAATCAACGCGCCAATTTGCTGATCGCCTCCCAGTGGTCCTGATTGAAAGCGGTGAACATCAAGTCCTGTTGCTTCCCTAATCTTCATTCCTGTTGTTCCTGTTGCATATAATGTATGATTTTTAAGTACCGGTTGATATGCTGTTGTAAATTGAACCATGTCTTGTTTTTTCTTATCGTGCGCAATTAAAGAGATTTTCATTATTCTCACCCTATTCAATAATATTTTCTAATCCATATACAAGTAAATCTAATTTCATCACTGTTTCAACAGCAAGCTTAACACCTGGCATAAAAGAAGTTCTGTTAATGGAATCATGGCGAATTTTTAATGTTTGACCTTCGCCGCCAAATAATACTTCTTGGTGAGCAACAAGACCTGGGAGACGAACACTATGAATGCGCATGCCTTCAAAGTCTCCACCTCGCGCACCTTTTATCGTTTCTTCTTCCTGGGGATGCCCCTGTTGATTGGCTTTTCTTACTTCAGCAATAAGTTGAGCTGTTTTTACAGCTGTGCCAGATGGAGCATCTAATTTTTGATCATGATGCTGTTCGATAATTTCTACTTCAGGCATATATTTAGCTGCCATTTGGGAAAATTTCATCATTAAAATAGCACCAATTGCAAAGTTTGGGGCAATAATTGCGCCAATTTTCTTTTCTTCTGCCGTTTTTGATAGCTCTTCTAAATCGGCATCTGTAAAACCTGTTGTTCCCACTACAGGGCGCACTCCATAGTTAAAGGCAATTTCCATATGCTTTCTTCCTACTTCTGGAGTTGTTAAATCAACAAGTACATCACATTTATTCTCTTGAAAGCAAAGTTCCATATCTTCATAGATAGGAACATTAATCATTGGCATATCGTCAATATCGGAAAGCATTTTTCCACCATTTTTAGAATCGACAACAGCTGATAAATGAAAATGCTCCGTATTTTTAACCATATGTACTGCTTCACGTCCCATTTTACCCCGGGGTCCTGCTATGATGACATTAATTTTATTTTGAGCCATTATTGTTGTTCCTCCTTCGTTTCCTCTTTTCTTGTCCAACGATTATGATCGCGCTCATTAAATTTTTGCATGACGCGTGTAAACGCTTCTTCAAGATCAATATTTAATGAATTTGCAAAACAGATTAATACAAATAAAAGATCTCCCATTTCCTCTTCTACGGTACGTTCCTGTTCTGTGCTTTTTTTAGGCTTTTCTCCATAATAATGGTTGACTTCTCGCGCTAATTCACCAAGCTCCTCAGTCATCCTTGCGAGCATGGCTAACGGACTGAAATAGCCTTCTTTAAATTGACCTATATATTGATCGACTTCTGTTTGCATTTCTTTAATCTTTTTTTCACTCATACACATACACCTTTCCTAATTATCTCTTTTTCATGTTAGCTAAATCTACGAACTTTTACAAATATTTTAGCCAAATTGAAAATAGAAGTGACTTTTAGATATAATTAGAGCGCTGCAACACTTTATTTTAGGAGATGTTATTGTGAAACTTATTCGCTTAAAAAACCTTTTCTTTATTTTACTCGGTTCAGCTATTTTTGCGTTCGGCCTTGTTCACTTCAACATGGAAAATAATTTAGCTGAAGGCGGCTTTACTGGAATTACTCTTATTCTGTATTTTGTGTTTAATATAGACCCTTCTCTTTCAAATTTACTATTAAATATCCCCATATTCTTTGTTGGGTGGCGGTTGTTAAGTCGTTCTACATTTATTTATACCATTATTGGAACATTTGCACTATCCTTGTTTTTGTGGATCTTTCAACGATTTTCGTTTGTTTCCATCCCTCTTCATAATGATTTAACTCTTGCTGCACTATTTGCCGGTGCTTTCATTGGTATTGGCCTTGGGATTATTTTTCGGTACGGAGGGACAACCGGCGGAGTAGATATCATTGCACGACTAGGTCATAAATATTTAGGATGGAGTATGGGAAGAACAATGTTTCTGTTTGATGCTCTCGTTATTACAACTTCTCTTATTTACTTATCATACAAAGAGGCAATGTATACACTTGTAGCTGTATTTATTTCTGCCCGTGTCATTGATTTTATTCAAGAAGGGGCATATGCTGCCAAGGGTGCTACTATTATTTCAGATAAAACAAATGAGATTGCCGAAAAAATTTTTACAGACTTAGATCGTGGTGCTACTATCTTAAATGGTCGTGGAAGCTTTACTGGAAATAAAAAAGATGTTCTTTATTGTGTAGTAGGACGCAATGAACTTGTTCGATTAAAAAATGTCATTATGGTTGTTGATCCCCATGCTTTTGTGGCAGTAAGTGATGTTCATGATGTGCTTGGGGAAGGATTTACACTTGATGAAAATAAAAAACCAATAATTGAACAATAAGGGTTTACATAAAAAGCCAGTGTGCAGGATATCCTGCACACTGGCTTTTTAATCTTCTTGATTCATTCCAATAAACATTAAAATAAAACGAACTAACTCCAAAACTGCTACAAGGGCGGCAGCTACATATGTTAACGCTGCGGCATTTAATACTTTTCTTGTTTCGCGCTCTTCATCATTTCGGATCACTCCAAGTGCAACAACTTGATCCATCGCGCGATTGCTGGCATTAAATTCAACAGGCAATGTTACAAGTTGAAAAATTACAGCAGCTGCCATAAAAAGAATTCCAAGCAGTACTAGGTTAGCAAAACTTAATAAGATACCAGCTAAAATTAAAATAAATGAGAAATTTGAACCTAAGTTTGCAGCTGGAACAAGAGCATGCCGAAATCGTAAAAACGAATAATCCTGCTGATCTTGAATAGCATGACCAACTTCGTGAGCTGCCACTGCAGCACCAGCAACAGAATGCCCGTGATAATTTTGAGAAGATAAACGAACAACTTTTGAACGAGGATCATAATGATCTGAAAGTTTTCCAGGCACTTCTTCAACTCTCACGTTATATAATCCATTATGATCAAGAATTTTTCTTGCTACTTCAGCACCCGACAGACCAGAAGATGCGGGTACTTGTGAATATTTTTTATATGCACTTTTTACCTTCATTTGCGCCCAAATTGGAACCACTAATAAAAGAACAAAATAAAGTAAAAACCCCATTTGTTCACTCCTCCATTGTGTTGATTCTAAAAAGTTAGTTTATTAAAGTCAATTTTAGTCACATTAAACTTTCTTGTCAATTATATTGATTGAAGAAGTGAAACGATTTTAATAATCCCGATTTTTCTCGTTTCCCTTACGTCGTTCACCTTTATATTTTTGCCAGCCCACATAAAATAATGTAAAAATAATAATGCTTCCGATTGAAAGAATCATCCAAAATAACGAAGAAGGATCGGCAGCATCTTGTGTTGAATCCCCAAAGAGCTCATTCAATTCCTCTTCTATTACTGACAGGTGTTTTGCTCTTTCAGGTGTATGCAGAAGAGATGTTCGATTCTTTTCTAAAAATGATATATTAGAATTCAATCGAGTCATTTTCTCTTTGGAAAGAGTAATCGTTAAAGCTGGTCTTATTAATTCATATTGGCCAAAAAATTCATTTAAATAAAACTGAAAGTCTGCCTCATTACCTTCTTTTAAGGAAGTTTCCACCTTTATGAACGAATCCATTACTAATGATTGCGTATTTTTCCATAGCGGCTGAGCTGTTTCATTTACAGCATCCACAACTAATCGAAATGAAGTTAACTTTCGAATTCGCTCCTCTTCCCTCATTGAAGCACTGGTGACTGCTTCTTCCGCATTTTCATAAGCTGTTGAAATCACTTTCAAATCCCCTAAACTTAATGTTAGTCTATCTTGTCTTTCTTTAAATAGCTCAGAGAAATGATTAAGCACCTTTTTTGATTCCTCATATTGAGCGCCTTTTCCAAATCGCAGTACTTGATCAGCTAACTTATCTAATTCATTCCAATCATTTTCTTCTGCACGCGCTATACCGAACAATAAAACGGAACATGTAAAAATAATATAAATAATAAAAAAGATTTTCCGTATCAAAGCATGTCCCTCCTCTTCATGTATTAAATATGTATGAAGAGAGGGACAAGAGTAGACCTTTTTCTTTGGACAACCTTAAGAATGAACAAGGGATGCTGTATATCTTTCTTTTCTTACAGCAACAGCATAAATTAACAGAAGTGTTACAACAGAAAGCCAAAATGTCATATAGCCAATTTGAGGAATATATTCTTTAAGAGCGGGATATCTAGGATACATTTGAAATACATAATCAATGATATCATTATGAATTGTCCAAACTGCAGCAATTAGCAAATGACGATATGTAAATCGATAAAACGGTGCATACAGTATAGCTTGAAGCGCCATTCCAAAATGAGAAGCAATTAACATAATATTGGCAAGAGAGATAACGCCGCTTACATACATTCCACCTAAGTTCATTCCTACGGCCCATATTCCATATTTAAATAATGTTACGGCAGCTAACGCTTCTATTAGTGGAAAGTTACGATTAAGCAAAAAAGCGATTAATACAAATACAAAAAACAAACTTGCCGTCGGACTATCTGGGACAAAGGGAAGAAAATGCAGGGGGGTGTCAACAAGCTGCCACAGATACCAATAATAGCCGTAAATTGTACCTAAAATATTAATAATAAGTAAGCTCAACAGAACAAAGCGCTGTTTTAAAAGATAACTAATAAAGGTCATTAAAATTTGTCTCCTTTTTAAGACAAGGTGTAAAAAAAGCTGACTACTAGTAGTCAGCTTTTCACTCAATTATTCTGCTCCAAGACCAGAAATAAATTCTGCTAATTTTTGACGGTCTTCTTCAGACCCTTCAAATGCATTAGCAGGCATTGCACCTCGTCCATTTTTAGTAATTTCAGCAATCTCTTCTGGAGATAACCCTGTAGCAATAAGCGTTGGTGCAGCTGGTCCACCTTCTAAGTTCTCACCATGACAGCTTACACAGCTTTGTGAAGCATAAATTTGATATCCTTCCGCTTCTGTATCAATTTCAACTTCAGGGACTTCAGAAATCTCACCTTGTGCTGCTGCTTTTTCCCAGTCATGCGTTACAACAGACTCCCATGTTAAATAAACGGTAGAAATTAAAGCCAATAACATCAGTCCAACAGCAATTGGGCGTTTAGAAGGACGTCGTTCTGGTCCGCGGTCTAACCATGGCGCAAGCATTAATGCTCCAAACGCAAGTCCTGGCATTACAACCGTACCGAGTAAAATATAATCACCTGCTGCATATTTATACTTTAACAATTGGTATAAGAACAAGAAATACCAGTCTGGAAGTGGAATATATCCTGCATCAGTTGGATCAGCCATACGCTCTAACGGCGATGGATGAGCAATGGTTAAACATAAATAACCAATTAAAAACACAGAGCCTACCATCCATTCTTTTAGTAGAAAGTTAGGCCAAAAGGCTTCCGTTTTTCCAGGGTATTCCGAATAGTCTTTTGGTACATTTGGTTTTTTTGTTGCTGGGATACGAGAATCACCAACAAACTTCATCCCTTTACCTCGGTGCATTTTTTCCCCTCCTTTATGTCAAAATCCGAATCTTATAGCGGACCTGAAATACCTTGTTTACGAATCATAATAAAGTGTGCAGCCATTAAACCTAACAATGCTGCTGGTAAGAAAAATACGTGAATTGCAAAGAAACGCGCTAATGTTTGAGCACCAATAATTTCCCCACCTGCTAAAAATGTCTTAGCAAGATCACCGACAATTGGTACTGTAACTGCAATTTCAAGTCCTACCTTTGTTGCAAATAACGCTTTCATATCCCACGGTAATAAATAACCTGTGAAACCAAGTCCCATCATTACAAAGAAAATTAATACGCCAACAACCCAGTTTAATTCACGAGGCTTTTTATATGCACCTTGGAAAAATACACGGAGTGTATGTAAAAACATCATTACAATAACTAGACTGGCTCCCCAGTGATGCAGACCACGGACAATTACACCAAATGCTACTTCATTTTGCAGATAATAAACAGATTCCCATGCATTAATAATATCTGGCACATAGTACATTGTTAAAAACATTCCAGATAAAATTTGGATTACTGTAATAAAAAATGTTAGTCCTCCAAAACAGTAAACAAACGCTGAAAAATGGTGAGCAGGGTTAACATGCTCAGGCACTTCATGGTCAGCAATATCTCGCCAAATCGGCGTAATATCTAAGCGCTCATCTACCCAATCATAGATTTTTTGTAACATTGATTACGCCTCCTATCGAGCTTTTGCCTTACCTAAATATAATTTTCCGTCTTCAACCTTTTGTTCATATACATCTAATGGTGCTAGCGGCGGTGTACCAGGTACATTTGCGCCATCTTTTTCATAACGACCTAAGTGACACGGACAGAAGAATTGATTTGGATGCGCTGGATCAGTTCCCCAGTTAACAGTACAGCCAAGATGTTTACAAATTGGTGATAGTGCAACTACATCTTCATTCTCTTTGTAAACCCATGCCGATTGTGTTACTTCTGATTCATACCAACCGTCAACTTGTTGAACTTTAAAGTCAAAACGCTGTGGTTCATTTGTTAGTTTACTTACATCAGTTACAGCTACCATATCTTGACCCGCTTTTTCTTTTAAAAGTGGATCAATGGCAAAACGAACCATAGGCATAAGCATACCAGCCGCCATAAACCCACCTACACCTGTTAATGTATAGTTTAAGAATTGACGACGTGTTACTTCATCTTTTTTAGCCATTGATTTTCCCCCCCTTATACTATAAGTCACGTCCATCCGGACATTGTAAACACACACATATTACTAGGACATTCCCATGATAGCGTAATCTCTGTAAAACTGTCAATATTATCATTTGCGAAAACGTGTATTATATGTATGTTACTGTTGATTTTGCCACTTTTTTGTTACAATTTGTAATAATTGCTTTGTTTGATCCTGCACAATTTCTAATTTATATCTTTCATCCATATGTTCAAGCGGAACAACCGGCATCCAAATTAATGGGGCATCTAACTGTTCTTCATGTTGTTTCCATTCATTGTCTGCTGTAAAATAAAAAACATGTTTCATTCCACCTGCTTTTATTTCTTCTGTCCAGTTTTTCAGCCTGCTCACATGTTCTTCAAATTGTTCATTTTTCAAATATGTATATGGTGGAAATTCCAGCACACGCCCATGAAGCTGCCTCTCTAATTCAGCTATTATAATTGTAATATACTCTCCCATTGCGACTGTACCTTTAATTTCCGTTTTCCAATTAATAGGGAGTAAAGGAATAAGAGCTGTATCTACATACTCTTTTGATTGCATATAAGCTTCTATATTCTTAGATGTCCACTTCATAATAATAGTCTCCTTTTATTTGTATAGTTGAAACCATAAAGAAAACCCTTAAGAATATTCAAGGGTTTTCTTGCAGAATCTTTTTTAATTCTTCTGTTAACGCTTGAAAGGTGTTTATATCTTTTTGATCAAGGGCCTGATCTATTTTCTTCATCAGCTGATTTCGTTTAAATTTAAAAAATGATTCATCTAAAATTTGTTCTGCTAAGTCAGAAAATTCATGATTCACAAGCAATGTTTCAGGTAAAAATGGATTTTCCTCAACAACGGCTGCATACTTAGGGTTTTTACGAGCCGCTAAAAAATTCAGCTGAATATAAATGTCTTCTTCTTGATTTAAGCGAATGTCATGAAAGGATTTTTCAGCATCTGTTGTAATAATGTTCTGCTTATAAAATCGAAATGGGACATCTTCCTCCATTTCCATTGTTGAAATAATCATGGCTTTTGGACAGTATTCCGCTTTTTCAACAAAGTGTACTTTTTCCATTACCACATCATCACTCAACAAGTAATTTAATAACCATACACATTCACGTTTTTGAAATTTATAATTTTTTAAAAACCACTTTAGAAAATCCTTCTTTTCGGAGACAGAAATGGTGCTACCCATTGTAATTCCTCCTTGACGCCTAATGCGCTTTTTTTACTGATTCGTTAAAAAAAGAGTAAAATCCTTCTATAAATCAAAAAAATTTCATCCTTTTAAAATTTTTTAATAGTTTTCACGATCTTCTAATTCATATATAAGCTCTTCAAGATGAATAAGACTTTTATCAAGCTGAAGTGCTCTTTTAAACAATTGAAGCGCTTCTTTTTGACGTCCTTCTTCAATTAATAATTGTCCATATTCTTCAAGAAACTCGACATCTTGATGATAATGTTCATATGCCTTTTCATAAAACATCACAGCCTTTTCATACTGCTCTTCTTGATAAAATGCATAGGCTAATGTCCAATCAAAAAATGGATCTTCTTCTCCCATTTCTTTTAATTGTTCAATCAGCTCAATCATATCATCATAGCGCTCTTTTTTCTTTAAAAAGCCAGCAAATTCTTTTGCCCCTTTTATAGAAGATGGATTTAATGCTAGAAAATTACGGTAATACTGCTCTGCTTGTGCTGCATCCCCACTCTGCAATGAAAGTTGAGCAGCAGCTAAATAAAGCTCTTCATTATATTCATCTATTTGAATGCCTTCTTTTAATGTTTGAAGAGCTTCTTCAACAGCACCTATTTTTTCAAAAGATTTAGCTAAATAAGGGTAAAGCGTACTATATTGAGAGTCCAGTTCTTTTAACTCGCTAAAAGCTTTAATTGAACGTTGATATTCTTCTAATTGAAACGCTGTAAAACCATAGCCAAATAAAGCATTTAGCTCCACTGTTGATTTTAAACCCTCTTCATAATAATTTAGAGCTTCTTCAAACACACCACTTGCGCTAAGTGCCTCTGCGACACGAAGCTTAATATTTGTATCAGCAAATTTCTCTGCTTTCTGTAAAACTTTTTTATAATATGGAACCGCTTCTAAATAGTTTCCTTTTGCCAAATAAAATTCAGCTAATGCAAATAGAATAACGGTTTCTTCAGGAGCACGCCTTATTGCTGCCAGCAGCTTTTGTTCCGCAACCTCTTCAAGACCTTGTATGTGATAAAGATCAGCTAAAAGAAGTAATGCTCTTAAATACTCTGCATCATCTTCAGCAATTTCATTCAAAAGATTAATGGCCTCTTCCTCTTGATCAAGATCAACATAACATTCTGCCGCAAAAACAAGCAGCTCTCCCTCATCTGGATATTTTTGAAGCAGCTCTTCTATTACTTGTTTTGCTTCTTGAACTAATCCATAACGAAAATAAATTTCCGCAATTTCAAATTGTTCGCTATCATCAGCTGTTTTTTGAAATTGTGCTAATAACTCAAGTCCCTCTGCTGCATCTCCATTTTCAATTTTTTCTATAGATTGTTGTAGAATATTCATTACTATATCTCCTTTTCCCCTAATCAAACTATTTTCTTACTTTTTTTCATAAGGTTTAAAATAACCTGGGCGATGAATAAATAACTGCTTTCCATGTCCTACTCTAAAAATAAGTTCGTGGTTAATTTTTAAAAACTGTCCCTTAGAAACAACTACACAAGGATTTATTGTATCATACGGAACGGATGTTTGTTCAATGAATTGATCTTCACTTCTGTATAAAATATAATCAAGATCACTATTATTTCCTAAACGTCCTTTGAATGGGTACACACCAATTTTTTTTAATAAACTGAGAGAAAGAGGGGTGTGCATCTTTAAATCAAGAGAATATGTTTCAATTGTAAAGGCTTCAGCAATTTCCTTCCACTTTAATGCACATTGACGCTTTTCACGAATAGACTGAAATTCAAACTTCCATCTTGGAATGATAACAATCTGATAATTCCACATTTCATTACGTATCCATTCCCAAGTTGGTTTATTTAAATCAGATTCATCATATATATCTACTATTATTAGTGGAATTCTATACTTTTTACATTTTCTTATGAACGATGCCTTTAATTCAACAATGGGAATCGAAATGGAAAATAAATAATCAATTGAACTTTGACCCATATTCTTACGGGCTTTTAATAAGATTTGTTCTAGTTCGTTTTCACTCTTTATTGGACAAATAGGAATGACGGTTGTACACCCTTTTGTTTGAAGCTGCACCATCACTTCCTTGTAATTATCAAAGCTCTCAGTATTCCATAATTGTTCATCCAGCATCACGTAACCTGGTTTCATTATAAATCCTTTATGATTGCATTTTATCCTTTTTGTTTTAGGCTCATGATAATAAGTATGACGAACTTTCTGATCAAGAATGACATAGGAACGAGATTTCCGAGTTTCAAATGGCTCTTCTTTTACATGAGTAAACACAAATTCCATTTTTTCCCCTTCCTTCTTCATAACTTGTCCCACCTTATAAACAAATTATGAACAGAAAGAGAAATATATGAGTTAAATATATCTTTAGAACAAAAAAATCCCTGATGCGAGCTTGTTAGCGCTTACAACACCAGGGTAAAGGTATATGGATAGGAGTGGAGAGAAACCATTACTATATTTATTATAACAGTGCTTACTAAAAATGCAAGAATATTTTATAATTTTTAATAAAAAAGTGATGACAAATTAATTTGCCATCACTTTTTTATTAGTTTTGAAGCAGTGCAAGATCTTCAAAGAAAGAAGGATAAGAAACTGCTATAGCTTCCTCTCGCTTTAATCTAATTTCACCATTTGCTATACAGCTCGCAACAGCTAATGTCATTCCAATTCGATGGTCTCCTAAGCTGTCTACCTCAGCTCCATGCAAAGTGCTCTTACCATGAATAACCATTCCATCATCTGTTCCTTCAATGGAAGCGCCTATTTTCTGAAGCTGTTCTACCACTGCATCAATACGGTTTGTTTCTTTTACTTTTAATTCTTCCGCATCTTTAATAACCATTTTTCCTTCTGCTTGTGTAGCAAGCAAAGCAATAATTGGAATCTCATCAATTAATCTCGGAATAATTTCACCGCCGATTTCAATTCCTTTTAGATTAGAATGTTTAATGCGTAAATCAGCTACCGGCTCTTGGTTAAAGGAACGTTCATTTTCAACTGAAAGATCTGCCCCCATTTCAAGAAGCACATCAATAATCCCCGTTCTTGTTGGATTGATACCTACATCCTTTAGTAAAACATCACTTCCAGGCGTAATAGCTGCAGCTGCTAAAAAGAAGGCTGCTGACGAAATATCTGCAGGTACTTGAATGTGAGTACCTTTTAAAGATTGACCACCTTCTAAAGAAACCTTAGTACCTTCTCTTGTTAATGAAACACCAAAAGACTCAAGCATGCGTTCCGTATGGTCACGGGAAATATGTGGTTCTGTTACTGATGTTGTACCTTCACTTTGAAGTCCTGCTAATAATATAGAAGACTTTACTTGAGCACTTGCAACTGGAGAAATATAATCGATGGCATGTGTCTTGCCGCCTCGAACCGATATAGGAGTGAGGCGGCCATTTTCTCGCCCATCAATATGTGCGCCCATTTCTCGTAAAGGGTTTGTTACCCGATCCATAGGACGCCTTGCAATTGACTCATCACCAATCACTACAGAGTGAAAAGGGGAAGAAGCAAGAATCCCCATCATTAATCGTGTGGTCGTTCCAGAGTTTCCAACATCTAATATTTCAGTTGGTTCTTGAAGGCCGTTAAAGCCTTTTCCTTCAATTTTTACTTCATCATTTTTTCGCTCAATTGTAATTCCAAGTTTTTTAAAACAAGCAATTGTACTTAAACAGTCTTGTCCTTCTAAAAAGCCTGAAACGGTTGTTGTACCCTCTGCAATAGCTCCAAACATAACCGCACGATGAGAAATTGATTTATCACCCGGAACTTTAAGCTCTCCTTTTAACGGCTTTTGAAGAGGACTTAACATTCTTGTTAACATGTAAAACGCTCCCCTTAGTCTGTAATATATGAATCATATCGGTATTCTTTTAATAATTCTTTCGCTTTTTCTCGTTCACGATCACTGCGGAAACTTAGCCTAAGCACCCCTAGTAAATCTTCACGAGTTTCAATAATTTGAATGTTTGTAATACTAATTTCGCGATGTCCTAAAATGCTCGTGACGTGAGCAATTACCCCTGGATAATCTTCTACGTCTACATACAAATCATAAAAGGCAGGAATCGCGCCTTTCGATTTTTCAGGAAGACCATCACGCACCACTTTTGCTTGTTTAAAATAATGGTAAATCTCCTCACCATTTGATTCTGAAATAAATGTTTTAATGGTATCCATTTCTTTTTGCCATTCTTCAAATAAAGATAACAGCACATCTTTATTATGTAACAAAATATCACGCCACATGACCGGACTCGAGGAAGCAATTCTTGTAATATCCCGAAATCCTCCTGCAGCAAACCTCGATAAACCCAACTCCTCATTATCAAGCTTTGATAACTGCTGAACAAGGCTCGCTGCAATAACGTGAGGAAAATGGCTAATCACACCTACCATTTCATCATGCTCCATTGGAGTCATTTCAATAAATTTAGCATTTGTTCCAATCAACCAATTTTTCAATGTCTCAACATGTTTGCGATCTACGGTATGATCGGGCGTAAATATATAAAAAGCATTTTCAAATAAATGAGCTTTTGAAGCTGTTACCCCGGTTTTATGAGACCCAGCCATTGGATGTCCACCAATAAAAACTGCTCGATTTTGAAACAGTTTTTGAGCTTTTTCAGCAATTACTCGTTTTGTACTTCCTACATCTGTAATAATGACACCTTTTTTAAACTCATAGTTTAAAAGATCGTCAATTATTTTTTCAGTTTGAAGTACCGGTACAGCTAAAATAATTAAATCAGCATTATGGACACCTGCTTGTAAATCCTCAACCTCTTCATCAATCACATCTAAAGACAACGCTAATTTTCGGTGATTTTCATTAATGTCAAACCCTACAATTGTCGCTTGATGCTTTTTTTTAATGGCTAAAGCAATTGATCCACCAATTAACCCCAGTCCGACAACTAGCACCTTTTTTTGCTGCATAATGGGACCCCTTACTATTGGACTTCTACTTTTTGTTCAATCATTTTTGATAAGCATTCAATAATTTCAGCGTTTTGTTCTTGACTGCCTACTGTTATACGAGCGGAAGTTGGAAAACCAAGCGCTTCTCCTGAACGTACAATAAACCCATTTTCTAAAAGGTATTGAAACACTTCATTACCGCTTCGCTCAAAATCAATTAAAATGAAATTTGCCTGCGAAGGATAATAAGACAATTGATATTTTTCACAAAACGCATAAAATTGCTGAAGACCTTCTCTGTTTTTCTCATAACATGTTTTAATAAATTGTTCATCTTCTAATGCAGCAATTGCCGCCGCCTGTGCAATACGCGACGTATTAAACGGCTCTCTTGCAGGCTCAATTAACTTAATAATTTTCTCACTGGCTATACCGTAACCAATACGAAGAGCAGCAAGACCGTGCGCCTTAGAGAACGTTCGTAAAATCATCAGGTTAGGATACGTATCAAGAAGGGAAATTGTCTCTGGATAGTCTTCTGCTTCCACGTATTCAAAATACGCCTCATCACTGACAACCAATACATCTGCCGGCACTTTCTTCATAAATGACAAAAAGCGTTCTTTTGAAATATAGTTTCCAGACGGATTATTTGGATTACATACCCAAACAATTCTTGTGTCCTCATTAATTTGATTTGCCATTTCATCTAAATCATGTTCTCCATTTACAAGAGGAACTTCTCGGATTTCCGCTCCCTCAATGACCGCATTATGCTTATACTGCGGAAATGTAGGAGCAGCCATAACCGTATTACTTTCTTTTGTAAGAACAGCTCGACATAAAATTTGAATCACTTCATCTGATCCATTTCCGAAAATTAACTGTTCTTCTTTTACATTAAGAAAGTTTGCAACTTTTTCTCGCAGTGAAGCAGAGTAACCGTCTGGATAAATATTTAAAAAAGCAAGTTCTTGTTGAATCGCTTCTTTTACTTTTGGAGAAGAGCCAAATGGATTTTCATTAGAAGCTAGTTTCGTTACTTTTGAAAGGCCAAGTTCTTTTTTCACCTCTTCAATGGGCTTACCAGGCTGATAAGGTGTTAATTGTGTGATCTGTTTTTTCACTTTCATCGTTCTTCCACCTCATTACGATTTAATCTTAGAATATGGTGCAATTATTGCTGAAACATCATCATAAATGGATTTTAATGCCTGTTCTTTTTTGCTTTGGTCTAAAAGAAAATCTTTCTGCTCTTCAATTTTACGTACAATTGCACTACCGACAATAACTCCACCACAAAGGTCTTTAAGCGCTTCTACTTGAGAAGAGTTGGAAATTCCAAATCCAACTGCAACCGGTACTGGCGATACTGCGTTCACTTTTTCTAAAAACTGATAAACAGAAGGATGAAACTCTTGACGCTCTCCTGTTACACCTAAAGATGAAACACAATATAGAAAGCCTTGGGCATTTTCAGCAATTCTAGTTAACCGCGCCTCAGACGTAGTTGGCGCCACTAGTGAAATATAGGCAATATTATGCTGTTCACAAGACACACGAAGTTCTTCACTTTCCTCAAACGGCATGTCTGGTACAAGCAGCCCATCAATTTCATTTTCTTGTGCTAAAGCGAAGAAGTTTTCTTTTCCTAATTGTAGCAAAAGATTATAATAAGTAAATATAATCACAGGAATTTTCAAACCCTCTTCACGCATTTTTGATACAAGCTTCATCGAACGTTCAAGAGACATATTATGTGCCAAAGCACGAGCTGAAGCTGCTTGAATAACCGGACCATCTGCTAGCGGATCAGAGTAAGGAATCCCTAATTCTAGTGCATTTGCCCCAGCTTTCTCTAATGTTAACGCTAAATCAACTGTTGTTTCCGGGCTTGGATCTCCTGATACGATAAATGGTATAAATAAGTCTTTACGATTTTCAACATATGTTTCGAAGCGTTTATTACCCATTTTGATCATCCCCTAATTTATTCATTAACGTATGCACATCTTTATCTCCACGCCCTGATAAACATATAAGAATACTTTCATCCTTACCCATTGCTGCTGCTTTTTTAAATGCTTCTGCTAATGCATGTGCACTTTCAACTGCAGGTATAATTCCCTCTTCTTTTGACAATATACTTAAAGCATCTAATGCTTCTTTATCTGTAATACTGTTATATTCCACACGGTTAATACTTGCTAAATAAGCATGTTCTGGTCCAATTCCCGGATAATCCAATCCTGCAGAAATGGAATAAGGTTCTTGAATTTGCCCCACTTCATTTTGAAGAAGGTATGTTAATGATCCATGAATAACACCTAAACGACCTTTCGAAATTGTCGCGGCATGAAGTCCTGATTCAACACCTTTACCAGCTGCCTCTACCCCAACGAGCTTTACATTGTCTTCAAGAAATGGATAAAACATTCCCATTGCATTACTGCCGCCGCCCACACAGGCAACAATCATATCCGGAAGTTTGCCAAATTTTTCTGTGAACTGCTGTTTTGACTCATCTCCAATCACTCGTTGAAAATCGCGAACTAACTTTGGATAAGGATGAGGACCAACAACAGAACCTATTAAATAAAATGTATCTTCAACATTGGAAACCCAGTATCGTATCGCTTCATTTGTTGCGTCTTTTAATGTCTTACTGCCAGAAGAGACTGGAATTACTTCAGCTCCTAGCAGCTGCATCCGAAACACGTTTAATGCTTGTCTTTCAATATCCTCTTCTCCCATAAATACTTTACATTCTAACCCAAAACGAGCAGCAATCGTCGCTGAAGCTACGCCGTGCTGTCCCGCACCCGTTTCCGCTACAATTTTTGTTTTCCCCATTCTTTTTGCTAAAAGAGCTTGGCCAATTGCATTATTAATTTTGTGGGCTCCTGTATGATTTAAATCTTCTCGCTTTAAATAAATCTTTGCACCACCAAATTTTTCAGTGCATTTTTCAGCATACGTAATGGGAGTAGGGCGCCCTGAATAGTCATGAAGTTCTTTTTGATACTGAGATCGAAACTTTTCATCATTTATTGCTTCATTAAAAGCTGCTTCCAGCTCTTCAAGGGCATGCATTAATGTTTCAGGTACAAACTGACCTCCAAATTCCCCAAACCTTCCTTTTGAATCAGGAACATTTATAGACATCCTTGCTCATCCTTTCTTCTAATTGCTGAATCTTTTTAGTGTGTTTTTGTCCGTCTATTTCAATACCGCTTGCTAAATCAATTCCGTCAGGTTGATAAGTTAAAAGCTCTGAAACATTATCTGGATTTACTCCACCTGCAATAAAACATGGAATTTCTAGTGAACGAGCTTTTTCTAAATACTTTGGAACAAACGTCCAATCAAATGTTTCCCCAGTTCCGCCACGTGCAGTCTTTGTACGTTTATCGATTAAAAAAGCATCTACAAGACCTGCATATTCTTCCATTTGCTCTAAAGCGTGTTTATGATGATGAATTACTTTCCAAATCTCTACAGAAAAAATATTTTTTAGTGTTACAACCATTGTTGGCGGCTCTTCCCCATGACATTGAATAACATCAAGTGGAACTTCTTTCATCACAGTTGAAATTTCTTCAATTGTTGGATTAACAAACACACCAACAATTTTTTTCTCGCCATCGAACTCTACTTTTTCCAACCACTCTCGAATTTCTTTCGGATCAGCTTTTCGTTTACTTTCTGCAAACACAAACCCAATATAATTCGTACGGCTTGCTGCAACTATCTCTAAGTCAGAAAGCGAGTGGTTGCCGCAATACTTAAGTTGCACTTGTCCCAACACGTTCCCCTCCAAAAAGATGATTGATCCCTAATTCAGGAGTTTCAGCTTTCATTAATGCCTCACCAACGAGCACTCCTCTTGCTCCAAGAGCTTTTACACGTCTTATATCCTCAACATTGTGGATGCCGCTTTCACTAATTAACAAAGCATCTTTAGGCATAACTTCAATAACTTTTTCTGTTTCCTCAATAGACGTTTGGAATGTTTTTAAGTTGCGATTATTTACTCCAATTACTTTTGGTGTGAATACTTTTAGAAGTTCAAGAAGTTCTTCTTTGCCATGCACTTCTACTAGACACTCTAATCCAAACCGTTCTGCCTCTTTATAAAATTCAAACGTTTTTTCAGCTCCTAGTGCTGCGACAATTAATAAAATTACGTCAGCACCAATTCTGCTGCTTTCTTCAATTTGTTTTTGATCTACAATAAAATCTTTGCGAAGCACAGGAATATTGACCGCTTGCTTTACAGCAATTAAATCCTCGATATGCCCTTTAAAAAACTGCTGATCCGTTAATACAGAAATAGCATCTGCTCCTGCTGATTGATAGGATTTTGCTACTTCAACCGGATCAATTTTATCATTAATAATTCCTTTTGAAGGTGAAGCACGTTTCACTTCAGCAATTAAACCTAAGGAACGATTCGGGTCACTTAACGCCTCATAAAAGGAGCGTTTTTCAACTTCTTGTTGTGTAGGAAGCTTTAGTTCAATAACCTCCTGCTGCTTTACTTCTAAAATTTTGTTAAGCATGCGTTTCAACTCCTCTTGACTGTAGTTCTTGAAGCTTACGTGCTGCAGTTCCATTTTCAATAGCTTCTTTTGCTATTTTAACTCCATCTTTAATCGTCTTTGCTTCACCAATTGTATATAATGCAGCACCAGCGTTTAAAAGAACAATATTAACAGCTGATTTTACTGCCGTTCCATGCAGGACAGCAGAAATTAATGATGCACTCTCTTCAACCGTATGAACAACAAGATCTTCCATATTTCCTCGTTCTAACCCAACCTCTTCTGGAGATAAAACATATTTTAGAATTTCTCCATTGTTTAATTCTACAACATTTGTATAAGTCGTAATTGTACATTCATCCAGTCCGTCTCCACCTGTTACTAAAAGAGCTCGTTTCGTGCCAAGATGCTTTAATGTTTCCGCCATTTTTTCTGCTAAGTTTGCATCAAAAACACCAATTAATTGATAAGGACTGTTTGCTGGATTCACTAACGGACCGAGCACATTAAACACAGTACGAAAGCCAATCTCTTTCCTTGGATTAACCGCATGCTTCATTGCTGTATGATATAAGGGAGCAAATAAAAAACTCATTTTTTGTTTTTTTAATGCTTTAGAAGCCTCTTCAGGCGATGTTTGAATTTTTATATCTAATTTCTCTAATACATCTGCACTGCCGCTTTTTGAAGACACTGCTCGATTACCATGTTTAGCAACAGAAATATCTAAGGAAGACAACAAAATCGCTACCGTTGTTGAGATATTAAATGTGGAGGCACCATCTCCACCCGTGCCGCACGTATCAATTAAACGTTCTTCATTGTGCGGTACATTTACCACATGTTCGCGCATCGATTTAGCAAACCCTGTTAATTCTGCAGCAGTTTCCCCGCGGAGTTTCAAAATAGTAAGTAAGGAAGCAATTTGACTTTCTGTAGCTTTTCCTTCCATAATTGTATCCATTACCATCTTTGCTTCTTCTTCTGTAAACTTCTTTCCTTCGACAGCTTGTTTTAGTAGATCTTTAAGCATGGTTGGCCTCCTTGGATGAGAAAATATTTTCTGCTACAGAAATAGCTTTTATAAGTGCTTTGGCTTTATTTCGTGTTTCTTCCCATTCATTTTCTGGAATAGAGTCTGCAACAACCCCTGCTCCTGCCTGCACAAAAGCTGTTTGATTCTTTATTAATACACTGCGAATTGTAATGCAGGAATCTATATTCCCATCAAACCCTAAATAACCAATCGCTCCTGCATAGAGGTTTCTTGCTGTCGGTTCAATTTCTTGAATAATTTCCATTGAGCGAACTTTTGGTGCTCCTGAGACAGTTCCTGCTGGAAAAGATGCCGCTAATGCCTCAACAGGTGACACACCCTCTGCTAACATGCCGCGCACCTTAGAGATAATATGCATAACGTGGGAAAATCTTCCAATATCCATTAAGCTAGGAACATGAACAGTGCCGTATTTTGCAATTCGTCCAATATCATTTCGTGCTAAATCGACTAACATATAGTGTTCTGCTCGTTCCTTTTCATCGTTCAGCAGCTCTTCTGCTAATTCATCGTCTTCTTTCATCGTCTTGCCTCTCCGTCGCGTTCCGGCAATTGGATGAATTTCAGCTTCCCCTTGATAGATTTGAACGAGCTTTTCTGGAGAGCTTCCTACCACTTCAAAGTCTTCCAATTTTAAATAAAATAAATAAGGAGATGGATTAATAACACGCAGCACCCGATAAATATCTAAAGCTGAAACGGTAATATCCATTTCAAATCGCTGTGAAATAACAGTTTGAAACACATCCCCAGCAGCAATATATTCTTTTACCTTTTCAACTGCTTTCATAAAATCTTCTTTCTTAAAATTCGAACGAACCCCTTCAAATAAATTCTCATCGTTATCTTCTGAAATTTGAAGCATCCCTGAATGTTCTGACTGTTTCAGCAGTACGTTCATTAATTCTTCAATTGTTCTATTAGCCGTTTCATACTTTTCTTTTAGCAGTTCTTCCTTCTCATTGTCTTCTACATATACATGATGAAGAACAACTAATTCTTTTTGTGTATGATCATAAGCAAGAATTAATTCACAAAACACAAAGTGAAAATTGCTTATATTTAAATCATTTGCAGGATGAACAGGTACTCGTTCAAAATGTGAAATACCATCATAAGAAATATATCCTACCCCGCCTCCTGTAAAAGGAATTGGCAAATCTAGCGGCTTAGGATTTAAATAGGAAATCGTTTTATTAACCGCATCTTCAAAACGTTCCTCATTTAACACTACTTTATTTTCCTTAGATTTCACATTAAATGTTCCTTGTTCCTCTTTTAACGTAAACAATGGATTTAAGCCGATAAAAGAATAACGAGACCAAGGCGATGCATCATCTTTACTTTCTAAAAGAAAACAAGCATCCTCTTTTACATTATGAAAAAGTTGAATAGGGGTCATTGTATCAAGAAAAAAACGTTTAATAACGGGGATTGTATTGTAATTTTTAGCATCCTCTAAAAATTGTTGATAATTTGTTTGCATATGTCCTCACCTCTCTCAAAAATTGACAGAGAATGGGAAAAACGTTGAGGGGGAAGTTGAAGCTGGTAAGAAATGCAGAGACACTTATTAGTCCTTTTAGTATGCCATTCCTATCATAGATTATACAAGATAAGTTCCTAATGAATACCTTCTATACAATCGCAGACATTCTATGATGGCTTTTATAATAAACCTATACTCATCACAAGGAAACTATTTTCAACGCTCAACATCTCTTCTCATTATATTTAAGGTATAAAAAACCCTAAGGCAATCTAAACCTTAGGGTTGTTGTATTTATATAACTACCCTACAGCTCTCCTCAACTCTACTCTTCTCATTCTCTTCTACACTAAACTGTTAAGCTCTACACTGCTTCTACGCTATTTCTTATCTACATATTTACTACTTTTTAGCTCTTTTATTATTTATTCAAAAAACTTATTATTATCTTAATATGTTCAGTTCATGCTGTCAATCTTGAATATCTGGACGAAGCTTTTTAGCTTCCCCCAAGTAAACATGATGAATCTCTTTTTGTGTTTTGTCTGTATTAATTGTCATCATGATTCTGATACATCTGCGCATTGATCCTGAGACAGAAATTTCTTGTGCACACATTACCGGTACATATGACCATCCTTGAAATAGACGAAGTGCTTGTGCTGGAAATACAGCAGTTAAGTCTTCTGTTGTTGTAATAATAACTTGGGCAACATCTTCTGGTTTTATATTATTTCTTTCAATCATTTCCCCAATGACTTCTTTTGTTGCTTCAACAATTTCACTTTTACTGTTTTGCTCAACCGTTACAGCTCCCCTTACTCCCCTAACCATTTTTATAATCCCCTCTCAATTTCCTTTTCCAATAGTAAATAGAGCACCTTCTCATCTATTGAAGTTGTTTCAACTTCACCTATTTTCTTTTGGAGCACCATATAAATTTCACCATGCATTGCCTTTTTATCCATTTTCATTCTTTCAATCAGTTTGTCTGCTGATAACCCGCTAGGTATTCGTATTGGTAACGATAATTGTTTGAACCACTCTTCAATTGATTCAATTGGAAGCTTTATTTCATAATGCTTTTCACTTACACGCATCGCAAAAATCATTCCAATGGCGACCGCTTCGCCATGGCTTACTTTTCCATAACCTAATTCTGCCTCAATAGCATGAGCAAGTGTATGACCAAAATTTAAATACGCTCGAATACCTGTTTCTTTTTCATCTTGACTTACTACTTCAGCTTTTACACCAATGGCTTTTTCTAAAATAGACGTTAAATCTATATTTTTCAGCTCATTAATTGTTGGAATTTCTCTTTTTAACTCCTCATAAAAAGAAGAATCCCAAATTAGGGCATGTTTGATTACTTCTGAAAAGCCTGAACGCCATTCTACATCAGGTAATGATTGAAAGGTTTCAACATCATAAATGACCGCATCAGGCTGGTAAAACGAGCCAATCATATTTTTACCTAAAGGATGATTAATAGCTACTTTACCACCAACACTGCTGTCATGGGCAAGTAATGTTGTTGGCACCTGAATAAACCCGATCCCTCTCATATAAGACGCTGCAGCAAAGCCAGCTAAATCTCCAACTACTCCGCCGCCTAATGCAATAATACAAGACTTTCGATCTAATCCATTTTCTAATGCTGTTGTTAAACAGCTGTAATAGTGATCAAATGATTTTGCTTTTTCACCATTTGGGACAATATGAGTAACAACTTCCCCTAAACTATCGATTACATCCTGCAAATAAAGAGGAGCAACAGTCTCGTCCGTAATGATAAGATATTTTGAATAGGAACGATTCATTTCCTTTAAAAGCTCTCCTACTCTATAACGCAGACCTTTGCCGATAAACAATGGATATTGCTTTGAGCGCGTTGAAATATTTAAAACATTCATTTAAAATTCCCTCGCCCACTCTTGATGACGGTTTAAATTTTCGGAAATTTCATCAACACGATCACTTCCGAATTTTTCAAGAAATGCTTTTGCAATCTCCCAAGCCACAACAGATTCCGCTACAACACCAGCCGCTGGAACCGCACAGCTATCTGAGCGTTCAATGCTTGCTGTAAATGTTTCTTTTGTATCAATATCCACACTTTCAAGCGGCTTATATAACGTAGGAATTGGCTTCATAACCCCTCTTACAATAACCGGCATCCCGTTAGTCATTCCGCCTTCAAAGCCACCTAAGCGATTTGTTTTACGCTTATATCCTTCTTCTTTACTCCAAATAATTTCATCATGTACTTGACTGCCCGGAAGATTAGCCGCTTCAAAGCCAATGCCAATTTCAACACCTTTAAATGCATTAATACTCATTACAGCCATCGCGAGTTTTGAGTCTAATTTCCGATCATACTGCACATGACTTCCTAGTCCAATTGGAACTCCTTCAATAACTACTTCAACAATTCCTCCAATTGAATCGCCGTTTTGCTTTGCCTCATCAATGGCAGCCATCATTTTTTGTTCCACATCTTTATCAATACAACGCACCGGAGATTGTTCACTTCGCTCTTGAAGCTCTTCAATGCTTTGATATGCTGTATTTTCAGCTTTTACGCCTCCAATATTTAATACATGTCCTGCTGCTTTTATTCCAAAATGCTTCAATATTTTCTTGGCTACAGCTCCTACTGCTACTCGAACAGTCGTTTCCCGTGCTGAAGAGCGCTCAAGAACATTACGCATATCACGATGACCATATTTAATGGCCCCATTTAAATCTGCATGACCTGGACGAGGACGAGTAATCTGGCGCTTCATATTCGCTTCTTCTTCGTCTGTTAGCGGTTCAGGCCCCATGACTTTTGTCCAGTGTGTCCAATCTTTATTTTCAACAACTAACGTAATTGGAGCACCTGTTGTATAGCCGTGCCGAACGCCGCTTAAAATTTGTACCCGATCTTTTTCAATTTGCATTCTACGGCCGCGGCCATAGCCTTTTTGACGACGTTCCAAGTCCTTATTAATATCCTCTGCAACTAGGGGCAAACCAGCTGGAACTCCTTCTATAATTGTTGTAAGCTGCGGTCCATGTGATTCTCCTGCAGTTAAATACCTCATTCTTTTTCCCCCTACACTTTTTTCTTTAACGCTTTTATGCTTTTATGTACTAAATATAACATATTATGTTGAAATTGTAACAGTAGTTTCTAACTTTTTCTTCAATTCTTTCTTTACTAACCTTTTAATATGTTTTAACACATTTTCGAGTAATAAACCAGAATAAAAATTATAATTTTCAAAAAAAAATAAACCAATCGACTTTGTCAACTGGCTTATAAAACGCTTACAAAAAAATCTATTATACCCATTTTGAAATCGTTTTTTCATAATCATTTAGTTCTGATTCATCAAAAAACAGATTAACTTCTCGCTCTGCGCTTTCAGGTGAATCTGAGCCATGGATAACATTCATGCTCATAACCACACCATAGTCTCCTCTAATTGTACCAGGAGCAGATTCTGCAGGGTTTGTAGCTCCCATCATTTTACGGGCTGTCGCAATTACATTTTCCCCCTGCCATACCATAGCAAAAACAGGACCAGACGTAATAAATTCTACCAGTTCACCAAAAAAAGGACGTTCTTTATGCTCTCCGTAATGTTTTTCAGCAAGCTCTTGTGAAATCGTCATTAATTTAGCTCCAACCAATTGAAAGCCTTTTCTTTCAAAGCGCGAAACAATCTCACCCACTAGATTCCGCTGTACTCCATCAGGCTTTACCATTAAAAATGTTTTTTCCATAAATCATCCCTCGCCTTCTCCTCATTATGTATAAACCCAAGGACTTAATAATGCACTAAATGATAATTTTTGCTAATAATTAAGTCCTTGAAAATTCTATCAAAAATTCTCTAAAAATACAAACTATTTTTAATTAACTTTATATAGAGATTTTTCCCGTCTTAAAATTTTCTACTACCTATATATTGAGCAATTTGGATAAGGGATTTTTTAGCAGGAATGTTCGGCAAATATTCTAGTTCTTCATAAGCTTTTTGTAAATAACGATCACTTATTTTTTTAGAATATGCAATTCCTCCAGATTGTTTCACAATATCAAGCACTTTCGCTAAATCTTCATTTGAAATTTTGCCATTTTTAAAAGAAGGTAAAATTGCTGTTCTAATCTCTTCATTTGAAAGAGCATATAAAACCGGTAACGTAATATGTCCTTGTTTTAAATCCCCACCAGCTGGTTTACCAATTTCTTTTTCTGTCCCTGTATAATCTAAAATATCATCAGTAATTTGAAAGGCCATGCCAACAAAATAACCAAATCTATAGAGATGAAGCTGTATTTCTTTTGCTGCATCAGATGCTAATGCACCTAACTGACAGCTAATCGCAATTAGCAAAGCCGTTTTTCGCTTTATTCTTCGTAAGTAATGACGGAGATTTTGATCCCATACAAATTGATAGCGAATTTGTTCAATTTCTCCAATTGTTAATTCATGAATCGCTCGTGATAAGAGCTGGTGAGCTTCTGGTTTTTCTATAAGAGTAATATATTCGATTGCTTTCGCAAATAAATAATCACCTGTATACATCGCTGTTTTATTATCCCATTTTGCTTTGACTGTTTGTTTTCCTCGCCGGGTTTCAGCATCGTCAATAACATCATCATGCACTAATGAAGCAGTATGTATTAGCTCAAGTGTGACAGCCACCTTTTTTATTTCCTCAATATCATAATGACCAAATTTAGCTGATAATAAAACAAGACCAGGGCGAATTCTTTTTCCACCCGCTTTTAATAATTCAAAAGATGCTTGCTGTAAAATTGGATGTTTTGCTTCAACTATCTTTTCAAGCTCTTTCTCCACATAAGATAGATCTGAACGTAATGAAGCATAAAGAGTTGTTAATTTCATTGTATCCACCTTACACTTATTCCCGATAATTACCTTGCTGTTTAATCGTAAAGCAAAGTGTTTTCGAATTCTATTTATTTGGTTTATATCCTAGATGCATTGCAGCCACTCCACCAGAGTATGATTTAACTTCAATGCTTACAAACCCTGCCTCACGAAACATATTTGCTAGTTCTTTAGCGCCTGGGAAATCTTGAGCAGATTCTTGAAGCCATGAATATTCCTCATAACTTTTTGCAAGAAGCTTCCCTAAGAAAGGCATGAGATATTTAAAATAAATATAATACCCTTGCCGAAATCCGGGCATTGTTGGTTGAGAAGTTTCTAGACAAACTACTTTCCCACCAGGTTTTACAACTCGATGCATTTCTTTTAGTACTGTTAAATAGTCCGGTACATTTCTAAGACCAAAACCAATTGTAACATAATCAAACATGTTATCTTTAAACGGAAGCTCCATTGCATTTCCTTGAATAAGTTCAATATTGGAATAGTTTTTTTCTTTAACCTTTTGCTGACCAACTTTTAACATATTGGCACTAAAATCAAGACCCACTACTTTTCCGCTTTGGCCAACAGCATCTGCCATCGCAATTGTCCAATCAGCCGTTCCACAGCAAACATCTAAAGAAGCAGCTCCCTTTTTAACCTGCATCCTTTTCATTGTATCCTTACGCCATGCAACATGGCGTTGAAAAC
This sequence comes from Bacillus taeanensis, assembly GCF_003318295.1. Lineage (GTDB taxonomy): Bacteria > Bacillota > Bacilli > Bacillales > UBA6769 > Maribacillus > Maribacillus taeanensis. Next base: position 79,570 of record NZ_QOCW01000005.1, read on the forward strand.
TAATCACTGTATTCATAAAATCATATTTTTCTGAAATGCTCTCAAACACACGATGCACACGCTGTTCTTTTGATGATGGCATCATTCTTACCCTTCTTCCACAATTTTTTTCCCTACTAACGCTGTATCAATTAGACTGTACTGAAGCTTTTTTTTTCAACATCTCTCTAACGCTTGACAGCTGATCTATCAAAAGATTATCGAGCTTAACGAGACATTTTTGAATTCGCCCATCCAACTCATTAACTAAATTATTTGTCAGAGATGGTTTTAGCTTTTCTAAAGTATGATGGACATTTTCAACTTTCCCCAAAAAGATTGAAGCTTCTTTTTGCAAGAGACGATTCCGTTCCAGAACAAGTTTTCTTGCCAATAAATATTCTTTACACACATTCTGCCATAAAGATAGGTTAAAATGTTTAGCAACTTTTTGCAACAATCCACTTTCGATTATACTGACTTGTTCAATAATTTCATCTATAGACTGATTTTGATCATGATGATAGTTCATTTTTTTCTCATTAATTTCTTGAATAGCACCTGCTAATACACGAATCATTTTAATATCATTTATTTGCGACAAAAAGTAATAATATAAACTGCTATAATAATCTCCCGCTAAAACCGTTAGCTGCTGATTTTTATAAGCTTGTTCATTGATTAGATTCACTTGGGAAACTGTATCATGTGTATCTAATGCGATTTGCACGAGCATTATAGGCAATATGTATTGATCTTTTTGCTCAATTTTTTGTTCATTTAACATAAAGTAGAGGAGCATCAATTTATCTTCATCAATTTCCGGTCGTTCGATAAACTTTAATATATATGGATGGTTAACTACTCCTGCTAATTCTTCCTTAAGAGATGCAATCACTCTCTCAAGCTCATACACTTTCATTTGTATGTCCCCCAACTCGTTCCTTCATTGCTTTCTGTAAACGGTTATAAATCATTATAGCACATTTATATTGTCACAAAAACATGCCTCGTACATTGTAAATTATGGTGAAACGGTTTGCTTAATTTAGTTAGAAAAAGCCAAAGTATCTCTTCATACACTTGGCTGTATCTTCTTAAAAAAACGTATAAATAAAAGCAGTTTCACCTGCTTTTATTCTTCCGTATCCATTTCACCATGACTTGTCTGAATTAACGCTTTCCCACGAATTTTAATTGCTGAGGTATGATCTGTAAACTGCGCAATCATTACTTCTCCTTTATCAAGTTTTTCAGAATGATGAAAGCGTGTTTCTGTACCTCGCGTTAACCCAATTACATTGACCCCATTTTCTTTTGCTTTAATGACAATAAAATCGTTTGTTTTCATTCGTGATCCTCCTAGTTCATGACTGCCTGTTGCATTACTATCTCTTATAAAGCCATCATTGTCAATGAATCAACAATCTAATCAAGGAGTTAATGCTTTATTAAACTTAACACTTCTGCTCTCGCTGAAGCATCTTTTTCTAACACCCCTCGTACAGCTGAAGTTATTGTTTTTGAACCAGGCTTCTTAACGCCGCGCATTGTCATGCACATATGTTCTGCTTCAACAACAACCATTACACCATGAGGTTTTAATGTTTCCACAAGCGAATCAGCAATTGTAGACGTAATACGCTCTTGAAGCTGAGGGCGTCTTGAGACTGCTTCAACTGCTCGTGCTAGTTTGCTTAACCCTGTTACTTTACCACCTTTTGGAATGTAGGCAACATGTGCTTTTCCAAAAAAGGGAACTAAATGATGCTCACACATGGAATAAAAAGGAATATCTTTAACCAGCACAAGTTCTTCATGATCTTCTCCGAAAATCGTTTGGAAATGCTCTTTAGGATCTTCATTTAATCCTCTAAATACCTCTTCATACATTCTTGCAACACGTTTTGGCGTGTCTAATAACCCTTCACGATTTGGGTCATCCCCAATTGCTTCTATAATCATTTTTACTGCTTCTTGAATTTTTTCATGATTGATGTTCGACAAATCTTGTTCCTCCCACCATGTAATGACATTACAATCCAACAAAATTCTAGCATAGGGGCACTCAATAATCAAAAAAGAAGAGTCGCACAAATGCGACTCTTACAATGCCCTATGTATGACTTATTTTACAGCATCTTTAAGGGCTTTACCAGGTTTAAATGCCGGAACTTTGCTTGCAGCAATTTCAATTTCTTCACCTGTTTGAGGGTTACGTCCTTTACGGGCTGCACGCTCACGCACCTCAAAGTTACCAAACCCTATTAATTGTACTTTATCGCCTTCTTTTAATGCATCCATAATGGAATCAAAAACAGCATCTACTGCCTTTGTTGCATCTTTCTTAGAAAGACCAGTAGTTTCAGAAACGTTGTTTACTAATTCTGTCTTGTTCATCCGATTCACCTCCTCTCAAGCAGAAGCATTAATTAATTATCTAATTATTACATTGACCTCTTTATATTACGTTGTTAACACAATTAAGAAGATTTATACTCTTTCTCATATCTCGATGTATAACAAGGCTAATATTATACGAAACGAGGCGAGAATTCAATATTTTTATTGAACTTTCGATGATTTTATTTTTGTCTGCTAAATCTTTGAAATGTATAAAAAAGCTTATCATAATCTACTTTTAAACGCAAACAAGTTTAACATATTCATACTTTTTAAAATATTGTGCTGAGACAACTTGCATCTCTAAACAAAATAAAAGACTCCTAAAAAGGAGCCTCTATTCTATAGTTTTATAAAATAATCGCGATAAGACCGCCAGATCCTTCATTAATAATACGTTCCAGCGTTTCTTTCAATTTATACCTTGCATTTTCAGGCATTAAAGAAAGTTTTGCTTGAATTCCTTCTCGAACAATTGAATTTAATGAACGACCAAAAATATCAGAATTCCAAATTGAAAGCGGATCTTCTTCAAAATCCTGCATTAAATATCTTACTAATTCTTCACTCTGCTTTTCTGTTCCAATAATCGGCGCAAACTCAGACTGTACATCTACTTTTATCATATGGATAGATGGCGCTACAGCCTTTAAGCGAACTCCAAAACGTGATCCTTGACGAATAATTTCCGGTTCATCTAAACTCATATCCGTAATCGCAGGTGCGGCAATTCCATAACCCGTTTGTTTTACCATTCTAAGTGCATCTGCTACTTGATCATACTCTGCTTTCGCATGAGCAAATTCCTGCATAAGCTGTAACAAGTGATCTTTCCCACGAATTTCCACTCCAACAACTTCTTTTAAGATTTGATCATAGAGCTCATCTGGTGCATATAAATCAATTTCAGCAATGCCCTGCCCCATTTCAATCCCTGCAAGCCTTGCTTGATCAATAAATTCAAATTCACTAAATTGTCCAACAACCCGATCAACATCTCTTAATCGTTTAATATCTTTTACTGTTTCTCGAACCGCTTCCTCGTAACTCCCTCTTAACCAATGTTCCTCAGTTAACACCATTACCCAACTTGGCAAATTCACATTTACTTCAAGCACAGGAAATTCATAAAGCACTTCCCTCAGCACCATATTAATATCCTGCTCTCCCATACTTTCCACACTTAATGCAAGTACAGGAATATCGTATTCTTCACATAAATGTTCTCTTAACCGGATAGTTTCCGGATGATGGGGATGAGCTGAGTTAACAACCATAATAAAAGGTTTGCCAACCTCTTTTAATTCCTCTACTACGCGCTGTTCTGACTCAATGTATTCTTGTCTTGACAGTTCACCAATCGAACCATCTGTAGTCATAACGACTCCAAGTGTTGAATGCTCTTGAATAACCTTTCTCGTCCCAATTTCAGCAGCTTCTTGAAATGGAATTGGCTCATCATACCAAGGAGTGTTAATCATTCTAGGTCCATTTTCATCTTCGTACCCTTTAGCCCCTGGCACCGCATATCCGACACAATCTACTAATCTTACATTAACATCAAGACCTTCATCAACATGAATGGAAACAGCCTGATTCGGTACAAACTTTGGTTCGGTTGTCATAATAGTACGGCCTGCTGCACTTTGTGGAAGTTCATCTTGAGCACGTGTTTTATCAGATTCGTTTTCTATATTGGGTAAAACAACTAACTCCATAAACTTTTTAATAAATGTTGACTTTCCTGTCCGAACAGGCCCAACCACCCCTAAATAGATATCCCCACCAGTTCTTTCAGCGATATCTTTAAAGATATCTACTCTTTCCATACGATCCCCTCCCGCTTCATAAATTGTCTGGGACAGTCTTTATTTGGACATTACATTTTTATGATGTTGTCCAAAATATATGACAGCTTACTTTAAAAGAGAACAGTTTACAATATATCGCGGCAGTGGGTAAAGCCTAAATCTGGTCGCCATAAAAACCCTCCTCTTTCTTATAGTTTTATTAAGAAAGAGGAGGGTTCATGACTAATTCACTAAAAAAACTGGTTCATCATTTTCTACTGTGTAAGGAGCAGAGTAAACTGGTACAAAAAAAGAATTTTCAACAATTAAGTCTCGAATATCTTCACCCGCTTGAAAATTATGCTCATTGTTTTGAAGAAGCTTATATAAATCGATTGAATAATCCACCAACACTTTCCCTTCATGATTTATTACATAGGGCAGATAATCCCCTGTTATAGGACTTCTTACCTGAGGAATGGTTTTAATATTCAACTTTTCAAAGTCAATTGTAAACACTGATTTTGCCAACATATCTTTAAAAGGTGGATATGTATGATCGCGCCGATACTGATCAACCCTCATCTGTAAATCTCTTACTTCATCTACAAGAATTAAATCAATAATCTTTACAGTAGGATCTTCCTCTACATTTACGAGCACATATTGAAACACTCCCCCACTCTCAAAAGCATTCCCAGGCGGAGTTTGGAGATATTTAGGAACTAACTTATTAAAATCAATAGGATACTTTTGATAGATAGGTGTATCTTGATCCCTGTTTTTTATTGGCAATATGCCCGTATCTTGTTGAAATTGAGATACCGCAGCTTGTACTAATTGAATTTGATCTGGGTGTGGGGTTTGATTTTCAACCCGACGCTGTTCAGGATATAAACAAGCTGTTAAAGTAAACAACAATAAGCTGATCACGCTATATTTAACTATTATCTTCATTTCATCATTTCCTTTATGCTCTTCTGTAAAACTTGATTCATTTTTTATTCACTAACCGGACCACTAAAGACTACAAGAAAAATAAGAATTCCGGCAGTTATCATACAAAGATAAGCGAAGGTTGCAAAAATTCCTTTAAATATCCCTTTACATTTTTCCCGGCTAAACATAATTGAAATAACGGCAATAAACATTAGGGCAATTCCTGACAAAGCAATCCACATCTTCAATAATCCTGGTGACATTCATGTATCCCCCTCTACTTTTACGACATTCATTATAGCATAATCGACAATTGAACTGAATGCATGAAGAATGATTATGTACTTTCTTTAAACAAGAAACCTTTAAAACAAAATGTAGTAAATCAACAGAATCCTCCAACATAAAGTAAAACATAAAAAAGCTGAAGCAAAGGGGCACTTTCCTTCAGCAATAGACTAAATGGTTTCTGATTGAAAACAGCTCTCGTATGTTCTTTCTCTTTGTTATTGTATGCACTTCTACAAAAACCGCATCATTGATTCGCCTAATAAATTAAATTATTTTTTATCAAACATCTTAGAAATTGAAGCAAAATCAATTGGCATATTATTATTCATAATCGCCTTTACAATTTTATCTTCTTTTTCTTTAGAAACAGGGACATTGGCAAGTCTTGATACTTGAGAAATTAATTTGCGAATTGTTTTTTCATCTTTAAAATTAGCATCTTTTACTGAATCAGCTAATTTAAATAAATCTTCTTTTTTGACATTGGTTTTCTTTTCAATGTTGTCAAAGAAAGAATTTTGATTACTCACTTTCAAGCCTCCTCCAGACATAGCATTCAACATATACTATGCGGAGTTCCTTACTTCGTGCATTTTAAAAAGATGAGTCATCAAGTAATGCCGTTAAATAACTAATTTCATTTGTCCGTCCCCGCTGCATTAAATCATCAACCGCTTGTTTAGGATCTTTATCATTAAACAGTACTGCATAAAGTTGTGCTGTAATTGGCATTTCAACCTCTTCACGTACTGCAAGATGGAATGCCGCTTTCGTTGTTCTAACACCTTCTACAACCATCCCCATATTTTCTAACACATCTTCTAGTTTATTCCCTTTTCCAATTAGATTTCCTGCCCGCCAATTACGGCTGTGCACGCTTGTACAAGTAACGACTAAATCACCTAGTCCGGCAAGACCTGTAAATGTTAGTGGATTTGCTCCCATTTTCGTGCCAAGACGAACAATTTCTGCAAGTCCTCGCGTAATTAATGCGGCTTTCGCATTATCTCCATACCCTAATCCATCAGAAAGACCTGCACCTAACGCAATAATATTTTTCAATGCACCGCCAAGCTCTACACCAATAATATCTGTGTTTGTATAAACACGAAAGTGCTGATTAATAAATAAATCTTGAACATATTCTGCCGCCTTTTCATCCGTTGACGACACCGTCACAGTAGTTGGCTTTCGTAAACTTACTTCTTCAGCATGACTTGGTCCAGATAGTACAACAACAGCGCGGCGTTTTTCTTCTGGAACCACTTCTTCTATCACTTCAGATATACGTTTATACGTTTCAGGTTCAATTCCTTTACTCGCATGGATAAGGGTTGTATGTTCAGATAAATACGGTGTCATTTCTTCTAGTACATTTCTTAGAGCTTTTGAAGGAGTAACTAATAAAACAGTATTCACTTCTTCCAGCACATCTTTTATAGAAATTGAAGCCTTCATGTTTTCAGGCAGCTCGACACCTGGTAAATAATTTTCATTTGTTTTTTTTCGATTCATTTCATCCACTTGTTCTTGCCGACGTGCATACATTTGAACTTCATGTCCGTTATCTGCCAATACAATACCTAACGCTGTTCCCCAACTTCCTGCACCGATTACCGCGATTTTCATTATGCTTTATTCACATCCTCTACTTGAGTTTTTTGCCCAATTTTATTTTCATTCCCATTTAGCAATCTTTGAATATTAGCACGATGTCGCCAATAGGATAATCCTGCAATGATGAGACCAATATAAAAGTATGATGTTGGATAAGCATTCATTAGAAGCAATAGAAATGGAAACACTCCAATAAAAAACAATGAACCTAAAGACACATATCGTGTAATAACGATAATTAAAATGGTTATAATACCAATGATAAGAGATGGTATAAATGCAATTGTTGCAAAAACACCAATGGTTGTCGCAACACCTTTACCACCCCTGAATCCATGGAAAACCGGCCAATTATGTCCAATAATGGAAAACAAACCTGCACTTATCAGAAGCCAGTCTGGCCCACCTAATGATTTCGCTATAAAAATTGCTGCAATTCCTTTTCCGATATCTAAAAGCAGTACCAAAATCGCAGGACCTTTTCCTAAAACACGGAGTGTATTTGTAGCCCCAGCATTTCCACTTCCGTGTTGACGAATATCAACTTTCATAATCTTTTTAGCAATTAAATAACTAAAACTGATTGAACCTAATAAATAAGCTGCTAACAATGAAATTAGTATTGTCATAATGCCCCCCACTAGTTACGTTTTAGTTAATCGTTTTTTTGTCTTGGAATAATTTTTATTGGTGTACCTACAAAACCAAATGTTTCGCGAATACGATTTTCTAAAAAGCGTTTATATGAAAAGTGAAGAAGCTCTGGATCATTTACAAACAAGATAAAAGTTGGCGGTTTTACAGAAACTTGTGTCATGTAATTTATTTTCAAGCGGCGTCCCTTATCAGTAGGCGTTGGATTCATCGCTACCGCATCCATAATCACATCATTAAGTAAATTTGTTTTTACTCTTAATGAATGATTTTCTGAAACCGTTTCAATCATTGGAAGCAATGTATGGAGGCGCTGCTTTGTTTTTGCAGATAAAAATACAATTGGTGCATAACTAATAAATAGGAAATGATCACGAATTTTCTGTTCAAAACGCTGCATCGTTTTGTCATCCTTCTCAACGGCATCCCACTTATTAACGACAATTACAATTGCTTTTCCGGCTTCATGCGCATATCCCGCAATTTTTTTATCCTGTTCAATAATGCCTTCTTCACCATTTATAACAACTAAGACAACATCCGAACGTTCGATTGCACGCATTGCGCGAAGAACGCTGTATTTTTCTGTATTTTCGTAGACTTTCCCTCTTTTTCTCATCCCAGCTGTATCAATAATGACATAATCTTTTTTATCTTTTGTAAACGGTGTATCAACAGCATCTCTTGTTGTGCCTGCAATATCACTTACAATAACGCGTTCTGTTCCTAAGATCGCATTAACAAGTGAGGATTTCCCTACATTCGGCCGCCCAATAAGTGAAAAACAGATTGTATTTTCATCATACTCTTCTTCTTGCTCACTTGGGAAATGTTTAATCACTTCATCTAATAGATCCCCAAGACCAATTCCATGAGCACCAGAAATCGCAAACGGCTCACCAAATCCAAGCGAATAAAATTCATAGATCTCGTTCTTTTTTTCAAAATTATCAATTTTATTTACAGCTAAAATAGACGGTTTTTTAGAACGAAACAGCATTTTAGCTACTTCTTCATCAGCTGCTGTTACACCTTCTTGACCATTTACCATAAACACAATTACATCTGCTTCATCAATCGCTACTTCTGCCTGCTGACGCATTTGAACAAGGAGAGGCTCGTCTCCAATTTCAATTCCACCTGTATCAATAATATTAAATGTCTGGTTTAGCCATTCTCCAGAACTATAAATACGGTCACGTGTGACTCCTGGTTTATCTTCTACAATGGATACTCGTTCTCCTACAATTCGATTAAATATTGTCGATTTCCCTACATTCGGTCGACCCACAATTGCTACCACTGGTTTTGCCATTCGCAATACTCCCTTTCTTTATTAAAACTAACTCCATTATGTATGGTAAGTGAGCTTAATTTTTTTGGTGACAATAGCTTTATTGTACCATTTTAACAAAGTTAAATTTCTTAATTTATAAAGAAAACCCTCCTTTTTGAAAAGAAGGGCCTTCACATTTTAGCTACATTATCATATCAAAAAAGATATAAATAAACAACTTCCTTTTAATGTTTGACGATAATATACATATCATTTGATAATAAATGTGAAATTCCATCTAAAATAGCTTCTAATTCAGCAGCAACTTTATCCATCTCTTTCCTATCTTTACAAATAAAAACAGCTTTACTTCCTGTTACTTTACTTGGATCTGCTGTAATAACTGCTAAAATACATTTTTTCATTTCCATATTGATCACTCCTGTTCATTCTCTTCTGCTTCCGTAGGCATTCGGATTGCATTTTCAAGTGTCGGAACTTGTCCCATTACATGAATTGCCTTCTTTATATCGCGCATTTGCGGAAGAATAAATACACCTATTCTTCCATTATTTAAATCTCTTTTAATAAGCGGAACGAGAGCAGGTGTACCTGAATCACGGTAAACGCCAAGGGATACAGACAAATCATGAAGAATCGCCTGTCTCTGCCCTAAGTTAGCAAGCGTCATTTTCGCATTAAAGTTTTTTCCTTCTACAATAAACCCTACTCCATGTTCTAAAATTTCTTTTTGTCTTTCTGGTAACCCAATATTCATTATGTAAATATTATCTACATATAAGCCAGCCTCTTCAAAGCGGATCGGCGCTTCTTTAATGAGAGCAATATCTTTTAATCTGCTTCCAGTCATTAGTTTTTTAGCTACTCCTATAGAAAAAATGGCAGCAATAATGCCTCCCCATATATTTGTAGTTAAAAAAAGCAATGTAGAAACAAGAGAAGTAAAGATAACGAGATAATTTCTTCCTTCAAATGTAACAGCAATTCCTTCAATATATGCATTACCCCTAGGCACTAGCTCCATTTCATCCATGTTATTTAATGTATTTCTTTCCATGTTTCGCACTTCACGAAACTGCGAAGCAGCAAGTGTTAAAAAAGTGATCGCTGTAAAATCTTCTTCCATAATAGCGGGAACTGCTACCGTTCCTAAACCTGCTGCAATAAATCCAAGCGCAAAATGAATGACAATTCCATGAGGATAGGTTGGATATTGTCGATAATCTGTCCTTAACATATAAATGCGTGTAATTGTTCCAACTATCACACCAAAAATGATTGGATAAGTATATTCATTCATAAACTACCGTTCCTTTCATATTTCTTCCTTTGAAATAACGCGTCTACTCGAGCAATTCCTTTTTCCATTCCATACCATATCATCGTGGACATAAAGCAAATGCTTAATCGGTCTAAAAACCCTAGTCCGCCAACCACATTATATAAATGGTGATAAGTAAGCAATAAGCCAAATATAAGTTCACCTGCAGCGAAACCTATTAATAATGAAGAAATTTTTATACGAATATCTTTGCCTATTAATAAGAGCAATGAAAATATTGCAAAAGGCGCAAACCATCTAACTGGAATTATCATCCATACTGGATCATAGACAGACATGACAAGGATTGAAACATAAATAAATGTCGTAATCAACGAAATGATAATGCTGTACCATTTTTGCACAGTTGATAGATATGTTAAAACGATAATCCCAATTATAAAAACACCTAGTAGAGATAAAGCGATATCCATCCCTGATAAATGTATAAAACAATTTGAGAAGATCAATAAAAGAAGAAGACCTACCGTTATAGGAAAGCGTCTTTTTTCTTTACTCATTAAAAAAGTTAACCAAATCCAATATATCCATGAAAACCAATAGAAATAAATTCCTTCCATATTCTTCACTTCTTTATTATTTTTTTAACTAGTGTCTATTGTTGCCATGGAATAACCTTTTCATAATACATATTTTTCTTTTTATCGCCCACAATAATGTTAACGAACTTATTTTAACAAAAGAAGGATGTGAAAATGATGGGAAAAGATAGACAAGAAAAAAAGCTTAAGCAATCAAAACAAGTGGAGTCAGATCGCGATCAAAATTTAAACTATCCTGGTTCAGCTCGTATGGAAAGTCCGGAATCCGCTCGAAGAAGAAACGGCCAGTGAAAAATACTTATTACCTTTAAACTAACTAACAAAAAAATGCTTTGCCGTAACGGCAAAGCATTTTTTATCGATTGCTATACACTTGTGTCTTAATTCCTCGCTGCTCAAGCCAATGATATGTATTTCCATTAATCATTAACGGAGCTTTTTTTAATAATGCAATTGATTCTTTCCCCAGCGCTGTCATAATCATTTTTAAATCATTATGAATGTTCATAACATGTTCAATCACACTTTCAGGTCCTTCCTCATTTAATACTTTTAAGAAATAACCTGAAATTCCAACTGCCGAAGCACCAAGACCAATTGCTTTTGCAGCGTTGTATCCGTTTTGAACTCCGCCTGAACCGATGACAGAAACAAATGGAAATGTTTGAGCTGCTTCCGCAATAGAAGAGGTTGTCTGTATTCCCCAATCATTAAAATAAGATAACATTCTGCTTCTTCTTTTATTTTCAATTGTTGAAAAATTTGTACCGCCAAATCCACCAATATCCACAATTGATACACCAATATTTACAAGCTGTTCAATTGCTTCTTTACTCATACCAAAACCAACTTCTTTTACGATAATTGGCACACTAACCTGTTCAACAATATTTTCAATGCGCTGTAAGGTCCCGATAAAATTTCGATCTCCTTCAGGCATTACCAATTCTTGAATAACGTTTAAATGAATTTGAAGGGCATTGGCTTCAATCATATCGACTGCTTGTTTGGCCTGTTCAACTGTTGCCTCGCTACCTAAGTTGGCAAACACAAGACCATTAGGGTTATATTTTCGTACAACTTCATACGTACTTTTCTGCTTTTCATCCTTTAAGGCAGCCATTTGTGATCCTACAGCCATCGCTAAACCACAGTGCTTTGCAATTTCAGCCCAGTGACGGTTAATTTCTTTCGTCCGCTCACCACCACCACCAGTCATCGCATTAATAAAGATTGGCGAACTTAAAAACAGTTCGCCAATAGCCGTCGAGAGATCAATATTTTGAGTACTAGTATTTGGAACACTTTGATGAATAAATTTTACATCTTCAAAACCATGAGAGTCCAACTGGCCAGTACTTAATGCATATTCAATATGTTCATGTTTTCTTTTTTCTCTCATCAACGCTATCACCATTTATCTTATTTATATTTTTTCAATTGATCTCCAATCATATCGCCTAAAGAAAAGCCAGTCGTTGTTTCAGAATCACTTTGATAGTGCTCTTTTGTTTCTGGTTCTGGTTCTTCAGTTTCTTCAAACTCTTTCAAGCTTAGTGAAATACGCTTTTCAGCTAAATTTACATCTAGTACTTTTGCTTTTACTGTTTGACCTTCTTCTAATACTTCTTGTGGTGTTCCAATATGGCGTCTTGAAATTTCGGAAATATGAACAAGCCCTTCAACCCCAGGTGCGATTTCAACAAATGCACCAAATGATACTAAACGTTTTACAGTACCTTCAACAACAGCTCCAGCTTGAACGTTTACACTTTCCCATGGGCCAGGTAATGTATCTTTAATAGAAAGAGAAATTCGTTCATTATCACGGTCCACCCCAAGTACTTTCACCTGAACCTCTTGTCCTTCACTCACAACTTCTGAAGGAGTTTCTACGCGATGATGTGCGAGCTGCGAAATATGAACAAGCCCATCAATTCCTCCTAAATCTACAAAAGCCCCAAAATCCGTTAAACGTTGGACAGTACCTGTAATCACATCGCCAACTTTAATACCAGATAATGTATCTTGCTTTTTACGTTCTACTTGTTCATCTAGAACAGCACGATGAGATAAAATAACCTTATTATTTTCACGATCAAACTCAACAATTTTTACTGTTAAGCGTTTTCCTTTATATTCGCTAAAATCTTCCACATAATGTCTTTCAACGAGTGATGCTGGAATGAACCCTCGAACACCTAAATCAACAACAAGTCCACCTTTTACAATATCAGCAACTTCTACTTCAAAAGTGTTTTTATTATTATATTTTTCTTCAAGTTCTCCCCACGCTTTTTCAGCATCTACCGCTCGTTTTGAAAGTACTAACTCATCTTCAGAACTTTTAATAACCTTTAATTCTAATTCATCACCTTCATTAAGAAGGTCACTTACCTTTTCAATGTGTAAGCTTGAAAGCTCACTAATTGGAAGAATTCCATCAATTTTATAACCTACATCGAGCAGGGCATGTTTTTCTTCCACTTTAGTAACTTTTCCTTTAACAATGTCACCTGTTTCCACTGACTTAAATTCAGTCATTTCATTGTTCATCTCTTCAACCATTGACAAATTACCTCCTTCGATCCACAAAACATGGAACATTCGACTTTTTTTATAAAAAATCTTTCACTTATGCGAAAGAATTTTAACCCTAAAACTCAAAATGATTTCCGTTTACTTTTAAAATAGAACATCGTGCTCTTTTTTTAGCGTTAAACATCCATGGTTATTTGTCAAATATAAAGATGTTGTTTTATTACTAGCTGTTCTCACTTAACAATTGATCAATTGCTTCCATAATCTTTTCTGTCGCTTCCTTTGCAGAGGCCTTTTCCTCTCGTAAACTAGAAAATTCAATTGGCTTGCCGAAAGTAACAATAATTTTATTAAACGGCTTATAAGAGCCTGTAATTGCACATGGCAGTATATGTGAATTAGAACGCAGTGCAAAAAAGCCTGCCCCTGTTAACCCTTTTCCTAATTTTCTTGTTTTGCTTCGTGTACCTTCAGGAAACAGCCCAACCACTTTATCACTTTTTAAAAGAGTCATCGCTTTTCTAATTGCTTGTTTATCACTCATGCCTCGCTTGATTGGAAAAGCACCTACACCGTTTAAAATACCCTTGGCAATTGGATTTTTAAACAATTCTTCTTTTGCCATAAAGTGTACCATTCGTGGTGAAGCTGAACCAACTAAAGGAGGATCTAAATTGCTAATATGGTTACTGCAAAGCAAGACACTTTTATCTTCCGGGAAATTTTCAAGACCTCTGATTTCTAAGCGATTGAATAATTTAAAGTAAAAATAAAAGAGCCCTTTACCTATTTCATACAAGACGTTCACAAATCAAGACCTCTCTTTCACGATTGTTAAAATTTGATTCACAACCTCATTAATTGATAATGATGTTGAATCAATTTCAATCGCGTCAGCTGCTTTCTTTAGCGGAGCAATTAACCGCTCTGAATCACGTTGATCCCTTAATTCTATTTCTTTTTTCAACTGTTCAAATTCAGTTTGGATATTTTTCCCATTTAGTTCTTCAAAGCGCCTTTTTGCTCTTTCTTCAACAGAAGCTACAAGGAAAATTTTCACCTCGGCATTTGGAAGAACATGCGTTCCAACATCTCGCCCGTCCATCACAACACCGCCACTTTCAGCAAGGTGCTGTTGACGTTTTACCATTTCTTGGCGCACTTCACTATGTTTTGCTGTAAAAGAAACATTATTTGTTACTTCAATAGAACGAATACTTTCTGTTACATCTTCATGGTCAAGGTATACACACTGAGTATGGTGAAGTTTCTTTAATTCGATTGTAGTGTGATCTAAAAGTCTTTTTAACGCTTCTCCATCTTCTAGTTCAATGTTTTGCTGTAATGCTTTATACGTTAATGCTCGATACATTGCACCTGTATCGATGTATAAATAAGAGAGTTCTTCTGCTACTTTTTTAGCTACAGTACTTTTCCCTGCGCCTGCTGGTCCATCTAATGCAATATTAATTTTCTTGCTCATAATTCCTCCTACTACTTACATGCCTATTTTCTAATTAAAACGAAACATTCAGCCCAAGACATAAACCATTTCTGTTTTAAATGATATGTATGGAATTGTATACAATCTTAAGATTATATGACTTTTAGAAAACAGAAAACCTACATGATATATGTTCTATTAACTTATCATTTATGATATCACATTCGAAGTTATTGGTCTAATGTTTCAACTATATTTATAAGCTCTTGTCCGCTTACTCCTTCATAGACAATTGTTTTATTTAAATAGCCTGTTAATTCCTCTTGTTTAAGCAAACATTGTGAAAAAACTAAACAAATAAATTGAATAATAATGAGTTTCACAAGTAACCTTTCTACAACTGATAATGGCTTTCTGTTCATTTCTTTTCAGTCCTTTTCCTATTTTCGTGCTATTGATCGAACCGATATTTCCTAATATTGTAAGCGTGGGAAAAGCCTTAAATAAGGCTTTTCCCACGCTTTTTTCTCTATTAAAATGACTCATAATTAGGCTCTGCTTCTTTTAATTTTTCAACCATTTCTTCGTCACCAGTTTCTCCATTAATAAAAATTCGATAGGTGTCATTATTCATAACTCCTAAAAATTCATAACAAAGGACTTCGTTTCCTAAGTCATTTTCAATGATCGCGATATGCTCTTCCTGCACTTTTAATTTTGGATTTACATTTGTTAATGCCTCATCTCTTGAAATTGCCGGCTGTTTTATTTCGCGATCCTTCTGTGATACAAGATAGTCTAATGATTCAAAACCAGTGATTTCGCCGTTATCAAGTGCCACTTTAATTTTAATTGTCTCTGGATAAATTAATACATTGTCTGTTTGAGTAACAAATGAAAAGACGCCAACATTACTATATTGTGCACTTTCAGTTAAAGTTAAATTCTTAAACTTATGTTTACCAAGAAATTGTTTTGCCTTTTCAGCTGCTTCATTTAAACTAATTTTCTGTTCATCAACTTCTCGGGTGTTTAAGATCCATATTGGCATACCGCCCTTTTTAGTAAGATCCATGTAAATCTCAGCATTCTCTTTTGGATTTGCTACAGTCACACTGTAAGCTCCGTATTCAGATTTCTCACCCGTTTCATTTACTTGTATAGAAGCATCGTTTGAAAGGTCAAAAAATGCTTCTGCCTTCTCTTTTGCTTGCTCTTTACTAATGATTTCACCTTGAATCTTTTTATATACTTCTTTCTTATGTGTTAATTGCTGCGTCATTTCTGGTCCCCAGTTTACTTCATCATATCCTTCAACATTTTTTTCTACTGTTTTAAAACCATCAATAATTGTATTATCTTGGGGTGTTTTTTCAGCTGCTAATGCTAGTTCAACATCCATCCAACGCAGGTTATTTTTAATTACTAATGATTGTACTTTCCGCAATTCATTTTTTATTTCACCTGCACGACTGTATAGGGTTTTCAAAGTATTGTATTCATCATCTGTTAACGGACTCTTTTCTAAATCTCGTACAGCTGTTCGATAGCTAAATGAACCCATTTGTGCTAAAAATTCTTCTGTCTTATTAAATGGCAATAATGTTAACGGAAGCTGTCCAACATCACTATGTGCCTGAGACGTAATGCGCCACACTTCAGCCAAAGCAGGAGAAAGCTGTTTTCGCGAATTCATCGCCAATGTGACACCAATTTCATCTTCTAGTTGGTCAATATGATAGGTTAATTCATGAAAGGCACGTTGATAATTATTTTCTGCATTAATTAAGATCGCATTTTTTTCTTGATGTTCTTCATACCCCCAATAAGCTGTTGCTCCTACAGCAATTACTAATATTCCAATTAGTATTGAACGAATCAACTTCTTCACCTCCACTACTTACAAAAAATATGTTTGCCAATCTTTTTAATTTGTGGTCTTGTCCAAATCCATCCGGATGTTGCCGTATCCGGATTAAAGTAATAGATTGCTCCTCCTGTTGGATCCCATCCATTGATTGCGTCAAGCACTGCCTTTCTCGCAGACTCATTCGGCGTTAGCCAGATTTGACCATCTGCAACCGCTGTAAAAGCACGTGGTTCAAAAATAACACCTGAAACATTATTTGGAAAAGAGGCGCTCTCAACACGATTTAAAATAACAGCCGCCACAGCTATTTGACCAACATATGATTCTCCTCTCGATTCACCATACACTGCATTTGCCATTAGTTTAATATCATTTTCAGAAAACCCTTTTGGTGTATTGTTTGCCTGCTGTACACTTTTAGGCTCTTGTTTAGGTTGTTCTGCCTGCTGATTATTCGCTTGATTTTGTGCTTGCTGTTGATTTTGTGCCTGATCTTGGTTTTGTGGTTGCTGTTGATTTTGTGCCTCACTTTGACTTTGAGCTTGATTTTGATTGCCGCCTGACTTAGTTTGGTGCTCTAACGGCATACCTCCATAATGTGTAAAATCATTTCCTTTATAAATCTGATTCCTTACCCAATCCTGATAATACTTTGTTGACTTTAAGAGCTTCTGCTTCATTGTCGATCCAACTAAACCATCGACCTCAAGTCCAAAGTCATTTTGATAATTTCTTACCGCCCAATACGTTCCCCATCCAAAAACACCATCAATTTTCCCCTTATAATAACCGATATACTGCAATCTCGCTTGAAGTTCGATGACATCATCACCTGTGGCTCCACGCTGAATAACTTGATTTGAAAATGCCTCTGCTTTTGGCAATGATAACGTTGAAATCGTTGGAACAATAAGCATTAAACATACAAATAATATTTTCACAACCTTAATACTTATGCGCATCCTTTCTTGCCTCCTATCTAATCTCCCTCTCTTTGGTGTTGTATGTATTTTTTGTAATATCATATTTTTTATTCAATTCCCGGCTAAAGTTTCCAAAGAATTTAATGTGATTCGGTATGTAATAAAAAAACAACCTTTACCCGATTTAGGTAAAGGTTGTTTTTTTATACTTGAACATTAAAATATCGTGCTTGTGGATGTGCGAATACCATTGCGGTTACTGATGCCTCTGGTTCCATCATAAAACCATCAGTAAGCTGAATCCCAATATCTTCAGGCTTAATCAATTTAAATAACTTCTCTTGATCTTCTAAATTCGGGCAAGCTGGATAACCAAAAGAAACACGGATTCCTTGATATTTAGCAGAAAAACGTTCCTGCATCGACATTGTTGCTGGATCTGGGAACCCCCATTGATCACGCATCACTTGGTGCATGCGTTCAGCAAATCCTTCCGCAAGTTCTAATGCCAGTGCTTGCAGAGCATGACTTTTTAAGAATTCACCATCTCGCTTTAGCTGTTCTGCATACTCGCGAATACCTCTTCCTGCTGTTACTGAGAAAAAGCCTACATAGTCAGTTATATCATCACGCAGAAAATCACTTAAACATAAGTGCGGCTCTTTATCTTGACGAGGAAATGAGAATCGTTCAATAAGTTTCGTTTGGTCATTAGGATCAAAAATAAGAACATCATCACCATCCGCTTTAGCAGGGAAGAATTGGTAGATACCATGACAGGAAATTAAATTGTTTTTCTCGCCTTCAAGGAACAGTTCATCTGTTAACTGCTTTAACTGTACTGTTCTCTCATCTCCTTCTTTTAAAAGACGATCAATTTTTCCATTCACCCCAAGATGACGCCCTAATAACATTTGCAAATTGATATATGGTTTTAAATAGGATAAAGGATAATCCCTTAAAATATGTTTTTTTAGATCGGGCGCTTGATAAACATCTCTTTTTTCAATGGTAGATCTTTTCGGCCTTTCAAGAACAGCTGTAGGAGCTTTTGGTGTTACT
Organism: Bacillus taeanensis; assembly: GCF_003318295.1. Classification (GTDB taxonomy): domain Bacteria; phylum Bacillota; class Bacilli; order Bacillales; family UBA6769; genus Maribacillus; species Maribacillus taeanensis. Next base: position 98,264 of record NZ_QOCW01000005.1, read on the forward strand.
TCCACTTTTCTCTCCTGCTGTTTTTCATTATATACTTCTATAATTTTTTGCTTTTCTATTGGGTTATGAAGCTTATTGGCAATATCTAAACCATCCATTGCATCCTTTGCATAAAGCACTAAACCAGAATATTCGGGAGCAATTTTATTTTGAGTAAACTTTCGACTTAATGCCGCACCACCAACAAGGACAGGAACATCAATGCCAGCTTCTTTTAAATCTTTCGCTGTTAAAACCATTTGCTGTGCCGATTTAACCAGCAGTCCTGATAGCCCAATTGCATCTGGGGAATGTTTGCGGCACGCTTCAATCAGTTCACTTGGTGTAACTTTAATACCTAAATTCACAATATTAAAGCCGTTATTTCCTAAGATAATTTCCACTAAATTTTTCCCAATATCATGGACATCACCTTTAACTGTTGCAAGTAAAATTTTCCCCTTGCCCTTATCATCAGTCGCTTCCATAAATTGTTCTAAGTGAGCAACTGCCGCTTTCATAACTTCTGCACTTTGAAGAACTTCCGCTACAATTAATTCATTAAGATTAAAAAGACGTCCAACCTCTTCCATTCCAGCCATTAACGGACCATTAATAATATCTAACGGCTTGTCATACTTTTTGAGAGCTTCGTCTAAATCGGCAATTAGGCCATCTTTTGACCCTTCAATCACATAATTTCCTATTCTTTCTTCAAGGCTCATAGAAGTAGTCGGGACTTTTTTCTCAACTTTTTTCTCACGATAAAACGCAACAAACTCATCAAGGGTTTCTTTTGATGTGTCATACAAAAGCTTATCTGAAAGAGCTTTTTCGCTTTCAGGAATCGAAGCATAACGCTCAAGCTTTTCTGTATTTACGATTGCATAGTCAAGTCCTGCTTTTGTACAGTGATATAAATAAACAGCATTTAAAACTTCACGTCCTGCAGGTGGGATACCAAATGACACATTACTTACACCTAGAATTGTTAAACACTCTGGTAAATGTTCCTTTATAAGCTTAATGCCGTCAATCGTTTCCTTAGCTGCACCAATATATTGTTCATCACCTGTTCCTACCGGAAACACAAGGGGATCAAAAATAATATCTTTTGGATTTAAGCCATATTTATTAACCAGCAAATCGTAAGACCGTTTCGCAACTTCAAGTTTTCTTTTTGCTGTAACGGCCATTCCTTGTTCATCAATTGTCCCTACGACTACCGCGGCACCAAATTGATGAACAAGCGGAATCACTTTCTCAAAACGCTCTTCTCCATCCTCTAAGTTAATAGAATTAATAATTGCTTTCCCTTGTGAATAAGTTAATGCTTTTGCAATAACGTCTTCATCCGTTGAATCAATCATAAGCGGAACTTTTACTTTATTAACAACATAACTGAGGAAAGCTTCCATATCTTCCATTTCTTCACGGTCCGGATCAGCTAGACATACATCAATGACATGGGCACCCTTTTTCACCTGTGCTCTTGCAATTTCAGACGCCTCTTCATATTTCCCGTCAGCAATTAACCGTTTGAATTTTCGTGAGCCAATAACGTTTGTTCGTTCTCCGACAAATAGCGGACGCATTGAATCATCGTAAATTAAAGGATCAATCCCAGAAACAACGTGCGGATGGTTCTCTGCGAACTTTCTCGGTTCATATTGCTTTACAGTCTCTGCGATCTCTTTAATATGATTTGGCGTTGTGCCGCAGCACCCGCCAACCATATTCAACCAACCTTCTTCCGCAAATCCTGCAAGTTTTTTCGCAAGAGATTGTGGAGATTCATGATAATTTCCTTCTTCATCTGGAAGTCCCGCATTTGGATAACAACTTACATTCGTTGTTGCGAGTTCACTTAATGAACGAATATGATCTCTCATAAATTCTGGACCGGTAGCACAGTTTAATCCAACAGCTACCGGATTTAAATGCTCAATAGAAATATAAAAGGCTTCAATTGTTTGACCCGCTAACGTTGTTCCCATCGGTTCAATTGTACCGGAAATAATAATAGGCAGCTTCTTCCCAAGTTCTTTAAACGCTTTGTCGATTCCGAGTGATGCTGCTTTTACATTTCGTAAATCCTGACTTGTTTCAATTAATAGTAAGTCAACGCCCGCTTTAATAAGAGTGACTGCCTGCTCATAATACGTATCGATAAGCGCCTCAAAAGTGGTACCGCCTGTGACAGATAATGCTTTTGTTGTTGGTCCAATTGCACCTGCTACATATCTTGGCCATTCAGCTGTCGAAATTTGATCAACCGCATTTCTTGCCAGTTTAACAGCGGCTTCGTTTATTTCGACCGCTTTATCGGCTAGATCATATTCTTCTAAAACGATACTGGTTGCTCCAAATGTATTTGTTTCAATAATATCAGCGCCAGCTTCTAAATAGGCTCGATGAATATTTTCAATTACATCCGGAGCTGTTAAATTTAAATATTCATTACAACCATCATATTCTTCACCGCCAAAATCTTCTTCTGTAAGATTGGCATCTTGAATCATTGTTCCCATCGCACCGTCTAATACGAGGATTTTCTTTTGAAACTGTTCTTGAATTGTTGGTTTACTCATCATAACCGTTCCTTTCTATCAACCAGCTCATTGTACAACTTGATTCACTTTACTATGCTTTGTTTTTTCATGAATATAATTCGTTAATTCAACTGTTAAATCATAACGCATAAACGGTGTAATCAAATAAATGCCATTAAAGTATTTTAATGCTGTATCAATTAATGGTTTTGCTATTGCAATGGACTCTTCTCTGGTTTTAGTAGGATCGCCATCACATACTGCCATTCTTCTTCTCGTTTCATCCGTTAACGTTATGCCTGGCACTTCATGATGAAGAAACTCGGCATTACGCGTACCTGTAAGCGGCATAATTCCTATATAAATTGGTGTTGACAAGTGCTTTGTTGCTTCGTATGTTTCAATAATTTTCTCTTCACTAAACAACGGCTGAGACATAAAATAATCAGCACCACATTCAATTTTTTTCTCAAGCCTCTTCACTGCTCGATCCACATGACGCACATTTGGATTAAACGCTGCAGCAACTGAGAAAGATGTCTTTTCACCAAGTGATTTACCTGAAAATGAGACCCCTTCATTTAACTGCTTAATAAATTGAATTAAGTCATAAGAAGATAAATCATAAACAGAGGTTGCACCTGGGAAACCACCTAATTTTGTAGGATCTCCTGTTACCGCTAATACTTCATTAATCCCTAACGTATGGAGCCCAAGCAGGTGAGATTGAAGACCAATTAAGTTTCGATCCCGACATGTAATATGAACAAGCGGTCTTGCTTTAGAAGCCTCTTTTATTCGTACACTCATTGCCATATTACTAATCCTTGGTGTAGCTAACGAGTTATCTGCCATTGTAACAGCATCTACTCCAGCATGATGAAGAGCTTTTGTTCCTTCAATAAACTTATCAATATTTAGTTGTTTTGGAGGATCAAGCTCTACGATAACTGAAGGTCTTTCCCGCACAATTTCATGCAGCGGCTTTTCAGTGCGTTCTTTTTTTACAATATCAAACCGATGACTCTTTTTCTTAATATCTTTTTTTAGAACTGGTTGTCTATCTTTTAATCCACGGATAATTGCCTTAATATGCTCCGGTGTTGTGCCGCAGCAGCCGCCAATTAATCGTACACCCTGCTCTTTAAGATGAACAGCAGCCTGCTCAAAATAATTTGGATCTGAATTATACGTAAATTGTCCGTCAACGATATCCGGCAAACTTGCATTAGGATAAGCTGATAAGTAAACACCATCAGAAAGAGGCACTTCCTCTAAAGCTTGAATCATATGAGTTGGACCTAAACGACAGTTCACACCAACCACGTCTGCACCGGCATCAGCAAGCTGTTGTAATGCCTCTTTTAGTGAAATTCCTGATTGAAGAACACTAGGATCATGAAGCGAAACTTGAGCGATAACTGGAATAGTCGTTTCATTTTTCACAATTTTTAAGACAGCTTTTAATTCTTCTAAATCGTAGTATGTTTCTAATAGAATACCATCCGGTTCTTCCCCAAGAAGGGCAAGAAGCTGCTGTTTAAATGCTTGCTCAATTTCAGTTATGGAATAAGCATTTTTTTGAATTCCTCTAATTCCACCAATTGTTCCCACGACAAAAGCTCTATCTTCTGCAGCTGCTTTAGCAATTTGAGCAGCTTTTTTATTAATTTGTACAACTTCATCTTCTAAACCATACCTTGCTAATTTAATAGAGTTTGCGCCATACGTATTCGTCTGAATTACATTTGCGCCAGCCTCTATGTAGCTTTTATGAATATTATAAATTTCCTTTTCATGTGTCAGATTTAAATGCTCAAAGCATTGATCAATTCCATAAGAATATAAGAGCGTGCCGATCGCTCCGTCCCCAACTAAAATGGAATGTCGCAGTTTATCTAATAAGCTCATCTTTGAGGTCCTCCTTACTTTTTAACTTTCAACCGAAGATTACTTTTATCGAATGCTTGTTTAAAATCATTTATTAAATCAGCAGGATCCTCTAATCCAAGCGACAATCGTAGTAAACCATCACTAATTCCCCGCTTATGACGTTCTTCTTTAGACATTGCAGCATGAGACATTTTAGCAGGATAAGATAAAATAGATTCTACCGCACCTAGACTTACTGCAACGACTGGTATTTGTAAATGCTTTACAAACTGTTTAACCGCTTCTTCATCTTTTAATTGAAAAGATAAAACAGCTCCACCACTTTTTGCCTGAGCTAGTTGGATTGGGTAGCCTGGATGTGACTTTAATCCTGGGTAAAACACTTGTTCAACCTCAGGTACCGTTTGAAGCCATTCTGCTAATTGAAGGGCGGCCTTTGAAGACTGTTCAATCCTAATTTGTAGTGTTTTCAACCCTCTTAATACAAGCCAACAATCCTGCACTCCTAATACAGCACCAATAGAGTTTTGTAAAAAGGCTATTTGTTTTGCCAATTCTTCATCGTTTACAACAGTAAGACCAGCGACCACATCACTATGCCCGGCAATAAACTTTGTAGCGCTGTGCAGTACAACATCTACCCCTAGCTCAAGCGGTCTTTGTAAAGCTGGAGTTAAAAAGGTATTATCAAGAAAAGTTAGACAATTATTTGCTTTAGCAAGCTTAACAACTCCTTGAATGTCTGTCACTTTTAAAAGCGGATTTGAAGGTGTCTCTATATAAATTACTTTCGTGTTTGGCTGAATATTTAAAGCAACCTCCTGTAAATCAGTCATGTCAACGAAAGTATGTTCAATTCCGTAGCGCACTAATACCTCTGTAACCATTCGATAAGTACCGCCATAACAATCATTGCTTACAAGCACATGATCGCCTTGAGAAAGTGTCAAGAAAGCGGTAGAAATAGCCGCCATTCCTGAAGAGAAAGCAAATCCAAATCGACCACCTTCTAATTCAGCAATCGTCTGCTCTAACGCTTGACGTGTTGGGTTTCCAGAACGACCGTAATCAAATGGACCAAATTCATCTAAATTTTGCTGATGAAAAGTAGAAGCATGCTGAATAGGTACACTTACGGCTCCTGTTTCTTTATCAAATTTATAATCATTATGAAGCAATTTTGTTTGAAAGCTAAAGTTATGGTCTGTCACTTTATTGTCCCCCTTTTTGAGCGTTCTCAAGTGCTTGATTTAGATCGGTTTTTAAATCATCAAGATGTTCGATTCCAACAGAAAAGCGGAGCAGGCGATTACAGACACCATTCACTGTTCGAACCTCTACTGGAATTTCACTATGGGTTTGTGTTGCAGGGTATGTGATAAAACTCTCAACTCCGCCAAGACTTTCCGCAAATGTAATCGTCTCAAGCGAACGTAAAAATGGATCTACCATTTTTTCATCTTGTACACGAAATGACATCATACCTCCGCGTCCTGGATACAAAACGTCTGTAACAGCTTCATGTTCTCTTAAATAAGAGGCAAGTGCTTGAGCATTGCTTTCATGCTGCTTCATTCGTAAGGATAATGTTTTCATCCCCCTCATAAGCAGCCATGAATCTAACGGTCCTAGTGTTGCGCCAATCGTATTATGATATTTTGCAACTTTTTCAGATAAGTCTTTTCCTTTTGTAACAATTAAACCAGCAAGCACATCATTATGACCGCCTAAATATTTTGTAGCGCTGTGAATTACAACATCTGCACCGTCTTTAATTGGCTGCTGCAACAGTGGTGTATAGAAGGTGTTATCGACGATAAACAGTAAATTGTACTCTTTTGTAATAGACGAAATTGCCTTGATATTGACTTCATTCATTAATGGATTTGTTGGTGTTTCAATAAACACCGCAACCGTATTATCTTGAATTTTATTAATAAGTTCCTGATCTTCCCCGTCAAAGTAATCAAACTTTAATCCCCATTTTCTCCAGCTGTCCTCAAACAAACGATAAGTGCCCCCATATAAATCACGCGAGACAATAATGTGATCGCCTTTATTAAATAATGTAAAAATTGTTTGGATGGCTGCCATCCCAGAACTACAGGCAAATCCTTGATCACCTTTTTCTAAAACGGCAATCGCTTCCTCTAACAATTTTCTAGTTGGATTTGCTGTTCTGGTATAGTCAAAACCTGTTGATTCGCCAATGCCGCGGTGACGATATGCAGTTGAAAAGTATACCGGTGCACTTACTGTACCTGTTTGTTCTTCACTTCGATTTCCAATTTGGGCAAGAAGTGTTTCAATTTTTTTATCCGTCATTTTCACAAATCCCCTTTTATATTTTAAGTCTTTTGCTCTTATATCACCTTAACATGTAAATAAAAACTGCCCTCTTCACTAAGAAGAAGGCAGATAGATTAGCCACTATCGAGTTCCCTCTTCTTATCTTTACAAAAGCACGACTGCTTTGCTTCTGTAGGAATTAGCACCTGACCACCACCAGCGGCTGGTTGCTGAGGTTTCAACGGGCCGGTCCCTCCACCTCTCTTGATAAGAATTAATACCAAAACATTTCAAATATTTTTTGTTTTAAATTATTGTTTACTTTACAATAGTTTGAACCTTTTTTCAATAGCTTTAAATAAAATATATAACTCATATTCGGATAATCGGAATGCTGAGAACGTTTACTTAGTGATGAAGCAGACATTCTTTACATATTCGATTGCAAATCATTTTTTTAGGGCAAGAAAACTTTATAACGAAGAAGCTGTTAAACAATGATAGTAATTTTGACTTCTGCGTACGAAACATTCTTATCACCTGTTTGGAGTCAAAATTGACAGAGCTCAACAGCATAGCATATAAAAAAACTCATTGTTCTGAGGTTGGAATTTGATTATTTTTCATTAATAATTCTGTTTGTCGCTTGTTAGCAAGTTTTACCTTCCTTAGACCTAGCCACCATAAAAAAATCATAAAAGGGATCATCACATAAAACCATTTTTGAGTAATTTTAATTAAAATATAATCATATGTGCCATGCAGCAATACAGGCACGATTAAGGAGAATATGAGAAATTTCACTTTGCTTTTATTTTCAATAAACTTTCCTCTCCCAAAGTAATATCCCATCACTACCCCGTAAAGAGCATGACTTGATACTGGCAGCAGTGCCCGACCAATCGCATCATCAATACCACTCGCTAATAAATAAAAAATATTTTCAATAGAGGCAAACCCAAGCGATGTGGCCACTGCATATACAATACCATCATAATGCTCATTAAAATGTGCATGTTGATAGACTGTATAAAAGAGAATAAACCATTTTAAAAATTCCTCTAATAACCCTGATAGTAAAAACGCCTCAGAAAAAGCGGTGACAATAAGACCTTCTTCAATAAAAGCATATTGAATAACCATTACTGGAAACACTAGTAATGCCCCAAAAATAAAGCTGCGAATAACCATCCCAATCGGTTCTGCTTCATACTGATCTCTTAAATAAAAATACGAGAGTAAGGCAATTCCTGGTGCAATGCCCGCAGAAATAAGAACAAACATGGCACTCCCCATTTCCACTCTTTTTTCTTATCGTATCATGTTAAGAACATTATTAAAATATTAATAAAAATCTATTAAAAATCTGTCTGAAACCATCTGAAGGTTAGAGGTTTTTTTGGAATAACGGAAGATTTTTTCACATTTGCTATGCAAAGGTGAAAATTTTTTAAAAAATCTGTCATTCCATGCAAAGTATCTATAGTTAATAATTGCTATTATATGTTACAATAAAAATATCTTATTAATCGCTTACAACAATGTTGCTTAAAGGAGGCATGGTGATGAAAATAAATAAATTTAAAGTATGGGATACAAAAGGAACATATGGTGGTACTCCCGCAATGATTGAAAATATTACAAATTCTGATATTGCTAATGATATTTGGCAGGATCGTAGTTTTATAAAAATGCAGTATATTGGCCTAAATGATTATAAAGGAAATGAAATTTATGAAGGAGATATTATAAAAGGAAATAAACAAATGTATATTCCAAATTGGGATGGTTATCAAAACACTTCTCAAACTAACAATGAAAATTACGTGGAATTAGATGAAGAAGAAATCGGCATTGTCGTTTATCAAACAATAAATTTCAAAACCGAATTTATTATTTATTCCCTAAACAACAAGAGCATCTGCACTTTCAAAGAAATAAGTAATATTGAGGTTATTGGAAATATACATACAACCCCTGAATTAATGCATGGACAAGCTGATCATATTTTAAAAGAACTTTCACTCACTTAATTAGTAATTATTTTTTCTGTTTTCATTTCAAAAGAGGTTTAATTGTAATAATCCCCTTTTTATTTACTGAATATTTTAATTATTAAATTATTTGTAAAAAACTCATGGTTCGTTTTTAACTTTCGTCCATGAGTTTTTCTTAACTGTACAATTAAAAATTTTCACGCTTTGAAATCTCTTCAGCTATTAATTCGCCATGAAAACGTCCATTCTCAATAAAAATTTCATTTGCATTATTTCCTGCGGCGATCACACCGGCAATAAAAATATCTTTTTGATTTGTCTCCATTGTTTCTGTATTAAAAAGAGGACGCCCTGATTGTTCATCCGTGACAACACCCATTTTTTTCAAAAAAGAATGATCTGGATGATAACCAGTCATGGCAAAAACAAAATCATTTTTAATTTCTCTTTCCTTACCATTGACTATATATATAACTTTATCTTCAGCTATTTTCTTTACTTCAGCATTAAATTCCATGATTACTTTTCCATGGTTTACTAATGATTCAAACTCTGGCAGAATCCATGGTTTTACACTTGTTGAATAATCAGAACCACGATATAACACTGTGACATATGCCCCAGCTTTTTCAAGTTCAAGTGCTGCATCCACTGCTGAATTTTTGCCACCAATCACAACAACATCTTTATCAAAAAACGGATGAGCTTCTTTAAAATAGTGAAAAACTTTCTTAAGATTTTCACCAGGCACACTCATGTAATTAGGGCTATCATAATAACCGGTTGCCACAATAACATATTTTGCACTGTATTGTTTCTCCGTATTCTCCATCACTTTAGTGGCTTGGATGGAAAATAACCCTTCCTCTAATTTTTGTACATTTGTTACTTTTTCAAAGGCATGAACACGTACTTTTTTACGTTTTACTACTTCTCGGTAATAGGAAAGTGCTTGATTACGCTTTGGTTTTCGCTCTTCAATAATGAAAGGCACCTCTCCTATCTCTAACTTTTCACTGCTGCTAAAAAATTGTTGATGTGTTGGATAACGATAAATCGCATCAACAATGTTCCCTTTTTCAAGTACCAAAGTTGATAAACCCCTTTTTTGACACTCAATGGCAGCCGATAATCCGCAAGGGCCTCCCCCAATAATAATTACATCTTCTTTCATTCCTTGTCACTCCCAACCAACTAATAATATATTTATATAAAAACAAAAAAATCCCGCTATCAAGAATATGATAGGGGATTTTTTCAAGTGTTGCAAATAGTTAAATCCAACCTCTAAAACGAGATGCTTCTGCCATTTTTCGGACACCAACCATATAAGCTGATAAACGCATGTCAATTCGACGACTCTCAGCAGTATGATAAATACTTTCAAAGGCATTTACCATAATTTTATCAAGCTTTTCTTCAACTTCTTCTTCTGTCCAATAGTAACCTTGATTGTTTTGCACCCATTCAAAATAAGAAACCGTCACTCCACCAGCACTTGCCAAAACATCTGGTACAAGCAAAATACCTCGATCTGTTAAGATTTTCGTCGCCTCATTTGTCGTTGGCCCATTTGCTGCTTCTACTACAATAGAAGCTTTAATATTATGAGCATTGTTAGCTGTAATTTGATTTTCAATCGCAGCAGGAACTAGAATATCACAATCCAATTCTAATAATTCAGCATTTGTAATCGTCTCTTTAAATAATTTTGTTACCGTCCCAAAGCTGTCACGACGGTCTAATAAGTAGTCTATATCCAAACCTTCAGGGTCATGAAGAGCACCATATGCATCTGAAATGCCAATAATTTTTGCACCTGCATCATGTAAAAACTTCGCTAAGAAGCTTCCAGCATTACCAAAACCTTGGATAACAACACGAGCCCCTTGAATGTTAACACCTTTTTTATTTGCTGCTTCGCGAATGCAAATTGTTACCCCTTTAGCTGTTGCTGATTCTCGTCCATGAGAACCACCTAACACTAAGGGTTTTCCTGTAATAAATCCAGGAGAATCAAACTCTCGAATTCTACTATATTCGTCCATCATCCACGCCATAATTTGTGAGTTGGTAAAAACATCTGGAGCTGGAATATCTTTTGTCGGACCTACAATTTGACTAATGGCGCGAACATATCCACGACTTAGCCTTTCTAATTCGCGAAATGACATTTCGCGTGGGTCGCAAATAATTCCACCTTTACCACCACCATATGGTAAATCAACAATTCCTGCTTTTAAGCTCATCCATATCGATAATGCTTTTACTTCTGTTTCTGTTACATTTGGGTGAAAGCGCACTCCCCCTTTAGTTGGTCCTACAGCATCATTGTGTTGGGCACGGTAGCCAGTAAATATTTTTATTGAGCCATCATCCATACGTATTGGAATACGAACAGTCATCATTCGTAATGGTTCTCTTAATAACTCAAATACTTCATTTGGATATCCTAATTTTTCAAGTGCTTCTTGGATAACAGATTGTGTTGATTCTAAAACATTCGGCGCTTTCGCCCCTTGTGTATTTTCTGGTGCGTTATCGGCTACCATCTAATTTACCTCCTATTAACATAACAAATTATGGTTATTAGTATTCAGCTTTAGTATACATGTTTGTGCCTGAATTTTGAAGGTGTAACCACAACTTTTTACTAGTTGTAAGCGTTTCCAAATTAAGTATTCAAAAAAATTTAAAAAACTACTTCCTACACAAGATAATAAAAAAATAACCGTATGTCAACTAAAAAATTAACATACGGTTTATTACTTCTTTTATAACCGCTTATTTTTTTAAAGAAAGCTTCACCAATTGATCAATCATCTCTTCATAAGAAATACCAACGGCTTTTGCTGCATCCGGAAATAAACTTGTCGGTGTCATACCTGGTAGTGTATTTACTTCTAAAATTACTGGTTCGCTTCCATCATGAGGAACAATAAAATCAACACGTGAATATACTTCACACCCCAGCGCCTTATGTGCAAGAACAGCATTCGTTTGAAGAGAAGCTGTTATTTTCTCTTCAAGCCTAGCTGGGACAATATGTTCGCTTCCCCCTGCAGCATATTTTGATTCATAATCATAATAAGAATTTTTCGGGATGATTTCGACAACTGGAAGTGCGTTGACATTATCTTTTTCACCCATTACCGCCACTGTTACTTCTTTTCCGCTAATAAACTCTTCCACTAAGACGACCTCATCAAAACGAAATGCTTCCTCAATACCTTGATAAGCTTCTTCTTCGCTGTGAGCAATTGTAAGTCCAATTGTAGAACCTTCACTGTTTGGCTTCACTACAATTGGATAAGAAATATTTAATTCCACGGTTTCCCGATTATAAGAATGTTTATGCAGAACTTTATCTTTAGCAACACGAATACCTGCTGTACAAAACATTTTTTTGGATTTTGCTTTATCCATTGCAAGAGCCGATCCTAACACTCCTGAGCCTACATACGGAATTCCTAATACATCTAGAATTCCCTGTACTCTACCATCTTCTCCAAATCGACCATGAAGACCGATAAATACGAGATCAGCTTCTAAATTAACAACTTTCCCTAAATCATTTGGGTTAAAATCAATTCCCGTTACATCGTATCCTTTACTTCGGAGAGCATTGATAATTCCTTTTCCACTTGATAAAGAAACTTCACGCTCAGCGGAAGTTCCACCATATAATACTGCAACTTTCATAATCGCCATTCACTCCTAGGCATTATAGTTATGTACCCATAGTATATTCTTTGAAAGAAAAGATGGGAATATAGAACAAACTTATCATACCATAAATTAGATTTCTTTATGATATATAACTTAAACTTTAACTATGAACATTCTTGTTTAAGTTGAAGCTAAATCATGAATTATACAAATTTTGTGCATCTTTTATAAAAATCAGCTATACTATGAACAAATCATAACAAAATTGAGGGATTAACTATGACAAAACGAATTTTATTTACGTTTGCTCATCCTGATGATGAAACCTTTACTGTAGGGGGAACATTAGCTGAATATGCTAAACACCCTGATATTGAAACCATTGTATACAGTGCCACATTAGGAGACGCAGGAAAATGTGGCAATCCACCTGTTTGTTCTAAAGAAGAATTAGCACTTGTCCGAAAAGAAGAGTTAAAAACAGCAGCCGCTATTTTAGGTGTTGATCATCTTCTTTTCGATACATATAGAGATGGTCACCTTTCTATGCTATCCAAAGACCAATTAAAAGAAGCTGTGCTTAAAGTTATAGAAAAATACCAGCCTGAGATTGTTGTAACGTTTCCACCTCATGGCTTATCTGGTCACAAAGACCATCATGCTATCCAACAAGCTACGTTAGAAGCAGTAAAGGATGAGCGAAATAAAGCTGTTAAAACTCTTTTTTATGCAACATTCCCTGAATCAATGAAAGAAAAAATGGGGCAGCCAGCATTTGCGGATCCTGATGAAACAATTGCTGTAACAAAATCAATTAAAGAAGAAAACATTGAAAAAGTGCGTAAAGCATTGCTTGCACACAAAACACAACATCTCTCTGTTGAACGTGTATTCCCAACAATTAAAAATTCAAAACAACCTTTTTTAAAATTCGATAACTGTGAATATTTTGTTCATGCTTGGGGAGCATCACCTGTTAGCAATAATGAGCTGTTTTCCTAACAAAATTTAAATGAACAAAAGAAGAAAACAACAATAAAAAATACAAATTTAAAACCGCTGAGTTAACAATTCAGCGGTTTCCTCTGTTAGGAACGATTTTCCCAAAAATAATGATGAAGTGCTGCTACTGCATTTTCTCCTATAAGTATTTTTCCATATTCAATAACACGGTGACTTGTAAGTGTAGAAGGACTTCCGAATTCAGCCAATAGTGCTATAACTTGATCGATTGAAATATCTTTCAAATCTTCTTCTGAAAATTCCAAATAAAAGCGGTCTTCATAAGAAAATAACCTGCCACCCGTTAATTCTACAATATAGAGGCGTTGGGATAATGAAATAACATCTTCAAATGAGGAAAATGTATAAAAAATTTCATCACTTTCATCTAGAGTAACCTGCATTTCAATAAAATCATCCTCATATTCTTCAGCAAAGTCACATTCTGTGCTTTCTTTTGTTACAATAACAATCATTCCTTGAGCGGGCAGTGCAAAGACTTCTACAGCAATTGGACCATCTGCTTTAAACCCTAACTCATCATCAGCTTCAAGCATCATTTCACGAAAAAGCTGCTGAACTTTCGGAACATCTTGCCAAAGTTCTTCCTTTGTAATCCCTCTCTCATTTAAATCATCAAATGTAAGAAAGACTTTTATTTTATTATATGTTAAACGCTCTAGACGCATGAAATCCCCCCCTTGCCATCAAACTCCAAAACTATGTGCTTTATTGTATGTTCCCCCTGCTTGATTGGTGCTTTTCGAAAGAATTACTGATTAGTTTACAATGCTTGTCAATAAACAGACAAGTTAAAAAGCTTGATCTTACACATCATTAGATAGGTGATAATCGATCCAATTATCCCATTTTTCTTTTGTGCTTCCTACTAAATAGGACTGAATTTTTTGATATTGCTGATCAGATAATTGATCGCAAGCTGGCCCACCAATTCCAACAGCTAAATCTTTTCGCTTTTGAAGCCCTTCAATAAACTTTAATGCGCCTTGGAGATTCTCAGTTAAGCTGCATGACAAAAAGAGAAAAGCAGGTTTTAATTCTTCTATGACCATTTCCACATCTTCTTCTGGAATTCCTGTCCCTAAATACACAACTTTAAACCCTCTTCTTCTAAGATAAAGGGTAAAAATAAGCAGCCCAAGTTCATGAGATTCATCAGGACAGCATACAGCTACTGCTGTAGGCAAATAGCTATTAACGGGAAGTGTATGAAAGATCATACCAATCCTTGAACGCAGGAATGCTGATGTAAAATGTTCATGGGCCGTTGTAATTTGCCCTTTTTCCCACATGTCTCCTACCTGTACCAATAGACTTCCTAATATATCAATTGTTACTTTTTCAATGCTGTATAACGTAAACGCTTGACTTAATAATTGATGGGCTTCTTGTTCATCAAACCTTAAAAGAGCATGAACTAAATGTTGTGATAGTTCATATGCACGATCTTGTTGATTGTTTTCTTCTATAAATGTTTCAGTTTTATGATTTTCTAACAGTTCAATAGCTTGACTGATTGTAAAACCTTGATTTATTTTATCAAGTAACCATTTTAATTTTTGAACTTGCTGCTCTGTATAAAGACGATGTCCTGAAACATTACGTACCGGAGACATAAAGTTATATCGCCTTTCCCAAGCTCTTAATGTCCCTGGTTGAATACCGAGCATTTTTGAAACTGCTTTAATATTATATTTCCCTTCAGCAGGTGTCATTACTGAACCCCCATACTATTTGTTTACTAACATTATAAATCAAACTTATTGTTAGATAAATTTTAAATAGGCTTTATTTTCTACTATGAAAAATCATTTCGATTTTAATGTTAATAAATTTGTTTCAGCCGGAACACCTAACCTTAAAGGAAGCATCGTTGTACCATATCCATTACTGACAAACAAAGTAGTTTGCTTACAGTATTTAACTCCCCCTTTTTCTTCCAGACCCCATTTCCATATCCTAATTTGGCCGCCATGAGTATGACCGCTTATAACAAGACCTATTTTATGAAGACTTGTGATTTTGTTTACAATACTAGGATTATGACTAATTAAAATCCGAAAACCATTTCCGCTATCTTGAAGAGCTAAATCTAAATTATCTCGTTGTCCTGTAGGATCATCAACTCCTAATAAATTTAATAGTTCATTATCACTTTCAAAAGATACTGCCGTATTATCTAATATTTTCACTCCACAATCTAATAACATCGCATCTAATTTATGATAATCCACCTCATAATCATTATTTCCCCAAACAAAATAAACAGGAGCTATCTTCGTTAATTTTTTTATATTTTGTTCAATACGACTATAAGGAACTCCCTTTTCAGCTAGGTCCCCTCCAATTACGATAAAGTCTGCTCTTCCTCTAATTTTAGAAAGAATGTTGTCATGTATTTTTCGCCTATGAACATCAGAAATAAAAAAAATTGTTGTATTTTCAAATCCTTTCGGAAAGTCTTGTAAATATATTATTGTTTCATTAACATTGTTTAAATGGGCCTCTATCCACATGATAATGAGTATCCCAACTGCAGCAAATCCTAGTATGAATAAAAAAAACAAAATATGTTCTCCTCCTGTTTCATCTTTATATTAATGATGTTTGCTTCTTTGCAATGGTTTATGGTGTTCGGAATAAGAGGTTGTTATTCCTGTTGAAATTCCGTATAAAGCTGAAAGCAGCAATACTAAAGCACCAAACCAAAATTCTATACTTATTATATAAAGATAAATACCAACTAAACAAAACACTTCTATAAGTATAAAAAGAAGTTTATTCTTTTTATCTTTTATCATACTTTTAAAGTAATGTACAACTTTTTTCCAAGTTGCCGCACATAATATCATACCGATCAAAAAACCAAAACCTATAATTAAGAGATCAACTGGTTCAAAGATTATCTGCATAAACAGTGTTGACGTATCAGAGAGCAGTAATGAATGAAATTGTTCACTACTAATAAATAAACTGCATAATGCTATTAATAAACGCAGCAATGTTTTCACTACATGTCTCTCCCTTCCAAATATTTGCTTAAAAAATCAATTCGTCTATGTGTCGCTTGTCAACCTGTATAGCAAATCTATATTATAATATGAATGTTTTATCTAAGTAGTCATTTTCTAGAAGTTCTAATCCAACATTTATTGTTAAATTAAAAATGAACGAAAATTCTGTAAATTTACTATTGTAAATTCTGTAAATTCACTGTACAATAAAAGGCAAAGATGTAAACGCTGTCATTCTATTTTTATTAAATATGAATGAAATGGAGAGGATAAAATGACGATCACCAAACTAAAAAACAAATTACTTTTGTTTAATAGTGATCTCTCATTTAACAAAAGGTTAGGTTTACCGATTGAGGTCTTTTGCCCCCAAAAACAAGAACCGATCGCATTCGGTCGTATTGAGCGTTATAATGAAGATGCTGTATTTATTAACGGAAAAAAATATGATCGGGAAAAGTTTATTTTCTTTGGCTGCCAAAAGTCTGCTTAAACTCAATCCATTAAACCTATCTAATTTCTCGCTAGACAATTACTCTAACATAACCCCTTTCGACTTTTATCTTTATTCATTCGTGATATAAATTAATATGAAAATGCGATTTCATAAATTCAAAAACAAAATGACGACTTTCCCATTGTTTTTCATCTGACCACAACTCACCTGTTCGCTTAATTATTTCAAGGCGCAGCTTTTCAAACTCTTCTTCAGCCTTCTTACAAGTTTTTTTACATTTGTTTAGTTTATAATAACTAAACATCGCCGCTGCGCCGATGATCCAAACAATTGGATCAAAGAGAACTTTTGTCAGCTGTGAGAAACTTATTAATAAAGGCAAACCTGTTACACAAATATATATAAACCCTAACAATAAAAATACAAACACTGTAATTCCCCACTTGATTAATTCTTTTTCATAATGCTCCTCTTTCTGTTTGCGTTCCACTAATGTTTTTAACAACTCAAGCGCTACCTCTGGTACTAACAGCTGTTTTAACTGCCATTCTTTAAACTGTTCCATTTATAACCACCCCCTTTTTCATGTTATGCGTCATAAATGCGTCATAAAACAGCTATTTTCAACCTAAAATGGTCGAAAAGCTTTTCTAACTAAGCAGAAAAAAGTCCAGGCAGCGGCCCGGACTTTTCTATTGAAGAGGAATTACTAATTTTTGTCCCTCATATATTTCATTTTCCCTTAAGTTATTTCGTTCGCGAATTATTTCTTCCCCGTTTCTACTTTCATAGTACTTCATTGAAATCCGAAACAGTGTTTCTCCTTTTTGAACAATATGAATAACTTCACGTTCTTTTGCGTTTAGATCACTGTCAATTTGCTGTCCTTTTGAATCACTGCTTTGATAATTATTAGCAGTTTCCTGACCTTCATGCTGCCCTTTTTCCTCTACCTTTTGATCGGCTGCAGGATTGAGCTGATCGTTTTCTTCTTCCTGTTCAATTATCACACTTTCTGTTTCATTTTCTTCCTGTTTATTTTCTTTGCTGCTGTTTATTTCACTAGATGCATCTTCCTCATTAGAGCCAATCTCATATTCAAACTCTTCATATGCACTTTCTTCTCCTGACACCCACTTCCCACCAACATTTTCAATTTTAGAACTTAATCCAAAATAAAAATAACTAAACGCTCCAATTACAATGAATACAAAGAAAATTAATAAAGTCCTTATTAATAAAAAGGGGCGCTGCTTTGTTTTACGTGATTTCTTCTTTTTACGATGAAATTCTTGTCTAGACGGAAGTTGATTTTTTTTATCTGATGACTGCTTATTGCTTCTTCCTTCATCTTCCTTTATTTGAACTGCTTTCATGGTCACACACCTCGTTATGATCTTCCTCATTTACCCTAACTGTTTTTTTATATTGAAAACGAATGATACACCCTAAACTAAAATCTATTAAAAAATGAGCAATAATTGTAATATTTAAATTGCTAGTTTTTAAAAACAACCAGCCTAAAAAAAAGCTTACCAGAATAGATGATACTAGTAAAACCGGCTTTCTTAAGTAACGAATATGAATAAGAGCAAACAACACACTTGCTGGGAAATATCCGATATGTGTTTGTAAAACACCTCTAAATAAAATTTCTTCAACTGCACCAATCATTATTGTTAGAACCGCAATATGCCAAACCGGTAAAACAGAAAAAATCCGCTTATTAATTCCTCCATCATCATAATGTTTTTCATCCAGAAGCATTACAAGAACTACATCCAGTAAGATAACAAGAAGGGCACTTCCACAGCCTAAAAATAAGAATTGGACAGGATGCCAAGTAAATAACTCATAAAACTGCTGCCAGCTTTCAAACAGAATAATACCGAGGCCAAGAGCAATAGTCCCTAAAAAGCCTTGTGTTACATAAACGTTTAATAGTACTTGTCTATTCGTCATCTTCCTAATCATTTCTGCTTGATTATTCAATTGCTTCATCCTCACTTTGATGAAGGATTTTTTTTAATTCATTTTGCCATGAATGTTGTTTAAACGCTAGACTTGTATTTAAATGATTTTCATAAAAAAGAGAAATATCCAATCCGCACCGGTCGCAGCAGTATTTTGGGCGAACCTCTAGTCTTTCTTCAAAGACGGATAAAAGAACTTCACGCCGACAGCTTGCCGTCTCCAGCAGCTCTTTCATTGCAATCAATTTTTTGAATTTATATTTTTTTCGCTGCATCACAACATCTAAGATTTTTTTTGAAGTATCGTGGATATTAAAAGAACGAAGCTGCCTCTCTTTCGTTATAATCGCTAATTCTTCAAGCTGATATAAAATAAACCGCCACGCTGTTTCAGACAAACCAATTGATTTTATTTCTTCATCGACTCTTTTCTTTAGAACTGCTCCTACGGTTAGATCGTGTTTTAAAATAGTTAGCACTTTTTTTAATTCATCTTCTGTTGGAAACTCCTTTTCAATAAGCGACAATGGAAGCCAGCTGTCATCTTCACAGTATAAGAGAATTGCAATACTTTTTTCTCCATCACGACCTGCTCGTCCAATTTCTTGTAAATACGCTTCCACATGCTGCGGATAATGAAAATGGATAATAAACCTTACATTTGCCTTATTAATTCCCATTCCAAAAGCATTTGTACAGCAAATCACATCCAGCTGACCTTCTAAAAATTGATTTTGAATTAATAAACGCTCTTCTGTTTCTAATCCTGCATGATAGAAAGCTGTGTTAATATTTTCATTTCTTAAAATAGCGGTTAATTCTTCTGACCAATAGCGGCTTGAAACATACACAATGCCTGGCCCATTTAACTCTTTTACCAGCTGGACTAGCCGTTCAATTTTTGCTATTTTTGATTGTTTCCATTCAATTTTTAATGCAATATTTGGCCGATCAGCGCTATAGATATGTTTTTTCACCTTTCTCATTTGTAAATGAGAAACAATATCCTCCTGTACTTCTTTTGTTGCAGTAGCTGTTAAAGCTAAGCAGGGTGGGTCTCCTAACAGCTTGCGAATAGATGCTAGCTTTAGATAATCTGTTCGAAATTCATATCCCCATTGCGATATACAGTGAGCTTCATCTATAACAAATAAAGCAACTTGTATGTTTTTCAAGGCCCTCTTAATCATTTCAGACTGAAGTGCTTCAGGAGAAATATAAATAAATTTATAGTTAGCCAATTGATTTAAAATATGCCTTCGCTCTGTTTCTGTTAAAAAACTATTTATTGCCACAGCTCGCTTTTCCCCATAGCTTTTCATTTGTGTTACTTGATCTTCCATTAACGACAATAAAGGCGAAACAATTATGATAGCTCCTTTCATAATATAACCAGGTAATTGGTAGCAAAGAGATTTGCCCGTACCAGTTGGAAGCATAGCTAAAACATCCAAGCCCTTCAAACAGTCAGAAATGATTTCTTTTTGTCCCCTTCGAAATGATTGATGACCAAATTTTTCATTCAGAACTTTCTCTAAATTCATAGTTTGATCCCTTCTCTTGCAAGAACAAGCCTAATTTCAAAATAACTATAATGTTCTCCCAGTCTTTCTCTAATAATCTTTAATCGTTTTGTATTTGCTTTTTGGAGCACTTTCACAATGTGTGCTTGCTTTTCCAAAGATACATATTCGTTTATCACAAAGCTGTCATCATGCATTGCAATTTCTACAACATGATCTTCAATCGTATTTCTTTTTAAACGACGTACCTTAACAATTTCCTCTACCGTTTTTCCTTTTTCTAAAAGACTATATGTTTGTTTAGCCGAAGCGGTTAACGCATTAATCGTTTGATCGGTAATAAAAAGGTGTAGCAGCGGAAATTTATATGAATTTTTCTTTATCAATGAAACCATATAATGCAAAAGTCCTTGAAAAGAAAAGTGCGCTTTAATAGGATCCAGCTTTAACTGTTGTGCTAACTGTTCAATCGTATATCCTATTCGATGATAGCCGCTTAAGCGATATGTAAACAAAAATGCTTCTTGTTCATCGCATGTGTTTAACAGATTTTCTATTTCTTTATAAAGATTTTTTGCAGTTTGAATTCTTTCTTCATTTGTTTTTGGAAAATGTCTCTTCACCCATAGATGTACGCTATAATCTCGGTTAACAGGTAAAAAGTTATATTTGTGCGCTAACATACAAGACAAGCTTTGAAGAAACAGTCCTAACCGGTTCCAAAATATCTCTGAAACATCTCCATATACCCATCCATTTAAAGAGGGTGAAAAGGGTTCTTTCTTTAAAAAGCAGTTTACTGTCTCTTCTCCCTTAGAAGTTATAACAAACGTACTATGTTTAGGAACAATCATTTCTTTATCTTCTAATTTCATTATGGATTCATTTAACTGTTTCCGTTCAAGCGTCTTAATGGTTTGAAATAAGGAAATAAGCTGATAAAGATTCCCATCTTGAATAGTTTGAGCAGATTTTTTCCCTTTTAACAAATGATAAACAGCTGATATGGAACGTTCTCCATTAAACCGCTTTAAACAATAAAGAACAATAAAATCAAAATAGTTCACTAATAATCACCACAATACTTTAGAAAGTTAATCAATCTTTTAGACAGAGTGTTGATACTTCGAAGTTCAAGCGTAATCGTTCCTTATCTGTTTAATATCTTTTATTGTAACAAAAAATCCTAAAGAGGTTTAGGAAAACATAGAAAGGTGAATCTATAACAAAGAAATAATAATATAAGGTGAAAATCTGTTCTTTCACTTGAATTATAAAAAAAACCGCTTTAAAATGTACTTAAGTGGCTTTATTATGTAAAATGATTATTTGATTTACATATTGTTTGTGATATTCTAGGTTTATAATATAGTAAACATTTATAGGAGGTTTTCACTATGGCAAAATATACAATTGTTGACAAAGAAACTTGTATTGCGTGCGGAGCATGTGGAGCTGCGGCGCCAGACATTTATGACTATGATGATGAAGGTATTGCATTCGTTACGCTTGACGATAACAAAGGGATCGTCGAAGTGCCTGACATCCTACATGAAGATATGGAAGATGCTTTTGAAGGTTGTCCAACTGACTCGATCAAAATTGCTGAAGAACCATTTGATGGTGACGCATTAAAATTTGAATAGTCCTTTAATCAATGCCTCTTAACTAATATGTTGAGGGGTATTTTTATTTCTATTTTATTAGTAATGATAATCACTGTCAATTAAAACTTGTTTAAATTTTTATATAATTTTCACAATTTCTTTTAATCCATCTCATAACTTGCTATAATATAGCAAGTTATGAGATGGATGTATATATTAAGGAGGCTTTTTATGGGTTTTGAGAATAAAGTTGTGGAAGTGCTAATTGAAATCCCAACCGGGAGTCAAAATAAATACGAATATGATAAAGAAAAAGGTGTGTTTAAACTAGACCGTGTTTTATTTTCTCCAATGTTCTATCCTGCTGAGTACGGTTATATTGACAATACATTAGCGCTTGATGGTGACCCACTCGATGTTCTTGTTATTGTTACAAATCCTACTTTTCCTGGCTGTGTAATCGATGCTCGGGTTTTAGGCTTTTTAAATATGGTAGATGGCGGAGAAGAAGATTCTAAGCTTTTAGCTGTACCTACTGAAGATCCACGTTTTAAAGATGTTCATTCCCTTGAAGATGTACCGGCACACAAGCTCGAGGAAATCGCCCATTTTTTTAAAACATATAAAGATCTCGAAGGAAAAAAAACCGAAGTAGGTTCTTGGGAAGGACCTGAAGAAGCTGCTAAGTTAGTGAATGAATGTGCTGCACGTTATAAGGAAAAATAACATTCATAACAGACAGTAATGATCCCTGTTAAACGCTTTACCCCTTTAAATTGACAAACTATCATTAATATGGTAAATTATCAAAAAATAAAGCTATAAATGAATCTTTTTTAACTATTTTTTTTTATTGTTCGTGTTTTAGTTATTTCTTTTCACAATTTACACATTAATATGGAATTTCTGCTGTGTTTTCCGTTTACTCTTTTGTATGATAGTGCTAATTTTTTATTAAGAGGAGTGAAGAACATGTACCATATTTTAGTATCAGACCCAATGAGTGAAGAAGGATTATTACCATTATTAGAAAACAATGAAGTAAACATTGTAAAACGTCATGTTGATGAAGAAGCTGAACTTGAAAAATTTGATGCCTTACTCGTAAGAAGCGGCACCACTGTCACAGAAGAAATTATTAAAAAAATGCCAAATTTAAAAATTATTGCAAGAGCAGGTGTTGGTGTTGATAACATTGACATTGAAGCAGCAACAAAAAATGGTGTAGTTGTTGTGAATGCTCCTGACGGAAATACAATTTCTACATGTGAACATACTTTTGCTATGATCGCTTCACTTGCAAGAAACATTCCACAAGCAACAAAATCAATTAAAGACGGAAAATGGAATCGCAAAGCATTTCTTGGTGTTGAATTAAACGGCAAAACATTAGGAATTGTTGGTTTTGGAAGAATCGGTTCTGAACTTGCAAAGCGTGCACGTTCATTTAATATGTCTTTACTTGTATTTGATCCTTTCTTAACAAAAGAACGCGCTGAAAAATCAGGTGTCACTCTTGCTTCTTTAGACGAAGTGCTTGAACAATCTGATATTATTACTGTTCATACACCATTAACAAAAGAAACAAAAGGTCTCTTAGGATTTGAAAACATTAAGAAAACAAAACCTGGTGTACTGCTTATTAACTGTGCACGCGGTGGTATTATTGATGAAGAAGCACTTCTCCATTATCTAAAAGAAGGTCATGTTGCAGGAGCAGCACTTGATGTATTTGTAACAGAACCGCCTGCAGATCATCCGCTGCTAGAGCTTGACAACGTTATTGCAACACCGCATATTGCTGCGTCAACTAAAGAAGCACAATTAAATGTGGCATCACAAGTTTCTGAAGAGGTTTTACAGTTCTTACAAGGTAAGCCAATTAAAAACTCAATTAATTTACCAACTCTTTCGAAAGAGCTTTATCAAAAAATTGCACCATATTATGAACTTACAAAGAAAATGGGGTCTATTCTTTCACAATGCATGCAAAAACCGGTGCAAGAAATTGACTTATCTTATGCCGGAGAAATTACGGAACTTGAAACAAGCTTTATTACAAGAAGTCTTCTTGCTGGATTTTTAAAACCACGCGTCGATACAGGGGTAAATGAAGTAAATGCGCCTACAATCGCAAAGGAGCGCGGCATTTCTTACGGTGAAAAGCATACATCAAATACACAAGGATATTCTAACATCGTTGAAGCTGTTGCCATTGGAGAAGACTCTTCCTTTAACTTAAGCGCAACATATGTAAAAGAGTATGGACCGCGTATTGTAAATATTAATGGATTTGACATTGACTTCAACCCGCAAGGTAACCTTCTTTATATTCAACATTTTGACAAACCAGGTGTAATTGGCCGTGTAGGTCAAATTCTTGGTGAGCATGAAGTGAACATTGCAACAATGCAGGTTGGACGTAAAGAAGCTGGCGGAGAAGCGATTATGATGCTAACTTTTGATGACACATTAGGAGAAGAGTTAGTTTCAGCGCTTAAAAATATTGATGACATTGTTTCTGTTAAGAAAATTGAATTATAAGTTAAAAAACTCTCTTTCGTTTAACGAAAGAGAGTTTTTTATGAAGTTTGTATTACTTGTCTTCTTTTCGCTTTCCTTCTCGAAAAACTACTGCACTTCTTACATACTCCACATCACTTACATTAGAGCGAGCATTAATAATGCGAGCCAATGCAAAAAAGTAATCAGAAAGGCGGTTTAAATAACGCTGGGCAATCGGATTGATTTCATTCTCTTTTTTCATTAAGCTTACAACAAGACGTTCAGCTCGGCGTGTTACAGTTCTTGCAATATGAATTGATGCTGCTGCCTTCGTACCACCTGGTAAAATAAATCGTTCAAGCTTCGGTGCTTCATTAATATAAACATCAATGCTTTTCTCAAGCGCATCGACCATTTCTTGTTTTAATTTAAAAGGTCTTTTATTCCCTACTGTCGCAAGATCTCCTCCACAGTCAAAAAGCTCATGCTGAATACGTTCAAGTTCGGCTAAAATATCGGAAAATTTTTCTTTATTAAGTTCTGCCATTGCTTGACCGACAAAACAATTTACTTCATCCACGGTACCATATGCTTCAACGCGAAGGTCATCTTTATCAACACGCCCTCCGATAATACTTGTTTGACCTTTATCTCCTGTTCTTGTGTAAATTCTCATCATTCACATTCCCCTTTCAACGGCTGACTAATGCCATACCAAATAGTTGTTACTTTATCACATGTTTGTGTAAGATCTTGATAACACCAACCAACTAAATCACGCCAATTACGATCCTGTTTATGAATAGGCACAATGCCTTTACTCATATCTTGACCGATTACAATTAGTGTACGTGTATCAGCTTCACTTTCCCATTTATGCCACTTGATAAAAAGTGCCTTCCAAAAATCCCGCACCTCTTCTAAATCTGAAGAATGAGTAAGTGTATTTTTAACAAATTGTTCCAATCCCTCTATAACCGTTATTGACGACAATTCTTTTATACTGCTTATCATCTTTATACTACTATCATTATAACCGGAAAACCAACTACAATTGTCTGCTGATATATGATATGTTGTTGTTACCCATTTCTTTTTTCCATTAAAGGCACCGCCTGTAACGAAATGCATCGCTTGCCCTCCTTTAACAGATTTTTCGTAAACACTAACTGTATACCTTCCCCAGGTGAAATATGCCACTCCCAAAAAGACTTGATTTCAGCAGCAAATTGCTCAAGTAGTACTCGAATAGGACCACCATGCGTGACAACAACTGCTTCTGAAGCACCGTTTTTTAAGATATCTTCTACTATTTCAATCCACCCTACCATAATACGCTGTTTAAACGTTTGATAGTGTTCACCATTAGGAGGAGAACAGCTCGTTATATCATTAAGCCAACTTCTATAGTTTTCAAATTCTTTTAGCTGATCGTATGTTCGCTCCTCCCAATCTCCAAAATGAATTTCACGAAAGGCTTTTCGCTTACTTATAGAGAGATTCGGATATAAAATAGAAGCTGTTTCCACACATCTTATTAAATCACTGCAATATACAAGGTTTGGTTTAGGATAGCAGTGTGATGTTTGCTGTAATAATAATTTCGCTTCTTCACATAGCGGTTCATCTGTCCAACCAATATACTTTTTCTCTTGATTTTTCTTTGTTATCCCGTGCCGAAGTAATGTAATAACCACAAAATCATCCACAACCATGACTCACATCCTTCTACTGCCGCACCAAGCGTATCTCCTGTAATTCCTCCAAATTGCTTATTAATAAAGAAATGACTTATTTTCTCGAACAGTAGTGCTCCATTATATAAAAGAATGAGAAACAGAAATAGATTATTATTTTCGTAAAAAGGAAATACAAATAAAGGAAGGATATATACGCTATACCATACTATGTCTTTTGGCTTTAATGCTCTTTGAAAGTAATGGGCAAGCCCCTCATTTTTAGCTAGTTTTCCTCTCATAAACATCATTCCCATTCCAATTCGAGAAAGCATTGGAATAAAAGGAATAATAATTAATAATTCCCACCTATAAGAAGCTGTTATTTCATATATAAATAAAAAACGCCAACCTAATAAAAAAAGTAAAGATAAAACACCAAACGCCCCAACACGAGGATCTTTCATAATTTCAAGGCGCTTTTCTTTATCACGATAAGAAAAATAAGCATCACTGCAATCAATCCAACCGTCTAAATGAAGGCCTCCTGTTAAAAAAATCGAAACAGTAACTAACACAGCAGCAATTGTGAGACTAGAAAAGGGGGTAAAAAAATAAAGAGAATAATATATGATAGAAATAAAAATTCCAAATAATAAACCAATTATTGGATAGTACAATATACTTCTTTTTAAATTTCCTTCTGTTAAGTCAATGTTTTTATTTACTGGAATGATTGTAAAAAACTGCAGCGCAATTAAGAAACTTTCAAAATAGCAAGTTATTCTGCTTTTCATAAACCTCTCTTCCATTCATTTAAAACTTTTATAATGTACTCTAAATCAACAACATTTTGCACATGATCAGCAAGCATCTCAAAATTTTGCTGTTTGCAGTTCTCCAACTGTTTAACTTCTTGTTCTCTTAACCCTTTTTCTTTTCGAATCATGTTCAGCCACTGTGTTCGCCATTCATCATTATGAAATAACCCATGAAAATATGTTCCTATTACCTTTCCATTATGAGAGCATATTCCTTCTTCACCTTCTTCTAACAATAAAAACGGTGTAATATTCTCTCCAGCAATTGGTTCTGTTTTACCTAAATGAATTTCATAACCTACTAACTCATTTTTTATGAAATTTGTTTGTGGATGTATTGTCCCTGCTGCCCGAATCGTTTTTTTATGTTCATAAAACGTTGTATGCATAGGAACAATAGATAAGCCTTTCATTACCTTTTTTGGAGTTCCTGTATCACTCCCGGCCTCATCTATTAACGTTTCACACAGCATTTGATATCCCCCGCAAATCCCGACAACCCTTCCGCCATCTTTAACATAGCGTTGAAGCTCAGCATCTAATTTTCTTGACTTTATAAATGCTAAGTCTGCTATTGTACTTCTTGTTCCTGGAATAATTACTGCATCAGGGTTTCCAAATTGTTCAGGATCATCTACAAAACGAATGGATACATCGGTTTCTTCTAAAAATGGTTCAATATCCGTGTAGTTTGAGATATATGGAAGCTTTATGACTACAATCTCAACTTCTTTTCTTGTTTTTATAGAAAAACGTGATGAAAGTGATAAAGAATCTTCCCCTTCAATTGGCATATCGTTCATATAGGGAATAATGCCAATTACTTTAATTCCTGTATAGTCTTCTATCCACTTTTTTCCGTCTTCAAAAAGAGAGAGATCACCGCGAAATTTATTAATTAGTATTCCTTTTACTCGTGTTCGTTCTTGACTAGACATCAGCTGTAATGTACCTACAATACTTGCAAAAACACCGCCGCGATCAATATCAGCTACTAAAAAAACAGGAACATCGGCTAACTCTGCGATTTTCATATTAACAAGTTCACGGTCATTTAAGTTTACCTCAACAGGACTGCCAGCACCTTCTATAATTAGCAAATTCGCTTGCTTTTTAAGTTGCCTTAATGATGTTGCAATTGTTTTTAAACCTGTTTCATAGAAAGATTGACGATATCCTTTACCTGAATATGTGTTAAATGACTTCCCAAGCAGCACGACTTCTGCATGCTGATCACTTCTCGGTTTTAATAAAATGGGATTCATATAAACATTCGCTTCTATATTTGCCGCTTCAGCTTGAATGCCCTGAGCACGTCCAATTTCTTTACCATCAATTGTAATATAAGAGTTATTTGACATGTTTTGTGATTTAAATGGCGTTACTTTATAACCTAGTCTATAAAAAATACGACAAAATGCTGTTGTTAATACACTTTTACCTACATCGGACGCCGTTCCTTGAATCATAAATCCTTTCATTATACTTTTTCCTCCGCTTTCATAGCTTTCACAATTCCGTTTTCTACTAAAAAAGCTGTATCTGCTTTGTGGATTATTTCTTGATGTAGTGCTCCCAGCAGTTGAAGATAATTAAATGTCGCCTTTTCATCTGGTACTGGCTCAAAAAATAATTCATTGGAAACAAGAATTACTTCTGCTGACTCTTTATGTAATGCTTCTACTGCCTTTATGATTTTTTGATAAACACTATTTCGAAATGTGGCGCTTTCCCACTTCATTTTACCTGTTTGCCAGCCTGTAAATAGTTCATTGCTTAACCAAGTTGTTAAGCAGTCTATTAAAACGATATCTTTCTTTGTAAACTGATCTGCTAATGTTTCAAGATCGACTGCTCTTTCCCAGTTCAACCATTTTGCACTGCTTTCTTTCCTGCTTTGTTGATGATGATTGATCCGCTGCTTCATTTCCTCATCCGTATTAATACTTGTTGCAATATAATGCAGTGAACATTTATTTTCCGCCCTAATTATCGCTCTTCGCTCTGCAAACGTACTTTTACCGCTTCTTACACCACCGCTAATAAAGCTCAACATTTTTTTAGCCAGCTTTCTAAACTTGACAGCAATTTATTATTTGCGTCTTTCTGTTTAACTGTAAGACGCAAATAGTGTCCGTCTAATCCTCTAAAGTTTTCCGTATGTCTTGTTATAATACCTTTTTCAATTAAAAACAGCATTAACGGCCTTAAATCCTGCTTTTCCTTTGTTCTGAGCAAATAGTAATTCACTTCACTGCTTGACGTTACATAACCTAATGAATGAAGCTTAGAAATCACTCTTGTTCGCTCTTTTGTAATAAACTCCTTTGTTTTTTGAACATGCTCATCCTCTTTAAGACATAGTCTTCCAACCGCTTCAGCAAGTGCATTGACACTCCAATGCGGCTGCATTACTTTCAATTCCTGCACAAGCTTTTCATTTCCTGCAAGAAACCCTAAACGAAGCCCCGCAATCGAAAACATTTTTGTAAACGAGCGCAATATTATCAAGTAATGATATGTTTGACTAATATGTAAGAGTGAGCAATTCTCAAAACAAAAATCGTAAAATGCTTCATCAAGAATGACAAAAATGCCTTTTCGTTCACAATGTTCAATAATAGAAAGAAGCACTTCCCTGTTATACGTTACACCGGTTGGGTTATTTGGATGACAAATAAAAACAGCATGCATGCCTTCTAAATGCTTTAAACATATGTCTGCATCTATTTTCCAGCCATCTTCTTCTGCTAGTTGATAGGATGAAACATGGCAGTTAAATGCTTCACAGGCTGTACGATATTCAGAAAAAGTAGGTTCAACAAGTAAAATATTTTTTCCAGCTAGCTTCTGAGCCATTAAAAAAATTAACTGTGCAGCACCATTACCAATTAAAATTCGTTCCTTTGGAAGTGCTTCTTTTTTTGAAATCGCTTCTGTTAAATCTTCCAATGTTGGATCAGGATAATCTGAGATAAGCTGAAACATTCTTCCCCAATTTTCTGCAAGAGATTTCGGCATGCCTAAAGGATTAATATTTACACTAAAGTCAATAATTTGCTCATTTGGTTCTGCTTTAATATTTAAAGTTTTCAATAAATGTTGCGGATTAGAACCGTGCGGCGGCAGCTTCAAATAAAAGACCTCCTAACCAAAGTAATATAATAAACAGCAATACTGTTCGTTTAAGAATTTGAATGGAATAAATAATATGATCTGCGTTTAAATTTATATAAGGCTCGCCCATTTTCGCCCGATCGGAAGGAATGCCTTTATAATAGTTGAGTCCACCTAACTGAATTCCCAGCATTGCAGCAGTTGCGGCTTCCCCCCAGCCGCTGTTTGGACTTGGATGTTTTTTTGCATCTCTAAGCATAAGCAGCAGGGCTTCTTTTCGTGTTCCTACTTCTGGCTGAATAGAAAGGAGCATTAATAAGCCCGTAATGCGGCTCGGAATAATATTTAATAGATCATCAACTCTTGCTGATGCCCAACCAAACTGCATATAACGATCGTTTTTATAGCCAACCATGGAATCACAAGTATTTACAGCGCGGTATAAAAGCGCAAGCGGAGCTCCGCCAATACATGCCCAAAATAATGGAGCTGTTACACCATCACTCGTATTTTCTGCGACGGTTTCAACTGTCCCTCTGACTACTTCTTGCTCTGACAATGTTTCTGTATCACGTCCAACAATCCAAGACAGCTTTTCTCTTGCTTTGATCAGTTGATTTGACTTTAGCGGTTTGTATACATCTAAAGCTGCAGACTCCAAACTTTTTCCTGCAATCGTTGTCCATATTAATAACGTTTCAACTCCAATACCCAAAAAAAGACTGATTTTATAAGCTGTACTTGTGAGAAGAAATCCTATTCCATAAACAACAAGTAAAACAATGACGAGAAGGAATAATCCTTTCCATTTTTTACTTCTTCCTTTATTTAACCTATGGTCTAGTATACTAATTAGTTTACCGATAAAACGTACAGGATGCGGCAGCCAACGAGGATCTCCAACGATAAGGTCCAGGAAATAGGCAAAGGCGATCGCAATTAAATGAAAGGTCATATATTCTTCATTCGCTTCTTATTATTTTTTACAGCTTGCAGTGTTGCTTCATATACACCTTTTCCGATTGTTTTTCCAAGTGGTGTAATCGTTCCTGCATATGAAAGCTTACTGCCTCGCTGTGTTGCTGCAATTAAAATACTATCTGTTGATGTACCCGTTGCAGTTGTACCAGTGACAGCATCTTTAATTTCTTCATCATGCAGGGCTTTCACTTTCGCTTCTGCCGCTGTCATCATTCCTTGAATAAATGCTTCCTCTGTTAATTCTCCATCTACAAACACCCATGTATTAATCGTTCCTGCATGAACCTCATCAAATACATGCTGATCACATTTTGAAACATCAACCGCATTACTAAGTCCTGCTGTTACAATAATTAACACAGAAAACTGTTCATGACCTATTTCTTTTATAACACCATCTTTTAAATTTGCAGCTGTCATCATCCCAACTGTATGACCAGGTTCAAGGTCATGACCCTTTAAAAACTCAGTCATTTCTTCTTTTGGATGATTACAATTGTAGCTTTTATCAACATGACGATTTACAAAAGTATGATACCAGCCAAGTCCTGCCCCAATAACAGCGGAAGAAAATGATTTCAATGGAATAGGTGAAATCACTTGAATTCTATTTTCATGCTGCTCAATCTGAAATTGCGAAAAAGCTATTCGTTCGATTTCCGAAGATATTTTTTCCGGCATAAGCGTTAACATTGGTCGCGGTAAATCCGGATGAGGCTGTCTTTTAATTGCCGCTTCATATACTTCACGAATTTTTTCTTCTTGTAATACTTCTTGGGGTGTATGGATTGCAGCCGTTTGACCTTGGTGTAAAAGCAATAAGCGATCACAATATAAGCTTGCTAAATTTAAATCATGAAAAATTGCTATTACAGTAAGATTGCCTTCAGTTGTCCATCTCTTCAATGAATCCAACAACTGCTTTTGGTGAGAAATATCTAAATGGTTTGTTGGCTCATCTAACAAAAGCAAAGAAGGTTCCTGGGCAAGTGCCTGTGCTAAAAAAACGCGCTGTTTTTCACCGCCGCTCAGCAGCTGAAGCGATTTTTGTTCAAACTTTTTTACATCCGTTTGCTCCATTGCTTTTTTTACAACTGCTTCATCTTCATGTGACCATGTTTTAAAAAGACCTTTTTGATATGGATACCTTCCAAGTGCCACTACTTCTTTTACTGAATAAGTAAAAGCTTGCTCTGTTATTTGCGGCAGTACAGCAATCGATTTTGCACGTGTTTTTGCAGAATAATGCTGAAGTGGTCTACCTTGAAAGTTAACCTCTCCACTTATCGGCTCAAGAAGCCCGCTAATGATTTTTAATAACGTTGTCTTACCGCTGCCATTTGGCCCTAATACACCAAATATTTCCCCTTTGTTTACATTAAAAGAAAGATTATGCAAAATGGTTTCATTTTCATAACCACCTTGTATATTTTTTACTTCAAGCATATTAACCACTTCTTCCTATCCGTTGTCGAAATAAGATCACTGCAAACACCGGCGCACCGATTAAAGCAGTCAGTACCCCAATTGGCAGCTGTGTTGGCGCAATAATTGTTCGCGCAGCTAAATCAGCAAGAATTAAAAAGGATCCCCCATTAATCATTGAAAGTGGAAGAAGATGTTTATGATCCGTTCCATACAGCAGCCTTGTTAAGTGAGGGATAACAAGTCCTACAAAACCTATCGTTCCAGATACCGCAACAGCTGCTCCTGTTAATATAGAAGCTGCAATCATAATTAAAAACTTCCGCTGCTGAACATTTACCCCTAAATGCTGAGCTCTTTCTTCCCCAAATGATAGTGCATTTAATTCATGACCATTTATTAGTAATAAAATCGTTCCCATGATAAAGAATGGAGTGATCATTTTTACATAATCCCAACCTCTCATCGAAACGCTTCCTAACAGCCATGTAATAATTTGTCTTAACTCTTCTCCTGTTAAAGCAATCATCAATGAAATCAGTGAACCTAAAAAGGAGCTGAAGATAATGCCTGTTAAAATAATCGTTTCCACAGACATTGTTCTCTGTACCATACGTGCAAATAATAAAACAACTATAATTGTAATAAAACCAAAAATAATGCTAAATAAAGGCAAGGTAAAACTACCAAATGCCGGTATTGTAATCCCAAAAAAGATGACACAAACTGCACCAACTGACGCACCTGATGAAACGCCTAATGTGTACGGATCTGCTAATGGGTTTTTTAATAGGCCTTGAAACGCAGCCCCAGAAATCGCAAGGGAAGCTCCGACTAAACCAGCTAAAAGAACTCTTGGAAAACGAATTTCCATTACAATGTTGTGGTACATAGGCTCACCAGCTGCAGCCAAATTCATATGAAAAACATCGTTTAAAAAAATATTAATAATAGCGGAAAAGGGAATCGATAGACTGCCTATCGATACCCCTAAAAAAATTGCTAATATTAAAAATGAAATCGAACTACCATATGAAAAGATCCGTTTATTTTGCAAAAACATCTGGATAAATAACAGCAGCAAGTTCTTCGACCCCTTCAACTAACCGTGGACCAGAACGTGATACAAGATCGGAATGAACATCATACACACGTTCATTTTTCACTGCAGGGACACCCTGCCAGCCATCACGACTAAGAATTTGTTCTTTCGGATTTTCAACATAATAACCGTATGTTGTAACGATGACATCAGGATTAAGTTTAACCGCATCCTCTTCCGTAAACTTTACCCATCCCTCTTGATCTGCTGCCGCATTTTTCGCATGAATAATTTCAAGCATTTGATTCATAAACGTTCCTTTACCTGCTGTATAAATGTCTGGTGCTGGTGAGACTTCAAGCCATACTGTCACTTGTTCTTCTTCTGAAATTGCAGCTGCTTTTTCTTGAATTTCAAAAAGTTTCTCTGACATTTCATCAATCACTTTTTGTGCTTTATCACTTGTTCCAGTTGCTTGTCCAATCATCTTTACTGAATCATATACATCATTAAATGCTGCCGCATCATTTACAACAAGTACAGTAATTCCCGCACTTTTTAACTGTTTTAACCCCTCTGCAGATGTATGAGCACCAGAAGCATGTGCAAGCACTAGGTCAGGATTTAGACCAATAATTTTTTCTACATTTAGCTCCATACCACCAATTTTTTCTTTTTCATTTACTTCTTCTGGATAATTATCATAATCTGAAACTCCAACAACTTCTTCACCTAATCCTAGTGCAAAAGCAATTTCTGTGTTGCTTGGAATTAACGAAACAATACGTTCAGGCTTTTCTTCAATAACAACTTCTTCATCAGAGGCATCCGTTATTGTAACCGGAAAGGCCGATTCCGTTTCAGCAGTTTCTGTGTTTGCGTTTTCTTTTGTTTGTATTTCATTATTTCCCGCTTCCTGCTCAGCATTATCCTGCCCACATGCTGCAAGAAGGCCGATTGCGACAAATAATGTTAGTAATAATGTTAGTAATTTCTTCATTGTTCTCCTCCTAAATATCTACTTCATTAATTTATGAGTAACTCCTTAAGGGATGTCACTTTAAGAATTATAAGTCATCAAATCCATTGTCATCTGACACTTTTGTATACTGTCTTGATTTTTGCTCGAAAAAGTCTGTTTTCCCGGCATTTGTATCTTGATACGCTTTAATCCATTTCATTGGATTTTCACGATAACCTTCAAAAGGGCGCTCACAGCCTAATTCATGACAGCGTTTATTAGCCATAAACTTTATATAATCTTCAAGATCACTTTGGTTGATACCGTCAAATTTATTGCCAACAATATAATTTCCCCATTTAATTTCAAGTTCTGCTGCCTTTGTAAACGTATTTGTTACAAATTGACGAAGTTCTTTCGTATCAAGCTCTGGGTTTTCTTTCAATGTTTCTTTAAAAATATTTGTAAACAAATTTACGTGCAGCTGCTCATCTCGATTAATGTAGTTAATCATCGTACTTGATGAAACCATTTTTTGATTGCGGGCAAGGTTATAGAAGAACGCAAAGCCTGCATAGAAAAACAACCCTTCTAAAATGACATCATATACAATTGATTTCAAAAAATTTTCTGGTGTTTGATTTTCTACAAATGCCTCATAACCTTTTGCGATAAAGTTGTTTCGTTCAAGCAGCACTTCATCATGTTTCCAATATTCAAAGATTTGATCCTGTTCATGTTTTGGTACAAGACTTGATAATACATATGAATAAGACTGATTATGCACCACTTCTTGAAATGATAGCACCTGCATTAACGCTGCTAAGCTTGAATCTGTTAAATATTCTCCCACTTTACCAGAATAATCGGTTTGAATCGAATCTAAAAAGGCTAAAAGACCGATAATTTTTTTAAAGGTTGTTTGCTCTTCTTCAGTAAGGTCAAGCCACTGCTTTGCATCTGTAGACATGTTAATTTCCATCGGTGTCCAAAAATTGGCTAACATGTTTTTATACATCGGATATGCCCAAGTAAAGCGAACATCGTCCCAGTTTAATACATTTGAGCTTTTTCCATTAATAATACCAGTTGAGGCATTCGGTGCTTTTGTATCATAAAGCTTGCGTTGGATTAGTGTATTTTGCACACAACATTCCTCCTTTGTTGTTAATAGGATGATTCATAGGGAAGAGCCCCTATGAATCTCTTTACTAAGATGAACAACTCTCACAATCTTCAATTTCAACAGAAGTGGAGCGTGTATAATACGTTGTTTTTAACCCTGACTTCCAAGCCGTCATATGAAGATTTAACAGTTCTTTCGCTTTAATCGTATTGCGCACGTAAAAATTAAAGCTGATTGATTGATCAATATGACGCTGGCGTGCTGCATTTTGTTTAATGCTCCAGCTTTGGTCAATATCATAGGCTGATTTATAAAGCCAAAAAGTATCTTGATTTAAATCAGGTGCTGTAACTGGAATTTTATAATTTTTCTTTTCTTCTGAATAAAACTTTTTAAAGATTGGATCAATACTTGCTGTACTTCCGGCAATAATCGAAGTCGAGCTGTTTGGTGCTACTGCCATTAACCAGCCGTTACGAATGCCATTTTCCTGAATGGCTTCTTTTAATTCGTTCCACGCTTCTGACTCATAACCACGCTTATCAAAATATTCACCGGTTTGCCAGTTAGAACCTTCAAACGCCGGATAGGCTCCTTTTTCTTTTGCAAGTTCATTAGAAGCTTTTATTGTTAAATAAGCGATTTTTTCATAAAGTTTATCGTTATATTCAACTGCTTCTTCTGATTCCCAGCGAATTCCTTTTAATGCCAATAAATGATGAATTCCAAAAGTCCCGAGCCCAACTGCGCGGTATTTTTGATTTGTTAACTGCGCTTGGAGAACTTCGATTGTGTTTAGATCAATCACATTATCAAGCATTCGTACTTGAATTGGAATTAACCGCTCCAACACATCTTCTGTTACTGCTTTTGCAAGTGAGATTGATGATAAATTACAAACAACGAAGTCACCGGGATTTTTTGTAATAATAATCTTTCCGTCTTTTGCTACTTCTTCTTCAACGGTTGTGGAGCTTTGGTTTTGGGTGATTTCTGAACACAAATTACTGCAATAAATCATCCCTTTATGTTTATTCGGGTTTGCGCGATTCACTGTATCACGATAAAACATGTACGGTGTACCCGTTTCAAGCTGAGAAATCATAACTCGCTTAAAAATGTCAATCGCAGGAACCGTTTTACGCGATAATGTCGGATGGTTTACACATTCCATATACTTTTTGCGAAACGAACCGCTACCTTTTTCTTCATCAAAGAAGTCTTCAAGCGACCAGCCCATCGTTTTCCGTACTTCATGCGGATCAAATAAATGCCACTCCCCGCGTTCTTCGACAGTTTCCATAAATAAATCTGGAATACAAACACCTGTAAATAAATCATGGGTACGGAAACGCTCATCGCCGTTATTTAGTTTTGCATCTAAAAATTCAAAAATATCTTTATGCCAAACATCCAAGTATACTGCAATCGCACCTTGACGCTGGCCGAGCTGATCGACACTAACCGCAGTATTGTTAAGCTGCTTCATCCATGGAATTCTTGACTTGTTACTCCTCTAAATTAATTAACGAGGGGGCAGGTCATTTCTGCCTACCTCTCTATGTCGCCATAGAGAACAGACTATATCTTTATCCTATTTAAAAGAATAGGTGGTTCGGATTATATAATTACTTATATAATCTCTTAGTCGTTGAACCTTCTTCCAGAATTTCCTTAGGAAGCTCGGCTGCTGATTGTCTGCACTCTCGGATTTTCAGGGGGCGTCGCGACATTACTGCACGATATCCTACCTTGAGATACTCAGAGTTTCCAGCAATTGACCACCTTTATTACTTACAGTTTACACTGCAAGAGGGCTAACATTAACCCCAGATGAAGTGCCTTTAAAGCCTTTAATATCAGACCCTCGTGACCGGATCTTCCCAACATATGCGCCTATTCCACCGCCATTTTTTGACAAAGTTGCAATATCAGTATTGCTGTCGTAAATTCCTCTTAAACTATCATCAATTGTGTCAATAAAGCATGAGCTTAGCTGACCGTATGATTTCCCGGCATTTGAAAGTGTTGGTGTTGCAACCGTCATATAAAGGTTTGAAAGCGCCCAGTAAGCTTCTTTTACAAGCTCAAGACGTTTTTCTTTCTGTTCTTCTAACATTAACGTCATCGCAATGATCATAAATCGTTCCTGCGGCAGCTCATAAACTGCTCCGTCATGGGATCTGGCTAAATAACGATCAGCAAGTGTGCGAATCCCGATGTATGTAAAAAGCTGATCTTTTCGAGGGTCTATCGCTTCTTCTAATTCAAGAATTTCCTCTGTAGAATAGCAGTTTAAAATTTTTTGATTATAAATCCCTTTTTCTGTTAAAGTTTGAAGAAGCTCGTTTAGAGACCCGTACTGGTCATCTGCATTATATCCGCGGCTTTCTGCTGCCTGTACATATAAATTTTCTAAATAAATTGCTGATGCTGCATAGGTCCAATCAGGATGCTGAGCATCAATTTCATCTAGCGCATGCAAGATAATCATATTAAAAATCTCTTGAGGTGACGCGCCTTCTTTTATTTCGAACCCTTTTAGTGATTTTTCTAAAAACACGTCTCCTTCTAAGTGCGGATAGCGTGATAGCACTTCTTGAATAAGTTCAGTCACATATGATTGGTCAATGACACGAGGCTGTTGACTTCTTGTTATAGATGACATATAATACCCCTTTCTTTTAGTAAAATTCTCTTTCCTGTCAGGGCATTAAAAAAAACTCATCCCGAAAGATGAGCGAAAACGACACAATTTAATTTATGTAGTATGTTAGAACATACGTATCACGAATAGGTTGATGTGCCGCTTCAGAATCTCAATCCCCGAAGATATGAAACGTAAAACTAAGGCAGGTCTCCTGACTTGTGCTTCACCCTACTTTGAGCCTTCCCATACAAGCCCCATCCCTTTAGGACAATTACTTGTAAAGTGGTTTTCTCATTTCGTCCACACTTACAGTTGCGAGGACAGCTCTGGAATTTCACCAGATTCCCTATTAAGTCACATATAACACCTTAATTTCATGCGTATTCAATTAACAAGCACAATATATAGTGTTCAAATACATTTTAAAACACTAAATATTGTGCCTGTATCTATATTACAGAATTTTCATCGATGTTGCAAGAACTTTTTTTACGATCTAAACAAGAAGATTTCGGGATAATTCCCTATTATATTTGCTCTTTTCGTGGAATAAAAAAGGAAAATGTCGTGCCTTCATTTAATTTGCTGTGAACAGAAATATAGCCATCATGAGCTTCAACAATATTTTTTGCAATCGCTAAACCTAGTCCTGTTCCTGACCGGCCGCGTGTTCTCGCTTTATCAGCTTTATAAAAACGCTCAAATACAAACGGCAAATCTTCTTCCGGTATCCCAGAGCCGGTATCTTTTACATCAAACTTCACACCAGCCTCAACGGATTGGATTGTCAATGAGACTGATCCACCTTCCTGGGTATGGCGAACAGCATTATCAATTAAATTTGTAAGCACCTGCTCAATCCGATCGGCATCAATAAACAACTCTTCACCTTCCTCAACATTAGAAAGATTTAAATCAACACCGCGCTCTTTTGCAAGTCCTTGAAATTTACGAAATACCCTTTCCGTAAACTCAGCCAGATACACAGAACTTTCACGAAGCTCAATATGTCCCGCTTCCATTCTCGCAAGATCTAAAAGTTCATTAACGAGTCTTCCCATCCGAAGTGATTCATCATAAATAATTTGACTAATCTCTTTTTTCTCTTCTTCTGTTGCAGCAATATCATCAACAATCGCTTCACTGTATCCTTGAAGCATCGCAATAGGCGTTCTAAGTTCATGAGAGACATTCGCAATAAAGTCTTTACGAAGTTTATCTAAGCGGCGTTCCTCGGTCATATCACGAAGAACAGCTACAGCTCCCCTTACATAAGCTTGGTCATATAACGGTGTCATGACGATTACCCAATTTCGTCCCTGTACGGCAACTTCTGTCATTTGCTCCCGTTCAAATGTTACGACCTTTTGAAACAATTCTTGAATATCTTCAGGAAGTTCTGCTTTTTCGTCGTCATTCATTCCTTGTTCATAATACCATGCTTGAATGAATCTTTCAGCAGGAGGATTTGTAACAAGCATCTCCCCTTTACGGTCAAATGTAATCACACCATCTGCCATACTGCTTAATACGCTTGATAGCTGTTCTTTTTCTTGATTTAAAGCTGTAATATAATCATTAAGCTGGCGCCCCATTCGATTAAAGGCAGCTGCAAGTTCACCAATTTCATCGTTTGAGACCGATGGAACTTTTGTTTCGAATTCTCCTTTTGCTACTTGAAAGACTGCTTCACGCATTTTACGAAGCGGTGCTGTAATTCTTGTTGAAAGAAAAAAAGCAAAAATCGTTGTTAACACAATTGCAATTCCTGCAGAAATATAAATAATATTTCGCGCTTGTGTTGTTGTTCTTTCTACTACATCAAGTGACTGATAGAGAAATACTGCCCCGTTTTCATTAGTAAAAAGGCTCATTGGAACTCCAACAACTAAAATTTCATTATGTATTTCCTCACCGTTTTGCTTAACGGGAAAATCACCTTGCTTCACAATCGTTTGTTTCTCTGTAA
The DNA here is from genome assembly GCF_003318295.1 of Bacillus taeanensis. Lineage (GTDB taxonomy): Bacteria > Bacillota > Bacilli > Bacillales > UBA6769 > Maribacillus > Maribacillus taeanensis. Next base: position 138,513 of record NZ_QOCW01000005.1, read on the forward strand.
ACACTTTTGAAAGTTTTTCATCATTTTTAAACATTTCAACCGGTAAATTTGAGAGCTTATCATCGTTTGGTGAATACCAATAGTTTGTTTCATCCCCAATAATCGCAACTCTTGTAGAATAAACATCAACAATTTCCCAAGCTGTTGATAGAGCAGCAGTGCGGTCTTCATAATTCTCCATAATAGCCGCCACTTTATCTGCTAATTTCGTCAGCTGCTGCTCTGCTTGTGTCACATGAAAATTCTCAAAAAATTGCAGCAATAAAATCGTTAATACAAAAAGAACGACTGAAACGAGTAAAATAATTGTAAACCACAGTTTACCTACAACGCTTTTCCAAAACATTATTCGGTACCAACCTCAAACTTATAACCAACCCCCCACACGGTTGCAATCATTTTTGCAGCATCCGGAGAAACACGGCTCAGTTTTTCCCTTAACCGTTTTACATGGGTATCAACGGTTCTAAGATCACCAAAAAACTCATAATTCCACACATCTTTTAACAGCTGTTCACGAGCAAATACTTTATCAGGTGATTTCGCTAAAAAGTAAAGAAGTTCATATTCCTTTGGTGTTAAATTAACAAATTGATTTCCAGCCTGCACTTTATGGGCATCATGATCAATTGTTAAGTGTGGAAAGACGAGCACATTTTTCGTTGTTGTCTCTGTTTGTAAAAATTTTGTTTTTGAGGAACGACGAAGCAGTGCTTTTACACGAAGAACAACTTCCCTTGGGCTAAACGGTTTTACGATATAATCATCTGCTCCTGCTTCAAAACCTTGTACACGATTTACTTCTTCTCCTTTGGCTGTCAGCATAATAATAGGCGTTGCTTTCTTTTCTCGAAGCGCCTGACATACCTCCATGCCATCAATTCCAGGAAGCATTAAATCTAATAAGATAAGATCAAAGTCTTCGGTTAAAGCCATTTCAAGTGCTTCTTCTCCATTTTCTGCTTGTTCAATTTCAAAATTTTCACGCTCTAAATACATTTTTAATAATCGTCGAATGCGTTCTTCATCATCTACAACTAACACTCTTGCTTCTGCTGCCATTTTGTATTCCTCCCTGTAAAAAAATCCGTTTTATTACATAATCATCTCTCATTATTTTACCACTAAAATTATGTATTCAAAAAGCCTTCACTTTCTGTGAAGGCTTTTTACAGCTTACGCGTAAGAATGAAGACCCACAAGAACTAAATTTACGGCAATTAAATTGAACATAATGATAACAAAACCGATAACTGCAAGCCATGAAGATCTCGTTCCATGCCATCCTTTTGATAAGCGAAGGTGAAGATATGCCGCATAAAATAACCATGTAATCAATGCCCATACTTCCTTTGGATCCCATCCCCAAAATCTTGTCCAAGCAATTTGAGCCCAAATCATCGCAAAAATAAGCGCTCCTAATGAAAATAGCGGAAAACCGATAATAACCGCACGATAACTAATTTCATCAACAAGCTGCGGACTAACTCCTTTTAAAGCAGGCTGAAGAAATGCCGCAATTCGCTTACGGAAAATAAGACGAAGTAATCCATATAGTAAAAGGCCGCCTAATAATGACCAAATCACAGTGTTTAGTTTACTAGCCTCAATATAAGGAGAAATTTGAACAAAAGGTCCAAATGCCGCTCCATCTGTAATAACACCCTCATTCGGTCCTACAATCGCTGGAAGGCTGTAAGTCATTTCCGCTTCTTGACCATTTTTATCAATCCAATTAAATGTTGTTTCATAGTCTACTGCTTTAAAGCCAAATGAAACAAATACAAAAGCAAGTGTTACAATTAAAGAATACATAACAAACTCCAGCCAAAATGTTTCTTTACTTGACTTTGACTGATCAACTTCACGCAGTAAATAAGCAAGACCCGCTGCAAAGCTAATTGCTAACACACCTTCTGCAAGCGCTACTGTCGAAACGTGAATTTTAAGCCAGTCACTTTGAAGAGCTGGTATAAGTGGCTGAATGTCTCTTGGAAACACACTTGCATATGCAATGACAAGAGCAGCAACAGGCATAGCAATTGCTCCAACGACATTTACTTTATACATGAAATGAATAATAATAAATCCAAATACCATCATCATTCCAAAAAAGGTTGTATATTCAAATAAGTTACTTAGTGGAATATGCCCACTTGCAGCCCATCTCGTAAAGAAATACCCTAACTGAAACAAAAAACCGATTATTGTAACTGTAATTGCTGCTGTGCCCCAACGATTCCGTCGTCGTTTTTTTTCATCAAGGTGTTTATGCTTATCCTTAATTGCACCTGCAAATATAAATGTTGCAATTAAATAAAGAACAAATGCTGCATACAACAAATTACTGCTTAATTGAACCATATAAGAGGGGGCCCCTTTCTATTATTTCTTACCTTCTAATTTTTCTACTTGATCAATTGGCATTTCTAGTGCTGCTGTTTCTGTTACATACTCTAAATCTTTTTTAACGCCAAACCAGTTTTTATTTGTATGTGCCGAAATCCATATTTCCCTATTTATTTCACGAAGCCAAATACGACGGTGGTTCCAATACATCCCCTGTGTAACACCAATCATAAAAATGGCTGCACCAATAGCAAGAATCCATAATGTACGGTCTTTTCTAACGATAAGGCCGGACACATTTGCTGTATCCATACCGGCAAACGTCATTTTATATTGATTTTCACCTAGTGGTTCTAAATTTTGACGAATCGCCACAAAACTTACTTCACCTTCTGGCGTTTCCGGAGTAAACATTTTAAAAATAAAAGCAGGATTATTAGGAATCTTTGATTGTGTAGCCGGCTCTTCTTTTTCATTAAAATAAAAATCAGGAAAATAATCCATTACTTCAATTTTATAACCATTTCCTAAATCATAAGCAGGCTCTGGGTTCCACAAATCAATAGTCGTATTTCCAAATTGCTGACCTGTTGCTTTTTTTTCAATCGTAAAGCTCATTTCTTTAAATTCATTTAGTTTATAATCTACTTGATAAACTGCATATCCATCCATTTTCAAAGGATCGTTCACACGAATTGAATAATCTTTTACTTTATCAAGCTCTGGCTCGGCACCTGCTATTTTTTCTCCTTGCTGTTTATAAAGCGTGACATCAGTTTGATAGTTTTTAGGCACAATTCCGCTTTCTGTTCCTTCAATCGCATCTTTAAACTGACCTTCATTTTGATCATAAACTTCAAATATAAATTGTTTATTCTCCAAATAATAAGATTCAGTGCCAGGAACCGCTAACTGCTGACCTTCGCGAATCCACAACACTTCATCGATATACATTCCAGGAAAGAAGCGCAGCATAGCTCCAATAAGAAATAGAATAAGACCGACATGATTCACATATGGACCCCAACGCGAAAAACGTCCTTTTTCCGCTAAAAGATTACCATTTTCTTCTCTTACATTGTATCTTTTAGCTATTAAAGCAGTTTTTGCTTTTTCCATACTTTCATCAAGATTTGCCGATTTTGAAATTCCATAAATGCGCTGACGTCTCATAAAGCTTTCATGACGCGTAACTCTCTGATTTTTTAAAGAACGATAAAGAGGTACAAATCGATCCAAACTAGCAATAATAAGGGATATCCCTAGCGCCGCAAGCAGAAGCATAAACCACCAGGACCCATATAAATTATGAAAACCAAGTACATAATAAACTTGTCCAAAGATTCCATACTGCTCTTCATAATGAGTGGCAGGATCTACTGTAGGCGGAATGTACATTTCTTGCGGAAAAATGGTTCCAATGGCTGATGCAATTAAAATAAGCACAATAATCCATATGCCTACTTTAACTGACGAAAAGAAATTCCATATTTTATCAACTATTGTTTTCTTGTATGTTTGTGATCTTCTAGCAGAACCTTCATATCTCATATTTAATAATTCATTTGAATCACTTTGTTCAAGCGGCTTGCCGCAGGATTCACAAAGAAGTGTACCATAAGGATTTTCATGGCCGCACTCACATTTAAACTTGCTCATAAAAACACCTCATTAAGACTACGGTTTAATCTGCTCCATATCTTGTGCAATTGCTTCTTCAGAACGACTTTCTGTATATCGATCGACAACTTTTCCATCTTTATCAATTAAAAAGGTTGTTGGAATGGGACCAACGCCATATGCTTTAAATACTTCACTCGATTTATCGAGTAAGATTGGAAAACTTAAGCTATAGCGCTCAACAAATCTTCTAGCTGTTAATTCTGGTTCATTTACATTAACCGCTAGAATTTCAACCCCTTCATCTTTATATTTTTGATAATTTTTATCCATTGCTGGCATTTCGGCTTTACAAGGCTCACAATATGTTGCCCAAAAGTTTAAGAAAACACCTTTTCCACGATAATCTTCAAGCTCGACTGTTTTGCCGTTCATATCTGTTAACACAAAGCTTGGTGCTTGATCACCAATTTTAACAGGTGAATGCGCATCACCTAAAAATGTCGTAAAAAACGTGTATCCAAGGGCAATCGCTATAATGACTAAGATACTTGTCCGCATAATCAATCGATTCTTCTTCATCATTACCCTCCTTTACTTCACTACTCTACTACTATTACTATAACGTTTTGATTGATGTAACTATTAGTCGATTTTTGACGTTTATGTGACAGCTAATGCGCGTAATTGTTTCACTTCTTTTGGTGTTAACGGACGAAATTCCCCTGTTGTTAACCCTTTTAATTCAAGAAAGCTGTATCGCTCACGCTTTAATTTTTCAACAGGATGACCTACTTGTTCAAGCATGCGGCGAACTTGACGATTCCTTCCTTCATGAATCGTTAGCTCTAAAATCGCCGTGTTTTTTGCTCGATCTGCCGAAAGAACTTTCACTTTGGCTGGAGCTGTTTTCCCATCTTCCAGGTGAACACCTTTTTCAAGTTTTCGAATCGTTTCTTTTGTTGGTGTGCCTTTTACTTTTGCAATATATACTTTTTCAATTTTATGTTTTGGATGCATCATTAAGTTGGCAAATTCTCCATCGTTTGTAAGAAGAATCGCGCCTGATGTATTATAATCTAAACGGCCTACTGGAAAGATGCGCTCCTTTATCATTGGAAAATAATCTGTAACGACTGTTCTTCCTTTATCGTCAGATGCTGCTGAAATAACGCCTGTTGGTTTATAAAATAAAAAATAGACCGGTTCTTCTCGCTCTACCGGAATACCATTTACTTCGATACGATCATTTGGCCCTACTTTTGTACCAAGCTCAGTGACTGTTTGACCATTGACTGTTACTTTTCCTTCTTGAATTAACACTTCCGATTTTCTTCGTGACGCAATTCCTGCTTTTGCAATTACTTTTTGTAAACGTTCCATTAATTTTCACCTCATCATACATCATACTCTTCCTCTTCTAATTTCTCAAGAGAATGATCATCCTTTTATTTCGAAAGCAATATTCAGGGTACTGTTACATAAAACAATACAAAAACCCGGCTAATTGCCGAGTTTGTTTAAGTAAGAGATTCTCTTTTAGTATTATAGTCATTTAAAGACGATTGTAACAATAATAATGGAAGCAATTATTCCAATAAGGTCAGCAAGAAGTCCAACTTTTAGAGCATCGCCCATTTTTTTAATTCCTACTGCTCCAAAATAAACGGTTAAAATATAAAAAGTGGTGTCTGTGCTTCCCTGCATCGTTGAGGCGAGACGTCCAATAAAAGAGTCTGGTCCGTATGTTGCAATTAAATCTGTTGTTAATCCTAAAGCACCAGTGCCAGAAATTGGTCGCATTAATGCAAGTGGGACAATTTCTGCTGGAGCACCGATCATTGAAAAAAGAGGTTTCAGCGCCTGAATAAGTGCTTCCATAGCTCCTGAAGCTCGAAAAACAGCGATGGCCACTAACATTCCAACAAGATATGGGATAAGCGATATGGCCAGCTGAAACCCGTCCTTTCCACCTTCTACAAATGCCTCATATGTTGGTACTTTCTTAATTGTGCCATATACTAAGATAAAACCTATTAATAAGGGAATAATCCAAATCGAAGCAGCGGTAATCACTTTCTATCCCCCCTCTTTACTTTCCTTCTATAAAAATAGCGATCAATTAAAATAGCACTAATCGTCGAAATCATGGTAGCAATAATTGTGGTACTTACAATTTCTGTAGGTGAGGCAGAATCGTATTGGATTCGGATGGCAATGACTGTTGTAGGGATTAGTGTTAAGCTTGACGTATTAATCGCAAGCAGCGTTACCATGGAGCGGCTTGCTTCATCTTTATTGTCATTTAGTTCTTTTAACTGTTTCATCGCTTGAATTCCCATTGGAGTTGCTGCATTGCCAAGTCCAAATAAGTTTGCAATCATATTTGATAAAATATACCCCATGGCAGGATGATCACTTGGCACTTCTGGAAATATCTTTTTAGCAAGCGGTCTGGCAAGTTTTGCTAATCCATCAAGAAGCCCGGCGTTTTGAGCGATTTTCATTAATCCGAGCCAAAAAACCAACACACTAATTAAACCAATACAAATCGCTACCGCTTCCTTTGCTCCGTCAAAAATAGCCGCATTTACTTCTTCCATTGTCCCATTGATTGCTGCAAACACAAAACCAACAGCAAATAAAAACATCCATATAATATTAATCATAACTTGAAACCCCATTTAAAATTAAAAACAACTCTTTAAAAAACCCCCAAAACCCTTTCTTTTTCTTTACTTCAGGATCTCCTTCATAAAAAAGCGGAACTTCTCCAATCGTTTGATCTGTTAATTGAAAAAACATCTTTCCAACAGGACGTGGAATACCATTTTCCGACCATTCATTTCCTTTTGGTGGATTGTAAAGTGTGAGCGAGGAACGAATTTGGTCAATTTCATCTTCTGTTAATGGATAAGATAAAGAACGAGCTGCATATACTTTTCCTTTATAGAAGGGGTCTTTAATTCCGGTTATCTTTCCTTCTTCGACAAGACTTTTTAACTTATAATTGTTAAATCCCCATTCAAACATTCCAATATGATCATTCCAATCATCCGGAGCATTTAATGTGACGGCAATTAAATTGAATCCATCTTTACTGGCAGTTGAAATAAGTGTTCGCTTTGCCCGTTTTGTATAACCGGTTTTTCCTCCAGTAGAGTATTTATATAAACGCAGCATTTTATTTTTATTTGACCAACTGCGATTCCATGATTCGCCCTCCTGAGGAGCACTGTACTTCTCGGCTGCAGAAATTTTCTGAAAGTTTTCATTTCCCATTGCATAGCGAGTTAACAGGGCCATATCATATGCTGTAGAATAATGATTTTCATGATCATCTAAACCATGGGGATTTGCAAATTCCGTATTCTTCATCCCAATTTCTTGGGCTTTTTGATTCATTAAATAAACAAAACCATCAAGACTTCCCCCAACATATTCTGCAATCGCAACGGCAGCATCATTCCCTGATCTCAGCATAAGGCCATATACTAAATCCTCTAATGTTAGACTTTCTCCTTCTTTTAAATAAATACTTGATCCTTCTACCCTCACCATGCTGTCCGTAATTTTGACTTTTTCTTTCATCTTTCCAGACTCTATAGCAAGAATGGCCGTCATTACTTTTGTAATACTTGCAATTCTTCTTGTTGTATGAGCATCTTTTTCAAACAATACTCGTCCAGATTCCTGCTCCATTAAGATCGCGCTTTGACCAGAAACAGATAAATTAGCAGCTTGAACATTTATCGGTATAGAAAAAGAAAAAAAAGATAGCATGAACATACAAACGATTAACACACTTTTTTGTATACATGTTGTATGCATCGAATCCCCGTCCCCTATTACGTTATTTGTACAAGTTTATGCATAAACTTAGATGATATGATTAAGCTTCAAATGAAAAAGAGCTGAATTTAATCAGCTCTAGGATAAAAACGAGATTTAAATGCAAAATTTTTTTGATAATCCGTTTGTTCTAGTAAGATTTTTTCCTCCGCTGGAATACGAATAAATAATAAAAGATAACTATTTAACAGCGTAAAAAGAACTGCGGTAAAATAAGCATTAAACATTAACGGCAGCATTAAAAGTTCGAGACAAACAACGAGATAATTAGGATGACGCATATATTGATATGGTCCTTTTTTAATCACCTTACTGTTTGGAATAATTAATATCTTTGTATTCCAGTATCGTCCTAATGAAAGCAAACTCCATATTCTTAAAACTTGAGCAAAACTAAAGAAGATGAAGGGAAAAATCCACCATTTTAAAAGCGTTCCGTTTAATGAATATTCAATGATAAAAGAAACAAAGAAACTAACATGAAGCAATACAATCCACTTATAATGTTCAGCACCAGCTTCAATGCCGCCATTTTTTATAATCCACTTTTCATTACGCTTTGCAATGACTAACTCAACGATTCTTTGAACAATCACAAAGAGGATGATAAACCAAAATAGTTTTTCCATTTTTCACCCCCACTCTAACAGTACAAGCTCTGAACTAAAGCCAGGTCCAAGTGCTGTCAGTAATCCTAGATCATGTTTCTGTTTATCTTCTTCGGTTTTCATAAATTTTTGGAGCACAAACAGTACTGTCGTTGATGACATATTGCCATAATGCTTTAAGATATGGCTTGATATCGCTGTTTTTTCTTCTGAGAAACTCAATGTCTCTTCATAAGCTTCTAACACTTTGCGGCCGCCTGGATGGGCGACAAAGTGTTTAATGCTTTGCAGCTCGAGGTTATATAATTGTAAAAACCCCTTCACATTTTCTCCTAACCATGAACGAATAATGGACGGAATATCTTTTGAAAATACAACATAAAGTCCGCCATTTTTTATATTCCATCCCATGACATCTTCTGAATGAGGCATTAAAGTCGATTGTGTTTCTTTTACAGCTGGAAGTAATGAAACTTTTTTTCTTTGTAAAAGAGCGGACTTTCTTCCTACTACTAGCGCACAGGCCGCTCCATCAGCAAATAAAGAAGTGCCTACTAAATTACTTTTTGATAAATCATCTTTTTGAAATGTTAAGCTGCAAAGTTCAATCGATACAACAAGCACATTCGCATGTTGATAGGCTAAGCAGTACTCATGGGCACGAGCAATCCCTGCTGCTCCGCCGGCACATCCTAACCCCCATATCGGTATTCGTTTCGTGTGCTTGGAAAACGGAAGAATATTCATAATGCGAGCATCAATACTTGGTGTTGCCATTCCTGTACTTGAAATAAAAAAGATCGCATCAATTTCTTCATAAGAAACAGGTTCAATTAAAAATGTTGAACTATTTAAACACTTCGTAATTGCTTCAATACTATATGTAAGAGCATGTTCAATATATAAATCATTTTTTTCTTGAAAGGAATGGTTTTTCGAAAACCATTCTAACGGCATTGAAAAATAACGCTCCTCAATTTGACCGTTATGAAAAACAGGCAATAACCGTTCAATATTTGTGTAGGAGTCTTTAAACAGCTCTTTTATAAAAGATAATACTTCTTGTTGGGATAATTTATAAGGAGGGGAATGAGTATCAACAGATAAAATGACCGACAAAGGAATCTCCCTTTCTAGTTCATTCACTTTATTTCCCCTTATTTTTTGTTCAATGAAGAAAGTTATACATTTTATCACCTTTTTATATGAGTAAAGAAGCTTTATTTTTCAACAACAAAAAATCCATCTTATAAAAAGATGGATTTTCATATTACCATTATCCCATTTTCGCTTGGAGCTGATTACCGTAATACTCTAATTCTTCTCTAATTTCTTGAAATGACTTTTCTAAAGAAACCATTAATTCTTTTAATGAAGCAGGAACATATTCATTAAACTGTATCGCACTTTTTCCTCTATATAATGCTCGACTATCTTCATGCCAGTAGTCATTGCGCGGATGATAAAACTCTTCAATACAGCGATTATAAATCCAATTCAGTGCTCTTTCAGCAACTTCTTCTTGAAAAACAGCTCGACCTAATATGGCTGTACAATGACCATGACCTTCATCACAAAACACTGAAATACGCCGCAGTGAAAATAACACCTCTTCATAATATTCTTGATAATCACCACAATCACTTACCATTTGAGATACTGTCATTTCATTTAAATAGTCATTAATACTTTTTGAAACGAATGCTAATGTTTTCTCTGCTTGGTTCATATGGGTTTTTACAAGATCATCCCCCATGTATGCTTCCCCCAATACCGTAAAATAGTTACACGGATTTTTTCATGCTAGTTGGTATTATTATACGATAAAACATCAATGTTAACAGCAATTTTTGTTAGAAAATGAGCTTAACTAATTTAAGAGAAAAACGGATGACTTTAATTCAACGCTTTCTTGCTTTTCTATTTTTTCAAACATAGATTTTACTTCTTCATAATTAATATTTTTAAAATATGTAGAAAATTCCTGAAGTGAATTAATATAAACTCGTCTTCTCTTTTTAAAATCAGGATTATTAATGAAACATAGAAATGCAGCAATATCTCGAAAGTAAATATCTCGATCAGCAATCGTAAAAATAGGGTCGCTTTCAAATGGCGTTATTTCTGAAATCTTTTCTTCAAAATATCGTAAATAAAGTACATAAAACGTTTTTTCTTCACCCTTATCTAAATAAACAATTTCAGAGCGATTAAAAAATTCCTCTGGTGTATTTGACTTTGATTTTTCTAGTTCATATCCTTTCAATTGAAGGATTTTCATATTCCTTAAAACACCCTTTCATTAAATAGATGGTTACTAAATTATACCATATCTAATAAAAGAACAGCGATCAATAGCCTCACTGCTCTTCAAGTGTTTGTTGAAATTTTTCAAAAAACAAATCTGCTTCTTCATCAAATGAAATTTGTGCACCTGCTTCGGGAAGCGGCGGCAGCTCTTGCAGAGACTTTAATCCAAATGCTTCTAAAAATTCTTTTGTTGTGCCGTATAAAATTGCACGTCCTGTTCCTTCCGCACGACCAACTTCTTTAATTAACTCCTTATTTATTAACGTTTGCAGCGGCCTTTCTGTTTTTACCCCCCGTACTTCTTCGACTTCAGCACGGGTAATCGGCTGCTGATAGGCAATAATTGCTAATGTTTCAAGCGCGGCTTGAGAAAGTGTGCCGCTTCTCGGCGACTCGATCAGCTTTTTATAGTAATCAGCATGTGCTGCTTTCGTTGTTAACTGAAAAACACCTGCTACTTCAACAAGTTCAAACCCTCGTTCTTCTGATTGATACTCTTTACTTAATTGTTCAAGGAGCTGTTGAGCTTCATTGTGATCAATCTCTAAAACTTCTGCTATTTGCTTCAGTTCAATTCCTTCTTCCCCAACGACAAATAATAGTCCTTCTATTATAGCTTTTTTCTCTTTATCAGACACTCATTTGTTACTCCCTTCATTCTTTGAAACGAAAATCTCTGCAAAATTACCTTCCTGTTCACAACAGATTTGATTTTTCTTCATTAATTCTAAAACCGCTAAAAATGTTACCACAATATGTTCACGATTAGGAAAAGGAAACAAGTCTTCAAAACGTTTTCTAACTTTACCTTCAGCTAATTCTGATAAGATTTCTTTCATTCTTGTAGAAATTGGAATTTCTTGGCGGTGAATCGTCGTTTTCTTTGGCTGCTTATTTTTTTTTCTTTCCATTAATCGCTTAAACGCAGCTAACATATCGTAAATTGAAACATCCGAAACCTTCTCTACCGTATCATTAGAAGATAGAAAGGCACTTAAATCTCCCTGTGGACGTGTATATACTAAACTGCGCTCCTGCTCATGCTCTTTTAACACATTTGCGGCTTCTTTAAACTTTCTATACTCGATTAAACGATTCATTAACTCTTCACGGGGATCTTCTTCCTCAAATCCTTCATCAAAATCTTCCATTAATATTTCTTCTCGTTTCGGCAGCAATGTTTTGCTTTTAATCGCAAGAAGCGTTGCTGCCATTACAAGAAACTCACTTGCAACATCAAGCTCTAATTCCTGCATTGCATGAATATATTCCAAATACTGCTCCGTAATTTCTGAGACTGGAATGTCATAAATATCGATTTCAAGACGATTTATAAGGTGAAGAAGAAGATCAAGCGGGCCTTCAAAGGCATCAATTTTCACGCTGTACTGCATGATTTATTCTGTCTCCTTCTTTTTTAATTAGTAATTGAACAAGAAATATTTTATCATATTGCTTCTATGAGATATATACGTATTCCTTTTTAAAGGTTCGCATAAAGAATTTTATTACAGCTCATGCTAATTATAATAAATAACGTCTAACAAAGGAGAGTATGTATGAACTTTACAAGAATATCTGAAAACGGACCTTATCATACGTATCAATGCCAATTTGCTGATTATACGTACACAGTCATCCATGATCAAGAACGAAATGAAATTCTTGATATCCGCCCCTCTACATTAGGAGGAATTGACACGATCAAGCATGCTTTTCAAAATCATTTAAAAAATCAAAATGAATAGTATAAAACTGCTGGTGACGCACACCGGCAGTTTTTTGTGATCATGACGATATAAATTCAATTGTTGGCATGAAAGAAAAACAATATTATCATAAAGGAAATACTTCGTTAGGAGGGGAAAAATAATGAGTACATGCAACCTTAATCACAGTTTAGAAGATGTTAAAAAGAAACTGGAATCTCAGCACGATTATTTACCAAATAATCTTTATGATGGGCTTTCTTCATTTTTACGGCAAGATTTAAATCAAGAAACGTTAAATGAGGTTTTTCATCTATTAAAGAAGTATGATCTTGCATCAAATGAAGAGCAGGAAAAGCGAAACGAGCAGATCAAGCAGCTGCTCAGTTAACGGATAACTAAAAGAGGAAGCTGTATAGCGACTACTTAGCAGCTTCCTCTTTTAGTTCAATTTTATCACCTATCACAATATTATACTTTTCAATTGTGCCAACAGGAAGTTCTAGTACAGAATAAGCTTTTTTTCCTCCATGCTTTATTCTCCAAGGCTTTAGCGCTAAAATTACTTTTACAACTCGACTGCTTTTATCTAAAAATACGACATCAATTGAAAACCTCATAAAAAACATATGAATCGAATTACAAGGAACAAGCATAATCCCTTTATTTTCTAAAGGCCGCTTCTGAAACATTAATCCTTTTAAGCGTTTAAGAAATGCCTTCCCCCTAAAAAATTTGAACGGCTGTTTCAATCTGCTTCTCTTCCTTATAAATAATCAAAAACACCCTCCTTAAAACTCATTTTAAACCATCTAATCACCTACTATTATACAAATAATTGTAAATACCAATGATAAACTGGAAAAAAATAAAAACAGCTAAAATATAAGACATGTTTTCCATTTTTTTAATAACAATATCGTAGGAGGTGTGAGTTAAATGAATTTATTAAGCAAAATTTTGGAAGCAGTTCAGGCGTGGATGATGAGCTTTTTACTTATCTTTAAGCGATTAGTGAATGAAGAGAAAGGCCAAGGTATGGTGGAATACGCACTTATACTTGCATTAATCGCTATTGTTTTGGCGGCTAGTTTACCAACACTAACCGATGATGTTAGTGCATTGTATACATCAGATGGAAGTCGCCGAATCACTAATATTGCTAAAGTAGAAGGCATTGAAAATGGGATCGTTGTCCTGCAAGATTTATTTGTATTTGAAAAAGCGTCATCCTATCAATCTGACAAAATAACTGGAAACTTTAAAAAGGTGGGCTTGCTATCAAAATTTAATGGTAATGGGTGGAGATAAAATGAACTGGTCAGTATACCTTAGTCTTTTTTCTTTCATCTTAACAATTAGTTTGTATATTGGTTATAAAGTTTTACCGAACATATATTTTAAAATAAGAATACGATTAGTGACAAGAAGGTTAGTAAAACAGGGGAAAAATAAAAAAAACACAAAATCAAAATGGTTGGATAGTATCTATAAAAAGTTAGACATTGAACTAAAAGCTGCTTCATTACCGGTCACTTCTCGAGAGCTTTTACTTGTTTTAGCTTGGACAAATTTTTTTATTCTTTTCACTGTATTGATGTGGGGATTCACCATTTTCTTCCTTCTATTTATCAGTATAAATGGTGTCCTCTATTTATATATACGTCTACGTAAACATCAGAAAAAGAAGCTAATGTTAAAACAACTTCCCAATGCGTTGGAATTAATATCTAGCGCGTTAAAAACAGGATACTCAATTGTACAAACCTTGGACCTTGTTGCTAAAGAAAATTTTCCTCCCTTGTCTGAGGAATTTCATAAACTTTTTCAAGCATTACAGCTTGGTGAAAATTTCGAGAAATCCTTTACCGATTTTGCAAAACGTCTTGATATCCCCGAACTTACAAATGTTGTAGATACTATATTAATCACTCGTGAAACAGGGGGAAATGTTACAGAAGTAATTGATGGATTACTAACAATAATTCGTGAAAATGAAAAGTTAAATGGTGAAGTGAAAACCTTAACTGCACAAGGGAAAATTTCCGGACTTATAGTAGGTTTGCTTCCTTTAGCGCTTTTTATTATGTTTTACTTAATAAATCCAAGCTATATGATGGTACTATTTAAAAATATAATCGGAATATTTATTCTTGGAACTGCTGTACTTTTACAAATTATTGGAATTATCGTTATGAAAAAAATAATCACTTTAAAGGTAAGGTGATGAACTGCATATGCTTGTTTTATTTCTAATTTCATTATTTATCACAACATTTTGTATTACGTACTATACCTGCACAAAATTTTACCTTAGCCCTAAACGACAATTAATGCTTCGTATTTCAAAACATGTTCGCACTCGAAATAACAATGATTATGAAGCACCATTGTTTATTCGTTTATTTGTTCCTCTTATTCAACTTATTATCTATTTACTTGAACGATCGACACCGAAAAAATATAAACTTCACCTGCAGCATAAAGTGATTAAAACAGAAGGAAAATTTACTTTTCAACGGGTATTGATTTCAAAGTTTCTTCTCCTGTTTTTAACATTAACTGCTTTACTACTTTATAGTTTCTTAAATCACATGCCCAACCTTTTTTTCTTTCTGATTGTGCCTGTTTCATACTTTTTACCAGACTTTGCAATTAATCAATATATTAAAAATAAAAGGTTTGATATTCTCGCTGAGCTCCCTCTATTAATTGACACGTTAGGAGTTATTTTAGCTGGCGGTATTGCCTTTGATAATGCGATCCAAAAAATATGCGAACGAAAAACTAGCCCTCTTTACAGCGAATTTAAATATTTTATTAAAGAAGTACGGATGGGTGTTTCACGTGAAGAAGCTCTAAAAAACTTATCAAAACGGATTCAGGATTCACTCGTTCGCGCTCTCATCCAAGGCGAAAAGATGGGTATTAGTATTTTAACAACGATTCAGCTTCAATCCTATCAACTACGCTTAAAACGTCGCCAACGCATTCAAGAACAAGCAATGAAAATTCCGGTGAAAATTTTAATTCCATTAGTTTTATTTATCTTCCCACCTATTTTTCTTATCATTCTAGGTCCAGGCGCAATTCAAATTATTGAAAATCTTGGTTAGCAGAAAGGTGGCACAACGATGAAACTAATTCAACAAAATATTTATCGTTCGCAAGGCTCAAAGTCTCTCCCTGTTGGAACGATTGTTATTATTACTCAAAACAATGAAGAAGAACTGCAAAGACTGCTGCATCACCTCTCCTCTACGCCTTTATTTAAAGCAGAGGGCGCTAAAGTGATTATTGTTGATCACTATTCGTTTGATAAAACATTTAATATTGCCCTTGAATTTCAACGGCTTTATCCTGATAAAATTATTCCAATGCAAAAAAGCCCTGAAAAAACAGGCTTTGAACAGCTTAATCCATTTTTATCAAATCAATATATTGAAGTGATTAATTTATCTGAAATTAATAAAAATAACGCCCATCTCCCTCCTAACAAATGGCCGAGCTGGACAGAAAAAACAATAAACCAAATTCATAAAACAAACAGCACACCAATTGATCCAAAAGCATTGATTGAACGACTGCAGCAGGATCAACAAAGATGAAAGATAATATGAAAAGTACAGTAGGAAACACGGTTGTCATCACTATTAATTCACCAGTTTCACCCAAAAAAGGGAAACCAGTTACTGTTACATCAACATATACGTATAATCCATTTACACCACTTATTCACGGATTTGTCAGCATTCCTCTCTCCTCTACTTATGAAACACTGGTTGAAGCAGAATCACCTTAATTCAAAATTTTCATCGCAGCTTCCCTATGATACACTATCATTAATTATTACAATGTCCGCTTATATTGGAGGAAAGTATAAATGCACTATCCAAAGCCTTATATTGACTATTTAGTATATTTTCATGGCTTGCGTGATTATTTTGAATGTCATGAAGTGTTAGAAGAATATTGGAAAGAAGATTGTGAAGGCGGGAAAAAAGATTACTGGGTTAGCTTTATTCAAATCGCCGTTTCTCTCTATCATCAACGGCGAAATAACTTTAAAGGCGCGTATCGAATGATGAAAAGTGCTGCTGTGATCTTACAGAGAGAAAGAAATGCTGTAGAATCACTCGGTATTAATTATGACTTACTACTTAAAGATCTTGAAAACAGGCTAGTTGATTTACAAAATGAAACACCTTATCAAAGTATGAACCTGCCGCTTACGGATGAAAAACTAATTGCAGAATGTAAAAGGCACTGTGAAGAACAGAATTGTGTATGGGGGAATCCAAGTGATCTGACCAATGACTTCTTATTAAATAAACATACAAAACGAGACCGCAGTGGTGTAATTGCTGAAAGAGACTCGCAGCGAAAATTAAGAGCACAAAAAAGGAAAGGACACTAAGTCCTCTCCTTTTTGTGTCTAGCTCCAGATGCCATCGGCTCTTTGGTCTAGTCAATCCGTCCAGAAGGTTAAAAAGCAACCTTCCAGCCGGCTCGCCTTATGCTTGTCGCCGATAGGCGGGCACCTTTCGCTTTTCTTATTCGCACTCTTCCTGTTGGCATTTTTGAAAAAATGCTTTCGTGTACTTGCTGGGCTCTAAATCATATTGATCACTGAACATCTCTTCCAGCGCTTCAACAATACGCTTTCCAAGCCCCTGCTGACGGTGACTAGGATTTACACTAAGATGTTTCAGAACAGCCTTATGATCATTGATCAGTTCAATACCAGCAACTCCAATAATGTCTTCTTCTTTCCATAAGAAAAGCTGCCAATCATTATTTTGTTCATATGCTTTTATCGTTTCCTGCAGCTGTTTTAAATCTTTTACATTAGGCATAAACGATAAGAGTCCCATTGCAATTTTTTCGTGATTTTTCTTATAACGTATTAGCATGACAATCCCTCATTAATGAAATAACCTTCCAAGTAAAGAAACTCCTAAAAGAACAGCAACAATAATACATGTAAGTATTAACAATTTTTCTTGCCTTCTACCGTTATTCATCATCTGACTCCTAACATATTATACACGATTCTCGAAAAAGTTGCGAATTTTGCTTAATATTTATTAGCTAAAAGAACGAGTTAAGTTTGCCATTTCAATTGCGCCAGCTGCTGCTTCCCAACCTTTATTGCCAGCTTTTGTACCAGCGCGTTCAATCGCCTGCTCAATCGTATCTGTCGTAAGAACACCAAAGATAACCGGCACACCGCTGTTTAATGCTGCTGCTGATACCCCTTTTGCTGCTTCATTACATACATAATCAAAGTGTGGAGTCGAACCGCGAATAACCGTTCCTAACGTAATCACCGCATCATATTTTTTAGAATCAGCCATTTTTTTTGCAATAAGAGGAAGCTCAAATGCACCCGGCACCCATGCGATATCCACATCCGCTTCATCTACTCCATGTCTTCTTAACGCGTCTTCTGCACCGCTTAATAATTTCCCCGTAATAAATTCATTGAAACGTCCTACCACAATCCCTATTTTTAACCCTGAACCTACTAAATTACCTTCAAATATTTGACCCATCATAATCCTCCTCAATGATTTTCTATATTTTTATTAAAAGTGAAACATATGTCCTAATTTGCTTTGTTTTGTTTTTAAATAACGTTCATTATCTTTATTAGATGGCATTTGTATTGCCACCCGGTCGACCACTTCTAAGCCATAGCCTTTTAATCCTGTAATTTTACGCGGGTTATTTGTTAATAGCTTCATTTTTGTAACGCCTAAGTCTTTCAGGATTTGCGCCCCAATTCCATAATCACGCAAATCAGGTCCAAACCCTAGCTTTTCATTTGCTTCTACCGTATCATAACCTTCTTCCTGCAGCTTATATGCGCGCATTTTATTTAACAGGCCAATTCCTCTTCCTTCTTGACGCATATAAAGAAGAATACCATTTCCCTCTTTTTCAATTTGCGAGAGGGCGGCATGAAGCTGAGGTCCGCAGTCACAGCGATTTGAACCAAATACATCCCCTGTTAAACATTCGGAATGTACACGAACAAGCGTTGGCTCATCTGGAAGAATCTCGCCTTTCACAAGGGCAACATGCTCGTTTTGATCTAAAATATTTGAATAGCCAACTGCTTGAAACTCACCAAATTCAGTTGGAAGTTTAATATCGACTTCCTTTTTTACAAGCTTATCTTTGCGATTGCGATATTGAATAAGATCTTTAATCGTAATCATTTTTAAATCAAATTCATCAGCAATTTTTCGTAAATCAGGCACCCGCGCCATTGTACCATCTTCATTAATAATTTCACAAATGACTCCGGCAGGCTCTGAACCGCATAATCGTGCTAAGTCAACAGCCGCTTCCGTATGTCCTGCCCGTCTAAGCACACCGCCCTGTTTTGCAATAAGCGGAAAAATATGCCCCGGGCGCTTAAAGTCCGCCGGCTTTGCGTTAGGATCAAGCAAAGCTTGAATAGTTGCGGATCGTTCGGAGGCCGAAATTCCTGTTGTTGTTGAACGATGGTCAATGCTCACTGTAAATGCGGTACCGTGCGGATCTGTATTATGACCAACCATTGGAGTTAAATCAAGCTTCCTAGCTCGCTCCTCTGTAATAGGCACACAGACAAGACCACGTCCTTGCTTAATCATAAAATTGATTACTTCAGGTGTTGTTTTTTCGGCTAACGATATAAAATCACCTTCATTTTCACGATCTTCATCATCACAAACAATTACAACTTTTCCCTCCATTAAATCATAAATAGCGTCTTCAATACGATCAAACATTTTATATCCCCCTTTCTACTTTCCCTTTACTTATAACCATGTTCTTCTAAAAAGGACTCAGTTAATGACGATTTTTTTGAAGATGTATGAAAACGCTTGGAAATAAACTGCTCAATATATTTTCCAAGCATATCACACTCAATATTTACAATATCTCCAGAACCTTTTTCACCTAATATGGTTTCCGAAAGGGTATGAGGAATTAATGAAATTGTAAAGTGATCACGATCAACTCCAAATACGGTTAAACTTGTTCCATCAACAGTAACAGAACCTTTTAATACAATATAATGTAAAAGCTCTTCTGACACTTCAATATGATAATATACGGCATTATCGACCGCTTTTTTAGACTTAATCGTCCCAATTCCATCCACATGTCCAGATACAAAATGACCACCAAACCGACCATTTGCAGCCATCGCTCGTTCAAGATTTACGTTTGAACCAACTTTTAGCAGTTTTAAACTTGTGTGATGAACTGTTTCCGGCATCACATCAACTGTAAAGACATCTTTTTTAAATGATGTAACGGTTAAACAAACTCCATTCACTGCAATACTATCACCTAAACTTACATCTTCTAACACATGTGAAGCTCCTATTGTCATCACAATGGCGTCTCCAGACTGATTCATTCTTTTAATGGTTCCAATTTCTTCAATAATACCTGTAAACATTAGGGTTTCACTTCCTTTATAACGATATAATTTTATCAATATCATGTTAAGGTTCAATGCCAACATTTTATCTAAACGTGACGCCAGCAAACCCTTATCCCTAATGTGAGAAGAACAAAAAACCCCTAGGAGTATACTTATTCCTAGGGGCCACTTATGTATCAACAAAAACAAAGTATGCAAAATAAACCCGGTGTCTGCCGCTAAAGTTAATTAGAAACAAGACCGATGCCGCACTTATTACTTAGAAATTATTCTTGACCTAATTTTAACATTGACCAAGCTTTACTTTCCTAGTTAATGTGCAATAAAAGAGGCTTCCTTTACATGCAGGTCCTCCCCCTTTTTATTAAAAAAAGACATACTTGTTGCGTAGTTGATCATTTATTCCTTCTCCCATCCAGACTTTTACTGTCGGCCCTGGAGTTTCACCAGATCCACCGCAATAGCGGGTCACGGACTAAGAAGCGCTTTGCTTCATCACCGCCGGTTGGGAATTACACCCGACCCCGAAGGAAATATGATTGATAAAGTTACAGTCATTATAGCACAACAAATGAAAAAGTGTTATAAAAATACACTTTTTCTACTTACTTATTCTTCGTCCCAAACTTTCACTTCTTTCATCACATCACCTGGACGAATGCGAAGAACACTTTCCATTCCTTCAATAACTTGTCCAAATACAGTATGAACACCATCTAAATGCGGCTGTGATTCATGGACAATAAAAAATTGACTGCCGCCAGTATCCTTTCCTGCATGTGCCATAGAAAGAGCTCCTGGAACATGTTTATGTGGATTTCCTTCTGTTTCACACTTAATTGTATATCCAGGACCACCCATACCGTTTCCATTCGGACATCCGCCTTGCGCTACAAAACCTGGAATAACACGGTGAAATGTTAAACCGTCATAGTAACCTTCTTTTGCTAACTTCTCAAAGTTTGCTACTGTATTTGGTGCTTCATTTGGGAAAAATTCAATTACAATTTTTTCGCCGTTTTCAAATGTGATCGAACCTTTTTTCATTTTAAAAAACCTCCTTATGTATTCTTTTCTATTTTACTAAAACAATCTTCAACAAGCAAAAATATGAGCAGCTTTTTTGTAAAATATGCTGTAGTAGGATCAGATTTGTTAAAAGAAAAAAACCTGAACCTTTTTATGTAAAGGACACAGGCTTTAATATGTTATTTAACAACCGGTTTTTTTAACGGTAAATCACAACGAATTAAATCTTCATATGTTTCTCTTTTAATAACAAGCTGTGCATCTCCATTTTCTACAAACACCACTGCCGGTCTTGGAATACGGTTATAGTTATTGCTCATTGCATAACCATATGCACCTGTACAAGAAACAGCTAATACATCTTCATGATTTGGGTTTGGAAGCGGCAGGTCCCAAATAAGCATATCACCTGATTCACAACATTTCCCCGCAATGGAAAACTTCTCTTCTGCTGTTTCTTTCGGACGATTTGCAAGCATTCCTTCATACTTTGCCTGATATAAAGCTGGCCTTAAGTTATCGCTCATACCGCCGTCTACTGCCACATAATGTCTTACATTTGGAATTTCCTTTTGGGAACCAATTGTATATAACGTCGTTCCTGCATCCCCTACAAGTGAACGACCTGGCTCTATCCAAATTTCCGGTACATTGATTTCCAGCTGCTCTGCTTGCGTTTTAACAACCTTAATCATTGCCTCAATATATCGAGAAGGATGCAGCGGATCATCTTCTTTTACATAGCGAATGCCAAAGCCTCCACCTAAATTCAATACTTTTGGCACATAGGAAAATGATTCGTTCCATTTTTTAATATATGAAAAGATCTTTTCAGCAGCCATTACAAACCCTGTGGTTTCAAAAATTTGCGAACCTATATGACAGTGAAGTCCTAATAAATTAAAGCAGTCCTTCTTTAAAATGCTCTGAATCGCTTTTTCCACCTGACCGCTGTTTAAATCAAAACCGAACTTCGAATCTTCTTGACCTGTTAAAATATAATCATGTGTGTGTGCTTCTACACCAGGTGTTGTGCGAAGCAAGAGAGATAACGTTTTTCCATGCTCTTCTGCAGCTTCTTCAAGAAGTTCCAATTCATAAAAATTATCAACAACAAAACAGCCGATTCCTGCTTCTACTGCCATATTGATTTCTTCAGCACTTTTATTGTTTCCGTGAAAGTGAATACGTTCAGCAGGAAAGCCCGCTTTTAACGCTGTATACAACTCTCCACCTGAAACAATATCTAAACTTAAACCTTCCTCTTCTGCAAGTTGAATCATCGCAATGCTTGAAAATGCCTTACTTGCATAAGCAACTTGATAATTTAAGTTATGCTTTTTAAAAGCCTCTTGAAACTCTCTTGCACGTTGACGAATTAACGCAACATCATATACATACAAAGGTGTGCCATAGTTTTTTGCAAGTTTAACTGTGTCAACACCACCGATACTTAAGTGTCCTTCTTCATTAATTGTACTTGTTCCATGTAAATACACTTTCATTTCCCCCTTACCCCAGTCTTTCCATCCGAATCCTTGAATCTATAAGCACTTTATGATAAAAGTGAAAATTCGACATTTTCAATTTAATAAAAAAGACAGCCAATGCTGCGGTACATTAACTGTCTTTAAACGCACCCTCATCACTCGGAATAGTTCTCCACTATAATTTCTTATAGTGACAGTTCGCTGCTTGTTTAGCAGCGACCCAGCAAATGCAGATTTGGAGCTCTAACATTTACTTCGGCAAATTGACCTTTCAGATAGTTTCTTTGCCTCCAATATCTCCACTATCTTACTGATTCGTTTTGCGCCTCTACCCCATTATATTAAATGAGGCATTATATTAAGTTTATTATCGCCTAATTTATCATATTTTTTTCTAAAAGGCAACTTGTAATTAGACGATAGCACTTCCTATGATGATTGTTTTTTTTGATTTTGCGGATGAACAATACTCGGTCGTAACTTTGATAACGGCACAGAAACACGAATAATGATTTGTAGAAATGCCTTAGGATCAAATGGTAAAAACGGCCACAAATACGGCGTATTGATATTTTTAATGGTAGCTAAAAATAAAATAATCGCTGTTGCGCCGATCATAAATCCCTGCACTTCAAAAGCGAGTACAAGTAAAAGAAGGAGAAGACGTATTAATTTGTTGGCCACTCCGAGTTCATAACTTGGTGTTGCAAAATTCCCAATTGCTGCAACCGCAATATATAAAATAACTTCTGGAACAAACAATCCTACATCAATCGCAATTTGGCCAATTAAGACAGCGGCAATTAAACCCATGGCAGTTGATAACGGGGTTGGCGTATGAATAGCGGCCATCCTCAGTATATCAATACCAAGTTCTGCAAAAAGGATTTGCAAGATAATCGGGATGTTCATATTCTTTTCATTCGGTCCTATAAACTCCAAGTTCGCTGGTAATAAGTTTGGCTCTGAAACAAATAAATACCACAACGGAAGCAAAAAGATTGAAGCAATCATGCCAGCAAATCTTATCCAACGAACAAATACACCAATTGCAGGTGTTTGACGGTATTCCTCTGCATGCTGGACATGGTGGAAATATGTCGTTGGTGTAATCATCACACTTGGTGATGTATCAACCATAATCAGCACATGACCCTCAAACAGGTGTGTTGCTGCAACATCAGGTCTTTCTGTATAACGTACCATCGGAAAAGGATTCCAACCTTGTTTTACAATAAACTCTTCAATTGTTTTATCTGCCATTGGAATACCATCTATATCAATTTTATTTAGTTCTTTTTTCATAAGATCAACTAGTCCCGGATCTGCTACATCTTGTATATATGCAATACAAATATCTGTTTTTGAGCGTTCACCAACTTGAATCATTTCATACCGCAAGCGTTCATCACGAATTCTTCTTCGCGTCATTGCTGTATTTTCAATAATATTTTCGGTATAACCATCTCTTGCACCTCTTACTACTTTTTCTGTGTCAGGTTCCTGAGGTGTTCGGCCTGGATAACTTCTTACGTCAACGATAAGTGCTTCTGTATCTCCGTCAATAAAAATAACGATTAACCCACTTAACAATTTATCAACGGCTTCATCTAATTTATCTGTTGTTTCCACTTGTTGATGAGGAATATTGTTATATAAAACTTTTTTTAGTCCCGAAACAGATCGACTGTTGTGATTCAGCTCATCAAACACTTTCACAATTTCTAATATTAAATTTGTGTCACAAAGCCCTGTTAAATAGTAAAGGGCGATATCTTTATGGGCAATTTTTAATTCACGAAAACCAATATCAAACGAAATTCCAATCCCAAGGCGATCTTTTAAATAAGCATTGTTTTCCTTCAGCTTTGCATAAATGTTTTTTTGGGTTTCTATTTTTTCTTTTTCAGCTTGTTGTACCATACTTACCGCTCCTTTCTAATAAAACTTCAACCGCTTTTTTTGTAATTGGGGCACCCTCTTCAACAGAATCCTTTCCTGCCATCTTTCCTAAATCTCCTATGCCTATCACAATCGGTAATGCTAATTCATCCAATACTGAAACCGTGTCTCCATCAATTCTTCCAACTTCAAGATCTGCAAGACCGCTTTTATCGACACCATGCTCAGTTAAATTACCGAAGCGATCAATGCTTACATCCACCTTTGTCCATTCCGAGGCACTTGTTCTTGAAGCAACCGCAACCGCTCCAAGTACTTCTAAGGAAGGATGTGTAGCCACATATCGCATCGCCGCTTCTCCGCGCCCTTCGCCTTTAAATCCAGCATCATCAAATAGGACAAAAATAGGATCATCGGAAGCTTTATGAATCAGCTTTACAATTTCACTTCCAGACAATAAAGTCGGATTGCCCGCTGACATTGTAATACACCTTCCTCCTATTTCTTTTGCAACATGTTCAACTGCCTTTAATGCATAATGATCGCCGTCTGTAAAAAGGATGACTCGCTTTTTTTTATCCATCTTTTCACCCCTTTGGCTTAAAAACCAATGCTGCAAGAAAGCCAAATAATATAGCTGATGAAATTCCTGCAGATGTAAGATTAAAAGTCCCCAACCCAAGACCAATCAATCCAGTTTGTTCTGCTTCTTCCATTACTCCATGCTGCAGGGCGTAACCAAGACTTGTAACGGGGACGGTAACTCCTGCTCCTGCAAAGTCAATCAATTTTTCATATAATCCAAATCCATCCAATACAGAACCAAGAACAACAAAGAAACTCATCACATGTATGGCTGTTAATTTAAAAATATCCATTAAAATTTGACCAATAAAACAAAGAAATCCTCCTACTAAAAATGCCCATATATACTCCACTATACCTCCCTCCCTACAGTTTCTAAAACAACACCATGAGCAATCGCGGGAATACTTTCCTGCTGCTGAATCATCAATGGGCTCATTAATGCCCCTGTAGCAACGACAAGAACTCGCTTTACTTTTCCTGTTTTCAGCATTTTTACAAGATGTCCGTATGTAACAACTGCTGCACAGCCGCATCCACTTCCTCCAGCGAAAATTCCTTGATCTGGTCGGTAAATCATTAAGCCGCAATCTTGATGCATATTTGTAATATCAACTTCCCGTTCTAACAAAAGCTCTTTTAAAATAGGAGATCCTACTCCAGATAAATCACCCGTTACAATTAAATCGTAATGTGAAGGCAGCAGGCCAGTATCTCTGAAATGACGCTCGATAGTATCTGCTGCCGCAGGTGCCATTGCTGATCCCATATCAAGCGGATTTTTTATTCCCCAATCCACCACTCGTCCAATTGTTGCCTTTGTAATTTGAATATCGCTTTTTCTGCGGCTCAGCAGCGCTGCGCCTGCCCCTGTTACCGTAAAAGAAGCTGTTTTAGGTTTTTGAACTCCATATTCAGTAGGATAACGAAACTGCCTCTCTGCAGTAGCGTTGTGGCTGCTTGTCGCCGCAATCACTGTATCTGCAAAACCGCTTTCGATTAACGTAGAACCAACAGCAATTGTTTCCATGGAAGTAGAGCATGCAGCAAACATGCCAATAAACGGAATTTGAGAGCTCCTTGCACTATAGTTGGAGGTAACGGTTTGATTTAATAAGTCACCAGCTAAAAAAAAGTCAATATCCCTCTCTGTCATTTGTGCTTTTGCTAAACATTGTTCGACTGCATCATTCATTAACCGGCGTTCTGCTAATTCCCAAGAAGACTCTCCACAGTATAAATCTAAATAGGTCATATCAAATGTATGTTTTAATGGCCCCTCTGCCTCTTTTGGACCAACTGCAGTTCCCGTTGTATTTAAGTAAACATGTTGAAATAACCATGTCTGTTTTCCCATCCGCTTCATCATGCCAGCTCCTTACTTCTTTCAAAATAGCAGCTTACTAAATAGGAGGCGAAGAATTCCTACAATATAAGAAGCGACAACACCAAATACAATAACAGAACCAGCCAGTTTAAATAAATTTGCTGCCACCCCTAATACAATACCCTCACTTTTATGTTCAAGCGCTGCACTTGTAATAGAATTCGCAAAACCGGTAACTGGAACAACCGAGCCTGCTCCTGCAAACTGGCCAATTTTATCGTATATTCCGATACCAGTCAGAACGGCAGCGATTAATACAAGGGTCGCAGCAGTTAAATTCACGGCGGATGCTTCATTAAAGTAAAACACAGTGTGATAAAGGTTTTGTATTCCTTGTCCAAAAGCACAAATCATTCCACCAACAAAAAATGCCTTTAAACTATTTAAAAAAAAAGGTGTTTTTGGTTGAAATAACTTTATATTTTTAAGATAGTCCCTTTTATCATTTAATTTTGTCATTTCACACCTCCTTTTCTATTTATTGATTTACAAAATAAAGCCAATGAAACAGTGAACCGCATATTTTCCCAAATACGATTGCCATTAATAACAAAAGAATCTTTTCGTCAAATCCAATTCTTTTAGCAAGTATTGGAAGAACATTTAACACTTCTGTTAAAGCAGCTGCAAGCATTCCTACAAATATTCCTGCACATAACCCAAATGGAATAAGGAGAAGCGGTGAAAAACCTAATGTACCATTCCGAAGACTTAACCAACCAAATAATACTGTTCCACTAATCACACTCCATTCATAGCCTCTTATAAAGCGTTTTGTTTTAGTTAACTGTGTTAATCTTGGAATAACCCCTAACACGCTTAAAAAAGCGACAAATCCTCCCCCAACAGCAATACCTTCCGCAAATCCAATCATCATTACAGTCATTATTTTAATGACCATCGACTTTTTTCTCGCTTTCTTTATTCTCATGAATAATGACATATTGATCTAAATCTTGTTGATAATTAAAGATCTCTACCTCTAATGGACTTGGCTCTTCATTTAATCGTTTTTTAAACAAATGATTAAAAAACAAGATCATCCCAACTCCAAGGCCAATCGAATAAGGAATTTGCAGCAGAAGCGGCTGATTATTTTCTCTGCCTGTAACAATTTTATAGATACGTTGATGAACAGCCTGCATGCTGACATCTTCATGGAAATTCATAATAGCTAATGCTGCGCCAACAAATAATAACAGCCATACAAACAGAAAATATATAATCGAAAAATTACGTTTCGGAAATTCAATTTGAACAATTGTTTGTGAAGGACCAATTGTTTGAATGTCCATATTTCCTATGGTTTGCTGAATTGTTTGAATGACTTTCATTACATCAATTACAATGAGACTCTTATCTTCAGGACTAATTTCGTATACGATTAGCTCCCTTATTTCCCTGCATGTATCAGGGCTGCCTGCAAGCTGGGCAATCTCATGAAGTTTGACCACTTTATTCGGTTTTACATACACCCGGTTTCTCATCCGAATATAGATTGTTGACTCCTGCATGGCCTCAACTCCTCAAATCTAAGCAAACTTAATCCTTATATTTATTATGAGTTCCGTTTCTTCAGATCATGCGGCTTATAACGATTCCAATATTTTCTTTAAACAAAAAAATAAAAACCAGAAAGGCGCTAATCTCCCATCTGGTTTTTTATTTGCTTTAATATTTTCTTTTCAAGGCGCGATACTTGTACTTGTGAAATGTCAAGTCGTTCCGCAACTTCAGATTGCGTTTGATCTTTGTAATAACGTAAATATACAATTAAACGCTCTCGATCATCAAGTTGTTCAATAGCATCTCTTAAGGCGATTTTATCAAACCATTTCGGTTCTGTATGATCAGCAATTTGATCTAATAGTGTAATGGGATCACCGTCATTTTCATAAACAGTTTCATGGATGGAAGATGGGGCTCTTGTAGCTTCTTGGGCTAATACAACTTCTTCAGGAGAAATTTCGAGATGATCTGCAATTTCGCGAATGGTTGGGTTTCTTCCATGAACTTTTGATAGTTCATCTTTTGCTCTGCGAACTTTATTTCCCGTCTCTTTCAATGAACGGCTTACTTTTACTGTGCCATCATCTCGGATAAATCGTTGAATTTCACCAATAATCATCGGTACTGCATAAGTTGAAAATTTCACATCATATGATAAATCAAATTTATCAACAGATTTTAAAAGGCCAATACTTCCAATTTGAAAGAGATCGTCCGGCTCATAACCTCGATTTAAAAAACGCTGGACAACTGACCAAACAAGACGCATGTTTTTTTGTACAATTAAGTCGCGCGCCTCTTGGTCTCCATCTTGACTTCGCTTAATTAACTGCTTTACCTCATCATCCTTTAAATACGCATCATGGTTTGTATTCCCTTTGCTCACCTCAACATCCATAGGCTTGACCCCTTAATTGCATAACGCTTTATTTTTTGATAAATATTTTGTTAAATTAACCGTTGTACCATTTTGATTTGTTTCAATTTCTACTTCATCCATAAAGTTTTCCATAATTGTAAAACCCATTCCTGAGCGTTCTAATTCTGGCTTTGACGTATAAAGAGGCTGTCTAGCTTCGTCAAGGTTGTGAATTCCAATGCCTTCATCCCTAATTTGAAGCTTCACAACGTTTTCATCAAGAGTTACGGAAATGTAGACCATTCCATTTGGGTTACTTTCATATCCATGTATAATAGCATTTGTAACCGCCTCAGAAACGACTGTTTTTATTTCTGTTAATTCATCCATTGTAGGATCAAGCTGTGCAATAAATGCTGCAACAGTCACTCTAGCAAACGATTCATTTTGGCTAAGCGCGGAAAATTGTAAATACATGTTGTTTTTCATTTATGCCACCCCCAAAGTTTGTAAAGCATATTCTTCACTTTCCTCAAGACGAATAATTTTAAACAACCCACTCATCTCAAATAATCGCTTTACATCAGGGGAGATTGCACAAACAACCATCTCGCCGTCCTGCGCTTTCACCTGCTTATATCTGCCTAAAATAACCCCTAACCCAGAGCTATCCATAAATGTTAATTCACCAAGATTTAACACAATATGTTTAACTTGGTGCTTTTGTATCATTGAATCGACTTCTTTTCTTAACAGCTCGGAAGTATGGTGATCTAATTCTCCTGACAATCGAATACATAAAACCCCATGTTTTACTTCTAGGTTAATATTAAGACTCACTATTTCCGCCTCCTTATTTCTCAAGTCACTGATAGTGAGTCTTTTCTATATTGACAGAAAGAAATCCTTCTTACCTTCAAAACTAGTGTCTTTCTCTAAAAATCTGTCATATTTTTATTAATTTCCTGCCGCAAATTGCGCCAATGTTCGTTTGAATAATTGCCACCAACTCGCTTGTTGAATGTCTTGAGAAGATAACAAAGCGGTTTCTGAAAGAACTTTACCATCCTTTTCTAAAACTAATTTACCGACTTCCTGCCCTTTTTGGATCGGTGCTTCCAAAGACTCTGAAAGCTTCATTTTTGTTGTTACTTCTTTTTCAGATTCCCCTTTTTTCGTTAAAATGGAAACGCTCTCTGCCGTTACCACGGTTACTTTTCGTTTATCTCCTTTATTTACATCAACCGTGTTAATAATTTGGTTGCGCTCGTATAAACGATGGGTTTTATACTGACTAAACGCGTAGTCAAACATGCTTGTTACCTGCTGATTTCTTGATTTAGCTGTTGGGGCTCCCATGACGACAGCAATCACACGCATATCCTCTTTTTTTGCTGTTGCTGTTAAGCAGTATTTCGCTTCTTTGGTATAGCCTGTCTTTAACCCATCCACTCCTGAGTAGAATTTAACTAATTTGTTTGTGTTAACAAGCCAAAATTTCTTATCCGTATTTTCACGCAAATAATCTTCATATTCTCCTGTATACTTCGTAATAAGTGGATACTTTAAAAGTTCTTTTGCCATTTGCGCCATATCATGTGAAGTTGAATAGTGATTTTCTGCCGGAAGACCTGTCGGGTTTGAAAAGTGAGTATTTTTCAGCCCTAATTCTTCTATTTTTTTATTCATATTTACTACAAATGCTTCTTCAGAGCCTGCAATAAATTCAGCCATTGCTACTGATGCATCATTTGCTGAAGCAATCGCTATTCCTCTTAGCATTTCATCCACTGTCATCGTTTCTCCAGGCTCTAAAAAAATTTGCGAGCCCCCCATGGATGCTGCATATTCACTTGTTCTCACTTTATCTTTTAACGAAATATCTCCATCTTCAATAGCCTCCATAATTAATAACATTGTCATAATTTTTGTCATACTTGCTGGAGGCAGCTCTTTATTACTATTTTTTTCAAATAAAATATTTCCTGTGTCTCTTTCAATTAAAATTGCTGAATCAGCTTCATTTGCTAAGTTTAGCTGAGATTCCTTACCAAATGCGGTGCCTTCAAAAGTAGTAATCCCCATCATGACTGCAATAATCATTGCTAGAATTCTTCTCACCTAAATCCCTCCATTCTTCGTATTACCATTGTTTCCAAAATAATGAAAGTTATACAAATTACCGGAGTTATATTCAACCTTATTGTTTATTAATAAGCAAATAAAAACCTGAAGAGGAACTTCCTCTTCAGGTTTGAAATAAATAACCTTTAATTAATTCATATTATTAACAATTGTTTTTACGAAAGACAAGAAATTTGCCTTCACTTTTTCAGTTGTTTCAATGACTTCATCATGTGTTAATGGTTGATCTAAAATGCCAGCAGCCATATTTGAAATACAGGAGATTCCTAATACTTCAATCCCTGCATGACGGGCAGCAATTACTTCTGGCACCGTTGACATTCCTACCGCATCTCCGCCAAGAGTGCGAATCATACGAATTTCAGCAGGGGTTTCATAAACAGGACCCGTATTGCCGACATAAACGCCTTCTTGCACAGAAATATTAATTTCACCGGCAGCCTCTTTGGCTAACTGGCGCAAACGCTTTGAGTAAGCTTCTGACATATCAGGGAAACGAACTCCAAGTTCATTATCGTTCGGACCAATTAAAGGATTTGTCCCCATATTATTAATATGATCGGTAATAATCATTAAATCTCCCGCTTCAAATTCTGTGTTCACACCACCAGCAGCATTTGTTACAATTAAACGTTCAATGCCAATTTCTTTCATCACTCTTACTGGGAAAGTTACTTTGTCCATGGAATAGCCTTCATAAAAGTGAAAACGCCCCTGCATAGCAGCTACTTTTTTCCCCTGCAATGTTCCAAACACAAATTGACCTGCATGACCTTCTACTGTTGAAACAGGAAAACCAGGAATCTTGCTATATGAAATACGAACTGGATTTTCAATTTCTTCTGCTAATACCCCTAAACCAGAACCTAAAATAAGACCAATCTCTGGAGTGAATGTTACTTTCTTTTGAATAAATGCTGCTGCTTGTTTAATGTCATTTGTTGTAATCATGCGTACTAACTCCCTTCCACCTTATAATTCTTTTAAAAAGCTTGTGCCATATTGCGGCATTTTCACACCAAAGTTTTCTGCAACTGTTGCACCTACATCAGCAAATGTTTTGCAAACAGGAAGTTCTTTTCCTTCATTAACCCCTTTATGATAAGCAATTAACGGTACATATTCACGAGTATGATCAGTACCGTGATGGAGAGGATCGTTTCCATGATCGGCTGTAATAATTAATAAATCATCTTCTTTTAATCTGTTAAGAACTTCTTGTAGGCGTTTATCGTATTCTTCTAATGCATCTCCATACCCCTCAGGATCACGACGATGTCCAAATACGGCGTCAAAATCAACAAGATTTAAAAAGCTCAGTCCTGTAAAATCCATTTCCTGAGAATCTAATAGTTTATCCATGCCATCACTGTTTGACTTAGTACGTATCGCCTTTGTAACGCCTTCTCCGTCATAAATATCAGAAATTTTTCCTAGCGCAATTACATCAAAACCGCCATCTTTCAACTCATTCATCACCGTACGACCAAACGGCTTTAATGCATAATCATGACGATTAGCAGTTCGTTCAAACTTTCCAGGCTTTCCAATAAATGGTCTTGCAATAACACGTCCTACCATATATTCTTCTCGCATTGTAATTTCACGTGCAATTTCACAAATATGATATAACTCGTCAAGCGGCACAACTTCCTCATGAGCCGCAATTTGTAAAACCGAATCAGCAGAAGTATACACAATCAATGCTCCTGTTTTCATGTGCTGCTCACCTAGTTCAGCCATAATTTCAGTCCCTGAAGCAGGCTTATTACCAATAATTCTTCTACCTGTTTTCTGCTCTAACTCTTCTACCAATTCTGGTGGAAATCCTTCTGGAAATGTGCGAAAAGGTTGTTCAATATAAAGGCCCATAATTTCCCAATGACCTGTCATTGTATCCTTTCCACTTGAAGCTTCCTGCATTTTTGTATAATGGGCAAGCGGTTGTTCAACCTTCTCTATCCCTTTAACTTCACTAATATTACTCAATCCTAACTTTCCCATGTTTGGCATCTTCAATCCACCGCGATGCTCTGCGATATGTCCTAATGTATTTGCACCTTTATCATTAAATTTTTCTGCATCAGGTGCTTCTCCAATACCTACAGAGTCCATCACAACTAGAAAAATTCGTTTAAATTGTTTTGTCACGTTTTTTACCTCCCTAGAACTCTCCATTGTGCCCCCTATAATCATACACATGTTTATCGTTTTTATATTATTCCCTTAACAATTAAGATAAAAACGAAGCGCTTACGACGTCAGAAGTCTGACGTCATCTTTTTTATAAAAAAGAGCATTAAGCTCTTGGATGATATTGAGAATAAATATCTTTCAATCTCGTTTTCGTAACATGTGTATAAATTTGGGTTGTTGAAATATCTGCATGCCCCAGCATCTCTTGAACGGCACGCAAATCGGCACCGTTTTCAAGCAAATGTGTCGCAAACGAATGACGAAGTGTATGAGGTGTCAGGGCCTTCTCAATACTTGCTTTCTGTGCTAACCCCTTTAGTATCTTCCAAAATCCTTGTCTTGTCAAACGTTTTCCATGATGATTTAAAAAAAGAGCTTCTGAGTGCTGCCTTTTAAGCAGGCGGTGTCTGCTTTTTTCAATATACCTCTGGACGGCATCCCCTGCTAATTTTCCTAAAGGAATAATTCTTTCTTTATTTCCTTTCCCCATACAACGAAGAAATCCCATTGTAAGATGTACATCATTCACATTTAATTGAATTAACTCAGAAACACGTAATCCTGCAGCATACAATACTTCAAGCATTGCTTTATCCCTTATTCCTATTAAAGAGGTTTCATCCGGTGCCTCAAGTAATCTTTCCACTTCTTCAGTTGATAATACCTTAGGCAGCCTTCTTTCAGTCTTTGGGGTTTCAATATGAACAGAAGGATCATTGTCTACTGCTTGTTCGCGCAGTAAAAACTGATGAAACGAACGAATGGACGCTATATTTCGTGCCAGCGTCGTTGCTGCTTTACCTTTTTGCTGCAAATCATGTAAATAACTTATAATATGAGTACGCTGGACATCTTTAATAGAGGTGAGACTTTCCTGTTTAACTAAGTAGTCAGTATAAGAGTGTAGATCACGCTTGTAAGCAGTTACCGTATTTTGCGATAACCCCCTCTCTACTACTAAATAGTGTAAAAAGTCATTAACTTGATCATTCATAGCTGTTTTCCCCCGAATCTGTTCGTTATTCTCCTTCACGATAAAAAAGGATTAAACGATCAACCATATTTATCGTTGTGTTAGAAGTTGTTTGGAGCATACCGCTTACTTTAATTGATTTCCCCTCTGGTTCATCATAACGATGATAATTTTGATATTCTTCATTTAACCATACTAAACTAAAATAAAAAAATAATGTGCATGCCATAAAGATTAAGAAAACTTTTATCGTATCAACCATCATCCGCATTAATTTTGCCATACCTTTTCACTCCTAAGTATTGTTAATAAAAGATATGACAAAATTCCGTACTTTTATACCCTTTTTTTGGACAAGGTAATAAAAACAGCAAAAAACCTTTCCAAACTTTTGAAAAGGTTTTACTATTCCTTATCCACATCATCGTTTTTATCATGACAACGATGACAAATTCCATGAAAAGTTAATCTATGATCTTTAATTTTAAAATTCCAGTCTCTCTCGACAATGGTTTCAACGTCCCCAAGAAGGTCTTCTTGAATTTCATCAACAGCACCACACTCAATACATACGAGATGATGATGAAAATGTGCTGCTCCTTCCTGACGTAAATCATAACGTGACACACCATCCCCAAAATTTATTTTATCAACAACATTTAACTCTGTTAATAATTCTAACGTTCGATAAACTGTTGCTAAACCAATCTCTGGAGATTTTTCTTTCACGAGGAGGTATACATCTTCTGCACTTAGATGATCTTCTTCATGTTCTAATAAGACTCGTACAGTTGCTTCTCGTTGTGGTGTCAGTTTATAGCTTTGCGAATGTAACTGTTTCTTTATTCGATCGATTCTACTCTCCATGATTTTACCCTCCTACGATCGATTCACATTCTTATTATAATAAGAAGGAAAATATGTGTCAAATTAAAATTGTTATTACTTACTTTTTATAATTATTTTAATGTAATAGGAGGTTTTATTATTTATTATTAATAAATCCACTGTACAATAGATTTCATAAGTGCTGGTGAAAGATACGCCTCAAATGAGGAAGAAATCGTTAAAAAAATTGCTGTAAACACCATCAATAATGTGTATCGAACAAAGTAAGGCAAAATTGGTTCTGTTTTTCTAAACTGCTGCCGAATCATTCGTAATGAAAACACAATCGACGCTGTTCCAATAATAATAAATGCCGGTACTAACAAAAGATTTTGTGGTAAAACAGACACAAAAGAAAGCACAAATCCCTGCCACCCCATTTGATTCACTAAAAAACCAACCGTAAATCCAATTACAATTCCTTTTAAAAACAGCATAATTAAAATAATTGGAAGCCCAATAATAGATAATCCAAGCAGCCACATTAAACCAAGGTATTTAATATAATGAGTAAAGCTTTGATTGAACATATCAACAGTATAAGCAAAATGTCCTTCAGCAACTTGTCCAAAAAAACGGCTTAAGTACAAATATAAATCTTGCTTTTGATCAACACTTAAACTGTTTACAATAATAGCACCAAATATAATTCCAATAAAAAATAAAATAACCGTAAACGTATAAACTGAAATATTTTCTTGTATATGATAGGCTGCTGCTTTTTTTACTTTATTCACCACATTCCCTCCCATCCAGCTTGTACACTCGATTTATTATTTACTTTATGACAACTCTCCTTTTGCTATGACATGTCCTTTATCATAGTTTTAAATTATATGTTTCATTTGCGAATACCGTGTTTCAATATCGAATTCTCAAGATGAACTTATATAGCATGTTAAAGAATCCTATTAATTTTTATTACAGCAAAAAAATAAACGAACACTTTACTTACTAAGTGTCCGTTTTTACACTTCCGTATTTTCCTCCACCACCAGGATGAAGTTCTAACTTACCGCTTCTCGCTTTTATGATAAGGTCAGCAACCTTTTTCGAGACAACTTTTTTAATCGCGTCTTCTGGAACATGATGCAAAATGTCCATATCTGTCCCAAGATGATCTCGCAACTTATCTAATGTCTTAGGACCAAGGCCCGGAATAAACTCTAATGGTACTTGATGAATGTACGGCGGTCTTTTTTCTTTTCGATCTTCGTTCGCTTTAAGTTCAGCTAAACGTTCAAACACACCTTTTGTAACCTTTGAAGACTGACATACAGGACATACTGCTTCCTTATCAACAGTTGTTAAACAATTCGCACAGGTTGTTCGGTAATATTTTCCTAAATAAGGATTTAATCCGTAATTTTCTGCAACTTTTCTACCTTTAACCCCTTTGAGGGAGAAGCAAAGCTCTTTAAATGTTGGTTCTTCCATATAAAGAGCTTGGTATTCTCTTGCTATCTTTGCTAATGAATGGGCATCTGAATTTGATAAATACGGATAACGATGTAGTTCTGCTATTTGATCTGCCATCTCCGTATTCGAGCTAAGCCCAAGTTCAACCGCATCAATAAGAATTGGATTAAACACTTCAGTAAGTGATTGTTTAACACCTCGCCCATATAAGCTTTTAAATGGCGTAAACACATGGGCAGGAATAAACAAACCGCCAAGTTCTTTTACAACGCTTTGTAATACGATTCCTTTTTCATAAATCCGCTGTGAACTTAAGGAAATATTTTTCATTCTGACAGAAAGCCACCTGCTAAATTGTTTCATTTTCTTTAAAGTTGGTAAATATATGAGTATATGAATAGGTCCTTTACAATTTTCATCATAAATTTCAATTTCACTTCCTAAAATTAAGGTCAGATTTTGAAACCTGATGCCCCCATTCCTATGCTCATACGCCAGCCCTTGATCAATTAAATCTTTTATTTCATCCATTACTTCCGGAACGTGACAATCAATAATTCCAATCAGATGAAGCCCTTTTACTTTAGATGCTTCTTGTAAGATGTTTTTCAGTGTTAATGACTTAGAACCTGTTATTTTTACAGGTTTCCCTGAACGTGTACGACCAATATGGATATGTAAATCAGCAAAAAAGGTGTTCATTATCTTCCTCTATTTTTGTTGAATTTTTAAATACAATAAGGCATAAGATGTTTTTGCATCATAAATCTCTTGTGACTTTTCTAGTTTTTCCGCTTCTTCTACCGTTAATTCTAAAACATCTAAAAATTCATCTTCTTCAGCTTGCTGTGGTCCTGCTTTTAAACCAGAAGCATAATATAAATGAACAAGCTCATCAGCAAATCCAGGAGAGGTATAAAATGAAATAATATGTTCCATATTCTCGCATGTATAACCTGTCTCTTCCAGCAGTTCACGTCGTGCTGTTACTTCGGGCTTTTCTCCCTTTTCCAATTTACCAGCTGGAATTTCAACAATTGTTCGCTCCAGCGGTTTGCGATATTGTCTTACAAATACAATCTTATTTTCAGCGGTCTTAGCAATAACCGCTACAGCACCTGGATGATTTACAATTTCCCGCTTACTTTTCTTCCCATCTGGAAGCTCTACTTCTTGGAGGCTTACGTCAATAACTTTACCTTTATAAAGAGGTGTTGAAGATAATGTTTTTTCTTTTAAATGGTCCATGACTTGTCTCACTCCCTGGTCTATTTATCAATGAATCTACATAAATTTTATCATAATCGATCATAACATAAATAAAAATAAGCCTTTCTCTTTACACAAAGTGCTTATTTTCAAACAGAGGAGCTGTTTTTATGAAAATTTATGTAAAAAATAATGGCGTTACATTTGTCGGAAAGTCATGGCAAATTAAGTATATGATTAAGCATTATATGAAAAGCTTTGATACAGTAGCAGAGTGGATTGCTGCTGAAAATAATTCGCATTCTAAGTAACCTCCAGCAAGAAGCGGAGGTTTTTTATTTCAATTTTTTGTATGTCTCTTTTAAACACGTTAAAATAGAAATAAAGTAAGAAAGGGGGATAAAAGATGAAGAAAAACCAGTTAGGAAATTCTGACTTATACGTTAGCGAAATTGGTCTTGGTTCGATGTCCTTAAAAAATGAAAACGAAAGTATTCGGATGATTCATCAAGCAATTGAAAGAGGTGTCAATTATCTGGATACTGCCGACTTGTACGATTTTGGAAAAAATGAAGAAGTGATCGGAAATGCCATTAAGGGAAAGCGTGATCAAGTAATTATTGGAACAAAAGTCGGTAACCGTTGGGAAGAAGGCAAAGAAGGCTGGTATTGGGACCCTTCAAAACAATACATAAAAGAAGCCGTAAAAAACAGCTTAAAAAGACTTAATATTGAGTATATTGACTTATACCAATTACACGGCGGCACAATTGAAGATAACATTGATGAAACAATCGAAGCATTTGAAGAATTAAAAGAAGAAGGTATTATTCGTTATTACGGTATTTCTTCGATAAGACCAAATGTGATAAGAGAATATGTAAAACACTCCAATATCGTCAGCGTAATGATGCAGTACAGCATTTTAGATCGCCGTCCTGAAGAAGAAATCCTTTCATTTCTTCAAGAAAATAATATAAGTGTTATTGCACGCGGACCGCTTGCAAAAGGAATGCTCACAGAACAGGTTGAAGCTAAAATTAGAGAAGACGGCTTTTTAGATTCTTCAAAAAATGACATTTTATTATTAGCGAATAAGCTGCGAGAAACTTGCGGCACCTCACACAATTTAACACAGCTTGCCCTTCGCTATGCATTATCACACCCTGCTGTGGCCACTACTATTCCGGGAGCGAGCAGCATGGAACAGCTTCAGGAAAACCTTTCTGCCGCTAACGTACGAGAATTTACTAAAGCAGAAATCACACTTATTCAACAACTTTCCAAAGAGAATAAATATGACAAACACCGATAAGAAGCATATGCTTCTTTTCGGTGCTTTTTTCTACGAAACATTTTCAATAATCATGGCAATACCCTGTCCGCCTCCAATACAAAGACTTGCCAGTCCAAAGCGTTTATTTTGTCTTCTCAATTCATAAGCGAGGGTCAGTATAATTCTGGCACCGCTTGCTCCGACCGGATGACCTAATGCAATTGCTCCACCATTTACATTTGTTTTGCTTCGATCAAGCTGCAGTTCTTTTTCTACAGCTAAATATTGCGCTGCAAAGGCTTCGTTTATTTCAATCAAATCGATATTATTCATAGATAAATTTGCACGCTGAAGAGCAATTTGAGAAGCCAGCACAGGCCCAATCCCCATCACTGTCGGATCTATTCCACAAATGCCATAGGAAACAATCTTCGCAAGCGGATGACGCTTTTTAGCATATTCCTTGTCTGCAATAACAAGTGAAACAGCCCCATCATTAATTCCGCTTGCATTACCAGCAGTTACAGTGCCGCTTTTTTTAAATGCCGGCTTTAAATGTTTTAGCTTTTCAACTGTGGTCTCTTCTTTTACATGTTGATCTTCATTTATTTTTGAAGGACCTTTTTTTGTTTGAATTTCTATTTCAATCATTTCTTCTGCTAAATTTTTCCGCGCTTTTGAAGCACGTGTATGGCTTAATGCTGCGTATTCATCTTGAGATTCTCTTGAAATTTGATAATGTTCTGAGAGATTTTCAGCAGTGATGCCCATTCCATAACCAATATAACGATCTGTTAATGTGTGAAGAAGCATATCTTCTAACTTTATATTTCCAAGCTTTGACCCAAAACGGCTCGTAAAATCAGCATGAGGAACTTGCGACATATTTTCCGTTCCACCTACAAGAGCGATCCTCGATTCTTTAAGCTTAATACTTTGCACAGCAGAAATAACCGACTGCATCCCTGAACCACATAAACGATTTACAGTTAGTGCCGGAGTTTTCATAGGAATTCCTGCTTTCAATAAAATATGTCTTGCTAAATAGGGAGAATCAATACTCGATTGAATGACATTTCCGTATACGACTTGATCAATTTCATCCGGCTCTGCTCCACTGCGTTTTATAGCTTCTACAGCTGTTATTTTACCTAAATCAATTGCAGAAAGGCTGCTAAACACACCGCCAAATTCTGCAAATGCTGTCCGAGCACCATCAAGTATATATACTTCTATTTCGATCATTTCCTTCTCCTCACTCTTTCATTTATATAGACCTTTTGTTAAAAAGCATCAATTTTTACATTTTCATCTATAAGTAAAAAGGGCGCTGTACATTTTTTTATATCTTCTACTGTATAACCTTTTGCTGTTTCAATAAGCTTGAGCCCTTTCTCAGTTACATCAATCACTGCACGATCGGTAATAATTCTATTTACAACCCTTTTTCCTGTTAAAGGTAACGTGCATTCGTTTAAAATTTTTGATTCGCCGTTTTTATTCACATGCTCCATAATAACGATAATCTTCTTTGCACCATGAACAAGATCCATTGCACCACCCATTCCTTTAATCATCTTTCCAGGAATCATCCAGTTTGCAAGATCTCCATTCTTCGAGACTTCCATTCCTCCTAATATCGCAACATCAATATGGCCGCCGCGAATCATCGCAAACGATTCAGCGCTGTTAAAATAAGCTGCACCTTTAGATGCCGTCACCGTTTCTTTACCAGCATTTATTAAATCAGGGTCTACTTCCGCTTCAGTTGGATATGGACCAATGCCTAATAACCCATTTTCAGATTGCAGCACAATTGTTTTATTTTGAGAAATATAATTTGCAACAAGAGTCGGCATTCCAATCCCTAAATTCACATATGCACCATCAATAATTTCTTTCTCTGCACGTCTAGCGATCTTTTCTCTTATTTCAGCTTTATTTTTCTTCACTTTCCGTCAGCTCCCTTACTTACGAGTTGTTAAACGCTCAATACGCTTCTCTTGTTTTCCAACAATCATTTTTTGAACGTAAATACTTGGTGTATGTATTTGATCGGGATCTAATTCACCTGACTCATAAAGTTCTTCCACTTCAGCAATCGTGACTTTTCCAGCTGCTGCAATCATCGGATTAAAATTTCTAGCTGTTTTGTTATAAATTAAATTGCCCATCTTATCTCCTTTTTGCGCACGAACAAGACTAAAATCAGCAGTTAATGCTTCTTCTAATAAATATTCTTTTCCATTAAATATTCTTGTTTCTTTTCCTTCGGCAATCGGTGTGCCAACGCCTGCCGGGGTGTAAAAAGCTGGAATACCCGCCCCTCCTGCACGAATTTTTTCTGCCAATGTACCTTGTGGAGTAAGTTCTACTTCTAATTCACCTGAAAGCACTTGACGTTCAAATTCTTTATTTTCTCCTACATAAGATCCTATCATTTTCTTAATTTGTTTATTCTTTAATAGTAACCCTAATCCCCAGTCATCCACACCACAGTTATTTGAAATCACTGTTAAATCTTTAACTCCTGTTTCTACCATTGCTTTAATTAAATTTTCAGGAATACCTACTAACCCAAACCCGCCTGCCATTATTGTCGCTCCGTCATATATATCCTTTACAGCTTCTTCAAACGAAGTAAGAATTGGCTTCATTTTTGTCTCCCCTCCCATAAATAAAACGTTTACATTATGGTTATTTAAAAACAGCTCTATTATGACATCATAATAGAGCTGTTTTTTCAGTAAAACTATTAACCGCGTTCTACAATTGTTGCTACCCCTTGACCGCCGCCGATACAAAGTGTCGCAAGACCGTAACGC
Source organism: Bacillus taeanensis (assembly GCF_003318295.1). GTDB lineage: Bacteria > Bacillota > Bacilli > Bacillales > UBA6769 > Maribacillus > Maribacillus taeanensis. Next base: position 180,100 of record NZ_QOCW01000005.1, read on the forward strand.
TCATCTCTGCGTTTAAGTTCATGTAATAATGTTACTAAAACACGTGTACCACTTGCACCAATTGGGTGACCAAGTGCAATCGCACCACCATTCACATTTAAAATCTCCTCATTAATCTCTAAATCTTTCCCAACTGCTACAGCTTGAGCTGCGAACGCTTCGTTTGCTTCAATTAGGTTAAGGTCAGACATTGAAATGCCAGCTTTTTCTAAAGCTTTTTTCGTTGCTGGAACAGGACCGATACCCATAATGCTTGGATCAACACCAGCACTTGCATTTCCACGAAGAGTTGCTAATGGCTCAATACCTAGCTCTTCTGCTTTCTTCTTACTCATTACAATTACTGCTGCAGCACCATCGTTAATACCTGAAGAGTTTGCTGCTGTTACGATGCCATCCTTTTTAAATGCCGGACGAAGTTTTGCAAGCTTGTCTGCTGTTGAGCCTGGCTTTGGATGCTCATCTTTATCAAATACAATAGGATCACCTTTACGCTGCGGGATTTCCACAGGAACGATTTCATCAGCAAATTTACCTGCCTCAATTGCCGCTGCAGCTCTTTCTTGACTGCGTGCTGCAAAAGCATCAAGCTCTTCACGATTTAACTCATATTCCGAGCAAATGTTTTCTGCTGTAATTCCCATATGGTAATCGTTGAATGCGCACCATAATCCATCACGAATCATGCTGTCAACCACTTTTTGGTCGCCCATACGGAATCCATCACGTGCTTTTTCAAGTAAGTATGGTGCTTGACTCATATTTTCCATACCGCCTGCCACAACAATATCACTATCTCCAACAAGAATAGACTGTGCTGCTAAATGAACTGCCTTTAAACCTGAACCACACACTTTATTTATTGTTAAAGCAGGAACTTCTTGAGGAATGCCAGCTTGAATGGACGCTTGTCTTGCAGGGTTTTGTCCTAAACCTGCTTGTAATACGTTCCCCATAATTACTTCATCAACTTGCTCTGCTGAAAGACCCGCTTTCTCTAATGCCGATTTAATAACAAGAGCTCCTAGTTTTGTTGCAGAGATATCTTTTAAACTTCCAGCAAAAGCCCCGATTGGTGTACGCACTGCACTTACAATTACTACTTCGTTCTGTGACATTTGTAAAGCCTCCTATTTATTAAAAAATATGTACGCAAATACTATTCGTTCTTTTTCCTCAAAATCCTTGTTTATTTTTTAAAATTTACTGTTTTTTTTATATTTTTTAAGTTTTAATAAGATTCTTTACAATTTTAGATAATATTCTACAAAATACTACAATAAAAATTTCTTTTTACGACATTTTCCTATATTTATCTCTTGTTCAGCGTCAACCTTTCTACACTTCTATCCAATTCTTTAAAAAGCCGCAAATCTTTTCATATGAAAAGATTTGCGGCTTTTTTAGATGCTAATATTTATCTACGAAAGTCATTCTTGGATTGATCATTTGATTTGGACTTTTTAGTTGAAATAGCTGATATTGTTCTTTAAAATCAATTTTTAACTCCTCATCAAAAAACACTTCTTTTCCTTTTTGCATTAAAACAGGCTTATAATTTGATGAAAGAATGACTTCATCTTCCGCCGGTTTTTCAACAAACCATAAAAACGATACTCCATTAACAACACAACCACAGCCATCTGTATCATAATATATTTTAAGATACCCATTAGGGTCACGTGTAAAATAAGGTTCAAGTTTATGAATTGCCGCTTCAGTAAATGTAATATTCATCTCTTTCTCTCCCTTTCTCTTTATGCATTCTAGTCTATTTGATTATAAAAGGTTTGCATTATATTTGCACATTATTCGTTTTTATAGTTTAATCACATCAGGAGATTTTTACAGTCTCTTTATTATATGACGAAAACAATTCATTTAGGGGTGTTACATTTATGAAAACAGTTGAATCAAAAGAACAATTTGCTGGTATGATCGAAAGTAAACAGAAAACAATCGTGAAATTTGAGGCGGATTGGTGTCCTGATTGTAAACGTCTCGATATGTTTATTGGACCTATTATCGAAGAACATAGTGATAAAGAATGGGCACAAATTGATCGTGATCAATTTCCAGAGTTTGCTGAAAAATACGAAGTCATGGGTATTCCAAGTTTACTCGTTTTTCAAAATGGAGAAAAAGTTGCTCATTTACATAGTGCAAATGCAAAAACTCCTGAACAAGTACAAGATTTCTTAAAAGACGTTTAAAAAATCTTGTAATAAAAAACGAACACATCATTTTGTAAAATGATGTGTTCGTTTTTTATTATCGTATACTATTTTTTATTGATATGGCTTTATAAAACGTTTATCAATTTTATTTTTTAACAGCCATGCCCATTTCCCATGAAAAGCCCTTCCTTTGTACAATAAAAATCCTTCTCTGTTTCCTATTGATAAAATCGATAAAAAATCTTTCTGCGGCTTAAAATATTCACCAGCTCCATCTGTTAAAAAACCTTTAATATTACGATATAAAACGGGTGCTTCTCTTACAGCATACACTCCAGTTTTGGGTAGAGACGGATAATTGTTTAATGCTGCACAATCACCTGTCCCAAATATAGATGGATATTTTTTTACCTGCAGCGTATTTTCAACTAGTAAATAACCATTTTCGTCAGTAGGCAGATTGGAAACTTGAAATATCTTCGGGGCTTTTGGTCCTGCTAGCCAAAGCACTTCATCATATAAAATTGCTTCACCACCTGCTGCATGCAGATGCTTTTCTGTAACTTTGTTAATTTTTTTATTTGTAAGCAGGCGAACACCTTTTTCTTTAACAAGTTTTGTAATTTTGTTTACTGTCTGATTTTGTTCTTCAGGCAGCAGCTCTGAACTGCTAACAAGTGTGATTGAACCATTGATTTTATTATGCTTTCGATAAGCTGCAAGAGACAAGCTAATTTCCACACCTGCCGCCCCTCCACCTACTACTACAATATTTTCTTTTTCACGAATGTGTTTAATCGTCTCAGAAAATTGATAATTAGGCTTTACACACTTTACATGTTCTAACACACCTTGTAAATCTGTACCCGCTGTTAATGAACCAATATCAAATGAAAGCACATCATACGTTAAAACATCCCCCAAAGTAGTTAACACCATTTTTTGCTCTGGATCTACTGAAAGGACAGCAGCTTCTATCCAGTTTACAGCAGCTTTCTCAGCAAGTTTCTTTAAATCTATTCTTATTTCTTCTTCTGAATATAGTCCTTCTGTAAACCCTGAAAACATTCCTGAATAATAGTGAAACCGGCTTGGGGAGATTAAGGTAATTTCTGTATTTACAAGCGATTCTTTTTCAAGCATCTTTATAATATGTAAATGGGCATGCCCACCCCCAACTAACAACAGTTTCTTCATTTATTAAAATCCCCTTTACGTTATTAACTTATATAAACCATATCAAAACAACTTTCTCTTGACTATTTTACAGCTTTACTTGTTTTAAGGAATTAAGTATTAAAATAAGGAAGCAGAAAACTTTGGATGTTTTCCGCTTTCTCATCATTCCTATATGCTAAAATGATGATTACCACATGGGAAAGGATTCTTTAAAATGAATAAAAGCTTAATTAAAAAAATGCTTATAAATTGTTTAACCGATTATTTTGGAGCACCAGAAGCTATTCCGCTCACCGCTATAGAATATGACCTTCTTATCGATAAAATAAAAACCCAGTATACTCATGCAAACAAAGAAGCCTTATATATTATTATTCAAGATGTTGTTTACGATTATATTACAAAATAACAACAAATCATTCATTTAATGCTGCTGCGAAGGAAATGAGAAGGAAATCTTTTTTTCTTTCTCCTCCCATTGAAGGGCAGCATCAAAAGTACGGTCACCTTTCTTAAAACCTTTAATCATATTTGTCCTTCCATCTTTTAGTAATTTTTTAACGTTTGTTTGTGAGATGGTTTTACTTAATATTTTTTTTGATATTGTAAAATCGCAGTTTGTTTTCCCATAGTTTGAACAACCGTAAAATTTCCCTTTATCGATCACTTCGCCACCACACTTTTTACAAGAACCGACTACTTTCGGCTCGAAATTCTTTTCATTTTTAGAACGGCTTGACTTCTTTTTCACTTCTTCTATATCAATATTAGAAAAATTCCATATTTCTGACTGTTTAACAGCATCCGTAATAATTTTTTCTGATAATTTACGAGCCTGCTCCATAAATACGCGGGCTGAAGCTGTACCTTGACCGATTTCTTTAAGGCGTTTTTCCCATTTCGCCGTCATTTCAGGGGAAGCAAGAATTTGCTCGCCAATCGCTTCAATTAATAAAAGCCCTTTTTGAGTTGGACGAACTTGATTTTTTTCTACATCAATGTACTTTCGCTCTTTTAACATCGTAATAATGCCAGCGCGTGTCGCTTCCGTTCCTAACCCTTCTGTTTCTTTCATCACTTTCTCTAATTCTCCATTTTCTAAATGCTTACCTGCTGTTTTCATTAATGTGATAAGCTGACCTTCTGTGTAACGTTTTGGAGGCTGCGTTTTCCCTTCTTTCACCCGGACATCTTCCACTTTTCCTTGTTCGCCTTCTGAAACAAGCGGTAAGATTATTTCCCCGTCTTCCTTGTCAGACGGTGCAAACAATACTTTACGCCAACCTTCTTGAATTTGCTGCTTTCCTTTTGAAATAAATTCAGCGCGGCTGTCAACAAGCGTTTCAATCGTTGTATAATCAAATATCGCTTGATTATAATGGGCTGCAATTAAACGTCTTACTACAAGATCATAAATTTTATTTTCATCTGCAGATAGTTTTTTTGGATCTGTCACCTGTTCCGTCGGAATAATCGCATAATGATCAGTTACCTTCTTTTCGTTTACAAAACGCTTGTTATGAATAAGAGACGAATTTGGAATAGGGAAATAAGTTTTATAATCATCGAACTGACTTAACTTATTTAAAATGCTGGGAAAACTTTCTGCCTCTCCTTTTGTAACAAAGCTGGAGTCAGATCTTGGATAAGAAATAATTCCTTTCACATAAAGTTTTTGAGCAATATCTAATGTTTTTTTAGGCGAAAATTTAAATACTTTATTTGCTGTTGCTTGAAGCGATGATAAATTAAACAAAAAAGGTGGTTGAAATTCCTTACGCTCTTTCTCAATCCTTTTCACAACCGCAGGCTTGCCTTCACAAAACTTTGCAATTGCCTCTGCCATGGCTTTATCATGCGTACGAGTTTCTCCATCTTTTTGCCATTTACCTTCATACTTTTTTCCTTCGATATCAAATTTAGCAATGATTTCCCAAAATGGTTCAGACTTAAATTTTTCAATTTCTTTTTCTCGTTTTACCACAAGAGCCAGTGTCGGTGTTTGAACTCGTCCAGCTGAAAATACATCCGAAATTCCTTTTTGTTGAAGAAGAAGTGTATACACTCTCGATGCATTCATCCCTACAACCCAATCTGCACAAGCACGACTATACGCTTCATAGTAAAGATTTCTCGTTTCCGATTCATGAAGCAAATTTTCAAATCCCTCTTTTACAGCATTTTCTGTTAAAGAAGAAATCCATAAACGTTTCATTGATTTTTTTACCCGGCATTGTTCAATAATTGTGCGAACAATTAATTCTCCTTCACGTCCGGCATCACCTGCTATAATAATCTCAGACACTTCTGAACGATTGAGAAGATCCTTAATTACTTGAAACTGCTTTGCTTTTGTACGTGTTACCTTATATTTAAACTTATCTGGAATAATTGGAAGCGTTTCTACTGACCACTTTTTCCAACTCTTATTATATTCTTCAGGAGACACCAGCTCACAAATATGCCCCACTGCCCATGTCACATATGCACCTTTAGGAAATAACGGATGTGGCTGAACTTCTAAATAACCATTTCTTTTTTTTGCTGAAAAAGGTGCCGCTAATTTCACACCTTGGTCTGGTTTCTCTGCTATAATTACTTTCATATGATCACCTATTTCTTATAAAATGCCTGACCTGCTACTTTTTCAACAACGCTGGGCATTAATTGATACAACTTACTTCCTGCTTCCATCCATTTCGGAAGGTTTATTTCTCGTTTTGGTTTTTCAATTGTTTTAACAATCTCTCTTGCCACCACTGCTGGAGAAAGCATATACTTTTCAATATTTTTCATATAACTTCCTGATTGATCAGCAATTTCAAAAAATGAAGTTTTCATAGGACCTGGATTAACAGTTGTCACAAAAATATTTGTTTTCTTTAACTCCAGCCTTAAACTGTTTGAAAACCCTAATACTGCATGTTTTGAAGCAGCATAACCGCTTGATTTTGGGGTAGCAAGCTTCCCTGCTTGTGAAGAAATATTAATGATATGACCTTTATTTTGAGCAATCATCTTTGGCAGTACCTGCTTTGTACAATACATCATACCAAAAACGTTTACTTGAAACATATTTTCAATATCTTTTAATTTTGCATCTTTAAACATATCAAAAATTCCAAATCCAGCATTATTAATTAATACGTCAATATGAGGAAATTTCTCATCAATATTTTTAAACACCCTGTGTACATCTTCATAGTTTCCTATATCCCCAATATAAATAGGTGCCTCTATATTTGTTTGATCTTTAATTTCTTGCTGCACTTCTTTTAATTTTTCCGCCGACCGCGCGATTAAAAGAGGGATCCCTTCAAAACGAGCAACATCGATCGCTATTTGCTTCCCCACTCCTCTTGAAGCTCCAGTAACAGCAACAATTTGGTTTTTTAACGAATGTTTGTTTCTCATCCTCTTTTCACTCCATTTCTTTATTGTCAATTCTCTATGAATAAAATTAAAACTGGTCAATTACTCTTCCTTAATATTTTTAAAATTTAAAAATTAAGTTGACATCTTATTACCTGCTGCTGCATAATTACTTAAAATAAATAATAATTCATAAACTCAGCTTTGAAAGGAATAGTAAATCATTTTTTATGTAAAAGAGAGCGGAATTCATAGGCTGAAAAATTCCCCCATATTGAAAATGATTGAACCTACCCTGGAGCTGTTAGGAATAAACCTAACCGTTTTCCTGCGTTACAGGTCTAGAGCGGACATTTTATTTGAAATGAAATGTCAAAAAAGGTGGTACCACGGATTTAAAACCCTTCCGTCCTTTAGGTAAAGGATGAAGGGTTTTATTGTATTTATCCTATTTAAGTATAGCATTCTTTCAAGCTCGACAGCTTAACTTTAATTAGAGGTGATTATATGATGTTTAAAAATGAAAAAGTTGTTTTTGTAGGGGCTGGATCTATGGCAGAAGCAATTATAGCCGGTGTTATTCAACAAAAACTTCTTTCCCCACAACAGATTTGGGTAACAAATAGAAGCAATGAGCAGCATCTCTTACATTTAAAAAATAAATACGGCATTCACACAACTCTAGACAAAGAAGAAGCCCTAAAAAAAGCAGCAGTCATTGTACTAGCAATGAAACCGAAAGATGTAGTAGAAGGAACAGCAGCAATTCGACCTTATATAACGAATGAACAGCTTTTTATTTCTGTTCTTGCTGGAATCTCTACTTCCTTTCTTTCAGAGCTCCTCTTAGAAAAAGCACCGATTATTCGTGTAATGCCTAATACTTCAGCAGCTGTTGGCTATTCTGCAACAGCAATGGCAAAAGGCAATCATACTAAAAATAGCCATTTAACTCTTGCAAAACAGCTTTTTGAAGCGATCGGCAGTGTCTCTATCGTAGAAGAAGAAGACTTACATGCTGTAACAGGCTTATCAGGAAGCGGACCTGCTTATGTTTATTACTTAGCTGAAGCAATGGAAATAGCAGCTGAACAAATTGGATTAAAGGAAGAAACAGCAAAAGAATTAATTATTCAAACCCTTCTCGGCGCAGCCAACATGTTAAAACATTCCGATGAATCTTCTTCTGTATTACGACAAAAAGTAACAAGTCCAGGTGGAACAACAGAAGCAGGAATTAACATTTTAGAAATGTATAAATTTCAAGAGGCAATGGTACAATGTATTAAAGGAGCATCAGCACGATCTGAAGAATTAGGAAAACACTTTCACCAACTTATCGAAACAAAATAATTCATTTTAAATAAGTGCGGTGGACTGATTGAAGGTCAACCGCTTTCTTTTACCAAAACTGTTTTGTTACCTAAAAAATCAATTTCCAAAAATTTATTTTCCCCATAACCTGTAAACGTTTTAAACCCTTACTTCACACGTCATTTTTTATAACATTATATTAAAATAAGTTATTTTTATGTTAGATTTCCTTACATTAATATTCTTTTTTCTAACATTCGTGTTAAAATAAACATAACATTAACCAAATTCAGTAAGTTTTCACGGAGATAAATTACGTTTGAAAGGGTAAATGGGGTGGTTGTTCTGTCTTATAAAGATAAAAAGGTCATTTCTATTGGAGCTGTTAGCGAACTAACCGGCTTGTCTGTTCGAAAAATTCGTTACTACGAGGAAAGAAAATTAGTTTTCCCTGAGCGCACCGATGGCGGCACAAGAAAATATTCCTTTAATGATGTTGAACGACTCATGGAGATTGCCAATAAAATTGAAGATGGTATGCAAACTTTTGAAATCAAAGAAGCCGAACGTAAAGCATTGAAAAAAGAAAAAGTACGGAATCAAATGCTTCGCGGTCAGTTAAACGCCGCATTCAGGATGAGAAAATAATAAAAATGAGGCTGGGACATAACTAGCTTCAAATAATGAAAAAAGAGAAATTGCGGACGCAATTTCTCTTTTTTCATTATTATGCCTTATATCAGTTGTTGTTGGCTGTGAATTTTCTTAAATTCACAGCCATT
>NZ_QOCW01000059.1 GCF_003318295.1 Bacillus taeanensis
GGTCCGTCATCATAAATATAGAATTCTACCCATTCATGCTGTTTATCTATACAAATTGTAATGGTTCCCGTATCTTGAATGGCTTCTACAGCATTTGCAACTAAATTATTGATAATAGAAAGAATCGTGTAAATATGGTAAGGGGGATGATTTCCTTTAATTGTATATAAAAATTGAATATTTTTTTCTAGTAAACGAGCATATTTTTCATTTGTCCGTACGATGATGTTTATTAGTTTATTTATATCGATATAATCTGCAAAGCTTTCGTTTGAAATAAGTCTCGAAAGTCCGGCAAAAATTCTTTGATTATCTTTTTTTATCTCATGTACTTCTCCAGCAATTTGAAGTGCTTGTTGGCGGAATTCTTTGATAACAGGTGCAAAATCTTTCGTTTTAAACTGGTTTAACCCCCGGTATAGTTCATAGGATTTTCTTGTGATTGTTTCAGCATTTTGTAGTGTCTTTTTTAAATGAATAGATTCCTCATATAAATTAGAAATGAGCATCAGCATGTGTTCATTTTGTTTTCTCATTTGTCTTTCCCTAGACTGTGCTTCATACAGTTTTAATATATTGAAAAAACCTAGAACAATAAAGCTGTGAGAAAGGGCGATAATGAACATTTCGTTAAATGCTCCTAATGTAACGGTTACTCCCAGAACAAAATATTGCATAAATAACTCAGCAAAATCGGACAATATTTCAATTATGATGCCAATAAACCCTATTATCAAAGGACTTTTATGAAAACGATTAACTTTTGCCAAATAAAAAAGACAAGCGTAAGTGAAGTAAAAGAAAAACGTCGGATAGTGGGATTGAAAGGAAGTAATCCAGTCAAAATTCTCCTGCATGGTCAAATCTATTAAAATTCGAAAGCCCACAACAAGTACTGCGGTCAAAAAACCCGGTAAAATTGTTGTCATTTTTCGCAGCAATAACAAAAAGAAGAAAAAAGTTGGTACGCCAAAACTAACTCGAAACGTTTCGTTAATTGGATAGAAATTTACTTCTCCTGCTAATGGTACTATAAACATCATTAGAACAGCAATATAGATGTCTTTTCTTACTAAAGGATTGGTGCTCAAGAATGTCACTTCCTAATTTTGTTTAAAAAT
>NZ_QOCW01000060.1 GCF_003318295.1 Bacillus taeanensis
GGAATGATTGTGTTCAAATCGCCCGTTATTATTACCGGCTTGGCGGTGGATGGATCACCAAAAGCGATCTTCAAAAGGAAGTAAAAGGTCTATATCCCCTGCACAGCCAAACGATTCAAGCTGTCGCTCATAAATTCCTTCAAGCAAGAGAAGGTGCGCAAAAAGCCAGAAAAGCAGGAGCCAATGTCCGTTATCCTTGGAAGCATAAATTTGTATTCAACCCCAAATGGGTCGGAGAATCATTTACACTTGAAGGGAAGAAAATCACCCTTTCATTAGGAATATGGAATGGCAAACGTCAGCCGAGACTAACACTTAAACTTCCTAAAGTCCCTCCAGGAAACGTGAAAGAAGTCGAAATAGTCTTTGATCGAAAGTGGTTGATTTGTCTTTCGTATGAGACCCACACCGAGGAAGAACCTCCTAAACAACAAGGACGATCCGCAAGCATTGACCCCGGAGAAATTCACACCATTGCCAGTGTAACCGAAAACGGTGACAGCCTCGTGATCACCGGCCGCTATCTAAGAAGCATCCATCGTTTACGAAATAAAAAGCTAAAAGAACTTCAGAAGCTGATGAGCCGCTGTAAAAAAGGATCCAGACAATGGAGAACATACAACCGCGCCAAAAAATATGTGCTGTCTAAAAGTGACGAACAACTAAAGGACGCGCTTCATCAAACAACGAAACAGTTCGTGGACTGGTGTCTTCAACATGACGTCAATCATGTAGTAATCGGCGATGTAGAAGGGGTGCAGCGAAACACGAAAAAGAAAAGAAGCAAAAAGATGAATCAAAAGCTGTCCAATTGGTCTTTTGGAAAGCTGTATGCCCTTCTTGTCTATAAACTAAAAGCAAGAGGGATCACAATTGAAAAAGTTGACGAGCATTTTACGTCCCAAACGTGCCCCGTTTGTGGAAACCGCAAAAAACGAAGCCATCGAATGTATCATTGTCCATGCGGGTATAAGGAACACCGTGATCTTCATGGCGCAAGGAACATCCTCACCAAACATCTGTATGGGAAAATGATTTATTATCC
>NZ_QOCW01000061.1 GCF_003318295.1 Bacillus taeanensis
AAAAAAATAGATTTTAGTAGAAAAATATTTAAAACTTTTGTAGTTTTTCGTTATATTCTGTAGTCCGGATTATAAGATTAGTGATATATTGTTGAACATCAAATTAGAAAGCGTTTACAAAAAGGGGGGAGAATATGTTTCAAGAGATTATAAAAGTAGATCAAAGTCAAATAGATTACCAAATGATAGACAGTCTAGATAAGTGGGTAAAACATTATCGTTTATTTACTGCTAAAGGACAATGTGCAAACTATATTCCTGCATTAGGGAAGGCTGATCCATCAAAGTTGGGGATCTGCATAGCAGGACAGGATGGGAATGTAGTTAAATCAGGAGATTGGGAAGCCACTTTTACGCTGCAGAGTATTTCAAAAGTAATCAGTTTTATTGCAGCATGCCTAGACTGTGGGATTTCTTATGTGTTAGAACGAGTGGATATGGAACCAACAGGGGATGCCTTTAATTCAATTATTCGTTTGGAAATGCATAAGCCGGGAAAGCCATTTAATCCCATGATTAATGCTGGAGCCATTACAGTAGCCTCTCTTCTTCAAGGGGAATCACCACAAATCAAATTAGAATCTTTATATACATTATTGGAAAAAATGCTGGGAAAACGCCCGCCTATTAATGAAGAAGTGTTTCAATCTGAATGGCAAACAGCGCATCGAAACAGAGCTTTAGCCTATTATTTAAAAGGGACTGGTTTTATAGAATCTGAGGTCGATATAGCTTTGGAGGTTTACTTGAAGCAATGTTCGATAGAAGTAAATACAGAAGACATCGCTCTGATTGGGTTGATTCTTGCTAATAATGGATACCATCCTATCCGCAAGGAGCAAATTATTCCCAAACAAGTGGCTAGGCTAACGAAAAGTTTAATGCTGACTTGTGGAATGTACAATGCTTCAGGTAAATTTGCAGCTTTTGTTGGAATGCCGGCCAAGAGTGGAGTCTCAGGAGGGATTATGACATTAGTTCCTCCAAGGAGTCGGCA
>NZ_QOCW01000006.1 GCF_003318295.1 Bacillus taeanensis
GCGACAGCTTGAATCGTTTGGCTGTGCAGGGGATATAGACCTTTTACTTCCTTTTGAAGATCGCTTTTGGTGATCCATCCACCGCCAAGCCGGTAATAATAACGGGCGATTTGAACACAATCATTCCGAACAACGGCACAAAGACGGCGGATGTCAAACAACTTTTGAATGGCAGCAGCAGAAGCAGAAAACGGGACTTTCATCGTTCGATACATGGGTTTCACCTCCATGTCTTCATTTTATCATCAAGAACAAATGTTTGTATATGGGAAAATCTTATTATTTTTATTTCTGAATACCAAAACAAAAAAGCGCCATTCATCCCCCACCTAAAATTCCATCGAATTTTTGAGGAAGGGGACTTCTGGCTGAATTTCGTTAAACTGCACTAGTTGGTTGATGAATGGAGTTATTTTTGATCTACTTCTAAAAAAATAACAAGTCTTTTACGTAAAGCATTTATCTAACAAATTACTAACTTCATTTTTGGTTAATTTTTTTAAAAAAACAGATACTATATGTATGTTTTATGATTTCAAGGCTATAAAAGTCAGCATCTTCCCCATGCCCTTAGATTTACTTCAATCTACCTTTCTTCTTGAAACCATTACGAGTCAAAACAACAATCAACATCAACAAAGGAATGATCGCCATTAAAGGCAGGTGAATAGGGTATTGGACAATCTTTAAACCTTCTTCAATATGTTCCGAAAAATCTGAGGCAACTGTCATGGATGAAAAGAGAACAATAATACCGACTGGTAGCACAATTTGCTGATGATTTTTTAATTTGAACAAATCCGCTATTCCAATTACGGCACCATAAAACCAAATCGTTATTTTAAAAAACATGGTAATCAGAAAGGTAAGAACAACAATAGCATCAAGTCGCTGCAAAAACTCTGCGATATTTACCATACCCACCGTGGCTAACAACGGAAAGGTCGATCGCTCCACTCGATCGAGTCCAAGAACAGTAATATTTAAACTTGCTGTATAACTTAAGATAAGCCCACTTGAAAGAATGGCCGACAGCCCAACTTTTTTCACTAATTTAGACCGATTTAAATAAGGAAACAGCATGGTAAAAACAATCGCTTCCCCAAAAGGGTTAAAGGTAGTTAATGGGAAGACTGTCGTTAAGACAGGTTTCCATCCATCTTCAAGAAGTGGTTGCAAATTATGGAGATTAATATTACCTGAAAGATATACTAAAAGATTTCCTGAAAATCCTAAAAAGATCAAAATGACGATAAATACTTCTGCTGTCCTCGCTAATACTTCAATCCCTAGGTAAACTACATAACAAATAGCAAGAACCATCAAGGCATTGATCGCCAATAACGGTGTTTTGGGCATTGTCGATGCTAGCAGCAAATCGCCAAAATCACGTAATCCTCGGGCAGCATCGTATAAAAAAAATATGACGTATAATAGACCTATTATCCACCCAATGTATTTACCGAATATTTTCCGGACATATCCAGTCAACGGCAAGTTGGGATATTGGCGAAATAAAGCGTAATAAATGAAAAATAAAATGATTCCCCCACACATTCCTAAAAGAATCGCAAGCCAGGCATCTTTTTTGGCACCAATGCCATAGCTGACAACAAGCATCGTACCAAGTTCAAATAAAAACATCATAGCAAATAATTGAATAACACTAATCTTTGCTTTCTCCATCGTCTAGGTGTCTTCCCCCTTCACCTATTCTATATTTTTTATCCTACCCCACTTTCCTATTTTCAATACTTTTAAGGGAAGAGGAATGTATACTATATTCATATTTAGTTAACATAATCGCAACTATAAGAAAGCAGCAAAAACACAAAACCTATTAATAATCAAGCTAATAAAATAGACTGTCGAAATTTTCTCGACAGCCTAAGTATAGAGAGGTCATTTCCTCTACATAAATGTTTTTATGGTTTTTATGATGTCCTAAAGGTAAAACTCATTTTTCACAAAATCAACAACTTCTTCTTATTTCGTTTAATGCTTGTCCTTTCTTCCTTAATCGAACCGCTTTTTAAACAGTCGACTTAAAAAGCTTGCTTTAAACGTTCAATTAATTCGTCATATTTTGGACTTGCTAAGAAATTGTCCACTGAAATATGGTTTGCATTCGGCAGTTTTGCTTTCGCTCGGTCTGTTAAGTCTTTATGCGTAATAACGATATCCGCATCACTTGGGAGATTATTAATGGACGTGTTTGCTACCTCAATATCAAGTTCTGCTTTTTTCACTTTGTCTCGTAAGATCGATGCTCCCATTGCGCTTGAACCCATTCCTGCATCACACGCAAACACAATTTTATTTACCTCTGCTGCCGTTACGGTTTCAACAGCGGGAGCTGCTTCTTTATTGCCCATTAATGCGGAAGCTGCTTGGCTTTTCTTGCCTTTCATTTCCTGCATTTTTGCTGCTGCATCACTTAAATCTTCTTCTTCAGCTTTACTAGCTTTTAAAACCACTGCTGAAACTGCAAATGATACGGCTGTTGCAGCAACTACACCTGCAAGGACTGCAAAATAGCCGCCGCGCGGTGTCATCGCCATTAGTGCAAAAATACTTCCTGGTGACGGTGGTGCTACGAGTCCTGCCCCTAATAAGCTAAATGTAAATACCCCGCTTACACCTCCTGCAATAACAGCTAAAAGAAGAAACGGCTTCATTAAAATGTAAGGGAAGTAAATTTCATGAATTCCTCCAAAGAAATGAATGATTGCTGCACCTGATGATGACTGTTTCGCCATGCCTTTTCCAAAATACATATAAGCAAGTAAAACACCTAAACCAGGACCAGGATTTGATTCAAGTAAGAATAAAATCGACTTCCCTGCATTTGCTGCCTGTTCAATTCCTAGTGGACTTAAAATCCCGTGGTTAATCGCATTGTTTAAAAAGAGTATTTTCGCTGGTTCAATAAAGATGCTGGCTAATGGCAGCATACCCGCTCCAACAATCACTTCAACACCTGCTGCAAGTGTTTTGTTTAAACCAAGTACAACTGGACCAATTGCTTTGTATGCAAGTAATGTAAGAATACCAGCAATAATTCCTGCTGAAAAGTTGTTCACAAGCATTTCAAAGCCTTGACGAACTTTTCCTTGAACAGCTTGGTCAAACTTTTTAATTGCATAACCGCCAAGAGGTCCCATAATCATTGCCCCAAGAAACATTGGAATATCTGATCCAACAATTACACCCATTGTCGCTGTTGCACCAACAACCCCACCGCGAACATCATACAACATTTTCCCGCCTGTAAAACCAATTAATAATGGCAATAAGTACGTAATCATTGGACCAACTAATGCTGCTAAACTTTCATTGGGCAGCCAGCCTGTTGGAATGAAAAGAGCTGTAATAATCCCCCATGCGATAAACGCACCGATATTCGGCATGATCATGCCGCTTAAATAACTTCCGAAACGCTGTACTTTTACTTTAAAAACATTATTGTTAGCATTTTGAGCCATTTCATTTCCCCCATTTTAGTTTTAAAAAAAAAAAAAAAGAAAACCCTTACACTTTTATGATAGAACGCTTTCTTTCAGTGCTCAATAAAAGATAAATACAACTTTGTCCCTTGAGATGTTGACATCATTTAATAAGGGAAGATAACACTTCTCTTATTCGTACGCACCGCTTTTGGTATACTCACACAATGACTTTCATTTTGAATTTTCCTGTTTAACTAAATTTATGGTAATATGGATAAAGTTGAATCCTAGCTTATTTTGAATTATTTTATTTAAGAGGTGACATATGAAAAAAGCAACACAAGTATTCTGGTATGCTCTGGCTATTTCATTAATAGTTGTTATATGGGGAGCGGTTGCGCCAGAAAACTTAAACTCGTTTACATCTAACTTAACCAGCCAAATCTTAATGGATTTTGGATGGTTTTATTTACTGGTCGTTATTGCCATTCTTCTTTTCTGTGTTTACTTGATGTTCTCTCGCTTCGGCAATCTGAAATTGGGAAAGAAGGATGACGAGCCTGAATTCAGCCGGTCCTCATGGTTTGCCATGCTCTTTAGCGCTGGTATGGGAATGGGGTTGGTCTTTTGGACAACTGCTGAACCAATATCACACGCATTTATCAACAGCCCTTTAACTGAAGAAGGAACAGATGCGGCTATAAAAGAAGCATTGAAGTACTCATTTTTTCACTGGGGTATACACGCTTGGGCAATCTATGGAATTGTCGGATTGATCCTGGCCTATTTCAAGTTCAACCGCGGAGCTCCCGGCCTGATTAGCGCAACGTTGACGCCTTTGTTCGGTGAGGCACTCATGAGAGGAGCATTCGGCAAGTTGATCGATGTGTTGGCCGTGTTTGCAACTATAGTCGGTGTGGCTGCCACGCTCGGCTTTGGCTCCGCACAAATTACAGGTGGGCTCTCCTTTTTGTTTGGGACCCCAAATAGTTTCTCTATCCAACTGATCGTGCTCGCTGCTGCAACCATCCTGTTCATCTGGTCAGCCTGGTCTGGGATTGGACGAGGGATCAAATACTTGAGTAATATCAATATGGTATTGGCTATACTCTTGCTAATTCTCTTGTTATTTGCGGGGCCAACAATGTATATTCTTAACATGTTTACGCATACGCTCGGTAACTATATCTCTGACTTCTTTAAGATGAGTCTAAGATTAGCTCCTCTAAATGAAGAAAACCGGAGCTGGATTAACAGCTGGACAATTTTCTACTGGGCATGGTGGATCTCTTGGGCACCGTTCGTCGGGATTTTCATCGCCAGAATTTCAAAAGGACGGACAGTAAAAGAATTTTTGTTAGGCGTTTTGCTGCTCCCATCACTTGTTTGTTTCATCTTTTTTGCAGTATTCGGTGTTTCCGCATTGCATCTGGAGCAGCTTGGGATTGCGGCCATTTCCGAGTTCACACTGGAAACGTCAACGTTTGGCGTGTTGGCTGAGTATCCGCTCGGTACGTTTATGTCGATGTTGACTATCTTCGTCATTGCAATTTTCTTTATCACTTCTGCAGATTCTGCCACATTCGTGCTAGGTATGTTGAGCACAAACGGTCTTCTGAATCCTGGCAACTCAGTGAAAATAACATGGGGAATCATTCAGTCAACAATAGCAGCCGTCGTCGTTTATTTTGGTGGAACACAAGGCTTACAAAATATGCTCATTATCGCAGCGCTGCCTTTTGCTATTGTCATTATTCTAATGGCCATCTCCTTTTTGAAGAACATACAGTCAGAAGCCCGCTCTCGTCGCTAATAAAGAAAAGATAACGCGTATCTAATAAAAAAGCACTGTTTCCCTTACTCAATGGAAACAGTGCTTTTTTTGATATTAGCCTTATTCAACAAATTTTTTTATATTAAAGAGGGTAATAATTTCTTTTATACATCAACTTTTTGGCATCGAATTTTTCGCATTGATATAACCTGCTCTATATACGTTTTCATCTTTTTCTTCCCATAAATCAGCACTATTTTTAAATCGTTTTTTCACTTATAATTTTATCTGCTAACTAAAGTAGTTCCTCAATCGATTTATGCGAATCAGTGAAATGGTCTTCCAATATTACTTCAAGCTTTTCTAACTTTTTTGTTTGCAGTACTTCAATAATAAGAAAATGCTTTTCAATCAATATATCAATTTCTTCTCTTCTTTCGGAAAATCTTTTTTCCATTGTAATTAATAGAACAGTTTGTACGATATGCTTGATGTTGTTCCAAAGATACAGGATTCTTTTATGTTCAATGCTTCCAATCAGCAGGTTATGAAACGAAAAATCGAGCATCGCAAACTCAACAACATTTTCATACTTTGCGGCGAGCTTCATTTTATCAATAATTTGAAGCAGTGCTTTTATGACGTCATCAACATCCTGCCTAATAAGCTTTTTTAAAGTAAAATATTCAATTAAATGCCGCACTTCATATAATTCTTTTAAATCGTGTTCATCGAGTCCAGTTACAACCGCACCCATTCTTTCTAATTTAATTAATCCTTCATTTGCAAGCACTTTAAAGGCGTCTCG
Organism: Bacillus taeanensis; assembly: GCF_003318295.1. Lineage (GTDB taxonomy): Bacteria > Bacillota > Bacilli > Bacillales > UBA6769 > Maribacillus > Maribacillus taeanensis. The sequence continues at coordinate 6,032 of NZ_QOCW01000006.1, forward strand.
TACTGGAGAGCGGCTCGTTTTATACTCCTTGGCAATTTGATTTTCTGATAAGACAGTTCCCGGTGCATTCTCGCCGCTGATAATTTTTACTCGAAGTTCATTTGATATTTTTTCCCCTAACGTTTGCCCTTCTGATGACAAATTATATGTACTCATTATACTATTCACCTTTATGACGATAAGTTATTGTGAAGCGTCTCATTTACTATAGAAAAGCTCATTTATTTTGTCAACGCATTACTCTTTGAATTATCGCCCTAACCAGCCACCATCTACTGCTAACAAATGACCGTGAACATAATTTGAAGCATTAGATGCTAAATAAACAACCGCTCCGTTAAAATCAGCAGGATCTCCCCAACGCTCTGCTGGGATTCGATCAAGAATTTGTTTGCTTCTAATCTCATCGTTTATTAAAGCGGTATTCATATCTGTGGCAATATAACCGGGCACAATTGCATTGACATTCACGCGGTGTTTTGCCCACTCATTGGACAGTGCTTTTGTTAGCTGAGCAACCGCTCCTTTAGAAGACGCATAAGCAGGAACCGTAATGCCTCCTTGATAAGAAAGAAGAGATGCCATGTTAATAATTTTCCCGCCGCCTTTTTCTACCATATGACGACCTGCCTGCTGACAAAGAATCCATACCGCTTTCAAGTTTACCTGCATTACATCATCCCAATCTGCTTCACTAAAATCAACAGCAGGTGAACGACGCTGAATACCACCATTATTCACTAATATATCGATTGTACCAAGTTCAGCAATCACTTTAGGAATTGCTTCGTTTAACTGATCTTTATCTTCTAAATTACAAGAAACAATGAGACAGTTTCTTCCCAGCTTTTCAATTTCTTCTTTTACTCCGGTTTGCTCTGGTGACCGTTGTAAAAGCGCAATGTCTGCACCCGCTTCCGCTAATGCTAACGCCATTGAGCGACCAATTCCTCTCGTTGCCCCTGTTATCGCTGCAACTTTTCCATTTAAGCTGAATAAATCTTGTAACATAACTTTTCCCCCTCTACTTATATTGAAGTTTAAAACCGTTTATTCTGTCTTTTCACATTAGCTTTTTCCCTTAAAGAAAACGGTTTCTCTAAATTATATACTAGTCGACAAGTATACTGCAGTCAATCGTTAATATAAATTCTATTAGTTTATTCCATTAAAAAAAGAGACCTTCCATAAAGGAAAATCTCTCATTCACTTAATAAACTGCTTATGAAGCCTTTCGATGCTCTACTCCAGCACTCACTTTACGTTTCGCAAAAATATTAAAGAATAAATTAAGTATATAAGCATCTATTGAAATATCAATTAGCTTGTCTTCTTAACTACTTCTAAATTTCCAGACCGTTTCAATTTATTCCAACCAACTCGTACCCCTTTTAGTGCAGCTAAAAGAGATTTCCAAGAAATCCACAATAACAAGTAACGATAGAAAATTCTTTGCAGAAACAAAGGAATGAGCGGCTTAAGATTTAATTTCTCTAGTCTGAATGCAAATAAACAAATGAGAAAGTCCGTTATAAGATAACAACCATAAAATAATAATGATTGCTCGATATTGCCAGAGAATATTCCTAAAACAAACAAAATATCTATAAATGGCGCAAACAAAGGGAATACATATTGAAACAGAATCATATTAGGGAATGCAATAAAGCCTAATGATTTGCACTTGCTCCTACAAAAAGCTTTTTTATGCTTCCACAAACACTGCAGCGTTCCAAAGGTCCATCGATAACGTTGTTTAAGAAAGTCTCTATTGTTTTCCGGTGCCTCCGTATACGCATATGCTTGTTCATCAATCGTAATTTTATATCCCTCACGTAGTATTCTTAAAGACATGTCTGTATCCTCTGCCAATGTGTCAGCTGTGAAATAACCAAGCTTTTCAATAACGTGTTTACGCCAGGCACCGATCGCTCCTGGAACAACCGTCACACAATTAAGCATGGCATAAGCACGTTTTTCTAGATTAAAACCTGTTACATATTCAACATGCTGCCAAACCGTTAATAAATTGCGTATGTTCCCAACTTTAATATTTCCAGATACAGCAGCCACTTTTTCATCGATGAAATGGCGGACAAGCAATGAAATAGCTTCAGGTGCAATTAATGTATCTGCATCAATGGCAATGATGATATCTCCCTTTGCCCTCTTAATCCCCATATTAATTGCTGAAGATTTTCCGCCGTTTTCCTTACGTATAAGATGAAGCTTTTCATTATTAGAGAAGTTTTTAGAGACAATCATCGCAGTTTGATCGTTTGAACCATCGTCTACAACAATAACTTCAAAATTTTTATAAGTACTTTCTAGAACCGACCGTATAGTCCTGCTTATAACCTTTTCTTCATTGTAGGCAGCAACAACAACACTCACTAAAGGATTAAATGAACGATCTGCACTTACCATTTGAGTACGTACTTTATGTCTCAATGCTAAATAAACAAATATAGAAAGACGAAGAATAAAAATAACTAACACACTGTAAAACAAAATAAAAATAAGATTGTCCAAAACGAATATATTGCCTAAAACAACTTTAACACTCTGTATTAATGGTTTTTCCACGCTTGCAACAGCAGGCATAATGCTAGCTTTATTTTTATCCATCAATTCACTAATTGTTACAAATTTATATCCTTTATTTTGTAACTCTTCAATAATATCAGGCAGCGCTTGAACGGTTGCCGTCCTGTCCCCTCCACCGTCATGAAGTAAAATAATATCACCATTAGATACCTGTTTCGTCACATTGTTAACAATTTCTTTGCTATCAATTGATTTCCAATCCTTGGAGTCAATATCGTAATTGACGGTAATATATCCCATTTGAGCGATATCCATCATTCTTTGAAAATGAGATTTAACATACACATTCTGGTTATCGCCATCATACATATGCAGATCATCTCCATATGGAGGACGGTATAATAAAGGGGTACGTCCCGTAACACCTTGAATGATCCGTTCAGTAGTATTCAATTCCAGCTTTAATTGATTTTCAGAGACTTTGAACATATTTGAATGAGAAAATGTATGATTACCAATTTCATGGCCTTCTTTATAAATTTGCTTCACAAGATCTTGATTAAGCATCGCGTCTTTCCCAACGATAAAGAATGAAGCTTTTATGTGATGCTTCTTCAGAATCTCCAATATTTCTTTTGTATATTCAGGATCAGGTCCGTCATCAAATGTTAAGACAACCTCTTTCTCTTTATTAGACGGTTTGCTAAAACGTTCTATTTCAGATGCTTTTGGAATAGAGATGTATGATTCTCTTTTAATTAAACCCAAATCATCAAAAGCAAGACTGCGTTCTCCCGGGTGTTGATCTGCTTTAGTACGTAGAATACTTCCTTCTCCATAGTTATAGGTAGTATCTCCATTCTTTATAGTAAGTAATTGATTGAGTTTTTGACCTTCCACAACATCCCACACAGATGGATCTTCCGTACCTAACCTCCATAATGCAACTCCTTTAACTCCCTTTGATGCCGCTATTTTCCACTGATTGTAAAATGTCACACTATCTAAAAACCATAATTCATGCGCTCTGTTTTTCTCTCTATATGTAATATAAGGAGTTTTACTCAAATCATCCCACTGGACCTTTAAATTTGCTTTATTTGCCATTCTCATAATCTCTTCAAAGGACATTACTTTTCCAGCTTTGGTACTTTCCCAGTCCCAATCGTATCCGTAATTACCTATACTAACGATAAGCTTGTCGTTAGATATGTTTGATAGATTCTCTTCATACCATGATACCGAAGCAATCGGTCCTGGATTTTGGAAGCTTTCATCATACAGCATTAAAATCATACGATCACAATACTTTTCAAGACTCGTATAATCAAATGCCTCATTCGCCGTGGGGACATCGATTGTGACTAAAAGACCATCTTCATGAAAAGTGTGATAAAGCTCCTTCATAAAGTTTGTCAGTAAGTCTCTATCATTCTTCTTAATATTCTCAAAGTCTATGTTAATTCCATCATAGCCATGCTTTTTAATTTGTTCATGTAAGTTTTTTATTAATTTCGACTGTGCTTCAGGTGAATGTAATAAATTATGAATAACTTCTTGATTCCACTCCCCATTCACCACATTATTAATTAAAGGAAGTACTTTAGTATCATGCTTTTTTGCTAGATTACCTATATCCTTTTGAATCTCGCTTTTTAACTCTAGATTAGAATCTAAATGAAACCACCCTGGGATAAGAACATCTATCTTATCAATATTACGCCTTAATGAACGTTCACTATTTTTATCCCAATTAACATGAAAAGCATAAAAATCACTATTATTGATTAGTTTGTTTTGGGGAAATTTTTCATTTGAATGAGTATCTACAGATGAGATCGTATCCACATTCCTTATTTGTGATGGATGAATATTGGAAAACTCATTGATTTCCTTTGTTTTCCATGAAGGTAAAATGGGATTAAAATATACACTTAAACCTGAAACAAACATGAATAAGAGAGACAATACGATTAATAGAGAAAAAATACATACGAATATGCCCCACCTTTTGTTTGAATGATCTTCAAAAATAAAAGTGTTAACATGATCTTCAATGTATGGATTCGTTTTTTTATTCTTGCGTCTGTACACTTAACCACCTGCTTTATTTCATTTTATGCCGGAATAATTTGTAACCAAAAGTAAAAACAACCATGTAATCCGAGCTACCATCATTACTTTTATAAAAATTAACAATTTCTTTGCATTCTAGCTTTTTAACACAAGAATAGCAGAAGCATTTTTAGCCGTATATATGCTGATTTATCGAATTTTGTAGAATATCCTTGCATTGTAATCGCATTCAAAGAATTTTTTGCGATTTTTTTGATAATATTACCAATTAAGGGGTGCATTCAGTACATAGATTGATTTACTCATATTAGAGACTCGCTGCATTAGTTAGTATTATCTCTATCAAACTATGAGCGTAATTCACCTCACTTTAAATACATCTAATACATAAAAAGACTGCCCTTTTCGACAGCCTTTTCCTCAACCTATAGTTGTCGTTCCTACAATATCCTAGCTACTCTCTAAAACTAGTGCTACAAATTTAACAGGAAATTTCATAAATTTTCTTCCTAAACTATATCTTTCTTTTTTTCTCCTATTATATTACCGTTTTTTTTAGAAGTTATAAAAAGCAATTAAAATTTTCGAATTCTTTGATAAGATTGAGAAGAAATTATGTCCTTCATCACATAACAAAAGAGAAATCACAATCTCAAGCTAAAATTATTGTAAAGGGAGAGTAATATGAATCAAAAACCAAGGCATAAAGAACAGAAAAATAATAAGAAAAGAGGCTTTAAACTTATCATTGGTATTATTTCACTTCTTATTATTGGCGCAAGTATATATGGATTTTCAGTTTACAGATCATTAGAAAATACATTAAATCAGACACACGAACCCTTAGACCGTACAGTTTCAAAAAAGCGTGATGAAAAAGTTACTTTCAGTAAACAAAATCCTATTTCGATTTTATTACTAGGTGTTGACGAACGCGAGTCTGACCGTGGACGTTCAGACTCATTAATTTTATTGACAGTAAATCCTAATGATCAATCAACTAAAATGGTTAGTATTCCACGTGATACACGTACAGAAATTGCTAGTCAAGGAAAAGAGGATAAAATTAACCATGCCTATTCATTTGGCGGATTAGATTTAACCATTGAAACAGTAGAAAACTTCTTAGACATACCTATTGACTATTATATTCAAGTAAATATGGAGAGCTTTAAAGATATTGTAAATGCAGTTGGTGGAATAACCGTCAACAATTCTATTGACTTTACATATGAAGGTGAGCATTTTCCAAAAGGTCAGTTACAATTAGATGGAGTCAGTGCACTAAAATATTCTCGTATGCGATTTAAAGACCCACGCGGGGACTTCGGTCGTCAAGAGCGACAGCGTCAAGTCATTCAAGCGGTTATTAACAAAGGCGCAAATGTAAAATCCCTCGCAAACTATGGCCAAATTTTAGATGTAATCGGTAAAAATGTAAAAACAAACTTAACATTTGATGATATGAAAGAGATTCATACTAACTACAAAAACGCACGTCAGCATTTACAACAGGTACAAATCAATGGCAAAGGAACAGAAATAAACAGCGTCTACTATTACATCGTACCTGAATCAGAGCGTACAGAACTTTCTGCAATGTTGAAACAACATTTAAATATTAACTAAGGAGAAGGTTTAACAGCTTTAAAACTACGTAATAAATAAAAGGGAGTGAACATCTCACTCCCTTTTATTTATTCTTATTGAAAAATCCGGTCAATTTCTTGAATTTCTTCAGCTGTTAAATACACATCTAACGTTTTTAAATTGTCCAGCACCTGCTCTGTTTTCTTTGCGCCTGGTATTATTGCTTAAATCGAATCACATGTTAAATACCAAGCAAGCGCAAGGTGAGCGGTTTCCACATGTTTTGCATTGGCAATCTTACGAATCTCTTCTACTTTTTCTAAGTTTTTTGTAAAAACACCTTCTTGGAAGTATTAGCCTTCATTAATGTTTTACTGTCTTTATTCATGAAAAAACCTGATTACTCTAAAGAAACAATTTTAAATGAATATAACTGATTCTTCACAAAAAATTTAAATTAAAAGCGGTTGGATTAAATAAAATTCAACCGCTTTTCTGTGCTATTTCTATTGTTATTAGTTCGCTATTATCTCTGTAAATGCCGCTGTTATTTTACATTTTTTCTCAGCAATGAGACCCCTTAATAATGAAAGAATCAATTCTTATTTTGCTTCTGTTCCTGTTGAAGGTTCTACAGAAATTTGATTTTTTTCAACAAGCATCTCTTTAACTTCAGAGATTTCCGCTTGAATTTGCGCCATATACTGATCATCAAGCTTGTAAAATTTCATTGCGATTAACGATGCGATCCAGCCAAGCATTGGAATTCCAATGTGGAAGAATAAAGCAAGCACAAACAATCCAGTTGTTAGCGGTGTATCCACTTCCGGGAAAACCGTTTTAAAGCCAATCATTGCAAGCATTAATCCAACAATTGTCGAAGCTAAAGAGGAAATGATTTTATCAACAAATGAAAAGATTGTGGCAATCATACCTGGGACATAACGCCCTGTAATATGTGTTTCATAATCAGATGTATCCGCGATCATTGGAATAACTAAGTTACCAGTTAAGCCCATAAATGAATAACCTAACGTATAAAGAATTAGAAAAATGATTGTCGCTGCTCCTAAATTTGATAACGAGATTGCTGTCGGATCATCAATTACCAGGAAGAACACTAATAGTAGTGTAAAGGAAAGAAGCGCTCCCCATGTTCCTCCAACAAACGTCTTTTTTAGTCCTTTATTACGCGCAATTCCAACACCAATGAATGTAATAATTAATGTAGGAATAATTGTAATCATTGATACCGTACCACTTAATGCATAATCTCCAATTAAAATTCCAAAGAACATAACCGGTACCACAGGTTGTCTCAATACTTGTCCTGCTAATTTATCGGTTGCGGCTGCCACAACAAGCATTTGCAGCGGACGGTTTCGTTTAATAACCGGCCAGTAGTCGCGAAAACTTGTTTTTACTGTTTTTTGTGCAAAACCAAAATATTCTGTGCGATCTTTTTCCCATAATGCGATAACTGCAAGAACAGTAAAGATTGCTGAGGTAATCATCGCAACTGTATTAAATTCAGTAAAAAATCCTTGCGTAAAACCGCCATGTTTTGGTACAAGATAAGAAGCAACATAATACTGACCGCCAACAAATAAAATTGTATTATATGCTGCATCAAATGCTGAGAACACCGGGCGCTGTTTTGGATCATTTGTTAAAACAGTTTGAGCGGCTCTCGTACAAGCAGTTTGGAATGTATAACCAACAATATGAACAATATAAATGGCAATAATAAACGGTAAACGGTATGATTCTGGTACGAGATGAGTTACATTGAACATTAACAGAACCGATATTAATAAAATAATATTTCCAAGAATCATAAATGGTCTGAATTTACCAAACTTTGTATTTGTTTTGTCGATGACATACCCGATAATTGGATCTGTCACACCATCAAATATACGTGCTCCAGTTAAAATAGCACTAATTACAACTACTGCAACCCCTGCAATTCCTGTCGCATAATAGGAAATAAACATCATTGCGAACATGTACAGATTTGTTGCCGTATTATTTAAAGCAAAAAATCCAATTTGCCATAGTTTTGATCTGTTTACGAAGTTATTTTTTTCTACTTGTGCCGTCATAAAATCGCCTCTTTCTTTTGTTGTTTTGAATTTTTATATTAAGGAAGGCGCTTTCAAAATTAAGATTTTAATAATAATCTTTTACTTATTTATTCGCCTTTCTTACATTAATAATTATATTAATTAGTATACCAAACAAATTAAAAAGAAACATCTTCCTATCAACTTATTATATAATGAGTTTTTATAAGAAATCTAAATGAAGATAATCGCTGTGCAACCGTTTATCATTATAAGAAGCTGGTACGTCCATATTCATCGGATCTTTAAGCTTTTCTTCATACCATTTTTCCGTTAATCCATTACCATTATCAAGTTTAAATTTCCAAATTCCATTTAAGTCAATTATTGAGCGCGACTCTGTATAAATTGGATATAGCATCTTTAACACTCCTTTCTACCTCTTGTAAGGGTTTACAATTATGATTATACTTATATTGTCACAATATAAAAAGGATTATAATTGCATTATCATAACTAATTTAACATAGAAAGGATATCCAAAATGACAGCTCAATCCATCCAAGCAGCTTCCGCAAGCATAACAATGTTCCATCTTACCGGTCTTAATACCTTTTTATTAAAGGAGAACGGTTCAATAATGTTTGCATATGAACGTGATAGTTTGCCTGATTTTTTAGCTGAAAAACAGCAGGAAGATTTCCTATTTTTGATTCAGGAAGTGAAGAAACAGAAAAAAAATTGTATAATGTTTACGAACGAATGGGAACTTTCTTACTTGGCAAGCATGTTTGAAAATGCTGGGGAAGAAAAAACTGTTTTGATTCACGGTCCTTTTTTAAAGCAAACACCTGATACTGCTAAACTTTTTTACACATTTAATATCGATCAAAAAAAGCGAATTGTCCTCGGAGAATTTTTTCGTTCTTTAAAACTGCTCAGTACCGCTAAAATTCAAAGCATTGCAAATGTTCTCCAAAAAGTGAGCTCAATTGATACTGCTCCTCTTCACTTTATTGATTTAAATGAAATATCCACAACACAGCGCCAAGAAACAGCCATAAACAATAGGTTGAAGCAAACTGATGAAAAATATGTGGAGTTAATTAATTTACGATACGAAGTAGAAAAGGAAATGCTTCATGCGGTTGAAAAAGGAGATAAAGTAAAAATAAAAGATATTTTATCAAAACGAAATAATATGTTTGACTTTTCCGATCGTTTTCCAAATCAGCCAATAAGAGGAATGAAAAATAACTTAATTATTGTAAATACGCTTTTTCGAAATGCAGCGCGAAATGGAGGAGTTCCTCCCTTTTATCTGCACCACATCTCCGAAAAGTTTGCGATTCATATTGAACGTGTAGAAAATCTAAATGCTCTTAATAAATTAATAATGGTAATGGCTGAGGAATATTGCGATTTAGTACGAAAACGCTCGCATGCCGGTTATTCGTTATTAGTACAAAAAGCGTTAGATTATATGAGCGTCCACTTTAGCAAACCGTTAAACCTAGACAAACTCGCACAGCATTGCCTTGTGCATCCGGCGCATTTATCGAGGCAATTTAAAAAAGAAACAAACATAACGCTTACTGAGTATCTTCATAAGTTAAGAATAGAAGAAGCGAAACTGCTGTTAAAAAAAGAGCGTACCTCGATTGAATGGGTCGCCGGTTATGTTGGCTTTGAAGATGCAGCGTATTTCACCCGTGTATTTAAAAAATTAGAAGGTATCACACCAACTCATTATAGAAACTCTGAGACGGCGCATAATTAATATTTCGATACAAGGGGATCACGTCTCCCCTGCATTTTCCTTAAAGGGGGGTTCCCTTTGAAGGGCTCTCTAGTTAACAGCTATCATCCTTTATTTCAACCTTCTTCCCTTTAAAACCTGCGATTAATGTAATGATAAACAGAGGTAAAACAACAAATACAGCCATAACTAACGGAAAAGCAACAAATACGGCTTCTGAAAATTCAATTTCAGTCTTAAACATCGTGAGCGTAAGCAGCAAAGAGATAAACGTAACTGGAAAAATAATAATCCGCTTATCTTCCAGCTTTAACACTTTTGATAGTGCTTCTTTAAGGATAAACAGCATAATCGTTGTTTTCATAAAGGAACCGACAATTAAGGCGATTCCGATAAAAGACTCGATTCTCGTTACAATCTCTCTAATATTGATTAATCGTGCCAGCTGAAAGACAGAAAATTTAAAGGTACCTGCGATTGGTCCTAAAGCCATAATCGTGCAAAGAATCGAAAGTATTAACAATAACCCGTGTATTAAAAGAGCGGAAAACATATACTTTTTTAATGAGTTATCCTTTTCTTTGCGAACGAAGGGCAGTAAAAATGAAAAAAGAACTAGTTCACTATATGGGAAACCAAAAACCCGGTAAGCGCCGTGAAGAACTGGCTTCATTCCTTCTGGAAAGATAGGCAGGAGATTTCCTACTTCGTAATAGGGAAGAACTAATACTAATACTACAATTGAAAAAAGGAGCACATAACATAAAAGCAGGACAAACATTCTTGCCATTACTTCCATACCCGCTCTTACCGTTAGTGCTGCGACAAGCAAAATGAGAACATGAAAAATATAAACAGGGGTTTCTCTCATCATTGTATTTGTAAAAAAACCTCCGATATCAATAACAATATAAGAAAGATCTAAAAAGAGTACTAGTAAGATGGGAATGAAAAGACATAGAGTAATCCATTTTCCAAAGATTTTTTGACTATAATCAATTAAAGTAAAATTTGGATTTTTTCGATATAAATACAAGATACATATTAATAACAGCATTGCAAATCCATTTGCGATTACGATAGACAGCCATGCCCCGTTATTCGCTGCTTCTACTAAGGGATGCGGAATGTTGACAATGGCCGATCCAAGCATAAAAGAGAGAAATAAACATGTCATTTGCCCAGAGCTTATTGTTTCGTCTTTATACATTCCATTCTCTCCTTTTATTTAGACTTACATCGGAACTTTAACAGCTTCAACAATTTTCTGCCCTGGTTTTAAAAACAAGAAATCAAAAAGATCATTTAGTGTCGGCCATGCTGCACCCATCACATAGATGAGACTTAAATAAAAGACCGGAATCATCAGCATGCCATAAACAATACGTTCTCGACGATTTTTTTGTTTTAATTTTGGAGCATCATAACTTAACATTCCTAAAGATACGATAACTAGAAAAAAGATTTTTTCAAACAATGATTATTCCTCCGTTACTTTTTCACCAAGAACCATTCCTGTACTTTGAATATTAGCTTCAACATCAATGACAAATTTGGTCTCAGCAAAAATGTTCTCCCAATCCTTTTCCCACTCCTTCCATAAAGCAGGATCTTGTTTATAGAGTTTATTGCCAATGCCAAGTATATCTATCTTCTTTTCCTGCAAATGTTTAATGGTGTCTTCAATCTCTGTTTTTACTTTTTCACCAATACGTTCTTCCAATTTTTTTACTTCTTCTTCATTCGTTATAGAAGTACATTTTAGCTCCCCAATCTTTCCATCTATTTTAGTTAATAGATGAACAGTTGGCGGCTCATCGGAAAATTTAGGAGAGATCTTTGTTTGAACAGAGAGAGCCTCTAATGTTTCCTTTTTCTTTTCTTTATCCTCTTGATTCATACAAGGAAATTCAATAACACCTTTATTAAATTTATTCGTTAACATAAGAACTTTCTGAACTTCATCAGCTTTTAAATAATCTACCATCTCTCCTTTACTAATCAGAACAGTACCGCTGCTGTATGGAGCTTCTGGTTTTTCATCCGTTTTTTCAATATAAGGAATCATTGTCGTTTTTAACTTACTATTTAACCCCATCACGATATCTAACAGCATAATTTTTTTTGTTTTCCCAGAAATTTTAGCTGTCATTTGTTGAACCGTATTCAACTGCTGCCCCATTGTGCGTTCAATAAACGGCTTTAGCTCCCAATAGTCAGCAGCTTTTCCTTTCGTAATAATAACAATCGAAGTAAGGCGTGTTTCATGATCACGATAAAAAAAATCAAGAATTTCTCCAATATCATGTTCCTTAGCAAACTTCTCTCCAATTAAAATAACACGCATATGACTCCACTGTGGCTCACGTCCTAAATATTTTGTTAAGTCACGGACGGCATCAAAAATACTGTCATTAACTGTTGTAATATTGGTATACGGCGGTTTATCTCCACCACCTGAGCCTCCTATCGTTTCTATCGGTGAATAGACTTGTGCATTTACTTCCATACTTCCTTCTTCTGTTTGATCTAAGCTTACTCCCATTACAAAACCAAAATCGGTTAACTCTCTGCTGCTCCAGCATCCTGATAAAAAGATTAATAAAAAAATTATAGATAATGCTTTAATGAAAAGAGAATTCATCGTCTATCATACTTTCTGCATAATAAATTTAAAGCTTGCGCATATTTCTTCTTCGTGGAGAGTTCCACAAAGTTTTCAATGGAGCACGAACGAAGATATCAAGCAGCAGCTTTGGTCTAAATGGAGTTAATGGACTAAAGTACGGCTGTCCTAACGACCTTAAATGCGATAAATGCAGCATAATAAGCAGGAAACCAATCATAATTCCAAATCCGCCTAATACAGCAGCTAAAACCATCAGCGGGAATTGAAGAAGTCGAATACCGATCGCGATACTATATTGAGGCATCGCAAACGAAGCAATACCCGTTAATGCGACTAAAATAACAATCGATGGAGAAGCGATATTTGCATTAATGGCGGCATCCCCAATAATCAACGCTCCAACAATACTTACCGCAGATCCAACCGGTTTTGGTAAACGAATACCGGCTTCTCTTAGTAATTCAAAGAAAAAAATCATAATCAATGCTTCAATAAAAGCTGGGAAAGGGATTCCTTCCCGTGTATCAAGAATGGCCATTAAAAGATTTGTCGGTATTAATTCAGGATGAAAAGTCGTTAATGCAATAAAAACACTTGGTAATGTTAAAGCCATAAAAAATGCCGCAATCCTTAACAAGCGAATAAATGATGAGAATATTACGCGATGGTAATAATCTTCACTTGCTTGAAAAAATTCTGTAAAAAGGCCAGGACAAATTAAAATCGTTCCCGTCCCCTGTACCAGAACGATAATTTTCCCTTCTAATAAACTGGCAACAGCTACATCAGGACGTTCAGTAGATCGATGCTGCGGAAATGGTGAATAGGTTGAGTCTTCAATTAATTCTTCCACATATGCGGTTTCCAAAATATCTCCTTCTTTAGCAGCATCAACTCTTTTTTTTAATTCCGTTAAAGTTGCATCATCAACTGCTCCCTCAAGATAACCAACCGCGATCTCCGTCTTGGTAGTCCCTCCTGCTATAAATTTCTCAATTTTAAAATGCGGGTTTTGTAACCTTGCCCGGAGCAAGCCTATATTTCTTTGCAGCTGTTCAACTGTCCCTTCACGGGGCCCTTTAACAACTGATTCTGATAAAGGTTCACTAACCTGCCGCATTTCAACCTGACTCGCTTGAGCATAAGAGAGCACTTTGTCCCAACCATCAAAAAAGATCACAATATGTCCTTGTAAAATGTTATTGACAGCTTTGTCGAAACGATCAACAAGTTCAGCGTTTTGAGCTGATATGCCATGTTGACTGAAAAAAGCAATAACCTCTTTAGGGGTAATCGTTGTCGCGGGACCAACTTCATGTGGTACTAAATCCTGCATTGATTCTTTCATAAAATTTATTTTTTTTCCCTGTACTAATGTCTCGAAAAAAACTGAGCAAGCGGTATGTTTCAGGCTTGGCCCATATTGCCAAGGAAATACTTTTAAATCCTCACAATTAGAAAGAACATCTTCTAACCGCTCTCGATTTTCTGATAGTTTTTTTGAGATTGTTGTAGATTGCATAACAGTAACCTCATTTTTATTTTAGAAGCAGTATTGACAAGTTTTCATGAAGTTAAGCATTTCAAGGAGTGAAATTTCATTAATAAATAAAAGGATACATGCCATAAGCCCGGCTGTACCCTTTTATACTTTCACTATTTCACTTGAAAAGATATCTCTCCCATGCCCCCAAACTTTGCTGTAATATGATCTCCTTTATGCAGCAAGACCGCTTCTGTTATTGCGCCGGTTAAGATGATTGAACCTTTTCGAATTTTTCCTTTTCCACTGCCAGCCATCATATTAGCTAACATCGCTGCAGAAACTGCGGGATTTCCTAAAACGGCTGAGCTTACTCCATCTGCTGCTAAATCACCATTTATCTTCATCTTAACTTCCACAGCATCAACTTCAAAATCATGAGGATTAAACAACTTATCTCCAAAAACTACCCTAGATGCAGACGTATTATCTGCGACAACATCCGGAAGTGTAAATTTAAAATTTTCATAGCGACTATCGATAATTTCAAGCACTGGTAAAATTGATTTCGTCTTTTTCAACACCTGCTCACCAGTAATCCCCGGGCCTTCTATATCCTCACCAAGAATAAAGGCAATTTCAGCCTCCACTTTTGGATGAATCAACTCTTCTTTAATGATCTGACCTTGGTTAGGAACGTTCATATAATCAAACACATACCCGTAAATCGGTTCATTAACGTTCATTTGTTTCATTTTTGCCTGACTCGTTAATCCCATTTTATATGCAAAAATGTTATAACCTAATTCTTCTTTTATTTTGACTAATTCCTTTTGTACAGCGTATCCATTGGATAAATTAAAATTTGGATAGTTATCGGTAATACAAGATACCGGCTGCTTTCTCTCTTCAGCTTCTACTAAATATTCCGCAAGCGCTCTATAATTAAACACTATTTACTCCTCCTGTTCCTCTATCTCACTTTTTAGCTTATCTCCTACCGCAAAATGATTTTTCGGCACTTGATTTACAATAACGCGAACACTGGACAGCGGTACATGAAGCGACTCATGAACAGTATGTGCGACACGGCGGATACAGTGTTCAATTGTTTTCTGATCCCGTCCCTCAAGCATCGTAATTTGAATAATAGGCATTTTTTTCTTCCCTTCTGTAATTTTTCTTTTATTAAGAAGAAAAGAGGCTGACCCAAAAGTATCGAGCCAACCTCCCTATAACATAGTTTTTATTCTACTCTAAAAACTATTTTGCTAATGACGCACGGCCATTTTCCTGCTCTTTAAAAATCACTTGATCAACTGCATATGCTTTTGATCCATTTACTGCAATAAAGATTGCCATTGCTAAAAACGCCAGATCTAATTCATATCCTGCCATTTGACCATTTCCTAAAAAGCCGACAGCTAATTTTACTTTAAAGATTGCTCCAACCATTACGACAGCGAGTAAACCTGAAATAACTCTACTAAATAAACCAATAACCAACATAATTCCGCCAACTAATTCTATAAGTGCAACAGCATAAGCTAAAAATCCCGGTAGACCGATGCTTCCAAACCAACCAGCGATATTCTCAATTCCGCCTTGGAACTTTACCAATCCGTGAATAAAGAAACTAATTCCTAAAACCACTCTTAACAGTAATGTACTTGCTTCAAATTTGTTTACCATTTTTTCTTACCTCCAAAATAAATTTTTTATTTAAATAATTAATAATAAACTAAATTTAAGTGAGTATTACCCAAACTGCCAAACACTATGACTAAGGTTTCCATAGCGAAAACTGCGGTGAAGTAACTTCCCCGTTTGTTCTTTGTCTGCTGCCCCCATCGCATAGAAAATCGGAATAAAGTGTTCATTTCCATAGCGCGGTACAGCTAATTCAGCAGACGGAGCTAATGAGTTATACTTAAAAAGTGCGTCTAAATCCCAATGATTTAAACGGCTCTCCAGCCACTCATCAAATTCGAGTGCCCATTGATCAACTGCTCCATGGTCGTTCCCCATCTTTACAACTCTTAAGTTATGCACGGTTCCCCCGCTGCCGATTATTAAAATATCTTTTTCTCTTAATGCTGCTAACGACTTCCCAATGTTGTACTGCTCCTCAGGTGAAAGATTAGGATTGACTGACATTGAAATAACTGGAATATCAGCGTTCGGATAAAGCATTCTAAGCACTACCCAGGCACCATGATCAAGACCGCGGTTTGTATCTACTTCATATGAAACTCCTTGTTGGATAAATAATTCTTCAATTTCCCTTGAAATTTCCTTGCTGCCCTTTGCTCGATATTGAATGCGATATAAGGCTTCAGGAAATCCTCCAAAATCATAAATTGTTTTATATTCCTCAATATCACTCACTTTTTGAACGTTTGATTCCCAATGAGCTGAAAAGAGAACAATTGCTTTTGGCTTCGGCAATGTGCGCCCTAATTCTGATAAAAACTGTGTATATTCATTATCCTCAATCGCGAGCAGCGGTGCCCCATGTGCGATGAAAAAAGATGGTAACATGCGTTTGAAACCTCCTTATTTTTTCCATTTCCTTTACTTTTCCAAATTTTCTAACAACCAACTTGTAAAATTTTGTTGATTTTCTAATGAAACTGTATGTCCTTCTTGATAAGTTTGGAAGGTTACTTGTGCACCGAACTTTTCAAAGAATTCCTTGCTTTCTACTCCCCACTCAAATGGCAAAATGTTATCAAATTGACCATGAGAGATAAACAATGAAAGATGATCAACAGATTTCATCTTGTATTCTTCTTTAACGAACCTTGGAATATACCCACTAAGAGCTATAATTCCTTTGATTCGATTTCCTAATGTTAAGCCGAGCGTCATGGAAACAATCGCTCCTTGGCTAAATCCAAGCAAATACAAGCGATTATGATCTAATGAATATTCGTTAGATGCATAATCAATAAAGCTGGTTAGCTGTCTAATTCCCTGATCAAATACTTCTCTGTGTGGCTTTCCATATCCTTGAATCGTAAAATATGAAAAGCCCGGCGGTTGAGAGAGATGACCACGAACACTAAAAATAAAAAATTTATCTTCTAATCCTTCTACTAGTGAAAGCATATTTTGTTCATTACTGCCAATTCCATGCATCACAAATAGTGCTGGATATGTTTTATTAGGATCGATTTGAGACGGTTTACGGAGTTCATAAATCATCGGCGAACTCATAGCTGTATCCTCCATTCTTTTTTATCGTTAGTTATTTTATCTATATGAACCAAACTCATCAAATGTTTTCTAATATAAATAAAAAGTTCATATTATGAAACTAAAGGGCAAAAAAATATATTTTACCGCTTTATTTTTACATATGAATATTTGTTACTTATAAGATAACAAAGGGATTCTGGATTGTCAACAGTTTTTTTGCTAATATATAAACATGTTTCTTATTAGAAAACAACGAGGTGATTATACTGAATATCGGAACAAAAATTCGCGCGATCAGAAATCGAAAGAAATTTACAATAGCGCAAATGTGTGAAGCAACAGGACTTTCTAAAGGATTTATAAGCAATGTTGAAAATAATAATACGTCTCCATCAATTAATACTCTTCAAACAATTGCAGAATTTCTAGGAGTTCCTTTGCCTTATTTATTGTTAGAAAAAAAACAGCATATGCGTGTTGTTAGAAAAAATGCGAGAACAACTAGTTCGCATAATAACTTAAAAGTTGAGCATTTAACTTCAAAGGGCGGGCTAAGAATGATGATTGTTGAAATGCCCCCGGGAACTTCAATTGGAGAACCTCATACACATGAAGGTGAAGAATGTCATTTAGTATTGGAAGGAACAATTCTTGCTGAACAGGGAGAAGATTCCGCTATTCTCGAAGAAGGCGATTCTTTCAGCTGGAATGCGAGTGTCCCTCACTTCGTAAAAAATATCGGCGATGAAAAAGCGGTTGTGTTAATTTCCATTCATTCAGATACAGAATTAAATGACATTTTATAATCTGCTTCCTATTAAGCCAAATTCCAGTACCTAAAGGAATTTGGCTATTTTTAGTTTCTCGATTCATTTTAATTGCTGAATAATATAATCAGCCGTTCGAATGGCTAATGCTGTAGTTGTTAAGGTAGGATTAGCTCCAAGCGTTGGAAGTACGCTGTTATCTGCCACATAGAGCCCCTTGAGGCCATGGATTTGCCCGAAGCGATTGACAGCAGAGGTAGACGGATGATCGCCCATTCGGCATGTACCTGCTTCATGGTTATCATCTCCCGGAGACCTTAAATAAATGTTAGATGTTTCGATTACCTCTAGAGATTGCATAACCCGCCTCATCCCTGAAGCCATTTGTCTAATCACCGTTTGATCTTGTTGACTGTAGTTAAAATCGATCTTAATCTCCGGTATACCGTACGCGTCTTTTCGTTTAGGATCAAGCATGATTTTATTTTCAAAACGCGGTTCTACGTATCCATAGCCATGAAAAAGCATATTTACCTTCTCCTGAAGTTGATGTTCTAGGCTGCCAAATTCAAGTTGATACGGGCTTTCCTTCGTATTTGGAATAAAAACAATTGTCGGACCTAAATTTTCTGGAAGTTTTTTACGATTCAATGTTCCAATCGACCGTATAGCAGAGTGATCGATTAAATAATGACCGATAGCTTCCCCAGGAATATCGGAGTGCATCAGTAAGCGAGGCGTCTCAAACGTGCTTGCCGACAATATAATTGTTTTTGCCTTAATCCAGTATGTTTTCTTATCAGGACTCATTACCTTCACGCCAACTGCTTTTTCGTTTTCAACAAGCACCTGCACAGCACGAGCTTCAATGGCGAGATCAATTGACTTGTAATTCATCGCTTCTGCAACGAAAAGAATCGAGCTGAAAACAGCATTAGAATGAACGTTTCCATACTTAGTCTGTTTCATATCAATTGCCATCGGTATATTTGCTGCTTCATAAAATCCATCTTCCCACAGTCGATTTAAAAATATCGTATTAAGCGACCCCAAATAAGCAAACGATTTATTTACTTTCATAACTTGTTCAGCAATTTTATAATAAACATCCATCTCTTTTATTGTGACAGGCCATTTGGAAAGAAGGTACAACGGCATGCGCGGACAAGCCGCTGTCCATTGCAAAGTTCTTCCCCCTAAAGCGATAATTTGTTTTGCACCGGAAAATTCAGGGAGAAACTGTCCAATTCGCTTTGTAATCTTTGATATATATTGTTCGCCGCGCTCGCCTGATAATAAAGCTAGATTTTGTATATTTGTTGGCAGTGCTAGATTTCCCGCTTCAATCATGCCTACTTTTTTCCCGTTGTTCCGCCACTTCTCACACAACCGCCATAAGGCAGCCCCTCCCCCTGCGCCGCTTCCTACAATTAATACATCATAATCTGTTTGGGCCATTTTTTCCAGCGGAGTAAGCGGAATCCAAGAATCGACTGTTTCCGATGACGTATCTGTTGAACAGGAAGGAATGAGCATCTCTTTTATGATGTGATTAGATGAAGACTTTTTTTCTTCACTATTCATATGAGGATGTCCGCTCCACTTTAAGTCTTCTTCATCCAGCAATCTTTTTAATGCTCGTGCAGCTTCCCGGAAAAACATAGGATCAGTGAAGCCTGGTCTCCCCCTCGGTTCAATCATCATAAATCCCGCGTATTCCCTTTCTTTTAGTGCTGCCAGCAATTCTCGAAATTGACCGTCTCCTTCTCCAGCCGGAACGACTTCTCCTGTATTAATTCTCGCATCCTTAACAGAAATAGACGCAATATACGGGGCAACATATGGATAAGCATCTGTCATGGGCAGCACTTGTGATTGAATGAAATTTGCAGGATCAAACGAAAAACGCAGATGAGGAGAATCTATCGCCTGAAGAATATCTAAAGCGCGTTCTCCTGTATCAGCATACATCATCTTATCGTTTTCAAGCAGTAAAATGACATCTTCCTCTTCAGCAATTAAAGTGAACCTCTTAATCCGCTTTATTACTTCTTCTTTATAGAGATGAGGGGGTTTTCCTGGAGGGATAATAAAAGAAAAAATACGAATATAAGGCGTTCCAAAAAATTTCGCCAGCGAAACAGCACGCCTGAACGCTTTTAAGTGGGGTTCAAAAGGATCGGTTATCATAATTTGACCGATCGGTGAAGCGATTGAAGAAACAGCAAAACCTCGCGCATCCAGACGTTTCTTTCTGACCGCCGCCTCTTCATCGCTAAACTGCAGGACATTTTTCCCACCGACACTTCGAAGTTCTAAATAATAAATTCCTTCCGAAGCTAACACGTCCATTTGCCCTTCTAAATCCGAAGAAATTTCATCACCAAAACCTGATAATATTATCATAGCAGCTCACTCCTGAGAGATAATGTAGTCTGCTGTACGTATTGCTAAAGCAGCTGTGGTGAGAGTAAGATTTGCTGCACCAATAGAGGGTAATACACTGTTATCGGCTATATACAGTCCTTTTACACCGTGAACTTCCCCATATTTATTGACAACAGAAGTAGATGGATCCTCTCCCATCCGGCACGTTCCTGAATCATGATTAAGATCGCCAGGCGGCATCAGACAAACGGAAGATGCTTGAAAGTCGGAATTCAACTTTATCCCGCAGGACAAAGAAATTTGT
Organism: Bacillus taeanensis; assembly: GCF_003318295.1. Classification (GTDB taxonomy): domain Bacteria; phylum Bacillota; class Bacilli; order Bacillales; family UBA6769; genus Maribacillus; species Maribacillus taeanensis. The sequence continues at coordinate 26,842 of NZ_QOCW01000006.1, forward strand.
TTAACAGCTGCCGCAATTTGACGAATAATTGCTTGATCTTTTTCACTAAAAGAAAAATCAACTGAAATTTCCGGTACTCCAAATTCATCCTTTCGATTAGTATCCAATGTAACTTTGTTTGCAAACCTCGGTTCTACTTCACCAAAACAAAGAAAATCTATTTCAAGTTCTTTCGTTAACGGTTGTACCTCATACGGATGATGCCAAAAATAGCCGTCTGGTCCTCTCAACTGTATTTGATAAGGCTTTTCAAGCGTTGATGGAATCAAAATACCAAGAGCCCCTAAAACCTCAGGAAATTCTCTGCGGCTTACTTTTCCGGAGGCTTTGACATAAGAATGATTCATTAAATAATGACCAATTGCTCTCCCTTTAATTCCAGAGTGAAGCAGTAAGCGCGGCGTTTCAAACGTACTTGCAGATACAACGATCTTCTTTGCTTTTATAAGATAAGCTTTCTTTTCTGAAGATATTACCTGTACCCCCGTTACGCGATCTTTATGAACAAGCAGTTGAACAGCGCGTGTTTTTACTGCTAAATCAACAGCACGATGATTTAAGGCTTCCGCAAAAAAGGAAACGGAACTGAAAAAAACATCTGACCCTTTATGACCATAAAGGGTTGGGCATAACTTTGCAGCTAGAGGAGTAGCTGAAGCTTCATAATAACCATTTTTGTGCAATCGTTTCAGCATAATATCTGTGAACGAAGAGCCTTCCGTATATTGTTTCGTAACGTTCATCACTCGTTCAGCCGTATTGTAATAAAATTCTATTTCTTGAAATGGAACAGGCCAATTTGAAATTTCAAATGCATTAAGACGTGGACTAACTGTATTCCAAAATAATGTTCGGCCGCCAAAAGCGAAAACTTGCTTCGCACCGCGAAAATCAGGAAGAGTTTCCCCTAACGGCTTTGCAATCGTCTCATGATACTTTTCCTCACGTTTACTCGTCATCGTCGGAATGTTAGCTGCTTGCGTTGGCAGCAAAAAATCCCCTGTTTCCACAACACCGATTTTTTTATTACTTTTTCCCCACTGTTCACAGAGCCTCCACGTAACGGCTCCCCCTCCTGCTCCTGTACCAATAATTAAAACATCATACTCGGTTTTAGCCATCTCCTCTACCGGAGTAACAGAAACCCAGTTATTCATAAGATGTTCTGGATACATCTTCATATTGTCACACCCTTTGCTTAATTCGTTACGCGTGAGGTTAACTTTCAAACAAAAAGATGTACGATTTTCTTTACTTTTACTTTTACTTTCATTTTTATTCTTTACACTAACGATCTATACCGAGAGCATATTCTTGGTGGCCTCCTTAAAAAATGCCAAACAGCCAAGAACTCTTCGAAAAAGAGACTTGGCTGTTTTAAAAGGATAAAAGTTTTCATTATTGTACCCACAATTTAAATAAATCTTCTGTTATTCCAAGGTTATACATGTAGTAAATTCCAAAAACAACACTTACTGTACCAGCTAGTTGAGTTAATAAACGATTTATCCCCATCCTTTTTTTACTGACAACAAAAGGAATTCCAATAAGTGTGGTAAATGCAAGCATTCCAATGATTGTCCCAACACCAAATACTAAAATATATAAAACGCCTTCCCATACTGTTGAAACGGTTGACATCGTAAGTAAAACCATTGCTGCACTTCCGGCAAGGCCATGAATAAACCCTATAAGCATCGATTTTAATAAAGCTGATTTTTCTCCGTTTCCTGCAGTGTCTTCTTGATGCGTATACTTGTTATAAAAATACATACTTGTTACACCTAAATAAACGAGCATCATTCCAACGAGAAATTCAAGTGACATCGACCAAATTTCAGATATTTCACCTTTCATCAAGATAACAATTAATCCAACAATAAATAACGTAATCGTATGACCAATTCCCCAATAAATTCCTGTTAATGTCGAACGGGATAATTTCTTACTTTTACTTGCAATGGCCGAAACAGTAATTACATGATCAGGCTCTAGTGAATGCTTAATTCCTAAAATTAAACCTAAAAATAGTACTGAAATAAAACTGACAATCACTTTAGGATTCCCCTCACTTATGATTTTCTGAGTTTCTTTACTTTTTACTTATTTATAATATTTAGCGACTTTCTTCCCCAATGATAACCCGAAGTACGTTTGGCTGGTTTTTAAACGTTTTTGTTCCAGCGCCATAACCAATTGCTTTTACTTTCATAGAAGGAAGCGTACAAAAATCTTCAGCAAGCACCGCTAAAATTGCTGCTCCTGTTGGTGTAGTGAGTTCCCCTTTAATCGTTGTCTGTTGAATCGGTATTTCTTTTAACATTTCTAATGCAGCAGGAGCCGGCACTGGATAAATGCCGTGATCAATATGAATGCTTCCTGAACCTACTGCAATAGGCGATGCTTTTACAATATCAATTTGTAACTGATCGATTAATACAGCTGCTCCGACAATATCAATAATCGAATCAACGGCTCCTACTTCATGAAAATGCACCTTTTCTAATGGCATACCATGAATATGTCCTTCTGCCTCACCAATTTTCTTAAAGATTTTCAAGGAAGTTTTCTTCACTTCATCTGATAACTCTGATGCCTCAATTAAGTGAACAATGTCCTGATACGTACGGTGATGGTGATCATAATGATGCTCGTGAGTATGTTCATGATCATCGTGGGAGTGATGGTCATGATCGTGTTCATGATTAGCTTGATCATGATTATGCACATGGTGATTCTCATGATGCCTGTGTTCATGAGAATAGTGTCCATGATCGTGTTCATCTTTATTTGTTAAAAGCACGTCAAACTTTGTGCTTGTAATGCCATTTTTAATAACCTTTTTCCAATTCAGTTTATATTCTTCCTCAATATGAAGCTTTTTTAATTCCTCTTCTAATCTTATTGGGTCTGCACCAGCGTCAATAAGAGTGCCAATGACCATATCCCCGCTCATACCGGAAAAACAATCAAAATAAAGTGTTTTCATTCTTTTTCTACTCCTTTTTGCGCTAACCGCTGAATTAAAGCCGCATTATAAGCCGCTCCAAAGCCATTATCAATATTTACTACACTAATTCCTGACGCACAGGAGTTTAACATTGTCAACAGTGCCGATAATCCATTAAAATTCGCTCCGTATCCAACACTTGTTGGCACAGCAAGAACCGGGTGAGAAACAAGCCCACCGACAACGCTCGGAAGCGCTCCTTCCATTCCGGCTACAACAATGGAAACAGTCGCCTTTTGAATGTCTTCAATATTATCTAACAGCCGGTGAATCCCCGCTACTCCTACATCATAAAAACGCCGAACCTGACAGCCCAGCACTTCTGCTGTAACAGCTGCTTCTTCTGCTACTTGTAAATCAGACGTTCCGGCACACACAACTGCAATATATCCATTAAGAGGATTGTTATGTTCCGGTTGATCCTTCCAATATAAGATGTGTGCCATTTCATTGTAAATCATATCAGGATAGTTTGTTAAAATAGCTTCTGCTTTTTCTTTTGAAACACGAGTCGCTAATACGTCGTTGTTTTTTGCTCTTAGCGATTGCATAATCGAAAGGATTTGTTCTGTCGATTTCCCTTCCCCATATATAATTTCCGGAAAGCCTTGACGTTTCGTTCGATGATGATCAACTTTTGCAAACCCTAAGTTTTCATAGGTTGCTAATTTTTCTTTTGCCTCTGCCGCGCTTAATGTTCCTTGTTGGACCTGCTCTAAAATCTCTTCCAGCATTTTTTCCGCACCTTTCTTTTCTGAAGATTGTCCATTATTATAAACCATTGCAAAGAAAAGACCCTGGATCTATCCTCCAAGGCTTTTTTAAAAAAGACACATTACGAAAGAACTTTATTCATACTGCCGCTCTTATATCCAATCAAATCTAACGTAATATATTGATAGCCGTACGACTGCAGTTCTTTTGAAATAGCTTCATGATTTTCTAAGACAATTTTCATATTTTGTGGCTCCACTTCAATTCTGGCAATTTCTCCATGGGTGCGAACCCGAACTTGACGAATATGAAGGGTCTTTAAATAAGCTTCTGCTTTTTCCACTTTTGTTAGCTTTTCTTGTGTAATTTTCTCACCGTACGCAATTCTTGAAGATAAGCAGGCAAACGAAGGTTTATCCCAAGTTGGTAAATCGAATTGACGGGAAAGCTCTCTTATTTCTTCCTTAAATAATGAAGCTTCCTGCAGAGGTCCTCTTACTCCTCTTTCCTTTGCTGCTTGAATACCGGGACGATATTCGTTTAAATCATCGGCAATCACACCGTAAATCACATTGTTAAATCCGCTCTTTTCCATAATTGGCACAAGATGTTGGAATAAACTGCTTTTACAAAAATAACAGCGGTTTTTATTGTTTTCTGTGTATCCCGGAATCGCTAATTCAGACGTTTCAATAACTGTATGCTTCACACCGATCTTTTGAGCTAATTGTTTTGCTTCTTCAAGTTCACTAGAAGGGTATGTTTCCGAGTCAGCTGTTACCGCCAGTACATTCTCATAACCTAATGCATCAACAGCTGCTTTTAATAAAAACGTACTATCCACTCCTCCTGAAAATGCTACAACAACGGTCCTCATCTCTTGGAGAATAGACGTTAACTTCTCATATTTTTCATTTATCATTTGTCCTTTCTCCCTTCTTAAGAAGTAACACACTATATTTATGTTTAGTTAATAAAAATAATGAAGCGATCTGATTCATTTAGAAATAAATGTTTACTCTTATGACGTTTTATACTCTTGTACAGCTAATCTTCTTCTTTTTATTTCCTTTTCTAATAATGAAATAAAATCCGGCTCAAGAGATAACTCTTTTGCTGTTTTATAACTAAAAATTAGCATAGAATCACTTAATCTCCGAATCATCATACCGTTCCGTTCACCTCATACATAAAGGATCTTTAAAATCTATTTTAAAACAATCTCTGTTTTTGTTATCATAGAGAGCTCTATTATTAAAATGAAAATTTGTGATCTTTTCTAGTTTTTTAGAGAAAGAAGTGTCTTAATGGGGTAAGATATTACTCCTTTCTCTAATAAAATTGTAATAATTAATTTGTTTATCAAACAAATTAATTATTACATGTAGAATATCATCTCCATTATTATTCGTCAATAGGAAACTGGGAATCTTATTTAAATGAAATAATTTATATATACCTCTTTTTTAAGTTCACCCTATAAATGATCCATTGCAGCATCTCAATGCGCTTTCGTACTAATAATTTCTGCAGCCTTTTATCAGTTTTATTTTGTATACATAAAATCAGCCGAGTACTTCCCTCAAAAGTATGACTAGGCATTAAGTTGAATTAATCCATCATTTGCTTGGACGCAGCCATCTTTGATAGGTTTAACATCTACGTATTCTTCGGTATTGGTGATGACAACAGGAGTTTTGATATCATAACCTGCAGCTTTTATTGCGTCTATGTCAAATTGAATCAGTAAATCACCCTTGTTCACTCTATCCCATTGTTTGACATGAGGAGTGAAAAATTCACCATTCAAGTTAATCGTATTAATGCCAACATAAATTAATATTTCAGCACCGTCATCTGATGTAATCCCAATGGCGTGCTTGCTTGGGAATAACGTAGTAATTACTCCATCTACTGGTGAAATGATTTCCCCGTCGGTTGGGTCAATTGCAATTCCTTTCCCTACCGTTTCCGTTGAGAAAAGTGGATCCGATATTTCGTTTAATGGAACAACATTCCCAGTTAATGGACTTAAGATCAGTTCATTTTTCACTTTTCCAATACCAAATTCTTTGCTCGTTTTTTCTGCTAATGCTTTATTACGTTTACTTTCATATCCAAATACAAGCGTAAGTACCATTGCCAAAACTAAAGATGTTAAAACACCAATTAAATATAAACCGACTGGTGTAAATACAGGAATCGACAAGAAACTTGGAAGCGCAAAGGCCATCCCTGAGACTCCTAATAATCCGTTAATTGCTCCCCCAATTGCCCCAGCTACCCCAACAATTATCATAGTCCGTTTGTAACGTACCAGAAAACCATAAGTGATAATTTCCGTTGTTCCAGCTAGCGCACTAGGCAGAAGACCTGAACCAGCAAGTGTTTTTAATTTCTTATCTTGTGTTTTAAAGAAAACGCCAAGACCCATTCCAATTTGAGCAAATGGTGCTGCGGCAACCATAGCACTTATTGGATCCAGACCAGTTGCAGCAAGATTGGCAAGGAATATTGGAATAACAGCCCAGTGTAGTCCTAAGATGGTGAGGAAGGACCAAGACGCGCCCATCACCGCACCTGTAATAAGTCCACTTTTATCACTTAAAAATTGGATAACAAACGATAATCCTTCACCTACATACGTACCAAATGGTCCAAAAATGAGGATTGTTAATGGTACGACTACTAGTAATGAAATCATTGGATTTACAAACATTTGCAATTCTTGATAGATTACTTTTTGTAAAAACTTATTTAATAGGGCATAAATCGATGCAGCAATTAATATTGGAAACACAGTAGAGGAATAAGTCGCCAACATAACTGGAATCCCTAAAAAAGATACATCTTGTGCCTGAGAAGCGATTAAACCTGTATAATTCGGTTCTAAAAGCGCAGCTCCAATCGCTCCTCCTACATATCCATTAGCTCCTAATTTATTTGCCATGGTAATGCCAAGGAAAACTGGGAAGAAGTAAAATACAGCATGTCCGGCTGAAGAAAGGATTGCGTAGGTACCACTTTCAGGAGATATCCATCCCAATGTCTTTAAAATGGATAATAACGCCGAAATCAATCCCGACCCGGCAAGCACCCCTAAAATTGGTACAAAGCTTCCGCTAATTGCCTCTAAAATTTTATTTACGATTGTTTCTTCTTGTTGTGTATTATTTTCTATTGTAGTATCATTGCTTTGCACTTTTCCATCCTCCAAGTTGAATTTTCTTTGCTTTGATGTATACTATTATGCTTCATTATCCTTTTATTTCTCCAATCATACAGATGACAATCATTGTAAAATTATTATTTCCCATAGGATAAGGCTTTCATCTTAAAAGCAAGTTAATAGTATAATAACAGAGAAAAGCATAAAAAAAATTGTGACTTTTGCTAAAAATATTGTATATATTGCTGTAGAAAAGGAGTATGTTATGAAAGAATCTACCTTTATGCCGGTGATAGATCAGGATTTTGAACTTTATTACTGGAGTAAAAAATATCAATCACACAAGTGGGGCAGGAAACCTGGAGAACCTTCTGAAAATTATTATGAAGTAGAGTCTTTATTTCGATTACACAGCCACGATGCAACGGAGATTCTTGTATTTTTAGGTGGGGCGTGTGAATTTTTTTGTGAAGGGAAAACATATTCTCTAACCAAGGGAGATGTTGTAATCATACCTCCATATGCGGTACATAAAGCATTTGTAAAAGATTTTAATAACTATGAGCGAATCATATCTACAATAAGTAAACCGTTAATGGCAGAATTTTTGTCGATTTCACCGTTTATGAAAGAAAGCATTATCTATCATAAGACACAGGGTTCTTATGTAATCCATTTGCATACCAATAAATTAAAAGAAGTTATTTCTATATTTCAAAAAATAAGCGATCGAACAAAAGCTGGAGATGAAACTCATTCCTTTGCATTGCATTACTTGTTATTTCAAGCACTTCAAATCATTTTAAACCCTGCCAGCAGTAAACCAACAAACGCCTTGAGGAATGCACAAGATCAGCGATTAAAGTCAATAATTGAATACATTGAATCCCATTTGACCGATCCGGATTTGAACTTAGAACGCATATCTAAACAGTTTCATTTAAACAAATATTATTTTTCCCATTATTTTAAAAATAATATGAACGTGCCATTTTATCGTTATGTCTTATTAAAGCGTCTCGCAAATGCCGTGACGATGATTAAGCAAAACCAAATTTCCATAGAGGAAATCGTCACGAAATGCGGTTTTCATGATTATTCGAGTTTTTATAGACTCTTTAAAAAGGAATATAATCTTTCTCCTAAAAACTTACAAAAAGAGTATAAAAAGTAGGGAACTTGTACAGGAGACATGCCTATCATGTTGCATGAATGTTAAATAATTTTCTATGCTAAAGTTTTATGCTTTCCCAACGTATAAAATAAATCCCTCCACTTAATCAAAATTGGAAGAGATTTATTGTGAGTACCCTATAGATAATCATTTTGTTTTTACCTTAAAATAGAATGATTTATTTTCCCCTGTAATTTTTCATAATAAAGCGCTGCATCAATCGGTAATTCTACTTTCTTGTTTAACCAAGAAGACAAGTAAATCGCATTTGCAATTTCTAGTGCTTTTATTCCCTCTTCACCTGGTGCGATTAACGGAGTACTATGTAAAATCGCATCTGTCCAGTTTTGGATAATCCCGATGTGGCCTAAGTTCTCACCAGTTATCGGAATGTTAATTTTCCAACATTCCGGCTGTCCAAAATCACCTTTATAAGAAGCATTAAATTCGCGTTCTGATTGCGTTAAACGGTAAAATGTCAGCTCTTCATTTTCAACAACGATTTTCCCGCGGTCGCCTGCAATTTCAAACCGATTTGTGCCGGGCGCTTCGCCTGTTGATGTAATAAACACACCGGTCGCTCCGTTTTCATATTCTGCGTACGCTGTTACTTCATCTTCCACTTCAATATTATGATATTTGCCAATGCTGCAAAATGCTTGAATTCGCTTTGGCATAATCCCTGTCGTCCACTGCCATAAATCTAATTGATGGGGAGCTTGATTTAATAATACACCACCGCCCTCCCCTTTCCATGTTGCTCGCCATTCACTTGAATCATAATAACTTTGTGAACGGTACCAATCTGTAATAATCCAATTTGTTCGTTTAATTTCACCTAATTCCCCTGATTGAATAAGACTGCGTACTTTTTGATAAAGGGGGTTTGTGCGCTGATTATACACAATCGAAAATACTTTCCCGCTTTCTTTTGCAGCCTGATTCATTTCAAGGACATTTTTCGTATAAACACCGGCTGGTTTTTCAACAAGAACATGCATATTTTTAGAAAAAGCGTTTACAGCGGTTTCTGGGTGAGTGTAATGTGGAGTCGCGATAATAACCGCATCAATATCTGCTTCATTAAAAAAGGCTTCTTCATCTTGAAACAACTTTATGGTGCCTGTTGTATGATTTTTTACCCATTCAAGCCGCTCTTTACTTCCGTCACAAACCGCTGTTACCTTTGCTCCGTTAATACGTCCTGTATTTAAATGAAGCACATGTAAGCTGCCCATATTGCCAATCCCTATAACGCCAACTTTCAGATCGTTCATTGTTCTTCGCCTCACAACTGTTATTGTCAATCATTAAACCATCAATTTAAACATTTAAAACCAATCTTCATATCCGATTTTTCTTAAGTTTTCAGCAGAAAGCTTTAAACAATCAAACGGATCTCGTCCGTACGTATCATCCTGCTCTACTAAAAAATACTCTGCACCACTCTCAAGTCCTTCTTCAATAATGGCTTTCATATTTAGATTACCTTCACCAACTTCTGCAAATTCAATCGTATTGGTAAAAACACTATAGAATTTACCCATATCTTTAAAGTCAATATCACTTAAGTCCATCTGTCCAATACGATAGTCTTTAAGGTGTAACAATGAAACACGACCTCTGTATTGTTTGACAAATTCAACTGGATTTTCGCCGGCTCTTTGGATCCAATGAACATCTAACTCAAAACCTAGCTTAGTAGTATTGTTTTTAATGATGTCCAATAAATATTCCCCGTCAAATTTTTGAAACTCAAGATGGTGAGTATGGTAATACAGCGCAATGCCATGCTCAGCTAATCGCTCTGCCATACCTTCTGCCCGATCGATAAATTCGATAATTTTCTCTTTATCATCCATAATGTTAAGGGGCATCATGCCGATACGCAGAAAATAACAATCCAATGTTTTGCAATCGCTCACAATTTTGTCAAAATCACTCGTTAACGTTTCACCCGGCGCACCAGGAAGGATAGGATCTAAACCTGCAGATAGAGCAGCAATTTTGATATTAAAATCTGTGCTGGCTCTTTTTAATTCAGCTACATTTTCTGCAGTCATGGGAATTTGTGAGACTTCAACCGCATGATAGCCAAGTTCATTTAGTTTTCTCATCGTTTCATAAACACCCAGCTCTTCAACTTTTCCTTTCAGCATCATCATTTGAACACCGATTTTACCTTTTTTCACGAACAAAACCTCCATTTTTTTGGATAACTGTAATCATAAAAAACACGTAGAGGCTGGTTTAATAGATTATGAGTCTATCAATTTTAGCCAGCCTCCAGTGAAATAGTTCACTTTACTTTTGAACAAGACTGCTTTTTTCTTCTGCAATTTTTTTATTTAATTCTGCTAAATATACCTCTTCATCAATTGGAAGCTCTACTTCTTTTCCTAACCAGCTTGATAGATGGATCGCGTTTGCTAGGGCAACACCGTGGATTCCGTCGCTTCCAGGTGCGATTAATGGTGTGCCATCAATGATATTGGCCGCAAAGTTTTCCAAAACAGCGAAATGCTGCGCGCCCCACACACTTTCAAATTCAAGCTCTTCTTTTGTGTATATATCAGATACATCGCCGCCCATGAAAATTTTCATCACATCCTGCATGCTCATCGAAGCGCTCATTTCAGATTCAGGCTTATGAAGACGTTTGATCGTAATTTTTTTGCTGTCTTCAACAATAATCTTTCCTTTATCTCCTAAAATTTCAAAACGATCTGTACCAAGCACGTCATGTGTCGCAGTAATAAATACACCTGTTGCGCCATTACCGTAATCAAGCAATGTTGTTACTTCATCCTCAACAGCGATATTTCGTTGATAACCATATTTAACATTTGAATACACTTTTTTAGGCATCCCGCAAATCCATTGCAGCAAATCAATTTGATGTGGTGCTTGGTTTACAAGGACACCACCGCCCTCACCTTCCCAAGTTGCCCGCCATGCACTTTGATCATAGTAACCTTGTGGTCTCCACCATGTTGTAATAATCCAGTTTGTACGGCGTATCGCCCCGATTTCACCTTTATCAATAAGCTCTTTTAATGTTTGATAAAGCGGATTTGTGCGCTGGTTAAAGAAGATAGCAAATGTTAATTCTGATTTTGATGCTGCAAATTCATTTAATTCTTTTACCTGTTTTGTATAAACACCAGCTGGTTTTTCAACCAATGCATGAATGTCTCTTTTTAACGCTTCTATTCCCATTTCTGGGTGCAGGTAATGCGGCACCGTTGTCACCACTGCGTCAATATGACCGCTCTCAAGCATATCGATATAATTATCATAAAAAGGAACATCCGGATACTTCTCTGCACATAGTTTCTTTTTAGCTGGATCAATGTCACAAATGGCGCCAATCTCCATGTTGTTTACTTTTCCTTCTGAAATAAATTCAGCATAAGTTCCACCTTGAGCACCAAACCCAATAATACCTAATCTCACTTTTTTCATGATTATTTCTCCTCACTTTCTATTCTTTCAATAATGTCGAGCAGAGCTTCATATTGAAGTTTATATCCGCCTGCACCATCAAGTCCTTTATTATCCCTAATCACTTCTTTGGCATCTTCAAGCTCTAAATCTTTTAAAGAGTCAAAGAGGACAAGATGCGGCTCTAGTGTTAAAAAGCCTTTGTAACCGGTTTTAATAAACTGTGAAAGAAGCTCTGGTATTTTTCCTTCTCCAGTTCCGCAAACAACATTTTGACTATCCGTTGAAACAGCATCTTTAATATGAAGATAAACAATCTCATTTCTTAATAGATAATAACAGCTTTGAGTATCTTCCCCGCACTGTACGAAGTTAGCGAAGTCAAAAATCCCTTTAAAGTTTGGCGAATTTACCTCTGTTAAGATTTCATAACAGCGTCTTGCAATATCGCCGTAGATATCTTTTTCATTTTCGTGCACTAAAATCACATTGTATGCTTGTGCAATTTCAGCAAATTGTTTCAATTTACTAATAACTTCATCTTTATAATGATCCGGATTTTCTCCCTTTGGAATATAAAAGCTGAAAATACGAATATAGTTACATGTTAATTCATTAGCAATTTGACAAAGCGTGTCCAACATTTCTTTTTGTTCTTGAAAACTTTCTTCATCATTAATAAAAATCTTACCGATCGGTGATCCAATTGAGGATACACTTACACCATATTGAGCTAATCGCGGTTGGACGTTTTCTTTAATTTCTTCTAAGGAAAAATCTCCAATATTCTTCCCGTCAATACCGCGCAGTGAAATGTAATTCATCCCAAGCTTTGATACTACTTCAAGCTGGGTATTAAAATCAGATGAAATTTCATCTGAGAATCCAGAAATCTTTAAATCCCTATTCATTAATTCAAAATCCTCCTTCAGCATACTTATTTACATATTTTCAAGACGTAAACGACGATACTCTTTTGCAGTCATGCCTACTTTTTCCCGAAAATAGCGGCTAAAATGAGCAGCGCTTTCAAACCCGCATTCGAAAGCAATATGATGTAAAGGCTTATCTGGCTCCATTTCAAGAGAATATTTAACTTGTGTTAACCGACAGGCCATCACATATTCCATAACCGTAAATCCTGTCATTTCCTTAAATACATGTGAAACATAAGATTTACTTAAATTAAGCGCTTCCGAAATAAACGATAACGTCAATTTTTCACTATAATTATGCTGAATGTAAGCCGCAATATTTTCAGCATGCTTTATTTTTTCTGTTTTTTGATTTGGAATTTTTATAGATGTTATTTGGCCCAAGCGATGAACACTAATTAATACTTGCAGGAGCAGTACTTTCATTTCTGTTTCTCGATGCAGATTTTCTAGTTGGGATGATCTACTTACTTCAGCGAGACGACAAATCAATTCTTCCAGCCGTTTTGATTCACCATTTTCATTCGTTCGAATTAAACAATGATGCAGTTTTTGAAAAGCTTCGATTAAATATAGACTATCTAATTCAACAAGAAGGCCTTTAATCCACTGCGGTGAAAAGTGAACAACACTTCGAATGTATTCACTATTTGGGTGAACGTTTGGCTTATGAAGCGTTAAACCATCCATCAACAAAAGATCACCCGGTTCTAAATCATAAATTTGATTATGAATTAAGTAGCGGCACGAACCAGCGTGAAAGAAATAAATTTCATATTCCTGATGTGAATGAAAATCAAAAGAGTATTCACCCTCTCCCTGCAGCCGGTAATTTACAAGCAAGGTGTCATTCAAATGACTCAATCCCTCCAATGAAACTATTATTAGTTTATAATAAAGAAGCATTAATTTCGTTACCTGAAACTGTCTATAATTTATTAAAAATTGACTGAGAGTGCTTTCGTATAAATGAGCTTTTCGAAATAATAGTTGTACTTCATTTCAATTCTCATACCTTTATAACGTTTTTGTATATGACTAAAATGAAAAAGTGACTCTTATATGATGAGTTTTTATAAAAATTCATCATATAAGAGTCACAATTTCCTTATCTAAGTTAATAATTAATTATTTCGCTTTTTTGTCAGATGTTGGATTGATTGAAATTTGATTTTTTTCAGCAAGCATTTGTTTTACTTCAGATATTTCAGCTTGAATTTGTGCCATATATTGATCATCAAGCTTATAAAATTTCATTGAAATTAACGTTGCAATCCAGCCAAGCATTGGTATTCCTAACATAAAGAATAAAGACATCGCAAATAAACTAGGTGTTAACGGTGTATCAACTTCTGGAAAGACTGTTTTAAATCCAATCATTGCGAGCATTAACCCTACAATTGTAGCTGCTAAAGATGAAATCATTTTATCAACAAACGAAAAAATTGTGCCAATCATCCCTGGTACATAACGACCGGTAATATGTGTTTCATAATCAGAAGTATCCGCTATCATTGGAATAACTAAATTAGTTGTAAGGCCCATAAATGAAAGGCCTAATGTATAAAGTATTAGAAAAGCCATTGTTGTCATTCCTAAATTTGATAATGAAATGACTGTCGGATCATTAATCACTAGGAAGAAAACAAGCAGCAGCGTAAAGGACAATAATGCTCCCCATGTTGCTCCAACAAACGTCTTTTTCAATCCTTTTTTTCGCGCAAAACCAACGCCTAAATAAGTGAAAATTAATGTAGGAATAATTGTAATCATCGATACAGTGCCGCTTAACGCATAATCACCTAATAAAATCCCGAAAAACATCACAGGTACAGCAGGCTGTCTTTGAACAGTTGATGCCAGTTTATCTGTTGCAGCTGCAATAACAAGCATTTGAAGAGGACGGTTTCTCTTAATAACCGGCCAATAATCACGCAAGCTTGTCTTCACCGATTTTTGCGCAAATCCGAAATATTCTGTTCGATCTTTTTCCCATAAAGCGATTACAGAAAGAGCGGTAAAAATCGCTCCTAAAATAATGATTACTGTCGTAAATTCACTAAAAAACCCTTCATTAAATCCGCCATATTTTGGCTGTAAATAGGACGCAACATAAAACTGGCCGCCTACAAATAAAATCGTATTGTATGTTGCATCAAATGCAGAGAAAATTGGACGCTGCTTTGGATCGTTTGTCAAAACCGTTTGAGCGGCTTTCGTACAAGCAGTCTGAAAAGTATACCCAATAATATGAATCGCATACATTAAAATAAAAAATGGAAGACGGAATGACTCTGGAAGTTGGTGTGTAACATGAAACAATAGAAGAACGGATACGATTAGAATAACATTTCCAAGAATCATAAATGGTCTAAATTTACCAAATTTCGTATTTGTTTTATCAATAATAAATCCAATTAGTGGATCTGTAAATCCATCTAATAAGCGCATTGCTGTTAATATAGCGCTAACCGTAACAACAGCTACTCCTGCAACACCTGTCGCGTAATACGAAATAAAAAACATGGCGAAAAAATAAAGATTACTTGCCGTGTTATTTAGAGCGAAAAAACCTATCTGCCATGTTTTTGATCTGTGTATGAAATCATTTTTTACTGGTTGTGCTGTCGACATACTATCGCCTCTTTCCTATTAAAATGTCACTTTTTATTAATCCAATCTTTAAAATGTTTACACCCATCTTGTTGAAAACGATATTATATTTCTTTTATTAGGTTTCCTTGTTTAAGTTTTTTTATCATATTAAGTATACGATTTCACAACAATGCTGTATGACCCCTCTCTTTCTCCTTTCATAAGTAAACCTTTTCAAAAAACAAGTATGAAATGTAATAGTAATTTTCTTGCTTTTATTAATTTGTTTACAAAACTAACTAATAGAACTTAGATTAACACCCCTTTTCTATTTCGTCAACAGGTGCTTTAATTTGTCATTGTCGCTCCCAATACTTACTTTTTATATCATAGAAGGAAAGAAAGCGTGTTATACCTCTTTCCCCCCTTAAATTCCTTTTGATCCTCTACTTTTCAATCATTTTTATTTTTCATGTATTGAGAAGGTGTTAATAATGTAAACTTTTTGAAAACCCTGCTAAAATAATTCAAGTCATTAAACCCAACCATAAAGGCAATGTCAGTAATCGATATATTTCCTCGTTGTAAATACAATTTTGCCTCTTCCACTCTTTTTTTATTAATATAATCAATCATAGTCATATCTGTATCTTGTTTAAATTTACGGGAAAGATGTGAAGCATTGACATGTAAGTGTGCTGCAATCTCATTCAATGTTAATGGATTTTCTAGATTATACTCAATATAATCAACAGCCTTTTTTACAAGAGAACTATAATGACGTGTAGAAAATTGTTGTACAGCATCACAATATTCATTCATTATCACTGTAACTAAATTTTTTAAATGCGGTAAATTCGGGGCTCTTTCAATTAAAATCGCAAATTTTTCTGAAATCTTATCAATATAAGCAGGATGAATGCCTCCTTTTTCTGCGGCTAACCTGCACAACGTATTTAGTACTAATAATAAGTTTTTAGCAGATCGGATCGGACTTTCTGGGATACGATCCGAAATGTTTATGATACTGTTTGCTTCTTTTGAAATACGCTCTACTTCCTCTTTATCTCCTTTTGAAATGGCGTTCATTAATTTTTTTTCATAGTGATATCTAATTTCAATTATATCTTTACTATCTGCAATATCTTTTTTTAACTGCTCTTTGTTTATGCTTGTTTGACTAATTTCAGAAGTAATTAATTGTGAATCAATATGCTTGTTAGAACACATATTAACAAGAAGATCACCGATACTGTTTGAATCATTGCTGCTTACAACTAATAAAGCTTTATAAAATTCTTGAAGCTGCTTACGTTCACTAATAGGAAGCTTGTTTTTAGAAATTACATCACTTATAAATTCAACGCTGGGTAAAGTTGAAAGAAAAGGACCCATTATAATAGAGCCGTAAAAAGCTTGATTTTTCCATATCCCTGCTGCCACATACTCAAGGCCATAAGAATTGATATAGTAATAATAGCTGTAGGGAACATTTTTTCTTAACGTATCATTTATTGCCGTAAACTCATGATTAAGATGTTTTAATACTGCCGGGAGAGTATGACTAACAATCTGCAAAACAGCCTTTCCATCTCTATTGATTAAACGAACGTCCATTTTCGTTATAGTACTCAATATATTACATATTTTATTAAAATCTTTAAGATCAACTTGTAATTTTTCAGCCATAAAATCATCTTTCTCCCTCTTTGTTTTTTCTTATGCTTATTTTAATTTTAACAAAAAGCAATATATGTACTAATTAGGTCAACATAGTACGATCTTTAATAGTACTACTATAATATAATCAAATTAAGCTTTCAAACAAACTTTACTAATTAAACTTGCAACCGCTTCATAAGCGAAAATATAACCTAGGAGGAGAACAATGAGAAAACTAATTAATATTAATACTTCATGGAAATTTAGTAAGCAAAATGAAGAAAACGCAAAAAACAAAACGTTTAACGACGAAAATTGGGAAAACGTTAATGTTCCTCATACATGGAATGCAATTGACGGCGCTAACGGATTTGATTTTTATAAAGGTGCCTGCTGGTATCGAAAAGAGTTTTCTATTGATACGTTAGAACAAGGAAATAAAGTATTTATTGAGTTTCAAGGTTCTAATAGTGTGACAGATGTGTATGTAAACGGTCAGCATATGGGCCAGCACCGCGGCGGCTATTCTACGTTTCGATTTGATATTAGCGATGTTGTTGAAATTGGTGCAAAAAATACGCTTTCAGTAAAAGTGGACAATACAGTTGTTGAGGATGTGTATCCTCAAATAGCCGATTTTACATTTTTCGGCGGAATTTATCGTGATGTAAACCTTGTGATTGCAAATACTGTTCATTTTGATTTAATGGATTACGGCTCGCAAGGTGTTTATATTATTCAAGATAAAGTAAATGAAGAAAAAGCTTCGTTAACAATTAAATCTAAACTTGTAAATGATCGTGAAGAAGAAACAAAAGTAAGAGTTTGGGCAGATATTTTAGATGCAGAAGGTCAGCCTGCCGCCTATGCAGCAAAAGAAGTTGTGCTCGCTGCAGGAGAAAAAGTGGATGTGGAAATGCCGGTTGTAATCAACAATCCGACATTATGGAACGGCAGAAAAAATGCGTATATGTACGAAGCGAACGTTTCTTTACAAAGCTTTAACGATACAGTGGACGAGCTGTCCATTCCTTTTGGAGTTCGATACTTTAAAGTGGATCCTGAAAAAGGCTTTTTCTTAAATGGCGAACATTTACGATTAAATGGCGTCTCAAGACACCAAGATCGTAAAGACATGGGCTGGGCAATTACAAAAAAAGAGCATGATGAAGATATGGAGCTAATTAAAGACGTTGGCGCTACTTCGATCCGCTTAGCACACTATCAGCATGATCAATATTTTTATGATTTATGTGATAAAGAAGGAATGGTCATTTGGGCTGAAATTCCGTTTATTTCGGTTATGTCAAAAACAGAGCTTGAAGGAATTAACGCAAAACAGCAGATGATCGAATTAATTCGCCAAAACTTTAACCATCCATCCATTATGTTTTGGGGTGTGCAAAATGAAATTCAAATCGGTGGTGACACACCAGCGCTTCGAAAGCTTGTAAAAGAATTAAATGAGTTAACGAAAAAAGAAGATCCAACTCGTTTAACAACAATGGCAAACGTGATGTTCGTTCCGGATGACGACGAATACAACTATACAACTGATACGGTCGGCTACAACAAATACTATGGCTGGTATCAAGGAAAAGCTGAAGATTTTGCGCCATGGCTTGATGGATTCCATAAGAAAAACCCGAACGTAAGCTTATGTATTTCAGAATACGGAGCAGAAGGAATTATTCAATACCATACGAATGATCCAAAAGTAAAAGATTATACAGAAGAATATCATACATTGTATCATGAAAAAGTTTGGAACATTTTTGCAGAGCGTCCGTTCCTTTGGGCAACATATGTATGGAATATGTTTGACTTCGGTGCAAATATCCGTGATGAAGGCGGCGTAAAAGGGCGCAATAACAAAGGCTTAATTACGTACGATCGCAAAATTAAAAAAGATGCTTTTTATATGTATAAAGCAAATTGGTCTGATGAAAAATTTGTTCATATTACAAGCAAACGCTTTGTCGACCGCGCTGACCGTACGATTTCAGTTAAAGCATACTCAAACTGTGAAGAATTAACGCTTTATGTAAACGGTAAAGAATATGAAACAAAAACAGGTTCGAAAGCTTTTACGTTTGAAAATGTTGAATTACAAGACGGCATTAATGAAATTAAAGTTGCGGCAAAACAAGATGGTGTGGAATTGCAAGATACTGCTTTCTTTAATAAAGTTGCTGAACCGAACAAAAGCTATGAAGCACCTGAAGAAGGTAAAGGCGGTGTTGTTGCGAACTGGTTCCAAATGCCGGAGCTTGGTGATGTGGAAGTTGAAGAAATTGAAATTACCGACGACGTTTATTCAACACGCAGCACATTTGGAGAACTAGTGGAAAATGATGAAACAAACGCCATTCTTGAAAAATATTTAGGGAACTTCTCAGAGCACCCAATGTTCGGCATGGCCCAAGCAATGACGATCGATATGATTGCTTCCATGGCAGATGATTTATTTGATGAAAAATTAATGTACTCTCTAAATAAAGAATTAACAAAAATTAAAAAAGCATAAATATCTATAAATGCTAACGAAGAAAGAGGCTAGTTAGAAGGAATTCCTTTTAACCAGCCTCTTTCGCTCTCATTTAGACTATTATAAAAATAAAAAAGGAGAGTACTAGTTTCCTCTCCTTTTAAGCTCTATTTACTAGTTTATTTATTAGCGTAATGTTTTTAATGCGCCGCTCCAAGCGTTTACTTGATCAAGCATTGCCTGAACATTATCAAGATGCAGGTCAGCCGGCTTGAAGACAGTTCCATTTTCAAAGTCTGTAAATAATGATAGTGTTGGATGAACACGAACGTCTGCAACCTGCAGTTCACCTAAAATGCCGCGTAAATGTTCAGCAGCGCGCGCTCCCCCTGTTGAACCGTAACTTACAATACCTGCTGCTTTATTGTTCCACTCGTCGCGTGCTAAATCAAGCGCATTTTTTAAAGCACCTGTGATGCTGTGGTTGTATTCCTGCACAATAAAAACAAATCCATCAAGACTTGCAAGCTTTTCAGACCAAGCTTTTAAGCCAGGTTCTTCCCCAGTTCCTTCTCCTAAAAACGGTAAGTTAAAGTCTGCAATATCAACGATTTCATAATCTGCATCATTTCGTTTGTCTGCAATACCTTTTACCCATTCTCCTACTTGCGGACTTACGCGGCCTTGACGAGTACTACCTAAAATAATCCCAATTTTTAAATTTGCCATCTTTTCTTCCTCCTTAGTTGGTTTTCCAAATAATTTTTCTAAAAAACCCATGTTGCGCACCACCAATCAGTTTCATTGTATATAAGATGAAAAATCATCATACAATCTTATTTACTTGTTGCTTTTCTAACAATTGGAGCAATTTCCGCAGCTAACAGCTCGATTCCTTGAGCGACTTTCTTAAACGGTAATCCTCCTATATCAATTTGAGCGATGAAACGCTGATGACCAAACAGTTCATATTGACGAAGAATTTTCTCGACAATTTGCTGTGGACTCCCTACGAACAATGCCGTCTCCGGTCCTGTCATTTGTTCAAAGTCTGCTTTTGACATGCTAAAATTCATGCCGCGCTGCTTGTTCACATATGACCAATAATTAGAATAGTAAGGATAAAATTCATCCTTCGCTTGCTGGGTTGTTTTAGCAATATATCCATGACCGGTAATACCTATCTTAAGATTTTCCAAGTCATGTCCTGCCTCAACACCCGTTTTACGATATAAATCAACTAACGGCTTAAAACGGGCTGGATCTCCCCCTAAAATGGCAATTGCCATTCCAACACCTAATCTTCCTGCACGGGCGGCACTTTCTAATGTACCGCCAACACCAACCCAAATTGGCAATTTCTCCTGTACAGGTCTGGGGGCAATTTCAGCATTATTTAATGAAGAGCGAAAGTGACCATTCCAGGAAACGAATTCGTTTTCATTAAGCTTTAAAAACAAATCAATATTTTCTGAAAACAAGGTATCATAGTCATCTGTGTTGTATCCGAAAAGCGGAAACGATTCTATAAACGCTCCTCGACCGGCAATGATTTCTGCGCGTCCGTCTGAAATTAAATCCAATGTTGCAAAATCTTCAAACAAACGAACAGGATCAATCGTGCTTAACACGGTTGTCGCACTTGTTAGCTTTATGCGTTTCGTTGCTTGAGCTACTGCTGCTAAAACAACAGCAGGTGAAGAGACTGCATAATCCAAACGGTGATGTTCCCCTACACCAAAAACATCAAGTCCTGCCTCATCAGCAAGCTTTGCCGCATTGATAATGTCTTTTAATCGCTGACCGGCACTAATCGTTTTTCCATTATGAGGATCTACTCCTATATCACCAAGTGTGTAGAGACCAATTTCTATTCCTTTATTTTTAACTTCTTTATCTTTCTGCATTGAGATTTATCCCCCAGTAAAGATGTTAACCATCTAAAAATTTATTTATCTTAGTGCCGGATGACTCATATTTTTTATATTTGCAGCAGCTCATACCACTATATTTATTAAAGTTATTTACTTTATGTAAGTTATTTTACTTTATATACTTCTTTTTGTAAAGTAGATAAACAAAAAAAATTCAAAAATAAGGGAAGCACTTGAAAGATATACTTATTATTGAAAAACACTTTTCAAGCACTTTCCCTCATGCATCAATGAGCAGTTAGAAATACTTTGCGATATCTTTTGCTAATCTTTCATATTTTTGATAGATTGATGCATACTTTTCATGGTTTTTCTCGTTAGGTACAATTGGAGCTCCCATTGGAATATTTCGTTTTATTTCTTCAAAGGATTCCACTTTCTTTAAACCTACCAGCGCTGTCCATGCCGCTCCCCATGCTGCGCTGTGATGACTTTCTGAAACATATACTTCTTTTCCAAACATATCAGCAAGAATTTGCAGCCATAAAGGTGATCGTGATAATCCGCCGTTCACATAAATCTTTTCCGGTTCACCGGCTAACTTTTCTAACGCTTGTCCAATTTGATAAAGATTAAAGGTAATGCCTTCTAAGACAGCACGAACAAAATGTTCCTTTTTATGGGTAACCGTCATGCCGTAAAAATTTCCTTTTGCTTGCTGATTCCAAAGCGGCGCTCTTTCACCATTAATATAAGGAAGAAACAGCATTCCCTCTGCTCCCGGTGCCACACTCTCTGCTTCAGCCGTAAATTCATCAAAGCTTCCTTCATAGTTCAAAAGATCTTTCAACCACTGCAGGGCAATACCACCATTATTTGTTGGTCCGCCAACAATCGAATACTCATCGGTAAAAGTATAGCAAAACGTTTCTTGGCTGCCGCTCACTTGAAATCCTTTTGTAAATTGGCGAATCGCGCCGCTCGTTCCAGCAGTTAAAGCGACCTCTCCTTTTGATATAGCGCCAATTCCTAAGTTCGCTAACTGTCCATCAGCTGCTCCTATTACAAAAGGAACATCATGAGAAATTCCCATCCTTTCAGCGACCTCTTTATTAATTTGAGGTAAAATTTCTGTCGGAGGTACAACTTTTGACAGCTGCTCACTCTTAATGCCGACAAGATTTAAAATGTCTTCATCCCAATCTAATGTCTTGGCGTTAAATAAACCTGAAGCGGCAGCCATTGAATAATCAATAACGCGCTGATTAAACCATTTTAGAAGAACATATTCTTTAATGGATAAAAAATAGTTGGCTTGTACATAAGGCTCATATTCCGTTTCTTTCATCCATAACAGTTTTGATAATGGTGACATCGGGTGGTTTGGCAAACCCGTTTTTGAATAAATTTCATATCCTTTTTCTTTCTTTAACTGCTCTGCCTGCTCAAGACTTCTGCCATCGGCCCAAATAAGAGCTTGAGACAGCGGTTCCCCTTTTTCATCTACACAAAGCAGTGAATGCATCGCTGAAGAAAAGCCGACTGCTGTTATTTCATCCTTTTGAATACCTGCTTTTTCTACAGCCGCTTTAACAGCTTGAACAGAAAATTGTTCGATTTCAATAGGATTTTGCTCTACCCATCCCTGCTCCGGATAGTCAGAGGGTATTAATTTTTCCGCTTCTGCAATTACACTGCCGTTTAAATTAAAAACGACTGCCTTCACACTTGTTGTTCCTATATCAACGCCGATCACAAATTCCTTGGCCATCATTTCATCTTCCTTTTCATTAAAATAGTTTTTTCTAAGCTGTCGGGATATTTGTTACAAAGAAAAAGCCTTGGAGACCTCCCCAAGCCTTTTTCTTTCTCTGTAAAAGAACGTTTATTAATACTGCTTTCTTTCCAATTAGATTGTCATGCTGCCAAAGCCGCCGTCTACGCGGATAAGCGCTCCTGTTACAAAGCTTGACGCTTTATCTGATGCAAGCCAAACAGCTGCTCCTTGTAATTCTTCCGCTTCACCAAAACGATTCATTGGTGTATGGTTCATAATGGACTGAATTCTTTCTTCACTTAATATTTTGCGGTTTTGCTCTGCCGGGAAGAAGCCTGGAATAATTGCATTAACACGAATGCCGTGCGGCGCAAATTCGCGCGCTAAAAATTGCGTCATGCTGTTAACGCCCGCTTTTGATACGGAATACGTAAATACTTTTGATAATGGCGTTGTCGAAGAAACGGATGAAATATTAATAATGCTTCCTTTTGTACCTTTATCAATCATTTTCTTTGCAAACACTTGATTTAAGACTACAAGTCCCTTTAAGTTAACATCCATAATGTCATCCCATTCGTCCATATCAAGCTCAAAAAATGGTGTTGCACTGTTTTTACCTGGTGCATTTAAAAGAATTTCAAAACTTCCTGACCACTTTTCAATTTCATTTGCCACATTTTCAATTGATTCGCGTGAGCTAACATCTGCTTGAAACGCTTTTGCACTTCCACCTTCTGCTTCAATTTCTTGTACAACTTGCTCTGCTTTTTCAAGGTTTCGTCCAACGATTGCAACTCTTGCTCCATGTGCTGCCAATCCTTTACAAATCGATGATCCTAATACACTGTTTCCGCCAATTGCCACTGCTGTTTTTCCAGTTAAATCAAATAAGTTCCCCATTTTATTTCCTCCTCTAAGTTTTGCTAAATATGCCGAATCGTAATTACTTGAAATTTAGTTCAAATCCTTTAATCCCCATTAAAGGATGCTAATTTCATGCCCCTTCTTACGTTTCTTTCTTTATGCTAAGTTTCCGTTCTCATTAAATTCCATTTCTTTCAGTTCTGAAATCTGTTCTAGATTTTCATGCTCGATAACATGTTCAAGCAGTGCTTCAGATACTTCAATTTCACTAATTTCTAACGTGTTTTTAATGCGGACCATTTTTACTTTTGTAAAATCTAAAATATTGCACGTTTTGATTGCCGCTTGAATCGCTTGATGATCATTTGGCAGCGTTGTGGCGATTTTTGTCGGCGCTACTACAGTTGACGTTAAGCCATTTGCATAAGTAAATTCTAAATTCATTTTGTCGACAAGACGCTGTGTAGTAAAATCAGCTGTCCCAACACCATTTGCATTTCCTTCTGTTTCCGGTGTTAAATCAAGTACAACCATTTTATTTACCTCTGGGCCGCCGTGAGCGTATGGTGTCGGATAACGTCCTGTAATATTCGGATCCATGCCGTCTCCACTAATGTTTTTTCCGATTTCATCAATAACAAGAACGTCGATTTGGTCAAAGAAAATCTTTGGCAGCAGCTGCTTTGCTTGAGCCTGTAAAGCTGGTTCTTTTTCTTCCACTTCTTCCGCTGCAAGTACTTCAACTTTGGCAACTTTATCAAATGCATTTTCAAGCGTTGCAAAGCCGAATAAAATCGGTGTTTTTTCCATCATCATTTTAGCCATGGCCGGTACGTTTTCCGCCATATATTTAAAACCGAGCTGATGGCAAGCTTCCGCACCTTTTTGCTTCCCTAAACCGATGCTGATCATTTTCATAATGCCGCTTTCGACTTGTCCGCGAAAGGCCGTATGAGGTTTAATCCGATTAATAACAACAATTCCGTCTGCTTTTGACGCATATTTATCGATATAAACAGGTAAGCCGTTCTCCAGTTGACCAAGCTTTATAACTTCCATCGAAGAGCGAATTTCAGCTTTTACACTTTCTTCTGTCACGCCAAGATGTGCTAATACTTCACGCTGCCCTTCAGCAGTCGCTCCGCCATGACTTCCCATGCTCGGTACAATAAAAGGCGTTGCTCCTAACTCTTTTAAAAACTGTACGGTTGCAGCGGTAATCTCTACAAGACGATCCATTCCGCGGCTGCCGACTGCAATTGCAATTTCCATACCCGGCTTTACTTTTTGCTGAATCGCATCCCGCTTTAGCTTTTCTGTTACCGCTTCTGTCACATTTTCAATTTTCGTATCATCAAAATGCTGTTTTACTTTTACCATCTTCGGTAAAGGAATATCTTTTAATAAATCTTGGAGAATACCCATAAGCTATTTTCCGCTCCTTTAATCTAAAAATCTTATCGCTGTAAAAAGTATTTCTTTGCATTATCAAAGCCGATATTTGTAATCATTCGTTCAAGAATTGCTTCATCATTCGGCACTTTTCCTTCTTCGACCCACTCGCCGATAATCTGGCATACAATTCTGCGGAAATACTCATGACGAACATAAGAAAGCAGGCTTCGTGAATCCGTTGTCATGCCGATAAAATGACTAAGAACACCTAAGTTTGCTAAGTCTGTCATTTGGCGCAGCATACCATCGTATTGATCGTTAAACCACCAGCCGGAACCGAACTGAACTTTACCCGGTACTCCTTCTTCAAAGAAGTTTCCGATCATTGTTCCTAACACATAATTGTCACGCGGATTTAAATTATAAAGAATCGTTTTTGGCAACGAATCAGCTGTGTCCAAAGTATCTAAGAAGCGGGACAATCCTTGTGCTAACAAATTATCACCAATCGAATCAAATCCACCGTCAGCGCCGATTAATTTTTTCATACGTGTATTATTATTTCTTATCGCGCCCATATGCAGCTGCATCACCCAGTTCTTTTGCGCATACATTTTTCCAAGTTCAACAAGAAGATAAGAACGATAACCAATCACTTCATCACTTGTTAGCTCTTCATTATTTAAACGCTTGGCAAATATCTTTTCGACTTCCTCTTTTGAAATCTCTTTATAAACCATGTTCGGAATATCATGATCAGATGCACAGCAGCCATGCTCCGTAAAGTAGTCCACTCTTTTCTGTAATCCTTCCACTAAGTCATCAAAAGAAGTAATCTTTGCATTGGAAGCTTCTTCTAATTTTCCAAGCCAATTTTGAAAGTTCGGCTTTTCAATAAATAGAGCTCCATCCGGACGGAATGTCGGGGCAACTTCGACCGAAAACGTTTCATCTTCTTTTAGTAATTGATGATATTCAAGGCTGTCAGTCGGATCGTCTGTTGTTCCTACAAATTGAACATGTGATCGTTCAATAAAACGGCGCGGCTTGAAATCAGCTGTTTGCAGCTTTTCATTACATTCTTCCCAAATTTCACGTGCAGTTTCCGGTGATAACAGCTTATTAATCCCAAAGTAAGTTCTTAATTCCATATGCGTCCAATGATATAGCGGGTTTCCAAACAAATGTGGAACTGTTTCCGCCCATGCCTCAAATTTCTCCCAATCACTTGCATCTCCTGTAATACAAGCTTCTTTTACGCCGTGAATACGCATAGCACGCCATTTATAATGATCTCCGGCAAGCCAAAGCTGCGTAATATTTTCAAATGAGTTGTTTTCATAAATTTCTTTCGGACTTAAATGACAGTGATAGTCAAAGATCGGTAATTCCTTCATTATATTGTGGTAAAGTTTTTCCGCTGTCGCATTCGTTAATAAAAAATCCTGATTTAAAAATGCTTTCATATTTTCCCCTCCAACTATTAGTATTATTGACGTTTTTTTTCAAAAAATAGCTATCTTTTATTTTTCTTTACTCGCTTTTTAAAAAGAAGGATCATTTTTTATCTTTTTTGAAACCCTTTTCACAAAAATACGATAACCTATGCTATAATGCTTTTAATTGTTTCTTTATCTTTTTCTATTAATTAGTTTACAAAACAAATTAATTTGTTAACAGTAGAATAACATTTCTCTTATCTTTCGTCAATATGAAGTCTTTTAATTATTATCCTGCATATTATCATTGTTTTTTCCATTGTGTTTAGAGATTAAATAAAAAGTGTGTATAATGGATTTATTAAAGAAATTATAAATTTTAACAGTTTCTATGGATAAAAGCACAATCAGTTCATTCATATACAAACTTAATAGAAGGGTGATTTTTATGGCTATTGGTGATGCTGCTTACATAAAAAAAATTAATAGAAGTTTAATCTTAAGTAAAATTATTGAAGAAGAGATGATTTCAAGAGCTGACCTCTCAAAAATAACAAAATTAACAAGAGCTACGATTTCTGTTCAAGCAGCTGATTTATTAGAGGAAGAATTAATTGTTGAATCCCAGCAGGAACATCACAGTGTGGGAAGAAAACCGATTATGCTTTCCATTAATCATAAAGCTGGATATGCGTTAGGCATTGATTTAGATTATGGACAAATTACTTTCACATTATCAGACTTAATGGGTAAGCCTGTTTGTTCTGATAATATTGAAATACAAACTTCTCATTACGAGGAAATATTAACTATTTTAATAACACAAATAAAAAGATATGAAGAAAAATGTTCCCATAGTCGTTTTGGTATTGTCGGAATTGTTATTGGTATTCACGGTATAGTGACAAAAGACGAGGTTATTAATTTTGTTCCTCGCCTTAAATGGAAGAATAAAGACTTAAAAGGTGATCTTGAAAAAGAATTTAACATCAAGATTTCAATTGAAAATAACGCTAACTTATGTTCTTTTGCAGAAAAAGTATTTCACCGTCATCAAAGCGAGAATTTGATAAGCATCAGCATGTACTCAGGAATCGGGCTTGGCATGTTAATAAACGGCGAGCTTCTGAAAGGCTACCATGGATATGCGGGAGAAATGGGGCATATGATTATAGTCCCTGATGGAAAGCCATGTAACTGCGGCAATTTAGGCTGTTGGGAACTGTACGCTTCTGAAAGCAGTTTCTTTAAACAATTAGCTGAAAAGCTTCAAAAACAAAACCTAACGTATGAAGAGATTCAAAAACTGATCAATGCGAAAGACCAAGTAACCTGTGAGCTGATGGACCAATTTATTAAATATTTATCAATCGGTTTAAATAATATTATTAATTTACTAAACCCTGAAACCATTGTACTTAATAGCGAACTATTGAAGCTATATCCCGAGGCGGGGAAGAAAATTGAAGACTCCCTCACCTCTTCCATTAGCCACTATCATGAAATATTAATATCTGAATTAGGTAAAAACGCTTGTGTTATGGGAGCATGCGCACTGGCAATTAAAAACTTTTTAGAAATACCGGATGTACGTTTTAATGTAACAGAAGAGCAACTTCCTTCTCATAGTAAAACGGTTGTTTAATAAAAACACAAAGCTCCTTCGCTCATGTTTAATTGAAGCGAAGGAGCTTTTATTAGTTCATTTGAAAACAGCAGCGGAATAAAGCGAGCCCATTTTGTAGATGGAAAAATTTTTTCTTTTTTTATTTTTAAGGCCAAACTATCATCCCGAATAAAAATAATTTTCTAACAACTCATTGACAACCCTCTCTTATCTTGTTATATAATAATAGTGAACTAACTTCTCTATTTTTATAATTTATAAAAGGGGGTCTATTTATTACTAAAGATATTTCTTGCATGCCATTACTTTGAAATAAATCAATCATTCAGTTATTTGAAAGCGTTTTAACAATATAAGGGGGAATTTTTATGAAAAAACAATTATTTTTTATGCTCAACATTTTGTTAGCGTTTACTTTATTACTGTCTGCCTGCAGCAGCAGCGGGGCAAACTCCGAAAGTTCAGGAGATTCAGATACGATTACATTTAAGGCAACACACGTTACACAGGAAACTCATATTTGGCACAAAACTGCTGAAAAGTTTGGCGAAGAGCTTGAGGCATTATCAGGTGGAAAAATGAAGCTTGAAATCTACCCTGCCGCACAATTAGGACAAGAAAAAGATATGGTACAGCAGTTAGAAACAGGCTCTCTTGATTTTGGATTTTTAACAAACGCTTACATGAGTACTCGTCAAGAATCATTAAATGCCTGGTTTATGCCGTTTGCTTTTAACAATCTAGCAGAAGCTGTTGAAATGAAAGATTCTGAACCAGCAAAAGAAATGCTAGCTGAGCTTGAAAGTCAAGGATTAGTAGGGTTAGACTATGTTTTCGCCGGAAATCGTCACGTCTTAATGAAAGAAAATCATGTTTCTTCACCTGAAGATCTTAAAGGGAAAAAGGTTAGAATCATCGGAAGTCCTGCTATCCAAGACTTTTGGGCAGAAACAGGTGCCGGTCCAACAGCAATGCCGCTTTCTGAAATTTATACATCATTACAAACAGGTGTTATTGACGGCATTGATATTGATTTAGATGCTTTAGTTACAGAGAAATATTACGAGAATGCGAATAAGTTAACATTAACAAATCACATGACATTCCCTGCTGTGATCGTAATGAGTCAGCAATCGTATGCAAATCTTTCAGAGGAAAATCAACAAATTGTTAAAGAGGCGCTTAAAAAAGCAGTTGAATGGGGAAATGCAGAAGCAATTAAACGCGAAGAAGAAAACCTGCAAACATTAAAAGACGCTGGAGTTGAAGTGCAAGAACTTTCAAATCCAGATTCATTTGATGAAATTAAAGCAAAAGTTATTGATCAATATAGTCAAAAATCTCCTGCAATTCAATCATTTATAGATGACGCAAAATAGGAGGTCTCACTATGATTTTTATTCATCGCTTAAGTGATTGGGTGTATAGCATCGAAAAGGTTTTTTCAATTGTTTTAAGCTCTCTAATGCTCATTTCACTTTTTGCCGGAGTAGTGTTTAGATATGTTTTTAACTCCCCTTTAATATGGTCTGATGAAACAGCTATTTTTTCTCTCATCTGGCTAACATTTATCGGGGGAAGCATGGGAATTAAACGGCAGGAGTCGGCTGCCGTTTCCCTTTTTATGGATAAACTAAAAGGTAAAGTAAAGACCATTCTTATGGCAGTAAGTTTGTTGGCTGTTATCTTATTTGTTTCATTGATTCTCTATTTATCTATTAAATGGCTTTCCGCCCCTACTATTTTAATACAGCAATCAAACTCAATGAAAATGCCAATGATTATTGCTTATTTAAGCGTGCCTGTTAGCTTTGTATTTATACTTATTCACTCACTAAATCTGTTTATATTAAATTTTCGAAGCAGTGAAAGCGAGGTTTAATCGATGCTATTAGCATTACTCTTCTTCATTATTTTGCTTTTAATTCAGGTACCAATTTCCTTTGTCCTTGGTATTACTACCATTCTCTATATTTTCTTTACCAGTAATCTTGGTTTGTTAGACACGGCCCCCCAACGGTTATACTCAGGTCTTGAAAGTTACGGATTACTTGCCATTCCATTATTTATGATGGCCGGAGAATTAATGAATTCAGGTGGAATTACAAAAAGATTAATTAACTTCTCAAAAACAGTTGTAGGGCATTATCGCGGCGGCTTAGCTTATGTAAACGTCATTTCAAATATGCTTCTTGCTTCGATTATCGGCTCGGCTACAGCGCAAATTGCCATGATGAGCCGAACAATGGTACCATCTATGGAAAAAGAAGGTTATACGAAGGAATTCAGTTCAGCAACAACGGCCGCTGCCGGTCTTCTCGGACCAATCATTCCACCGAGCATGATGTTTATCATTTATGGAGTTACTTCAGGCACTTCGATTGGATCAATGTTTTCAGCAGGAATATTGCCAGGTATCATTCTTGGTCTAAGTTTTATTCTATTAATTGCTTATACTGGAATGAAGCAGGAGTGGAAAGGAACTGAAAAGGCTGGCTTTAATGAAATTAGCCGCTCATTTGTAAGTGTGATTCCCGCTTTATTAGTACCCGGCATTATTATTATCGGCATACTTAGCGGTGTTTTCACAGCGACAGAATCAGCAGCCATCGCCTGTACAGTCGCTTTAATTGTTGGCTTCTTTTTTTATAAAGAGCTTAAAATAAAAGATTTCCCAAAAATTATGATTAACACTGCCGTTACAACAGCTACAATTACTTTATTAATTGCCATGGCTAATTTATTTGGCTGGATTATTACGTTTGAACGAATTCCGCAGTCCATTGCAAACTGGATGGTTTCTATTACTGAAAATCCATTAATCTTCCTTTTAATTGTAAACCTGTTTCTTCTCTTAGCAGGAATGGTACTGGATGGAATTGCAGCATTAATCATCCTCGTTCCAATCTTTACACCTTTATTAGCACAATTCGGAATTGACCCTGTTCATTTTGGCGTGATTATTTGTATCAACTTAACAATTGGCCTGCTTACTCCACCGGTAGGAGCCGGATTATATATCGCTTCCTCACTCGGTCAAGTTAAACTTGAAGTGCTGACAAAAGCGATCTGGCCGTTTTTAATTGCAGCTTTCTTAGCATTAGCGCTTATTACCTACTGGCCAAGCATGGTATTGTGGCTCCCTTCGGTGATGCAGTAAGAAAAGCAGCTTAAGTATAAAAATACTATTTAAAAGACAACTTTAATACTACAGCCACTCTTCAGAACTCTAACGAAGAATGGCTGTAGTATTTATTATATTGTCACACTCTTTACTTTTAAACCGAGAATGTTTCTAGCTTCATCAGGCGTTGCAACTTCTCGACCTAATGTGTGGGATAAATCTACAATTCTCTTTACAAACTGAGCATTCGTTTTCGCTAGTTCTCCTTTATTAAAATAAACGGCATCTTCCATTCCTACACGTACATGTCCACCAAGAAGAATGGACATCGTATTGATCATTAACTGATCTTTACTTGCTCCAATCGCAGACCAGATCGCCCCTTCTGGAAGGCTATTTTTCATGAACATGAGATTTTCTGTTGATGCTGGGATTCCGCCTTGTGCCCCTAATACAAATTGGAAGAAGAATGGTGGTTTAATCAATCCTTTTTTCGCCACACGTAAGGCATTATGAATCATTCCAACATCAAACACTTCAAGTTCTGGTTTCACGTCATTCTCCAGCATTTTCTCCGCTAATTGCTCCAGCATCGCAGGAGTATGAATAAAGACATTTGGTCCGATATTGAACGATCCTGCATCATAAGAGGCAAGTTCAGGCTGCAATTCAACAACTGGGAAACGTTTTGTTACATCTTTCAGTTCTCCGCCAGCCGTTGTAAAATTGATGATAATATCGCAGTTCTTTTCTTTTAATAGTCTCACTACTTCCTGATACTTAGCTGCTTCTAACGTTGGCTTTTCATCCTCATTTCGAACATGTATGTGAGCAATCGCAGCCCCTGCTTGCCATGATTCATAAATGGAATCGGCAATTTCCTGTGGTGTTGTTGGTAAATAAGGAGTATGTTCCTTTGTTGCAAAATCTCCTGTTGGCGCTACCGTAATAATTAACTTTTCCATTGATAAACTCCCACCTTTTTATTATTTTAATTAATAGAAAACGGTTTCATTTTAAGTTTTAATATATTGTAATTTTTAAATATAAGAGATTAAGAATTTTTTGCACACTCTAATATTTATTTTATAGGTGTACTTTGCACTAAAAAAACAGATAGTTGCAATTTGACACGGAGCCACTATGGACATGCTCTATTAGCCAAGAAATCAGCAGTTATAAGGCTTGTCTATACTGGACAGACCAGCATGCCCACCACTCCATGTAAAGCTAGAGTAAAATTTTATCTTTGAAAAACACTTAAAGCTTCCTTCTCTTAATAAACTCACTTGGTAGAGTACTGCTATTCATAGGACGTTAGCTATCTATTTTTTTGCATCAAATTTTATTTTTCACATTATTTTTTGCTTTACTTCTTCCGGGATTTCAATTGCTTTGGCCCCATCTTTAAAAGCAGCCCACGCTCGCAATTCATATCCTTCAGCAATTAGCTGTTCTCCCCTTGTAATAATATGAGCAGCTCTAAACACTTTACTTTTTACTAGTTCTATCGTAGTCGTTACACAAATTTCATCTTCAAAAAATAAAGGAGACTTATACTCACAATGTGTTTCTAATAAAGGAATACCAATTTGTTCGTCCATAAACAGCTTTGAAGTAGAATAACCTGCTGATGTAAAAAATTCATGTGTCGCTTCATCCATCCACTTATAAAAATTAGGATAATAAACAATTCCTGCTGCGTCTGTATCTCCCCAGCGTACTTTTACTTTATATTCTTTCTTCACTCTTAATCGCCTGCTTTCGTTTTGTTTCGTATTATTGATTAACGGCATCTTTCTTTATATTTTTAGTGACACCTGCAGCACTTACTACTTTTTGTCTTAAAGAAAAAATGACCCCGCTAGCAAGAATAACTAACATACTGAGTGTAAACATCCCGTTTGAAATCGCTAATCCTCCAAAAATCATCGGTCCAACAAATCCTCCTAAACTCGCAAATGCATTAACCATCGCAATGCCCGCCGGTGCAGTAGATTCCGTGAAAAATAGCGTCATAAAGGAGAAAAAGGCGCCTATAAATCCATACAATCCAATAGCTGCAAAAGCAATCCACATAATCATGACTGAGGCGCTGTCAGCAACTCCGCACATGATAAAACCTAGTCCTGCAATAAGGAGACTTACCATTAAATGTTTTCTATGTTCATTTCTTTTATCCGAACTCCATGCAAACAATAACATAGAAGGAATTCCAATAATTGATGGTATAATGGCTAACCAACCAATTTCCATATTACTTGAATTAGCTGCAAATGATTTAATAATGCTTGGAAGCCAAAAACCAAGCCCGTACATTGCTGTATAATCAGCAAAGAAAACGAAAGCTAATGTCCATATTCTCCAATCTTTAACCATTTCTAATTTCGATGCTTTATTTACGGCAAGACTTTGCGCTCTTTCTTTATCCAATTCACCTTCTAGCCAATTTTTCTCTTCATCTGTTAACCATTTCGCATCTTTTGGACGATTATTTAAATAAAACAGTGTAACAACTCCTAAAACAATCGCTGGTAATCCTTCAAGAATAAACATCCATCTCCAGCCAGCCATCCCATTCCATGCGATGTTATCCATAATCCAAGTTGATAACGGTGCTCCGATAATTGTACCGATTGGTAAAGCTAAGACGAGAGATGCGGAAGCACGTCCTCTTTCTTTACTGCGAAACCAATATGTAAAATATAAAATGATTCCTGGGAAAAATCCTGCCTCAGCAACGCCAAGTAAAAAACGAGCAATATACAAATGATTTGCCGATTGGACAAATGCCGTTAAAACCGTAATAATCCCCCAAGTAATCATAATGCGGGCAATCCAAACTTTAGCGCCAACTTTATGCATCAGTATATTACTCGGTACTTCAAATAAAAAATAGCCAATAAAGAAAATACCTGATAATAACCCAAAAACTTCACTTGACAATGCCAAATCTGCATTCATTTCCAAAGCTGCAAATCCTAAATTTACCCGATCTAAATAAGCAATAACGTAACATATAAAAGTAAATGGTAAAATACGCAGCATTGTTTTTTTAATTGCTGAACTCTGAATGGACTGGTTAATTGAATTCATTTAATAAATCTCCCTTCTCGCTTTAAGTGTTACAGAGAAAATTTTAATCATACTTCCAAACATGCCTGCTAAAAAACAGTTTAAGTAAACGTTTTCAAAAAGTTTTTTCTTCATTAATACATCTAAAGTAACTATGGTAGATTAAACTTTTCCAATGTAATGTCCCGATCGTTTCCATCATACCCCTCCTCCAAATAAGACCTTAAAATCATTAAGTGAAACGCTTTCAAAAATCAGAATTTTAAAACTATATAAAAAATTATTGCATATAATTTTAATTTTTTATAATACCATTTTAAGCATCTTATGTATAACTAAATTAGAATAATGTGTTCCACTTATTACTTAAGAAAAACGTAATTCTTATATGGTATACTAAATTTCTAATCATATAAAAACATTCACCTTCAAAAACAATGGTTTAATATAACTTCAAAATTATATTAAGGAGAATTTCTTATGGTAAAAGATCTTTCTGCAGATTATTTAAAAGCAATCGTAGAACACGGAAATATTTCCAATGCTGCCAGAGGGTTGTATATTTCTCAGCCATATCTTAGTAGATTTATTCGAAACTTAGAGGAGGAATTAGGTGTTGAGTTAATTAATCGTAACGTTTCCCCTCTAACGCTAACGTATGCCGGAGAGCGCTATTTATCGTATATAAAAGAAATTGAACAAATGTATTTAAAAATGCAGCATGAAATTGAATCTATTTCCAATATGAAAAAAGGGCGCCTAAAACTAGGAATAAATCCCATCTTAGGATCTCATACACTTTATAATTTATTACCGGAATTCATTAAGAACTATCCAGGTATTGAAATAGAATTAGTTGAAGAATCTGCTCATGAAATGGAAGCTTTATTGCTAGAACGAAAAATTGATATTTGTTTAAATTTACTGCCTATTTTTAATTCAGACATCGTCTATGAAAATCTTTATGATGAAAAAATATTTCTCGTTATACCTCCTGGTCATAAATATTATAACGCCAACCAAAAAACAATTTCTCACATTCCCTTCCATCCAAATCATCTGGATGGCGAGAAATTCATCTTGCTAAAAAACGGACTTGGGTTAAGAAGACTTACTGATGAAATATTTAACAAATATAGCATTCGCCCCAATATTGTAATTGAAACTCAAAATGTTGAAAGCGCCTTCCGTTTAGCAAATAATGGTGTCGGATTAACAATTATTCCCGAGTGCATTATTACAAGAGATAATCTTCAAACAGATTCAAATTGTTATACTATTGGAAATCCAATCTTTAAAAACAACGTTGTCGTTAGTTATAAAAAAGACGAAATATTATCTGCTCCGGCTCAAGCTTTTCTTAATATGGCAAAGGAGAAATATAAACAATATTAATAATTGAAGTGAAAAAAGTTGATTGTTCTTTCTTATCGAAAGAACAATCAACTTTTTAAATATGTCCCTCAAAAACGTTTATTTATTCATAATAATGTTAAAGATTGAAACAAGCCGTACAATAACTAGCCAAGTTTCTTCATTATATATGTTTATCAGAAAAATCTCCTATTTCATCATCCGCTGTGCGTACGTCTTTCATAAACAGCGCCTTTCACAGCACCTCGATGATGTCCATGAAGGAAATTATATAGTCCAATTCCAAAAAGAACAATAAATGAGCTGTAAAAATAAAGAGATTGCAAGCTCATTTGCGTCATCACAATACCAACTAGAAAAGTTCCGATCCCGATTCCAAGATCAAAAATAGATAAAAACGTTGATATTGCTAAACCGCTTCGTTCCGGAGTTACTTTTTGAACAGCAATCGTTTGAAAGGTAGGAAATAGAGTCCCCCATCCTAATCCAATAAGTGCAGCAGCTAACAGAAAAATAACTACTGAATTTGATGAGCTGAGAAGAAACATTCCTATGGCAAATAAAAAAATTGAAGGATAAACTATAGCATTTTCACCGTATCGATCGAGCCATCTTCCTGTTAACGGTCTTGAAAGCAGCATCACAGCTGCATAAACAACAAAGAAATAACTGGATACCTGCAGTAAACCTATATCTTCTGCGTATACAGGAACAAATGATAAAATAGAAGAATAAAGAATTGCAAAAAACGAAGCCACCACCGCTATTCTTACAGCTGATTTTTCAACGATATCAAACTTTCTTCTTTCTTTATCATTTGATGTTGATAGTGAAGCACTTCCCTTTGTGTTTGAAAGTAATAATCCTATTACAAGCGCTATTAAGCTGCATAAAATAACAATTCCAAATAATAGAACTTTATTTCCTTTATGAAGAGCAGTTAATCCTAAAAAGGGACCAAGAACAACAGCAAGGTTAAATGCCAACGCATAATAACCCATTCCTTCTCCTTTTCGTGAAGGAGGAATTACATTGGCTGCAATGCCGCCTGCTGCTGTTGTCGCAATTCCAAAACCTATCCCATGCAATAAACGAACCAACATCATTCCTAAAACAGTTTCTGGAAGGAAATATAAACTAGAACAAACAAGAAAAAGAAAAAGCCCTATGAATAACACCAATCGATTTCCAAATGTAATGGTCCACTTCCCTGCTAAAGGTCGAATAATAATTGCTGCAATTAGAAAGGAAGTAATCAGCAATCCAGCTTCTGCTTCACTGCCATTTAACTCCTGAAGTGCATAGATTGGTAATGTAACGACTAAATAATAAAAAGCAATAAACAGAAAAAGGTTGCAAAAAGTGATTAAAAGAAATTCTTTTGTCCACAGTGCTTCTTTACTCATCGTTATTCTCCTGCCCGCTTGGAATTTCTGCCATCCAACTTGAGATCAGTTCGTATAATTGTTTTTGCGAACTTTCAGGAAAATTTTCAAGAAACATTTCGTTTGTTTGTGTAATAGCCTCTTCCCATTTTGGAAATTCCTGATGAGCTTTTTCTGTTAGTTCAATTTTTTTCATTCTTTTATCCTTACCTTGCACTTTCTTTACATACCCTTGTTTAACGAGACGCTGAATGTTTCTTGTCATGGGAGGTGCTTCTACAGATAAATACTCACATAACTCTGTTTGTGTTAATGTCCCTTTCGTTTTCAATACATAAATAACAGACCACTGCGCACTATATAAACCAAATGGTTTTAATGCATTGTCCGCATGCTTTTTTAAGAGACGAGAGAGCTGGTGAATCGAGTGAAACAACGTATGATTAGCAACTATGATCATCACCTTCTTTATAATAATTACCTAGGTAAATAAATGTTTACCTAGGTAATTATATCAGAAGCTAAGACAGCTCTCAAGTTTTTATAATTATAATGAATACATTCAACTTATAGAGAACACTTTAGAAAAACCCGAAAAATACTTGCTCTCCCAGCTTTTCACTTTATTTCTTTAGATTTTATTAGTTAATTTCAGCTTTTTGTCTTCCTACATATTTTGCTGATGGGCGAAAAATTGTATTATCTAATGATTGTTCAATAACATGAGCAGTCCAGCCAACCATTCGACTTACTGTAAAAGTAGGTGTAAATAAGCTAGGAGACATATCAATTGCCCTCATTACAGCTGCCGCGTAAAACTCTACATTTGTATAAAGGTTTCTTCCAGGCTTATATTCGTTAAGAAGCTGAACAGCTAACTCCTCAACATAACTTGCTAAATCAAGCCACTGATCATTTTTTCCAATACGTTTTGTAATGGCGCTTAATGCTTCTGCTCTTGGGTCGCGCGTTTTATAAACACGATGACCAAATCCCATAAGATACTCATTTCTCTCTAATTTTTTGCGAATCCATGCTTCTGCATTTTCTTTTTCTTTAATTTCATTTAACATATCAATGACTCCTGTAGGGGCACCGCCATGCAGTGGTCCCTTCATCGCGCCAATTGCTCCTGAAACGGCAGATACTATATCCGATTCTGTAGAAGAAACGACTCTTGAAGTAAATGTTGAAGCATTCATGCCGTGTTCCATCGTTAAAATCATATATACTTCAAGAGCTTTAGCATGAGCAGCAGTAGGAAGTTCGCCGGTTAACATATATAAGTAGTTTTCAACGTGATTCAAGTCCATATTTGGCTGCACCATTTCTTTACAGCTTCCTTTTCGGTAAATCATTGCTGTAATTGTAGGAATAACTGCTGTTAATTTTATTGCTTGTTCAATCGTCGGTTTCCAACTAAACTCCTTTGTACCAAGTGCCGATACAGCAGTACGAATTTGGCTCATCATTTCCATATCGTTAGGTAAGGTTTGAAGTAATCGAACAACATAAGGAGGTAAGCTGCGATTTTTCTTTAATAATTCAGAAAGCTCTTGATGCTCCTTCTCGTTTGGCAAATTCCCATGCCACAATAAATATGTGATCTCTTCAAACGAAAAGTTTAATGCTAATTCTTTTGCTTGATATCCTCTATAAATTAATTGACCGTTTTCGCCATCCACTAAGCTGATTGCTGTTTCAGCGGCAACGACATTTTTTAATCCTCTTTGTACCATTTTTTATCTCCACCTTTTTTCTACGCCTCTGCATAGGCATTTTTGATTTTTATAGTTATTTTCCTTCCATAATAACGAAAGAAAGTCCCAAGGAAAAAGTCTAACCTTGGGATAACATGACACTTTAGTTCATCATTTACCTTTCCTGATCTACTTAATTGCTTACTTTTTCAGCTACCTTATTTTTATAGCCATATAACCAGTCGATCATTTCAAAGTCCTTTGCCTTTGTTTGCTCAAGAAGACTATTTCTTAACAAAATTGAAACAGGGTCTTCCGCGTGAATAATTTCTCCCCAAATGCGGGCGCTTTTTTGCACTTTTTCTGTACGAGGCATTCTTTCTTCTTGATAAGCTTGAAATGCTTTTTCAAAATTTTCACCATGAACTTTGATCATATCGGCTAAGCAGGAAGCATCTTCTAATGCTTGACAGCCTCCTTGCGCTAAATATTGAAGCATTGGGTGTGCGGCATCTCCAAGTAGAGCGAAATTGCCTTTTGTCCAGTTTGAAATCGGCTCGCGATCATACATTGGCCAACGGATTTGGCGCTGGATAAAAGATAAAGCGTTTTCAACAAGCGGGTGACAACCTTTAAATACTTCATCCATTTCTTCCGGTGTCCCCCAATCATCTGAATCTTCTTTGTAATTATTACTTTTAAATACAACGACTTGGTTATACAATTCACCTTTACGAACAGGATATTGTACAACGTGAAGATTAGGACCGATCCACATAATCACATCATCCATACTTGCATCAGAACTAATTTCTTCAATTGGCACCGTACCGCGGTATGCTACATAATGAGAGCAGATTGCTTCATCATCGGCAAAATACTTACGCGTTTTTGACCAAAGTCCGTCTGCACCAATAACAGCTTTTCCTGTAAACTTCTCGTTTCTTTGATTGGTAACGGTTACACTTGCTTCATTTTGTTCGACAGTCTCAATGATTTGATCATTAACAAGACTAATAAGCGGATTTTTTTCAGCTGCTTCTACCAGAACGCGGTGCAAATCTGAACGGTGCAGTACAATATACGGGAAGCCATACTTCTCTTTAAACTCTTCTCCTAAATCTAACGCTGTTAATTCTTTCGCTGTATAAACATCTTTTAAAACAAGCCTTTTTGGAAAAACAGCATGTTTGGAGATTTCATCAGCAACACCAAATCTATCTAAAACAGCCATCGCATTTGGACCCATTTGAATACCTGCGCCAATTTCACCGAACTGTGGTGCTTGTTCCAAAATTTTTGTTTTATGTCCCGCTTCAGCAGCGGCAAGAGCTGCCGCTACTCCTCCAATTCCTCCACCAACGATTAAAACTTCTTTTTCCGCATTACTCATTGTACCTTCCTCCTTGAAATAATATTTACAAACTTTTATTAGACTAATACCGGGTTAAATTCACGTTTCACTTCTTGATAGCCGTTATTGCTTTCATATGACTGTTCCTGTTCAAGATCGAACTTTTCCATAATTGGTAAATCATTAACAGAGAAGAAGTACGTATCTTCTTCGGCAACATGCTCATGCATTGCCCAGTTTGGAATAATAAAATAATCACCTTTTGACCAATCAAAGCGAACACCGTTAATAATGCTGTATCCCGAACCTTTAAATACTTGATAAATCGATGAATGCGTATGGCGGTGTGCCTTTGAATGATATCCTTTTGGAAGCTTTTGAATCCATGCACCAATATTCGGATTTGCCGTTTGCCCTGTTGATGGATTAATAAACTCTACTGCATACCCATCGTATGGATCTGGCTCAAAACGGGATAATCCTTCAATTGCTCTTAATGTTTGTGCCCATTTATACGCGCCAAGTGGGGCCTTTTTTGGATGACGATCAGAAATAGGTCGAACCATACCCCCTTCATAACGCTGAGCAGAATAGTTATCTGGAACTTTCGGTTGTTCGATTCTTTCAGGATAAGACTCGAAAAACGTGCCGCCCATCATATAAATCGTTGGAATATCGAGAACATCCATCCAAATCATCGGTTCCGTACCTTCATGGCCATGGCCATGCCAAAGATTTTTTGGTGTAATGACAAAATCTCCTTCTTCCATAAAAATCCGTTCGCCTTCAACAATGGAATAAGCGCCTTCTCCGTGCGTAATAAATCGAAGTGCATTTTGTGTATGGCGATGAGACGGTGCGACTTCTCCGGGCTGGAGAAGCTGCACTGCCGCATAAAGCGTCTGAGAAGTAGACGCCCACCCCCATGGCTGACGATAGTCCAGCCCCGGATTTTGAAGATAAATCGCTCTTCGTTCACCGCCGCGGTCCGGAGTGAAAATTTGGGCTGCTTCTCCTAGTTTCTTCTCAAGAAGATCCCATTTCCAAAGATAGGCCTGTGCATGCGGTTCAGGCTGTTTATGCATTAATTCAGGAATTGCTTCCCAAAGCGGTCCGAGATTGTATTGGCGAATATCTTTTGTAAAATCTTGGACCAGTTTACTTTTAAAAAAATCGTTTTTTTCGGCCATCCTGTTTTCCTCCAGTTCAATTAGTTATTTGCTTTGGATAAGTTACGTTCTATTTGACCTAAATGCTTTTCCGTATGCTCCACAAGTAAATGGTCCACAATAAATGAAATTGGCTTTGTACCAAAACGAGGATTTCGGCTCGGTGCTTCCATTGCCAGTTTTTCCTCATTTAATTTACTCAGCGTCTTCTCTACTTTTGGCTTAACCTCTTCTAATTCTTTTAAAACAACTGAGAGAGAAGTGCTGTCAACTTTCTCCTTACTTACTGCTGCCAAGCGGCCTTCATGCTGCAAACCGCGGCCCCATTCTTTTCCCGGTGCCTCTAAAAGCTGTTCAATTTCATCGAGCCAATAAGGAACCGCTTCCACGAGATGACAAAGAATTTGCATAATTGACCATTCTTCTTCAGCAGGATTCCAACGAAGAATCTCGTCAGAAAGCCCTGCTGTTTTTTGAATCACTTGATCAAGCGAATTTTGAACAGATTTAATAGATTCATTTACACTTAAAGTAGTCATAATTATTTCACCTCTGCTGCTTCTTTAACACTCGCGACACGGTTTTCCAAAGTACCAATTTTATCAATTTCAATTTTAACTACATCTCCATCTTTTAAGAAAACTTGAGGATCACGTGCTACCCCGACGCCTCCAGGTGTTCCTGTTAAAATCACATCTCCCGGTTCAAGTGTCATAAGGTTTGATAAAAATTCTACTAAATATTGAACAGAGAATACTAGATTTGCCGTATTAGAGCGTTGACGCTCTTCTCCGTTTACAGTTAAAACAACTTCTAAACCTGAAGGATCTTGAAGCTCATCCGAAGTTACAAGCCAAGGACCCATCGGTGCACTACCTTCTACTGTTTTACCCTGCAGCCATTGAAGTGTGCGGCGCTGAAGATCGCGGTATGTGACATCATTAACGATTGTGTATCCAGCCACATAATCAAGCGCATCTTCTTGTGAAACATTTCTTGCACGTTTACCAACAACAAAAGCAAACTCTGCTTCATAATCAAGCTGTTCTGAAATTGGATAAAACGGAATATCATCTTGCGGACCAATCACAGTGTTAGCAAATTTAGCAAATACAACCGGATATGGCGGAAGCTCGCGTTTCATTTCCAAAATATGTTCGCGATAATTATGACCAACACAAATGATTTTTCCTGGTGACGGAACTGCTGCTTCAACTTTTACTTCATTAAGTTCATATACAAGTCTGAAACCATCAGCCGATTTATTGTTTAATGCATAGTCAACTGCTTGTTTCGCAGGCTCCATGCTTTCTTTTCCACCTTGTAAAAAACCATTCATATCTGCCGGGATGAAAGCGTCCGCAATTTGCTGTGCGCGAATTTTCCCTTTTGATGCAAGTAAAGCTCGATATGAAGCATGAAGATCAATAACTTTTTCATTAAAAATTGCTCCGACACGTTGTGAAATTCCTTCGCGACTAAATGTAATTAGTTTCATAGTTAAAACTCCTTTAAAATTAATTTATTTTTTATCGTTTTAAATTTCATACAGCATTCCATTCTTTTACAGTGTAAACGGCTTCATTTTCTTGATTCATTGGGTCATGACTTGCAAGAATGTTTGCCTCATCTAAAGAAGCTGCTTGAAGAACATATGCCCCTCCCGTTTGATCCTCGAATCCTCCTCCAGTAACAAGTGTTTGATCATTCTTTAAACCCTGTAAAAATTCGCGGTGACCTTGAATGAAGTTTCCTGTAAATGATTCTTTTCTTTTAATAAGTACTAAAAATTTTTTCAATTCCTCACCCCAATTTCCAAGAAGAGTTTTAAGATAATTATCAAATTAGATAACTATGTTCTCTATTTATATAATAAACTTAAATTATTTTTTTAAAATTGTCAATAAAATTATCGAAAAAAGTTTCAGAAAATTTAATTCATTCGTTTTCTTTCCATATTATTATTGCTGTAATTTATTGAATGAAAAAATCTTTCTAATGATAAATAAGGTATTGTAATGTTAATATAATGCTTAAGGAGTTCAGACCGAATGTTAACCTTTAATATTGAAAAGGTTGATGAAAATGAATAAATGGGGGGAAGTTAATGGAAGCAGTAAAAAAAGGAACAACCATTCAGTCATTACAAGTTGGGATGAGTATTGTTGAATTAATTGCACAGCAGGGAAAACCGCTGAAATTTTCCGATATTCATGATCTAACAAAAATCACAAAAAGTAATTTGTATAAATACCTTAATACGTTTACTCAACTAGGAATTTTGTATCGCGATAAAGAATCCGGCTCCTATGTTCTTGGAAGCAAACTAATTGAATACGGAATGGCTGCCGCCGATCAAGAAAATGTGGTGGATCGCATCTCTCCTTATTTACAGGAAATTAATGAAAAAAGTTCGAGTACCGTTATCTATTCCCTTTGGACAAACAATGGTCCGATGATTGTTAAAGAATTTAACGCAAATCAGGGATATAATATCGGGGCACAAATGGGCACTTTGCTTCCTCTTCTTTCAGCAACAGGAAAAGTATTTGCAGCATTTATGGATGACCAAGTTGTTCATGAATGGAAGGAAAAAGAACTAAAACAAATTTCTGAAGAAAAAGTAAAGCAGTTTGAAGAAGAGTGTACATTCATACATGAAAAAGAAATTGCCTTTGCTAGAGAACCGCTCGTTCCTTCGGTATCCTCGGCTGCTTTTCCTGTATTTAATTACAAAAAAAGATTACTCGGGGTTGTTACAATTGTTGGCTTTTCAGATATAATTCCTCATAGTGAAGAAGAAGAGCTTAGCAAATATTTAATGGATATGAGTAAAGAAATCTCCGGAAGTTTTGGGTATCTCCCACATGCCAAATAAGAATGAATTGAGTAAGAAGCAGGGGTTTCCCTGCTTCTTTAACGTATTGAAAACATTCTCCTTCTGCTCTTACAAGCTAAAATTTTCTCCTTTCTTTATTTAAATGAAGTTCTTTATTTTTTATAAAATTAAAAATATTATCTTGAAAACGATAAATTAGGTGTCTATAATAACTATTAGAGAACATAGTTACCTAATATTATACACGTAGTTTTTTTCACAAGGAAAGTAAGCGTTAACATGAAGCGTTTTCAATCGGAGGAGGAAGAAATATGGATCAAATTAATACAACCGAGGTTATTGCTGAAAGTAAATTTAACCGTTTTCATCTAGGATTGCTTATTTGGGGGTTTCTTATTATTGCATTTGACGGGTATGATCTCGTTGTCTATGGAACTGCTGTACCGGTTTTAATTGAGAAGTGGAACCTCACTTCTGTGGAAGCCGGAGCAATGGGCAGCTATGGCTTATTCGGGATGATGTTCGGGGCAATCTTTTTTGGCACATTGGCTGACCGTATTGGAAGGAAAAATG
This sequence comes from Bacillus taeanensis, assembly GCF_003318295.1. Lineage (GTDB taxonomy): Bacteria > Bacillota > Bacilli > Bacillales > UBA6769 > Maribacillus > Maribacillus taeanensis. The sequence continues at coordinate 71,605 of NZ_QOCW01000006.1, forward strand.
TTGTTGCCATTACATTAATCTTTTTTAGTTTATTTACATTTTTGTGCGGATTTGCTGAAACACCAACGCTTTTCTCTACTTTTCGCTTTTTAGCAGGGGTAGGTCTTGGCGGTATTATGCCGAATATTATCGCTTTGTTAACAGATTACGCGCCTAAATCAATGAGAAGTTTAATCGTTTCGATTGTATTATGTGGCTATTCTGTTGGTGGAATACTTGCCCCTCTATTAGGAATCTTTTTAATGCCAACATTCGGCTGGGAATCGATCTTTTGGTTTGCTGGATTACCGTTATTAGCACTGCCTTTAATGTATAAACAATTACCGGAAACAGCAAGCTACTTAATTAAAACAGGGAAAAAAGAAGAACTTATTGCTGTTCTTTCCAAAGTAAGTCCTGAATCAACTTTTAATAAAGACGATGAGATTGTCGAATTAAAAACTTCAGAAAATAAAGTTCCTATTATCGGCTTATTTAAAGAGAACCGCGCATTAAGTACTGGTATGTTTTGGATTGCTTTTTTCAGCTGTTTATTAATGATATATGGACTGAACACTTGGCTTCCTAAGTTAATGGTTGAGGCTGGATATGGATTAAATTCAAGTTTAGGGTTTCTTATCGTCCTTCAAAGCGGCGCCATTATTGGCACACTAATTATCGGTCGACTTTGTGATAAATACGGCTCTAAAAAGATGCTTGTTCCGATGTACGCTTCAGGCGCAGTTGCCTTAACTTTGCTTGGATTTGGAGGGAATACTTTCGTCATTTACGCATTGGTAGCGGTTGCAGGCGCAGCTACAATCGGATCCCAAAATATCGTACAAGCTTATGTATCTCAGTACTATCCTGCATATATTCGATCAACAGCGTTAGGTACAGCATCTGGGATTGGGCGAGTTGGCGGCATGTTAGGACCGCTTTTAGGCGGATTTCTTTTATCGATTTCTTTACCAATTCACTTAAATTTCATGGCATTCGCCCTTCCAGGTTTAATAGCAGCTGCTGCACTAGCAATCATTCCTGAGAAGCATGCTGATTCTGACTTCTACCTCGTGGCAAGCCCACGAGGGTTCGAAAAACACTGAGCATTTCATATAGTTTCTCCCAAATCGTACACGTAAGAGGCGTGGTTTGACACAAAACACTCAAACGCTTTGGAATTGGGAACTCGCCATAGGGGAAACACTCGACGTACAAGTAGCCTTCTGACCACGTTAACGCACGTCTTCTCTCCTTGCGGAAAAGGAAGCAAAGTCAAACTCCCTGAATTGTTAGTTAAAACAAATTAACATGTATGATTAAACGGCTTTTTCAGCCGTTTTTTCTTTGTTAAATTTAATTCCACTATTCATGACAAGCTTTCTGTTCTGCTTGATTTCTTCAATACATTGGTTATGCATCATTAAAAAGTGATTAAAAAAAGTATCGCAATTTTGTTTATTTGGTTTCTGCAACTCATTTTCTGTACAATATATCAGGAAGGCTGAATATAAATCGCGTTGTATCCTAATACCGTTCGGAAGGAGATGCCAACGTTTTGACAATTGCTTTTTACTTGTATTATTAAGAACATGGTCATATTGAGAGGCCTTGAATGTCCATGTGTTGACTTCTTTTACTGTTCCACCAGTGATTTCAAAACGATATTTCGCTTGCTGAATGAAGTATCCGGGACTTCGTTTGCCAATACTTTTACCAAAGCGTTTACGACGATTAAACTTACCCGTTTTCTCATTAACCGTTACTTCTTTCGCTTTCTTTTGAAGTGATTTAATGTTCATTTGTTCAATGATTAATTCATCACCCATTGAACGCAAACGATTCACTTCTTCATTGTGTGCATATTTGCGGCTTTCTGCTGCTTTTCGGTGAAGTTCACGAAGTTTTTCTTGTGTTTTTAAATATCGTTTAGAAATCTTCCATTCTTTTTTACCTTTTTTAATGCGACCTTTTTCATCAAAATAATGGGGGTTCATCGTACGTCGGGAACGGTCTAAATAGCGTTGTAATAAATAAATTTTTCGTTCATAAGAAAACGTGTTTTCAGAACGTTCAGCTAAATTTTTTAAAATGACTTGATCTTTCGTTACAACGGCTAATGATTGAGTGCCGATATCCCCAGCTACTCGACCCATCCCATAATGATGACGAAAAGAACCCTCTTTTCTACGTTTTACAACAGGAAATCCTTCTAATACAATTTGGACAAAGTATCGAATTTTACCCCGAATTTTCTTTCTTACAATTCGATTGTTTCGAATGCGATAGGTTGAAAGGAGTGGTAGACCTGTTTGATTTCTTTCGACATTTTGTTTATCCATTTCTTCACCATTTTTTATGTAATAAACGATATGAGATAAGGTTTCCTGGATAAATAAATCGTCTTTTTTCACAATTAAAGGGAACTTCATATTATTAAAGCTAATATGAAAGGATTCTTCTTTTTCATTATGTTTTAAAATAATGCATCGGTCAGCTTGCTTTCCTTGAAATGTGATGAGGTCTGTTTGTTTATAAAAATTTGGTTTTTTAGAATCACCAAAAAGGATGTTTTCCATTGAATGCCATGCCATTTCACAAACAGATAAAACCGTTACAGCATCAGGTAGGGTAAATGTCGTTTCACGAATGTTTTCTCCATATTTTCGTGCAAAATCGAATGTAACACGATGAAGATTACGAAGTTTTTCAAAGTTTTCATTTAATTCTTTTTTTGTTTTTTTAAGCTGTTTAATGATCTTAGAATCCTTTTCTTTTTCAATTTTATCTGAAATCAAACGATAGGATTTTAGCGTCCTCTTGTATTCTTTTGTTCGAATCATTTGTTTGTAGTTTTTATACAATTCACCTAAAACCGTGTTTCGAATCAAACGAAGCTGTTTCCCAATTCGATGCATTTTTCAATGTTGAAAATCTAATACATCTAATTCAACTTCTACTACGTGAGAAGGAGAAACTTTACGGATTTGGTCTAGTTGTTTTTTGAGTTCTGTTTTAGGTTTGCGTTGACGTTTTTTAATTTGCGTTGACATTATAGTTTTCTCCTTTCTTCTTAGTTTGACGTTCGATTGATTAATTCTATTATATAAAAACATACGTTCGTTTTCAACTTGTTTTCAGAAAAGAATGAACATTATTTCTTTTTATCCCTTTTAATTTGTCGGTCAATTAAAAGGGCAAAAGCCATTCCTTGACCGAAGCCAATTCATCCCGAGAGCAAGCTCGTCGGGTTTTCTTGGCTAAAATTCTATAACAAAGCTTCTAATGAAGAAGCTGCGAGTCTGGGTGAGAACACAAGGAATATTAGTTAACATCTAATCCTTTCATCTCCCTAAATTGTTGTCTATATATTTTTAAAAACCCCTTGATTACCTGACAAGGGGTTTTTAATTCTTTATTTTGATATTTACATACCACCTGTTACAGGGATACTTTCACCTGTAATTGCTCCAGCTGCATCGGATGCTAGGAATACTGCAGTTTTGCCTATTTCAGATGGTTCAAGTAATCGCTTAATCCATTGTTTACCTAAAATATGGTGATCTAATGCCTCTTTTACCGTAGTTCCATCTTTTTCAGCTAAGACTGGTAATTGTTTTTCAATTAATTCTGTGCGTACCGGGCCTGGTTCAATGGCATTACACGTAATTCCTTCTACAGCATTTTCTAAAGCAACTACTTTCGTGAAGCCAGTTTGTCCTGCTTTAGCAGCACAATATGCTGATTTATATGCATCCGGAATTCTTCCATGAGCAGAAACAATGTTAATAATACGACCGAATTTTTGAGCTTTCATAGAAGGTAAAGAATGCTTCGTCATTAAGAAAGTGCCTTTTAATATAACATCGTTTAGAAGATCCCATTTTTCTACCGGGAAGTCCTCCACTTTAGAGATGAATTGTAAGCCAGCATTATTTACAACTACATCCACAGAACCACGCTCATCAATTACAGCATCGATCGCTACTTTTACACTTGTTTCGTCTGCTACGTTTACTTTGTATCCTTTTGCGTTTCCTAACTTTTCAGCTTGAGAAACTGCTGATTCTTCATTTAAATCAAAGATTGCAACAAAGTCACCATTAGCAATGAATTCTTGTGCGATAGCAAAACCTATCCCTTGAGCTGCTCCAGTAATAATGACTGTACGTTCTTTACTCATCATATATCTCCCCTAACTTAATATCTTGTTATATTTATATATTGGAGAAGAACTCTCATCTTCTCCAATATGGTTAATAGACTAAAATAGCAACGATTAATGCAGCCAATAATGCTAATGAAGTCGGTAATGTCATAACTAAGAATGAATATTTATATGCCTTTTTATGTGTTAATCCAGTTAACGCAAACGTAGAAAGAATGGCACCGGCATGCGGAAGCGCAGTAAATACAGCAGAGGCGATTGTTGAAATACGGTGCATCGCTTCAGGGTTTACACCCATGTCTAAATATGATTGTGCAAAAGCTTCCATTGTAATACCTAGTCCGCCGGAAGATGAACCTGTAATTGACCCAAGTGCAGCTGATGCAATGGTTAAACTAATAAGCGGATTACCAGGAATCCCTAATATAAAATTAGAAATTGCTTGAAATCCTGGTGCCAATGTAATAACAACTCCAAATCCTACGGAAGCTGCTGTAAAAAAGATTGGATGAATAGATCCATTTGCTCCTTGGCTTAATGCTTGTTTATGAGATGGAATATAGCGATGGAATTTCAACGCAGAGATAATTACCGCTGCCCCTAACCCAATTAGTACAATGTTTTCAATATCTAAGGCGCTGCCAATGAAGATAATAATAATTAATGCTAATAACGGTAAGATACTCGAGAAGAAAGAAGGTATCTTATCCTTAAGCTCAATTTGCTCATCAGACTTGTCATTTTCCTCAAATACTTCATTTCGTTCCAAACTTTGATTGAGTGTGTGACGCATATACCATAGACCCGCAATAATTGAAACAAGAGTTGCGACGATACCTATTAACGGTGCTGCCATTAAGGTAGTTCCTAAATATTTAGTTGGGACAACGTTTTGAATGGATGGAGTACCCGGCATCATTGTCATTGTAAAAGTACCAATTCCTAGAAAAAGAGGAATCACAATCATATTCCAAGCTATATTTAATTTTTTAAATAATGGCCTTGCCAGCGGAATAATAACGAATAAAACTACAAATAAGCTAATTCCACCAAATGTTAAAATAGAACTAATAGCAAAGATCGCTACTAAAACGGAAAAAGGTCTTTCTATCCCTGTAATAGATAACACTTTTTCAGAAATCGCTTGGGCTGCTCCGCTTTTCTCAATATACTGTGCTAAAATACCCCCTAATAGAAAGACTGCAAAATAATTAATAACAAAACCTGTAAGCCCTGTCATAAATGAGGCTTCTTTTCCTATTAAAGATGGGAAAAAGTCCTTCCCATTTGTTAGGATAACGATGATAGAAGCTGCAGGTGCTATAAATACAATACTGAACCCTCTCATCGCCATGATGACTATAATAATTATTGCTAAAATAATTCCTAATGTACCCATTTTAATCCCCCAGCTTGTCTTGTTGAAAATATGAATTTTTTGTTACCAATGGTGCAGCATGCTTAAGATTATGTCACAGATTTGTGAATAAATATAATACTTATTAAGCTATTGCATCTATAACAAGGAGGGTATTAATTGATAAGAAAAGTAAAAAAATAAGGAGTTAGAACTGAGGATCACAAGGAGCACTATTAAAGAAAATTGAATGTTTTAAAAAAGAATGAGCAAAGTATATCGATTACTATAATCATAAACCCATAAAAGCAAAACTAAATGGCCTGAGCCCGGTTCAATACCGAGTTCAGACCTTATAAGCTTCATAATGATTAAGACTAAGGTTTATTTCAAAAGAATTTTACTAAGTGGTTGAAAAACGGTCTCCAACATTTGGACTGGACTTGGCAAGTTGGGATAAAAAAGAAGAACGATCGCGAGCAACCACTCCATTACAACCAATATTATAAAGGTGGATTTCTCCCTTTTCCTGATTGATTTCATCCTTGGCCATTCATATAGAACCATAAGAGCTGCTAATAGTGTTATACCTATTATAAAAAACCATACCACGTGTCTTCACCTCGTTACGTCGTTCTTCCTACACCAGTCCTAAGAACATGGGCCTTAATATCAAATGTAACCTCAACCTTAGGGAATATCTCCTCCCAGTCACCTTTCACTTCATTCCATTTTTCTGGATATTTCCGCTCAAAGGCCTCTGCAAAGCCGAAAATATCTGCTTCCATTTCTTTTTGTACTTGATCGATCGTTACTTTTAAACGTCCTTCAATCTCTTTCTCTAACGCTTTTTCTAACACTTTGATATTTTTAGGCTCCTCTAACCTCAAGCTACTTTCATTTAGAATAACATCGTTTTCTGTTACTGCTTTAACTGTCATTTTCCACTTTCCATCCTTGATTTTCGGGATAAGTTCTGTACGCGCGCGAATAAGAGTCATAGAGACATATCCGTTTTCCTCCTCAGGTTTCACTGTGATGTAAGCCTCTTTGATTTCATCTCTTATCCAAAGCACTCCCCTTGTTACTTTATCATCTAATAATCCGATCATTTTGTCCTGTTTAAAAACAGCGGTGCGATTGATGTACGCAATCGTTTGTAATGGATCTTGCCCCTCTTCTGGCGGTAATCGTTCAATCATTGGTAAAGCTGCTGCATCTCCTTTTAACATTTGAAGCAGCTCAATTAACGTCACATTCATCAATACCTCAGATACGGCCAATTCCCGCAGCACTTCGGATGAGGCTTTTTCAATAGGAGGACGTAATGCTAACACATCCTTCGCGTTTCCCTTCGTAACAAACACATAAGATCTAAGCCGAGGCTCACGATAGCGTATAAAGAAATCAATTTGGTTACTAATTCCTTTCTCCGCAAGCTTCTCACCAATCACAATCACTTCTGAATGACCCCAAAATATTTTTCGGGGAATCCTTTCTTTTAGATGCTCTAAAGCATCCGCAATGGTAGTTCCCTGTCCCGTTCTGATCAGTACTCGCCCTTCGCCGCTGCTCCCCTCACCACTTTGCATTTGAGGAACAGATATTTCAACCGTCACTTCTATTAGGTTGTCTTTCTTTTGATCTAAACCAATTCCTCTTATTAGAGCCACATCATTTAGTTCCGTTCGATCCCAACAACCGGTAAGAAGAAATATACTTGTCCAAACGAAAATAAATTGGAGGATTCTCATCCTTTTTGTTCCTCCTTTTTCTGATGCTTTCCTTTTCGTATGTATGCAACGAGTAGAAGAAACATTGGGATACTTGTTTGAATGATTGGGTTTAAAAAAGGATCTACTGTTCGATTATAGCTGAAGTATGCCGCTGTAGTCGGAAATTGCCACGCAGCCAACAAGACCATTAGAAAGCCAAGTGGAAAAACGATCGGGCGGTAGTCTGAGAAATTTAGCCATTGGGCAGTTCCTAATACCACTACATAATAAAAGACACAGATTTTAATAAACGCACCTGCAATCCAAATCGCCATAACAAGAGCTTCGAGATGGGATAGAAAATCAGCAATACTAATATATTTAACAGCAGTCATTACCGGGGAATAAAAGCTGCCCGTGGCCTCTCCCAATACGAAAAGAGTTATTAGGTTCGTAACTACCATCGTCAGCAACACGACAAGTGCCGAAACTACTCCCCACTTTCCACCCTTTTTTTGGTCTGTTACAAAAGGAAGAAAAAAGGAAAGGAAAAGAAATTGACCAAACCAAATATTTACGAAGGCGGCTCCCTTAATCGAAGGAATTATTCCTTTCCCCATAATCGGAAATAGATGTTTCACTTCTGCGTCCGGAAGGAGAAGGATAATAATGAATAGAAAAAGCAGTAGAAAAATAGGAATAATCATTTCCGCAATCCTTCCCATCACTTCTATCCCACCGCGTACGGCAAATGCACAAGCCAATATCATACTTCCTAGAACAACAATCTGCGGGGTGTGAGGAAGAAAACTACTATTTATAAACTCCCCATATTGCCATATCGTGTTGCTGATCCCTTGCATATAAAAAAGTAAAATGGCAGCCCCAACGACTTTCCCTGGTATTACTCCTAGAATATCCGTACTGTATTGGATGATGGTATCTTTCGGGTAGAACTGACTCAACCGGTATACAATAAACACAGTCAGAAATCCTATAACAGATGCCAAAATGGGGGAAATCCACAAATCCCGTCCTGCATAGGAAAACGTAGTGGCTGGTAAAAACAGAATGCCTGTTGCGATGATCTCAAGATACATCATCATCGCCAATTGCAACGCAGATATTTTTCCTTTCTCAATCATTCTTTTCACCCCCATGTTTCGAACCTGGTTTTTGATTAGGTGCTTGTCGGTATTGATTGTACTCCCCAGTTAAATGGGGACGTGTATTCAACATCCACCAAGGAGCTCGTATCAGCACATCTTTCATGTCTTTTCCTTTCATCGGAGCTAATGGGGAAAGATAAGGAACACCGAACGAACGCAAGGTGCATAAGTGGGTAAGAATGATTAAAAGACCGAGCATCACGCCAAGTATTCCAAGTGCTCCGGCAAGAAAAATCATTGGAAAGCGTAACAACCTTATGGAAGCTCCAAAGTTATAACGCGGAATAGTAAAGGAAGCAATTCCCGTGAGCGCAACTACCATCACCATAGGAGCAGAAACTATACCAGCCTGAATGGCCGCTTGACCAATTACCAATGCTCCTACAATACTAACAGCAGCACCAATCTGTTTAGGAAGCCTGATCCCAGCTTCACGCAGTGCTTCAAAAATAACTTCCATAATTAATGCTTCTACAAGGGCAGGAAATGGAACAGCTTCCCGTGAAGCGGCCATACTAAGGATGAGTTTTGTTGGCACCATCTCCTGATGATAGCTTAAAACCGCCACATAGACCGAAGGAAGCAGAAGTGAAAACACCACAAATAGATAACGTAACCAACGGATAGCTGTACTTAACATAAAACGCTGATAGTAATCTTCACTTGATTGAAGCAATGAATAGAGTGTTGTTGGTGCAATCAACCCAAAAGGACTGCCATCAACGAGAATAACAACCCGACCTTCCAGTAAACTTGCTGCAGAAGTATCCGGCCGTTCGGTACTCATAATCTGGGGAAAAGGTGAATAAGGGTTGTCCTCTATCATTTCTTCTATATAGCCGCTGTCTAATATTCCATCAACCTCAATTTTTTGCAATCGATTCTCAACTTCTTCAATCAAAGTTTGATCTGCTATTCCTTCTATATAAGCAATAATAATTTCAGTTTGAGTATAACGTCCGATTTTCATTGATTTCATTTTTAATTTAGAGCTTCTTAGTCGTCTTCTGATTAAGGCTGTATTTACGCCTAATGTTTCCGTAAACCCTTCACGAGGTCCTTTTACAACTGATTCAGAAGTGGGTTCCTCAACCGATCGTTTCTCCCATTGAGCCAGTCCTAAAGCCACTCCTTGATTTTCTCGTTCCACTAATATGACTGGATTCCCTATTGATATGTGTTCAATACACTCGGTAAACGTCTTTACTTCCTTCACTCTTGAAACAGAAACTTTTTCTTTCGTCCATTTCCTAAGGTAACTTTCTTCCACTTCTGTCTCCCTCATCAAAGGGGAAAGCACATTTGCATCAATTTCTTGAATATTTGATAGACCTTCGATATAAATTAACTGCGCTTTTAGCTGTCCTCCGATTAAAAAAGGACGAAAAATCACATCAGAACAATCTTTATAAGATGAACTTAATATTTGAAGGTTTTCAGCCAAATCCATAGAAAGCAAATCTTGCTGTTTCTCACTGTGCTGATCGTGATTTATATGTTTTTTTTTAGACTTCCTAAAAATCATTTTCATACCTCTTCTTCTCTATAAGACCCGTAGTTACACTTCAATTCACCTATTGACTTGTGTACCATTATAGCCAAAGTAAAAGGGACTTAAACGGTGAGAGATTTTCATAACAACAAATTGTTTACTTACCGGGATTTAGTACAAAAAACACTTACTACAAGCATAAAAAAAACTAAGGCTAAAAAAGCGCTTAGCTAAACTGATTCAATCAAAAATAGCTAGTTTTGTTTTTATCTGCTCTTCATTTTAAGAGGCGGTCCGAAAAAAAGACAGTTCTATAGCCAACATAATTGGCTATAGAACTGATTTTATATACAACACTTAATCTTTCAAACATAAATGAATAAAAGTAATGTTATTTTCTACACTATTTTTTCACCTTCAAAAGCTTTCTTTAAAGGACTTTGACCATCTTCCCACTCATAATAAAAATAAGAAGAAACGTCCTCCTCAGAAACATCCTCAATTTCACTTGGGCTCCAATTCGGTTTATGATCTTTATCTACAAGCACGGACCGAATTCCTTCATACACCTCATTCTTACTAAAAAAATTCATCGCTAAATCCATTTCCATCACAAAGCATGCTTGAAGCGATTTTTGTTTTCCTTCTTGAAGCTGGCGAAGCGTCACTTTTAGGGATGTAGGGGACTTAGACAGCATCGTATTCACTGTTTCTAACGCCCATCCATCACCTTCTGCCGCCGCTAGTTTAAGAGATAAAATGATTTCTTCCAACGAATTAAAGCGAAAATGTTTGTTTATTTGTTCTTCATGACGTTCTATGTTTGAAGTGTCTTTAACAGGTGAACAATAATACTTTAATAACTCATTAATGTCTTCCCCTGAACTATGTAATGTCCATGGTTTTTCGTTAATCGCTCTTTTTAACTCCGGCCAATTGTGACGCTCGATATAATAATCAGCCGCACCAGTATAAAGGGTATCAGAAGCATCTATTGAGTTTGCTGTTAAAGCGAGGTATCGTCCAATACAGCCAGGCATGTTATTTAAAAAGGAACTAGAGCCGACATCAGGAAAAAAGCCGATCGTCATTTCCGGCATTGCCCATTTAGTTTTTTCAGTTACAATGCGATGAGAAGCACCAATAGAGAGGCCTACTCCTCCTCCCATCACAATGCCGTTCATATATACAAGAATTGGTTTTGGGTAATTGTGAATCTCATAATCCAGCGTATACTCTGCTGTAATGTAGCTCTTTGCATATGCTGCTGCATTTTTTTTTACATTATAAAAGGAACGAATATCGCCCCCAGCACAAAATGCTTTCTCTCCTTCTGAATGAAGACAGATGAAAGCAACTGTATCATCTTCCTTCCATTCTTTTAACGTCTTTAAAAGACTATCAATCATTTCTTTACTTAACGCATGTAACGCCTGCGGACGATTTAATTTAATCCAACCTGCACCATTTCGTGCTTTTGTTGCGATTACACTCTTTTCTTCCACTGTAAAATCACCGCCCTATCCATAAAAATCTATTATTTATTTAACTTCAGAATAGTAATGCCAAACACCATCTTTGAGCTCTTTAGTAACTTTTTGATGGTTCTCTAAATAATCTAAGTGTCCGATAATTTCTGACATCACTAACGAAAATTGGCTCTCATATTTATGTTTGTAATACGTTTGTGCTAACTCATTTGCGGTAGTGACACCTTTTTCAATTAGCTTTAACATTCGATCTGCTTTTTTCTGAATGCCGTTCAAGCGCTCAGTAATAAGTTTTTTATAATCAAAAATAAGCTCTCCATGTCCTGGAAATAAAACATCCGCCTCAAGAGCTAAGCATTTTTTAAGTGAATTTTCATGCTGAATTAACGTTAACAGCCGCTTACCATCTTCATCCGGTTCGACTAAAGCGTTGCTGGAAATATGCTGAATAAGAAGATCACCGCCAAAAATCCATTTTCGTTTCTCATCAAAAAAGATCATATGATCAGGAGAGTGACCTGGTGTTTGGATCGCTTGTAATCCTGCTATGAGATCAGCCTCAGTAAGCGGAATAATGTCTGCATCTACCCTTCGTTTTTCATGCTGATTTGCTGCTGCTATTAAACGCCCGACCTGCTTTTCCCCAAAAATTCCGCAGCCCATTTCTTCATATAACTGCTTAAAAAACGCAATACGCATCTTAAAAAATTGCGGATCTCGCTTTAAGCGATGAATTGCCTCTTTTGGTGCATAAATCGGGATATCTTTTTTAATAGAAGAAATCCGATTTACTAAGCCAACATGATCCTCATGGTTATGTGTAATAATAATTCTACTTACGTCTTCGAGACTAAAGCCAAAGTTATGTAACGTCCTGGTTAAATCGTTCCAATTTTCTTCGTTGTTCATTCCTGCATCAATAAGCGAAAGAGAATCTTCTTCTTGTAATAAATAAAAATTAAACGATTGTAAGCTATGTTTTGTCGGAACTGAAATCGGATAAACAGTATGTGAAGTTTTTGTTAATGCTGATTGCACTTTCAGCCACCTCCCCTATCCTAAAAATGGAATTCTCCTTAAGTGCCTTTTAAAATAATATGTGGTAGTATATAAGGGTCCACCTTTTTTGGAAATGAGAGAAAGCGCGAACTCACCAAATTTCCAAAAAAGGCGGATTTTTTATGCTTTTAAGCGAAATCTTTGAATTTTGCCTGTTGCTGTTTTTGGCAGTTCATCAATAAACTCTATTTTTCGTGGATATTTGTATGGTGCTAAATCTTGTTTTACAAATTGTTTAATTTCTTTCTTTAAGCTTTCAGAAGGAGCAACCCCGCTTTTTAAAACAATAAATGCCTTTGGCTTTACGAGATTATTTTCATTCTTTTCTGCAACAACAGCTGCTTCAAGAATGTAATCATGACGAAGCAGTGAATTTTCAATTTCAATAGGCGATACCCAGATGCCGCCTACTTTCATCATATCATCGGAGCGGCCGCAGTACCAAAAGTAACCGTTTTCATCCTTGTAGTATTTATCACCCGTATGAAACCATTCACCGTAAAACTTTCGTTTATTTTCTTCATGACGGTTCCAATACTTACTGCAAATACTGTCACCTTTAATTAATAAGTCGCCAACTTCATTATCAGGAACTTCGATGCCGAGATCGTTTACAATTTTTGCTTCATATCCCGGCACGACTTTACCAGAGCTTCCAGGCTTCACATCGCCTATATTATTTGATAAAAAAATATGAAGGACTTCTGTTGAACCGATGCCGTCTAATATATCAACGTTATAAAGTTTTTTCCATTTTTTAATAAATACTGACGGCAGTGCTTCACCAGCCGAAACGCATACTCTTAAAGAAGATAGATCATATTTCCTTTCCGATTTTTCCGCTAATTCGATCATTGAACCATACAGCGTTGGAACACCAAAGAAAATAGTCGGCTTATATTTCTCAATCATTTCAAATACTTTTTCAGGAAGCGGTCGGTCTGGCAGCAGTACGGTTGAGGCACCGGCACTAAGCGGGAAATACATACCGTTTCCAAGTCCGTATGCAAAGAAAAGCTTTGACACAGAAAACGTAATATCATCCGCTGTAATTTTCAATACTTTCTTAGCGTAATTTTGATAGGCGCATTCGATATCATGCTGAAGGTGGACAACTCCTTTTGGTTCACCGGTGCTGCCTGAGCTGTACAACCAAAACGCTTCATCGTTTGCGGTTGTATGTACAGCTTCAAGTTTAGTCGATTGACCGCTGAGAAGCATATGATAATCAAATGTATCCCCCTGAATGACAGCGTTTTCAGAAATGACGATAACTTGCTTTAAATAAAGAAAGCGATCTCTAATATGAGAAATTTTTTCCCAATGTTCTTCATGGATCACAAGAGCACGAGCGCGGCTGTTATTTAAAAAATATTCATAATCACTAGGCTGCATCATCGTATTAACAGGAATCGGAACGGCCCCCATTCGAATTGAGCCAAGAAAAGCACTAATAAATTCAGGTGAGTCGTTACAAACAAGCAAAATACGGTGCTCAGCTTCTAAGCCAAGCGTTTTAATGGCATTACCAAATTGATTAATTTTTTCTTCAAGCTGATGATAAGTAAGTGTTTGATCAAGATAATGAATGGCAGCCTTGTCACCAAGTCCATTCCTAATATTCTCTTCCATAATTCGATCAGCTACATTGTAGTAATTGCCAATGCCATTGATTTTCTGTACTGTTTGTTCCATCATATCCCCCTCGCTTTTTTATGACTATGTGGATTGAAGCATATATAAAGAGCAACACTGGTTAACAAAATTGTTAACCAGTATTGCTTTTTTGAAGTTGGGGTTACTGACCTTTCCACTCAGCAGGACGTTTTTCGATAAAAGAAGTTAATCCTTCCTTTGCATCTTGTGAACGGAACAATAAATTTTGCAGTTCACCTTCATAACGAATGGCCACATTTAACGGCATTTCTTTTCCGTTCATAATCGAAAGTTTAATATTGGAGGCAGCATATGCAGCACTGTTTGCAACTTTTCTTGCATATTCACGCGTTTTTTCCAATGTTTCTTCTTGAGGAAATACGCGATCAACTAAGCCAATTTCCAATGCTTCCTGCGGCGAAATCGTATCACCTGTAATATTTAAATCTAGAGCTTTTGAATGACCAACTTGACGCGCTAAACGCTGTGTACCGCCTGTTCCGGCAAGAACGCCTAAGCTGATTTCCGGAAGACCAATTTTTCCAGCTTGGTCGCCCATAAAGCGAAGATCACAGCCAAGCGCCATTTCAAGACCGCCGCCAACTGTATGTCCTTCAAGGCATGCAATCCAAATTTGCGGAGAACGGGCAATTTTATCAAGTGTTTCATTACAGAAAAGGCAGAATTGTGTTTTAAAGCGCGGCTCTGCAGCTTTTAAGAAGTTAATATCAGCACCGGCAGAGAAAAACTTCGGCATGTCACTCATGAGAATGGCCACTTTAATGTCGTTATCAAAACGAATATCATCAATTGCAGCATTTAATTCTTTATAAAACTCTAAGCTGTAAGAATTCGTTTTGTTCACGTGTAAATGTACTTCTGCCACTCCGTTTTCTTTTACTAATGTAAGCGTTTTAGTTTTTTCGGTAGTAGTTGACATTTATATGTCCTCCTTCAATTTATCTTAATTTTTTTTTTCTTTCAACATAATTTTTAACTTTTTTCTAAATGTTAAGAAATTTACCTATGAACATGTACCTAAAACTTACAGCCCAAAAATATTTAACGGACGGCTGCCAACATAGGAGACAACACTTTTTGTTTCTGAATAAAGATCCAGTGTTTCAACTGATAATTCACGGCCAAAACCTGATTGCTTATAACCGCCAAACGGTGCGCCAGGAAATGCCGAAATCGGACTGTTAATCATGACAATACCAGCGCGAATCGCAGAAGCAATTCGATGAGCGCGGCCATAATCCTTTGTCCAAACCGCAGATCCAAGACCAAAGATCGTATCATTTGCCTGACGAATCACATCTTTTTCATCATTAAATTTCATCACAACAACAACAGGACCAAATACTTCTTCTTGGGCAATGCGCATATCGTTTGTCACATTTCCAATAATTGTCGGCATATACCAGTGTCCTTTTTCAAATTCTGGACCTTCTGGACGCTTGCCGCCGTATAACACTTCGCCGCCTTCTTCAACAGCTAGCTTTACATAACCGTCAATAACTTTTTCATGGCTATCCGAAATAACAGCACCAACGTGAACTTCTTTATTAAACGGATCGCCAAGCTTTAAACGACTTGCTTTTTCAATAAATTTCTCCATAAATTCATCATAAATATTTTCGTGAACGAATAAGCGGGAACGCGCTTCACAAGATTGACCTGTATTGTAGAAAATTCCGAATAATGAACCGTCAACAGCACCGTCAATATCACAATCATCGAACACGATATTTGGCGACTTTCCGCCTAATTCAAGCGTCACACGCTTTAATGTTTGCGAAGCTCTTGCCATAATGTCTTTACCTGTTTCTGTTTCTCCTGTAAACGCTACTTTATCAACACCAGGATGTTCTGTAATATATGGACCAATTTCAGAACCGCTTCCAGTAATCACATTGACAACGCCTTCCGGAACACCTGCTTCGTGACAAATATCAGCCAGCATATACGCTGTAAGCGGTGTATAGCTTGCCGGTTTTAATACAATCGTACAACCTGCCGCAAGCGCCGGAGCTACTTTCCAAGCTGCCATCATTAACGGGTAATTCCAAGGAATAATTTGTCCGCAAACACCGACAGGCTCTTTTACTGTATAGTTAAAAAACCCGTTTGGCATTGGATTTGTTTGTCCGCCAGCCGTTTGGATCGTCCCTGCATAAAATTCAAAGTCTTCAATTGCCTGGGTAATTTGACCTTGGGCTGCGGCAACCGTTTTTCCTGTGTTTAACACTTCAACACGAACGAGATCATTAAAACGACTTCTCATAATCTCAGCAATTTTAATTAAAAGACGCGCACGCTTTGCAGCAGTCATTCTCGGCCATTTTCCGCTTTCAAATGCTGTTCGAGCAGCTTCAACTGCTTTATCTACATCTTCTTTTGTCCCTTTAGCAACTTTTGCTAATACTTCCCCTGTCGCCGGGTTATGCACATCAAAATAGGCGCCGTTTGCGCTTTCAATATATTCACCATTAATAAATAATGGATAAGCCTCTTTTACGAGTTCATCTTTTGTAAGCACTTGATTTGTTTCGTTTACCATATAAACCCCTCCTCATTACAATTTTTCAAATACTGCTGCGATTCCCTGCCCGACGCCCACACACATTGTCGCAAGTCCATAGCGGCAATCTCTTTTTGCCATTTCATGAACGAGCGTTGTTACAATACGAGCGCCGCTGCAGCCGAGCGGGTGCCCTAAAGCGATTGCTCCGCCGTTAACATTTACTTTGTTAAAATCAAAGCCAAGTTCTTTTATACAAGCAAGTGATTGCGAAGCAAATGCCTCATTCAGTTCAATCAAATCAAGCTGATTAACCGTGATGTTTGCTCGCTGCAGTACTTTTCTTACCGCTGGAATTGGTCCAATTCCCATATAAGATGGATCCACTCCGGCAACAGCTGAAGCAACTACTCGAGCAAGCGGCTTTAAGCCAAGATTTTCCGCTGTTTCCCGCTCCATAACGAGAAGAGCACTCGCCCCATCATTAATACCGGAAGAATTTCCTGCTGTAACAGAGCCTCCTTCTTTAAAAGCTGGAGGTAGTTTCGCTAATTTCTCTAATGTTGTACCTGGTCGAATATGTTCATCCCTATCAAAAGTAAGCGGATCAGCCTTCCTTTGCGGCACTGAAATTGGAACAATCTCATCTTTGAACCGTCCGCTTTCAATAGCCTGCTGCGCTTTTTGCTGACTCATAACCGCAAATTCATCTTGTTCTTCTCTCGACACGCCATACTTATTGGCAACATTTTCAGCTGTCTCACCTAAACTAATTGGCGGATACATTTCGACAAGCTTTGGATTGACTAAACGCCAGCCGATTGTTGTATCATGCAGGGTCTGATTTCCTCTTGCACTGACAAGATGCGGCTTCATCATTACGTAAGGAGCACGCGTCATATTTTCAGTTCCGCCGGCAATAAATACATCGCCCTGCTCTGCTTTAATCGCAAATGCAGCATTATTTACAGCTTCAAGACCTGAACCACACAATCGGTTTACCGTCACCCCAGGAACCGATTCAGGCAATCCTGCTAATAAAAGCGACATTCTTGCCACATCACGATTGTCTTCGCCGCCTTGATTTGTACAGCCAAAGATGACGTCTTCTACTAAACTAGGATCAATTGGGTTACGTTTTAATAGTTCTTTCAGTACATGTGCTCCAAGATCATCTGCCCGTACATTTGTTAATGAACCGTTAAATTTTCCAATCGGTGTACGAACGGCATCGACAATAACTGCTTCTCTCATCTAACGGTCTCCCTTTCTGTTTGCTCTATATAAGAATAAATCCCTTTTCCAACTCGCTTGCCGCTCCAACCGGCAAGCACCATTTTTCTTAGAAGTGGGGCCGGGCGATATCTCTCCTCACCTAAATCTCGGTGTAATCCCCTTAAAACGGCGTATACATCTTCAAGTCCAATATTATCCGCCCACTCAAGCGGTCCAAACGGGTAGTTCGTTCCTTTTTTCATCGCTTCATCAATATCTTCTGGTGATGCTGTCCCTTCCATCATTGCAAACATTGCTTCATTAATAATAAGTGCCACAATTCTCGGAAACACAAGACCAATTTCATCTGCGACGATTTCTACTTCTTTTCCGAGTAGATCCAGTACATCACATGCCTGATTTAAAAAGGTTTGATTTGATTGAAGCGCCGGCGCTATTTCAAGTAAGCCGCGCGCTTCTAAATTCGAAAATGTCGCAAACCCGATTAATCGCTCTGAATGTTTCAACCATGATGCCGCTTCTGTTGCACTAACCCCCAGTACGGTCGTAACAATTAATGTATCGCTGTCAACAATATTTTCAATGTGCTGCAGCCGCTGTTTTTTCTCGAGCAAATCAAAGTTTATTGTTTCAATAACAACATCAATTTTTGAATACAATGCTGGATCATTTAATGAAAGAAGTTCAACTTCTTCAGCTTGGGCGCATGCTCCGCGAATTTCTTTTGCTAAATTATTGTCACCGCTGACAGCTATTTTGCATTTACTTTTCATACTCAAAGTAGCCACCTCCTGCTTTGCGCCCAAGTCTTCCGGATTGAACCATTCTTTCTTGATAAAAATGTGGACGGAACCGGCTTTCTCCAAATGAACCTTTATATACGGAAGCGGTTGTCGCAAAATTAATGTCAATTCCGATTAAATCCTGCAGTTCAAATGGCCCCATTTTAAATTGACCTGCCTTTTTTAGAATGCGGTCAATTTGTTCCGGCGAAGCAATTTGATCTTTCATGATTCGAATTGCTTCATTATAAAACGGCCGGGCAACTCGGTTTACGATAAATCCTGGTGTATCTTCGCAAATGACCGGCGTTTTATTTAATTCCTTCGCTAACTTATACAGAGCATCAATTGTTTCTTGTGATGTTTGGATGCCTTTAATCACTTCCACTAACGGCATCAGTGGGGCCGGATTAAAAAAGTGCATTCCTGCCACACGCGCTGGTGAACCGATTTGACTCGCAATCTCTGTAACTGAAAAAGAAGAAGTGTTTGTTGCAAGCAGCGTCTCACTGGAACAATAGTTTTCGAGCTTCTCAAAAATCTCTTTTTTAATTTCAATTTTTTCAGGTGCCGCTTCAATGACAACCTGACAATCTTTCATTTCTGAAAGATTCGCTGTACAGACTAAACTGTTTTTTACCTGTTCACCATTTTCATTTGTTAATTTCCCTTTTTCAACGAGGCGGTCAATTCGAGCGAAAATTGTTTTCCTGGCCCGGCTGACAATCTCTTCGGTAATATCATATAAAACGGTTTTATATCCTTCTTGAATAAGTACTTGTGCAATTCCCGATCCCATCGTGCCGGATCCGACTACACCAACTGTTTCGATGTTCATTTAGAAGATTTCACCTCACAATTCGGCGCTTCAGTCTGCCATCTTACATATTCAAAAACAGTGCGGCATTTATTGCAGTAATATTGACGAACTAATTGAGCCGTACCAAACGGCGAGTATATAGAAACATCTGTGGAATCGCAAAATGAACAATGTGGTTTTTTCGTATTATCCAGCATTGACGACAGCCTCATGACTTCTCATGCTTGCCATCTCTTTTTTAAATGTTTCTGTAAGATTTTCATCTTTCATAAGATAACCGGCAGCCGTTAATGCACCATTTTTTTCAATCGATTCGAGCCATTTTTCCGCTTCCACATAGCTTTCATTTAATGCGTTTTGAAAACGCTTCGGAATGGATCCGCTTTCATTTAATAGTTTAGCAGCCCAGCTTTTTGAATAAATAATATGTTCGTTTTGTTCTTTTAACAGCTTCGTAAAATGAGAAACAACTTCCTGATGCTCTGTTCTTACGATCGCTTTCATAAGAATATCAAAGGAAACATTTACTGTGTAAAGACCTGCAATTAAAGAAATCCAGTTATTAATTTCGACTATTGATGAAAAAGCTTTACCCGTTTGCTCGCTTACTTCAGGTTTTTTCCCTTTATGACCTTTCATATCAAATGTCCAGTTGTAAAGAAGACGAGCATGGCCAAGTTCTGCTTGAGCCATCGCAATCGCTGAAAGAGAAGCTTCTAAATCCGGACCGCCGACACCAACTTCCACAAGTCGATCACCGATAATATATTTGTTGTCTGCGATTGCTTCAATAACAGTAATTAGTTCACTTTGTGTTTCTATATTAGCCATTTAGTCCCACCTCCGCTTTAAACAATCCTTCTACTTCACGAACACAAACCATGTTTTCACGTCTTACAACAAACATCTCCACCCATTTTTCTTCATCATATACATAGTTGGCATACACCTTTGCCAGTTCATCTGTACTCGCTTCAACCGTTCCGATATGAGTTAGGTCATCTCCTCGTTTGATGCGGGTAAATACATCATAATCTCTATTTTTTTCTTTCGCTTCTATCATCGCGAGCTAACCCCCCAGCGCTTCATTTTTTGTCTTCCTTCTTCTGTCATTCGGTCAACCGTCCACGGTGGATCCCAAACAACGGTAATGTTTACATCATTCACGTTGTCTTCTTGGAGAAGACGATTTTTGATATCGCTTTCAATCCATGCCATACAAGCACATGCTGTTGTTGTGTACGTCATCGTTACATCCACAACACCACCTTTTTCTTTAATGCCATAGATGAGCCCCATATCAACAACACTAATCGGAAACTCCGGATCGCTTACATCTTTTAAGATGTTCCAATAATGTTCTTCAATATGATAAACAGGTTCAGCGAGTTTTTCCACGATTACACCACCTCTTTTCTGAAGTCTTCTAACTCGTGATATCCTTTCTGAATACGTGCAACAAACTCTTCGTTTTGAGGACCGCGATTTCTAAAACGCTGAATAACGTTTTCCCATGTATCCGGCTCGTCGTATAACCATTTCTTATTTTCAATATCGAACTTACATGGAAACGGAACATCAATTTCATATCTTCCTGTTTCTTCATTTAAATGTGCAGGTACTTTCACACCGATTGACTCACAGAAAGGAACCGCTGATGATAACCACTTTTGACGAAGCTCATCATTTGTTCTTCCTTTTAATTTGTAATCAAGCTGCGCTGAACGACTTTTCAATCCATCTGATACTCCGAAAAACTCCAACGCCATTAAAAACATCCAATCAACAGCTCGCTGTACTTCTTTTGCCGTTTCTTCATTTTTCATTGCAGCTTTCATAATGATTTCACCGTTACGAAGATGGAAAAGCTCTTCTTTATCTACTTTTACTAACGCTCTTTTCCACGGTCCATATGATGTATGTTCATGCGCGTCTCCTAACAGTGTATAACCTGCTCTGTCAAACAACCCGTTAAAAACACCTAACTCAATCCAGTTATCTAATTTAAAATCAAATGCATATGGATTTTTCCATCTGTTTGCTTGACGGTCGTACAAAAGACCTTCAACATCTTCACCAAGATCTTTCAACAAACGATAGGCAATATGCGCATGACCTATTTCATCCTGCATGACCGCAAGCGCGGTAATTTTATAGTTTAAGTTTGGCGCTTGATCATAGACTGTTAACAGCGGAGGTACGCTTAGAAGTTCTGTATCCCCAACAATAACCAGCGTTTGTTTTAATGCTTTTAAGTATTCTTCATTCATATCCTCAGAACGTTCAACAGTAAATCCCTTTTGAAGTTTTTCTAATAGCACTTCTTTATTTTCCAACTTAACCACCTCTTTTTATATTATGTTTTTATGAACATCGTCTATAATATATAATATAGAATATTCTAAAAAATTAGTCAACACTTTTTGTTAATTTTTATTATGTTTTTTTAACTATCGCATAAAAAAGGAACTCTTAAGCATTTGATTTATACTTAAGAGCTCGAAAAAGCAGCATTATGATGTTAAGGCTAAATATTTACTTTTCACTTCACTGTCGAGCTTCAACTCTTCAGGCGTACCGTCAAACACGACATATCCTTTATTTAAAATATATACATGATCGGCAAGCGCTAACGCCATCGAGAGATTTTGTTCAACCATCAACATCGATAATCCTTCTTCTTTCAATTTTTTAATAATCATCATTACTTCTCTTACCATAATTGGCGAAAGTCCTTCAGAAGGTTCATCTAATAAAAGCACTTCTGGATTTGTCATAAGCGCGCGACCAATTGAAATCATCTGCTGTTCACCGCCGCTTAAATTACCGCCCATCGATTTTTCCCGTTCCTTTAAACGTGGAAATAGTTCATAAATCTTCTCAAGTGTCCAACTCCCGCTTTTCGAGCTTCTAGCCGTTGTAAGTAAATTTTCTTTTACCGTTAAATTTGAAAAAACTCTACGTCCTTGGGGCACAAGACCAATTCCTGATTTTGCGATTTGAAAGCTCGTTTTACTTTGGATTTCTCTATTATCCAATAAGATTTTGCCTGTTTTTGAAGGGGAAAAGCCGATGACAGAATGAATGGTCGTTGTTTTTCCCATTCCGTTTCTTCCAAGCAGTACAGACATCTTTCCTTTTTGCACCTTTAGTGACACCCCATGTAAAATGTGACTTTCACCATAATACGTATGAATATCCTGAAGCTCAAGCATTATATCA
Organism: Bacillus taeanensis; assembly: GCF_003318295.1. Taxonomy (GTDB): domain Bacteria; phylum Bacillota; class Bacilli; order Bacillales; family UBA6769; genus Maribacillus; species Maribacillus taeanensis. The sequence goes on from NZ_QOCW01000006.1 coordinate 94,274, forward strand.
CCTCTTCTTTCCCGATATACATTTCCGTAACACGAGGATCGGTTTTAATTAAGCTTGGTTCCCCCTGCACAAGCACTTCACCGTTATTTAAGACGATTACTTTATCAGATACACCGAAAATCACGTCCAAATCATGCTCAATAATTAAAATTGTTAAATCTTCCGGTAAGCGGTTCAGTAAATCCAAAATATACTTTGTTTCTGCATTTGACATTCCGGCTGTCGGTTCATCAAGCAGCAGTACGTTAGGTTCAAGTGCAACCCCAAGTAAAATTTCAATTTGGCGCTGTTCGCCATATGAAAGATTTTTAACGAGTGTGTCGCGCCGGTCTGTTAAGTTCCAACGCTCAAGCAGCGAAGAAGCGCTTTCATAAATTTCCGAAAAATGCGGCTTGCTTAGCGGCTTAAACCATGTATTTTCTACACCCGCTTTTCGCTGCAGTACTAGAAGCAGGTTATCAAGTACAGATAACTCATTTAATAAATTATTTTTTTGAAACGTCCGAACCATTCCTCTGCATACTCGTTTATAGTTCGGTACATTCATTACATTTTTACCTTGATAAAAAATATTGCCTTTACTCGCTTCTAAGTCTCCGGCAATAATATTAAAAAGCGTTGTTTTACCTGCGCCGTTTCCCCCGATAATGCCGATGCGCTCGCCTTTTTTTACATCAAAGGAAATATCTTTTAAAATTTCAAGCCCGCCAAAGCTTTTGCCGATTTTTTCAACGGTTAATACACTTTCCATTTCTTACACCCCACCTTCATTAATTTTCTCGTTTTAATTCTTTTATTTTTACGAGTGATGGATTAAGTTTTTTGCGAAAACTCTGCTGAGAAAATAAGCCCGATGTGATGCCAACAATCCCTTTTGGGGCAAAGATTACAAATAAAATGAAAATGGTTCCGATAATAAGCATCCACAAATCAATATAGGAGCTGATAATCGTTTCTAAAATAACAATAAAAGCAGCACCGAGAACAGGTCCAAGCATCGTACCCGCTCCGCCGACAAGTACCATGATTAATACAGAACCGGACATCGTCCAATACACATCACTCGGAGAAACAAAACTGTTAAAGTACGTATATAGACAGCCTGCCGCTCCGCCTAAACCTCCGGCAATAACAAACGCTAAGTTTTTGTAAAACATCGTATTATAGCCCATTGACTTCATTCTTGTTTCATTTTCACGAATGCCAACTAGTATTTTTCCCAACGGTGAAGAAAGAAATCTTTTTAAAGAGAAATAGATTAGTAGAAAGATAACGAGAATTAGAAAGTAAAGAGCGAAGGAGTTTGAGAAATCGATTCCCGCTATTAACGTTGGTTTTGAAATACCTGACAATCCGTTCGTTCCTCCTGTTACACTTGTCCACTGGTGCACGAGCGAATAAATCATTTGCGAGAATGCGAGTGTTAACATCAAGAAGTAAAAGCCGCTTAATTTCGTACAGAAAAAGCCGATGACTGCTGATACTAAAATTGCGGCTAGAATTGCAGCAGCGAATGTTAAAAAGAGATTCGTTGAAAATGTTTTAGAAATATAACCTGCTGTATATGCTCCTACTCCAAAAAAAGCGGCATGTCCGAGTGAGACGAGTCCTGTATAACCAACAAGAATGTTTAAACTTAGCGCAAAAATGCCTAAAATTAAAATCTCTGTTACGATACTCATATAAAAGCTTGAGAGCAAAAAAGGCAGTAAACAAAGGGCAGCAACTGCGGTTGTTATTTTTATAACTTGTCCTTTCACGATTACGCCACCTTCCCTAATAGACCTTTTGGTTTAACAACTAAAATGAGTGCCATGACAGCAAAAGGTAAAAATAAACTTAACTCCGGAAGTAAAAAGCGGCTGAACGTTTCAAGCAGCCCGATTAAAATACTTGCAATAAATGTTCCGGCGATCGAGCCAAGTCCTCCGATAACAAGGACAACAAGCGCTAAAATTAATGTTTGAAATTCCATGCCCGGGAAAATCCCAAGAATCGGTGCTGCAACAACACCGCCAAATCCTGCGAGTACACCGCCAAAAATAAAGACACTTGTAAATACAAGCTTAATGTTCACTCCTAAGCCGCTGATCATTTCTTTGTCGCTTAACCCCGCACGGATAATCGCACCCCATCTTGTTTTTTCTTGAATCACCCATAAAATAACGGCAATGATAAGACCGATTGCAATAACAGCTAAACGATAAACAGGAAATGTTTGATTAAATACAGATACTGATCCTGATAAAGAAGCCGGTACTGCCAATGACAGCACATTCGTCCCCCAGATCCAATGAGCAAGGTCGTGAAATACATAAGCAAGCCCGAACGTTAATAATACTTGCGAAAGATGTCCTAAATGATACGTTGTTCGCAGTAATCCAACCTCTACAATAAGACTGATTACCGCAACAAGTATAGGAGCAGCGATAAGGGCTAACCAAAAGTTTGAAAATGCGCTGTTTGTAATTGTAAAAGCAATATAAGCACCAAGCATATAAAGCGAACCGTGCGCTAAATTCAATACTCCCATTACACCAAAGACGAGAGCTAAACCGCTTGTTATAACAAATAACAATAAGCCGTATGATAATCCGTTAACAAGCTGAACACCAAGTATATCCATCGTATAACCTCCTCGAATACTAAGTTTCTTTCTAAAAAAAGAGGGTTGACTTCTTAGGGTCAACCCCCATTTTTTATTGCTTTACCTTTACTTTCCTGGATCTTGTACGTTTTCAATTGTTTCAATGACTTTGTTTTCTGTTTTACCGTCCTTTACTTCTGTTTCAATAATGTACATATTTTGGATAATATGATGTGTTTCTTGATCAAACTGAATCGGCCCGCGCGGACTTGTAAATGATACTTCAGAAATTGCTTTTACAATATTATCTGAGCTGGAAAGATCTCCTTTAAGCGATTTAACCGCCTCAACGATAATGCGCGCTGCATCATAGCCTTCTAACGACTCTAAGCTAGGTCTTTCATTGTATTTCGCTTCATAGGCTTTTACAAACTCTTGGTTTTCCGGCGTATCTAAATTGTAATCCCAGAAGATTGATGCATTAATTCCTTCTCCTGACGTTCCCTGCGAGCCTCGTACATCTTCAGATACTAACCATCCTGAACCAATTAAAGGAACTTTTCCTTTTAATCCGTACTGTTCATACTGCTGCACAAATCTTACCGCATCGCTTCCGGCGAAGAATGCATATACCCCATCAGCGTCCGCACTGTTCATTTTTGTAAGATATGACGCATAATCGTTGTTACCAAGCGGCGGGAATACTTCTTCAACAATTGTTCCGCCGGCACTTTCATAAGCTTCCTTAAAAGCATCTGCTACTTCATGACCGAATGCATAATCAGCAGCCGCTATGTAAAGCTTGTCCCCCACATTGTCATACGCCCACTGTCCTAAAGAGTGACCAATCTGCCAAGAAGAGAAAGAAGAGCGCCAAATATAATCGCTTCGTTTACTTCTCGTTAAATCATTTCCGCCTGCATGTGAAACAAGAAGCGGTACTTTTTTACTTTCTACTTCATCACGAATTGCATAAGCAACAGCCGTACTAACAGGACCTGTTAAAATATTTACTTTATCTTGATCCATTAATTTCCGAGCTTTCCGAAGAGCAACCTGCGGATCTACTTCAGTATCTTCATACACAATTTCGATTTTCTTTCCTTCCACTTCCCAATTCACACTTTCAAAATAAAGCTCCATTCCATTTGCAAGGTTTTTACCTAAAGAAGCATAAACACCCGAAGCTGGCAGGAGCGCGCCAATTTTAAGAGTCTCTCCATCTGATTCTGCCGCTGTTTCTGTGTCACTGACGCAAGCTGTCATTACAAACATTGAAAAAATAAGCAGTAAAGAAATTAATAGTTTAAATTTCATTATCATCACCTCAGCGCTCTTATTTTTTTATTTTTTGTTTTTAGGAAAACACCTCGCAAAAAGATAACGCTTTCATTTTTCCTGTTAAAACCTTCCCCCTTTACATCTCCTGCTCAGTTTTCTATTTCTCAACCTCCTTAAATCTAAATTTTCTTAACTTTTCAAATATTATTATATCTATTTTAGTGATAATTTTCAATCGTTTTTTTAACTAACGTTTAAAAAACATAATTATAATTCCATTACTTTTTACTTAGAATGTGTAAAAAAAGGAATCTATTAACCAATAATAGATTCCCATTCAAATAAAAAATTCTTATTTTTATTCTTATTAAACAACAATTTTATGTTTATTTCCTTCATAATAAACAACATTATCTTCGGTTTTTTTTCTTAATTTATCGCTTCTTACCAAGTATTCAAGGTGTGCCAACGTTTCAGCCATCGCAAAACGCCATTGATGAGCCGTCAATTTTTTTGCGTTAAATGTTTGCACAGCCACTTCATAAGCTGTACAACCTCGAGCAGCTAATAACTCCATCTTTTTTAACCTTTCGTCGTGATGACATAATAATTTATCAATGCGATCTTTTAAGTTAAGAATGATTTCTCCATGAGCCGGAAAGACTTCTTTAACGCTAAATTTTGATACAAGTTTAAGAGAATGAAAATAGTTTTTTAAAGGGTTGTCACTACCGCCAGGCCATAGGCTAATATTAGGAGTGATTTTATCAAGAATATGATCACCGGCAATTAACAGTTCTTCTTCAGGTTCATAAAAACAAACATGACCATCACTATGACCAGGAACTGCAATAACCTCCCATCTCTTATCTCCAAGCAGTATTTTCTTTTCTGTTAGCTCAGTGAAATTCGGAAGCGGTGCAATATGTTTCGTCAGCTCATTCATATGTTCAGCGATATTGTCTGCTAGCTTAATAGGAACCCCATTTTCTACAGCCATTTCACCTATTTGTTTTGCCTGATTGTTTCCGTTCATAAAAACATGGGTAAACATTGCCATATCCGTTTGACTCATATATACTTTTGCACCCGTTAACTGCTGCATCCATCCTGATAATCCGGAATGATCAGGATGAAAATGCGTTAAATAAATTTTAGTCACCTGTTTAGGATCAATGTTTAATTCAGAAAAGATATGAAGCCAAGCCTCTTTCGCAGGTTGGTCACTAAATCCTGTATCAATTAAAATGACTTCCTGCTCCATTTTAAATAAATAACAATACACATATTTCATCGGAAACGGTACAGGAATTGCAAGTCTGAATAAATTCTCCCTTAACTGCTTAATCATTATTTCACACCTCTTTTATGAATTTTTCCAAACAGGTTCCCGCTTTTCAAGAAATGAATGCAGCCCTTCCTGTGCATCATTTGTTCTAACAAGATCTTGTAAATAAATTTGCTCAACTTCTCCAATTGCACTGGAGAAACTTGATGTCATACTTTTTCGGATTGCTTTTTTCATTAATGAAAGCGCAAGCGGACTTTTACTGCGGAAATTGCTTAAAAGTTTTTCAATACTGCTGTCTAATTCTTCTCTCGCAACAATTCGATTTACAAGCCCATATTCGTAAGCTTTCTGTGCGTCAATTGTTTCACCGGTGAGCAGCAGCTCCATTGTACGATTTAAACCCATTAACCATGGGAAAGATACGACGGAAACAGGAGGGAATAACCCTAAATTAATTTCAGGTTGACCAAATTTAGCTTTTTCTGTTGCAATGACAATATCGCAAAACGTCGCTACTTCACAGCCGCCTCCTAATGCCGCGCCGTCAACAACAGCAATTGTCGGACATTGAACGCGTGCTAAAATATGAAACATTTTATGAAATAAATGAATCATCGGTTCTGTTTTGTCTCCTAAATGATCTTCAATCGCGACACCAGCTGAAAAAGCTTTTCCTTCTGCTTTAATTACTAAGGCAGTTAAACTATTATTCTTGCAAACTGTTTCAAGAGCATCTACGATTTCTTCCATCATCTCCATGTTTAATACATTCACAGGCGGTCTATTGAACGTTAACACTGCTGTACTGTTTTCAACATAAAATGAAATCGTCTCATATTGCTTCATTTTCAATTCCTCCTTAATTATCACTATTTCAAATTACTTCCCTTGGAACACCGGTGCTCGTTTCTCTTTAAATGCCTCCAATGCCTCAAGGCGGTCTTCTGTTGGAATAATGACTTCGTAAGCTTTCGCTTCAAGCGCAATGCCTGTGTGAAGATCAACACCACTGCCGTGATTGATCGCATATTTTGCCTGTCTTACCGCAAGCGGCCCATTTTTCATGATTTCAGCAGCTAACTCTTTTGCTTCTTCTAATAACGAGCTTTGCACGACTTTATTTAAAATACCCCAGTGTTCTGCTTGATTGGCGTTTATTTTTCTTGCTGTTAAAATTAATTCTTTTGCCCTTGATATTCCAATTAAGCGTGACAGTCTTTGGGTTCCTCCTGCACCGGGAATAATCGCCCAGCTTACTTCTGTTAGTCCCATTACAGCGCTTGGGGCGGCATAACGAAAATCACACGCTAATGCAAGTTCAAACCCTCCGCCAAGTGCGTAGCCGTTAATGGCCGCAATGGTAGGCTGCGGAAGCTCTTCAATTTTATTAAACACATCGCGGATTTTTGAAACATTTCGGCGTACTTCTTTTTCAGTTAAATGCTTTCTTTCTTTTAAATCAGCACCCGCACTAAACGCTTTTTCACCTGCCCCTGTAAAAATGATCGTACGCACTTCAACATCCAGCTTAAGTTCTTCTACTGCCTCTTCAAGCTGTACTAATGTTTCATAATCAAAACAATTTAGCTGCTCTGGACGATTTAATGTTACGACAGCTAAATGCTGATATTTTTCTACAGTAACCTTTTTCACGTTTTATTCACCCCGCAATTTCTGCATGATTATAAAAATTAACCATCTAATACAATACGTTTTTATTACGACCGTTGAAATTATGTAAATGAAACGGTATAAGAAAACGACTTACCTATATTTATAAGTCGTTCTATCTTTTGTTTATTTTCGTTTTCAGCGTTTTACTAATCATCAATTACTCATATAGACTTCAGAAAAGGGATTAATCGCTTTTTCACGATTTAGTTTATGATCTTGATCTGGTGCTTGCTCAAATAACGAATCAAAGTATCGAACCGCTCGTACCGAAATAAGCTGATGAATGTTCCAAAACAGCTCCCTTGCTTTTGTCCCATTCCAATCATCCGGTAATAAATCAACTGGAAAACCAGGATCTTTAAAAAGGAATTTTCGGTAATTATGAACAAGAGACGTTCGTTCAAGAAAACATTCTTTATCGGTTAATGTTTCATCCCAAGCCTTCTCTTTTAATACTTCATGAACTTGTTCGTACTGCTTAATAAACTGTAAATACTCTTCAGAAAGGGTTTCCAAATCCCAGCCTTTTTTAATAATATCTTCATTATCATGAGAAACGATCGAACTTGAACTAAATAAAACGGTGTTATTTTCTAATTCATATGTTTGAATCATTTCCATTACTTGCTTTTCAAGAGAATTAGGGCTTACCCATGTGCTGTTTGAAATCATCCCAAATCCTGTCCAGTTTAATTCTTTGCGAATTTGGTTACGCAGTGCACGTTTTTCTTCTGGAATCGAGTACGTCATAATTCGCCAATAGCCATCCCATTTTTGACTGCGAATGGAATAGACGCGCTGATGACCATCATCAATACGGCGTTTTCCCTTTTCGGTCATGGAATAATAGCTGCGGTTTCCAATTTTTCGAACCTGCATCAAATCCTGCTGCACCATTCGTAAGATCGCACCACGCACAGACGATTCAGAAATTCCAAACTCCTTCATCATTTTAATTAAGCTGCCAACCCACACTTCTCCGCCATAAAATTGAATATAATCCCCATAAAGTGTAAACATCAATGATCTTGGTTTCATAATTTTCACCTTCAATTATTATTTCAACTTGTACCTTTTAGGGTATTGCAATTATTCGATTTTTGCAACAACTTATTCCCTTTACAGCAGGAAGAGCAGCAATTAATTTTTAGGCGCTTAACCACGGATTTTTTTGCGTAAACTCTACTTCCACTTTTTCTTGTAACACTTCTCTTATTTCATCCGGAATGAGAACAGCTTTATACTTCCCTTCAACCTCTTTTACCCAGCCGCGTACTTCATAACCGTGTCCTGTTCTCGTGTCTCCTCTATATACTTCATGCTTAAGCTTAATCGTTTTTCGGTTAATTTCTTCGACCACCGTTTTAATCGTAATAATATCATCATATAAAAGCGGTTCTTCAAATGAACATCTTGCATCTAGTAAAGGAATAATGACATTATGCTTTTCCTCAAGCTCGGACGGGGCAAGACCGATACTGCGAAAAAATTGGTGGCCGGCAATGTCAAACCACTTAAAATAATTCGGATAATAGACGATTCCAGCTTTGTCAGTGTCTCCCCAATTGATTCGTAATTGAAACTTATTTTCTCTCATACTGCTTTTTCCCCCTTCCTCCTGTCCAAAAGCCTTCCGGATCCATTGAACGGATCGCCTCCAGTTCCTCAGGAGATGGTATTGGTGTTTCGATTAAATTGTCACTTACTTTCAGCTCCCACCCTGTGTTTTCCTGTACTTCTTCTATTGAAACATTTGGGTGAATTGAAGCAAGCTCAAGCTCTTTCGTTTCAGGATTAGGCGTCATTAAACCTAAATTTGTAATTAATGTTCCGACACCGCCGCGCGGCAAACCTACTTCTTCACGCCAATTATAGCCGCTCCCGTAGCCAGGCGATGTAATATAATCGACTTTATCTTTCAATCTTCTTTTTTCGTGATTCATAATCACTAATAACCGCTCTGAAAGGGAAGCAAAATCAGCACCGCCGCCGCTTCCCGGCAGCTTTACTTTTGTTTCTTTGTAGTCACCAATATATGAAGTGTTAATGTTGCCGAATTTATCCACTTCCGCTCCGCCGATAAAACCGACATTCACTAAGCCCTGCTGTAGGAGAAACATCAGATTATTTGTTGTTGTACACCACTGTGATCCCGTAAGATTCGGTGTATCACCCATCGTATATAAAAACTCCTTTGACGGGGAATCTCTCACAATGCCGCAGTCATAAAAACCGACAGCGTTCGGTGCATGCGTCATTTTCGCCAGCGAAAAGGCAAGAATCGGGAGCCTCGTTCCAACAATAACAACTTCATGATCTTTAATCTCTCTTGAGGCGGCAACAACCATTAATTCCTCAGCTGTATAATCCATTTCACTCCCCCCCTTTTTTTATTTATTGATGCGCATAATTCACTTTTTCAGCATGTACTTCACTTTTTATTTTAAGTTCTTCAAATTCTTGAATTAATGCAACATACTCTTCATGAGAACCGACGCTGTACACCCATTTATTTAACCAATTTTTAAACCCAGTCTCGTCTTTTGTTTCCTTCCCATAGTCATGGAAAAACTCATGATGGCGCTTATAATACCCCTGCATTGGCGATGGATGACAAAATGCCGGACAGTGAACAACAGATGTGACTTTGAAGTTTGGAGCGAGTACACGGTTGGGATCGCTTTCAATCGTCCTTTTAGAAACAATTTCATCAGCAAGCAAAATAACCTTTTTACTTGCGAGCGCCGCATCTTGGGAGACACCGATATTTCCCCAAAGATGAGCCCCTCCTGTTTCGTCTGCACGCTGTACGCCTAGAATTGCAACATTTGGATTTAAAGCCGGGACATAGACAAGTGTTTCTTCCCCAATCGGTGATTTTCCAACTTGTAATTTCGGATTACTTTTTAAAATATCTGTCCCGAGTAATGACTTTGTCGGTAAAAACGGTACCCCCATTGCACCTGCTAATAACGATAGTCCAAATGTAAAATTGCTGTGATCTTCTATTTCAATTTTGTGAGGAATTCCTTTTTCAACAGCCCGGCGATAATTATAGCCAAGCCCTGCACTGACGTTGCCTGTCCATGCCGTAACCACTTTTTGAACAGCACCGGCGCCAATCATCATATCTAGTAAAATATCGGAAATAGGCGCTAATAATGTAAGATTTTTCTTTTCCTGACGCAATATTTCGTACGCTCCGGCAAAAGGAATAATCGGCTCAAGACAGGCTCCCATTAAAACGGAATCACCATCCTGTACATGCTCAGAAATGGCTTCACTTAATGTTTGCAATTTTGTACTCATAACTGACCACATCCATTTTCCTCTATATTTCTAATATAAATGGTTTCTATTCGATCGTTATAAAAGCGTTCTGTTTATTTCGCAGTGAAATTACACTAATTCCCTGTCCTTTAAAGTGGGAAAGAGCAATACCGATTGTTTCTTTTCATCGATATTGCTTTCCCATTTTTCATGCTATTATTGACCTTTCCACTCTGCAGGACGTTTTTCAATGAAAGAGCTTAATCCTTCTTTTGCATCTTGTGAGCGGAATAATAGATTTTGCAGTTCACCTTCATAACGGATGGCCACGTTTAACGGCATTTCTTTTCCATTCATGATTGAAAGCTTAATGTTAGAAGCAGCGTATGCAGCGCTGTTTGCAACTTTTCTTGCATATTCACGCGTTTTTTCCAATGTTTCTTCTTGAGGGAATACGCGATCAACTAAGCCGATTTCTAATGCTTCCTGCGGTGAAATCGTATCACCTGTAATATTTAAGTCTAGAGCTTTTGAGTGACCAACTTGACGCGCTAAACGCTGTGTACCACCTGTTCCGGCAAGAACACCTAAGCTGATTTCCGGAAGACCAATTTTTCCAGCTTGATCACCCATGAAGCGAAGATCACATCCAAGCGCCATTTCAAGACCGCCGCCAACTGTATGTCCTTCAAGGCATGCAATCCAAATTTGCGGTGAACGGGCAATTTTATCAAGTGTTTCATTACAGAAAAGACAGAATTGCGTTTTAAAGCGCGGCTCTGCAGCTTTTAAGAAATTAATATCAGCACCTGCAGAAAAGAACTTCGGCATATCGCTCATTAGAATAACTACTTTAATCTCATTATCAAAGCGAATATCATCAATTGCAGCATTTAATTCTTTATAAAACTCCAAGCTGTAAGAATTTGTTTTGTTAACGTGTAAATGAACTTCTGCTACTCCGTTTTCTTTTACTACTGTAAGCGTTTTTGTTTTTTCAGTTGTTGTTGTCATTTGTAAATCCCTCCTGAATTTTTTATTATGGTTTTTTTACTTACGTTTATAATACATAATATAAATAACATCTCTTCTTTTTACAAATCTCATTTTCCGTCAATTTACCGATTTTATTATGAAAATGCTTTCATTTACTCTTTTTTCCTTTAAATACCTCATTTATTTGTTTTTTATGATTTTTCAGAAAATAAAAAGCAGCTAAAACGCATATACACGTTTAACTGCTTTTCCAATCTAAACATTTATCTAAATTTATCTACATCACCATCAAAAGGCTCATCGGAAATTTGAATAGAATCTGTTGGACATCCTTCATACGCATCCTCCATATCATCTTCTGCAAATCCCGGCACTTCTATAATTCCTTGATTATTATCAAGCACAACAAAAGCAATGCCTTCTTCATTGTAATCATAAACATCTGGTGCAGAAGCGCCGCACGCACCGCACGCAATGCATGTTTCCTGATCAATGATTGTATATTTAGCCATGCTAACTCCTCCCATATACTTTTAAAGATTAAACTAAATTCATAGATTAAGTCGGAATTTTTTCCCCGCTTTTTTCTTTTGAACCCATAATACTTGTACTGTGAAGCGGCTGCACTTTCGCATTCGGATTAATATAAGCTTTCGCATTATTAACAGCAGTCGGTGCTTCTCCAAACCCCGCCGCAATTAATTTTACTTTTCCAGGATATGTTGAAATATCACCTGCCGCATAAATACCCGGAATGCTTGTTTCCATTTTTGAATTCACAACAATTGAATTTTTCTCCAACTCCAATCCCCACTCTTTAATAGGACCTACTGAAGAAACAAAACCATAATTAACAATAAGCTCATCAATTTCAAGCGTTTCTTCCCTGTCCGCTTTCTCTTCTGCAATTACAATTGAGTTAATGTTTACCCCATCACCAATAACCTCTGTTATATTGAACGGCGTTTTAATTCGCACACTCGAATTTATAAGCTGTTCCACACTATGTTCGTGTGCTCTAAATTTATTGCGTCGATGAATAAGCGTCACTTCTTCTGCAATTGGCTCAAGCATTAATGCCCAGTCAATAGCCGAATCACCGCCGCCGCAAATCGCTACCTTTTTTCCTATAAAACCGCTCATATCATTTACAAAATAATGAAGGTTTTGATTTTCATATTGTTCTGCTTTGTTAAGATTGAGACGACGCAGCTCAAATGCTCCCGCTCCTGCTGTAATAATGATTGTTTTTGTATAATGCTTTTCACCCGTATTGCTTGTGAGTTCAAAAACATCATCCTTTTTGTCAACCGTTACAACAGACTGCTCTAAAACAATTGTTGGATCAAATTGAAATGCCTGCTCTTTCAAATTATCTACTAACTCCTGCGCCTTTACTTTTGGAAATCCTGCAATATCATAAATATGCTTTTCTGGATACAGGGCCGCTAATTGACCTCCTAACTGCGGCATGCTCTCAATAATTTTGACTTTTAACTGGCGCATTCCGCTATAAAACGCTGTAAATAATCCGACAGGTCCCCCGCCAATAACGGTTACATCATATAATTTATTTTCTTTTACCACATTTACCATCTCCTTAAATTTACAATATAGGGTTATAAATAAACTTCCAATTCTCCTATACAGCCTGATTTTAGTGCATCACACTCCTGTTATTACGTTTTTAAAACTACCGCATTTATAATATAATATAAAATAATCTGAAAATTTAGTCAAGAAAAATCTGGTCAATATTCCCTTTTTAGATACAAAACAAAAAAACACGGATAACAGCTAATGCCGCTCCGTGTTAAAACTTTAATATTTCCCCTATTCGCTTTTGATACTGTTCCGTTAATTCCTTGTTATATTCGTCTGCTCCCTCAATATTCCCACTTAAAAGCACCGGTGGCTTTACTCCTTTATTCGCCATCATGTTAACTGCCTCAACAATGATACTATTTAAAATAGCAGCACCAATAATCGTGGAACCGGGTCCAAACTTTACAGGGAGTGCTTGATGCTCCATACATGCATCTCCCTTTTCGACATGATTATGAATTACTAGATCGACAACTTCAGATAAATGTTTTCCTGATTTATGACGTGATGAAACGCTTTCTGCATAATGAAGAGAGGTTAAACCAATAACGAAAGCACCTTTTTGTTTTGCAATTTGTGCTGCATCAATTGGGACAGGATTAATACCTGAGTTTGAAATAACAATCAGGATATCACCCGGCTCAATCGGCTGTGAGTTCATAAAGTTTTTTGCATAGTCATTTTGCCGTTCTAACTGAGAGGACCGAACTGCATCTTTATGGAGCATTAACTCTTCTACAAAGATCGGATGAATCGGCACTAAGCCTCCCGCCCGGTAGAAGACCTCTTCTGTAAGCATATGTGAATGGCCGCAGCCAAATAAATGAACAATGCCGCCGTTTTCTATACAACGTGCAATTTCCTCAGCAGCTTTTTTTAATGTCTCTTTTTCATGCTGCTGCACGTTTTGAATAAGCAATGTTATTTTATTAAGATAATCATTTAACACAAGCATTTCCTCATTTCAAATGTTAAGATTGTCGGTTCATTTCAATTGTAAATTTATAGCGATCCGCTCGATAAGCTGATTTTACAACTTCTAATGGTACACCATCTTCTAAAAATGTATGACGTTCCATCACAAGAATCGGTGCACCCTTTTCAACCTTTAAATATTTCTCTTCCATGTCATGCGCAATCGTTGATTCAAGCGATTGAACGGCACGACCAATTTTTAAATTCATTTGTCCCTCAATATATTGATAAAGAGAAGCATTCACAATCTCTTCAGTTAATCCTTTCACAAGGTTTGCTGAAATATAGACCGTTTCAAGTGCCATCGGAACATCATCAGCAAGCCGCACACGCTTAATTTCGTATACTGGAGCATACTTTTTAATACTTAATCGATTTGCAATTTGTTCTGGAGCCGGAATGATCTCAAAACTAATTAACTGACTGCTTGGCTGAAGTCCTCTTGCTTTCATATCTTCAGTAAAACTTGTCAGGCCAACAAGGTTTTGTTCAAGTTTCTTTTCCGCGACAAATGTTCCTCTTCCTTTTTGCCTAAATAAATAACCTTCACTGACTAAATTATTAATGGCCTGCCGCACTGTCATTCTGCTAATTCCAATTTGCTCTGCATATTCTCGTTCAGATGGAAGTGCGTCCCCTGGATGCAACTCACCATTGTCTATTTTCTGTTTAATTTGTTCTTCTATTTGATAATAAATAGGAAGAGGTGAGCTTTTATCAATCATTTCTTTTTCTCCTTTCAAGGAGTTATCAACACGCGAGATAACGCCTTTTGATCTGCTATTATTGTAACACGAGGATGTTTTTGCAGAATCGATGCTGGAAACTCTTCCGTGACTTCTCCATGCATTAATTTTCCCATCGCCTCTTGCTTTGCTTCACCTGATACAAGTAAAAGAATTTCTTTACTTTTCATAATTGAAGCAATCCCCATTGTAATCGCATGTGTTGGTACATCATCAATTGTATCAAAGTAACGCGCGTTGGCCTCTCGAGTAGATTCTGCTAATTTTACGACATGAGTATTTGATTTAAAAGACGTTCCAGGCTCATTAAACCCGATATGCCCGTTTTGTCCAATTCCCAACACTTGAAGGTCAATGCCGCCGTTTTCCGCAATCATTTTATCATATTCAGAACACTCTTTTTCTAGATGTTCTGAGATGCCTTTTGGAAGATGTGTATTGGACTTTAAAATATCGATATGCTTAAATAAGGATTCATTCATGTAATAATGATAACTATTCGGATCCTCTTCGCTAAGTCCTGCATATTCATCCAAGTTAAATGTTGTCACATTCTTATAGCTTATACCGTTTTTTTGATGGTCTTCAATCATTTTTTCATATAAGCCTTTTGGCGTTCCTCCTGTTGCTAAGCCAAAGTTAATTTTTTCTGATCCTTTTACTTTTCCGATTAAAATCTCAGCTGCCTTTTGACTCATTTCATTATAATCACGTACTTTAATCAATTCCATTATAATTCCTCCCTTTTATATGCAAGCTCGCCGCGGCAAAATGTCATCACAACATTGAAATCTTTATCTAACACAACAAGATCTGCGTCTTTTCCTTCTTTAATGCTTCCTTTACGATCAAATACATGTAACTGCTTTGCTGGATTAACAGCTGTCATTTTAATGATACTTTCCAATGAACAGCTCGTATAATGTAAGACATTTTTACAAGCATCATTCATTTTTAATATACTTCCCGCTAATGTTCCGTTACTAAGTGTCGCTTGCTGCTCATCAACATGCACTTCTTGTCCGCCTAAATCATATACCCCGTTTTTTAAGCACTTTGCACGCATCGCATCTGTAATTAAAATCATACGGTCACTCGTTTTTTGTTTATAAGTTAACTGAATCATTTCCGGACGAACATGGATGCCATCAGCAATTAGTTCTACCATTAATTCATCGCGAAGCAGTGCTGCCCCAGCAACACCCGGCTCACGATGATGAAGTCCGCGCATGCCATTAAATAAATGGGTAACATGAGAAGCACCTGCTTTGATCGCTTCATCGACCTCCTCATAAATCGCATCTGAATGACCAATTGATGCTGTCACACCTGTTTTCTTTAAATAGCGAATAAGCTCAAGTCCGCCTTTTTCTTCGGGCGCTATTGTTACTAACTTAATGTTTCCTTCTGATAAATCCTGCCACTTTTTAAATAAAGCAAGAGACGGTTCAATCACATAATCAACAGGCTGTGCGCCAACACGTTTTTTTGAAATAAATGGCCCTTCTAAATGAACTCCTATAACTTCCGCTTTTCCAGCTGTTTGCTCTTCACTGATAAATTTCCCAACATTTTTTAATGCTTTTTCAATTGCTTCTTCACTTTGGGTCATCGTTGTTGCTAAAAAGCTTGTTGTTCCTTCTTTTGGAAGGGCATTTGCAATTGTATGAAGTGCTTCTATTGAGCCATCCATCGTGTCAGCACCTGCCGCGCCGTGAATGTGGACATCAATCATGCCGGGAATAACAGCAGTATTCTTTGGAAGTTCAATCACTTGATAGCCTTCTATATCTGACAGTTGTTGATCATTAGCTCCAATTTCAGCGATCTTTCCGTTCACAACTTTAATATAGCCGTTTTTATACGTATTCTCTTCTGCATACAAGGTCATATTTTTAATAATGAATGATTTCAAAATCTCAACTCCTTTACACATCATCTTTATTTCTCTATTTTCTACTATTAGCTTAACACTTTTTAATATAGTTGTCTATACCAATATTGGTTGTATTAAATGAAGAACCCTTTAAATTAGTATTATTAATATTAAATTGGTATAGACAACTATATTTTATTGTGATAGGATGAATTCACAGAAGGCGATTTCAGCATTTCATAAAGGAGATGAATTCATATGTTAAATTTTTTACAACGAATTGGTAAGGCATTAATGCTTCCAATTGCAGTTTTACCTGCAGCCGCATTACTGCTAAGATTAGGTCAGCCAGATTTACTTAATATTGCATTTGTTGCAAAAGCAGGAGACGCTATTTTCGCAAACTTAGCCCTTCTTTTTGCAATTGGTGTTGCAATCGGATTTGCAGAAGATAATAATGGTGCTGCAGGTCTTGCAGGTGCAATTGGTTATTTTGTATTAACGAATGCTACACAAGCGATTAATGAAAACATTAATATGGCTGTACTTGGAGGAATTTTATCAGGAGTTATTGCTGGATTACTTTATAACCGCTTTCATAATATAACTCTTCCTGATTGGCTCGGCTTTTTTAGCGGCAGACGCTTTGTTCCTATTGTAACTGCTGCCATGATGGTTATATTAGCTGGATTATTTGGAGTTGTATGGCCGCCAATCCAAGAAGGAATCAATGCAGTTGGTGAATGGATTATTAGTGCTGGTGCAGTTGGTGTTGGTGTATTTGGTTTGTTAAATCGTCTCTTAATTCCAATTGGACTTCATCACGTCTTAAACAGTCTTGTTTGGTTTGTATTCGGGGAGTATAACGGTGCAACAGGCGACTTAAACCGCTTCTTTGCCGGCGATCCATCAGCTGGTATGTTTATGACAGGTTTCTTCCCAATTATGATGTTTGGACTTCCGGCTGCGGCGCTTGCGATGATTGCCACAGCGAAGAAAGAACGCCGCAAAGAAGTTTCCGGACTCGTGATTGGAATTGCCTTCACATCATTTTTAACCGGTATTACAGAACCGCTTGAGTTTTCATTTATGTTTTTATCACCGCTATTATACGGTGTACATGCTTTATTAACAGCAAGTTCAATGGTTATTACCTATTTACTAGATATTCACCATGGCTTTGGTTTTTCAGCCGGCGCAATTGACTATATATTAAACTTTGGAATTGCTCAAAAACCGTTATACCTCCTTCCAATCGGTTTAATCTATGGAGGCATTTATTTTGCAGTCTTTTATTTCTTAATTAAAGCATTGGATTTAAAAACACCTGGTCGTGAAGATGACATTGATGAAGAGAGTGAAGGAAATGAGTTTGTTCCAACAGGCGATAAAAATGAAGTGATGGCTTCTTACTTTATCCAAGATCTTGGCGGAAAAGATAACCTGACATCTGTCGATAATTGTGCAACACGTCTTCGCTTAACAGTTGCCGATATGAAAAAAGTAAATGAAAGCAGCTTGAAGAAACACGGAGCACGCGGTGTCATTAAATTACAAAAAACAGGGTTACAAATCATTGTTGGAACAAATGTTGAGTTTGTCGCAAATGCGATGAAATATCAAATTAAAAATGGACCAATTAGCTTAGGAAAGGCTGAAAATGAAGCAGCATCAGCTGTATCCGAGTCCACTATTTCAGCAAATAATATGGAATTTATCCTTCCTTTCTCAGGAAAAGTAATGCCATTAAGCGATGTACCAGATCAAGTTTTTTCAGCGAAAATGATGGGTGACGGATTTGCAATTGAGCCAACAAACGATACTCTCGTTTCACCTGTAGATGGAGAAATTGTATCCATCTTTCCTACTAAACACGCAATCGGTCTTAAAACACGAGACAATTTAGAAATCCTTATTCACATTGGCCTTGACACTGTAAAATTAAACGGAAAAGGTTTTACAACACTTGTAAATGAAGGAGATTCTATTAAAAAAGGCCAAGAGTTAATCAAAATTGACCTGAATTATTTAAAAGAGCATGCGCCTTCTGTTGTAACACCGGTTATTTTTACAAACTTACAAGACGGACAAGAAGTGCATGTAAAAAAAGTAGGAAACTATCATCAAGGTGAACAAGATATCATTAAAGTTCAATAATATCCAAAAGCCAAAACGCCTAACGAATAAGGTGTTTTGGCTTTTGTTAATTGTTTACATTTTTCCACTGTATTATTTCTGCAAGTTTTAAGAGAAAATCAACCAATCCTCCTTATATACGAAAACATAATAACAGCCATTCTATATTACGATAGTGTATTCCACTTATAAATATTGTATTATTCAGTAAATTTTGATTTAATCAAGATATAACTATAAAAAGTAACAGTACTGCTCAGAAAGGAGGATTTACTTTCATTTGTTCTGATGTACGGACATCAGGATATGTTAATCTTTTTTGATAGCGCTTACGTTTTGTGACTGGACTGTTTTATCACTCTATCTAAATGAGGGGGAAAAGTAATGGAACAGCGTACGGAATTAAAGAAGACGTTAAAGCCGCATTGGGTTTGGGCAATTGCATTTGGGTCAGCTGTCGGTTGGGGAGCTTTTGTTTTACCAGTAGATTGGATGGGAATGGCAGGTCCGCTTGGAGTTATTACAGGCTTTAGCATCGGAGCCGTTTTAATGATTATTATCGGTGTCAGCTACGGGTTTCTGATTGAAAAGCTTCCCGTGTCCGGTGGAGAATTTGCTTATGCTTATTTTGGTTTTGGAAGGCATCACGCTTATTTCTCAGGGTGGTTTCTAGCTCTCGGCTATATGTGTATTGTTGCACTCAACGCCTCAGCACTCGCACTTTTAGCAAAGTTCGTCCTTCCCGGTATCGCAAAGCAGGGGCTTTTATACAATATTGCCGGCTGGGATGTTTATGCAGGTGAAGTGGCGATTGCTTGTACTGCTCTTGTTGTATTTGCCTATTTAAATATTCGCGGCACAAGTTTATCAGGACTTGCTCAATTTATTTTTTGCATGACGTTAATTGTAGGAGTTATTTTATTAACAATTGGAATGTTTCTGCATCCAACAAGCTCTGTTACAAACATTCAACCTTACTTTAAACCAGGAGTGAGCACCATTTCCGCAATCATTGCCATTGTTGCCATTTCACCTTGGGCATATGTTGGTTTTGATAATATTCCACAGGCAGCTGAAGAGTTTGATTTCCCTCCGAAAAAAGCATTTACACTAATCGTTTTAGCCTTAATTTGTGCAGGTATTACATATTCACTTACCGTTCTAGCAACAGCTGTTGCGATGCCTTGGCAAAGCCTCATCGAGCAGCAATCCATTTGGGGAACCGGTGAAGTTGTAGAAAGCGCTTATGGTAAAATTGGTATTAGCTTACTTGCAATCTCTTTATGTATGGGAATCTTTACTGGTTTAAATGGCTTTTATGTATCAACAAGCCGGCTGTTATTTGCGATGGGACGCGCTAAAATTCTTCCTAAAGCTTTTGCAACATTGCATTCAAAATATGAAACACCGTATGTTGGAATTATCTTCACCTGCATGATTTGTTTATTTGCCCCATTCTTTGGCAGACAAGTACTGCTTTGGATTGTTGATATGTCCGCTATTGGTGTTACAATTGCTTATTTTTATTGCTGCGCGGTTGCTTTCAAGTTTTTCAGCTGGTCAGCAACGGCATCTCTTTCACAAGATTCAGCTGTTACCGTTTCACCGCTTAGAAAATTTATCTCGTTATTAGGACTTTTAAGCAGTTTAGGATTTTTCTTATTACTCGTCGTTCCTGGTTCTCCTGGCTTTTTAGGAACACCATCTTGGATTGCATTGTTTGCTTGGGTCGTTATCGGAATCGCCTTTTACACTGTTAAACAAAAAGAATTCAATGCCATTCCAAAAGCAACGTTGGATTATTATATTTTAGGTATAGAAAATGAAACAAGCAAAGCCACTGCCGCTGCAAGAGAAGAGGATGAAGTTGCACTTACTAAAACGCCCCCTGAAGTCGAAAATCTTCATTAATAGATCAATTTTTGGAATCGGGTAGGTTACCATATCTGCCCGATTAGTTTTATTCACCTGTAGAACAGCCTCAGTTTCATATTGAAAATCGTATAAAATAAGCAAAAATACTATTCAAATATCATAATCTTCTTCAACAATTTCATATTTCTCATTGAAAGCAGAACATACCTACCTCTCATCTTGTTTATCGAACACTCTTTAATTGTTAAAACAATGAAGCGGCTAACAAGCTTTATTTAAAAGCTTGTTAGCCGCTTATTTTATTCTTTTTCATGTTAATGATAGATTATCCCTCTGTTAATCACCTGCATCGCAGTAATAATTGATAGCTTGTAAACATCATCTGCACTACACCCTCGTGATAAATCATTTACTGGTTTATTTAATCCTTGCAAAATAGGTCCAATTGCTTCATATCCGCCTAAACGCTGCACTAATTTATAACCGATGTTTCCCGATTCTAAACTCGGAAACACAAACACATTCGCTTCTCCTTTTAACGGGGAATCCGGTGCTTTTTTCATTGCCACTTCGGGAACAAATGCCGCATCAAACTGAAGTTCACCATCTAGTAAAAGCTGAGGATCCCGCTCTTTTGCAAGACGTGCCGCTTCTGCTGCTTTCTCTGTTTCAGGTAATTTGGCAGAGCCTTTCGTTGAAAAACTTAACATCGCAATTTTAGGATCAATGCCAAACATTCGCGCTGTTTCTGCACTTACTATTGCAGTCTCTGCTAAATCGCTGCTGCTTGGTGCAATGTTAATCGCACAATCTGAGAAAATGTATTTCTCCTCACCTTTCACCATTAAAAGCGCTCCAGAAGTCTTTTTAATACCCTCTTTTGTTTTAATAATTTGAAGGGCCGGCCGAACAGTCTCACCTGTTGAATAAACTGCACCGCTTACTAAACCGTCTGCTTTCCCTGTATACACCAGCATTGTCCCAAAATAATTACCATCTTTCAAAATCCTTCGTGCCTCTTCTTCTGTCTCTTTTCCTTTTCGCCTCTCAACAAATGCTTGGACCAGTTCTTCAAATCCTTCATATGTATAAGGATTGATAATTTCTATCCCTTCTATTGAAGAGCCTAGTTCCTCAGCTTTTGCTTTCACAATTCGTTCTTCTCCAATAACAATTGGCTGTAATACTTTTTCATGGACAAGACGGCTTACCGCTTCTAAAATCCGTTCATCTAATCCTTCTGGAAAGACAATAGTCGGTTGAGCGCTTTTCACTTTTGCAGTTAAATCAGCAAATAAATTGCTCATTAAAAAACCTCCCCTACTTTTAATGCCTATCAATATTTACATAAATGAAAAAATGCTGTCGCTTTCCCACAAATAACTATAATGAATCCTTATTTAATAATAAAAGAGGGGAAATAATCCCCTCTTCTCTCTCCTTACCAATTGCGGTGATCTAAATGCGCGTATTTCGGAAGCAAGCGTGTTGGCATTTTTAGCGCATCTTTTCTAAACGGCGGTGCTAAACGAGTGCCATCAATACGAATATCAAGAACGGTTGGTCGGTCTGCTTTTAACGCTTCTTGAAAAGCTGCTTTTAAATCTTCCGTATTATCAACGCGAACACCAATCGCTCCCATGCTTTCTGCTACTTCAGCAAAGTTTGGCCCTTCAATATCGGCACCTACGAAGCGATTGTTGTAGAAGTCAACTTGGTTTTTCTTTTCAGCGCACCATGCTTCGTTATTAAATACACACGCAATAACAGGCAGTTTTTGTTCAACAGCTGTACTAATTTCATGTAAACTCATCCCCCATGCACCATCTCCAACGATTGCAATAGACGGGCAGTCCGGGCGTGCAATTTTTGCACCGATTGCAGCTGGATACGCAAATCCGCAGTTACCAAAAGTTAGGGCTGCAATATGCTTACGGCTTTCATTGAATTTCAAATATGAATTTGATGTAGACGCTGTATTTCCAATATCCGATGTAACGATCGCATTGTCCGGCAGCAATCGAGAAATTTCAAGAAGCGCGCGGCGTGGATGCATCGGCTCTGCTTCTTCCATCGCGAGCTCGACAAGCTCTCTGTCCCATTTTTCTCGTTCTTCTGCAATTTGGGCAAGACGCTCTTCATTTGGCTGAATATTTGGTGCGACATTTTTTAATCGTTTTAAAATTTCATCACTCGCATCTTTCGCATCTCCTAATACTCCAACTTCAACAGGGTGGGTACGCGCAATGTTGCGGTGATTAATATCAATTTGAATGATTTTTGCATTTTTCGGGAAATAATCAATATCATAGCACGGTAATGTACCAAAAACAGATAAGCGCGTTCCGATCGCAAGCAGCACATCTGCACCTTTTAAACAATTCATTGCGGCTTTTGAACCCATATAACCGATCGGTCCAACTGAATGCTCATGGTTTGCCGGGAATGCATCATTGTGCATGTAAGATACGGCAACAGGTGCTGATAAATATTCAGCAATTTCTTTTACTGTTCCAATCGCATCTGCATCAACAACACCGCGTCCTGAAATAATTGCCGGCTTTTTCGCTGAAGCTAATAACTCAACGGCGCGATCAATCGCTGCTGAATCACCGTAGCCTTTTTTCTCAACACGATATTGATGCGGCTGTAGGATATAATCTTCAATTTCACCGTAGAAGTAATCACGCGGAATGTCATATAATACAGGACCACGTTCAGCATATGCGAGACGGAAGGCTGTACGTAAACAGTCAGCAACACGACTTGGATGTGTCACTTGAACCGTTGCTTTTGTAACCGATTCAAACACAGACACTTGATCACATTCTTGGAAGCCGTCCCAACCAATTGTCGGTGTACCTGCTGAAGGCGAAATAACGACCATTGGTGTATGCGCCATATTTGCTGCCGCAACAGATGTTACCATGTTTGTAATACCAGGACCGTTTTGTCCGATTACAACGCCCGCTTTACCTGTCACACGCGTATACGCATCTGCCATATGTGCTGCACTTTGTTCATGACGAACTGGGATAAATTCAATTCCTGCTGTTGGCAGAAGATCAAGCATATCCATAAATGCTGAACCTAAAATACCTGAAATATGATCGACACCTTCTGCAAGAAGTGTTTCAACAATTGCCTCACTCGGTGTCATTTTTACCTTTTTTGTTTGTGCTTGTTGTAATTCAGTTTCTACTTTTGCCATTTTTCAAAACCTCCTATAGTGTTAACAACTTCTGATCATGATATACGGATGTTCGTACCAGTTAATATAATGGCTTCTCTCTTTTATCTCTATAATGACTTTCTAAACATATTACATCATAAACAGTATTAACATTCAATATTTTCTAAATAAATACATTTATTATAATTTTTAATAACTCTCATTTGTTATTTCAATGATTTTAAATAAATGTTTAATGGGTGGGTTTAAAGTTTGTTACTTTACCTTATTAATTCACTTCAAAAAGCACACTTGATACGGTTTCCACAACAAAGCGTAAATCTTCCTCTGTAGATGTTAATGGCGGTGCAATAATTAATACGTTGTTAAAACCAGGCACTGTATCACCATTACGGCCAATGATCAGTCCTTTTTCCTTGCATCTTCCAACAATTTTATTCATCATTTCATCTGCTGCCGGTTCTTTCGATTCTTTATCCTTTACCATTTCAATGCCGTATAAAAAGCCTGCATGACGAACTTCCCCAACGTTCGGATGCTCAATCAATCCTTTTAAAGTGCCAAGAATCGATTCTCCAAGTTCAGCAACACGATCCACAATCCTTTCCCGTTCAATAATTTCAATGTTTTTCAGCGCAACCGCACACGCTGCCGGATGTCCTCCATATGTGGAAATATGACGGAAATGATTGTCTGCTCCCTGCTCTTTAAATTTTTCATAGATTTTTGAGCTAACAGCTGTCGCACCTAATGGTAAATAACCGCTCGTTAAACCTTTTGCCATTGTAACAATATCTGGCTGCACACCTTCAGAATGCATAAAGCCAAACATTTTTCCAGTGCGTCCAAACCCCGAAACAACTTCATCGATAATAAGCAGGACATCATGCTTTTTACAAATTTCAGAGACGCGCTGTAAATATTTTGGAGATGGCACAATAACGCCCCCGCCTGAAATAAACGGTTCCATAATAACCGCCGCAACTGTTTCAGAGCCTTCCCACGTAATCATTTGGTCAATCATTTCTGCAGCGATTAAATCACTTTTTTC
The DNA here is from genome assembly GCF_003318295.1 of Bacillus taeanensis. Lineage (GTDB taxonomy): Bacteria > Bacillota > Bacilli > Bacillales > UBA6769 > Maribacillus > Maribacillus taeanensis. The sequence continues at coordinate 118,830 of NZ_QOCW01000006.1, forward strand.
GGCGTCATCCCCAAATAAACTGCGGTAGCTGTATGGCGGTACAACATGTAGGAAGCCCGGCATACCAGGGTCATATTTGACGCGGCGGTTAGCCTGTGCCGTTGCACTTAATGCTCCTAATGTGGAACCATGATAAGCGCGATATCGCGAAATAAATTTATATTTACCGGGGTTTCCGTTTTGAATGTGATACTGACGCGCTAATTTAAATGCTGATTCATTTGCTTCTGAACCGCTGTTTGCAAAAAAGGTTGTGTACGGAGCGCCAAGAAGCTCGCTAATTTTTGCTGACAGTTCAATGGCTGGTGCGTGGCTCATGGTGAGCGGAAAGTAAGAAAGCTTTCGCATTTGTTCTGCCGCGGCTTGGACAACTTCTTCCTGCCCGTGACCAATGTTTAGGCACCATAATCCTGAAACTCCATCTAAATATTTATTGCCATCCACATCTGTAAACCATGCTCCTTCACCCGAAACACCAATCATCGGAGACGTTCCTTCTACATGACGGCGCATCGCATGCCATAAATGATCATGATCTTTTTGAACTAACGCATCTTTTTCAAAACTTACTTCCATTCCACAAACCTCCCTTTTTATAATAAATGAAGACGTTAAAACAGTTATTTATGTGATTGTAAGGGCATCTCTATTTAGTACTTCTTCAACGGCTGTATAATCAAAGCCGTGTGTTTCAGCGACTGCTTGATATGTGACACACCCATTAATCGTATTAAATCCTTTTCTGAGTGCAGCATCTTCAATACCAGCCTGCTTGTAACCTTTATTTGCTATAAAGACACCATATTGACTTGTCACATTTGTAAGTGCAATCGTTGAGGTACGCGGTACTGCTCCGGGCATATTGGCAACGGCATAATGAAGCACATCATGTTTTAAATAGGTTGGATCGTCATGTGTTGTAATTCTGTCAATCGTTTCAATCGAGCCTCCTTGGTCAATCGCAACGTCCACAATAACAGAACCTGGCTCCATTTTACTTACCATCTCTTCTGTTACGAGCTGCGGTGCGCGTGCTCCCGGAATTAATACGGCCCCAACTAATAAATCAGCCCCTTTTACTGCTTCTGCAATATTGTAGCTGTTTGACATCACCGTTCTTAAACGCCCTGCAAATTGGTCATCAAGCTGACGAAGCCGCCCTGCGTTAATGTCTAAAATCGTAACATTTGCTCCTAATCCAAGCGCCATTTTTGCGGCATTTGTTCCAACAATGCCTCCTCCTAAAATGACAACATTTCCTGGTCGAACTCCCGGTACTCCGCCAAGCAGAACACCTTTTCCGCCTTTACGTTTTTCTAGAAACTGTGCACCAATTTGAATTGACATTCTGCCGGCTACTTCACTCATCGGCATTAGTAAAGGCAAACCGTTGTTATCGAGCTGAATCGTCTCATAAGCAATCGAGATTACTTTTTTTTCAACAAGCGCTTCTGTTAAAGAAGGCTCTGCCGCTAAGTGAAGGTATGTAAATAAAATTAACCCTTCACGAAAATATTGAAATTCTTCAGGCTGGGGCTCTTTTACCTTTACTACCATTTCAGCGGACCATGCATCAGCAGCTGACGAAACAATTTTTGCTCCCGCTTTTTCATATTCAGTATCTAAAAAGCCGCTTCCAAGTCCTGCCCCTTGTTCTACCAACACTTCATGACCGGCATTGACAAACGCCGCAACTCCCGATGGTGCCATCGCAACACGATTTTCGTTATTTTTAATCTCCTTTGGTACCCCAATAATCATAAACAGCCACTTCCTCTCTATCCGTTTTTTTAATCCATTCAACTGGCCATAATTGTGAAGAGTTCAATAAAGGATCTCCCCGCACTGCTTTTCCCCTTCTAAACCTCAGCCAACTAACCCCTTCTTTAGAAAACGGTTTCATTTTAATAGAAATCGCCCTCCCTTCTCCCTATTACACCTTTCTAATACTGACGTTCTGACGTCCGTACCAGTTAGGCGCATAAAGTTATAACGAGATTCAATGCTGGATTTTGCTTCTAGCTGTTGATGATTGAAGTGTTTATGCTCTCTACATTTATTTAAACATTATCTTTTTAAATTTTCAATATTTTTAAATAATTTTATTTATTACGTTATTTGATTAATCTTATTTAAAACTAAAATACATTTTCTGCTCAATAGGAATACTCTTTGAAATTCTGTTGAGAGTTTGCATAAAACTGAGCAGATGTAGATGGGGACAATGTAATGCTGTAACGTTGGCCGAGCTCCTGCTGCATTTGTTTTGTTAACAAAATTCCCCATAAGTTATGCTGCCTCTCAAGCTCCAACCCATTTTTTAATAAATAGTCACGTTCCCAATCAATCCACTCGCCATATTTTAAAGCCCACTGCACAAGTTCATTTTTTAGCTGTGGTGACAAAGCTAACTCATCAAGATAAAGATTTGCATTGCAGGTTAAACACCAAATTGGTCCAGCGCATAGATCCGCTTCAAGCTTTAATTTTGTACAAAAGCACGCCATCTAGTCCACCACCCTTTGTATATTAAATCATTGACTTAAATCCATAGTAGAAAGAATTGAATAAAGAAAACTTGTTCGCTTCTCCTATCCAATTCTTCCTTTGCTACCTAATAACTCGATTTTCGCGATAGCTTAATTGTAAAAGAATACATGTCAGAGCGATAATAGGCCTCAAAATACTCTACAACATTGTTTTCCAAATCCGTAATTACGCGATCTGTAATTAAAATGCTCGTTTGATCTGTTACTTCTAAAAACGCTGCATCTTCCTCACTGACATACCCACTGGTAATCACCTGCTCTGCTTCCGCAAATGTGATGCCAAGTTCTTTCTCAAGCAAATCATAAATGGTAGCCTTGTCTAAGTCATACTTTGCCAGCTTTTTACCTATTTCAATTGGATAATAGTGTTTTTCAATCGAAATAGGTGTATCATCTGCATAACGCAATCGTTTAATAAAGTAAGCTTTTTCAAGACCTGTGGCATCAACCACGTTTTCTGGAGCAGCAACAATGCCGTGTGAAATTAATTTTGCTCCCGGCTTCATTCCCATTTTTCGAACGGTTTCCGTTGTACTGCTGAGGCTTCCAAGCCAATCCTGCACAGGTTTTAACGATACAAATGTTCCTTTTCCATGCCGTTTTTCTAAAACCCCTTCTCGAACTAAATGAGCAATTGCTTCTCGAACTGTGCTTCTGCTAACTGAATATGTTTCCATAAATTCACGTTCACTCGGTATTTTTTCTTTATAACGTCCATCAATAATTTGCTTTTCTAATTTATTTTTTAACTGAATATGAAGTGGGATTGGATTATTATGATCAAGTGCCATCTTTTCTTTCACCTCTTTTCTTTTTATTATAGTAATGTCCGTACCAGTGTAACAAATATAACCTCTTTCATATGAATGTACCCTTATTAAAACAAAACTTTACTGAAAATTCAATGAAATCGACTTCTTTTATGTTATTACAAATAATGATAATTCTCATAAAAGATCTAAATGATTCCACCTACCTTTTCTGTGTTATGGTTTCAGTAACAATAATAAAGGAGAGGATGACAATGGCATTACAGCAGGTTCAGCAGGAAAAACATGTAACAGCTGCGAATAGTACTACTGTAGAAGGACTTTCACATTCAAAGGGGTTTGTACGAGGATTACTTTTAACACTCGTTCTTGCAATTATTGCCGGGCAGCTTGCAAAACTGCCATTTCTTTCAATTATGGGAATTATGATTTTATCAATTTTGTTAGGGATGTCTTGGAAAAGCGTCATGTCTGTTCCAACCGGCGCAGCACCTGGAATTACATTCAGCAGTAAGATTTTACTTCGCGCAGGCATTATTTTAATGGGACTTCGCTTAAATCTTGAACAAATAGTAAACGCTGGATTATCTGTATTTTTAATCGATGTTATCGTAATCGCTTTCACTCTTGTTGTGATGATGAGTCTTGGAAAAGCTCTTTCTATTGATAAACACTTATCAGCATTAATTGCTGTTGGAACAGCCGTTTGTGGGGCTGCAGCGATTGTTGCCGTCGCTCCGCTTATTAAAGGAAAAAAGGAATACACAGCACTTGCGGTTGCCTGTATTGCGATTTTAGGAACAGTTGGGGCGATTCTTTACATTTTGTTATACCCGCTTCTTGGTCTTAATTCCTATTCATACGGTGTATTAGTAGGTGCCACCCTTCATGAGCTTGCCCATGTAATTGCCGCTGCGATTCCCGGTGGAGAAGTAAGCAGTGAAACAGCTCTTCTTGTAAAACTGGGCAGAGTCGCCCTGTTAATTCCTGTTGCCCTTATTTTAGGCTTTATCTTTTCACGAAACGATGGAACGAAAACCGCTGAGAAAAAATCATTTAAAGATCTTCCTGTTCCATGGTTTATTTTTGGATTTTTAGCCATGAGTGTTGTGAATACACTCCAATTGTTAAGTGCTTCTGTTACAAATGCTCTCATTTTTATAAGCATCTATTTGTTATCAATGGCAATGGCTGGACTTGGACTAAGCATTAACTTTGGTGATTTTAAAAAAGTCGGAATTAAACCGGTTATTGTTGGCATACTTGGATTTATGGCTCTTTCACTATTAAGTCCGTTCTTACTGTACCTGCTTTAACAAACTTTAAAGAGGGGGAAGCTTATGAACATTGAACATTTAAAAGTCTTTTATACAGCTGCAAAAACAAAAAATTTCTCTGAAACGGCGAGGGCGCTTCACCTTTCACAACCGACTGTAAGCTCGCAAATTCGTCAGCTGGAAGAACATTTAAACACAAAGTTATTCCATCGTACAACTAAAAAAATTGAGTTAACGACTTCTGGAAAAATGCTTTTTCAATACACCGATCAAATTCTATCATTAATTTACGAAGCAGAAAAAGATATTAACCTGCTTTCTAATACGATTCATGGTGATTTAACGATTGGCGCCAGCTTAACAATTGGCGAGTATATTTTACCTTCTATTCTTGGAAAGTTTAAAAGAAAGCATCCTCATATTAATCTCATTATGAAAACATTTAATTCGGAACAAATTATTTCAAATCTTCATCACGGCGAAATTGAAGTTGGTTTTATTGAATCAACATTGTTTTACCCGCACTTAGAACAGCAGGCATTTCTTGAAGATGAATTAGTGATTATTACATCAACACATCCGTCTCATTCGATTATTGGAGATCGGACACATATTACCCATGAAGAACTCTTTCAGCTTCCGATTATCTTACGTGAACAAGGATCCGGCACAAGACAGGTGATCGAAGAAAACTTCCAAAAACACCATCTCGATCCAAATAAATTGAATGTCATGTTAGAACTTCCGAATACTGAAGCAATTAAATCGACTGTGGAATCTGGGATGGGAATTTCGATTATTTCAAAATCATCGATTAAAAAAGAACTACAAATCGGCTCCCTAAGAACGGTTGCCATTGAAGGAATTCAAATGAAAAGATACTTTTATACAGTTCATAATAAACAGCAGTTAACACCAGCTGCAGAGTTATTTTTAACATTTACTCACGAACATTTTCAATACGAACAGCTCTCATTACGTATATCTTAATTGGTACGAACATCCGGATGTTCGTAATACTAAAAGGAGACACTTATCCCGCTATTGGATAAGTGTCTCCTTTTTAAAACAGGTTTCCCAACTTTTTCTCTACCACATGTAAATATATATCAAGATTGACAAATTTCAAAAATCAGATTATAGTATCTTCATAAGTGATAATGATTATCAATACTATTTACATATTGATTAAAAATTGGAGGTTACAGCATGGTTCACCTTTACACAAAAGATTTACACATTAGCTATGGTGAACGGACAATTGTAAAGGATCTCACGATTGACATACCTGATAAAAAAATTACAACAATTATCGGTTCCAATGGCTGCGGAAAATCGACGCTTTTAATTAAAAAGAGTCATCTCAATTAGTCAATAATGTTAACCAATTGAGACGACCATTCAACATACACTTAAACTATTCAATTGAATAAGCGTTCTGCATTTATTCTTACTATTCCATCATGCTTTTTCACTTTTAAAATTATACAAACTGTTTTTGAATACTGGCTCCATATACTTCCTTCGCATCATGCACCGTAATAAAGGCGCGAGGATCCACTTCAAAAATAAACTTTTTCAGCAGCGAAAAGTCTTTATTATTTAAAATCGTTGTAATCACTTGCTTTTCGCTGTTTGAATAACCGCCAACCGCAGCATGCATAGTCGTTCCTTTACCAAGACCTTTCACAATGTAATTACGAATTTCCTCGCTTTGTTCGCTAATAATCACAATTTCTTTATGATTATTAAACTGCTGCAGCACATAATCAATAATAAAACCGTTTAAAAAGACGCCAAACACTCCGTACATCGCCTTTTCAACTCCAAAAATAAATGCCGCAGAGACTGCAATAAAAATATCGCACATTAACACAGCTTTTCCAATATTAATTGACACATACTTATTTAAAATCATCGCCAAAATATCCGTTCCCCCGGTTGAAGTGCCTTGGCTAAATACAAGTGCCATTCCAAATGCGCCAATTGAAAAACCAATCAAAAGCTGAATCAGAATATCTTCTCCCAGCGGCTGAGCGACTGGAAAAAGGAAATCTAGTAGATAAACAAAACCCGAAAGCACAAAACTAGCATAAATCGTTTTTGCCCCAAAGCTAAATCCTAAAAAAATAAAACCAACAATAAACAAAACAAGGTTAATACAAATCATAATTAAACCAATCGATATATCAGGAAGCAGTTTGTTCGTTAGTACGGAAAGACCGGTCACCCCTCCAGCTGCTAAAGAGTTAGGAACTAGAAAATAGTGAACATTCATCGCAATTAACAACAAACCTGCATGTATAAGTAAAATTTCTTTTAATTTCATGAAAAACCCTCCATAATTCCACGTACATTATTACGTCACAAGCGCAAATTATAACGCTGCTTATGTTATTTGTAAATAGCTTTATTTAAAAAGATTCGGAGGTTATTTTTTGATTCTAAAGTTCGCTAAAGAAATCTTTCAATTGTTGCACATCTTCCTTTATTGCTAATACGATTATTACCACTTAAGTTGACGATGAGAAAACAGAACCATTTCAAAGTTCAAAAAGATTCACACCTCCAAATCACTTAACTCCTAATAAAAAAACAATTACTATTGATAAAAAAGCACTTATTAACAGCGACATAAGCCAATGACCTTTTTTTGTCGTTTTTAAAACAATATTTAAAATTGAACTAATGCAAAATAAAAGTAAAAAAACGAATAAAATCATATATAACTCCAAATAATCTCCTCTTTTCAATAAGTTGAATAATCTAAGCTATTGCAGTCAATTGGAAAAATCACTTCTTAAAGCCATCGATGTTCCAATTCCAATTTGGATTAATAACTTCCATGAATTCTTTAATCTGTTCTTCCTTTAAATCCCTCTCACCTGCTGCATTATTACAGTACGATTTAAGCTCCCAAGTATCATCATAAGGCTTTTTTGGATCTTTCCGCTTTACACCGAACGTATAATCTTTATCTTCAATTTCAACTTGAACCGATAATATATCACCATAAAGCACAAAATTTCGCATCTGCATTATTTCTACCTCTAATTTTTCGCGAAAATCATAGTCATATATTACATACGAAATTTTCCGATAAAATGTTTCAAATTTCCCTCTTTCTGCTGAATGTGTTAAGGTTAAATGATAATAATACATACATGCCAAAATAAAAAACACCTCCTTGTGACAGAAGATGCACCTTTATTTCCTACTAAAGTACCTATAATAGCTATTCAGAAAACAAAAGCAGAGTCCCCCTAAGAAGATTCTGCTTTTGTTCATTGTACCTATTCTACTGCTGCATCATGCTTCCCTGTTCAGGTCGAGCCGGTCGTTCGCCGGAAAATCCTTCAGGTGATCCACCTTCAGGACGCTGGCCGCCTCCTTGAAAGTTTCCTCCAGGACCGGAACTTCTTCCTGTCGTTACACCTGATTCATTTAACCATGTAACAGAATCAGTAATTGTAAAATCAATTAGCTTTGTTCCGTTTGTATATTCTCCTTCTGTAGAAAGACCGTTTGTGCTGCTTCCTGAAAACGAGCCGCCTGAATAAAGCGTGTAATCTGTATCCTTTTTAAGGTTAGGTGAGCTAATAAAAACAGATTGATAGCTTTTCGCTGGTGTGAATGCTGCAACCGTATTACCTTCACTGTCTTCTAGATAGACTAACGTTCCAGCCTCTTGTGTTTGCGGATATGTCATTAAAATAGAAGACTGTGTTGATTGCTCAGAAGCCGCCTGCGCCATCCCTGCACTTCCAGCTGCGATGATTAGTCCTCCGCTTATTTCAAAAGTGCCATCATAATCAAGCGGACCATTGCCATTGTCGGTTGGACCATTTACAATGACAGTTCCATCCGTCATATAAATCGAACCATTAGAATCCAAACCGTCACCAGACGCATTTACAGTCACATTTCCACCATTGATCGTAAGCGTACCACTTCCTGAAGACATCATGTCCATTCCTGAACCGTCATTTCCACCGCCAACGTTAATGCCATCATCACTAGCAGTAACATTAATTGTGCCTGCTGCAATTGTAATTTGCTGACTTTCAATGCCTTCATAGCTTTTCGTAATCGTAATGTTTCCACCGGCTGTTTCAATCAATGCATCAGCATGAATGCCGTCATCTCCGCTCGCGATTGTAAATTCTCCACCGCCAATCGTAAGCGTATCATTGCTGTGAAGCGCATCATCAGCCGCGTCAATCGTGAAAGTTCCGCCTAGAATCGCAAGTTCTCCCGCCGCTTTCAATCCTTTTCCGCTGTCTGTATCGCTTACTGCAGTTGTTTCATTTGTCCATGAACCTCTTTGATTCCCTCTATTTGCGATGCTGTCAGGACTGCCGCCGCCTGAAGTAATATCATACGATCCCCCTACAGCGTATAGAGAAGTTTCTGCCTGCATCCCGTCACTGCTAGCTGTTATATTCATACTTCCGCCTTCAAGCATAATAAATCCTTTTGAAGCATCTTCGTCATTTGACGATTTCATCCCATCACCGCCAGCATCAATTGTGACCTTTCCTTCCTTCAGCGCAACGAAATCGCGGCCCAATACGCCATCATCAACAGCTGTAATGTTAATCGTGCCTTCCATCATTCTTAATTCGTCTTTACTCGTTATACCATTATTGTAATTTCCCTGTACTGTTAACTGACCAGATCCGTTAATCGTAAGGTCGTCCTTACTAAAAACAGCTGCATTCGGCTCATCCTCAGAATCAGTGTTCACATACTGCGTTCCGTCAGAAACCGTATTTTCTGTACCTTCTGCTAAAGTGAGAATGGTTTTCTGCGCATTTTTTACATAAATCGCTGAGCTTTCACTGCTGTTAATTTCTGCGCCATTTAAAACTAACTGCACTGTACCTTTATCTTCAGCATCAATAACGACTTGACCGTTTTCTAATTCACCGCTTAACGCATAAACGCCTGCTGCTTTAATCGTAATCGTACTATTTGAAACGATCACAGCCGCTGATGAATTAACATTTGCACTGCTGCCTGTTAATTCAATAACCGTAGGATTTTTATCTTCCCAGCTGCTGTCATAATCCTCTTCATTGTACGTAACCTTCTGACTAATCTCACTGCTTATTTCTTCTACAGTTTCGGTGTTTACTGTTTCGGTTTGTGTGCTGTTTTCCTTTACAGATTCAGCATCTGGACTGCACGCAAACAACATTGTTGAACATAACAGCGCTGCTGCCGCTTTTGAGTATTTTGTTTTTCGTTTCATATTTATAAACTCCTTTTCTCTATTTTAAGATTTCTTATCTTTTTTTAAGTATTGCTTCTGTTCCGTACTCACATTATTGAAAACGAACCTTAACAAAACCTTAAAAACGTGAAGAAATCATTTGCATTTATTTTAATTCGCTCTATAATCGAACTTAAACAAATGAGGCGAAAAAAAGGAGTCTATGTATGAAGTTGTTAATTATTGAAGATGATAAGCATCTTTCAGGAACAATTCAAGAAACAACAAAAGAGCTTTTTGAAACGGTACAAGCTTTCGATGGCGAAGAAGGACTATTTTTAGCAGAACAAAATATTTTTGATGTCATTATTTTAGACATTATGCTTCCTTATATGAATGGCTATGAAGTATTATCTGAACTGCGAAAGAAAAAGGTTACAACACCCGTTATTATGCTGACTGCTAAAGACGGCATTGATGATAAAATTCAAGGATTTAAAGTAGGTGCGGATGATTATTTAGTAAAACCTTTTCACCGCGAAGAGCTTCTCTTACGGTTAGAAGCAATGGTAAGGAGATCTGGAGGCATGCTGAAAGAAAATGTTCTTACATTTAAAGAACTAGAACTTAATTTAAAAAACAAAACCGCTTCGATCGGAGAAAATCTTGTAAAGTTAAACGGAAAACAATTTGATTTACTTGAGTATCTTATAAACAATAAAAATACAATTTTAACGAAAGAACAAATTTTTGACCGCATTTGGGGATTTGAATCTGACACATCAACTACAGTTGTTGAAGTGTATGCGAGCAATTTACGAAAAAGTTTAAAACCGTATCAATATGATCAATACATTAAAACATTCCGCGGCTTAGGTTATATGCTGACGGACAGCGGTGAAAACAATGATTAAAGAAAAAATCTTTCGAAAACAGCAGCTGAAATTTATGCTGTTTAACTTGATCGCGTTTACGGTTATTTTTACGATTTTCGGCGTAATTATTTTTACACAAGTTCAAAACACATTATTTTCAAAAGCTGACGAGGAGTTGTTAAGCTTCAAAGAAATGATTATGGATGATGAACGAGAATTTGACGATCGTCCCCAAAGAGATGAAAATGATTTTCCTCCTCGTCAAGACGGACCAAAAGATGGGCCAAATCCGAGAATTACCGTTATAGATTGGAATGAAGACGGTGAAATTGTTAACGAAGATCAAATTGGTTCCCTCTTTTATGACTATTATTTACAAGATTACGAGCTTAATAAAGACAACTTAAATACAATTACTAGTATGACAATTCATGATCTTTACAGTTTTCGCTATCTTCTTTTTGAAGATACTAATCCAAGCGATAATATTGCCTATACGCAGTTGATGATCAACGTTGACGCTGAAGAAACAATTTTAACTAATTTTCAAAAACTTATTATTCTTTTCTCAACAATTTTTACGATTCTATCCATTGCAGCAAGCTACATTTTATCGAAAAAAATGATGGAACCGATCATTCAGTCATGGAAAAAGCAAACAGAATTCGTAGAAAATGCTTCCCATGAGCTGAGAACGCCGTTAACGATCATTCAAAATAAATTAGAACTGCTGCTGACTACACCGCAGGAAAAAATTGCAAACAAGTTTAAAAATATCGCGCTCAGTCTTTCTGAAACACGAAGACTGTCAAAGCTTACGTCTGATTTATTAACATTAGCGCGAGCAGATTCAGCTGAAACACAGTTAATGAAAAAATCCTTTCATGTTGATTCGTTCGTTCAAAAGGTTTGTGCTCCTTATATTGAAATTGCCGAATCACAAGAGAAGCACTTTTGGCTGAATTTAAACTGTGATTTCACTATAGAGGCAGATGAAGTTCGTCTTCATCAGCTTTTAGTTATTTTGCTTGATAATGCTTTAAAATACACGAGTGAATATGACAGCATTGGCATAAAAACATACAGTGAAGATCACAAAATTGTCTTTGAATTAAGTGATACCGGGATTGGTATTAAAGAAGAAAACATGAAGCATATTTTTGACCGCTTTTACCGGGAAGACAAAGCGCGCTCTAGAGATAGCGGCGGCGTTGGTTTAGGACTTGCAATTGCGCAGTGGATTGTATCAAAACATGACGGCTCCATCAAAGTAAGTCAAAATCAAAATAAAGGGACAACATTTAAAGTTAAGCTTCCAAAGTAGGAGATCACCGCTGTGTGATCTCTTTTTTATATACTTAAAAATCCTTTAAAATTTTTAAGGTTCAGTTAAGGTTTGTCTTTCATAATGTGGTCATGGAACTGGTAAACAAAAAGGAGCATGATGAACATGAAGGCAGTGAGCTTAAACGGCGTAAAGGGCCGCCGAGAATTAAAACATGAAATGACGAAAATGGATTGCTTTCTTCTTCGCAATAAACTAAAGCATTATATGCAGAGTGACCCTCATGCGAAGAATGACGGAAAATATTTAATTCGAAGTGTTTATTTTGATAACTTTGATAATAAAGTGTTAATTCAAAAGAAAGAAGGACTATATGAGCGAGATAAGTTTCGCGTCAGGCTGTATGACTACAACACAAATTATATTAATTTAGAAAAAAAGAGCAAGCGCAATAATTTAACATATAAACAAAAATGCGCGTTAACAGCTGATGAATATGAACGAATTCGTCAAGGAGACATTAAGTGGATGGAAAATGACTCACGATTGCTGCTTCAAGAGTTATTCATCCAGATGACGATTTTTCAATTAAAGCCGTTAACAGTCGTTGATTATGAGCGAGAAGTATTTATTTTTGAATATGGCAATGTGCGCGTTACCTTTGATAGCTCAATTAAAACGAGCTTTCGAAATAATGATGTGTTAAATCCAAATTTACCGATGGTTGAAACAAACCCAGATATTGTGATTCTTGAAGTGAAATTTGATGAGTTTTTACCCGACGTGATCAAACATTTACTTCAAATTCATGACAGACGGAAAGGCACCTATTCTAAATATCAAATTAGCAGAATGTATGGTTAAAAACTAACAGTATAACAAACTAAATTTTCAGGAGGAAAAATAAAATGGAAAGTATTAATTTTAGTGATGTATTTAAATCAAGTATTTTAGAAAAAACAAGCAGCTTTTCAATAATTGATTCGATTATTGGCTTAACAGCTGCGTTTATAATTGGCTTATTCATTTACATGGTGTACAAAAAAACATTTACTGGTGTAATTTATTCCCACTCATTTAACATTTCACTTATCGTGATGTCAATGGCAACGGCACTTATTATAATCGGTATTTCATCAAATGTCTTATTGTCGCTCGGAATGGTAGGCGCGCTTTCAATTGTCCGCTTTCGTACACCAATTAAAGATCCAATGGATATTGTCTATATTTTCTGGGCAATTATTGCCGGCATTCTATGCGGCGCAGGCTTTATTCTTATTGCAGCAGTTGGCTCAATCTTAATCGGAGCAGTCATTGTAACGTTTATTAACCGTATTAAAGTAGAAAATCCTTATTTATTAGTCGTTCGATACAATGAAGCTTCTATCGAGAAATCATTAGAGCATGTAATCGCTGAACATGTGAAAAAGCACTGTGTGAAATCAAAGTCAATTATGCCAGGAAATGATCATGAAGTAACATATGAAATTCGCGTAAATGACAATAACACAAGTTTTATGAACAACATCTCAAACCTTGATGGTGTAAAATCAGCAATCATGTTAAGTTATGACGGAAACTTTACAGCATAATAAATTCCAAAAACTGTGCAAACAGAGCTGCAGCTATGTTTTGCACGGTTTTTGAATATATGGATGTTAAAAACATAACCGACTTTTACCGAATAACTGCTAACTCCGATAAAAGCCGCCATCTAAATGATAATTATGTGCTCGTATAAGTCATCACAAAATGCAAAACTGTTTCAGAAAGAGTTGGATTAATATAAGCATGCACTCGATCACCGTTAAACTGTATCGAATCATACTGATACAGGTGATAAATCTCATTTTCTACCTTGATTTTTACTTCACCTTCCATTACTGTTACATATTCAATTACTCCGACTTGGTGAGCGCCTGCATTGTATTCACTGTTCGGTTTTAAAAATGCTCTGTGCACTTCTAATAAACCATAACTAGAAGAGTTAAACATCGGCTCTAACGTAAGAGCTTCATTTGCACTTAATACTTTGTTTCCTTCATTTTTTCTTGAAATTAACACTTCTCTCTTTTCATTAAGCAGGGCTGAAATGGGGATAGCCAGCCCATTTGCGATCTTCCAAATCACGGTTAAGGACGGATTTGCTTCTCCTCTTTCAATCTTCCCTAGAGTTAACTTACTAACCGCTGTAAGATCAGCAAGTTCCTGCAGACTAAACCCTCTTTCATTCCTAATTGTTCTCAGTGTTGCACCAACTTGTTTTGCTAACTTTTCCGCTTCAATTAATTTATCGTTGTCACTCATAAAAAACACCGCCTAAATAATTTTTGATTAGAAATTTAACTACCTCTTTTTGATATATTATATTATACTTAAAATTAATTATAATTTACTTAAAACTTGAATGGAAAGGTGTGTAGTATTTTAATGAAGGAAATTACCATTGGCATATTTGCTTCAATGTTTTTCGCTGTAACCTTTATTTTAAATCGTTCAATGGAATTATCGGGAGGAAGCTGGATGTGGAGCTCCTCTTTACGATTCCTTTTTATGTTACCTTTTTTATTTTTCATTGTCATGCTGAGAAGCAGTCTTAAACAAGTATGGAATGAAATACTAAAACACCCGATTCAATGGATCGTTTGGAGTTTCATAGGCTTTGTCTTATTTTATGCGCCAATAACTTATGCCGCTTCCTATGGACCAGGTTGGTTAGTTGCCGGTACTTGGCAGATCACCATTGTGGCAGGGATTTTATTAACACCTCTATTTTTTGAAACGATTCAAACGAAAAGTGGTGTTATCAAAAGAAGGCATACCATCCAAAAGAAGGCTCTTTATATTTCGTTACTTATTTTACTCGGTGTCGTGCTTATTCAACTTCAAAAAGCAGAACATTTCTCTTTAAATGATCTAGTTTTTGGAGTAATCCCAGTTATGATTGCCGCATTCGCTTATCCATTAGGAAACCGAAAGATGATGGAGCTTTGCGGCGGCAGGCTTGATACATTTCAACGAGTATTCGGTATGACATTGGCAAGTCTGCCATTTTGGTTGCTAATAAGTGGAGCTGCTTTTATAAAGGTTGGCAGTCCTTCTTCAGAGCAAGTCCTTCAATCGTTTATCGTAGCAATCTGTTCAGGAGTAATTGCTACTAGTTTATTTTTCATTGCTACTGATCGAGCAAGAGAGCATCAAGGTAAGCTCGCAGCAGTAGAAGCGACTCAGTCTACACAAGTGCTGTTTGTGATTGGCGGTGAAGCTTTCCTTTTATCAAGTCCTGTACCTAGTGAAGCTGCAGCTGCTGGAATTCTTATCATTATTTTAGGAATAGTGCTGCACAGCTTCAGCATGAAAAAAATAAATAAAATTCACACTAAAAACATAAGCTTGTCTAACAGCAAAGAAAAACAGGTGTAACCAAAAACACTTACAGAAACAAAACAGCATTACTTCTAATTGAAGTAAAGCTGTTCATTAGTTGAAATACAAAGAAAACGAGAATAGCGTTTTCTTTGTATACTATTATTAAGCTTTCATTTTTCTATTAAACTCTTTCTTTATAACTTCAACTGGTTTTTCTTGAGGCTTTGAAAAATAATAGCCTTGAAACAGATCATAGCCTATTTCAATTAAGAAATGGAAGTCCGCTTCGGTTTCCACTCCTTCAGCAAGAGCTAAAGCGTTCATATCATGGGCAATCGTTAATACAGATTTTGCAGCCTCTTGTTTAGCTTTATCTTCACTCACGCCGTTCGTAAATTCGAATGCTAACTTCACAATATCAGGTTCCATTTCTGATAGCTTCTTCAAGTTATTATGTCCTGTACCAACATCATCTAGAGCATACTTAAAGCCGTGAGCTTGATAATAATTTAAAATTGATTTTAAGTGATCAAGATCGTTCACTTCATCTGTTTCCACAACTTCAAACACTACTTGTTCTGGTTTGATATTCATTTTCTTAATGATTTCAAATGTAGTCGATAAGCAGTGTTCAGGTGAATAAATAGCGGTTGGGATAAAGTTAATAAAAATTAGTTTATCCTTTATCATGCCGGCATTTCGAACAGACTGCATACGGCACGCTCGATCGAGAGAAAAAACACGCCCTCTTACTCTCGCTGCTTCAAACATTTTAAATGGAGGGATAATCCCCCCCCCGCTTTCATCAAGACCTCTTGATAAGAGTTCATGGCCAACTACATTTATCTTTCCATCCGCAGCACTTACAATCGGCTGGTAGTAAGTAGAAAGTAAGTTTTTTTCAATGAGGGTATCAATCCAGCTCGCTTCACGTTCGATTTTAAAAGACTCGACTTGTTTTAACTCATTTAAATTCGCTAAAGGATCAGAGACACAGGATAAAACTGCATATATATTATTGAGATTCAAAGTGAGCTTGTGCATAATCAATTAGATCAAAAAAAACAGGCTCCTTTACCCAAAACATTCTATTATTTATAAAATTCCATGACTCCTCGGGGGAGTTCTGGAAATAATCATTTAACGTTTTAGCACTTTCATTTTCTGCAAAATAAACGGTATAGCCTTTTACAGACGGCAGGCATACTTCACATCCCATTTATCCTTCTCCTTTATCATTCATTTTTCCTTCACTTAAAGTGCTAGTATATCACTTTTTTCCTTTTTTCTAAGTAAAACTGCTTATAATGCAGCTGCTATTTATAAAAAGAAGCTGAAAACAGTGCCTAACACTATTTTCAGCTTCTTAACGCTCTTTATTTTGTTCTCGATTTTCCCAAGCACTTACCTTATCGTCTTCATCAAACTCCACGATGACGTCTGTCACACCTTTTTCTTTTAATATTTTCTCTTCGATACGATCTTTAATATCATCTGCTTCTGCTAATGTGATTTGTGGATCAACTTCAATTTTGATTTCAACATGAAGCTCATCGCCTTCTTTTAAAACAGCAATTTCTTGGACATCTCTTACATCAGGATCTTCTAAAACTGCGCTGCCAATTTTATTTTGCATCACTTCATCAGCTTCTCCTAATACACCTGCTGCATTATCAAGAAATATCTTTCCAACAACATAAAACATTAACAGTCCGATAATAATAGATGCAATACCTTCTGCTTGATGAAATGGAGTAAACTGTGAAATTAAAACAGCTGCTAAAGCTAATAGCCCGCCAAGAGTGGCAACTAAATCTTCAAGAAAAACAAGTTTTGTTGCTGGTTTTGCTTTATTTACATTTGCAAAGCTTTTCGGTACAATACCCATTCCTTTTGCTTCAAGTCCAACATCATGAAGTGTTTCTTTCATTGCTTTAAACAAGACGAAAGCTTCTAAAATAATCGCAACTGCAAGCACACCTACATTAATAAGAAGTCCTTCCGATTCTGTTGGATGAAGAATATGATGATACCCTTCAATAATCGTTTCATAAGCCATAATCCCAACAACGAGTACAGCACCGAGAAGGACTAAATTCACAAGTCTCCCAAATCCGTTTGGAAAGCGCGCAGTAGGTGCTTTTTTACTGAGGGCAGAACCAATAAAAACGAAAAATTGATTGGCCGCATCTCCTAAGCTGTGCATGGTCTCCGCAAACATCGCTACATTTCCAGTTAGCATATAGGCAAATCCTTTTATAATTGAAATAATTGTGTTAATTATAGCTGCTAATAAAGCTGATTTACTACCCTTTTTTAGCAAAATAAATAGTTCGTTCATTTTATTCTTCCTTTTTAAGTAAGTATTATCTAGAAATATGCGAAAGTAAACGAATAATATAGACAACTTGCCTACTTTCTTATCCATATACTCTTCCCTTACGTTTTCATATTTAAACAAAATAAACTCATTCTCTCTATTGTAATTTCGTTAAAATTAAAAGAGAGAACCTAAAGCAGCTTTAGGTTCTCTCTTTTTTATAGGTGTTCGTTTCCTCTTCTTAATAACGGTTATCTAAAGAATTGTTAATTGCGTGATTTGTTTCTCTCACATTCTCATTGCTTAAACGACCTTCAGCCATTTCATCGCCTGTCCGAATTTCATCATTTAAATCATTAACGCCAGGATCCTTATCAAGTGCTACAAGATATTTCCCCTGTTCTAAGTCCTCATAATACGTGTTCAATTCATTTTCAGGGAGATCCATATTTGTTAAGCGCCCTTTAGGATTATGATGATCCATTGAAAAAAAGTCTTTTATTTTTTCCCACATTGTTTCAGAATGACTATTCGTATTGTTCGTATTCATCGTATTTTCCGGCTGTTCAACTGAAGCGGCAGTCCAATCATCTAAATAATTAGAATCATCTCGATTTGTAATCACTGTAATTTGAGAAGTAGGATATCCTCAATCACGTAAATCATCAATTGCACGTACCGTTTCCTCTAATGTATTGTATACACCAATAATATTTTTAGCCATTTCGTATTCCTCCTTAAGTTTAAGTGTTTTCATGCTGTTTACACTTACCATTTACCCGCTTCATGTCTTGATAAACCAAAGCGAAAGAAAATAAACCGAATGCCCTAAGGAAGATGACCTTTCAATTCGCTTCACCATATCACTCTACTTCCCTCTTCTTTCTAGAAAGTTCAATGTGTAAAAACAATTAGATTAGGGAATCAACCCTTAGAAGGTTTTTAGAGGAGGAAAAGCTAATGTGGATCCAAAATCGATTTTTTAAATACGCGTTCGGAGCTTTACTTGTTGTCCTTATTCTTTTCTTTTTAGGAAAAGTTGATTACCTCTTTACCCCTATTCAACAATTAATTACGATACTATTCTTTCCAATTATTATTGCCGGTCTTTTCTACTATATTTTACGAACACCAGTAGATTTCCTTGATAAACACATGCCGAAAACACTTGCAATCTTACTTATGTTCGCTGTGATTATCGGATTATTTTACGGGTTATGGTATTTTGCCGGCAGTATGATTGCAAGTCAAACGAATAATTTAGCAGCAGAACTACCGCAAAAGATCGAACAGACGGTTAAATTCGCAAAAGAATTTATTCGAAGCAGTAACTTTGAAATGATATCTGTTCATGAAGTGGAAAATAAGATCGCTGATTATTTACAGAGCTTATTTGATAGTGTCAGCCAAAATGTGATGACCGTTCTCTCTGCCATCACAAGTGTCATTACCGTTTTATTAGTTGTTCCGTTTATTATCTTTTTCTTTCTTCGAGATGGTGATAAGTTTCTTCCTTATTTGCTTCATTTTTTACCAAGGAAACATAAGGATGAAGGAAAACGTCTCCTAAAAGATATTGATAAAACATTGTTCACTTATATTGTTGGGCAATTTTTCGTTGCCTCTGTTAACGGTGCTTTCATGTATATTGGCTATTTAATCATCGGTCTTGATTTTGCGATTGTATTAGCACTGTTTGTTGTAATTACAAACATGGTGCCAATCATTGGTCCGGCAATTGGCGTAATCCCGGCGATCATTATCGGCATTAGTCAAGATCCATTTATGGTTGTAAAAATACTCATTGTTCTAACGATTGTACAGCAGTTAGAAGGAAATCTTGTCTCACCTTATATCCTTGGAAACAAGCTTCACCTTCATCCGCTAACTGTCCTGCTTCTTCTCTTAGCAGCCGGGTCTTTATACGGATTTGTAGGAATTTTAATCGTCATTCCGCTTTATGCGATCTTAAAGGTAACCGTGAAAAACCTTTATCGTTTTTACAAACTAAGATATAGTGAATGAATAAAAACTTCGGCATCTTTTGCCGAAGTTCTCTTTCGCTTCCTATAATTAAGGAACAAATGTAAAATTTACATACTTTTATTATTTTTGGGTATAACATACAACAGGACATGTTTATTAATTTTAACACTAAAAAATAGATGGAAAGGAAGAGTTAGAGATGGAAGATATGACAGTTTATATAAAAGAAGCAACT
Source organism: Bacillus taeanensis (assembly GCF_003318295.1). Lineage (GTDB taxonomy): Bacteria > Bacillota > Bacilli > Bacillales > UBA6769 > Maribacillus > Maribacillus taeanensis. The sequence continues at coordinate 138,711 of NZ_QOCW01000006.1, forward strand.
AAGGAAAAACCCATTCAAACACTAGAAGAAATTCTTATAGGAATGAATGGTGTTGAAAGAGCATTAGTGGATATAGAGGATGGAGAAGTAAAGATCACCTATAACGAAAACGAGATTGCTCAAGATCACATTTTAAACAGAATAAAAAACCACGGACTTCACATTCAATAACCGCTTCTTATATCCAGCATTTGAACCCCCTACTGTCTAAAAAGCACAGTAGGGGGTTTGTAACATCAAGCACCTTTTATGGAAGTCTCGCATAACGAACAACATTACTCATTGTTTCTGTATTTGGATAATTAACCCTTTTGTATTTTTCAATAACTTTTTCAAGGTCATACTCTACTCGTTCAATCGATGTCCGCACGCTCCCTTCATACACTTCAACAATCGCGTATGAAGCTTTCGGAAGACCATCAAACGGCAAACCAACACTTCCCATATTAATGAGACATTTTCCGTTTATGTAACGAACAAAAGCACGGTGTATATGACCATAAATATAAATAGAAGCATCTTTTGCCGCCATCATTTTTTGTTCAACTACGTTATCTTGTTCATTTGGGAGGACCACCTCAAATAAACTGTTTGGTGTCGCATGAAAGGCATGAATGTTTATTTCTTCTGTTAACTTTACTGTTAATTCTAATGGTAGATTTTTAAGAAATGCAACATCTTCCTTCTCTAGTTGAGAAACCGTCCAATCACGTTCTTTGTTCATCATTTCGAGAACTTTATCTGGCACTTCATCTTTTTCAACACCTCTTACAACCCACTCATCCGCATTTCCTTTTACAACTTCTGCGTTTAAACTTTTTACTAATTCCAGCGCTCGTTTTGGCTCAGGACCACGGTAACAAATGTCACCAAGAACAACAATTTTATCAACCTGTTTTGCCTCGATATCTCGAATAACTGCTTCAAGTGCATCCGCATTACCGTGAATATCGGATAAAAAAGCTATTTTCATTCCTACCTCTCCTCTCTAAATACTTTCATTTCCATTTTATATTGAAATGTTTTGCTTCACAAATCAATAAATGCTTATTCAACAAGAAAAAGTAGATTATATTTTATAAAAAATTATTTGTTAACCATTTATATTTATAAGTTGACATATTAATAGTTATAAATTACTCTTAAACTATGAAAATATGGAAATGAATGGGGGGATTACCTTGAATCAGTGGTTAGAATTAGCCGAACGTGTTATAAATGGCTATGAATTAAACGAGGATGAAGCACTTTCCATTTTAGACTGCTCTGATGATGATCTTTTATTGCTGCTTCATGGCGCTTTTCATATCCGAAAGCATTACTACGGAAAAAAAGTAAAATTAAATATGATTATTAATGCAAAATCAGGATTATGTCCTGAAAACTGCGGCTATTGTTCACAATCAGCGATTTCTTCTGCACCGATTAATTCCTATGCGATGATGAATAAAGAAACGTTATTAAAAGGTGCTGAGCAGGCGGCTAAATTAAATGTTGGTACGTATTGTATTGTCGCAAGCGGCCGCGGTCCGAGTAATCGTGAAGTTGATACCGTTGTTTCTGCGGTAACAGAAATTAAAGAAAAGTACGGTCTAAAAATTTGTGCTTGTCTTGGCATTTTAAAAAGTAATCAAGCGGCCCGCTTAAAAGAAGCAGGCGTTGATCGCTATAATCATAATATTAATACATCTTCTGATCATCATAGAAACATTACAACGTCTCACAGCTTTGAAGACCGTGTGAATACAGTGGAAATGGCAAAAGATGCAGGCATTTCACCATGTTCTGGCGTTATCATTGGCATGAAGGAAACAAAACAGGACGTGATTGACATGGCTCGAACGCTAAAAGCGCTTGATGCAGATTCGATCCCAGTAAACTTTTTACATGCCATTGACGGCACACCGCTTGAAGGAACAAATGAATTAGATCCACGCTACTGTTTAAAAGTGTTAACATTGTTTCGCTATACCAATCCTACAAAAGAAATTCGCATTTCAGGCGGCCGCGAAGTGAACCTTCGCAGTTTACAGCCGCTCGGACTTTATGCAGCGAACTCAATTTTTGTTGGCGACTATTTAACAACGGCTGGTCAAGAAAGTACAGCAGACCATCAAATGCTTAAAGATCTTGGCTTTGAAGTTGAATACGCTGAGCCAACACCAAAATCTACACATTAAGTCTCACTTACATCTTATTTATCTATTTTCAAGTTTTAAGGACATACCCTGCCTGCCCTTAAAACTTGAAACATCTAATTTTATTGCTCTTCATTCTTCTCTGGTTTAATCGCTTTAAAGGTTAACAAAGCGGCGGCGAGACTAAGTCCTGCTAAAAAATAAAACATTGTTTGTTGATTACCTTTCATCCAAATTGCGATAATTGGAGGACCAGCTGCAACACCGATAAAACGCATCGAGCTGTAAAGCGATGTAATAGCACCGCGTTCTTCTTTTTCAATTCCTTCTGTAATCATGGCATCTAAACATGGCAAAGACATACCAATGCCAATTCCACTAATAAAAAAGACAGCTAACATAAAAACCAAGTTATCAGAAAATCGTAAGGCAAAAATTGCTGCTGCAGCTAGCAGCGCTCCAATCAACGTAATCCACTTCATTAAAACAAGATTTTCTTTAATCACTTTGCCGCTAATAAAAGAAGCTGTACATAATGCTCCTAAAGGCAGTGCGAGAACTAGGCCTTTTTTTACGTTTTTAATGTTGTATGTATCTTCTAACATACTTGATAAATAAAAAAGCACCCCAAAGAGAACAAACATAAAAACGGCACCGATCGCAAAGATTGCTAAAAGCCAGCGGCCATTTGCACGAAAAATTTGCTTAACATCTTTCATGAAATCTTTAAAAGGTTTAGGCTCTTCCTTTGATTTTGGAGAATGAACTAAAAAAATAATTAAGATAATGGATACTGCACAAAAAACTGGAATCGAAAAAAACGGTAAAAACCAAATAACTCCGGCGAGAAAGGCTCCTAAAATAGGACTAAGCACCTTTCCAAGCGTATTACTCGTTTCAATCACTCCAAGAGTAGAGCTTACATCACTTTCTTTTTGAAACATATCTCCAACGAGCGGCAGCACAATCGGAGCCGCCCCCGCTGCACCTATTCCCTGCAAAACGCGGCCGATTAAAATCATCGTATAAGGATCTCCCACTTTCCATGACGCCCATCCGGATACAGTCCCGCCAACTGCGGCAATTGCAAGACTAGGTATAATAATAAGCTTTCTGCCAAATCGATCACTTAAATAGCCGGCAATTGGGATTAAAATAATTGCAACAATTGAATAAACGGTAATAATCATGCTTGATTGAAACGATGAAATACCTAATTTTTTCTCAATTGCCGGCAGTACCGGGATTAACATCGAATTTCCTAACGTCATAATCAGCGGAATGGATGCAAGAGAAACAATTGCCCATTTTTGACTTTTAATGTCTTTCTTCTTTTCACCCTGTTCCGATAATTTGGACAGGTTTTCTGTAAATTCCATTTTAATTTCACCTCTGAAAATTAACATTAAAAGCTTAAATAAGAATCCCTAAAACTTATTATGAGCTTTTTGCTTATTTTCAGTTATTCAAAATTATGGAAACATTTCTTTACACACTACCTTAAACTATTATTTGTATTGAGTTCGATTAATATATTTCCTATGAAGAAAGCATTTACTATAAAGATCCCAAAATAAAATAGAGAGCCTATCATTAACAAATAGCAAAATAAATTATTCAAAATTTCTGAACAGCTTCCATATTGTCATTTTTCTTGTTAAAATGCTTTTATACATAATAGGAGGTGGAACACATATGGCATTTGATGTGAAAGATTTAGGTCTTCCTTATCACAGCTTAGATGCAGCAGCTGTTGATAAAAGTCCAAGTGAGGTAGTTATTACAGATAGCAGTGAAAACGCGTATTATATCATTGAAGAAGATGCATTTGAAAATGGACCAAAACAAGAAGGATATAAAATTGTTGTAAATGCGGGAGAGTAAGCGATACTCTCTCTTTTTTATGCAATTTCAACTTTCATGAACTTCTGCTTCCAGCCAAGCATGTAAATGTCGTAGGATTCATTTCACTAAGCTGTTGATTACTTCGTATATCAAGGCTTGTTCAATGAATCCTACGATGATTTAAGTTTTACACAAAAAAGATTTTATTTAATACTTCCGCCAAGTGACAGATTCTTTTCCTAACAGCTCCCGTCTTGCAAATTGATGAGCTCGGGAAATCATTTTTTCGATGCTTCCTGTATTTTTTGCAAGAATACGTAGAATGACGCCGCTTTGCGGTAAAGTCGAGACCCCAAAGCGAACATCAGCAGAAAGGCTCGCCATTTCTTCATAAAACTGATCAAGAAATGCTTTGCCCGCCTTTTCATGAAGAATGACAAACATCCCAACATGTGTATAGCCTTCCATCTGTAAAAGACCGCTCATCTCGTCATCCGGCTCAAGCAGTAAATGATCAAATACAACAAGTTTTTCACCTTTATATACTTTTAACTTCGAGCGAATCCACTCATAGCGAAAATAACTTCCATCTGCTGCCCAACCTGGAGTCATGCTGTCGCTGTAAAAAAGACTTGCTTCATCTTCCATATGAACGACTGTTTCTTGAAGAAACCGTGCTCCCTCATAAGCAATAAGCGGATCCGGCAAATATTCAAGCACACTTCCTTTTTTCAGCGTTATATTTGTTACTTGTTCAACAGGCTTTTTCGGCGTTTTATACACTTTTGTTGAAGATTGTGTTGTAACTGCTAATTCTGCGCCTTCTTCGACAGTGAGATTCGTTAAATAAGTATCACCATCGACATAGCCGCCGCCAACATGAATAAGGTAAACAGACGGCAAATTTTCTTCAAGATAAACAGGGCGGGTAATCTTTAACGCCCCTTCATAATAAAGATTCGAAAGGTTTGTTTTCGATTGTTTTTTTGCGGCGGAAAGCTCTAATACGCCTGTATAGTTCATGATTCCAATCCGATTAAAAGAGCCTGCTTTTTAATCCAGTCAATCACTTCATCAAGACCTGTTTCATCTTTTAAGTTTGTAAAAATAAACGGCTTATCTCCTCTTGCTGAAATCGTATCGCGCTTCATAATTTCTAGGCTTGCGCCAACGTGCGGTGCTAAATCAATTTTATTAATTACAAAAAGGTCAGACTTAATCATTCCTTGTCCACCTTTTCTAGGAATCTTCTCTCCCTGCGCGACGTCGATAATATAAATTGAAAAATCAACGAGCTCCGGACTGAATGTCGCCGCTAAATTATCACCGCCGCTTTCAACAAAGATTAAGTCAAGATCTTCATGACGCTCTTTTAATTCATCAATTGCCGCAAAGTTCATTGATGCATCTTCACGAATTGCTGTATGCGGACATCCCCCTGTTTCAACACCAATAACACGATCTTCAGGAAGTACACCGTTTTTCATTAAAAACATTGCATCTTCTTTTGTATAAATATCATTCGTTACAACTGCCATACTTAATTCGTTATGCAGTGCCCTCGTTAATTTTTCAACAAGCATTGTTTTTCCTGCGCCAACAGGACCTCCAATTCCAATACGTACTGGTTCCATTTCAACCTCTCCTTTTTCTTAAAGTTATGACATAAATAAACGAACATGTAAGCGTTCGTGACGCATTTGTGCAATTTCAAGCCCTGGACTTACCGCTCCTAAGTCGTCCTTAGAAAGCTGTAAAATTGTTTTGACCGCCTGATCTAAAAGCGGCTGAATTTCAACTAAAATTTTTTGCCCGTCTGTTTGTCCGAGCGGAATACCTCGTACCGCATTCTGTACGAGCGAAGAAACAGCAGTAAATAAATGTGTAGCAAGTGCTGTTTCTTTTGGCACATTTAAATAATAGGCAACTGCCGCAAACACTAATGCTGAATGCCCGTAAGCTTGCTTGTCTTTTATTTGTTTTACATAGTTTATAAGAATAGACGACGAATAAAGATCAATGCAAAGTTTTGCCATTCGCTCTCCAATTCGCTTGTTACCCATTCTCGTTTCCTCAGCAAGACTTGACGCAAATAAAATATGATCAAGTTCTAAAAATTCCTCGGTTTTGTTTTGTTGGAGTGCTTCATAAGCAAGACGGCAAGCAAGGCCGTCCACAAACACGAGCTGCTTCTCTACATAAACAGAAAGAGCTTTTGCAAAACTTTCTTTATCGGTAATCACCTGCTCTTGAATATATGTTTCTAATCCAAAAGAATGTGAAAACGCGCCTGACGGAAAATTCGAATCACTAAACTGCAAAAGCGGAAACAGCGAATTAGTCATGAGTGTGCCCGATATGGCGAAACGCCTGCTTCACCTTGCGTTTTTCTCGTTTATACGGAATTTCTAACTGCTGCAGAAGCTCTTCGACTAAATAATCATACTGAACGAGCATTTCATTCCCTTCAAACTGTGCCGGCAAATGACGATTGCCAAGCTGGTGGGCAATCTCACCCATTTCTTTAATTGACGTTGGCATAATCGTTAATAAATCATCTTCTTTTACGGAGATGACAATCATATTTTTATCATCCATATATAACACATCACCATCGACTAAGTCGCGGTTTTCTTTTAAACGAATACCAATCTCATTGCCGTGATCTGTCACAACTCGCTGAATTCGCTTTACTAAATGGTCACTTTCTAAATAAACGCGCTCCACATGGGGTGCTCTTTTTTCTAATGTCGCAACATTTCCAACTACTTTTTCAATAATCATCTTTTTTCACCTCAAAATAAGAAATAGCGCTGTGCCATCGGAACGACTTCGGCCGGCTCACACGTAATTAATTCACCATCGACTTTTACTTCATATGTTTGCGGATCTACATCTATTTCTGGTGTCTCCCCGTTTAATATCATTGATTTTTTTGTCAGTTTGCGAATATTCGAAACAGGCTTCACTGTCTTTTTAAGCCCTAATTCTTCGTGAACGCCGCTTTCATAAGCTGCTTTTGATACAAATGTCATTGATGTGTTATATTTTGCGCTTCCAAAGCTTGCAAACATCGGCCGGTATAACACAGGCTGTGGTGTTGGAATACTCGCATTTGGATCACCCATTACGCTGTGAGCAATCATGCCTCCTTTTAAAATCAACTCCGGTTTTACCCCAAAAAAGGCTGGATCCCACACAACTAAATCTGCAAGTTTCCCAACTTCAATTGAGCCAACATAGTCAGAAATACCGTGAACAATAGCAGGATTAATCGTATATTTTGCAATATAACGCTTTACCCTAAAATTATCTCCTGTTCCTTGATCGTCTCCTAATTTCCCGCGCTGTTTTTTCATTTTATCAGCCGTTTGCCACGTACGACTGATCACTTCACCAACACGGCCCATTGCTTGGGAATCAGACGAAATCATGCTGAATACGCCTAAATCATGTAAAATATCTTCTGCGGCAATCGTTTCTTTACGGATTCGTGAATCGGCAAACGCAATGTCTTCTGGGACACTTGGATCTAAATGGTGACAAACCATCAACATATCTAAATGCTCTTCTAATGTATTGACCGTATAAGGACGGGTTGGATTTGTAGACGACGGCAGGATATTTGAATAGCTTGCCGCTTTAATAATATCTGGTGCATGTCCGCCTCCAGCGCCTTCTGTATGGTACGTATGGATAACACGACCACCAATTGCCGCGAGCGTATGTTCAACAAATCCGCCTTCATTTAATGTATCGGTATGAATTGCCACCTGTACATCATATTGATCAGCAACTGTTAAGCACGTATCAATTGATGCTGCTGTTGTGCCCCAATCTTCATGAAGCTTTAAACCAATCGCACCTGCTTCAATTTGCTCTTGTAACGGCTTTTCATCAGAAGCATTTCCTTTTCCTAAAAAGCCAAGATTCATTGGGAACTCTTCTGCTGATTGGAGCATTTGATGAATATTCCAAGCACCAGGCGTACACGTTGTTGCATTCGTACCTGTTGCAGGACCCGTTCCTCCACCAATCATCGTTGTTACACCAGAGGAGAGCGCTGTTTCAATTTGCTGTGGGCAAATAAAATGAATATGCGCGTCAATCCCTCCTGCTGTTACGATCATTCCTTCCGCAGCAATTACTTCTGTTGCCGCACCGACAACAATATTAACGCCATCCATTAAGAGAGGATTTCCTGCTTTTCCAATTGCCGCAATGATACCATCTTTTACACCGATATCCGCTTTAAAGATGCCTGTATGATCAACAATAATTGCATTTGTCAAGACTAAATCAACTGTTTCATCTCTGCCAGCAAGCGGATGCTGACCCATGCCGTCACGAATTACTTTACCGCCGCCAAATTTTACTTCATCGCCGTATATTGTATAATCTTTTTCAATTTCAATAAATAACTCTGTGTCCGCTAATCGAACCGCATCCCCAACAGTCGGACCAAACATATCTGCATACTGTTTGCGAGACATTTTAAAACTCATTTATTTTCCCTCCTTCTTAACAGGTCCATTTGTTAAATTATTCAAACCATACACTTTCTGCTCTCCAGAAAACGCAACAAGCTCTACTTCTTTTTCATCGCCAGGCTCAAAACGTACTGCGGTACCCGCCGGAATATTTAAATGCATACCAAGCACTTCTTCACGATTAAACTGCAGAAATTCATTTACTTCATAAAAATGAAAATGCGACCCAATTTGAATCGGCCGATCGCCGCGGTTTAAAACGTTCACGCTAATTGACTGCTTGTTTTCATTACAAACGATTGGGTCTTTTTTTAAAATGTACTCTCCTGGAATCATGCTTTTCCCTCCTTATTTATCGAATTGGTTCGTGAACAGTAACAAGTTTTGTCCCATCCGGAAAAGTTGCCTCAACTTGAATATCGGAAATCATTTCAGGGACGCCTTCCATCACATCTTCTCTTTTTAAAATTGTTGTGCCGTACTGCATAAGTTCTGCGACTGTTTTGCCGTCGCGCGCGCCTTCTAATACTTCATATGTAATAATCGCGATCGCTTCAGGATAATTGAGCTTTAACCCTCTTCCTTGGCGTCGGCGCGCAAGATCAGCAGCAACGACAACCATAAGCTTTTCCATTTCTCGTGACGTTAGCTTCATTAACATCCTTCCTTCCCAATTTCAAATAAAGTATGGTTTTATTTATAAGCATTTCACTAGTTTGGAGTTCGACTTCCCTGTCAAGTTTCCTTTTTTCTTTCCTATAAAGAAAACGCCGAAAATAAATAAAATAAGATACCCAATACTTGACATTATGATCCTCCATTCATATATCCCTATGTAAATAATTATAACAATATATGTATAAAACACTTACTCAACATGTTAATAAATATAACATGTTATTAAAATAGCATATTTTCCTATATTTAACAAGAGATTATTTCCAAAAAATGAATAAAAGAGCCAAAAAATGTTCTAATTTTCATGCATTTTTGGATTTTCCGAACAAAATGTAAACTTTTTTATCAAGCGTTTTTTTAAAACTCAACATTGTATGTTAGGTTTTTGGAAAACTAATCCTTATAAAGATCATTCTCTTAAACTAATTAACACACTAACCACGAGTTAGATTTCTAGTAAAGCTGAGAAATTGTAACAAAATATTTCTAAACTCTAATTGCAGAAACATTAAAAAGGCAAGCCAACACAATGTGCTGAGCTTGCCTTTTTAATGTTTTGGAAATAGAAGAGAATTCGTATATTATGTAATTTATTCGTTAAATTTATCTAATAAACCAAATGGCTGATTAAGAAAGCTATGACGATAAAACTTTAACCTCTTTTGTTTTCTAACATCATGTTTCAGCTTTCTTTCACGAAGAAATAAGAGATCTGATTTTGTTTCCTGAAACTGCTCAATCCAATCTTGAGCATCATCATAACGATTTAATAAAAACGAAAGACGAGCGCGATGCAAACAGTAATAACAATGATGATGTAAATCTTTGGCGAGCGTTACATCTTCCTCTAACACATAACCTTTCATTTCGTTCACCTCTTCGTTTAGTTAACTGCGCTTTTTTAAGGAGATATAAATATGAAGGAGCTCTCAACCTACCTTATAATACAAAACGATACCTTTATTTAGGGAATTCGAAACCTAGAGTTTTATTAGAACATATGAGAAAAAAATGATTAAAATTCTACTTTAGTGGGTAAATAAAAAGAAATGCTTCGTATAAACCCTATGAGCTTGCCCCGGAGGCAGAAGTCAGTTATGTATAATATTCTTAATTTCTTTTATCTCTTTTAAAATTTTAACGAAGGTCAGACAACTTTTACATTTCAAAAACCACTTAAACAAATGAAATGTTCAAGTGGTTTGATGTTTCTTCCGTTATATATAAACCGCTTTCAAGTCATCTGCTGAAATTAAGATCCTGCAGCGCCTGCTGAAGGTCAGACTTTGTTTTTAACTCACTATCAATCTCAATCCCAAGTTCAATCATTGTATCAGCAATTTCCGCACTAATCCCTGTTAAAATCGTCGAACAGCCCAGCAGTTTAATTCCTTTTACAATCTTAAACAAGTGATTTACAACGGCTGTATCCACAAATGGAACACCCGAGATATCAATAATTAATTTTTGTGCTTTTAATTCTTTTACCCTTGATAATGTTTTTTCACGAATTTTCTTCGCCCGATACGTATCCACGTTTCCAACAATCGGAAGAATGCAAACATGGTCAGCAATTGGAATAACCGGCACAGATAGTTCATCAACTGTTTCTCGATGGCTTTTTAATAGTTCATTTTTATACTGCACATAATACGCTGTAAACGAATCAATAAACATATCAATAATATTGTTTACTTTTCGTTCTAACATAAAAAATTCATCCATATCAAGCGTGCTCTCGGATTCTTTATAAAAAGATTGAATCGCATTCCAAATGATACCGCGGCTTGATTGAAAGATTTCCCATGATAGATTAACAGGAAAATCCATTTTCGCACGCCGTGTTCCAATTTCCTTTGCCCAATCCATAATTTCTTCTGTTTTTATTTCTTTAATACTTCGGGCAAGAATGGTCATTAAAGGCTTGACACTTTTATAAAGCAGCTCCTCTTTATCTTCAAAATGAGTCGTAATATAGCTTTTATGTTCTTTAATATATTGAAACCATTCTTTTGAAAAAAAGTCAGCATTTCGCTCTAAATAGTCAGCTAAACTTGTTTCTGAAGTAATAACAGTTGACATCAAATCCCCCCCTAAATGTTGAGCAGCACGCATACTGCTTTTCGAAAAGTGAAGAGAAAAACTTGTTCCATTCCCTTCCTCACTATGAACTTTTACCTTTGCGTTATTGTTCTGCATCGCATTAAATACCTGTGCAACGCCCATTCCTTTTCCATCATCTTTTAATGAGAAAAAAGGTGTACCAAGTAAGCGCAGTTTGTCTTTCGGAATGCCAACCCCAGTATCTGAAATTGTAATATGAACACCTTCATGATCTTCATAAAGTTTGACTGTAAGCGTACCTCCATTTGACATCGCTTCAATTGCATTTTTAATAAGATTAAAAAAAGCCTTTTTAATCTGATCTTTTCTCCCCGTAACCATTGCGCCTTTACTTTCAATCGTTTTATCAACAGTGATATGATAGAGTTGATTTTGGAACAAAAGTAAAATAGCCTCAAGTTCAGCAGCAATATTAAAAGAGATGACTTTTTCTTGGGCAAATTCCGGCTTTGATACACTCATTAAATCATTTAAAATCGTGATCGCACGTTCTAGTTCTGTTTGAGCAATGTTTATGTAATGAGCATCATAGCCTTGATTTAATAACTGCAAAAAACCTTTTACCGCTGTTAATGGATTTCTCACTTCATGAGCAATTCCAGCCGACATCTCCCCTACAGAAGACAGGAGACGTGTATTCCAATTATTTTGTTCATTAAAACTGTTCAACTGATCGATATTAAATACATATAGATGAATTTTGTCGATAATTTTTTGCAGCAAAAAGAAATACTGCTGCGAATTCATGCTCACCATAAACTGATTGGATTTCCCCATGAAACATTCATGGAGCTTTGTTTTTATTTCATTGTTATCAATGCGTTTAAAAAGATTATTTGTTTCATCCTCTTTTAAAAGAAGCAATTGCTTTACTTCTTTATTCATCTGTTCAATCGTGCCATCTGAAGCAAGCTCAATAAATCCGTAGTTAATCTTTTGAGAATCCAGCAGCATATTCACCCTGTTTCACCTCCCTTTTATCAAACCATTTTACAGCTCGAACTCGTGTTCCAACAGCTTCTTCACTAGTAATTTCAAATTCATCCATTAACCGGCTTACCCCTGATAACCCTAAACCAAGCCCTTTAGTGGAAGGGCTTTCATTATTGAGCGCCTTTTTAATATCTCGAATACCTGGTCCTTCATCAACAGCAAGTACTTCAATACCGTAAGCTTTAATCGGAGTAATAAAAATCGCTCCTTTTGAAGCATAGTACACAATGTTGCGAGACAACTCCATAATTGATACAACAAGTTTAGTTTGTTCACATTTTGTCAGACCCCACTCTTCTGCTACTTTCTTGCCAATCGTGCTTGCCATGTAAACATCATCTTCTCGTTCAATGCCAATTCTGTACACCCTTTTCATCAGTTCCCTTACGTAAGATTAAAATAAAATGAATCTATTCACGCCTACTTTCTATTTTACCAAATTTTTTTAATTTTCGTTCTGTTTTTTAAAAAGATCTTTTAATTCTTTTTTATTTATGTTTACTAACATCAAGTACATTGTCCACAAATTAAAGGTATATATTTTCCTTACTTCTTCATTGTTGTATGCTTACAAATTTTATAAATCTTCTGTATTGAAGTTTTATTTTTCATTTAATGTGAAATTTAATAAAGTAAGAGTTTTTTAAGAAACAAAAAAGGAGAGTGATAGCGATGAAGATAAAAACAGTAGAAATTGAGCAGTTAATTAAAGATAAAAAAGCAATTATAGACCTAAAAAAAGTAATTTGTCAAAACACCTATGATGTTTTTGCTTGTATTAAAAATTCATTTAAAGAGCTTCTTGATCAAGAAAGCGAGGATATATCGCTTAACGAAGAAAACGACCATAATATTATTTTCAAAGTTTACAATACAACTATTGGCTGCGCAATTGTGGACGGTGTTTCGATGTTAAATGACAGCAAGCTTATTTCTGAGGAAATGATTGAACAAATTAACGCTAAAAATTTGCGCGAAATTGTGTATGATACGGATTATAATAAATTCTTAACGGGAATGATTGCTGTTTATGTAAAAGAAGAAGGCTCTAAAAATGTGACAGCAAGTAAATTTTATGTAAACCATAATAAAACAACAATGTATAAATCTGAAATTGGATTAACGACGATTCATCATGTTGAGGCGGACAGATTAGAAGAGATGCTGCCCGCTATCATCCATTCAAATATAGAAAACGCCCTATTCCAAGGTTTTTCACAATGGGATGATTCTTCTCAAGCTTTTAAAGATCCTTCAGAGTTAAAAAAATCAAAAAAAATTGGCTTCTAGTTTGTGCTTCATGAATAACTTAAAAAGGAGGGTGATCGAAAAAATAAAGATACACACCTCCTTAAATTCTTTCTATTCCCCTTTACAAAAAACGCTATTCTTCTCCTAACTGTACTAAATAGTCTTTTAATACAGCTAAGCGATCTTCTCTACCAAACTGCTCTACTAATTGATGTGCTGTATAATGGGTGATGTTAAGTCCAATTGTTGAGTAAGGGTTTAACTCTTTCAATTCTTCATTTAATAAAATATCACATAATTCTGCTCGATCTGTTAATAAAACGAGGTTTTGCGTGTCTTCATTAAACATCAATTCCCCGCCGGTTTCTTTGTTTATATTAATCGCCATCGCAAAATTTAAATGCTTTTGCTCAGCATTTTCAGTAAAATTCATTTCAATATCAAGAAGACTAAACGCATCTTTCGTTAATAACTTCGCAAAATACATATCATCTCCTACCGCATATACGTTTCCAATAATCAAAAAATCAGCTCCTTATGCTCGTTATTTCCCGCTGTGCAGAGCAGGAAACCCTCTTAATGTTTTATTGTTGTTTTCAATTTTCCAGCTCTTAACTATCTTCGCTCTTTAGAAGTGTTTTCCCTTTTCAGGTGCTTTCTAATAATCTTTTCACATCACAAAAACAGCACACTTTTTCACATTGAAGGTGTGCTGCTTTTTGCTTTTATCTACTCCATTTATTGGTTTCTATTCAAGAATTCACTTACAATCTCAAGAGAACGAAGGACGTCTCCTTTAAATTTTTAAGTTGAATTTATCCATATTTTAACACCCGATCATTTCAATTCGATTAAGTTTATTACAATATTCCCTCTTTCTGTCTCACAATTGAAACAGAAATGAAATCCTCAACAAAAAAAGACTTTGTTACACTGTTAAGATAGAGACTATTATAATATGAAGTGAACACCTCTTTTGTAAACACATCACTTATTATAAAACTTCGGAGGATTATGATGCCATTAGATAATCAGTTTATAAAAAAAAACTATTATGTAACATTGATAGAAAACAATAAAACCGCTGCCCCTGTTGAAATACTTGGAGAAATGCTTTTAGAAGAACAAAACAGCGGCGGAGATGATTTTTCATCAATTCGCTTTGCACAAGGTGAACTATATTTTCATTTTAAAGATTTTGAAACAGCGATTTTCAAATGGGAAAAAGTAAAGAATGAGCTTAAACCATGGGCAAAAAAGAATATTGCCGATGCTTATTTTGAACTGCATTTCTTATCAAAAGCAGAAGAAATTTACACATCGATCTCTTCAGAAAACCCTTCTTTAAATACAGAAACAGCTCTGCAGCTGTTTACACTTTACATAGAACAAAACAAGATTGATATGGCTGCCAGAGTCATAAAAAATACGGTTGCCGAAAATCCAGATTACCCCAATGTAACCGATCTTGCGCGTGCTTTTTTTGAAGAACATCGTGATTGGAACAGCGCCGTCGAGCTTGCTGTGAGTGAAACAACTCGCACAGAATCCATGAAGTGGTTTGATGTTTTAAGAGCTTATGTTGAAAAAAGTGTTACAAAAAATATTGAACCAGATTATTTTTCTAACGTATTAATAACCCTTTATCGAAACGATAAAAACCGATTTGAAGAACTGACAGCAGCATTTTGGGATAGTTATAAAAATGAAGAAATGTTTTTATTATGGATTGATACAATCAATAATCTTTTCAAAGAGGTAGGAATAAACGAATCAGACTCTTGGCGAAAAATTTCTGCTCTTTATCAAGAAACCTATTTATACTTAATTAATGGTAAGTATTTTGTTAAAGAAATTGCTCATCTCGTCCCTTCCCTACTAACAAACTGGGTAAAATTAACCGATTCTTCTCATGCGCTGTTCGCTTCTGCCGCTTTGTTGGCTTGGAATCAAATTTTCCCTTCAACGATTAGTGAAGAAGCGGCGGCAGCGGCAGAGAAAAAAATCGGACAATCATCAAGTAAATACAATTGGCTTGATGACATTCTAGCGCTATTTGATACAATTGAAAATTGGGCAAAACAGCATGGTATTGAAGTTGGTCATCGCTTTCAGTGGATTGTTGGGGAAATGATAGATTTAGAGAATCATCATCTGCTCGTTGCTGGAAGTGCAGGAAGCGGAAAATCTTCCTTTATTAATTCAATGTTAGGGGAAAATATTTCAAGTTCTCCTACCTCTGCTTTGATGATGTTTAAAAATCATGAAGAAGTTGAAATTAACGAGATTACAGATACAGAAATCACTTCTATTGAAGATGTAACTGAATTTCATGAGCGCACATCAAAAAGACGCCAAAAAAACGATAGTGAAATTTGTATTGATTTTAGACTTCCTAATCAAATTTTACAAAAAAACAGGCTTTCCTTTATTGATTCGCCTGCCTTAAATAGAAGTGTGAATAAACATGAGCTGTTTACTTATTTGCATTTAGCTGACAGTTTACTATTTGTATTAAATGCAAGTGATCCTTTAACAGACGAAGAGCTTCAAATTCTTTTAAAAATAAAAAAACAAGCTCCACATCTTCCTGTTCATTTTCTATTAAATAAAGTAGATACGGTTTATAACGAACAAGAAGCGCTAAGAATACTTGATGAAACAGAAGCAAAAGTTAACACATATTTCCCAAATGCGCAAGTATTTGCTTATTCATCTCATTATAAAAATCAGCAGCAAACAAGCGATTTTGAAGCATTTTTATCATCAAAACTTAACAACTTACATCTAAAAAAGCATCGTACTGAAAAACTACTATCTTTTACTGAAGAAACGATCACTTATTTGTTAGAAAAGCGAATTGAAATGGAAAACAGCTTAACTGAATCGATTCATTGGAATGAAGATATGGTCTTAAAACTCACTGCTGCCCTTCATCAATTAAATGATTTACAAACTGAAAAGGCAGAGAATATTCAGCATTCTTACCATGTAATTATGAAGGAAATACAAGAGGAAATAACAAAGGCCATTCCAGCCCTGATTCGAAGCTGTTCCGATATGATTAAGGAAGATAGCGATTTTCGTAAAATTCACTTTCAATTAAATGAAGAAATTAATAAACGCATTCAAGATTATTTACAAAACACAATTTTACCTAAACTTTACTCTTCCATTCAAGATTGGATTTCAGACGCGCAGGAAGAACTTGTTCAAAGTAAAATCTATTTAGATGAAATGAGTGAAGGTTTTAACGCTTTATATGGAGAAGAACGAATACAATTAGAATGTGATTTTAGAATACTCGATGATTGGCTCCGTGATGCAGGCAGGATGACAAGCGGCATTCGCATGGAAACAGTAAATGTATTTCTAAGATCGACACCGTCTCAACTCGTTTTAAAAAGTGTTGGTAAGCTATTTGGTTCGATCCCGCAAAATAAAACAATGCTTTATAACAAATATAAGCAGTTTATTGAAAACGGTGAGTATGATGAACTAACAGAATCAATTGCAAATAAATTTTTTATGCAGTTTGAATTGTTTGAAACTTCTCTAGAACGAGATATTCACATGTTCTTTAAAAATTCATTTACAGTTCTTACTAACACGGTAGAAGAAACCGAAATCGAAATTCAAGAAAAAGAAACTACCTTAACAAACATGAAAACAAAACCTGAACACTATCACGATCCACTTACATTGTTTAAATTAAAGCTGCGTCAATATGAATGGATGACACTTGTAGGCGGAAACTCATTTCAACTTCAATAGATTGTATAAAGGGATGGCTCAATAGCGAGCGGTCCCTTTATTATATTACAAACTATTATCTCTTCTTTTGTATGTTTTTGATATGAGCAAATCTCTATTTGTCAATACTAATAAATGATATATTATACGTAAATAAAGCAGCGCTAAAAATGCTTGAAAGGAGTTTTACATGTGAGTAACGCGAAACAAAAAGAAGAATTAGAAAAACGCCTGACACCGATGCAGTATGAAGTCACTCAAAATAACGGCACAGAGCCTCCGTTTCGAAATGAATTTTGGAATCATAAAGAAGAAGGAATCTATGTAGATATCGTCTCAGGTGAACCGCTTTTCAGCTCATTCGATAAATTTGATTCAGGCTGCGGTTGGCCATCATTTACAAAACCTTTAAAAAATGACAATGTCAGTGAACATGTTGATACTACCCACAACATGATTCGCACAGAAGTACGCAGTAAAAATGCGGACTCCCACCTTGGTCATGTATTTGAAGACGGCCCCATTGAAAAAGGTGGTTTGCGCTACTGCATTAATTCTGCCGCACTGAGATTTATTCCAAAAGAAAAATTAGAAAAAGAAGGATATGGTAAATATCTTTCATTGTTTGAAAAGTAGATATTGTAGATAAAATGAAGTATCTCCGTGTATAACACACACTGGGATACTTTTTTTATTGGATAACAACGAATTCCGGATTGCATCCACTCTCCAAAATTCGTTGTTGCTGTTTAACTTTCAAAAAAATAGTCATTTATCTTTTTGCTAAATAATACAATGTCTTGCTGTCACATTTTTTAGTTTTATTTATTTTATTCAAGCTTTTTCATTTAATATTAAATTATATAGTTTATTTAATTAAAATAATTATAATTTAGTATTGATTTTTTATTGATAAGTGTTATCATTATTAGTGTAAGTTAATTTATAATGAGGTGATGCGAAAATGAGTAATCAAAAAAACAACCTTACTACAAGCTGGGGAGCTCCTGTTGGGGATAATCAAAATTCAATGACAGCTGGTTCAAGAGGTCCCACTTTAATTCAAGATGTCCATTTACTAGAAAAATTAGCTCATTTTAATAGAGAACGTGTTCCTGAGCGTGTTGTTCACGCAAAAGGTGCAGGTACACACGGTTATTTTGAAGTAACAAATGATGTAACAAAGTATACAAAAGCGAATTTTCTATCAGAAGTAGGAAAACGCACACCGCTATTCGTTCGTTTCTCTACTGTAGCTGGTGAAAATGGTTCTGCCGATTCTGTTCGTGATCCACGCGGCTTTGCGGTAAAGTTTTACACTGAAGAAGGAAACTATGATTTAGTTGGTAACAATACACCTGTTTTCTTCATTCGTGATGCGATTAAATTCCCGGACTTTATTCATACACAAAAGCGTCATCCACAAACACACTTAAAAAACCCAAATGCGATTTGGGATTTCTGGTCTTTATCACCTGAATCACTTCATCAAGTGACAATTCTTATGTCTGACCGCGGTATTCCGGCTACATACCGCCACATGAACGGCTACGGCAGTCATACATTTAAATGGGTAAATGCTGATGGTGATGGTGTATGGGTGAAATACCACTTTAAAACAGCGCAGGGAATTAAAAACTTAACAGAAGAAGTTGGTACACGTATTGCGGGTGAAAATCCAGATTATCATACAGAAGATTTGTTTAACGCGATTGAAAACGGTGATTTCCCTGAATGGAAAGTGTACGTTCAAATTATGCCTCTAAAAGATGCCAATACGTATCGTTTCGATCCATTTGATGTAACAAAAGTATGGTCACAAAAAGACTATCCATTAGTAGAAGTAGGACGCATGGTGTTAAACCGCAATCCGGAAAACTACTTTGCAGAAGTAGAACAAGCAACCTTCTCTCCTGGAACACTTGTGCCCGGTATTGATGTCTCACCGGATAAAATGCTGCAAGGACGCTTGTTTGCTTATAGTGACGCACACCGCTATCGTGTTGGCGCAAACCACCAAGCACTGCCAATAAACCGTCCGCGTAATGAAGTGAAAAACTATCAGCGCGATGGTCAAATGCGCTTTGATAATAACGGCGGCAGCTCTGTTTACTATGAACCAAACAGCTATGGCGGTCCAACAGAAGCACCTGAAAATAAGCAAGCTGCATTCCCTGTTTCTGGTGTGGCTGACAGCGTTGGTTATGATCACAACGATCATTACACACAAGCTGGTGATTTATACCGCTTAATGAGCAATGATGAACGTACTCGTCTAATTGAAAACATCGTAAACGCCATGAAACCAGTGAAAAGCGATGAAATTAAACTTCGTCAAATCGGTCACTTCTATAAAGCAGATCCAGAGTACGGCACTCGTATTGCCGAAGGACTAGGTTTATCTGTTCCACAAGAAGTTAAATAATAAATTTAAAACAAATGGTATCCGCTTAATGCGGGTACCTTTCTTAACCTCACTATAATAAAAAAGAAGGCGAAAAAATAATGATGAATCAGAAAGTATTATGCCCGAAATGTCAATCAGAAGTAAAACAGCTGAAGCACAGCATCTTATGCGACTGCGGCACGAAGTTTAAAACCATAAACCAAAGATTCTAGAAAAAGGTTATTCTCTTCAAGTGCACAATATAAATGACTGGGTGCTGTTCGCTTTAAGAAGATAATAACTCTTTCCTCTTCCCTTTTTATAAAAGAAATCCCGACTCTAACCTTAGAGTCGGGATTTCTTTTATAATTAATTGATGTGGTAAAAATAATTAGATTCGCTTAATTTTTTTTTCTGTTTCTGCTGCCGGTATCGGTTTGCTAAAATAATAGCCCTGCCCAAAATGACAAAGATGCTTTCTTAAAAAGGTTAACTGTTCTTCTGTTTCAATTCCTTCTGCAATTAAATGAAACGTTAAATGATGGGCCATATCCATAATTGCTTTTATAATCGCTTTATCATCTGTATGAATATCATCTACAAATGATTTATCAATTTTTAATTTTTTATTGGTAAATATTTCAATACACTTAATGAAGAATAGCCTGTCCCAAAATCATCAATGGCAAGCTGAACACCTAATTCGTTTAATTTATTCATAACAAGTGATGATTTCTCCAAATTTTGCATCACACTTTCAGTTATTTCCAAATCCAAATAATTTGGCTGTAAGTTTGTTTCTTGTAAAGCTGTCATGACGGTTTCTACAAAATTTTTAGTATAAAACTGCTGCACTGAAACATTTACCGCCATATTTATTGACGAAAAGCCCATCTCATGCCAATTTTTTAACTGCCTGCAGGCTGTGTTTATGACCCACTCTCCTATCGGGACAATAAGCCCTGTTTCTTCCGCTAATGGGATAAACTCTCCTGGTGAAATAAGTCCAAGCTCTGGATGGGACCAGCGAATTAATGCCTCAACACCGCTAATATGACCAGTGCTTATATTTATTTGTGTTTGATAAAAGAGCTGAAATTCTTGATTTTCTAATGCGTTTCGCAGTTCATTTTCTAATTTTAATTTCCGTGAAATCGCGGCGTTTAGTTCTGTTGTATTAAATTGATAATTATCTCTTCCTTCTGCTTTGGCATATTCCATCGCAGTATCGGCCTTTTGAATTAAATTTTCTGCTTTAATTTTTAATGTTTCTTTATTATCAATGAGGTGTTGATCAATCTTATAAAAACTAATGCCAATACTAACCGTTTAAAAAAAGCTTTCCTTATTTATTAAGAATGGATGAGCGCAAGTTTTTATAAAAGCTTCTGCTGCTTTCTCGATTTCTTTTCTCCTTTTATTTTTTATTACTACAACAAATTTATCACCGCCATATCGAGCAGTAAACTGAGAATCTCTTCGACAATGTTGAATTCTCTCAGAAACTTGTTTTAATAAAAAATCTCCGTAACGATGCCCCCTTGAGTCATTTACCATCTTAAAGCGATCTAAGCCAATTAACATAACAGCGACCGTCTTATTCTTTTCTTCATAGTTTAACGCTTCCTTTAAATAATCTTCTGCCAAGTATCGATTTGGAAGACCTGTTAACCTATCATAATAAGCCATATAGTTCAAATCTGCTTTTCTTTTCTTAGATTCTTCAAAATAAAATTCAGCTTTATCATATTGTTTTCCAGCCCACCAAGCAGGGAAAAGAAGAAGTATAGAAATAATAATTTCACCCATTCTTAACGGCACATCATTTAAAAAGTGGTAATAAATCATCCACCCGAACGAAATAATACGATGAATATAACAGCAAATATTCTCCCAGTATATTTCATATTTATTGACAGTCCTTTACACTATAATTATTGAACATGCTACCAGTTGTTATATTTCTTTCCAACCACTTTGTAAGTTTTTGTGCCAGGAAAATTCGTGATATTTTATTACAATTAGAAAGCTGAATTTTTCTCTGCAAGTCTAAACCCATATATTCTCTTATCACTTCGAACAATTTTGGATACAATGGTAGTAGAAACGAGGGATAACATAGTGATACGATTACTTCTTTTTGGATTGCTTTTATTTGGTTCCTGGTATGCCTATGAGGAATA
Source organism: Bacillus taeanensis (assembly GCF_003318295.1). Lineage (GTDB taxonomy): Bacteria > Bacillota > Bacilli > Bacillales > UBA6769 > Maribacillus > Maribacillus taeanensis. The sequence continues at coordinate 160,552 of NZ_QOCW01000006.1, forward strand.
TATAGATAAAGAAAATAGTCAATCATTTCTGAAAACAGTAAAAACTGAAATTGATACGATGATTGAAAGCCCTGAATTTAAAAACACCATTGAGGAATTAGCTGGTGGAATTAGTGATTTAGCAGAAGGTTTAGAAGAAAGATTAAAAGATTTTTCACAGAATGAACAGCAAACCGTGCCGAGTGACGTGGAGAAGCCTGATTTAGAAACGCCCACTGAACAAACATTTTCCATTCATAATATTGAAGTTGGCGATTCAAAAGAAGAAGTTGAGGAAGTTCTCGGCACCGCAAAGCGCAGTTCTTTTAACGAATACGACATTGAATGGCACGCTTATCATGAAAACTATCAAAATTTCGTGATGGTCGCCTATGATGAAAACAATACTGCTGCAGCGTTGTATACGAACCAAGATTTACTATCTTCAACAAAGAATATCACATTTAAAAGTGACAAACAAGCTGTTCGAAACCAGCTCGGGGAACCTATTACAAAAATTAGAAAAGGGTTAACTTATTATCAATTTCAAGAAAATAGTGATTATGACGTTTTTTTCATAGATCACAACTATGTAACCGTCTTTTACGATAAACATGAAAACAATACCGTGACCGCAATTCAAATTATTAGTGAAGCGCTGGAACAATCAAAACGAAGCTTTTATACGGATGGAAGTGAATCATTAAAGATAGGCTTTGAATATCAACTGTTTGATTTAACAAATGCAGCACGAGTCCAGCATGGTTTAAACATTTTAACGTGGGATGAAGCTGTAAAAGAAACGGCACGTAAACATAGTAAAGATATGGCAGAAAACAACTATTTCGATCATACAAACCTTGAAGGACAATCGCCATTTGATCGTATGAAAGAAGACAATATACGCTATATTGCAGCAGGAGAAAACCTTGCTGCTGGGCAATTCAGCTCAATCTTTGCCCATGAAGGTCTTATGAATTCACTTGGACATCGGAAAAATATTTTACACGATGATTTTGAGTTTTTAGGGGTTGGTGTCGCCTTTAACGAAAATGCCCAACCTTATTACACTGAAAACTTTTTTGCGAAATAATTACTATACAAATAAACAAGCACGATTTCTCATCTGTAGAAATCGTGCTTTTCTTTCAACTGTTTCTCCAATTCCTCAATAGGCAAAGGTTCACTAAAGAAATAACCTTGTCCAATATGACAATGATTTTTCTTTGAAAATGTGACTTGTTCTTCATATTCTACACCTTCAGCAACTAAAATGAAGTTTAAATTACGGCCCATTTGAATAATTGTTTTCACAAGCGCTTCACCATTTTCATTGCTTTCCTTTATAAAAGATTTATCAATTTTCAAGTTATCAATTGGCAATTGATTTAATACACTTAATGAAGAATAACCCGTTCCAAAATCATCAATGGCAATCTTAATGCCTAATGCTTTTAATTTGTTAATAATAACAATGGATTCTTCAATATCCTGGACAATACTTTCCGTAATTTCCAATTCTAAATAATATGGATCAAGTTCTGTCTCAATTAATACTTCATTTACCATTTCTAAAAACTTATGATCGCGAAACTGTTTAACTGAAACATTCACCGCCAATTTTATAGAAGGAAATCCCTTTCTGTGCAGCTCCTTTATTTCTTTACAAGCTGTTTTTAAAATCCACTCACCAATTCGGACAATCTAACCTGTTTCTTCTGCAATTGGAATAAATTCAAGCGGTGAAATAAATCCAAGCTCTTTTTGATGCCAGCGAACTAATGCTTCTATTCCAACAAACTTCCCTGTACTCAAATCGACTTGCGGCTGATAATACAGCGTTAATTCATTATGTTCTACCGCCTTTCTTAAGCTTTGCTCTAACTGCATTTTCCGTTGATTTTTTTTATGAAGCTTTAAATCATAAAAATGGTAACTGTTCCTTCCTTCTCCCTTAGCAGCATACATTGCTGTATCCGCATTTTTTATTAATGCATCAATACTTGCTCCATCTTTAGGATATACGCTTATGCCAATGCTCGGTGTCATATACATTTCATTTCCTTTGATATGAAATGGAGATGAAAGCTCATCAATCATTTTTTCAACCGTTTGAGAGATTGCTTTCTGTTCAACACTTTCTAAAACAATAACGTATTCATCCTCCCCATAACGGGAGAGAAAGCTTTCTTTATCTGTACATTGATTTAAACGTTCTGATACTTGAGCTAACAAAAGATCACCAATATCGTGCCCAAAATTATCATTAATCACTTTAAAACGGTCTAAATCTAAAAGCATTACGGAAAAACTTTTGGAATGTTTTATTTTATTCTTTAAATATTCATTTAACTGATTGCGATTCGGCAACCCAGTGGTTGTATCATAATAAGCTAACTGTTTTATTTTTTCTGCTGATTGTTTCCGTTCCGTAATGTCCCTGACAATTACTTGTACGGCACTTTTCCCTTGATATGTAGTCTGAAAAGCTCTTATTTCTACCGGCACATAACGCCCATTAGGTAACATAATATTTTGCTCCCTTAACTCGCTCTCACCTTCTTCTTGCACTTTATTCATACGCATAATTGTATAATTATACTCTTTAGGGGGAACAAAATCTAAAATATGTTTTCCAATTAAGTCTTCCGCATTTTTTGCTTCCGTAATATTTACACCAGCTTCATTTATATAGACAATTTCTCCTTCGATATGGACAAGTACAACCTCTGGCAAACTCTCGACCAACTTACGATAACGTTCTTCGCTCTCTTGAATGGCTCGAAAATTTCGATCAATTAATTTATAAAACAACCATCCCGTTAACATAACAAAGAAAATCCCTTTCAAAACAGCAAGAAGATCGATTCCTAAAAATAGTAGTTCATTTATAAAGTTCTCTAACACCCAATCGCTTCCAAATATCCATAATCCGCTCATAACGATATAAATGATAATAATTCGGATGGAGGGATTTTTAAATGTATTGATCAAGGTTTTCATTTCAGCCCCTACTCTGCTTAATCAACTCATTCATAAAAATAAGCTTATTTTATATTTCTTAACTACATTTTAAAGAATTGCTTTAATGTAGTAAACCTAAAAACGTCCTCATTAGCTAGTGGAAGCCGTTCTTTTTAAACATGTGTAAAAATAAGTAAATATATAAACGTAATAATTAATTATCTTTTAATTAAGTTACTTATAATAATGATTCCCCGAGACTTCACATTCAAACACCTAACAGATATTTAAAGATCTAGAAAAAAGAATAAGTACTCTCGGAAATCGAAAATCAACTAATAAAACTAGTAGTAGGTTCCTATATGGGTTCACCTCTAGTTTTAAATATTACCCCGCCTTCTTCTATAAACTTCACTTTAAAGCTAAGTGTCTAAAGAAATAGCCCTCTCAATAGAGTGAATAAGACGTTTTTCTACATCCATTGCAATTTCATTTAACGATTGATCATCGGCAAGGTTAATTAATGCCGTTGGTTTTGGCATACCAACTTTTGTTTGACCGCTATCTTCATATACAACAATTTTACACGGTAAAAAATAGCCTACCATTTTATTTTCTTTTAAAATCCGATCTGCTTCTTTAGGATTACAAACTTCTAATATGCGAAACGGCGTATTAAAATCCATTCCTTTTTCTTGAAGCTTTCCGGTTAAATCAAAGTCCCATAAAACACCAAACCCATCTTGTTGCAATGCTTCTTCAAGAGAGCTTACTACTTCGTCAATATCCCTAGACGTTTCTACAGTAAAATCAAATTCCATTCTTATAATCCCCTTTCTTAAAAATTCTTTTAACACAACAGTCAGTTTCTCTTTATTCAATGATTTTAAGATGAACAACTTACTGCCTGTTTATTCTTTATTAAAACAGATTAATGCACCCACATACATATACCCTGTTGTGTATACAAATAAACTTAATTTACTTCTCTTATATGTAAAGGCGCATGATCCCCCCTATAAAGGACTTATAACACAGGTAATATGACCCGTAAAATGTGAAGTTTTTATGGAGTTTTATTTAAAAACTAAGTGGTATACATAGTTGTATCGAGTGGAGGTGGAATTCAGTCATGGAAAATTACAAAGAAAATAGTTTAACATTACGAGGTGCAGTTGGATTAGGAACCGGTGTTATGATTAGTGCGGGCATCTTCGCACTTTTAGGACAAGTTGCTGAATTAGCAGGGAACTGGTTTCCCCTTGCCTTTATTATCGGAGGAATCGTAACAGGATTTAGTGCTTATTCTTACGTTAAAATGAGTAATGTTTATCCCTCTGCTGGTGGGATTGGGATGTATTTCGTAAAAGCGTACGGGAAAGGAACGATTACAGGTGCCGCTTCCTTGTTAATGGCCTTTTCAATGGTTATTAACCAAAGTCTTGTTGCACGGACTTTTGGCACATATACGCTGCAGCTTTTTAATTATGAAGAAGGCAGCTATCTTATTCCGGTACTCGGCGTTGCGCTTCTTGCTGTTGCTTTTATTATTAACATTATGAGCAATAAGTTTATTGAGTCACTTACTTTAATTATGTCTCTTATCAAAATTTTGGGTCTTGCCGCATTTGCGATTGTCGGTCTTTGGATTTCAAATTTTTCGGTTGACAGCATCACTGCAGGCGGATCTACAGAGCAAACACCGGTTGGATATTTCGCAGCAATAGCTTTAACAATTCTTGCCTTTAAAGGGTTTACAACAATTACAAACAGCGGCTCTGAAATTGTAAAACCGCATAAAAATATCACCCGGGCAATCGTCATTTCGATTTTAATTTGTACCGTTCTTTATGCCCTGTTAGCTTGGGCAGTTGCGAGTAACCTTTCGCTAGAAGAAATTATTAAAGCGAAAGATTATGCATTAGCAGAGGCTGCAAGACCTGTGTTTGGTCATTATGCGCTTTGGTTTACCGTAGCGATTGCAATTATTGCAACGATTACTGGAATTATTGCCAGCATTTTTGCGGTATCACGAATGCTTGCGATGCTAACTGATATGCATTTAATTCCTCATAAACACTTCGGGATGCCGGGAAGTATTCAGAAGCATACGCTCGTTTATACAGTTGTCCTTGCGATGATTTTAACGATCTTTTTTGATTTAAGCCGGATTGCTTCAATGGGTGCCATTTTTTATCTTGTCATGGATATTCTTTTCCATTGGGGGATTTTAAAAAATCTTCGTAAGAAAATCGAAGCAAAGCCTTATATTGTCATCATGGCAATCATATTTGATGTCATTGTTTTAGGGGCGTTTATATGGGAAAAGAGTTCTTCTGATCTTTGGGTAGTTCTTCTTTCAATTGCTTTAATTGTACTTATTTTTATTGGAGAAAAGTTCTTTTTAAAAAGAGTGGATACAGAGGAGGGTGAAAAGGAATAAATAACCATAAAGGAAGGGCGGCTGGAATAGCCGCCCTTCCTTTATGTTCTTATAAGATTAAACCACATCATAGCCCTGATCTTCTACCGCTTCTTTCATGCTTTCTTCAGATACCTTGCCTTCTTCATATTCAACGTTTGCTTTTCCTGCCTGTAAATCAACCTCCACATTTTTTACACCTTCTAATTCTTTTAACGCATTTGTAACTGCTGATTTACAATGTCCGCATGTCATTCCTTGTACATTCAGTGTTGTTTGTGCCATTTTAAATTTCCCCTTTCTTTTATCAGTGTTTCATAAGATTCTTCATAAAGTACTAAACCGCTTCTGAGGGATGTTAGTAAACTCTCGATCATCACGGTTTGGTTAATGAAATAGACAACCTGTTATAGTTTCACGCGTTTTAAACGAAGCGCATTTGCAACAACAGATACTGAACTAAACGCCATTGCCGCACCTGCAATCCATGGCGCTAAGAGGCCAAGCGCGGCAACCGGTATCCCAATAGAATTGTAAAACAATGCCCAAAATAAATTTTGACGAATGTTGCGCATCGTTTTCCGACTTAGTTCAATCGCTTTTGGAATATTTAATAGATCACCGCCAACAAGTGTAACGTCAGCTGTTTCAATCGCGACATCTGTTCCCGTTCCAATTGCAATTCCGATATCCGCTAATGCAAGCGCCGGAGCGTCGTTAATTCCATCACCGACCATTGCCACCTTTTTCCCTGCTTCCTGCAGCTCTTTTACTTTTGCTGCTTTCTCTTTAGGAAGTACCTCTGCAAATACCCCGTCAATACCAACTTCAGAACCGATTGCTTTGGCGGTACGCTCGTTATCACCAGTAATCATAAAAACCTCAACGCCAAGCTCTTTTAAATTTCGAATTGCTTCTTTGGAAGACCCTTTGACCGTATCGGCAACTGCAATAATTCCAGCTGGCATACCGTTAACAGCTAAAAGCATTGCTGTTTTTCCTTCTGTTTCTAAATGAGTTAGCTGCCTTTTCTGGTTTTCATAAATGATTTTTTCCTTTTCCATTAACTTGCGCGTACCAACAACAACTGTTTTTCCTTCCACAACCGCTTTTATACCATGACCAGGTATTGCTTCAAAGCTTTCCACTTCTTTTACTGCTGCATTTTTTTCTTTTCCATACTGGACAATTGCTTCTGCGAGCGGATGTTCAGAAGACTTTTCAGCTGCGATTAAATATGGAAGCACGCCTTCTTGAAGTTCAATCCAGTTCGTTACTTCGGGCTTTCCTTTTGTAATCGTACCTGTTTTATCCAGAAGAATTGCATCAATTTTATGTGTGCCTTCTAAATATTCGCCGCCTTTAAAAAGAATCCCCTGCTCAGCGCCTTTACCGGTACCAACCATAATCGATGTTGGTGTTGCAAGTCCGAGTGCGCAGGGACATGCAATAACAAGAACGGCAATTGCGGCTTCTAAGGCAGCCGGTAAATCTCCCGGTGCAGCAAATGCGTACCAAGCAATAAACGTAATAATTGAAATCCCCACAACAATCGGAACAAAGATACCGGAAATGATATCAGCCATTCGCTGAATCGGTGCTTTTGACCCTTGAGCTTCTTCAACAATTTTAATAATCCCCGCAAGTGCAGTATCTTTTCCGACCTTTGTTGCTTCTATAACAAGCCGGCCGTTTTTATTTATCGTTGAGCCGATTACAAGATCTTCAGCCGTTTTTTCAACTGGAATCGATTCACCGGTAATCATCGACTCATCAACGGAAGATTTTCCTGAAACGACCATACCATCAACTGGTATTTTTTCACCAGGCTTTACAACAAGCTGATCGCCAACCTGAACCTGTTCAACGGGAATCTTCACTTCTTCCCCTTCACGAAGAACGGTTGCTTCTTTTGCCTGTAAGCTTAATAACTTTGAAATTGCCAGTGTGGTGCGGCCTTTTGCCAGTGCTTCAAACAATTTGCCGACTAAAATTAGGGTAATGAGAACGGCACTCGTTTCAAAGTATAAATGCGGCATATAGTTTGGATTATTTAATGTACGAAATGCTTCAACTAAACTGTAAAAATAAGCCGCCGATGTGCCAAGCGCAACAAGTACGTCCATATTTGCACTTTTATTTGCTAATGCCCGGAATGCCCCAACATAAAACTGCCAGCCGATATAAAACTGAACGGGGGTCGCAAAAATAAACTGCACCCACGGATTCATAAGAAAATCCGGTACTGGAATTCCTAAATCCCACGGCATATGAGCGACCATCGTATATAAGAGCGGCAGCGATAAAAGAATGGATATAACGAGTTTGATCTTTTTATTTTTGATTTCTTCTTCTTTTGCATCTTTTTTCGCGCTGCGATCCTGCTTGATAACAACGGTATAACCAAGCTTTTTCACTTTTTCAAGCATCTCGTCGACAGAAACAAGTCCGCTTTCATATTCAACCGTTCCGGATTCGGTGGCAAGGTTAATATTGGCCGCTTTCACACCGTCCATTTTGTTGAGTACTTTTTCAATACGAGTCGAGCAGGCAGCACAGGTCATCCCTTCAATATCCAGTTCAACTTTTTCGGTTTGAACACCGTAGCCGAGCTTTTCAATTTTATTAACAATCTCCTGCTTGTTAACGCGTTCCGGATCGTATGCTACACTTGCTTTTTCCATTGATAAGTTAACGTTAGCTTCAACGCCGTCCATTTTGTTAAGTACTTTTTCAATACGAGTCGAGCACGCGGCACAGGTCATGCCGGTAATGCCAACATTCATTTTTTCTTGATTAGCAGCCACCTCTATCACCTCCTAAGACTTCGAAAACTGTTTAATTACTTTCATTAATTCTTCGATATGTTCTTCACCATTCCCGGATTTTATCGCACTTGAAACACAGCTGTTTGTGTGACTTTCTAATAAGTTAAAGCCTACTTTTTTTAATGCTGCATTAATCGCGGAAATTTGCACAATAATATCAACACAATAACGGTCTTCTTCAATCATCTTTTGAATACCGCGCACTTGACCTTCAATTCGCTTTAAACGATTCACAAGCTGCTGCTTCTCATCATGACAGCGCTCATGGGTCGGCTGACTTTGTAAATACTCATTCGCATTGTTTTCCATTTTCTTCACCTCTTAAATATAATATACCCCTGTATGGTATATTATGCAAACAAAAAGAAAATGGCTTTATTTTAAACTCAAATGATATAACAATATTTGTACACCCTTGTACATGCTCATTGAAAACTGAACATATAAGTATGTAATAAAAAACTTTATTAAATTACCTCTTTAACTTTCACCTTTTTAAATTAGGATATCTCTTCCTTTTTTGTACAAACTATTTTTAAGATTATTTTTAATGGAGGATCAAAATGGGAGGAGAACAAGTTTTACAGAGTGATGATCTACGCATCATTATTACAGCAATTATTGTCGGTACCTTTGCACGCTTTTTTACATTAAAGGAAGATTATCGTCAATACCCAAGCTATCCAAACGGCTATATTATTCACATTATCACCGGTTTTGTTGCTGCAGCGCTGGGAGCTGTTGCAGTGCCGGCCTTAATGAGTAAAAACTTTGTTGCTGTGACATTTTTAACACTCGCTATTCAGCAATTTCGTGATGTGCGGAAAATGGAGAAAGAAAGCTTGAACGACCTTGAACAAACGGAATACACCTTTCGCGGCAGTGCTTATATAGACGGTATTGCTAAAACATTTGAAGTACGCAATTATTTTTCTTTAATTACGGCTCTTATTACATCGATTACAATGACAGTCGTACCTTTAAATATGTGGGGGGAAATTGCCGCAGGTGTAGGGGCAGGAATTATCGTACTGCTGTTATTAAAACGTTTCTCAAAAGGAAAAACTATTGGGGATATCGCTCAAGTAGAACAAGCAGAAATTGAAGTGAAAGATTCTGAGCTTTTTGTCGATGGAATCTATGTAAGCAACCTTTTAGGAACTGACAACGCTGCAAAGTTATTCCAAGAAGAAGGGATGGCTGTTGTGATTACTCCGAACGAAAATCATTTTCGAATTAATCTCGATAATTTCGGACAGCGGCAGGCAGCATTATTTGAAGCTACTCGTGCATTAGGTATTAAACGCTACCATTTTACTCGAAAAGACTATCAAGATGGCAGAGTGGTCATTGCGCTCGTCCCTCTTAAACGAGATCAAGATGCAATGATTGAAGCAGTGAAAAAATGCCCATTAATTGAAAGCGCCAAAAAAGATCACGCTGTAATGGGTAATTCATTGAAAGGAAGAGAATAATGGGACGCGAAGCATCGATGAAACCAAATTATGAAATTCTTGCCTATCTTACATTAGAGAAAAACCGTGTACTGACAGGAAAACCACTCGTCCTGCATGCGAAAAATGAAGAAGAATTGAAAGAAATGACGGCTGATATTGCGAAAGCATTAAAAGGAGATGTGGTTCGATTAAAAAATAAAGACTACATGGTTATACGAGTTTAATATGAAATGCCCCTCTTATCCATTATAGAGGAGCGTTTCATATTTATAGGAAAATTTTATAAAACAATTAATGTTCCGTGCATTCCTGCTTCTTTATGACCAGGAATTGTGCAAACAAAATGATACGTGCCTGCTTCTTCAAATACAAACGTTTTGCTGCTTTCTTTTCCCGGCAGCGCATGAAGATGAACTGCTTTTCCACTCTTTCTTAAAATCTCAATTTCGAAATCATGATCAACCTTTCCATTATTTAATAACAAAATTTTTACTTCTTTCCCTTTTGGAACTTTTATTGAAGCTGGCGTATATCTGAAGTCTTCTGCTGTTACTTTTATGGTCTCCGTATTTATATTCGATTGCTTCATACTATCATGGTCATGTGTTTTTGCTTCTGCCGTAAAGCCTGTTTGTCCATTATGAACTTCAACAATGTTTCCGAGTTGTTCATAGCTGTAAAAGAAGATGATCAAAATAGTTACAATAATAATCGGATTACCGAGCCACCTGTTCTTTTTTTCTAGTTCACTGTTTATCATATAAATTAATGTAAACGTAAGACATATAAATAGAACAAACATAATTTTTAGAAATGCATTTGGATGATCCATCGCAAGCATTTCGCCAAGCATCGCTCCCATCATCCCACCCATTAGTCCAGAAAGCATACCGTCTAAAACAGCCATTAAACTAACTGCTACCCCTGCGAAAAAACCAACCGTTAACCCAATAATCATGCTAATTAAAGTAGAAGCCATTAACTGTCCGGATAGTAAAATGCCAAGTAGTGTACCGATTATTAACCCAACCATCATTCCTAATGCCATGGCCACCATCATCCCGGTCATACAGGTGATTTTTTTTCGATTCACCATCACAATACCAATCACCCAAAAAGATAGAAAAGAAATTACAACCAATGTTACGAGTAAGGCTGGCGTCATCATGTTCCTTCCTTCCCATAAGCAAGTTTGTCCGTCTCTAAAATATATCCTCTTTATAATAGACTCATGAATGATTTTTTATCTTTATTAATGATTAGCGCTTTTTCTTTTTCTAAAGACGAGCATTAAAATATAAATGGCCGCTAGGAACAAAATAACTTTCCCCTGCCATGTCAAATTTGTCACTTGATAGACTGAATATGCCTCAATGAACATTGCCGGCACTTTACCGAGTGAGCTTGCTAGAACAAATATACTGATTGAAACACTTCCAATTGCCGCAAAAAATGTTACAACACCTGAAGGTATAAATGGAAGAAGTCGAAACGCTAAAATAAGATAAAATGCATTCCTCCCTCTTACTTCCATTAATTCTCTTCCTTTTTTAAAACGAGACAGCTCCTTTTGAGAAATTTTCTTAAATCCTTTTCGATACAGCCAAAATGCTGCAGCAGCTCCAATGGATTCCCCGATAAATGAAAGAAGTGCCCCTTCCCAAAATCCAAATACGGCAATGTTTGCTGATGTTATAAAAACAGTGGGAACGACTCCTAATATCGCAATTAGAATATTGATACAAATACTAATAAAAATAGCCGCTTCTTTATAAGACGATAATAGTTCTGTTATTTGTTTTTCCATATATTTTTCACCTTTGAGTTTTTTGAAGTAAGAGCCAATTGTATCATTATTTTAATTATAGAGTGCTTACATGTGATATTAATGGACTTATTAACTTAAAAATATTCTACCTTATTTTACTAAAAATTTTAAACTCTCTCTAAAAAAACACACAAATTTATTTAGTAAAGAATAAATTGATTATAAGAGGTGATAATATGCCTGTTTTTATTGGAGCAGTTAAAATAGGCGGTGTCCAATCAGGGGCATCGGTTAATGCTGGTGAAATACCAATTACATCTACTCATAGTAAAATGAATATGCAAGCACAAGCAGGTTCCTTTACTGTAGGGGATGCAAACCTTATCAATAATGCCGGAAGCGGAAATTTATCATGTCCAGTTGTAAATGATCCTGATGCACTTGAAGTAGCTAATTAAAGGAGAGGGGGAGGGGTAAGTTGTGAATAACTTTTATCATTGGAGATATAATCAATTGGTTAATGAATATCAATTGTTAAAACAACTTACCTATTCCAATCAACAGAAGTCCAAGAAGCTTAAACATGAAATGAAGCAACTAGAAAAAGAACGAAAAAAATTGGAAGAACTAATTAATAAATTTTTGTCAACAAATCAACATTCTCCTTCGGTGGACTTTACAATTAATAACGTAAAAATTAATCAAATACAATCTGGTGCAGCCTTTAATCTTGGAGAAAAAATCTTTAATTATACAAACAGTGATATGGACATGGATTTAGGTCCAAACTCAATGAATGTCGGTGATTATAATCAAATGAAGCATTGTGCAGATGATAATATAAAAGTTAAACTTCCTCCTCCATCAATGGATGAGGAAGTTTAGCTTTTAAAATCATAATGACAGTCCAACTTCTTTAATATAACTATCCTTATATTCGGATGAATACTCCCTCACTTCCTTATATTTACTTTAATAATTATCCTATGTAAAAAAGAACTAACTTTGATTATCTTTAAAAAGTCACAGACACAAATACCTAAAATGTAAATTTTTTACTAATAGTAAAAAATCAAATTTGTTAGGCATAGTTTTCATTTATGTAAGACAAATTAAAGACGTACCATTTATAAAAAGGAGGCATTTTTATGGGAGTTTTACCTTCATCACCAACTACAATGGATCAATGTATCGAGGATTGTTTAAAATGTTTGCGAGCTTGTGAAGAATGTTTAACTGCCTGCTTACAAGAAGCAGATGTACAGGCACGCACAAAATGTATTCAAACATTAAACGATTGTGCCGAAATTTGTGCACAAGCTGTTTCTTACATGTCACGCAACAGCCGTTTTTCCCAACAATTATGTAACCTTTGTGCACAAATTTGTGAAGCATGTGCAGCAGAGTGTGAAATGTTTCAAGATGAACACTGCAAACAATGTGCGCAAATTTGTCGTACTTGTGCTGAGTCCTGTAAACAGATGAGCTCTGCAGCAGTATAAAGAAATTTTTCAAAAAACAGTACTAATTCAATGTTCAACAAGCAGCGGGAACTTCCCGCTGCTTGTTGAACATTGAAAGAAATCACTAACCAATCATCTTATAATGCTTGATAACATCTTTACCAAAAAAAGAATGGTAAAAAGGCTAAAGCCGCAATAGATGCTAAAGCAATGCCATATCCATAGCCGTAACCAAATCCATATAAATAAGTACCGAAGTCATTACTATCATTTAAGTATCCTTCTTCGATTGGTCTAAGATGTACCGATTCATTATTTACTCGTTCAATAATTCCTCTATGAACACTGCCATCATAACAGGTAATTTCAACAGCTCTTCCAACATTTTCATTACAAACACCGTAATAATGTTCAGCAGACACCTGTATTCCTCCTTTCTCCCAATTTAAATGAGAAAAAGGAGAGAAAATCCCCCCTTTTTACTCTTAATAGCCAACAAACGCAGCTCCAACAATAATTAATAGGATAAACAGAACTACAATTAAAGCAAAGCCTGCTCCGTAGCCGTATCCATATCCTCCTTTAACACCCATTTGTTGTCCTCCTTCCATCAAATATTTCTAATCAGTCTCTTATCCATCTAAACATAATCTGTAAATGGTGTAATTAGCATAATGAGCGATTGATAGTTTCCAGTACTTTTAACAACATCATTCATTAAAAAATGAAAAGCTTAGAAAACCTTTATCACTAACAGCATATGTAAATAAGAAAAAATGGAATGGTTTTATGTGGAGAGCAAATGCGGAATTTTATTTTAATAAAACAAAAAAGTTTGCTCCCTATCTAAAAAGAAACAAACTTAGGTTATAATTAACTCAATAAAATTTATAGAAACGTGCTAACCTAATACAAAGGTAGACAGGATAAATAATAAAATTAAATCACCGTTAAAACGAAAGTTTACTCCTAAGAAGCTTGAATCATTAGAGACAAAATTAAAATTGGAATGGTAACTGCTAAAGAGACATAAAAGCGCTTCTTAAAGTCTTCGATCATATGACCACGGTGTTCACTATGATGATGACCCTCTTCTTTATGTTCCTTATCCATATGGTGATGATTACCTTCATGATGTTTATGATGATGTGCATGTTCCATTAAAACATCCTTCCTTCATTACATACACTTACCCGGTATATGTAAATAATTAACGTAAAAAAAAGAAAACGAACACTTTCTTCCTGTATGACTTTCTCTACTTACTTTTTAATGCTAATTTAACTGAAAAATAAACAACTACACCTATTACAAGTAAATGAAGAAGCCACATTATTAAACCGTACCCCATCATTCCAAAGCCATAGCCTCCCATCATATGTCCAAACCCCCATTCTCCTTTTTCACCGCTATATGCCGCTGCAAGATTACTCATACCAACTAATAAGATCATTGTTAAAATACCAATCCGTTTTTTCATGATTTTTTCCTCCCTTTATAAAATAAGGTTTTTCTTACCACTATTATATAGCCGCAAAATACATATTCCTGTGACCTTTATCACCATTCTTATAAAAATTGAACCATATAAAAAGAGGTTGTCTCAATAGGGTCTGCCCCCCCCCCACAACCTCGCACAAGATGTAGATGTGTTTTATAAATCACATCCTATATATGAGGCGGGGAGGGTCTGACTCTACGCTTTTGAGACAACCCCTTCAAATACAAGAGATTGCTATTGAAAAAGTAAGAATAGGAAGTTTTTAGGCATTAAAGCATCCACAATGTTTATAAAACCCATGGCACTGCAAGAAATAGCACTGCTGCAAGGGATGCAGCTGCGAAGTTATAAGGTGACATTGCTTTTACATATTTCATATGGTCAGCTTCAGCAATGCCCGCAGACATGGCGGTCATACCTGAAACCGGTGAAGTGACGTCATCAAAGGTCCCTCCAGAAAGTACTGCCGCAATCACAATCGGAACGGAGCCTCCTGTTGTCACAGCAAGTGTCATACCAATCGGCATCATCAATGCCCAGCTTCCCCAAGATGAACCAATAAAATAAGCAACAGCCCCGGTCACTATAAACAGCAGCACTGGTACAAGATTAGAACTAAGGTTTTCACCTAATGTGGTTTCAATCAGACGACCAAGATCCTGTGAAACGTCTGAAAGGGGCCAAGCAACTGCCAAAATTGTAATCGTTACAATTAATTTGTTTCCCCCTTTGAAAAAGCGGTCCATCAATGTTTTTAATTTAATGCCCTGGAATCGATAAATAAAAGCCGTTGCTAAACTCGTTACAGCAAGTGCTACTAACATGGAACGAGCCGGTTCATCACTTCCCATCATTAAAAAGAAGCTTAATGGAATAAGAACTGCTAGCGGAAAAATGAGATTGACTAACCGTGGTTTAAGAACAGACTTTTCATCCATGTCGTGATCATGCTCCATACTTCCTTTCATCGCATTTCCTGTTTGATCTTTTGCTGTATGGGCTTTTTCTTTATGGTCGAATTCTTCAGAAAACTCTACACCAAAGGCTTCTTTCCTATGACTAGTTGTACTTTTTTGTAAAAGGCTTTTCATTTTCCCAAAGTTGAACATAGGAACAATTGAAAGAAGGGCAATTAGAATAGACAAATAACTAAAAAAGTTAAATGGAAGCGAACGGATGAAAAGTGAAAAAGCAGATCCCTCAATCCCTGCAACCTGCACTCCCTTTTCGATTACTCCGAGGACGTAACCAACAAATGTTGTCGCAAACGGAATTAAAATGATTACGGGACTTGCCGAATTATTAAGCATATAAGCCATTCGTTCTTTTGATATGTTCTGCTTTTCAGCAATCGGTTTAATAATAGATCCTGTCGCCACTACACGGAACCCGCAATCAATAAATGTAATAGGAAGCAATCCCCAAAGAGCTGCAAGTGTTCTTTTACTATTTGTTAAATATTTTGCCATCAGTTTTGCAAAAGCTTGAATTCCTCCAGAAACTTGAATCAAAGATACAAATCCGCTAAAGATATATAAAAATAAAAGCACATTCATATTATTAGGATCGGTTAGCACTCCGATAACATAGCTAATCGTTTGATTAAATGATTGCAAAAAAGAATCCGCCACAATCCAACTTCCAAACCATAATCCAGCTAATAAAGAAGGAATCACCTGCTTTGTCCAAATAGCAAGGATAATAGCGATAATCGATGGTAAAATTGAAAACCAAATCTCCATAATATCACATTTCTTGAAATACTATTTGTACTTATTTTGATAATTGGTAGTAGGGATTATTCAAAAATAGGAGAACAGCTAGTTTTTCAGCATACTAGCATCATCACTTTAAGCATTTAGAAATTTTCATTATAATTAAATTAAGTAGAAAACTCACTTTAATGAAGCTCTTTGTCTAAAAAACTGTAAATCCTTCAAAAAAAAAAACGATTTGATAAAAATGAGGCCAAATGTGTCATCCACCTAAAATACCAATATGTAGGCAATTTGTACAAAAAAGATTACCTCCATTTATAACCAATTCCCCACACAGTTGTTAAATGAGTATCAATATCAAACCCTTCTTTTCGGCATTTTTCACGAATATGGCGAACATGAGAATCGACTGTACGACCTTCTGTTTCTGAGTCAAATCCCCATAACATTTCAATTAATTGATCTCGGCTGAATACCTTTTTTGGGTTTTTCAAAAAGAGACCGAGCATTTCAAACTCTTTCCGTGTTAACGGAATGAGTTTATCTTCATAAGAAACAATATATTGCTCGCTATCCCACACTAATTCATTAAATTCTATCCGATTTTCTTGACTTCTGCCCGCTCTCCTCAACAATGCTTCAATCCTTGCGAGTAGTACGTCTTCATCAAACGGCTTCGTAATATAATCATCGGCGCCAAGCTTTAATCCTTTTATCATATCTATTTTTTGATCTCGGGCTGTCAGCATAATAATTGGAACCGTAGAAAATTCTCTAATTTCTCTACACGTCTCCCAGCCGTCCATTTTAGGCATCATTACATCAAGAAGAATTAAATCAAACGATTCCTGCTCAAGTATGTTTAAAGCCTCCTGTCCAGAAAGTGATTGGACGCATTTAAAACGATAAGGAGTTAAATACAAAGAAATTAAATTAGCCATTCGCTGCTCATCATCAACAATTAATAGTTTCCGCACCCTTCATCCCTCTTTCTTTAAACGAATCGTCATTGTTGTCCCGACACCGAGTTCACTTATTGCTTCAATCATTCCCCCGTGCTTTTCGACGATTTCCTTTACAATCGATAAGCCAAGTCCAGTACCGCCAAGTTTTCGAGAGCGAGATTTATCAACACGGTACAACCGCTCCCAAATAAACGGTAACTCTTCTTTCGGAATTCCTTCTCCTTGATCTCTAACTAAAATAATGATCCGATCTTCCTCTTCACTTACCTCTACGCTTACTTTTTTTCCCTTTTCTGTATAGAGAAGTGAATTATCTAATAAATTTAAAATCACTTGCGAAAAACGATCTTCATCCAGTTCTACAAAAGCTTGATTCTCACCTTTTAGTTCCAATCGCACGCCTTTTTCCATATAAGCAGGCTTTACCTTTATAATTAGTTCATTAAGAAGTTTTACGATGTCTACCTTTTGTTTATGTATAGGAAAAGAATGCTGATCCATTTTAGCTAAATGAAATAAATCGGATACTAACTTCGCAGCATGAGTTGCCTCTTCTGTAATAATTTTTAAATATTCTTTTCGTTCTTTGCTGCTGATCGTTTCGCGCTGCGCAATATCGGCATACCCTTTTAAATATGTTAACGGTGTGCGCAGTTCATGAGCGATATTTGCGAGAAAATCAGTTCGTTCCTTTTTTAAACGATTTAAGTTACTCGATAAAAATTGAATGGACTTCGCTAATTCGCCAAGTTCATCCTGCCGCTCAGTATCCAAAGAGTTTGTTTGATTGCCTTGAATGATTTGTTCTGTTGCTTTCTTCATCCGAATTAAAGGCTGTGTAATAAACTTTGTTAGAAAAAAGACAGTAACAGCTGTGAGAAAAAAGGAGAAAATCCCGACTAAACCAAATTGAAAGGTGAGGCGATCATTTACTTTCCGCATCTTTTCCGTGCTTGTAAACATATACACATATCCTTCTAAGCTGTTATTTATTAAAATAGGTGAGGCTGAAGCCAAATATGGTGTTGTGCGCCACCTTGATTCAAGCAAGACCCCTTCTGCTGCAATATCTTTATTTTGGTTCATAATTGTTTTCATTGTGAAGTCAATATAATCAGAGTTCACAAGAATACTTTTATCATTATCGGTAATAACAACAATCGTTGACGCTTCAGATTCCATTAAGGCAACATGCTTTAATGTCAACATATCAAAGTGTTTTTCTAATACGTTACTGTGACTGTTCCCCCGAGTAAGCAATGCCTTCGTTTCATCTTCTATTCGGTTGCCAAGCAGCTCATAGTAAAGAAAAATAAACAGCACAACTTCAATAAAAAGCATGGATATAAAAAAAAGTATACTTAACTTAATCGAAATCCTCTTCATACTTGCCTCCCTTCTTACAAAAGATTATATCCTAACTACTATGATTAGTAACAATTAATGCAATCCACTTCTAAGAAAAAGGCCAATTAACAATGGCTTAAAATAAAAAAATAAGAAACGAGCGTTTGATTGCTCGCTTCTTTTGTAAATTAAAGAAGGAATTCACTTTGATGATCAATCACTAGATGCAATAAATTAATTAGCAAGGTGCTTCTCTTTTTAGAACCCTGTAAATCCACCAAAAAAAACGGCTTGATAAGAATGAAGTTAAGCGGGTCATCCAACCAAAATATAAAAATACCCCCATAAAAATCATTAAATATCCGCCAATTTTAATAATTTTGCGATTGTATTTCTTTATCCAATTCATTTTTCCAATAAAAAATGCCATTAAAAAAAATGGAACTGAAAAACCTAGTATATAGGCAATCATATAAAATAGTCCAGCGCTTGGATTTGAAATACCTAATGCGATCACAGCAGCTAAGATCGGGCCTGTACAAGGGGTCCATCCAGCCGCAAATCCCATTCCAATTAAGCTTGATCCAACATAACCGGACGGTCGATTTTTAAAGGTGATTTTATGATCCTTCATAAAAAAACGCGGTTGAAAGACTCCAATGACGACCAGCCCGAAAACAACAATTAAAATCGCACCTATTTGGCGAATTAAACCACTATATCTTATAAAAAAGCTTCCAATTAACGACGTTGAAAAACCTAAAACAATAAAAATAATTGAAAATCCCAGCAGAAAAAACATTGTATGAAGCATTGCCCGCCGCTTTAGTATCCCATTATTTTCTTTTAATTCATCAACAGAAACTCCTGTAATGTAAGATAAAAATGCTGGATAAAGCGGCAGGCAGCACGGTGATATAAACGATAACACGCCTGCACCGAACGCTAAAAATAAATTAAGATCTCCCATCGTATATCATCCTTTTCTATCATTTTTGGAAAGAGTACCCCTTCCTCAAGGAATGTGAAGGGCGATAGCCCAATCAGTAGGGAGGGGGTGAATTTCCATCATTTATTACGAACACAAGTACGTAATAAATGATATAATAATCGTTGTACATCCTTGTACATGCTCATTGAAAACTGAACATATAAGGTTGTAGCAGAAAAAGACGATCTGCTGCGTAAAATGTTCAAGCCTAGAGAAGCCGAAGATGCGTGATACATGACTAGCACAACGTGTGAAAATGGTGCAGTAGGCTTATTAAAAGAAGTCCCAAAGGCAAGACCGATGGGATAGAGGAGTTGGGCGTATTTAGACCGCCAATGTGTCAACTCCACTAACGTTAAGTGTTCAGAAATGTTCGATACGTTAGAAACCCCCACTTCAAATTTTCGCTAGAAAATTAAGTGGCGGGAGTATTCATTGTATCAATCATAATGTCCAGTATGTGAATGTATCAAGTATCCCAAGAACAACAAGTACTCCGCCGCCAATTCTCTGGATCACAAAACCAACCTTTTTTCATAAATACTCCATTTAAGCCGTAATACCAAATTAAAAACATCGCAATTAAAAACGGAACTGAAGTACCAACCGCAAATACACTTGGCAGTATAACACCGTAAGAACTTGATAATACAAGCGGCATTAATAAAATGAAAAACAACGAAAACATGGTTGGGCAAAATCCTAACGAAAAGCTGCTGCCCATTAAGAACGCCCCTGTTTTTCCATTTTTAAAATGTTTTTCTGGTACTTTCCCTAAAGAAAAATTCCAGTTTAGTTTCAGCCAACCGAGTAAATATACACCAATTACAATAAGCATTGGACCTAAAAACTTACGAATCCACGACAGATAACTTGTTAACTGCCTTTGAAACTCATTTCCGAGCAGCCAAACAATAATCCCTAACCCTGAAAAGACAACAATTTTACCTAAAATGAAAAAGAAAACCGTCGACCATGAAATTCCTTTTTGAAAATAACGATTCCCATAAAACGTTATCGCACCAATGTTGGCTGTAAACTGACAAGGCGCCAACGCTCCTAAAAGTCCTAAAATAAAGGCAGTTAATAATGGAATGTTTTGTGTGCTGTAGGCAAGGGATGTTAACGGATCGTTAAATACCTGGCTAATTATATTAAATATTTTATACATTGTTATTCCTCCAGGTTGTTAATTAGAAGAGTTCAATATTAAGCAAACTCACTGTTATTAAACTAATAACTTTACCTACTTCAAATTTAACTCGATTATATGATTTTTCATACTTTTTATCATAGCCAATAAATGTGAGGATTCTGTGAAGATAAAAGATTCATCTTAATACTTTACTATACAATGCGTGAAACATAGAAAGACCGAACCATTAAGATTCGGTCTAATTTCATCTATTCAGGTTTATTATGTGCATGAGGATCTGGAGTGAAATCTGATTTATAATCTTCATAGTTTACGTGGGAAACCATTCCGGCTGCTGCATGGTGAAGATCATGGCAGTGGAACATCCAATTTCCTGGATTGTCTGCTTTAAAGGCAACCACATATTCTTCGCCAGGCTTCACATTTAACGTATCTTTTATAAGCGGTGAACCTTGTATTGGCTCTCCATTTTTACTTAACACTTGGAAGAAATGACCGTGCAGATGCATTGGATGATCATCAGTTTTAGAATTATTGACAAACTTCACTTTTACAAGATCGCCTTCTTTTACTTTAACACCTTCTGTTTCAGGATAAGCTTTTCCATTAATCGTAAAGACCATTTCCTTTTGCTTCATTTCCGTATTTAGATTCATCGTATATTCAACATCGTAGCTTTGATCTAACGTAAACTCTGCATCTTTACTTTCCCCATACTTTGTTAAGTCAAATACCGATAATTCTTCTTCATCGTTCTCTTGATCTTTCATTTCACTATCATCGTTATACTGAATCAACGCTTTCATACCTTTTGTGCCTTCCATATCGCCATGACATTCGATATACCACTGCCCTTCACTGCCTGCTTCAAACACAACATCATAACGCTCTCCTGGCGCAATCGAAATAAGCTGGTCTTTAAATAAAGCAGGGTTTACGATTTCCTGTCCATCTGAGCTAATCACCTTGATATCATGACCATGAACATGAATCTTATGAGACATAAATCCTGCGTTTATAAAGCGAAGACGAACTTTGTCTCCATTTTCTACAAGAAGAGGCTCCACACTGCTGCCGCTTTTTCCGTTAATCGTAAATAGGTCATACATACGCATATCATGACCCATTTCACCAGGTTCAGAGTGTCCCTCTTCTTGATCCATACTCATTCCTTCATGTCCTTCCGATGATTCCATATTCATACCCGAATGATCCATTGAACTCATATCAGATGAAGATGTTTCTTCACTCATCCACTCATCCAGCATTAGCACGTAGTCTTTATCATAGACTTCTTCAGAATTTTTAGGTTCTACAATAAATGAGCCATACAACCCTTTATCCACTTGATTTACTCCGTCTTGATGAGAGTGATACCAATATGTTCCTGGCTCTTCTGCTGTAAAGTTATACGTAAACGTTTCACCAGGCTGGACAGCATTCATTGTTACACCAGGAATTCCATCTATATTATTTGGAACAGGAACGCCGTGCCAATGAATTGTGACAGGCTCTGGCAGCTCATTTTTCAGATGAATTGTCAGCTCCTCACCTTCCTGTACTCTTATTTCAGAGCCTGGCACAGACCCATCAAATGTCCAAACAGGAAGTGTCACATTTTCATTATTTTCATTAATTTGCAGTGTTCCTTCTTGCGCTGTAATCGTAAACTCATTGTCTGTAATAACTTTTCTGCTCTGCGATCCCGCTTCTGTTGGTGATGATTTTTCTTCACTTTCCTTCATCTCACTCATATCATGGCCTTCATGATTACTTACATTGTTTGTGCACGCTGTCAATACAAACAGTAAACCAATTAATATCCCTATATACCCAAGCTTTTTCATGCTGCTCACCTTCTTGTTTAAAAGTTATGACTTTCTACGTGATTATATATAATATTTGTGGAGAAATTGTGCAAAAAATGATTAAAGATTTTATTGAATATCGATCGAGTAATAACAAGAAGATATTATTTCTTATATCTTGCTCTGAAACCAGCATTTCTTTTTATTCTAACGCTCTCCATTTGTTCATAGTTTTAACTATAATTCCTCTTACAAGTGAGTGAAGCTCTCATGAAAAAAACAATGTTGTTTCTTGATGGTGATAAGAGGGCCACATTATCAATCATTCGCTCAATCGGAAAAATGAATACTTATCACATCCTATCAGCAGGTAAAAGTAAGACTGATTTATGCAGATTTTCAAAGTATTGCGAGAAACATTATAAATATGATGATCCAGAAAAAAGCATTATTTCTTTTATTCACAGCTTAAAAGAAATAATCAAGATTTCTAAACCTGACTATATATTTCCCTGCAGCGATATTTCGTTATTTTCAATTTATACTTCCTCTTTTTATGATGAAATAAAAGAAAAGCTTATTGCACCAAATAAAGAAACATATCTCCTTTCATTTGATAAAGATAAAATGCAAAAAATCACTGCATCGTGCGGAGTGAAAATAATTGAAGAAGCTTCTTTTAATGAATGTGAGTTTCCTATAGTTGTAAAACCGAGACAATCACGGACTATTATAGAGGATAGAATGATTTATGGATTTCGAAAGATTGTTCACAATAAAAAAGGGTTAGAAAAAGCATTATTCGAAGTCAATCAATACGATAAAAAGCCGCTATTACAAAAAATGATTAAAGGAAAGGCTTTGGTGTATTTGCAGCCGCAAAAGATGGCGAACTATTTGCCGCATTTGCTCATGAACGAGTAAGAGAAGTTCCTCCAGGCGGCGGGGTAAGTACACTTCGTAAATCTATAGAAGTTCACCCTTCACTTCTTGAAGCTTCAAAAAAAAATTGTGCAGGCTCTTGATTGGACAGGAATTTTAATGATCGAATTTAAAGGAATCACAGAAGAAGACGCCTATTTTATGGAGGTTAATGGAAGACCGTGGGGATCAATGGATTTAGCTATCTCTTCAGGAGTAGAATTTCCACGTATGATGCTTGATTTATTTGTTCATAATCTCAGCTATCAAAAACTCCAAAAAAACTATCAGCAAGACTATGAGTTAGACGCTTATTCAAAATGGATTGTTGGAGAGTTAAATTTTATTCGTTATTTATTAAAAGAAAGCCTTCCTTTTAAACAGAAAATGAAACTGTTAATTGAAGTCTTATTTCACAAACCGAAAAAAGTTACCTATGATACCTTTCACGCTAATGATCCGCTTCCTTTTTTTATGGAGTTTTTAACCATATTAAAGAGTGGACTTATGAAAGCTCTATTAAAACTTAAAACTAAACTCATGCTTTCTCTCAAAAAAATCAAAAAGAGACAGCAAACATGAACTGCCTCCTTCCATTCTACTATACTGTTATTTGACCAACCATTCCTGCTTCTTCATGACCAGGTATACTGCAGTACAACTCGAATGTACCTGTTTCTTTTGGAATAAATTTAATACGAACAGTTTGGTCTGCCTTAGCATTCATATGAAAGGTTGTTATATTCAAGCTGATCTCCACTAACCTTATCTTGCGTAAGCGTTTCAAACGTATCTAGTATCTTATTTTCAAACTTATCATGTGTCTGTGCGGCTAAATTATAACTTCTATTTACATAATCATAAACCATCAATCCACTATAATCACTGGAAAGAAGTTTGTTAATATCCAGCAAAATCTCTTTTCTTTTGAAGGAGGCTAATTGAATAAAAGGAAGAGGCTGGGACATAACTAGCTTCAAATAATGAAAAAAGAGAAATTGCGGACGCAATTTCTCTTTTTTCATTATTATGCCTTATATCAGTTGTTGTTGGCTGTGAATTTTCTTAAATTCACAGCCATT
>NZ_QOCW01000007.1 GCF_003318295.1 Bacillus taeanensis
AAATTGAAGCCTCCAAATATGATTTAAGCTACATCGCCTTAGATGGCAACATCGGCTGCATGGTAAACGGGGCAGGTCTTGCGATGGCCACAATGGATATTATTAAACATTACGGCGGCGATCCGGCCAACTTCCTTGACGTTGGCGGCGGTGCGACAGCGGAAAAAGTAACCGAAGCATTCAAAATTATTTTATCCGATGAAAATGTAAAAGGCATTTACGTTAACATTTTCGGCGGTATTATGAAGTGTGATGTGATCGCTCAAGGTGTTGTCGAGGCGACCAAGCAGGTTGGTCTTGAGATTCCGCTTGTTGTTCGTTTAGAAGGAACAAATGTGGACTTAGGTAAGAAAATCTTAAAAGAATCGGGTTTAAATATTACCGCAGCGGAATCGATGGCAGATGGCGCGGAAAAAATTGTAGCATTAGTAAAATAGAAAGGTGGGGAAGAAAAAATGAGCGTATTTATTAATAAAGATACAAAAGTGATTGTACAAGGAATTACAGGATCAGTTGGATTATTTCATACGCAGCAGATGCTTGAATACGGCACAAAAATCGTTGGCGGTGTGACACCTGGTAAAGGCGGCACAGAAGTCGAAGGTGTGCCGGTATTTGATACAGTGGAAGACGCAGTGAAAACAACAGGTGCGAATGCTTCCGTTATTTACGTACCGCCAGCGTTTGCGGCGGATGCGATTATGGAAGCAGTCGATGCGGAGCTTGATTTGGCGATTTGTATTACAGAAGGCATTCCAGTCCTTGATATGGTGAACGTGAAGCGCTATATGGAAGGAAAGAAAACACGTCTTGTTGGACCAAACTGTCCGGGTGTAATTACGCCTGAAGAATGTAAAATTGGCATCATGCCGGGTTATATTCATAAAAAAGGTCATGTTGGTGTTGTATCCCGCTCCGGTACATTAACATATGAAGCCGTTCATCAGCTTTCAGAAGCAGGAATTGGTCAATCAACAGCGGTTGGAATCGGCGGTGATCCGGTAAACGGGACGAACTTTATTGATGTCCTACAAGCATTTAATGAAGATGACGACACGTATGCGGTGATTATGATTGGGGAAATCGGTGGAACAGCGGAAGAAGAAGCGGCAGAATGGGTAAAAGCGAATATGACAAAACCTGTAGTTGGCTTTATCGGCGGACAAACAGCTCCTCCTGGAAAACGGATGGGGCATGCCGGCGCGATTATTTCCGGAGGCAAAGGAACGGCCGCTGAGAAAATTAAAACCATGAACGCATGCGGCATTCAAGTAGCGGATACGCCAGCAGTGATGGGCGAAACGTTAATAGCGGTTTTAAAAGAAAAAGGGCTGCTTGACCGCTGTATTACTCACAAAAACTAACTGCAAAAAGATAGCTTTCTTTAAAGAAAGCTATCTTCTTTCATACGTATAGAGATTTGCGAAATTTGTCGTATTGGACACGATTCTGTAACTAAAGTGGAGAGAAAAGGAGATTATTATGAGGGATAGGCGAGATCGTCTTATTCATATCCACCATTGTCGAGGAGTTGGCTGGAAGACAATACATGCAATCTTTAAACAAGATCCAGAGTTTCTTACTGTCTATCATTTTTGGAAAGAGTACCCCTTCCTCAAGGAATGTGAAGGGCGATCGCCCAATCAGTAGGGAGGGGGTGAATTTCCATCATTTATTACGAACACAAGTACGTAATAAATGATATCATAATAGTTGTACATCCTTGTACATGCTCATTGAAAACTGAACATATAAGGTTGTAGCAGGAAAAGACGCTCTGCTGCGTAAAATGTTCAAGCCTAGAGAAGCCGAAGATGCGTGATACATGACTAGCACAACGTGTGAAAATGGTGCAGTAGGCTTATTAAAAGAAGTCCCAAAGGCAAGACCGATGGGATAGAGGAGTTGGGCGTATTTAGACCGCCAATGTGTCAACTCCACTAACGTTAAGCGTTCAGAAATGTTCGATACGTTAGAAACCCCCACTTCAAATTTTCGCTAGAAAATTAAGTGGCGGGAGTATTCATAAAATGACAGTAAATGAATTAATAGCTCACTTTCAAATGAAACGCCAGCATGCTTTGCTGTTTTATCAAGATCTACACTCTCTTAACATGCAGGAGTATTACAAAAAATATAAAAAAGATCAAATCCAGATTATTACTCGATTTGACAAATTCTATCCAATACTGTTAAAACAAATTTATGATCCACCTTGGGTATTGTATTATAAAGGAGATATTACTCTTGCTTCTCCAAAAAAAATGTTAGCAGTCGTAGACACCCGTAAACCGTCCCAGCAGGCAGGTTATAAATTAAATGTAATAGTTCGCCCGCTCATATGGAACGGATGGTGTATTGTAAGTGGACTTGCTTACGGTATTGATGGTATGAGTCATCGATTAACATTAGAGGAGCAAGGAAAAACAATTGCAGTGTTAGGATCAGGTTTTTATTCAATTTATCCAACTATACATACAGAACTAGCGCATCATATTGCAGAAAAAGGACTATTGTTGTCTGAATTCCGGCCAAATCAAAGACCGGAGAAATGGCAATTTCCTCTTCGTAATCGAATTATTAGCGGTCTATCAAACGGAACACTTGTAGTAGAGGCACAGGAGCGAAGCGGCTCTCTGATTACAGCAGATTTAGCATTAGAATACGGTCGTGAAGTTTTTGCTGTGCCGGGCGCTATTTTTCAAAAGGAATCAAAAGGTACTAATTTATTAATTCAACAAGGCGCAAAGCTAGTATTAAATGAAAAAGATATTATAGAAGAGCTTCAATTTGGGTAAACTTTTTATCTAATAAACAAAACTTATATTTGACAAAAGATAATCTGATATTTAATAATAGGGAAGATTTCAATTTACTTGTAAGAGGGGAGAAATTGGATTATGGAAGATTACCTAGTAATCGTTGAATCTCCCGCTAAAGCGAAAACGATTAAAAAGTATTTAGGGAAAAAATACCAAGTAAAAGCTTCTATGGGTCATGTTCGTGATTTGCCTCGAAGTCAAATGGGGGTTGACGTTGAAAATAATTACGATCCAAAATATATTACGATTAGAGGAAAAGGTCCTGTATTAAAAGAACTTAAAAATGCTGCAAAAAAGGTAAAAAAAGTTTATCTTGCAGCTGACCCTGATCGTGAAGGTGAAGCAATTGCTTGGCATTTGGCACACAGTTTAAACATTGAACAAGATTCTGACTGCCGCGTTGTATTTAATGAGATTACAAAAGATGCGATTAAAGACGCGTTTAAATCTCCAAGACCAATTAATATGAATTTAGTAGATGCACAGCAGGCACGTCGTGTACTAGATCGTCTTGTTGGATACAATGTAAGCCCATTATTATGGAAAAAAGTAAAAAAAGGCTTAAGTGCAGGTCGAGTCCAATCTGTTGCCGTTAGATTAATTATTGAACGTGAACAGGAGATTCAGCAATTTGAACCAAAGGAATATTGGAAAATCAAAGCTGATTTTAAAAAAGATGATGAACTATTTGAAGCGAGCTTTTACGGTGTAGATGGTAAGAAGCAGGAACTAACTAATGAAGAAGAAGTAAACGCTGTGTTAAACCGTATAGAGGGTAATGAGTTTGCAGTTTTATCTGTTCAAAAAAAGGAAAGAAGAAGAAATCCAGCGGCACCATTTACAACTTCTTCTTTACAACAGGAAGCGGCAAGAAAACTTAACTTCCGTGCAAAGAAAACGATGATGCTTGCACAGCAGCTTTATGAAGGAATTGAGATTGGGAAAGAGACGGTTGGTTTAATTACGTATATGCGTACAGACTCAACGAGAATTTCTCAAACTGCTCAAGAAGAAGCGAAACAGTACATTGAAGAGACATTCGGCAAAGAATATTTATCTCAAGGAAAGAAAAATGAGAAGAAAGGCGCTAAAACCCAAGATGCGCATGAAGCAATTAGACCGACTTCAACAATAAGAGAACCTAAAGATGTTAAAAAATATCTTAGTCGTGATCAAAATAGATTGTACAAACTTATTTGGGAACGCTTTGTTGCAAGCCAAATGGCACCTGCCGTTATGGATACAATGACAGTTGATTTAACGAATCAAGGTGTGATCTTTAGAGCCACAGGGTCAAAAGTGAAATTCCCTGGTTTTATGAAAGTTTATGTTGAAGGAAACGATGATAATAAGAAGGAAGAAGATCGCATCCTTCCTGATTTACAAGAAGATACTCAAGTGCATACAGAAAATATTGAGCCAACTCAACATTTTACACAGCCGCCCCCTCGTTATACGGAAGCGCGTCTCGTTAAAACGATGGAGGAACTTGGAATTGGCCGTCCATCAACATATGCGCCAACACTTGATACGATTCAAAGGCGTGGGTATGTAAAGCTTGAGGATCGAAAGTTTGTTCCGACAGAGCTTGGGGAAATTGTACTAGAATTAGTGTTAGAATTCTTCAAAGATATATTTGATGTTGAATTTACGGCAAATATGGAAAACAACCTTGATCACATTGAAGAAGGACAAGAGGATTGGATTCAAATTATTGATCGGTTTTACGTTGGTTTTGAACCACGATTAAAAGTGGCTGAAGAGCAAATGAAAGAAGTAGAAATTAAAGATGAACCTGCAGGTGAGGATTGCGAAAAATGCGGACATGGAATGGTTATTAAAATTGGTCGTTACGGCAAGTTTATGGCTTGTTCAAATTTTCCCGACTGCAGAAATACAAAGCCGCTGCTAAAAGAAATAGGGGTTAAATGTCCAACGTGTAAAGAAGGAAACATTGTGGAGCGTAAAAGTAAAAAAGGTCGTCTTTTTTACGGATGTGATCAATATCCAGAATGTGAATTTATTTCTTGGGATAAACCAATTGCAAGGAAATGTCCTAAGTGCGTTGAAATGCTAATTGAGAAGAAAACAAAGAAGAAAAAAGAAATTAAATGCGTGTCATGTGATTACACAGAAGAAGAACAATAACAACTAGGGGGTGCTGACATGAGCGCAGAATTTGTAAATGTGATTGGCGCGGGGCTTGCAGGAAGTGAAGCTGCATGGCAGTTAGCGAAGCGCGGCGTTCAAGTGCGTTTGTTTGAAATGAGACCTAAAAAACAAACGCCAGCCCATCACACAGATAAATTTGCAGAACTTGTTTGCAGCAATTCATTAAGATCAAATACACTATCTAATGCAGTAGGTGTATTAAAGGAAGAAATGAGGAAGCTTGATTCAGTGATCATTCGTTCAGCTGATGATTGTTCCGTACCAGCGGGTGGCGCGCTAGCTGTTGACCGCCATGAATTTGCGTCATTAGTAACAGAACGAGTGAAAAATCATCCAAATGTTGAAGTGTTTCATGAAGAAATGCCTGAGATTCCAGAAGGACCTACCATTATTGCTACAGGCCCATTAACTTCTGAAGCTCTTTCAAGTTCATTAAAAAAGTTAACAGGTGAAGAATATTTATACTTTTATGATGCCGCAGCACCGATTATTGAAACGGACAGCATCAATATGGATAAAGTATATTTGAAATCGCGTTATGATAAAGGAGAGGCGGCTTACTTAAACTGTCCAATGACAGAAGAAGAATTTGATCGATTTTACGAGGCGCTAATCTCTGCTGAAACTGTTCCTTTAAAAGAATTTGAAAAGGAAATTTTCTTTGAAGGATGCATGCCTATTGAAGTAATGGCAAAGCGTGGTAAAAAAACAATGCTGTTTGGGCCGATGAAACCGGTTGGATTAGAAGATCCAAAAACAGGGAAAACACCTTATGCAGTTGTACAGCTGCGACAGGATAACAGTTCTGGAACACTTTATAATATTGTAGGGTTTCAAACCCATTTAAAATGGGGACCTCAAAAAGAAGTGCTTCAGCTAATTCCCGGCTTAGAAAATGCTGACGTTGTTCGCTATGGTGTTATGCACCGTAATACCTTTGTGAATTCTCCAAATCTTCTTAAGCCAACTTATCAATATAAAGATCGAGAGAACTTGTTCTTTGCAGGACAGATGACAGGGGTAGAAGGATATGTTGAGTCAGCAGCTTCAGGATTAATTGCTGGTTTAAATGCGGCAAGACTTGTATTAGGTGAAGAACCACTTGTTTTCCCGCAAGAAACAGCTTTAGGAAGCATGGCGCATTATATTACGACAGCAAATCCTAATAATTTCCAACCGATGAATGCAAACTTTGGCTTGTTTCCGCCTCTTGAACCAAGAATTAAAAATAAGCAAGCTCGAAATGAACAAATTGCTAATCGAGCACTAGAAACAATTCAGAATTTTGCAAAAGAATTGTAAATTGTATTGCATTGGCCTCTAAGTTATGTTAAGATTTAGAGGCCTTTTGAGGTGATAAACATGGAAAAAAAGCTTATCTCATCGTTCTTTGAGTACTTACAAATAGAAAAAAATTGTTCTGTGTCCACTGTTGAAACATACAAACGTGACATAGAGCATTTTGTTTGTTTTATGAAGCAGCAGGCCATTCATCGATTTGCTGCTGTTTCTTATGCTTCTGTCCGGCTCTATTTAACTGAACTTTATGAACAAGGCTTAGCGCGTAAAACAGTTGCTAGAAAAATCTCTTGCTTAAGAAGTTTTTATAAGTTTTTAATGCGTGAATGTTTTGTCGAGCACAACCCGTTTATGATGACGTCCCTTCCGAGAAAAGAAAGTCATTTACCAAAGTTTCTATATGAAGAAGAGCTTGGTAAACTGTTTGCGGCAGCAGATATTACAACCCCGCTAGGTCAGCGTGACCAAGCAATTCTTGAATTACTGTACGCGACAGGAATCCGGGTTAGCGAATGCTGCAGAATCAATATAGCGGATATTGATTTTTCAATAGGAACTGTGCTTGTTTTAGGAAAAGGACGTAAAGAACGCTATGTTCCAATTGGGAGCTTTGCACTAGAAGCACTGCAATACTATATTAACGATGGACGACACAAAATACTTAGTCAAGCTGCTTCCAAAACAAATGCTTTGTTTTTAAATTATAGAGGCGAAAGGCTTTCAGAACGAAGTATAAGAACCTCTTTAAAAAAGATC
Source organism: Bacillus taeanensis (assembly GCF_003318295.1). Taxonomy (GTDB): domain Bacteria; phylum Bacillota; class Bacilli; order Bacillales; family UBA6769; genus Maribacillus; species Maribacillus taeanensis. Next base: position 7,050 of record NZ_QOCW01000007.1, read on the forward strand.
ATTGAAAAGACAGCATTAAACATACATATTAGTCCACATGTTCTTCGTCATACATTTGCTACACATTTGCTAAATGAAGGCGCAGATTTACGTTCAGTTCAAGAGTTACTGGGGCATGCTAATCTTTCCACAACACAAATTTATACACATGTTTCGAAAGATAGACTTCGGGAAGTTTATATGAATCATCACCCTAGATCTGGAAAATGAGATTATGAAGTAAAGGAAATTAAATATAGAAGGAGGGAGCAATATGGAATATTCATTTCATGCCACAACAATTTTTGCTGTGCAGCATAAAGGACAATGTGCAATGTCTGGGGATGGACAGGTGACATTTGGTAATGCGGTTGTTATGAAACATACTGCTAAAAAGGTTCGTAAGTTATTTCATGGAAAAGTACTTGCTGGTTTTGCTGGATCTGTTGCTGATGCGTTTACATTGTTTGAAAAATTTGAAGGGAAACTTGAAGAGTATAACGGAAACTTGCAGCGTGCGGCTGTTGAATTAGCAAAAGAGTGGCGAAGTGATAAAGTGCTTCGTAAGCTGGAAGCAATGTTAATCGTAATGAATCAATCCCACCTTTTACTTATTTCTGGCACTGGAGAAGTAATTGAACCTGATGATGGAATATTAGCGATTGGTTCAGGTGGAAACTATGCGCTTGCAGCAGGTCGTGCCTTAAAAAAACATGCATCTCAATTGTCTGCAAAGGACATTGCCAAAGCTGCTCTTGAAACAGCAGGTGACATTTGTGTTTATACGAATGATCAAATTGTTTTAGAAGAACTTTAGGATTGGAATGGAGGATGGTTTATGGAAAACGCCTTAACACCTCGACAGATTGTTGATAAGCTTAATCAATATATTGTTGGCCAAAATGATGCGAAAAAGGCAGTAGCTGTAGCCCTGCGAAACCGCTATCGACGCAATTTATTAGACGATAAAATGCGTGAGGAAGTAGTTCCAAAAAATATTTTAATGATTGGACCAACAGGGGTAGGGAAAACTGAAATCGCTCGTCGGTTAGCTAAACTTGTTGGTGCGCCATTTATTAAAGTAGAAGCAACAAAATTTACGGAAGTTGGTTATGTTGGGCGGGATGTAGAATCAATGGTACGTGATTTAGTGGAAACTTCTATTCGAATTGTAAAACACGAAAAGATGGAAAGTGTGATGGACCGTGCAAAAGAGAATGCGGATAGAAGAATTGTTGATTTACTTGTACCAACAAAAAAGAAACAAACGCAATATAAAAATCCGTTAGAAATGTTTTTTGGCGGAAATGAAGCTGAGGGAGCGGATCAGACAGAGTCAACAGAAGAGCAAAATATTGCTCAAAAAAGAAAACAAATTGCTCATCAGCTGGCTTTAGGAGAATTAGAAAATCAAATGGTATCAATTGAAATTGAAGAACAGTCGCCAAGTATGTTTGATCTGTTCCAAGGTTCGGGTATGGAACAAATGGGCATGAATATGCAGGATATGCTTGGAAATTTAATGCCTAAGAAGAAGAAAAAGCGCAGAGTTTCCGTTTCAGAAGCTAGAAAAATATTAACGCAAGATGAAGCTTCAAAGTTAATTGATATGGATGAAGTGACTCAAGAAGCAGTTGAAAAAGCAGAGCAATCTGGGATTATTTTTATAGATGAAATTGATAAAGTTGCTGGTAAAAGCCAGCAAACTGCCGATGTATCGCGCGAAGGTGTCCAGCGTGATATATTACCGATCGTAGAAGGATCGACAGTGATGACAAAATATGGAGCGGTCAAAACCGATCATGTATTATTTATTGCTGCCGGGGCTTTTCATATGGCAAAGCCATCTGATCTTATTCCAGAACTTCAAGGTAGATTTCCAATTCGTGTTGAACTAACGAGCTTAACTGTAGATGATTTTGTTCAAATCTTAGTCGAGCCTAACAATGCATTAATTAAGCAGTACACTGCATTATTGGAAACGGAAGGTATAAAAATTGAATTTTCAGACGAAGCTATTCGTAGACTAGCAGTCCTTGCATCAGAGGTCAATCAAGAAACAGATAATATAGGAGCAAGAAGACTTCATACAATCCTAGAAAGACTATTAGAAGATTTGTCTTTTGAAGCACCTGATATTACATTGGAAAAAATCACAATTACACCGCAATACGTAGATGAAAAACTTGCTAATATTGCGAAAAATAAAGACTTAAGTCAATATATTCTATAATTAAAGATGTAGGAGGAACATCAATGAGTTTATTAAATAAAACAAGACAAATCAATGCGATGTTACAGAAAACGGCGGGACCTGTGAATTTTAAAGATATGGCTGAAACGTTACGTGATGTTATTGGAGGAAACGTTTATGTTGTAAGCCGTCGTGGTAAATTACTAGGCTTTGCAGTTAGTCAAGCAATTGAAAATGAGAGAATGAAAAAGATGTTTGAAGAAAGACAGTTTCCACAAGAATATACAGAAAATCTATTTAATGTGAATGAAACATCTGCTAATATCGGAATTGAAAGTGAGTTCACAGCTTTTCCAGTGGAAAATAGAGATTTATTTCAAAGTGGATTAACGACAATTGTGCCTATTTTAGGTGGTGGTCAGCGCCTTGGTACGTTAATTTTATCTCGTTTAAATGATTCTTTCTCTGAAGAAGATTTAATTCTTGCTGAGTACGGTGCAACCGTTGTAGGAATGGAAATTTTACATGAAAAAGCAGAAGAAATTGAAGAAGAAGCACGCAACAAAGCAGTTGTTCAAATGGCAATTAGCTCTTTGTCATATAGTGAATTAGAGGCGATTGAGCATATTTTTGAAGAGTTAGAAGGCAATGAAGGTCTTTTGGTAGCAAGTAAAATCGCTGACCGTGTAGGGATTACGCGTTCCGTCATTGTAAACGCACTTCGTAAGTTAGAGAGTGCAGGAGTTATTGAATCTCGCTCTTTAGGAATGAAAGGAACATATATTAAAGTATTAAACGATAAGTTCCTAGTTGAACTTTCAAAATTACGTTCTCAATAATAAGTGCAATAGGTCGTCCTACAAGGATGACCTATTTTTTACTTTCAGAGGTTTAAGGAAAATAGTAATGGGTATAATGAAAGCGTAGCATTAGGATGAGGAATCATAAGAAAAAAACAATTAATTGGAGGAGTTTAAATAAAAAACTTTTCCCTAACATCGTTTTAGGACTTGCTAGTTGGTTTACGATATGATATATTTACTTTCGGTGTTAATCACACACGTTTACTGATTTAAATGAAGGTGCTGTTAAACAGTCTTATTTAAAAATGAAGTAAACGGAGGTAAAAAACCATAATGGAGGAATGAAAAAATGGCAGTTATTTCTATGAAACAGCTTTTAGAAGCTGGTGTACACTTTGGACACCAAACACGTCGTTGGAATCCAAAAATGAAAACTTATATCTTCACAGAGCGTAACGGTATTTATATTATCGATCTACAGAAAACTGTGAAAAAAGTTGAAGAAGCATTTAACTTTGTACGTGAAATTGCAGCAAATGATGGTACAATCCTATTTGTTGGTACAAAGAAACAAGCTCAAGATTCTGTTAAAGAAGAAGCAGCACGTGCTGGTCAATACTTCATTAACCAACGTTGGTTAGGTGGTACGTTAACAAACTTTGAAACAATTCAAAAACGTATCCAACGCTTAAAAGACTTAGAAAAAATGCAGGAAGACGGTACATTTGAAGTGCTTCCTAAAAAAGAAGTAATCCTTCTTAAAAAAGAAATGGATCGCTTAGAAAAATTCTTAGGCGGTATTAAAGACATGAACCGTTTACCAGATGCGCTTTTCGTTATTGATCCACGTAAAGAGCGTATTGCGGTAGCAGAAGCACGCAAATTAAACATTCCAATTGTTGCAATTGTTGATACAAACTGTGATCCAGACGAAGTTGACTACGTTATCCCAGGTAACGATGATGCAATTCGCGCGGTGAAACTTTTAACTGCAAAAATGGCTGACGCTGTTTTAGAAGCAAAACAAGGTGAAGAAGCACCTGTTTCATAATAGCAATAAATTAAAGGGTGATAAAGGGGAACTTACCCTTTATCACCCTTTTTAAAACGAAACCTATTACATAGTGATTATAAGGAGGAATTTAAGATGGCAGTTACTGCAAAAATGGTAAAAGAACTTCGCGACAAAACGGGTGCGGGTATGATGGATTGTAAAAAAGCCCTAACGGAAACTGATGGTGATCTTGATAAAGCGGTTGATTGGTTACGCGAAAAAGGGATTTCAAAAGCAGCTAAAAAAGCAGATCGCGTTGCAGCTGAAGGTTTAACAGCAATTGAAGTTAATGGAAACGAAGCAGTAATCGTTGAAGTAAACTCTGAAACAGATTTCGTTGCAAAGAACGAAAACTTCCAAAACATTCTTGGCGATATTGCGAAGCACTTATTAGCAAATAAACCTTCTTCTGTTGAAGAAGCACTTGAGCAAAAAATTAATGATGAGCAAACCGTTCAAGAATATTTAACACATGCAATTGCAAAAATTGGTGAGAAAATTTCTCTTCGCCGTTTTGAAATCGTGGAAAAAACGGACAACGATGTATTTGGTGCTTACTTGCACATGGGCGGACGTATTGGTGTGCTAACAGTTGTAGAAGGTTCTAACGATGAAGAACTTGCTAAAGACGTAGCAATGCATGCAGCTGCTGTAAACCCACGTTATGTAAGCCGTGATGAAGTATCACAAGAGGAAGTTGAACGTGAGCGTGAAGTATTAAAGCAGCAGGCATTGAATGAAGGAAAACCAGAAAACATTGTTGAAAAAATGGTTGAAGGCCGCTTAGGTAAATACTTTGAAGAAATTTGTTTATTAGATCAATCATTCGTAAAAGATTCTGATCAAAAAGTAGGCAAATATGTTGCAAGTAAAGGTGGATCTGTTAAAACATTTGTACGTTATGAAGTTGGCGAAGGTATGGAAAAGCGCGAAGACAACTTTGCTGAAGAAGTTATGTCTCAAGTGAAGAAATAATTTTATGAAAAGCAGGGGACACAAAGTGTTCCCTCTTTTTCAAGCTGATAAAATATTCATACATAATGGAGGGAACTATGAGCGTAGCAAAGTATAAACGTGTCGTATTAAAGTTAAGCGGTGAAGCGTTGGCAGGAAAGCAGGGCTTTGGAATTGAGCCTTCTGTTATCCAATCTGTAGCAAAGCAAGTAAAGGAACTTGTAGATCTTGGTGTTGAAGTTGCTGTTGTTGTAGGCGGAGGCAACATTTGGAGAGGTAAAATTGGCAGTGAAATGGGGATGGATCGTGCCAATGCTGATTATATGGGGATGTTGGCAACTGTAATGAATTCTCTAGCTTTACAGGACAGCCTAGAAAACATAGATGTTCAAACTCGTGTTCAAACATCTATTGAAATGCGTCAAGTTGCCGAGCCTTATATCCGTCGAAAAGCAATTCGTCACTTGGAAAAAAAGCGTGTTGTCATTTTTGCTGCCGGAACAGGGAACCCTTATTTCTCAACAGATACGACAGCAGCGCTTAGAGCAGCAGAAATCGAAGCAGAGGTTATCTTAATGGCGAAAAATAATGTTGATGGTGTATATAGCGCTGATCCAACGATTGATACAAACGCCAAAAAATATCAAACATTATCTTATTTAGAAATGTTAAACAAAGGCCTTGCAGTAATGGATTCTACTGCTTCGTCTCTATGTATGGACAATGATATTCCATTAGTCGTATTTTCAATTATGGAAGAAGGAAATATTAAGCGTGCCGTGCTTGGTGAAGAAATTGGTACAGTAGTAAGGGGGAAAAACTAATGTCAAAAGAAATTTTACAAAATGCAGAAGATAAAATGCAAAAGGCGCTTGCTAGTCTGCGTCGTGAGTTTGCGACTATTCGCACAGGACGCGCCACACCTGCTCTTTTAGATAAAGTTCAGGTTGATTATTACGGAGCTCCAACACCGGTCAACCAATTAGCAGGTATTTCAGTTCCCGAAGCTCGTCTACTTCTGATTCAACCATATGATAAATCAGTGCTTAGTGACATTGAAAAAGCGATTCAAAAAGCTGATTTAGGCTTAACACCAAACAATGATGGAGATGTTATTCGTATCAACATTCCTCCTCTAACAGAAGAGCGTCGTAAAGAATTTGCGAAGCTTGTTAAAAAGTATGCTGAAGATGGAAAAGTTGCAATTCGTAATGTGCGTCGTGATGCTAATGATGAGTTGAAAAAATCACAAAAAAATGGTGATATTACGGAAGATGAATTACGCCGATTAACTGAGGACATTCAAAAGCTTACCGATAAATATGTCGCTGATGCAGATAGCATTGCTTCTGAAAAAGAGAAAGAAATCATGGAAGTATAATTAAAGTCAAGGTAAAATAGTATATAAAAAAGCCCCTCTTTTTCAGTAAGGGGTTTTTTTGTTAAGTCATCTCGATGGAGGATTTGCAATGCTTGGGAATTTTTCGAAAAGAAAAAAACAAGAACAAGAAAAAAGAGCAAAGTTAACCGAATTTGAAAGAATACCTGAACATATTGCAATTATTATGGATGGAAATGGCCGCTGGGCGAAACAAAGGGGACTACCTCGAATTGCTGGGCATCGCGAAGGAACAAAAGTTATTAAAAAGACGGTAAAAGCTGCAAATCAAATAGGAGTTAAGGTGCTAACTTTATATGCCTTTTCAACAGAAAATTGGAAACGGCCAAAAGATGAAGTGGACTTTTTAATGAAACTTCCAGAACAGTTTTTAAAAACTTATTTACCGGAATTGATTGAAGAAAATGTACAAGTGCGTATAATGGGTGATAAGGAAAACTTACCTCAGCGAACGATTCAAGCAGTAGATGAAGCAATTAATAAAACAAAGCAAAACACTGGTTTAATATTAAATTTTGCTTTTAATTACGGCAGCCGCTATGAAATCACTGAAGCAATTCGTAAAATTGCTGAAAATGTAGCAGCAGGATCTATGAACGCAGAAGAAATTAATGAAGAGGTTATTTCTTCCTATTTGTATAGTTCAGAATTAAAGGATCCAGATCTTTTAATACGTACAAGCGGTGAAGTTAGATTAAGTAATTTTATGTTGTGGCAGCTTGCGTATACAGAAATGTGGTTTACAAATATATTCTGGCCTGACTTTACGGAAGAGCATTTAACACAAGCAATCGAAGAGTTTCAAAGACGTGGAAGACGTTTTGGTGGAGTATAAACGTTTAATAAAAGAAGTTAACTAAAATTGAGCCGCTGATTGTAGTTAAGGAAAGTTGGAGGGTACAATGAAACAAAGAATTATTACAGGGGTTCTCGCCGCAGCATTATTTCTTCCAATTGTAATAATTGGAGGTAATCTATTTACATTATTGGTTATGCTGCTCGCTGTAATCGGAATATTTGAACTGCTTCGGATGAGGAAAATTTCATTTTTTTCTTCACCTGGGCTTTTAAGTATCATACTAACAATGATAGTCGTTATTCCAGATCATTGGTTAAGTGTTTTTACATTCAATGATTTTACACGCTTTGATTGGTTTTTGTTAGGCCTGTTATTATTGCTTTCGCTAACTGTTATTACAAAAAATCGCTTTAGTTTTGATGAAGTTTCTTTTGTGCTGTTGACAGTGTTGTATGTCGGTTTTGGATTTTTTTATTTAAATGAAACAAGACTTCTTTCTAATGGTCTGCAGCTTCTGTTTTTTATTTTGTTTTTAATATGGGCAACTGACAGCGGTGCTTATTTTATCGGAAGATCATTTGGCAAGCGTAAGTTATGGCCAAAAATCAGCCCGAATAAGACGATTGAGGGAGCTGTTGGCGGGATTATGTGTGCAGTTATTGTTGGTCTTGTATTTCAACTTTTCCTGCCAATTTATGATTATCAATCCATTATTATTATTGCTGTTGTGACAGCTGTGTTTGGTCAAGTGGGAGACCTTGTTCAATCAGCATTTAAAAGGCACTATGGGGTAAAAGATTCTGGAAAGATTTTACCAGGTCACGGGGGGATTTTAGACCGGTTTGATAGTTTGATTTTTGTCTTACCCATTTTACACTTATTACAATTATTATAGCGAAATGAGCATATGTTATTTAACTATTTACATAGGATGGAATAGGTGGAAGGAGCACTTTATATGAAAAAGATTAGTTTGCTGGGAGCGACCGGTTCAATCGGAACTCAAACTCTTGATGTGATTCGCCTCCATCCGGAATCCTTTCAGCTTGCTGCAATGTCAATTGGGAAAAATCTTGATTTAGGATTAAAGATTATTGAAGAGTTTCAACCAAAACTTGTGGCGGTACTTACAAAAGAAAACGGTACTTACTTACAGCAGCAGGTTTCAGGTAACATAAAGATTGTATATGGGATGGAAGGACTAATTGAGGTCGCGGCGTATTATGAGTCTCATGTACTGGTGAATGCGGTATTAGGAAGTGTAGGCCTTGCACCAACATTAGCAGCAATTAAAGAAAAGAAAAACATTGCAATTGCTAATAAAGAAACCCTTGTCACAGCAGGACATTTAATAATGGAACAAGCTCAAAAATATAATGTTTCCATCTTACCGGTTGATAGTGAGCATTCAGCCATCTTTCAATGTTTGCAAGGAGAAAATCCAAAGGAATTAGCACGCATTATTTTAACTGCCTCTGGGGGCAGTTTTAGGGATAAAACCCGCTCTGAATTAGTACATGTGACCAAAGAAGATGCCTTGAAGCATCCAAATTGGTCAATGGGAGCAAAAATTACAATCGATTCCGCTACCATGATGAATAAAGGATTAGAAGTGATAGAGGCGTACTGGCTATTTGGACTGCCTTATGAAAAAATAGATGTGATTCTTCATAAAGAAAGTGTTATTCATTCAATGATAGAAATGGTGGATACAAGTGTCATTGCTCATTTGGGTACACCAGATATGAAGATTCCAATTCAATATGCTCTCACATATCCTTCAAGGCTTGAATTAAAGGAAACAAAAAGGTTAAACTTAATTGAAATGGGAACACTTCATTTCTCGGAAGCTAATTTTGAGCGTTATCGATGTTTAAAGTATGCATACGAAGCTGGAAAAACAGGTGGAACATTACCGACGGTATTAAATGCTGCAAATGAGGAAGCAGTGGCAGCATTTTTAAATGATTTCATTGGTTTTTTAGAAATTGAAAATTTAATTGAAAAAGCGATGGATCGTCACCAACTCGTTCAATTTCCTTCATTAGAAGAAATTTCCGAAATTGATGTAGAAACACGACGGTATGTTCAGTCACTTATAAAATAAAGGTGGTTAAGCAGGATATGAATAGCATAATTGCGATTATCGTGATTTTTGGAGCACTCGTCTTTTTTCATGAATTAGGACATTTATTACTAGCGAAACGTGCAGGTATTTTATGTCGTGAATTCGCGATAGGGTTTGGTCCAAAAATTTTCTCAATGAAGAAAGGTGAGACCGTATATACCATTCGTTTACTGCCTCTTGGAGGATTTGTTCGAATGGCAGGTGAGGATCCTGAAAATATTGATTTAAAGCCTGGTCACCGTATTGGACTGCTATTAAATCCTGACAATAAAGTAAAAAAAATTGTTGTCAATCGAAAAATAAATTACCCAGATGCAAAAATTATTACGGTAGAAGCAGCGGATTTAGAGCATAAATTGGTTATTAAAGGCTATGAAAGTGAAGAAGGACCGTTAGAAGTCTATGATGTTTCTAAAAAATGTCACTATGTAATGGATGGGCAAGAGTATCAAATTGCTCCTTATGATCGTCAATTTGGATCAAAATCATTATGGGATCGCTTCTTAGCTATTTTTGCAGGACCTTTTATGAACTTCCTGCTTGCGTTTGTTATTTTAGCTGCTTTTGGTTTAATGTATGGCTCACCCGTAAATCAAGCGATTATTGGTGGAGTGGCTGAAAACGGTGCTGCAGCAGAAGCTGGTCTTCAAACTGGAGATAAAATAATAAATATTGATGGACAATCCATTAACAGCTGGGATGAGTTCACAGAAGTGATCCAACAACATCCAAGTCAAGAGATTACTTTTACTGTTGAGAGAAATGATAAAACTCTTGAACTGCCAATTACTCCTCAAGAGCGTCCAAATTATAAAGGAGAAACAGAAGGAGTTATAGGAGTAGGATATCAAACAGAATTTTCTATTTTAGGTTCGATAAAATATGGTTTTGATACAACAATTGAGTATACGAAATTGATTGTATTTGGATTAGGACAGCTTGTTACAGGAGCAATTTCAATTGATAACCTATCAGGTCCTGTCGGAATATATAGTTACACTGATCAAGCTGCAAAAGAAGGACTTGCCGTCTTGTTAAGATGGGGAGCGCTGTTAAGCATTAACTTAGGAATTATCAACTTACTTCCGCTGCCTGCATTAGATGGCGGGCGTTTAATTTTTATTGCAATTGAGGGATTAAGAGGCAAACCAATTGACCCACAAAAAGAAAGTCTTGTCCATTTTATAGGATTTGCTTTCTTAATGCTGTTAATGCTTGTCGTAACATGGAATGATATCCAAAAGTTTTTCTTAAATTAAAAAAGGATTAAATTGAGGTGCTAATAGATGAGACAGTCAAGTTTTTTTGCTCCTACACTAAGGGATATACCAGCAGATGCGGAGATAAAGAGTCATCAATTACTTTTGAAAGCTGGATTTATTCGTCAAAATGCTTCAGGAGTTTACTCATATATGCCGCTTGGAAAAAAAGTTCTGCAAAAAGTGGAACAAATTGTACGTGAAGAAATGGATGAAGTCGGTGGACAGGAACTTCTGATGCCAGCAATTCAACCTGCAGAGCTGTGGCAGGAAACAGGTAGATGGGAAATTTATGGCCCTGAACTAATGCGTTTAAAAGATCGTCATGAAAGAAATTTTGCTCTTGGAGCTACACATGAGGAATTAATTACAAGTCTTGTCCGTGACGAAATTAAAACCTATAAGCGTCTGCCTGTGCTTTTATATCAAATTCAGACAAAATACCGTGATGAAAAGCGTCCGCGTTTTGGTCTGCTGCGCGGTCGTGAATTTATTATGAAGGATGCTTACTCTTTTCATGGCGATCATGAAACATTGGATGAGATGTACAAATTAATGTATGACACGTATACAAAAGTTTTTACGCGATGCGGTTTGAATTTTAGACCAGTAGTTGCAGACAGCGGGGCCATTGGCGGAAAAGATACCCATGAGTTCATGGCATTATCTGAAGTTGGAGAAGATACGATTGCCTATTCGACAGAATCAGATTTTGCGGCTAATATTGAAATGGCGCAAGTAGCTGACGTGTATGACAAGAGCAGTGAAGAAGCACAACCACTTGAAAAAGTTCAAACAGACGAAGCTAAAACAATTGAAGATGTTGCGAAAAAGTTGAATGTTCAAAAGGATAAGGTTATTAAATCCCTGTTATTTTCAGTTGATGAAGAGTATGTGCTCGTATTAGTGCGTGGGGATCATGAAGTAAATGATGTAAAGGTAAAGCATTTCTTTGAAGCAACAAATGTTGAATTAGCAGATGATGAAACGGTTCTTGAAAAGCTGCAGGGACCTGTTGGAAATATTGGACCGATTGGTGTAGAAAATGTTAAAATTGTAGCAGATTATGCTGTTAAATATATTGTAAACGGCGTATGTGGGGCAAATGAAGCCGGCATTCATTATAAAAATGTGAATCCTGAACGAGATTTTGTCTCTATTGAATATACTGATTTGCGGTTTATTCAAGAAGGCGACCCATCACCAGACGGCAAAGGAACAATTGTGTTTGCAGAAGGTATTGAAGTGGGACAAGTCTTTAAACTTGGTACACGCTACAGCGAAACGATGGGTGCTGGTTTTCTTGATGAAAATGGCAAAAATCAGCCAATGATTATGGGCTGCTATGGCATTGGTGTGTCTCGAACTGTTGCTGCAGTAGTTGAACAGCATCATGACGAAAATGGAATTGTATGGCCGAAGGAACTAGCGCCGTATGGTGTTCATTTATTAGTATTAAATCCTAAAAAAGAAGAGCAGCATGAATTAGGCGAATCATTGTATAAACAATTAAAAGAGGCTTCCTATGATGTATTATTCGATGATCGCAAAGAGCGTCCGGGCGTTAAATTTGCTGATGCAGATTTATTTGGAATTCCTCTTCGTGTGGTTGTTGGTAAAAAAGCTGATGAAGGAATTGTGGAAGTAAAACTGCGTAAAACCGGTGAAACATTTGAAGTGCATGTCTCTGAGTTAACAGAACTACTAAAAAAACAATGGGCAGAGTTATCATAAATAAATGTGAAGGTAGAGGATGACTCAATAGGGTCTGACCCCCTCAAATCTATATAATATATAGCAACTTTTCATAAAGAGCAACCTATATATTAGTTGAGGAAGGTCTGACCCTATGTTTTGGAGTCAGCCTCTTTTCCATTTCTATTGCTAATTATTACAATGCCATTCCTATAAATAAGGGGGAATGAAAATGGATCAAGACCGACAACTTCGTGAACAGCGTTTCCAACTGTTGCTTGAGCAAATTGCTTTTCCGAAAGAATTTGTGAACCAATATTTTAGTGGCGGGACCATTCAAAAACTTACCATTTCTAAAGAAAAAAGAAGCTGGCATTTTCAAATTGAACTGCCAAACGTTTTACCATTTGATGTGTATCAACATTTTACAAATCATCTTATTGGAGGTTTTAAACATATTGCTCAGGTATCTTTTTCAATTAATTGTTCAGCTGGGTACTTTAACGAAAAAGAAGTGCAAAGTTATTGGCAGTATTGTGTAGATAATCTTGCGGGTATTTCAACCTCACTTCAACAATTGTTAAAAGAACAAACACCCTCATTAAATGGAAATAAGCTTCAATTATATGTGCGCAATGATACAGAGGCAGTTATTTTTAAACGGAAAGTAGAGGAAAAGCTTAATTTTTGCTACAGGAAGTTTGGATTTCCGCAGTTTTCGTTTGAAGTAGAGGTAAAAGAACAAAAAGAAAAGTATGAACAATTTATTGAGCAGAAGAAAAAAGAAGATGAATTAAAAAGTCGCGAAGCACTAATTGAAAAAGCAAAAGCTGCAACAAGTGGAAATAGCACAGGTCCTCAAGCAAATGAGTCCCTTGTAATCGGCTATAAAATCCAAGATGACCCAGTGCCAATTGAAACAATTGAAGATGAAGAACGCCGAATTACGGTTCAAGGGTATGTATTTGATGTAGAAACACGAGAACTTCGCAGTGGTCGTACACTTCTTACATTTAAAATAACAGACTATACCGATTCTATTTTAATTAAAATGTTTTCACGCGATAAGGATGATGTTGGACAGCTTCAAGCTCTTTCAAAAGGAATGTGGGTAAAAGTTCGCGGCGGAATTCAGAATGATACATTTGTTCGAGACCTTGTCATGATTGCAAATGATGTTAATCAAATTGAACCAAGTTCGCGGCGCGATAAAGCTGAAGAAGGGAAAAAGCGTGTTGAGCTGCACCTCCATACCCCAATGAGCCAAATGGATGCCGTCACATCAGCTGGTCGTCTTGTTGAACAAGCAAGTAAATGGGGACATAAAGCAATTGCAATTACAGATCATGCTGTTGCTCAGTCATTTCCTGAAGCTTATTCTGCTGGAAGAAAAAATAATATTAAAGTGCTATTTGGGATTGAAGCTAATCTAGTGGATGATGGTGTGCCGATTGCATACAATGATGACCATCGCGATTTGAAAGAAGAAACTTATATTGTATTTGACGTTGAAACAACTGGACTGTCTGCTGTGTACAATAAAATTATTGAATTAGCGGCTGTTAAAGTTAAAGCTGGGGAAATTATTGAACGCTTTGAACGGTTTGCCAATCCTCATGAATCTTTGTCTACAACTATTATGGAATTAACAGGTATTACAGACGATATGCTCGTTGATGCACCAGAAATTGATGTTGTATTAAAAGAATTTCAACAGTTTATGGGCGATGATACATTAGTCGCTCACAATGCAAGTTTTGATATGGGGTTTATTAATGCCGGCTTTCGTAAAGTGGGACTTGGTGAAGCAAAAAATCCAGTTATTGATACACTCGAATTAGCGAGATTTTTATATCCAGAAATGAAAAACCATCGTTTAAATACACTGTGTAAGAAGTTTGATATTGAATTAACACAGCACCACCGCGCCATTTATGATACAGAAGCAACCGGCTATTTACTTACGAAGCTTTTAAAGGAAGTAAACGAACGTGATATTCATTATCATGATGAATTAAATAATTATATGGGACAAAGCGGCTTTCAGAAAACAAGACCTTTTCACTGCATTTTACTGGCGCAAAATCAAACAGGTTTAAAAAATTTATACAAGCTTGTTTCGTTAGCGCATCTTGAATACTTTTATCGTAACCCACGAATTCCCCGCTCTAAATTAGAGAAATTTCGAGAAGGTATTATTGTTGGCTCTGCTTGTGATAAAGGGGAAGTGTTTGAAGCGATGATGCAAAAAACACCTGAAGAAGCAGAAGAGGTGGCAAAGTTTTATGATTATTTAGAAGTGCAGCCTCCGTCTAATTACTATCATTTAATTGAAAAAGAGTTAGTGCGTGATGAGTTAGCACTAAGAGAGATTACGACAAATATTATTAACTTAGGGGAAAAATTAAATAAACCTGTCGTTGCAACAGGAAATGTTCATTATTTAAATCCTGAAGATTATGTTTATCGACAAATATTAATTGCCTCTCAAGGGGGAGCCAATCCTTTAAATAAACAAACATTACCGCAAGTTCACTTTAGGACAACAGATGAGATGCTGGAATGTTTTTCATTTTTAGATGATGAAACAGCAGAAAAAATCGTTGTGACGAATCCCCAATATATTGCAGACATGATTGATGAAGTGAAGCCAATTCCAGATGATTTGTATACACCAAAAATTGAAGGTGCAGATGATGAAATTCGCCAAATGAGCTACAGCATGGCGAGAAGAATTTATGGTGAGGATCTTCCTGAAATTGTAGAAGCGCGTATTGAAAAAGAACTAAAAAGTATTATTGGTCACGGGTTTGCCGTTATTTATTTAATTTCTCATAAGCTCGTAAAAAAATCTCTTGATGATGGCTATCTTGTAGGATCACGTGGATCAGTCGGATCATCCTTTGTGGCAACAATGACAGAAATTACAGAAGTAAATCCACTGCCGCCGCATTATGTTTGTCCAAACTGTAAGCATTCGCATTTCTTTAATGATGGCTCTGTCGGCTCGGGTTTTGATTTACCTGATAAAGATTGTCCAGAATGCGGCACAGCTTATAAAAAAGATGGCCATGATATCCCGTTTGAAACGTTCTTAGGATTTAAAGGAGACAAGGTGCCCGATATCGATTTGAACTTCTCCGGAGAGTATCAGCCTCGTGCTCATAACTATACGAAGGAACTTTTCGGTGAAGATTATGTGTATCGTGCGGGTACAATTGGAACGGTTGCTGAGAAGACTGCTTACGGATATGTAAAAAATTATGCAGCTGAAAACAATCTTCACTACCGAGGGGCTGAAGTGGATCGGTTAGTCGGCGGCTGTACAGGAGTTAAGCGTACAACAGGTCAGCACCCCGGAGGCATTATTGTTGTTCCTGATTATATGGATATCTATGATTTTTGTCCAATTCAGTTTCCTGCTGATGATAAAACTTCTGAGTGGAAGACAACACATTTTGATTTTCATTCCATTCATGATAATTTATTAAAGCTTGATATTCTTGGCCACGATGATCCGACCGTCATCCGGATGCTCCAAGATTTAAGTGGTATTGATCCGAAAACTATTCCAACAGATGACGGGGAAGTTATGAAAATCTTTCAAGGGCCGGCATCGCTTGGTGTAACAGAAGAGCAAATATTATGTAAAACAGGAACACTAGGGATTCCAGAGTTTGGCACGCGTTTTGTGCGTCAAATGCTTGAAGAAACAAAACCGAGTACGTTTTCGGAACTTGTCCAGATTTCAGGGTTATCACACGGAACAGATGTATGGCTAAACAATGCCAATGAACTGATTTACAGCGGTACATGTGAATTAAAAGATGTAATCGGTTGTCGTGATGATATTATGGTTTATTTAATTTATAAAGGATTAGAACCATCGCTTGCCTTTAAAATCATGGAGTTTGTTCGTAAAGGGAAAGGGCTCCAGGAAGAATGGATTGACGAAATGAGAAATCATGATGTGCCGGATTGGTATATTGACTCTTGTCTAAAGATAAAATATATGTTCCCGAAGGCGCACGCTGCAGCCTATGTATTAATGGCAGTTCGTATTGCGTATTTTAAAGTGCATCATCCGATTCTTTTCTATGCTGCTTATTTTACAGTAAGGGCCGATGACTTTGATATTGAGGCAATGGTGAAAGGCTCAAGTGCTGTTCGAGCAAAGATTGAAGAGATTAATGCCAAGGGACTTGATGCTTCACCAAAAGAAAAAAGTTTGCTCACTGTTTTAGAATTAGCATTAGAAATGTGTGAGCGGGGAATGGCTTTCCAAAAGATCGATCTTTATCGTTCCCATGCCACAGAGTTTATCGTAGAAGATAACACGCTAATTCCGCCGTTTAATTCCTTAGCGGGAGTTGGGACAAATGCGGCCATTAATATTATGAAAGCAAGAGAAGCAGGAGAGTTTTTATCAAAAGAAGATCTTCAACAGCGCAGTAAGATAACAAAGTCGGTGTTAGAAAATCTTGATGAGCATGGCTGCTTACAAGGTTTACCTGACCAAAACCAGTTGTCCCTGTTCTAGTTCAATGTTGAAAAGGGAATAGGGTTATGATATAGTGATTATGGAAATACTATCTAATACGGTGAAGCGAAGAGTGGGGAATACCCACTCTTTCATTTTCGCCTAAAAAAGAAAGTTCGTGCAGTTCACTTATCATAACAGGATTTATTTCTTTAATTTATAAACATACATAGATAGAAGGGAGGAAACCGATATGGCAAAAAAGGTGTCAGAAATTACTGAAGAGCTTGTAATGCCAATAATAGAAAATATGAATTTAGAGTTAGTAGATATTGAATATGTAAAAGAAGGTAAGAATTGGTTCCTTCGTGTTTATATTGATTCAGAAAAAGGAATTGATATTGATGACTGTGGTAAAGTGAGTGAACTGCTAAGTGAAAAATTAGATGAACATGATCCAATTTCTCAGCCTTATTTCCTAGAAGTTTCTTCGCCAGGAGCGGAACGCCCATTAAAGAAAGAGAAAGATTTTGAACGCTCAATAGGTAAAAATGTTCATATTAAAACATATGAGCCAATTGATGGTGAAAAAGTATTTGAAGGAAAGCTTCTTTCATTTGACGGTGAAATAGTAACGATTGAAATCACAATAAAAACAAGAAAAAAACAAGTAATCATTCCATATAAAAAGGTTGCAAGTGCAAGACTTGCAGTTGTTTTCTAATTAAAGGGGAGAAGAATGATGAATAGTGAGTTATTAGAAGCACTAGAAGTCCTTGAAAAAGAAAAAGGAATCAGCAAGGATGTGTTAGTAGAAGCCATTGAAGCAGCGTTAATCTCTGCTTACAAACGTAATTTCCATCAAGCGCAAAATGTTCGTATCGACTTTAATCAAGGTACTGGGACAATTCGAGTTTTTGCTCGTAAAACAGTAGTTGAGACTGTTGAGGACGATCGTTTAGAAATTTCAATAGAAGAAGCAAAAAACATGAGTCCATATTATGAGCTTGAGGACATTATTGAAATAGAAGTAACGCCGAAAAATTTTGGCCGTATTGCTGCTCAAACAGCGAAGCAGGTCGTAACGCAGCGTGTGCGTGAAGCAGAACGAGGCATTATTTATGCTGAATATATTGACCGTGAAGAAGACATTATGACGGGGATTGTTCAAAGACAAGACCACCGTTTTATTTATGTGAACTTAGGGCGTGTTGAAGCATTGCTTCCTGCAGCAGAACAAATGCCAAATGAGACATATCATACAAATGACCGAATTAAAGTGTATTTGACAAAAGTTGAAAAAACAACAAAGGGACCGCAAATAATGGTATCCCGTACACACCCAGGGTTATTAAAGCGTTTGTTTGAATTAGAAGTTCCTGAAATTTATGATGGAACTGTTGAAGTAAAATCAATTGCACGCGAAGCAGGAGATCGTTCAAAAATTTCTGTGTATGCAGAAGATCCTGAAGTTGATCCTGTTGGTTCTTGTGTGGGCCAAAAAGGACAACGTGTTCAAGCGATTGTTAATGAGTTAAAAGGTGAAAAAATTGATATTGTTCAGTGGTCAGAAGATCCAGTGGAATATGTAGCAAATGCGCTTAGTCCATCGAAGGTATTGCAAGTTGACGTAAATGAAGAAGAAAAAATGACAAGGGTCATCGTCCCAGATTATCAGTTATCACTTGCGATTGGTAAACGAGGTCAAAATGCTCGCTTAGCAGCAAAGTTAACAGGCTGGAAAATTGATATTAAAAGTCAATCAGAAGCAGAAGAGCTTGGATTATATGACGGCAGTCAAGCAGCATTAGAAGAAAGTGATGCTGCACATTTACCGAGTGAAGAAGCATTAGAAGATTAATACCGAAAGAGGTGTTAATGATGAAAAATAAGAAAAAAATACCGCTTCGCAAATGCGTTGTCAGTCAAGAAATGCGTCCTAAAAAAGAACTTTTTCGAATTGTCCGAACACCTGAAGGAGAAGTTTCTTTAGATCCAACAGGAAAAAAATCAGGACGCGGTGCTTATGTAGCAAAGAATGAAGAAGTGATTCAATTAGCGAAGAAACGAAATACCTTAAACAAGCATCTTAATGTTGAAGTTGATGCATTAATTTATGAAGAAATGCTAAAACAGTTAGCAAGGGAGAAATTAAAATCGAATGACGCTTGATAAAAGTTTGCAGCTGTTAGGGCTTGCAGCTCGAGCCCGAAAACTTATTACAGGTGAAGAGCTTGTATTAAAAGAAGTGCGGAATAAGAAGGCAAAGCTTGTATTGCTTGCAGGAGATGCCTCATTAAATACCAAAAAAAAAATAACAGACAAGTGCTCTTATTATCATGTACCATTAGTAGAAGTCTCAGATCGTTATCAGTTAGGTCATGCGGTTGGAAAAGAGCAGAGAGTAATAATTGCTGTTATAGATGAAGGGTTTGCAAAAAAAATAATAGCAAACTTTGGCCAATAACTCGGGGGTGAATGTATGAGTAAAATGCGTATATATGAATATGCAAAACAACATAATGTAACAAGTAAAGAGATTATTGAAAAATTAGCAGAGATGGATGTGCAGGTAACTAATCATATGTCGGTGATTGATGATAAGATGGTTGCACAATTAGATAATGCTTTTGGTGTTTCGGACAATCAGGAAGAGGGAAATCATTCAAAAGGAAACAAGAAAAGCGCTTCTAAAAATGCAAAGAATAAAAATAATAAAAATCAACGTTCTCAGCATAACCAAAATCAACAAAAAACAAACCAAAATTTATCGGCGCCAAGCAAAATTACATTCTCTGGTACATTAACAGTCGGTGATTTAGCGAAGAAACTTGGAAAAGAGCCTTCGGAAATCATTAAAAAGTTAATGTTTCTTGGTGTCATGGCAACAATTAACCAAGAACTTGAAGCAGAATCAATTGAATTAATTGCTGAAGATTATGGAGTAGAAGTTGAAGAAGAAAAAATCGTTGATAAAACAGAATTTGAAGCATACGAAGTGGAAGATGATGAGGAAAGCTTACAAGAACGTCCTCCAGTTGTAACGATTATGGGACACGTTGACCATGGTAAAACAACATTGCTTGATTCCATTCGTCAAACAAAAGTAACAGCCAGTGAAGCAGGCGGCATCACTCAGCATATTGGTGCTTATCAAATTGAAGAAAAGGGTAAAAAGATTACGTTCCTTGATACACCTGGACATGCGGCTTTTACAACAATGCGTGCGCGTGGAGCAAAAGTAACAGATATTACAATTCTTGTTGTTGCTGCAGATGATGGAGTAATGCCGCAAACGGTTGAAGCAATTAACCATGCAAAAGCAGCGAATGTTCCAATTATTGTGGCAGTGAATAAAATGGATAAAGAGGCAGCAAACCCTGACCGCGTGATGCAGGAATTAACAGAGCATCAACTAGTTCCTGAAGCATGGGGCGGCGATACGATTTTTGTTCCTGTTTCTGCATTAAAAGGTGACGGTATTGATGAACTGTTAGAGATGATCTTGCTTGTGTCTGAAGTCGCTGAATTAAAAGCGAATCCAAATCGTGCTGCAGCCGGAACAGTGATTGAAGCACAATTAGATAAAGGACGCGGACCTGTTGCAACTTTACTTGTACAGTCTGGAACATTACGCGTGCAGGATCCAATTGTTGTTGGAAATACATTCGGTCGTGTGCGTGCTATGGTAAATGAACTTGGCAGGCGTGTAAAAGAAGCTGGCCCTTCTACACCAGTAGAAATTACTGGCCTAAACGATGTACCGCAAGCTGGCGATCAGTTCATGGTATTCGAAGACGAGAAAAAAGCTCGACAAGTTGGAGAGGCACGTGCTGAAAAGCAAAAAGTTGCTGAGCGAAAAGAAACAGCAAAAGTTAGTCTTGATGAACTTTTCCAACAAATTCAAGAAGGCGAAGTAAAAGAAGTAAATGTTATTATTAAAGCCGATGTACAGGGTTCTGCAGAAGCGTTAGCTGGCTCACTTCGTAAAATTGATGTTGAAGGGGTAAAAGTAAACATTATTCATACAGGTGTTGGAGCAATCGCTGAATCGGATATTATTTTAGCTTCAGCTTCTAATGCCATTGTAATTGGATTTAACGTTCGTCCTGATAACAATGTAAAACGAACAGCAGAAGCAGAAAATGTTGATGTTCGTCTTCACCGTATCATCTACAATGTAATTGATGAAATTGAATCAGCAATGAAGGGAATGCTTGACCCTGAATTTGAAGAAAAAGTGATTGGTCAAGTGGATGTTCGTGAAATTTTCAAAGTATCCAAAGTGGGTACAATTGCAGGGTGTTATGTTACAGAAGGAAGCATTACGCGTGAAGCGGGTATTCGCTTAGTTCGTGATGGCGTTGTTATTTATGAAGGCGAAGTTGATACATTAAAACGATTTAAAGATGATGTAAAAGAAGTAAAAGCAGGATATGAATGTGGTATTACATTGCAGAAATTTAATGATATTAAAGAAGGCGATGTAATGGAAGCATATGTAATGGAAGAGATTAAGAGAAAATGATTGGTTTCGTTCGTTGTCAATGTTTGATTTATAATGCTTCTTCATTAAAGGAGAAAAGAGCCGTATTAAAATCGGTCATTGTACGTATTAGACAGCGATACAATGTTTCGGTTTCAGAACTTGATTTTCATGATCTTTGGCAGCGAACTGAAATCGGCATTGTAACAATTTCTAAGGACAAGTTCAAAGCAGAACAAGAACTTGCACTTGCGCTGAAAATCATTGATGGCAATCCTGAAATAGAGCGAGCAGAAACCACTTACGAATGGCTTTAGTTTAAAAGTCAATCTATTGCTAGAAAGTGAGGAACAATGATGAGTACACGCGCTAATCGTGTTGCTGAACAAATGAAAAAAGAACTTGGCGATATTATCGGTCGAAAGTTAAAAGACCCGCGTGTTGGTTTTGTTACCGTAACAGGCGTGGAAGTAACGGGTGATTTGCAGCAATCGAAAATTTATATTACTGTTCTTGGGGACGAGGAAAAGAAGCATCAGACCCTTCAAGCATTGGAAAAAGCAAAGGGGTTTATCCGAACAGAAATTGGTCGTCGAATTCGTCTTCGTAAAACACCGGAAATACAATTTACACTTGATCAATCGATTGAATATGGAAGTCGAATTGAAAAGTTGATTTCAGAATTAAACGAAAACGATAATTTTGACCGTTAATCAACAAACACTTAATTGTATATGTTATAAGAGAAATTGTACGTAAGAAATTAAAGAAGGTGTTCTGTAAAGGATAGACAAATCATCAACTTGTCTATCCTTTACATATTTTATAATGGATAAATTTGTAATATTGAAAATATAAGGGTGGTAAATGCCAGCTGCACTATTTTTAATAAACAAATGAGGTGGTTAAATGGAAATGAAAAATATTGAAGGAATTTTACCATTACATAAGCCTGCAGGAATGACTTCTCATGATTGTGTCGGGAAGATGAGGAGAATTTTGAAATTAAAAAGAATTGGACATACAGGAACACTTGACCCGAGCGTAACAGGTGTATTACCATTATGTATCGGTCGTGCTACTAAAGTAGCTCAATATATGTCTGACTATTCGAAAACCTATGAAGCTGAAGTTACACTCGGTACAGCAACCACGACAGAAGATGCTGATGGAGATGTAATTGAGAAAAAGGAACTTAATAGAGTGATTCATCTAGATGAACTAAAAAACGTGTTACAATCAATGAGTGGGACGATTGAACAGATTCCTCCTATGTATTCTGCTGTAAAAGTAAACGGAAAACGATTATATGAATATGCATTTGAAGGCAAGGAAGTAGAGCGTCCAAAGCGCCAAGTTACAATTTATGAAATGACGTTATTAACAGATGCTCCGCTTACATTGCAAAATCCATCTTTTCGTATTCGTGTTACGTGTTCCAAAGGTACATACATTCGAACACTAGCGGTAGATATCGGTGAAAAGCTTGGCTTTCCAGCTCATATGTCTTCCCTTATTCGTACAAAATCTGGTCCATTTTCATTAGAGGAATCATTAACCTTTGAAGAGATTGAAAATGCTGTAGAAGCAGGTACATTTTCTGAGCATCTCTTTCCAACTAATTATGCAGTCCAGCATTTTGAAAAGCTTGTTGTCTCTGATGAACAGGCTGTTAAAATATTAAATGGTGCAGTATTACCTTTACCTAAATTATTGGATGCATTACGTTTTTCTGTATATAATCAAAGTAATGAACTGTTAGCGATCTATCAACCACATCCAACAAAAGTGGGATTAATGAAACCCGAAAAAGTATTCAACGCTAATGAATAATAAGAATCGAAGAGTTAGAAGGTGGAATCCGTGAAAACGGTCTATTTGAATTATCCGCAAACAATGAACAAAGGCACATTAAATGATTGTGTAATGGCCCTAGGTTATTTTGATGGCATACATCTTGGTCATCAAAAAGTAATTAATACGGCAAAAAATATTGCTGATAAAGAAAAGTTAGAAACTGCAGTAATGACGTTTGATCCTCCTCCGGCAGTTGTACTTGGTCATAAGCCAAAAATGTCTTATATAACGCCTATTTCTGAAAAAGAAAAATTAATTCGAGAATTAGGAGTCGACACTTTATATATTGTTCGTTTTACTCTTTCTTTTGCAAATTTAACTCCGCAGCAGTTCATTGATGATTATATTATCGGCTTAAGTGCAAAACATGTTGTAGCAGGATTTGATTATACGTATGGACGTCTTGGAAAAGGAACGATGGAAACCATTTCTTTTCACTCAAGAGGTCAGTTTGATCATACAATCGTTCACAAAGTAGAAGAGGAAAATATTAAAATTAGTTCGACTCTTATTCGTGAATGTATTCAAAAAGGCGAAGTAGAGGTTTTACCAAACTATTTAGGCCGCTTTTACTATGTTAAAGGAATTGTTTCTGATGGTGAAAAACGCGGAAGAACGATTGGATTTCCAACGGCAAACATTACACTTTCCGAAGATTACTTAATTCCTAAACTAGGTGTTTATGCCGTGAAAATGACAGTTGGCAACCATACTTATACCGGAGTATGTAATGTGGGATTTAAACCAACCTTTCATAACGAAAAGCCAGAATTTCCTACAATTGAAGTGCATTTATTTCATTTTGATCAAAATATTTACAAGGAAAGAGTAGCTGTGGAATGGCATAAGCGCCTCCGTGATGAAAAGAAATTTTCCTCAGTGGAGCAGTTAGTTGCTCAAATTGGAGCGGACAAAGAACAAGCTCTCCATTATTTTTCTATGAATAAAGAAGATAAATAAGCGGTTAATAGGGGTATGGTATGAAAATGAGTATCTATCATAACAGTGTTAAAATAATCTAATGACGGATAGGGAAAATAAATCAAGTTTTTCTCCTAAAAGTTTTATGAAATCCTTGCAATTCTATTTAAAAACCTGTATCCTAGAATTTGTACGATTCAAATTGTACAAAACCTTTGCTTGGCAATTCGACTCACCAACGGTTGCGAGGTAATAGGGGATTTTTAATTAAGGGAGGTGAATCGGATGGCAATCAGTCAAGAGCGTAAAAACCAACTGATCGAAGAGTACAAAACACATGAGAACGATACTGGATCTCCAGAAGTTCAAATTGCTGTCCTTACTGAGCAAATCAATACTCTAAATGAGCATTTACGTACGCACAAAAAAGACCACCATTCTCGTCGAGGATTATTAAAAATGGTTGGTAAGCGTCGTAACCTTTTAACTTACTTACGTAATAAAGACGTTACACGTTATCGTGAACTTATTCAAAAACTTGGTCTACGTCGATAATTACAACAAAAAGCGGGATGATTCCCGCTTTTTTGTTAGCAAAAAAATAATGCGATCTTTTTTATGAATAAAGAAGATAGGGTATAATGGTTATATATTGTAGAATGATAAAAATAACTGACTTTTAATCATGAGAGGAGTACTCATAGAAATGGATCAAGAAAAGCAAGAATATTCCATAGAATGGGCCGGTCGAACCTTGACTGTAGAAATTGGTAAATTAGCGAAGCAGGCAAATGGAGCTGCATTTATTCGCTATGGAGATACCGTTGTTTTATCAACAGTTGTGGCTTCAAAAGAGCCAAAAGATCTCCCTTTTTTCCCGTTAACTGTAAACTATGAAGAGCGTTTATATGCGGTAGGGAAAATTCCAGGTGGATTTATTAAACGTGAGGGCCGTCCAAGTGAAAAAGCGATTTTAGCAAGCCGTCTTATTGATCGCCCAATTCGTCCGTTGTTTGCTGATGGATTTAGAAATGAAGTTCAAGTTGTCAGCACAGTGATGAGCGTTGATCAAGATTGTTCATCTGAATTTGCAGCGATGTTTGGTTCATCCTTGGCGCTATCTATTTCTGATATTCCATTTGAAGGACCAATTGCTGGTGTTATTGTTGGAAGAGTAGATGGCAAATTTATTATTAATCCAACAGTAGAACAACAAGAAAATAGTGATATTGAGTTAACGGTTGCTGGGACAAAAGATGCGGTCAATATGGTTGAAGCTGGAGCAAATGAAGTGCCGGAAGAAGATATGCTTGAAGCAATTATGTTCGGTCATGATGCAATTAAGCGCTTGATTGAATTCCAAGAGAAAATTGTTGCAGAAGTAGGCAAAGAAAAAATGGAAGTAACGCTTCGATTAATTGATACAGAACTTGAAGCGAATGTGCGTGAGCTTTTTGAATCGGAAATTAAAGAAGCTGTTAAAGTTGTTGAAAAACAAGCTCGTCAAGCTGCATTAGATGCTGTTACTGAAAAAGCAGAAGCATATTATGAAGAAAAAGATCCAGACCTTGTAGGCGAGGCTAAAGAAGTTTTACATAAAGTTATTAAAGAAGAAGTTCGCCGCCTTATTCTAGAAGATAAAGTTCGTCCAGACGGTCGTCAGATTGATGAAATTCGTCCCCTTGCATCTGAGGTTAGTATTTTACCTCGTACGCATGGATCTGGTTTATTTACGAGAGGACAAACGCAAGCACTTAGCATTTGTACATTAGGAGCATTAGGAGATGTGCAAATTCTTGATGGACTTGGTACAGAAGAGTCAAAACGTTTTATGCACCACTATAATTTTCCTTCATTTAGTGTAGGGGAAGCGAGACCTATGCGTGGACCAGGTCGACGTGAAATCGGTCATGGTGCACTTGGAGAGCGTGCTCTTGAAAAGGTAATGCCGTCTGAAAAAGATTTTCCTTATACAGTTCGTCTTGTGTCAGAAGTACTTGAATCAAATGGTTCCACTTCACAAGCAAGTATTTGTGCAAGTACACTTGCAATGATGGATGCAGGTGTTCCAATTAAAGCGCCTGTAGCCGGGATTGCAATGGGATTAGTAAAGGAAGCTGACAAAGTAACCGTACTAACTGATATTCAAGGTATGGAAGATGCACTTGGAGATATGGATTTTAAAGTGGCAGGGACAGAAACAGGTGTAACCGCGCTGCAAATGGATATAAAAATTTCAGGAATTGATCGCAATATTTTAGAGCAAGCATTAAGCCAAGCAAAACGCGGGCGTATGCAAATTTTAAACAATATGTTAGATGCAATTGCAGTACCGCGCAAACAGTTATCAACATATGCTCCTAAAATTTTAACAATGACGATTAAGCCTGAGAAAATCCGCGATGTTATTGGACCAAGCGGAAAAATGATTAATAAAATTATTGAAGATACAGGCGTTAAGATTGACATTGAACAAGATGGGACGATTTTTATTGCTTCAAGTGATCAAGAAATGAATGAAAAAGCTAAGAAAACGATTGAAGATCTTGTTCGTGAAGTAGAAATCGGTACAACGTATTTAGGTAAAGTAAAACGTATTGAAAAATTTGGAGCTTTTGTTGAACTATTTAGCGGTAAGGAAGGACTTGTCCATATTTCTGAACTAGCAGAAGAACGTGTAAACAAAGTAGAAGATGTTATTAAATTAGGCGACCAAATTTTTGTTAAAGTAAAAGAAATTGATAAGCAAGGTCGAATCAATCTTTCCAGAAAAGCTGTTTTAAAAGAACAGCAGGAAAAGGAAGAACAAAATAAAGCATAAATGGCCACTAGTATGAATCTTATATAACGTATAAACAAGAAGGAGCTGGAGTTTACCGGCTCTTTTTATATATATAGATTGACCTTGAGCATTTGACACTGAAAGATAAGCGTATTGAGTTTGACTTATTCGTGCAAAAAAACTAATTTGCATGCTTTCAACGAATGTAAAAAGATTCTACTTTCCAAAGTTCTAGCTTGTCTTCTTTGCACATATTTTGTAGTAGCAAAGGAGGCATCATAAACATGAAGATTTTTATGCAGTTGTGTATTTTTAGCTTAATATTAGTGTTTTCGTTTCGCTTTTTGGAAAATCCATATACATCTGAATATTTATTGTATTTAAAGCAAGATGCAATTACAGCTTCTAAAGTAACTGATTCGCTTTATGAAGAAATAAAAGAGAAAGCCTCACAGTATGAAGAAGCACCTCAAAATGCTGTGATTGATCGTGTTTGGAAAGCAATTCCCGGTTATAATGGTTTAAAAGTAGATATTGAAGCATCCTATAAAAAAATGAAAGATCTGAAAGAATTTAATGAAAAAAAACTGGTGTTTAAAGAAGTTAAGCCGGAAATTACTTTAAATGACCTAAAACCAGCTCCTATTTATAAAGGGAATCCTAAAAAAAGAATGGTAACGCTTCAAGTAAATGTGGCATGGGGAAATGAATATTTGCCGCAAATTCTAAAAACAATGCGTAAGTATGATGTAAAAGCAACCTTTTTCTTGGATGGCTCATGGGTAAAGAAAAATCCAAGTTTAGCTAAAATGATTGTTGAAGAAGGACATGAGATTGGCAACCATGCTTATACACATCCGGATTTAAACAAACTTTCTCAAGGGAAGGTACGAGAAGAGCTGCTAAAAACAAATCAAGTGATTGAGGCTGCAATTGATCAAAAACCAAAATGGTTCGCACCTCCAAGCGGCAGTTATAATCAACAAGTTGTTGAGATTGCAGATAATTTAAATATGAAAACTGTATTATGGTCTGTTGATACGGTTGATTGGATGAAACCAAACCCTGAAGAAATGGCTTATCGAGTTCTTCAGAAGGTTCATCCTGGTGCCATGATTTTAATGCATCCAACCGCTCAAACAGCTCAAGCGATTGAACGCATTATTATCGGTATAAAAGAAAAAGGCTATCAAATTGGGATTTTATCAGAATTATTAAATGAGAAGCGAATTTAAATATTAATTTTATAAAATTTGAGTGTTTTATTTGAAAATGATATAGTGTTTGGTGGATAATGAAGGTTAATCATAATTGATTTAGGAGGAAAAAGTTTGATCACGAAGTATACATGTGCAAATGGTGTGAGGATTGTGCTAGAACCTATTCCGACAGTTCGATCTGTTGCAATAGGTGTATGGGTAGGCACGGGCTCACGATATGAAACGGAAGAGAATAATGGGATTTCCCACTTTTTAGAACATATGTTTTTTAAAGGGACGAAAACACGTTCTGCAAGAGAAATTGCAGAATCATTTGATCGAATTGGCGGACAGGTAAATGCCTTTACGTCAAAGGAATATACGTGTTATTACGCAAAAGTATTAGATGAGCATGCTGATTATGCGTTAGATGTATTAGCGGATATGTTTTTTAACTCTATTTTTGATGAAGAAGAATTAAAGAAAGAAAAAAATGTGGTGTATGAAGAAATTAAAATGTATGAAGATACACCAGACGATATTGTTCATGACTTGTTAAGTCAAGCAGCATATGGAGATCATGCTCTTGCTTATCCGATTTTAGGGACAGAAAAGACACTCGGAACGTTTACTAGTGAAACGCTAAGAAACTACATTAATCAGTATTATACACCTGATAATATTGTGATTTCAATTGCTGGAAATGTTAGTGAAGAGTTCATTAATTCGGTTCAATCTTACTTTGGTTCTTATGAAACGAATCATCAAAAACCAGAAGTTCAAGCCCCTTCGTTTCTCGATAAACACTTTGCAAGAAAAAAAGATACAGAACAGGCTCATCTTTGTATTGGGTTTCCAGGGCTTCCATTTGGCGATAAAAAAGTATATGCGTTAACTATTTTAAACAGCATTCTAGGAGGAAGTATGAGCAGTCGTCTGTTCCAAGAAGTTCGGGAAGAGCGCGGTCTTGCTTATTCGGTTTTTTCTTATCATTCCTCTTATCAAGATAATGGTTTATTAACAGTTTATGGAGGTACTGGCCAATCTCAATTAAACGAATTGTATGAAACAATAATGACTACTGTTCAAACATTAAAGCAAGACGGTATTACTCAAAAGGAACTTGAAAATTGTAAAGAACAGTTAAAGGGCAATTTGATGTTAAGCTTAGAAAGTACAAACAGCCGGATGAGTCGAAATGGTAAGAATGAATTAATGTTGAGAAGACATCGTTCATTAGATGACATTATTGATAGTGTAAATGGTGTTACAATAAACGATGTGAATAATCTAGCTGGAGATATTTTTACGTCTAACCATTCCATTTCTTTAATAAATGCGACAGGTGAACTGCCTAAATCATAATAAAAAAGCTTGCTTATTAAGCAAGCTTTTTTATTATGATTTTTTCATATTTTAATGAAAAACTGATTATCTTGTTAGAAGAAACTTCATTTATTAAGAGGGCTTACAAATGAAAGGGAGAGAACATAATGAGAATAAGTGAACTAAGTGGAAAAGAAATTATTCATCTAGAGACTGGAAAACGATTAGGAGTAGTAGGACATACTGACTTATTATTTAATGAAGAAACAGGGGAAGTGGAATCCTTAATTATTCCCCATGGATCAATTGTTTCCTGGGGAAAAGGAAAAAAAGAGACAATTATTGATTGGAAAGACATTGAAACAATTGGGCAGGATATGATTCTCATTCACGCACAAAAATAGCAAAAGTGTTTAATCGGTATTCATGCACCAACTGGGCATCACACACATAATATGTTGGAGAAATCGATACTCCCCCAAACATTTAAAAGAATGAAAGGGGATGAACGATGTTAACTAATCTGCATATTGCTGTTATTGGCGGAGATGCCCGACAATTAGAGGTTATAAGAAAACTGTCAGAAATGGATGCAGTCGTTTCACTTGTAGGATTTGAACAGCTCGATCATGGATTTACTGGAGCAAAGAAAAAACATTATGATGAATTAAATTTTAATGAAATGGATGCAATTGTCCTTCCAGTAAGTGGAACAAATCCAAGCGGTCAAGTAGATACAGTGTTCTCCAATGAATCGATTACATTAACAGAAGAGGCATTAAAGCAAACACCGCCGCATTGCACTATTTATTCTGGGATTAGCAATGATTATTTAGAACAAATTACTAAAAAAGCAAAACGAACTTTAGTAAAGCTGTTTGAACGAGATGATGTTGCCATATATAATTCTATTCCGACTGTGGAAGGAACAATTATGATGGTTATTCAACATACAGATATTACAATACATGGTTCTAATGTAATGGTCTTAGGTTTAGGAAGAGTAGGTATGTCTGTTGCTCGTGTGTTTCATGCGCTTGGTGCGAAAGTGAAAGTTGGGGCTCGCAAACCTGAGCATATTGCGAGAATAACAGAAATGGGCTTCATACCTTTTCAACTTTACCAATTAAAAGACCACGTTGCTAATACTGATGTTTGCATTAATACAATTCCTGCATTAGTAATTGATGCAAGTGTTATAGCAAAAATGCCCTCCCATGCATTAATTGTAGATCTTGCATCAAAACCAGGGGGTACCGATTTTCGCTATGCGGAAAAAAGAGGAATAAAAGCTTTGCTGGCTCCGGGTCTTCCCGGGATTGTTGCTCCGAAAACGGCTGGCAAAATTATTGCAAATGTACTTTCGCAACTATTAATGAATGATTTAGCTGCGCGAAAGGAGAAGAATGGATCATGAAATTAACTGGAAAACACATTGGTTTTGGGTTAACTGGATCCCATTGTACGTATGATGTTGTTGTACCACAAATTCAAGGATTGATAGATGAGGGCGCAAATGTTTCAGTCTTTGTCACTCATACTGTCAAACATACGACAACACGTTTTGGAGATGGAAGAGACTGGATAAAGAAAGTGGAAGAAATTACAGGAAATGAAGTCATTGATTCTATTGTTAAGGCAGAACCATTTGGTCCTAAAACACCCCTTGATTGTATGGTGATAGCTCCATTAACAGGGAATTCAGTCAGTAAATTTGCAAATGCAATGACAGATTCTCCTGTATTAATGGCTGCAAAAGCAACGCTGCGTAATTTAAGTCCCGTTGTATTAGGTATTTCCACAAATGATGGTCTGGGATTAAATGGAATAAATATTATGCGCTTAATGTCTACTAAACATATTTATTTCATTCCATTTGGGCAGGATGCTCCGTTTAAGAAGCCGAACTCTCTTGTAGCCGATATGAACTATTTAATTCCAACTGTTTCATCGGCCATTGAAGGAAAGCAGCTGCAGCCTGTATTAGTTGAAAGATAAAATCCGTTTGTAAATTATTTCCTTTCAATTAAAAAAGAATAATTTCATCTTTATTTACAAAAAGATTATGATAAAATATAGGTTAATATAACAGGAGAAACCAATTTGTTTCTCCTTATCTCATACTTTCAGAAAATTAAATGTAGTCAAATGATGAAAGTATAAGAAAAACAACTTTTTCATGCTTGATCGAATGAATTATTCATAATATGTCTTGGCTAGGATAAGGGGAGGAATAATAATTATGGAAAATCAAACAGGATTACATGTAGCAGTAGTAGGAGCAACAGGTGCAGTAGGGCAGCAAATGGTGAAGACACTTGAGGAACGAAACTTTCCGGTTGGAAAATTAACACTGTTATCTTCAAAGCGTTCTGCAGGTACAGTGGTAACTTTTAATGGGGAAGAAGTAACGGTGCAGGAAGCAACACCGGAATCATTTGAAGGTGTACAGTTAGCCTTATTTAGTGCGGGCGGTTCTATTTCGAAACAATTAGCACCTGAAGCAGTAAAAAGAGGTGCAATTGTTGTTGATAATACAAGTGCGTATCGTATGGATCCAAATGTGCCGCTTGTTGTACCTGAAGTAAATGAAAAAGACTTACATGAGCATCAAGGCATTATTGCAAATCCAAACTGTTCAACAATTCAAATGGTTGCAGCACTAGAGCCGATCCGTGAAGCGTTAGGTCTTACAAAAGTAGTGGTTTCAACATACCAAGCTGTCTCAGGAGCAGGAGCAAAAGCAATTAATGAAATGAAAGAACAATCAAAAGCGATTCTTGAAGGTAAGGAATTTACACCTGAGGTTCTTCCGGTAAGTGGAGATGAAAAGCATTATCAAATTGCGTTTAACGCGATTCCGCAAATTGATAAATTTGAAGAAAACGGTTATACATTTGAAGAAATGAAAATGATTAACGAAACGAAAAAAATTATGGGCATGCCTAACCTTGAAGTTGCGGCAACATGTGTTCGTTTGCCGGTTGAAACAGGACATTCGGAGTCCGTTTATATTGAGGTAGAAAAAAGCGGGACTTCTGTCGAAGAAATAAAAGAATTATTAGTAAATGCTCCGGGGATTGTATTAGAAGATAATCCAAGTGAGCAAATTTATCCAATGCCTGCACACGCAGTAGGGAAAAAAGAAGTATTTGTTGGACGCATTCGTAAAGATCTTGATCGGGAAAATGCTTTTCATTTATGGGTCGTATCTGATAACTTATTAAAAGGAGCAGCTTGGAACTCTGTACAAATTTCCGAGAGCTTATTAAAACTAGGTATTTTGAAATAGATTAAAGAAGGTGTTTTCATGAAAGTTATCGTCCAAAAATTTGGCGGTACTTCATTACAAAATGAAGAAGGACGAAACCGTGCGGGTGAACATATTCAAGCGGCACTAAGTGAAGGTTATAAAGTGGTTGTCGTTGTATCGGCAATGGGGCGAAAAGGTGACCCGTATGCAACAGATACTTTACTCAGCATGGTGGATGGCCCTAAAACAAAGATTAGTGCTCGGGAACAAGATATGCTGATGTCTTGTGGAGAAATCATTTCTTCCATTGTAATGACAAATTTATTGAAAAGCAGAAATTTAAAAGCAGTGGCCATGACAGGAGGCCAAGCTGGTTTTCGAACAAATGAAGACCATTTAAATGCTCGTATTGTTGATATGAAATGCGAAAAGCTTATCCGTGCTTTAGAAGAAGTAGATGTCGTGGTTGTTGCCGGATTTCAAGGGACATCGGCAGCAAATGAAATTACCACATTAGGTCGCGGCGGCAGTGATACTTCTGCAGCTGCCCTCGGTGCGGCATTAAATGCGGAATGGATTGATATTTTTACAGATGTAGATGGGATTATGACAGCAGATCCACGTATTGTTGAGGAAGCCCGCCCTCTGGCTGTTGTTACCTATACCGAAGTATGCAATATGGCTTATCAAGGTGCTAAGGTTATTCATCCGCGCGCAGTTGAAATCGCCATGCAGGCAAAAGTGCCAATTCGTATTCGTTCTACGTATACTGATTCAGTAGGTACACTCGTTACATCTATGATAAAAGAAAACAAAGGGCAAGATGTTCAAGACCGTGTTATCACAGGAATTGCCAATGTTTCGAATGTGACTCAGATTAAGGTTCTGCAAAAAGAAGGACTTCATGATCTTCAAGCTAAAGTATTTAAAGCAATGGCACAGCATCAAATAAGCGTGGATTTTATTAATATTAATCCTCGTGGTGTTGTTTATACTGTTTTAGATGATATGGCAGACAAAGCAGTGAGTATTTTAAAAGAGATGGGCTATACTCCTGAAGTTGTTAAGCACTGTGCAAAAGTTTCGGCTGTTGGCGCAGGAATGACCGGTGTACCAGGAGTTACTGCAAAAATTGTTTCCTCCCTAACAGAAAAGGGAATTCAAATTTTGCAGTCGGCAGATTCTCATACAACAATCTGGGTTTTAGTAAAACAAGAAGATCTAGTCGCAGCTGTTAATGCGCTTCACCGTGCTTTTCAGCTTGAAAAAGAAGGCAATCATATTTCTTCACCATTAGAGAAGGAAAATTAAAAGCTAAGGCTGTTACGAATAAGTGTGGATTTAAAAGAAAAGGGATTCTCATCAACTAACAAATGGTTGTTAAGAGTCCCTTTCATAATAGCCGTGTTTGCTATTTTCCTTGCTAATTTTAAGGGGTTGGATTTTTATGAATTTTGGTCAACTTTTAACAGCGATGGTTACACCTTTTACTCCAAGTGGAAAAATTGACTTTGATCAAACAACAGCATTGGTAAAATACCTTATTGATCAAGGTACAGATGGACTCGTTGTTGCAGGTACAACAGGGGAGTCTCCGATATTAACATCAGATGAAAAGCTTTCACTTTTTCGTCATGTTGTAAAAATTGCAGACAGTAAGATTCCTGTAATTGCAGGAACAGGTTCAAATAATACAAGAGCAACAATAGAATTTACAAAAAAGGCTGAATCAACAGGTGTTGATGCTGTTATGGTTGTCGCACCGTATTATAATAAGCCAAATCAAAAAGGGTTGTATGAACATTTTAAAGCGGTTGCCGAGGCAACATCACTACCAGTAATGGTTTATAATATTCCTGGTCGCTCTGTCATTAATATGACTGCTGAAACAATAATTGAGCTTTCCAAAATCAATAATATTGTTTCTGTAAAAGAAGCAAGCGGTAATCTTGATCAGATGAGTATAATTATTGAAAATACAGATTCTAACTTTAGTTTGTACAGTGGAGATGACGGCTTAACTCTTCCTGTATTAGCGATTGGAGGAAATGGCGTTATTTCGGTAGCTTCTCATATTATTGGAAGTGAAATGAAAGAAATGATTCAGCTTTATCAAGAAGGTAATGTGGAAAAAGCAGGAGTCCTTCATCGTCAATTACTTCCAGTTATGCGTGAACTGTTTAAGGCGCCAAGTCCGGCTCCTGTCAAAGCTGCGCTTCGTCATAAGGGAATTGATACAGGAAGTGTACAACTGCCATTGGTACCGCTAACTGCTGAAGAGGATCATTCTCTTGTTCAGTGTATAAACAGTATAAGATTAAATACAAAAAACTAACCAACTGCTGGTTAGTTTTTTTATTTTTAGAAAGTTATCTTGTCTAACGTTTCCAGTATAAGTTATAATAGGTTCAAGTGATTAGTACGGGTTCTGCATTATTTAATTTTTTGTTACTTGATAATTGAATATAGGAGGAATTCGAAATTGTTAAACCAAAATTCAGAAAAAATTAAAGTTTTCGCCTTGGGCGGTGTAGGCGAAATCGGCAAAAATATGTATGTAGTAGAAGTAGATGAAAATATTTTTGTGGTCGATGCTGGGCTGATGTTTCCAGATGATGAGATGCTTGGCATTGATCTTGTTATTCCGGATATCACTTACTTAGTGGAAAATCATGAGCGTGTAAAAGGAATCTTTTTAACACATGGACATGAGGACCATATTGGAGGATTACCATATGTGTTAAAAAGGCTCCATGTTCCCGTTTATGGTACAAAATTAACACTAGCTCTTGTTGAGTTAAAATTAAAAGAGGCCGGTATTTTACAATCCTCCGATCTTCGGTTAATAGATGAAAATTCCAAAATTAGAATGGGAAATACGAATGTAACATTTTTTCGTACTAATCATAGCATCCCAGATTCTGTTGGAATTTGTTTTCATACTACCCAAGGGGCTATTGTACATACAGGAGATTTTAAATTTGATCAAACACCTGTTGATGGAAAACAAGCAGAGATTGGTAAAATAGCCGCAGTAGGTGAAAAAGGAGTACTTTGTTTGCTTTCTGATAGTACAAATGCGGAGCGCCCTGGAACAACAGGATCAGAACTATTAGTCGGTCAGCAAATTTCAGACGTTTTTAATCGTGCTGAAGGTCGAATTATTGTTGCGTCTTTTGCTTCTAATGTGCACCGTATTCAGCAAGTATTTGATGCAGCGCATGGAAATAACCGCAAAATTGCTATTGTGGGCCGAAGTATGGTTAATGTTGTCAGCATTGCTATTCGATTAGGTTATTTAAATATTGATGAAGAAAATATTATTGATATTAATGATATTAGTCATTATCCTGATCATAAGGTGGCAATATTAACAACAGGAAGTCAAGGAGAGCCTATGGCCGCATTATCGCGTATGGCACAAGGTGCCCATCGTCAGGTTACAATTAAACCAGCAGACACGGTAATTATTGCAGCTTCTCCTATTCCGGGAAATGAAAAATCTGTAGCGAAAACAGTTGATTTGCTGTTTCGAACTGGTGCGGAAGTTGTTTATGGCGAACGAAAAGTGCATGTTTCAGGACATGCTAGTCAAGAAGAATTAAAATTAATGATCAACCTTATAAAACCTAAATTCTTTTTACCAATTCATGGAGAATTTCGTATGCAGAAGGCTCATAGTGATCTTGCTCATGCTTGCGGCGTGCAGAAAAACAATACGTTTATTATTGAAAAAGGTGAAGTCGTTGAGTTTGTAAACCGTCAAGCGCGTAAAATTGGAAAAGTTCCTTCTGGCCAGGTGCTTATTGATGGTTTAGGTGTTGGAGATGTTGGAAATATTGTGTTAAGAGATCGAAAATTATTATCACAAGATGGTATTTTAATTGTTGTGGTAACAATTAATAAACAAAAAAATGCAATTTTATCGGGACCTGAAATTATTTCTCGAGGTTTTGTTTATGTACGAGAATCGGAAGCGCTTTTAAAAGAAGCAAATCGAAATGTGGATGCGGTTTTAAGAAGATGTATGGCAGAAAATATTAATGAATGGTCTGTATTAAAATCAAGTGTAAGGGATTCTTTAAGTTCTTTCTTATACGATAAAACAAAGCGACGTCCTATGATTATGCCAATTATTATGGAAGCATAAAAAAGGTTGACTCTCTAGAGAGTCAACCTTTTTTTTATAAACATAAATTACCGATTATGTTTTTAATAAAAATACACATTCTATTTATGAAAGTTAGTTTGAAAAGGGGGAGATAAAGGTGAGAAAACGTCATGGACAGCGTGATGCCGCGTTAACAAATAATAATACACCTACAGAAAGTTTACCGCATGGAGAAAATGAATATAGACGCAGTTCTCATAAACGGCCAAGAACAGGTCCGGGCTCCAAAGGGTAAAGAAATAAACAAGGCGTTTCTCCTTCTTAGTATTTGCTGAGAAGGAGATTTTACAAAAAGAAGATAAACCACCTTATGTGTAAGAAGATAATGAACGTATAAAGAATATTAACAAATAAAATACTGTTTGTGATAATTTTTCGTATTTGATATTTGTAAAGAAGTAACAACAAGCAAATAGGTAGTCCTAATTTTACTATATAAAACAATTTAATATCTTTTTGATAAAAAGCCTCCATTAACGGATTTTGTTCATTTATGAGGTGCTTTCTCAATCCTATATCCGTAAAGACCGCATCTAATAAGCAGAGTATACATAATAAAAAGACAAATTTATTGTTTGAAATAATACGTGGTATATATTTCTTCATTGCTTCAATCCTCTCTTTACTTCTCCCTTTCATCTATTTCTTTATCTTTATTACTCTTTATCCAAAAGCATATAAAAATATACCTTATCTAAATTTCGTTCATAGGGAACAATAAGTAAAAGTAAAAGGGAGGAATTAATATGGCGATTAAAGGCAGAACTGGATTTAAAAATGCGTTAGGTTTATCAATTGTCATTTGGGGTGTTATCATTGGATTTATTGTATTTTTGATCACGATGAATTAAGTATGAAAGAGCTAAACAGGCTTATACTAAAAAAGATTGAACTTATTTGAAAGGGGGATTATCAATAAATGAATGATGAATTAAAAGCATATTTGAAAGAATCAAATAATGGAGGCCAAACTGAGCCTGCAGAGAAAAAACCAGAAGATCAAAATAATAAAGGTTCGCTTGTTGAAAAAATTCAACAACTTGGTCAAACAAATATACCGCAAGCCGAGCAATCCAATATTCATTGCTTAACCATTGTTGGTCAGATTGAGGGGCATATGCAGCTCCCTCCCCAAAATAAAACAACAAAGTATGAACATCTTATTCCGCAAATTGTTGCAATTGAACAAAATCCAAAGATTGAAGGGCTTTTGCTTATTTTAAATACAGTTGGTGGAGATGTGGAGGCAGGTTTAGCACTGGCGGAGATGGTTGCTTCCTTATCAAAACCAACCGTTTCCTTAGTGTTAGGAGGAGGACATTCCATTGGTGTGCCGATTGCGGTTTCTGCTAATTATTCTTTTATAGCTGAAACGGCGACAATGACTATTCACCCCGTTCGCTTAACAGGCTTAGTCATTGGTGTGCCCCAAACCTTTGAATATCTAGATAAAATGCAGGATCGAGTCATTAACTTTGTTATGAAACATTCAAACGTTAGTGAAGAAAAATTTAAAGAATTAATGTTTTCTCAAGGTAATTTAACAAGAGATATTGGGACAAATGTTGTCGGGGATGATGCAGTTGAATATGGATTAATTAATGAAGTTGGCGGGGTAGGTCAAGCGCTGAAAAAGCTAAACGAATTAATTGAGGAAAATAAACAACATATGGAACAAGGGGAAATTATTCAATGATCCTGTACACACTTGTCCCTTATGAAAACATCTTTCCTTTAGACGCTGAAGAATTTAGTAAGCATTCTGTAGTGAATGTAAATGGGGTCCAGTTAATTGTAGAACAGAATAAAAACATGGAGTGGACAGTTGTACAATTATTAAGCAGTAACCCTAGTGATTATTTAAACGAGTCTTATCAACCTGGAGCAAAAATAACGCTTCGTCCTAATCTTTAAGAGAAAGTTAGTCAGCCAAATTTAAATTATGATATAATAAAAGGGCAATTTAAAGAGAGCAGCCGTACGGCTGCTCTCTTTCCTTCCGATAAGTGAAGTGGGGTGAAAGAAATGGCAAAGCGAAAAAAGCGCACCAGCAAGCAAAAGCAAAACTGGCAAAAACAGTTTACATATGAAGTAATAGGACTTTCCATGCTCGCATTAACGTGTATTGCCCTTGCGAAATTAGGGAAAGTGGGAACAGTGCTTACCCAAATTTTTCGTTTTTTTAGTGGAGAATGGTATGGAGTCTGTTTATTAGGGTTATTTATTTTATCGTTTTATTTAATGTGGAAACGCCAACTACCTTCTTTTTTTACAAAAAGATTAATAGGAATTTATTTATTATTTTTTGCTGTGCTGCTTCTTAGTCATGTGCAGCTTTTCCAATTACTTTCTAATCAAGGTGAATGGAAAGACACTTCGATTATTAGAAATACGTGGGAACTTTACTGGCTTCAAGTTTCAGAAGGTTCTGTCCATCGTGATTTAGGCGGTGGCATGATTGGGGCTATTAGCTTTGCATTTTGTTATGTTCTTTTTGATTCTGTAGGAACCCAGATTATTGCTTTTTTCCTTATCTTAATCTCTCTTATTATGATTACAGGAAAGTCAATGAATCAAACCATTTTTCAATTAGTGCGTAAGTTTTTTAGTTTTATAGAGGATACAATTCAAGAAGTAATGAGTGAAATAAAGGGATGGCAGGTAAGCCGTAAAGAAAAACAGCGGGAAAAAAGAGAGCGTAGAACTGCTCAAGAAAGCGCTCTTGCTGAAGAAGGCCAGGATGTTGAGGGAGTAAATGCGGTAACAGATTCGTCTCTTCTAATTGAACCAATTATTGAAGATTTTAGCACCCATATTGAAGAGCATCCAGAAGACGAGAGGTCATCTGAGGTAAAAATAGTGCCGCAAGCAAATAGTTCAAATCAAAATAGTGATTTTGAAGAACCAACTGCTGGAAGGACGGAAAAACCAGGATTTTCAACTGCGGTTGTTGAAAATCAATCTTATGAGCTTCCTTCCATTGAACTTTTAAAACGACCAAAAAAATCCAATCAAGCGACCGAAAGAAGTTATATTTCTTCTAATGCAAGAAAGCTTGAACAAACGTTTGAAAGCTTTGGGGTGAAAGCAAAAGTATTAAAAGTTCACTTAGGGCCTGCCGTCACAAAATATGAGGTGCATCCAGCTGTAGGTGTAAAGGTAAGTAAAATTGTAAATTTAAGCGATGACTTGGCGCTTGCTCTTGCAGCAAAAGATATCCGTATTGAAGCCCCAATCCCTGGTAAGTCAGCGATTGGCATTGAAGTACCTAACCAAGAAGTAGCAATGGTGTCGCTGCGTGAAGTGCTTGAATCTAAAAATTATCAAGATCACTCCTCAAAACTTGCAGTTGCGTTTGGGCGTGACATTTCTGGAGAGCCGGTTGTAGGGGACTTATCAAAAATGCCTCACCTTTTAGTCGCTGGGGCAACAGGGAGCGGCAAAAGTGTTTGTATCAATGGAATTATTACAAGCATTTTAATGAAAGCAAAGCCTCATGAAGTAAAAATGATGATGATTGATCCTAAAATGGTTGAATTAAATGTTTATAATGGAGTCCCGCATCTTCTTACACCTGTGGTAACAGATGCAAAGAAAGCTTCTCAAGCTTTGAAAAAAGTAGTTAGTGAAATGGAAAGGCGGTACGAATTATTTTCCCACAGCGGAACAAGAAATATTGAAGGCTATAATGAATGGGTGAAACGTCAAAATGAAACATCTGAGGCAAAACAACCGGAGATTCCTTATGTTGTTGTAATTGTAGATGAGCTTGCTGACTTAATGATGGTTGCTTCAGGTGATGTAGAAGATGCGATTACACGCTTAGCTCAAATGGCGCGTGCTGCAGGTATTCATTTAATTATCGCAACACAGCGTCCATCTGTGGATGTAATTACAGGAGTAATTAAAGCAAATATTCCTTCGCGTATTGCATTTAGCGTTTCCTCTCAAACAGATTCTAGAACGATTCTAGATATGGGAGGAGCTGAAAAACTTCTCGGTCGCGGAGATATGCTGTTTTTACCTGCAGGATCTTCAAAGCCGGCACGTGTGCAGGGGGCATTTTTATCTGATAATGAAGTAGAAAAGCTTGTTGATTTTGTTATTTCACAGCAAAAAGCACAATATCAAGAAGAAATGATACCAACTGCTCCGAGTGAAGAAGACAGAGAGGAAGTAACCGATGATTTATATGAGGAAGCAGTTCAGCTTGTCCTTGACATGCAAACCGCTTCGGTATCAATGCTTCAAAGACGTTTCCGTATCGGTTATACCCGTGCAGCAAGGTTAATTGATGCTATGGAAGACCGCGGCGTTGTAGGACCTTATGAAGGAAGTAAGCCAAGATCAGTGCTTGTAAATAAACTTGATGAAGAGGCATCTTCAAGCTAAAAAACTTCTTAAAAATCTATTTATTTCACGTACAATAAGTGGTATATTAGTAACAATTGTTTGATTATTTGAATGCTTATTATTTTATAAAAATTATCAGCTTATATTTTAAAATAGGTTTGTTTATGCTTTATTGTTGAGGTGAGAATATATGTCCATAAAAGCGGACAATCGTTTATTATATTTACAAGTGATTGATCGAATCAAAGAGGATATTGATAAAGGTATTTTTCAAGAAGGAGAAAAGCTTCCCTCAGAATTTGAATTGTCAAAACAGTTAGGCGTTAGCCGTGCAACATTACGTGAAGCTTTTCGTATTCTAGAGGATGAAAATGTGGTTGTTAGAAGACATGGTGTTGGTACATTTGTACGCTCACGGCCTGTTTTTTCATCAGGGATAGAGGAACTGTTTAGTGTAACGGATATGATTAAACGAGGCGGCAAAACACCAGGAACGGTTTTTCTATCATCAAATGTTGTTCCAGCAACTGAAGAAGAATGCAAGAAGTTCAAATTAGATCAAGAGGAAGAGCTGCTTGTAATTGAACGGGTGCGCACAGCCAATCAAGAGCCAGTTGTTTACTGCTTAGATCATATTCCAGCATCCATTTTACCTGAACAATCGCAAGTAGGAAAAGAGTCGATGTTTGAAGTATTGGAAAAAGAAGCACATAAAACAATTGCTTATGCGGTGACAAAAATTGAGCCTGTTGGTTACCATGATCATATTTCACCGATTTTAGAATGTCCTCAAGAAACTGCTTTGTTAGTGTTAAAACAAATGCATTATGATCAAAACGATCAGCCTGTTTTATATTCGATTAACTATTTTCGAGCAGACAAGTTTAGTTTCCACGTGCTGCGTAAGCGTATATAAGCATATTCAACCTGCATTTTATCAAAATGCAGGTTTTTTATTATGAAACACGAACGATTTTTATAATTTATTTAAGACAAACCCAACAATTTCTAATTATTTCGTTTTTATATTGATTAGAAAGGGGATATAGTGAGAAAATAAAGGTAGCAATTGCTTAAAA
Source organism: Bacillus taeanensis (assembly GCF_003318295.1). GTDB lineage: Bacteria > Bacillota > Bacilli > Bacillales > UBA6769 > Maribacillus > Maribacillus taeanensis. The sequence goes on from NZ_QOCW01000007.1 coordinate 49,221, forward strand.
CACCAAGGAAGTACATATATTAGGTTAGAGAAGCGAAATGACCATTTGAAAGGAGAGGTGAGGATGGGATATGTTACACATGAAGTTCATGAGATGAACGCATACCGCTTACATACCATACCAACATCAAAATTTAAAACAAATACGATTATTATTCAGCTAAATCAATCAATTCAACAAGAGGATGTAACAAAGCGAGCTCTGCTTCCATATGTGCTGCAAAGCGGAACAGAAGACCTTCCGTCAACCAAACAAATTAGAAGTCGTTTAGACGGATTGTACGGGGCCACATTGAATGTTGATTTAAATAAAAAAGGTGAAAATCATATTATTACTATTCGTATGGACATCGCAAATGAACAGTTTTTATCCGATCAAACGCCGTTGTTTGAACAAGCTTTAACATTATTATCAAATATTTTACTTCGTCCAAATCAAAAAGATAGTGCGTTTGATGAGCAAACTGTTGAAAAAGAAAAGCGAACATTAAAACAACGTATTCAATCTGTCTATGATGATAAAATGCGCTATGCAAACTTGCGTTTAATTCAGGAAATGTGTCAAACAGAAAGATACCGCTTACATGTGAATGGAAATAGCGATGAAATTGATTCGATCACTCCTAAAAGCTTATATCAGTATTATCAAAAGGTATTAGCAGAAGATGAAATAGATGTTTATATTGTTGGAGATATTGATGTAGAAAAAGTAAAAGCGGCTTGTCACAAAGTATTTCAACTGCCAGCGGAACGAAAAGTAACAGAAGTACAGCCAAGCTCAGTAGATGTGGAAGTAAAGGAAGAGAAGGAAGTGTTTGATACACAAGAGGTTAAACAAGGAAAGCTTCATTTAGGTTACCGAACATATACGACATTTAAAGATGATGACTATTCTGCTCTTCAAGTTTTTAATGGTATTTTTGGCGGTTTTTCACATTCAAAATTATTTATTAATGTGCGCGAAAAGGAAAGCTTAGCTTACTATGCAGCTTCTCGAGTAGAAAGTCATAAAGGCCTGATGCTTGTAATGTCGGGTATTGAATTTGCAAATTATGATAAAACAATAGCGATTATTAAAGAGCAGCTCGAAAGCATGCGTGCTGGTGACTTCACGGAAGAAGAATTAAACCAAACAAAAATTATGATAAAAAACCAGCTTTTAGAAACAATTGATCAGCCACGCGGCATTACAGAACTCTTATATCATCAAGTTGTTGCAAAAACAAATCGCTCGTTCGATGAAATGCTAGATGGAATTGAAAAAGTTACAAGAGAAGATGTCATCAAAGCAGCGAATAAAATAAAATTAGATACGATTTACTTTTTAAAAGGAAAGGAGGCTTAACAGATGAACCAGCAAACATTTGATCAGCTTCAAGAAACAATTTATCAAAAAACATTAGACAATGGGCTTGAGGTTGTTATTTTACCAAAACAAGAGTTTAATAAAACTTATGCAACTTTTACAACAAAATATGGTTCAATTGATAATCATTTTATTCCACATGGTAAGAAAGAGCCGATTCGGGTTCCAGATGGAATTGCTCACTTTTTAGAGCATAAGCTGTTTGAAAAAGAACATGGTGATGTGTTTCAAGACTTTAGTAAACAAGGAGCCTCAGCGAATGCGTTTACTTCTTTTACAAGAACAGCTTATCTGTTTTCAACGACACAAGAAGTAAAGAAAAACCTGTTAACATTAATTGATTTTGTGCAAGCGCCCTATTTTACAGAAAAAAGTGTGGAAAAGGAAAAAGGAATTATCGGTCAAGAAATTCAAATGTATGATGATAATCCAGATTGGAGAGCGTACTTTGGGGTGATTGAAAATATGTACCACCATCACCCTGTGAAAATTGATATCGCTGGAACGATTGAATCCATTTCTAAAATAACAAAAGACTTATTATATGAATGTTATGAAACATTTTACCATCCAAGCAATATGCTTTTATTTGTTGTAGGTCCTGTGAATCCAGATGAAATTTTAAAATTAATCGAAGAAAATCAAAATAAAAAAGATTATAAAGCAAAACCTGAAATTGAACGTTTTTTTGAACAAGAACCAAAAGAAGTCGCAGAAAAAAAACAAGTTCTTCCTATGGCTGTTCAAACGCCAAAGTGTATTATTGGATTTAAAGAACCAAGTCCAACCCGTCAAGGTGAGGAACTGTTGAAACATGAATTATGTGTAAACTTACTTTTAGATATCATGTTTGGACAGAGCTCTGAAAATTATGAAGTTCTCTATAATGAAGGATTAATTGATCAAAGTTTCTTTTATGATTATACAGAAGAAGAAGGATTTGGTTTTTCAACAATTGGCAGCAATTCAAACAAATCAGATCAATTGGCAGAGAAGGTATGGAGTTTAATTAAAGCGTTTAAACAAGGATCTTTGACACAAGAAGCAGTTGAAAGTGCTCAAAAGAAAAAGATTGGTTCATTTCTACGATCATTAAATTCACCTGAATATATTGCCAATCAATATACAAGATATCGATTTAATGGGATGAATTTGTTTGATGTGGTTCCAACGTTAGAAAACATTACAGTAGAAGATGTTGTAAATGTGTTGAATGAACATTTTACAGAAGAAGCGTTAACCGTATATCAAGTCGTTCCAAAAACAGAGTAATTTTCGTTTACTCAATAAGGGTCTAACCACTTCAAATGGGCTGAATGGTTTGACCCTTTGGTTTTGAATGCGTCTTTTTAAAAAATTTAGGTAGGAGGATAGGGACGTGGAGAAATATGGATTAATTACCGGAGCAAGCGGGGGAATTGGCAGGTCAATTGCCAAACAGCTGGCTGTACAAGGTTATGGATTATATTTGCACTATAATAAAAATAAAAATGCGGCAGACGCTCTTGCTAAAGAACTTGAAAAATACGATGTTCCAATTTATACGCTGCAAGCTGACTTTTCAAGAGAAAATGCTGCAGAAAAAGTGTTTGCACAACTTCATCATCCCATTGAAGTGCTTATTCATAACAGTGGGAACAGTTATATAGGACTATTAACAGATATGGAAGACAAACAAGTGCAGGAAATGATTCAGCTCCATTTAACGACACCAATCCTTTTGACAAAACGCCTACTGCAAAATATGATTAAAAATAAACAGGGCAATATTATTGTCGTTTCTTCAATTTGGGGGTTAACGGGTGCTTCGTGTGAAGTGATCTATTCAACAGTGAAGGGCGGCTTAAATACATTTGTAAAAGCGCTGGCAAAAGAAAATGCGCCAAGCGGTATTTATGTAAATGGAATCGCGCCAGGTGCTATTCAAACAAATATGCTCAATGAATTTACAGCTTCAGAATTAGCCGATCTTCAAGAAGAAATACCGATGGGGAGAGTTGGTAAACCAAGTGAAGTGGCGGATCTCGTTGGGTTTTTAACGTCACAAAAAGCAAGTTATATTAATGGACAAATTATTTCTGTAAACGGTGCTTGGTACTGTTAAGTACAATTTTAGAATTTGTAAAATGCATAATTAAGGTCTCTTTTTGAAAAAATAAACGTGTACCAATTATAGAAGGAGGGACCTATTTGTGTCTGTATTAGATAACTTTGATCAGTGGAAAGATTTCTTAGGCGACAGATTAAATCAAGCGCAAAATGAAGGTATGAATCAGCAAGTTATTTCTGATGTGGCTTACCAAATTGGGGATTATTTAGCAAAACAAGTTGAACCTAAAAATGATCAAGAGCGTTTGCTTGCCCAGCTGTGGAATGTTGCATCTGAAGAAGAACAGCATGCCATGGCAAATTTAATGGTGAAATTAGTAAAAAATCAACAATAATTATAGGAAAAAGAGGGTGTTTTAAATAACATCCTCTTTTTTCAAATCATACACCTTTTCTAAAAGAGAGAAATCATTTATTATAGATTTAAAGGAATGATTAGGAAAAAAAGAGGAATACAATGCTTTAGGGAGATGAGCTATGGAAAAGATAGAGGTTTATCTAGAATATGAGATACATAAAAATCGACCTGGTTTATTAGGAGATGTTGCTTCATTATTAGGGATGATGAGTATTAATATTATTACGATCAATGGTGTAGAAAACCAACGTCGTGGTATGTTATTGTTAATTAATAATGAAGAAGATATTAACAGATTGCGTTCAGTTCTCGAAACAATTGTAAACATTCAAGTTACTAAATTAAGAAAGCCGAAATTAAGAGATCGTTTAGCTGTTCGCCACGGCCGCTATATCCAGCGGGATGCGGATGATAAGAAAACCTTTCGTTTTGTAAGGGATGAACTAGGCCTTTTAGTTGATTTTATGGCAGAACTGTATAAGAAACCAGGGCATAAGCTCATTGGAATTCGCGGAATGCCGAGAGTTGGCAAAACAGAGTCAATTGTTGCTTCAAGCGTTTGTGCAAGTAAACGCTGGGTGTTTGTTTCTTCAACCCTATTAAAACAAACAGTCAGAAGCCAATTAGCTGATGATGAGCGTGGGGAAGAACATATTTATATTATTGATGGAATTGTCTCAACAAGGCGTTCATCTGAAAAGCATTGGCAGCTTGTAAGAGAGATTATGAGAACTTCTACAACGAAAGTAGTCGAACATCCAGATATTTTTGTACAGCAAACAGAGTATTCTTTAGAGGATTTTGACTATATTATTGAATTAAGAAATGATCAAGATGAGGAAATTACATACGAAGTTGTCGATTCTGTTGATACTGGTTTTTCGACATTTGACTTTAATTAATTGGTGGTGTTTTGATTGACAGAGCTAGGAACACGGTTAAAAGAGGCTCGCGAAGAAAAACAACTAACATTAGAAGTTTTACAAGAGCGAACAAAAATTCAAAAAAGATATTTAGAAGCAATTGAAAGAGGAGACTTTAATCAATTACCAGGAAGCTTTTACACGAGAGCATTTGTGAAAAGTTATGCTGATGCGGTTGGTCTTAATTCAGAAGAACTTTTTCGAGAATATGAAAGTATACTGCCAAAATCAAATAAAGAAGTTATAGGAAACTTGCCACCTCGAAAAGCACGTTATACTGGAACAGAATCAGGCTCAAAGCTCCTTTCTTTTTTGCCAAGTATTTTAGCTGCATGTTTAGTGATAGGCGTATTAGCTGCGATATGGGTGTTTTGGCCAAAAGATGATAATGGTACAGCGGCACCTACTAAACCAAATACAGCAGAAGATAGTTTTGATGTTTCAAATGAACCTGGCTCAGAGGGCGTAGAAGATACCGAAACAGAAGAGGTCGCTGAAGATGTAGATAAGAATACTGATGAGGAAGTGACAGAAGAGGATCCAGCAGAAGAGAAAACTCCTGAAACACCTACTCAAGAAGACGAAATGGAACTTGTAAAAGGTAAAACACAAGGTGATACTACTGTCTATACTTTAAAAGGGACAGATCAATTTCACCTAACGATCACTCCAGTCTCATCAAGCTGGCTCGAAGTTCACGGCGGCAATGAAAGGTATCTATACAAAACTGTGAAGAAAGACGAAGGGGAGCTGAAATATGATTTAACTTCTGAAAGTGCAGTGAAAATTAGAGTTGGTCATACTCCAGCTGTAAAACTTACGGTTAATAGAAAGCCTTTTGAGTTTCCAAACGGCAGTACCACTCAAACGATCAAAATTCAATTTAAAAGATCCAACAATCAATAAAAGGGTCGTCTTATTTAGATGGCCCGTTTTTTTAATGAGTAAAATCTCAGATAGAAAAGCAAACTTATGGTAGAATATAATATGGTCCTAGGATTATTTTTTATGGGAGGCACACCAATTAATGAACTTACCAAATAAGATTACGATTGCAAGAGTATTAATTATTCCGCTATTTATGATTTTTTTATTAGCGCCCCTTCCGCTTGGAGACATGACTATATTAAATGATACGCTGCCGACGGCTCATTTTATTGCGGCATTAATCTTTATTATTGCTTCTATGACAGATTGGGTAGACGGTTATCTCGCAAGAAAATATAATCTTGTTACAAACTTCGGCAAGTTTCTTGATCCCCTTGCAGACAAGCTTCTTGTCACAGCAGCACTTGTTTCTCTTGTGCAAATTGGACTTGCGCCTGCATGGATTGTAATTGTTATTTTAAGCAGGGAGTTTGCTGTTACAGGCATTCGCTTAGTTGCGGCTTCAGAAGGTTCAGTTATTGCGGCAAGTGATATTGCAAAATGGAAAACAACAGTGCAGCTTATTGCAATTATTCTGCTCTTGTTACATAATATTCCATTTACTGCTCTGTCCATTCCATTAGCAGATCTTTTCTTATGGGCAGCACTAGTATTAACGATTTTATCTGGCTGGGACTATTTTGTGAAAAATAAACATGTTGTTTTAAAATCCAAATAAGCACACATATAAGGGGACAGCTATTGTTTCCCTTTTTCCTTGTGAAAAGAAAAGAGGTTCTTTAAAATGAATGCAGAAATTATTGCGATTGGCTCAGAACTATTGCTTGGGCAAATATGTAATAGCAATGCACAATTTCTATCGAAACAGTTGGCGGAACTTGGGGTGAATGTATATTATCATACGGTTGTAGGTGATAATGCAGAGCGATTACAGCATACAATTAATGTTGCAAAAGACCGTTCTAATTTAATCATTTTTACTGGTGGACTTGGACCTACGAAAGATGATTTAACAAAAGAAACCGTGGCATCCTTTTTAAAAAAGGAGTTAGTATATAATCAAAAGGCAATGGATCAAATTACAGCTTATTTTGAGCGTACAAACCGAATAATGACTCCCAATAATAAAAAACAGGCGCTCGTATTAAAAGGGTCAGCAGTGTTAGCGAATGATTTTGGGATGGCCCCGGGAATGGCTGTAAAGGAAAATAATACAATATATATGATGTTTCCTGGACCTCCTAAAGAACTAAAGCCGATGTTTTTAAAGTATGGAAAACAATTTTTACAGCAGGAAGGAATTGTTAAAGATCAAATTGTCTCCCGTGTGCTTCGCTTTTTTGGAATTGGGGAATCACAGTTAGAAACAGACATTGAAGACATAATAGACACTCAGACAAATCCTACTATTGCCCCGTTAGCTGCTGACGGAGAGGTTACGCTTCGAATTACTGCAAAACATAAGAATAAACAGGAAGCGGAAGAAATGTTAGATCAGCTTGAAGAAACCATTTACCAACGAATTGGACAATACTTTTATGGCTATGAAGAAACATCGCTTAGGGATGAAGTGTTTAGACTTCTTCAAGAACAGCAAAAAACGATTGCTTGTGCAGAAAGTTTAACAGGTGGAATGTTTGCCCAAACCATTACAGATTTGCCTGGAGCGAGTGATGTATTTAAAGGCGGTGTCAGCTGCTATACAAAAGAGATGAAAGAACAGCTTGTACATGTTCCTCATGAGCTTCTTGAAACAGAAGGAGCGATTAGCGCAGCCTGCGCAGAAAGTTTAGCCGTTAATATAAAGAAAATAACAAATGCTCACATTGGGATTAGCTTTACAGGTGTGGCTGGGCCCTCAAAAAGTGAAGGACAAGAGCCTGGGACTGTTTATATTGGAATCGCTTCTGGAAATAACCAAGAATATGTACATAAACTACAACTAGCTGGCAGCAGAGAAGGCATTCGTAAGCGAACCATTCAATATGGTTATTCTTTATTGTTGAAGCATTTAAAGAAAGGTGAATAATATTTTATGAAAACATTTCAAGACTTAAAAATTTCCAAACCAGTAAAAGACGCACTTATCAATATAGGATTTCAAGAGCCAACACCAATTCAATTAAAGGCGATACCTCTCTTATTAAATGGAGAAGATGTTATTGGTCAAGCTCAAACAGGAACAGGAAAAACAGCGGCATTTGGTATTCCCCTTGTTGAGAGAGTGTCACAAAAGCGTGCCTTACAGGCCGTTGTTTTAACGCCAACTCGTGAATTAGCTATGCAGGTTGCCTCTGAGCTTCGTAAGCTTGCAAAATATAAAAAAATTCGTGTGGCATCTATTTTTGGAGGACAGCCTTTTTATCCGCAAGTTCGTGAGTTAAAAGGGGGCGCTCAAATTGTTGTTGGCACGCCAGGAAGAATTATTGATCATTTAAACCGCGGAACAATGCAAACAGATGATATCTGCAATATTGTATTGGATGAAGCTGATGAAATGTTAAATATGGGTTTTATTGATGATATTGAAACGATTCTTAGCAAAATGCCAAGTGAAAGACAAACATTGCTTTTTTCTGCCACACTGCAAGATGATATTCAAACATTAGCAAAAAAATATATGAAATTTCCAAAACGAGTATCTGTAACAAAAGGAAATGAAACAGCAGCGACCATTGATCAAATGTATTATAAAACATTTGAATCTTATAAATTTGATGCATTAAACCGAATTTTAGAAAATGAAAATGTTGGCTTAGCAATGATCTTTTGCCGGACGAAAAAAGGAGTTGCTGCCTTAACAGAATCTTTAAAAGCAAACGGCTATCAAGCAGAAGGTCTTCATGGAGATTTAACACAGCCGCAGCGCCTGCATGTGATGCGTTTATTTCGTCAGCTGAAAATTGATATTCTTGTCGCGACAGATATCGCAGCTAGAGGAATTGATGTAGCAAATGTTACTCATGTTATTAACTACGATATTCCGGAAGATCCTGAGCAGTATGTACACCGCATCGGCCGAACAGGCCGTGCTGGTAAAAAAGGTGCAGCATTAACTCTTGTCACGCCAAAGGACATGAAGTTCTTGCATTCAATTGAATCAAAAATTCAGAGTACAATACCTGAAGAGATTCTTCCAAATGCAGAATCTGTCATAGATCGAAAATACAAGGAATTAAAGCATGCTGTTAAACAAGCTGTTCAATCAAGCGATATTGATTCTATGTATGAAAAAATGGCAGTTGAGCTCCTTGAAGCAGGAGATGCATCAGCGGTAGTAGCAGCCCTCTTAGAACAGCAGCTTCGTATCGAAGATCAACCTAATACACCAAATGAATATCAATTTGGTAATACAGGCGGGGCAAAAGGAATGGTTCGTTTCTTTTTAAATGTGGGACGCAATGTTGATCTTCATCCTAAAAAACTTGTTGAAGAACTTTCAACTTTAGCAGGTATTTTGCCAGAAGCAGTTGGTCGAATTGATATTTTTGAAAGATTTTCATTCTTTGAAGTTTCTCAAGAGGCCGCTCCATTTGTTTATGAGGTATTAAGGCAGGAGCGATTAAACGGGATTCGAGTTCACTTAGAGCCTGCTAAACCTCAAGAAACTCGCTAACATTTGTCAAGTTATTCACCCTTGGAAAATTTACGAATAAATGTTCGTAAAAAACTATTGGCAAAATGTCAAAAACAAGATATGATAGTGATAGTTGAAAAAAAGGAGTGAATGTTGTGAGTGATCGTAAAGCAGCGTTAGATATGGCGCTTAGACAAATAGAAAAGCAGTTTGGTAAAGGGTCAATTATGAAGCTTGGCGAGCAAACAGACCGTAAAGTGTCAACAATGTCAAGTGGTTCATTAGCATTAGATATCGCATTAGGTGTAGGAGGATATCCGCGCGGTCGTATTATCGAAGTGTATGGACCGGAATCTTCTGGTAAGACGACAGTTGCCCTACATGCGATTGCGGAAGTACAGCAAAATGGCGGTCAAGCGGCATTTATTGATGCAGAGCATGCTCTTGATCCTGTCTATGCACAAAAACTTGGTGTAAATATTGATGAACTGCTGCTCTCTCAGCCTGATACAGGTGAGCAGGCGTTAGAAATTGCAGAGGCGCTTGTGCGAAGCGGTGCAGTGGATATTATCGTTATTGACTCTGTTGCAGCACTTGTACCAAAAGCTGAAATTGAAGGAGAAATGGGAGATTCTCACGTAGGTCTTCAAGCGCGTTTAATGTCGCAAGCACTTCGCAAGCTTTCTGGTGCGATTAATAAGTCTAAAACAATGGCGATCTTTATTAACCAAATCCGTGAAAAAGTAGGAGTTATGTTCGGAAACCCTGAAACGACTCCAGGTGGACGTGCGTTAAAGTTCTACTCATCTGTACGTCTTGAAGTACGCCGTGCAGAAACATTAAAGCAGGGCAACGATATGGTTGGTAATAAAACAAAAATTAAAGTTGTAAAAAATAAGGTAGCCCCACCATTTAGACAAGCAGAAGTAGATATTATGTATGGCGAAGGAATTTCAAAAGAAGGTGAAATTTTAGATATCGGTTCCGATCTAGATATCGTTCAAAAAAGTGGTGCATGGTATTCGTATGAAGGTGAACGTCTTGGACAAGGGCGTGAAAATGCAAAACAGTATTTAAAAGAAAATCCACAAGTAAAACAAGCGATTGCTGTTCAAATTCGTACTCATCATAACCTGGATGAGGAAGTTTATGTGGCAGAAGAGACTCCTGAAGAAGAACCTGCATCATTGTTAGAAGAATAATATATTATTTCTAAAATAAGCACCTCCTAGTAGGTGCTTATTTTTCTATAAATGTAAAGAAATGGGGCGGATATAGGACGTTGAGGGCTGTAAGTCAAATAAGGAGCCTTGACAAGCTTTTTTACGAACTATAAAATAAGATTGTAGATTTTTAATTTCTAAGAAATTCAAGAAATTGAAAATGTCACATGTTTTAGCTTGTGCTGTATGAATAACAAACTTTTTCATTTTAAAAACAAAACAGCAATCGTTGTAGAGAACCAACAAGTAGATAGCTAGAGGAGGTGAAATAGATGGACTTAGTAATTATCATCTCCACTGTGCTTGTCTCTGTGTTTGTTGGGACAGTTGTTGGATATCTTGTACGCAAATCAATTGCCGAAGCGAAGATTTCCAGTGCAGAACATGCAGCGCAACAAATCATTGAAGATGGAAAGCGTGAGGCAGAAGCGTTAAAGAAAGAAGCATTATTAGAAGCGAAGGATGAAACCCATAAACTTCGTACTGATGCTGAACACGATATTCGTGAACGCAGAAACGACCTTCAAAAACAAGAGCATCGTTTGGTACAAAAAGAAGAGGTTCTTGATCGCAAAAGTGAATCCTTAGACAAAAAGGAGGACTCTTTAGAAAAAAGAGAAGAATCTCTCACCAAAAAACAACAGCAAATAGAAGAGATGGAAAGCAAAGTGGAGGAAATGTTAACCCAGCATCAAACTGAGCTGGAACGCATTTCAGGATTAACTCGTGAAGAAGCAAGAAAAACAATTATTAGTGAAGTTGAAAAAGAAATGGCACATGAAACAGCGCTTATGGTCAAAGAAATGGAAAACCGTGCGAAGGAAGAAGCGGATAAAAAAGCAAGAGAAGTTCTTTCTCTAGCTATTCAACGTTGTGCAGCAGATCATGTTGCAGAAACAACAGTATCTGTTGTTACCCTTCCAAATGATGAAATGAAAGGTCGAATTATCGGACGCGAGGGACGAAACATTCGGACTCTTGAAACGTTAACTGGCATTGATTTAATCATTGATGATACTCCTGAAGCAGTAATTTTATCTGGTTTTGATCCGATAAGACGTGAAATTGCGAGAATCGCGTTAGAAAAGCTTGTGCAAGATGGGCGAATTCACCCAGCGCGTATTGAAGAAATGGTAGAGAAATCACGCCGAGAGGTTGACGAATATATACGTGAAGTAGGTGAACAGACAACATTTGAAGTTGGTGTTCATGGTCTTCACCCAGACTTAATTAAAATATTAGGTCGTTTAAAATATCGTACAAGTTATGGACAAAATGTTCTTAAACATTCAATGGAAGTTGCTTATTTAACAGGATTAATGGCGGCAGAATTAGGTGAAGATGTAAATCTTGCTCGCCGTGCTGGACTGCTTCATGATATTGGAAAAGCAATTGACCATGAAGTAGAGGGAAGTCATGTTGAAATTGGGGTGGAACTTGCCACGAAATATAAAGAACATCCAGTCGTTATTAACAGTATTGCTTCACACCATGGTGATACAGAAGCAACGTCTGTAATTGCAACGTTAGTAGCAGCAGCAGATGCATTGTCTGCAGCACGGCCAGGCGCGCGTAGAGAAACATTGGAAACGTATATTCGTCGTTTAGAAAAGCTTGAAGAGATTTCCGAATCATTCGAGGGAGTAGAAAAATCATATGCAATTCAAGCTGGCCGAGAAGTTCGTATCATTGTAAAACCTGATATGATTGATGATCTAGCATCTTATCGTCTTGCTAGAGAAATTACAAAGAAAATTGAAAATGAACTTGACTATCCAGGTCACATAAAAGTTACAGTTGTACGTGAGACTAGGGCAGTAGAGTATGCAAAATAAAGTGGTTAATTAACCACTTTATTTTGTTATATCAAGAAAATAAAGCAAAGTTTTTTGCTGAACCTGAATAGATGACCATAATGGTTTATGTCAGCAGGAAAGGGTAACATACTAAAGAAATGATTCGTAGATTGGAGCTTAATTATGAAAATATTATTTGTCGGTGATGTGGTTGGATCACCTGGTCGAAAAATGATAAATGAATACTTACCGAAATTAAAAAAGAAATATAATCCAACAGTCACAATTGTCAATGGCGAGAATGCTGCGGGGGGACGGGGGATTACCCAAAAAATTTATAAAGAATTTTTACAAGCTGGTGCGCAAGCGGTGACCCTCGGTAACCATGCATGGGATAATCGGGAAATTTTTGAGTTTATTGATGAGGCATCAAATATGATAAGACCGGCTAATTTTCCTGAAGGCACACCGGGTGAAGGGGCAACTCTAGTAAAAATAAATGATATACAAATTGGAATTGTTAATTTGCAGGGAAGGACATTTTTGCCGCCTTTAGATTGTCCGTTTCAAAAAGCAGATGAGTGTATATCGGCTTTGAAAAAACATACCCCTTACATATTTGTTGATTTTCATGCAGAAGCAACAAGTGAAAAACAGGCAATGGGTTGGTACTTAGATGGTCGTGTTACAGCGGTTGTTGGAACACATACTCATGTGCAAACAGCAGATAACCGAATCCTGTCAAAAGGAACTGCATACATAACAGATGTTGGAATGACTGGACCATACGATGGGATTTTAGGTATGGAACGAGAGGCTGTTATGAAGAAGTTCTTAACAAATCTTCCAGTTAGGTTTGAAGTAACAAAAGGACGGGAACAGTTAAGTGGTGTTTTAGTAACAGTAAATCGGGAAACAGGTGCGGCGTCTTCTATCAAACGAATCTTAATTAATGAAGATTATCCTTTCTTTGACTGAATAACTGAATGTTAAGAAAATTTATTAATGGTAGAAGGAATACGGAAATCAATCGTGAATATAGTTAGGAAAGGGAGTATATCACTAAGGAGGTACTAATAAAATGGAAATATTAAAAGTTTCAGCAAAATCTAGCCCTAATTCTGTAGCCGGTGCACTTGCAGGAGTACTACGTGAGCGTGGTGCTGCTGAAATCCAAGCAATTGGAGCAGGTGCATTAAATCAAGCCGTTAAGGCAGTAGCGATAGCGAGAGGATTTGTAGCACCAAGTGGCGTTGACCTCATCTGTATCCCGGCCTTTACTGATATCTTAATTGATGGTGAAGAAAGAACAGCAATTAAATTAATTGTAGAACCAAGATAAATTAAGAAAAGCGCAAAGCACCCGTTTATCGGCTTGTGACCTCGAGCTGATGGTGCTTGAAGCTGGACAAAAAGCTTATACGCATATCTTTCACAAAAGCCTGTTTGTTCACACTGAACAAACAGGCTTTTTGTATCAAAGAAAAGTCATTATTATTTTCATATAAATTTAAAAAGGGAAGGTGATAAACAATGAATATTTTTGATGCGCATTGTGATGTTCTCTATAAAATGTGGAGAAATAAAAAAATTAACTTTCAGTACGATCAGCGTTTGCATGTTGATTATGAGAGTTTACTGAATACTGGAAAAAAAAATATTCAATGTTTTGCAATTTATATTCCAGAAAGCGTTCATGAACAAATGCAATTTCAAACAGCACTTGAAATGATCGATATTTTTTATCAAAAAATCCTTTCCAAAAAACTTATTAAATTGGTTCAAAATAGAAATGATATTGAGGAGTTAAAAGATGGTGAAATTGGAGCAGTCCTAACATTAGAAGGATGTGAAGCAATTGGACAAGACCTTACAAAGCTGCGTACGTTGTTTCGATTAGGAGTTCGCTCAGTAGGATTAACATGGAATTATTCAAATGCGGTTGCAGATGGAGCTCTAGAGCCTAGAGGAGGAGGTCTAACGAGGTTTGGAAGGCATGTTGTACAGGAAAATAATGCTCATCATGTATGGACAGACGTTTCGCATCTGAGTGAACAGGCATTTTGGGATGTGATAGAGTTAGCGGACTATGTTATTGCCTCTCATTCAAATGCAAAAGCGCTCTGCCATCATCCAAGAAATTTAACGGATCAACAGATAGATGCGCTTCTAAAAAAAGATGCTTCAATAGGAGTAACATTTGTACCTGAATTTTTAAAAGAAGGAGGTACAGCAGGTATAAAAGATGTTTTATTACATATTGATCATATTTGCGCGCTTGGAGGGGAGAAGAAGCTTGGATTTGGTTCAGATTTTGATGGAATTGAAAACACCTTAATTGATTTAAAACATTATCGGGATTATGAGCGGCTTATTGAAGAACTGTTAAAACATTATTCTGAAAAACTTGTTGTTGGATTTTTATATGAAAACTTCAAAAAACGTTTTCAATAGCTTGAAAAAATAAAAAAATGAAATTTTTCCTTCAAAAATTGTGCAGAAGGGTTGAAATTTTGCCCTATTAGGATTATCATTGTATTCGATTAGTAAATAAAAACTCTTAAATATTACTAAAGCAAAATGTATAATCGTATAAAAAATGGAATTAAAATGCTAGACTAATTGTTGTTGAGGTTGGACTAAAGAACTAAAGGGGTGGAGATCTCATGGTAGATCAACTTTCATGGAAAGTTGGCGGTCAACAAGGGGAAGGTATTGATAGTACAGGTGAAATTTTTGCAATTGCATTAAACCGCATGGGCTATTACCTATACAGTTACCGTCATTTTTCTTCAAGAATTAAAGGTGGACATACAAATAATAAAATTCGTGTAAGTACAAAACAAGTGCGTTCGATTTCAGATGATCTTGATATTTTAGTTGCCTTTGACCAAGAAACAATTGATGTGAATGCACCCGAGCTTCATGAGGAAGGCATTATTATTGCTGACGCAAAATTTAATCCAGTTAAGTCAGATGAAATAAAAGCGAGAATGTATGCGGTTCCATTTACAGAAATTGCAAATGAGCTCGGTACATCACTGATGAAAAACATGGTAGCAATTGGGGCAACCAGTGCAGTATTGGGATTTGATCCTGAAGAATATCTTGAAGTCGTTGAAGAAATATTTGGCCGTAAAGGACAAAAAATTGTTGAAAAGAATATGGAAGCGATTCGTCAAGGTGCCGAGTATTTTAATAAAGAAGCAGGCGGAAAAATTGAAGCACTTCAATTAGAAAAAGCAGACGGAAAAAGACGTATGTTTATGATTGCCAATGATGCAATTGGTTTAGGAGCTCTTGCTGCTGGTTCTCGTTTTATGGCAGCATATCCAATTACCCCGGCTTCTGAGATTATGGAATACCTTATTAAAAAGCTTCCTGAGTTTGGTGGTACGGTTATTCAAACAGAGGATGAAATTGCGGCAGCTACAATGGCTATTGGTGCAAACTATGCAGGTGTTCGTGCTTTTACAGCATCAGCAGGACCTGGACTTTCATTAAAAATGGAAGCACTCGGTTTAGCTGGAATGACAGAGCAGCCAATTGTTGTCATTGATACACAGCGCGGCGGTCCGAGTACAGGGCTTCCTACAAAGCAGGAACAATCTGATTTAATGGCGATGATTTACGGAACTCATGGTGAAATTCCAAAAATCGTTATGGCGCCGAGTACAGCGGAAGAAGCGTTTTATGATACAATTCAGGCTTTTAATTTAGCAGAAGAGTATCAATGTCCTGTTATTGTTGTAACAGATCTGCAGCTTTCACTTGGTAAACAAACGGTAGAACCGTTAGACTACAGTAAAATAGATATTTCACGCGGAAAGCTTGACTTAAATCTTGAAATTCCAGAAAGTGAAGACAAAGCATACTTTAAGCGTTATGAAGTAACAGAAGACGGGATTTCACCACGCGTTGTACCAGGAATGAAAAATGGTATTCACCATGTAACAGGGGTGGAGCATGATGAAACTGGTAAACCATCAGAAGTAGCAGCAAACCGTCAAGCGCAAATGGATAAACGGATGCGTAAGCTTAATAACGTTCAAAAGCGCTTTGAAACACCTGTTTATAAAAATGCACCTCATGAAGAAGCAGATATTTTACTAGTAGGTTATATTTCCACAAGAGGCGTTATTGAAGAGGCAATGCCGCGTTTAGAAGCAGATGGTTTAAAAGTAAATCATGCTCATATTCGTCTCATTCATCCGTTCCCAAGCGATGAATTAAAGCCGCTGATTAATTCAGCGAAAAAAGTCGTTGTGGTAGAAAACAATGCGACGGGGCAGCTTGCAAGCCTTATCAAGATGAATGTTGGAAATGCTGAAAAAATTCACAGCCTCTTAAAATATGATGGTAATCCGTTTTTACCAAAAGAAGTTCATAACAAATGCAAGGAGCTGTTCTAAATGGCAACATTTAAAGATTTTCGTAACAAAGTAAAACCTAACTGGTGTCCGGGATGCGGTGACTTTTCCGTTCAAGCTGCTATTCAGCGTGCGACTGCTAATGTTGGTTTAGAACCCCAAGACTTGGCAGTAGTATCAGGAATTGGCTGCTCTGGCCGTATTTCTGGTTATATTAATTCCTATGGTTTTCACGGCATTCATGGGCGTTCATTACCAATTGCCCAAGGTGTAAAAATGGGTAACCGTGATTTAACTGTTATTGCTTCGGGTGGTGATGGTGACGGCTTTGCTATCGGAATGGGGCATACCATTCATGCAATCCGCCGTAATATTGACATTACGTATATTGTAATGGACAATCAAATTTACGGATTAACAAAAGGGCAAACCTCACCAAGAAGTGAGATGGGTTTTAAAACAAAAAGTACACCAAAAGGTTCAGTCGAGTCTGCACTTTCCGTAATGGAAATGGCGCTTACTGCTGGTGCAACATTTGTTGCTCAAAGCTTTTCAAGTGACTTAAAAGAATTAACAGCTCTTATTGAACAAGGTCTGCAGCATAAAGGTTTTTCATTAATTAATGTATTCAGTCCGTGTGTGACGTATAATAAAGTGAACACATATGATTGGTTTAAAGAGAATTTAACAAGTCTGGCAGAGATTGACGGCTATGATCCACAAAACCGCATCACAGCGATGCAAACATTAATGGAAAACAATGGTCTTGTCAAAGGACTTATTTATCAAGATAAAACGAAAAAGTCTTATCAAGAACTTGCGCATGGTTATAGTGAGAAACCGTTGGTGCATGCAGATTTAACGCTTCAAGAAGATAAATTTAATGAGTTAGTTTCAGAGTTTATGTAAAAGGTAAAAGATCCCCCTAGCATTTATGTTAGGGGGATAATTTTTGCAAGCGTTGGTTATAGTAATAACTTTGTAAAAAACGAAATGTTTGTTATAAAATAATTATGTTATAATATGAAACTGTGATTCATAAATGAAAGGAGTAGGTAATAAATGAACGAACAACAACGTTTACATCAAACAGGCAACTCGGCTGAAAAGTCTCTGGACAAAAAATCCAGTCAAAAGACTACGGCTGATTTTGCGAAATATTTTGAAAGTACCTATCAACAGCCATCTTTAAAAGATGCAAAGAGGCGTGGAAAAGAAGAAGTACAAATTCATCGTGATTTTTTGATTCCTGATGATATGAAAAACATTGGGAAAGGAAAGAAGTTTTATATTCGCACGTATGGCTGTCAAATGAATGATCATGATTCGGAAGTAATGGCAGGGATTTTATTTCAAATGGGATATGAAGCAACAACAGACACCGAAACAGCCGATATTATTTTATTAAATACATGTGCCATTCGCGAAAATGCAGAGAACAAAGTATTTGGTGAAATTGGTCATTTAAAGCCAATGAAGCGGGAACGCCCTGATTTAATTATCGGTGTTTGTGGATGTATGTCTCAAGAAGAATCGGTTGTTAATAAAATTTTACAAAAACATCCGCAAATTGATTTGATTTTCGGTACGCACAATATTCATCGCCTGCCGCAGCTTGTAAAAGAGGCAATGTACAGTAAAGAAATGGTTGTAGAAGTATGGTCAAAAGAAGGAGATATTGTTGAAAACCTTCCACGTGCCCGTAAAGGTAATATTCAAGGTTGGGTTAATATTATGTATGGCTGTGATAAATTCTGTACGTATTGTATCGTTCCTTATACACGCGGAAAAGAGCGCAGTCGTGAACCTCGTGATATTATTGAGGAAGTACGAGAACTCGCTCGTCTTGGTTATAAAGAAGTTACACTGCTAGGTCAAAACGTAAACGCATATGGAAAAGATCTAGAAGGTAAGTATGGATTAGGCGATTTAATGGATGAAATCCGTAAAATTGATATTCCTCGTGTTCGTTTTACAACAAGTCATCCAAGAGACTTTGACGACCACTTAATTGAAGTGCTTGGAAAAGGTGGAAATCTTGTTGAGCACATTCATTTGCCGGTCCAGCACGGCAACTCTGATGTCTTAAAATTAATGGCTCGTAAATATACGAGAGAACAGTATTTAGAGCTTGTTCATAAAATTAAAGAAACAATTCCAAATGCAGTTTTAACAACAGATATTATTGTCGGCTTCCCTAATGAAACAGAAGAACAATTTGAAGAAACGCTTTCATTATACAAAGAAGTAGGCTATGATATTGCTTATACATTCATCTATTCACCGCGTGAAGGAACACCTGCTGCAAAAATGCAAGACAATGTACCGCTGGAAGTGAAGAAAGAACGCCTGCAGCGCCTAAACAAACTTGTAAACAACATGGCACTAGAGAAAAATAAGAAATATGAAGGTCAAATTGTTGAAGTGCTTGTAGAAGGTGAAAGTAAGAAAGACCCAGAAGTGCTCACAGGTCATACACGCGGCAATAAAGTAGTGAACTTTAGAGCGCCAAAATCGTTCATTGGCGAGTTAGTAAATGTTCGGATTACAGAAGCAAAAACGTGGACACTTGACGGTGAATATGTGAAAGATGAGGCTGAGGTGACACTATGACATATACACGCGCAGAAATAATCGAAAAAGCACAGGATTTAGCTAAAATGATTGCAGCAACAGAAGAGGTAGACTTTTTTAAACGTGCAGAAGAACAAATTAATCAAAATGCAAAAGTGCAGCAGCTAATCTCTAAAATTAAAAAATATCAAAAAGAAGCAGTAAACTTACAGCACTACAAAAAGCATGAAGCTTTAAAACAAGTAGAAGAAAAAATTGATCAACTTCAAGAAGAACTAGATCAAATACCGGTTGTCAGAGAATTTAAACAGTCTCAAACTGATGTAAATGACATCCTTCAGATTGTCGCTTCAACAGTTTCTAATACGGTAACAGATGAAATTATTAAATCAACCGGCGGAAACATTCTGCAGGGTAAGACGGGTTCTGCTCAATCAAACGGCTGCGGATTATAAAAAGAATCTTTCATTTCACTGATGGTATCATATGATGCCATCAGCTTTTTTTGTATAACCTTAAAATTTCATATACTAAAATATTAGGAAAAATAAAAAATTTCCGTAAACCATTTTCACTCTTCATCATAGGATAGAGATAGGCATGATAAAACTTATTCGCACAATAGTCATTTGTCCTGCATAAGATGGCAATGAAGAGTTGAAAAGGAGGTATGATCCAATGTCTTTTATAGACAATGATAATTACAGAGAGATTATCACCAAAGCAGTTTGTGGAAAAGGTCGCAAGTTTTCTCAAGCGACACATACGATTACACCGTCCCATAAACCAACGAGTATTTTAGGGTGCTGGATTATTAATCATGCATATAAAGCAGGAAAACACGGGGATTGTGTTGAGGTAGAAGGAAGCTATGACATTAACATTTGGTACTCTTACAGCAAGAATACGAAAACAGAAGTTGTCACGGAAACAGTCAAGTATAAAGATTTAATTCCGTTAACCATTCATGATGAAAATTGTATTCAAGATGAGTTAGATGTAATTGTTCGTGCGATTCAACAGCCAAATTGTCTTGAGGCAACCATCGCTCCAAATGGTCATAAAATTGTTGTGCAGGTAGAAAGAGAATTTAAGGCGGAGGTAATTGGTGAAACAAAAGTATGTGTTTATGTAAATCCTGAAGGATGCATCAGCGACATTGATGATAAGCAGTGGGACTATGATGTGGAAGATGAAGAATTTGAAGATTTAGAGCCAGACTTTTTATTAGGTGAGCTTGAGGAATAATAGTTTTTGTTACCGGGAAGAAGGGAAACCTTCTTCCTAATTTTTATCGTGCGTAAACTCACTCGATTTATTCAAGATTGCTGGAAATGCGGTGATTGTATGGAAATACAAAAAATAATGGGGAATTTTCATGAAATACTTCACTATGAAAAGAGCACTGAAATAAACTTTTCAGCATTAAAAGCACATCAGTGTTCGATCATAAAAAACTTTGATTCAAAAAGAGTAGCAATTAAAGTAAGAAATTTTCATTTTGAAGCACTTGAAGTCTTTCTATATATACCGGATGGAGCAACATCTATAAAAAGAAAGATAGACTGGCAAAAAGCAGCTAATTGCAGTGGACTTTATGGTTTGAAAGAAGGAATCGAACAAGCTTTAAGAATTTTATATTATTTAAATATACCGCTTGGAGAGTGTGTTCTTCAGCGAATGGATGGCAAGAAATTTTCAGTGTATAGTGTACAAGAAAGGCTTCTTTACAATGTAACGTCTTATGAAAAAAACACTATTATTGCATTTATTAATCGGTATCAAGAATCCAAGCAGCTCACATATGGAGCGGATATTGAGGGGCTGGTGTATCATAAAGAACGAAACAAGTGGATTGCAGCAAGTGCGTTATTAGCAGAAGATCATAACATTGGTTGGGATGCAGCAGCTGTGATGCAAAAACAAAAAGTTGTTCACCCTATTTTAGAATTAAGGCCCCAACCGGGCATATCAGCATCCCAATTATTTACCCATTTACTTCAATTATACAAGCCCTTTTCTATTCTGTTAAAAGAAAACGGAATGAAATTAATTGGAGGAGCTAATCCTTATAAATATTTCTTCTTAGGGAGTCACCTTCATATAGGGAATAAACCGCCTACATTTAAACATGCGGCATTATTGGATGCTTATATAGGTCTTCCAATGGCCGTTATCGATTATAATGATCCAACTTCTAGAAGGGTAGCATTTGGTCAGCTTGGTGCCGTTCGTCAAAATGATTTTAACGGATTTGAATACCGCACGTTATCTTCGATTGGCGAACATATCCTGGAGTCGAAACCATTGTTTGAGATGTTCGCTTATATAAACGAAAATGCAGCTGCACTTCCTTTACTTAAACCATCTCTTTCTATAATTTTTGCCTATTATCAGCATCAGCGAAAAGAGCTGTTTTACTATTTAAGGACATGTAGGAAATTTATGAAGGATAATATTCAAAGGAAAGACTATGATTCTTTTGTTCGCCCTTTTTATGACTGGATAGAACTTTTGTATCGAAGGAAATCAATGAATGATAAAAACAATCTGTGATATAATAGCGGTGCAAAAAGATTAGAAATAAACAATGTTGGAGGAACATTATGGCAAAGTATACGCCTATGATACAGCAATATCTTCAAATTAAGGCACAATACGAAGATGCCTTTTTATTTTTTCGTTTAGGGGATTTTTATGAAATGTTTTTTGAGGATGCAAAACGCGCCTCACAAGAACTAGAAATTACATTAACAAGCAGAGATGGGGGAGGGCAAGAGCGCATCCCAATGTGCGGAGTACCTTATCATTCTGCCGAAAACTATATTCAACAGTTATTAGCCAAAGGCTACAAAATTGCAATTTGTGAGCAAACGGAAGATCCTAAGCAGGCAAAAGGTGTTGTAAAACGAGAGGTTGTTCAGTTAATTACACCAGGGACTGTAATGAACGGCTCGCTTATTGAAGAAAAAGAAAATAATTACATTGCTTCGATCTCAGATTTTAAAGATGGAAGCTTTGGCTTTGCATTGTGTGATTTAACCACAGGAGAAGGACGCGTTACGCTCCTTACAGGAGAATGGCAGGATGTTCTTCAGGAATTTGCTGCAGCGCAGGCAAAGGAATGCATTCTTGAACCTGGGCTGGATGATACGTATAAAAAAGACTTAACAGAAAGATTTCAAGTGACATTATCCTATGAAGAAAATAGTACAATGACAGACGGATTAAAGCCGCTTGTAGAAAAACTGGAGCAGGAAAAGTTAACCATTACATTTGGGCGGTTAATCAATTATTTACTGCGTACACAGCAGCGATCTTTAGAACATCTTCAGGCTGCTGAATATTATCAGCCGGAAGCATTTATGAAGCTTGATATTCATTCAAAGCGCAATTTAGAACTAGTAGAAACGATTCGAACAAAAGGAAGAAACGGCTCGCTGTTATGGCTTTTAGATAAAACGGTAACCGCGATGGGCGGACGACTTTTAAAACACTGGATTGAACGTCCACTATTAGATTGTGAAGTTATTACCGTGCGTCATCATGTAGTGGAAACATTCATCGAACAGTTTTTTGAGCGAGAGGAAATTCGCGAGCTGTTAAAAGGGGTTTATGATTTAGAGCGTTTAGCAGGAAAAGTAGCATTCGGCAACGTAAATGGACGCGATCTTATTCAATTAAAAAAATCTCTCCAACAGCTTCCGATTATTATTGAAACCGTGAAAAAGCTTAATAATCCTTATTGTACACGTTTAGCGGAAGCGATTGATCCTTGTGAGCCATTAGCTGCTTTACTTGAGAGAGGTTTAAAAGAAGAAGCTCCTTTATCTGTGAAAGAAGGAAATATGATTCGAGATGGTTTTAACGAACAGCTTGATCAATATCGTGATGCAAGCCGTAATGGAAAAACATGGATTGCTCAGCTTGAGCTGCAGGAAAAACAGAGCACAGGCATTAAATCGCTTAAAATTGGCTATAACAAAGTGTTTGGCTATTACATTGAAGTAACAAAGGCAAATTTGCATCTTTTACCAGAGGGACGTTATGAACGAAAGCAAACATTAACAAATGCCGAGCGTTATATAACACCTGAGCTAAAAGAGAAAGAAACATTAATATTAGAAGCTGAGGAAAAAATTGTTGATTTAGAATATGAACTGTTTATGCAAATAAGAGAAGAAGTAAAAACATATATTCAAAGCTTACAAGAGATTGCCAAAAAAGTCAGCGAACTTGATGTTCTGCAAAGCTTTGCGACAATTAGTGAAGAACAGCAATATGTGAAACCGCAGTTTTCAAAGCGAGAAATCCAAATTATTTCAGGTCGTCATGCTGTTGTTGAAAAAGTAATGGATCGTCAGCTTTATGTAGCAAATGATGTATATATGAATGAGGAACGCGAGCTTTTATTAATTACAGGTCCTAATATGTCTGGTAAAAGTACGTACATGCGTCAATTAGCACTAACGGCGATTATGGCTCAAATTGGATGCTTTGTTCCGGCCGAGGAAGCTGTTCTTCCGGTTTTTGATCAAGTGTTTACGAGAATAGGAGCTGCTGATGATTTAGTAGGCGGACAAAGTACGTTTATGGTTGAGATGCTTGAAACAAAACACGCGTTGTCAAAAGCAACGCAAAACAGTTTGATTTTACTTGATGAAATAGGTCGGGGCACATCCACTTATGATGGAATGGCGCTTGCACAAGCGATTATTGAATATATTCATGAAAAGATTGGCTGTAAAACGCTTTTCTCTACGCATTATCATGAATTAACGGCGCTTGAGAAAGAGCTGAACCAATTAAAAAATGTCCATGTAAAAGCAGTCGAAGAAAATGGACAAGTTGTTTTTCTGCATAAAGTTCATGATGGAGCTGCAGATAAAAGTTACGGCATTCATGTTGCGAAGCTTGCTGATCTTCCTGATCAATTAATCGATCGCGCGCAGGAGATCTTAATTCAATTTGAAAATGGTAAACAAGAGCTTTCTCCTGTTCCACACATCCAAACAGAAGAAAGCAATCGTAAAGAAGATACTATTGAAAAAGATGCATCCCAAACTGCAGAAGAACCAGCGCAGCTTTCATTGTTTGAAGCTGAAGATAAGAGCGTGAAAAAGAAATACAGCTCACAAGAAGAGCAGCTTAGGAAAGCTCTTTTAGACATTAACTTATTAGATATGACCCCACTTGATGCGATGAATACACTATATGAACTTCAAAAAAAAGTAAAAAAATAAAAGGAAGAGGTGATGGCAGTGGGCAAGATCATTAAGTTGGACGAGCACCTGTCCAATAAAATTGCAGCGGGAGAAGTTGTAGAGCGGCCTGCCTCTGTTATAAAAGAACTTGTTGAAAATGCCATCGATGCAAATAGTACCAGAATAGAAGTAGAAATAGAAGACGGTGGATTAAGCTTAATTCGTCTTACAGATAATGGAGAGGGTATGGACCGAGAAGATTGTGAACTTGCTTTTCATCGCCATGCAACGAGTAAGATTAAAAACGAGCATGATTTGTTTCATATTCGAACACTTGGATTCCGTGGGGAGGCATTGCCTAGTATTGCTTCTGTTTCAAAACTTGAATTAAAAACGAGTACAGGAGACGGTCCTGGTACGTACGTATTAATTCAAGGCGGAACTTGGAAAGAAGTAAAAACAACAAGCAGCCGAAAAGGAACAGAAATTACCGTTACGAATTTATTTTATAATACACCAGCACGTCTAAAATATATGAAAACTGTCCAAACTGAATTAGGCAATATTACAGATGTTTTAAATCGGCAGGCACTTGCCCATCCTGAAGTGGCATTTCGTCTCGTTCATAACGGAAAAAGAGTACTGCAAACAAATGGCAGCGGAGACTTGCTCCAAGTTATTGCAGCAGTCTACGGAATTTCAACGGCAAAACAGATGATTTCTATTTCAGGGCGCTCGCTCGATTTTGAAGTTGATGGCTTTCTTGGAAAACCGGAAATTACAAGAGCCTCAAGGCAGTATATTTCTATTTTTATAAATGGCCGTTATTTAAAAAATTATCCGATCTTTAAAGCGATTCAAGCAGGCTATCATACGCTTCTTCCAATTGGACGATACCCAATTGCGGTTCTTAATATAAACATGGATCCAACGCTAATCGATGTAAATGTTCATCCTTCTAAACTAGAAGCAAGGTTAAGTAAAGAAGAAGAGTTAACTGCGCTTATTGAAGACAGCATTAAAGCGGCATTTAAAAAAATACAGCTTATTCCCGAGCCTGTAAAACCACGTGAGGAAATTAAAAAGATCGCTGCAAATTCGCAAAAACCCGAACAGCAGTCCATTCAATTTCAGCATTTATTTAACAGAATAAATAATGAAGAGCAGGACACGACTGCAGAAAAAAAAGGGCTGGTTAGGAGTATTCTTTTTAACGAAGCAAAGAAAGATAATGACTTAAGAGATTTACAAGATTTAGAGAAAGTTAAAAGTACAAGCAGTAAAACAGAGCCTGAAGTCTTTGAAGAATATGATGAACAAGCAGGAGATGAGCAGGACACGACATATGAAGAGCCTATTCAATATGCTGAGGATATACATGAAAAGGAAGAGGAGGAACCGAAACATAGAATCCCTCCATTATATCCAATTGGTCAAATGCATGGCACCTATATTCTTGCTCAAAATGAAAACGGCTTGTATATTATTGATCAGCATGCTGCACAGGAGCGCTTAAAATATGAGTATTACCGAGAGAAAGTTGGACAGGTTCATGCTGAAGTGCAGGAGCTTTTAGTGCCGCTCACATTTGAATTTAGTAAGGCGGAAGCAGCGATTATTGAAGAGCATCTTGAACAATTGAAATCCGTTGGTGTTTTTCTTGAACCATTTGGGGGTAATACGTATATTGTTCGTTCTCATCCGCAGTGGTTTCCGCGCGGGCAAGAAAAAGAAACAATCGAAGAAATGATTGAACAAGTGATTGCAGCTAAAAAGGTCGATGTTAAGAAAATGAGAGAAGAAGCGGCCATTATGATGTCATGTAAAGGGTCAATTAAAGCAAATCGTTATTTAAGGGATGATGAAATTTTTTCACTCTTAGAATCACTTCGAAAAGCAATTGATCCATTTACATGTCCTCATGGACGACCGATACTTATTCACTTTTCCACCTACGATATGGAAAAGCTGTTTAAGCGGGTAATGTAGAAGAGGTGCGTAAAATGAAAGAAAAAGTAGCAGCAATTGTCGGACCTACGGCAGTCGGAAAAACCAGAACGAGCATTGAACTAGCAAAAGCGTTAAACGGTGAAGTGATTAGCGGAGATTCAATGCAGGTATACAAGGGAATGGATATTGGAACAGCGAAAATTAAAGAAGTAGAAATGCAGGGCGTGATTCATCACCTCCTTGATATAAAAGATCCAACAGAATCTTATTCTGTTGCTGATTTTCAGAAGGAAGCGAAAAGATTAATTACTGACATTAATAAACGAGGCAAACTTCCGATTATTGTTGGTGGCACGGGTTTATATATAAAAGCGGTTATTAATGATTATCAATTTTCAGATGTATCATCTGATGAAGGGTTTCGAGAGCGCATGGAATTATTTGCAAGGAAGCAAGGGCAAGAAGCGCTTCATGAACAACTCAAGGAAATTGATAAGGAAAGCTACCAGTCAATTCATCCGAATAATGTTCGCCGTGTTATCCGGGCACTAGAAATTTATCATACAACAGGTAAAACAGCTCGTGAATATCAAGAAATGCAAAAAGGGGATTCACCGTATAATGCTGTCTTAATTGGCTTAATGATGGAAAGAGAGAAGCTTTATGCACGAATTAATGAGCGCGTTGATTTAATGATAAAAGAAGGACTTATTGATGAAGTACGGCGTCTTTATGACAGCGGGATTCGAAATACCCAAGCTGTGCAAGCAATTGGCTATAAAGAGATGTATGATTATTTTGATGAAAAAGTAACATTTGAAGAAGCGGTTGAACTTTTAAAGCGAAATTCAAGACGTTATGCAAAGAGGCAGTTTACGTGGTTTCGCAACCAAATGGATATTGAGTGGTTTAATATGGAAAATGAAGCGGGCAAAAAAATTAAAGAAATAATTGATTTTGTTGCAGGAAAGTTGCGCCAGCAAAGCGAAGAATAAAAGTGGAATGCCAATAGAGGAGGACTGTAAATGAAGCAGCAAGTAAATATCCAAGATCAGTTTTTAAACCAGCTACGCCGCGAAAATACGTATGTAACAGTATATTTGTTAAATGGTTTTCAATTAAAAGGCCTCATTAAAGGATTCGATAATTTTACGGTTGTGTTAGAATCTGAAGGCAAGCAGCAGTTAATATATAAGCATGCGATTTCAACATTTGCTCCAAGCCGCAACGTGGAAATTAATTTTGAAAGCTAAATGATCGTTGAAAAACCCCCCAGTTTATTTATAATTGGGGGGGTTACTGTTTAGCGGCTTCTTTAATCTCTGCGGCAAATTCTGCATAACGCTTTAATGAAAGCGGGGTTTTAAATCCGAATTTTTCTTGAATATGTTCTTGTGATTGACCGGAAAGCAGTTCATTTAAAACCGCGGTTCGTCTCATATGCTGCGCAGAAATCCCTTTTCTTAGCCCAGCCCGGCTCACTTCTTCTCGTATCATTTTTTGAATGGCAATTTCAGTAAGCGCTTTTGGCTGTTCAACTTCGTAATTATAACGAAATGTATTGCGCTGAAAATCGAAAGCAACAAAAAAAGGGTCATGACTATGATAGCGAGGTCGTACTGCTTTTGGAATGGTCTGATAGTATTTATATGCTTGCTTTTTATCTTCCTCGGTAAGTTTAATGATTCGTGATACACTTGAAATAGAAGAAATCTCGATTTCATTTCTTTCAAAGTGAATGTCCTTCATTTTAATTGTCACAAGTTCTTTAAGGGTAAGACCGTAATGAAGGAAAAATAACACAATACATATATTTCTGTCCACTAAGAAATGACGGGCTTTTAATTGGTGTTCTGTTAAACCTTCTGCAGAACTAAGAATAAAAAGTAAACGAGCTTGCTCTTTTTCTGAAATAAAATCTTCTTCTTTTAAAGGTCCAAACTTTTCTACATCTACACTTAAAGATGACAGCGGATTATAGCGAAGTTTTCCGAGCTGACGATAGTAAAGATAAAGTTGATTTAAGACCGTTAAAACTCTTTTTAACGTGCGGTAGGAGTATTGGCGATCTATTGTTAATACATGAAAATATTGAGCAACTTCTTCGTCAGTAAGTGATTGAAAACATTTAAATGATCGCTCTTTTTTTGTGATGCGCATCCATTGTAAAAAATCTGCTAAATCATAGCGGTAACGTTTGATTGTTGAAGGCTGTCTTCCTTTTGCTTCTAATGAATAAAGAAATTGCTCTACATAATCAGGCAGTTCTTGTTGAAATAAATTACTCACAACCTTCTCCCCCTTTTTAAAATAAAATTGGGTCATGTAATATGTGAATGGTTCAATACGTCTGGACAATTTTCCCTCTTATGTAATCAATTCTTCTCTTTTTGCTATTTCCCTTTTTTATCATAAACTTGAAACTTTTTCTTCACATTGTTTGTCTTAATTGTAGTTGAGCTAAATAAAATTGTATAGAAAAAAGAATCGGATATGAAAGGGTGGGCGCTATGAGGAAGAAAACTCTTTTCATAAAAACAATATTATTCGCTGTTTCTTTATTGCTCCTTTTTGGATGCAGCAATAATACACAAAATGAATCAGCAGAAATGGATATGGCTGTTAGCGAAGAGAGTGGAAATCTAGAAAATAAAAAAGCGGAAATATATAAAGAAAGTGAAGGAGAGACAGAACAGTTAACTAATAAAAGTGAGCGGAAAATTATCTATGAAGCTTATTTAACGGTTGAATTTGAAAATTTTCAAGAAAATCAAAAAGAGTTAGAAAAATTAATAAAAGCTAAAAATGGATATGTTGTCGAATCCACCTTATATGATGAAGAGAAAAGCAGAAAAGAAGGAACAATTATAGCCAAAATCCCTCACGAAAAGTTTGAAACAGCTTTAAATGAAATTGCACAAATTGGAGATGTTACCCATCGTTCGATGAATGGGCGTGATGTAACAGAGGAGTATGTAGATTTAACGTCGCGTTTAAAATCCAAACAGGCAGTTGAAAAGAGATTGTATGCATTTTTAGAAAAAGCTTCTGATACGCAAAGCTTATTAAACATTTCCAAAGAACTTTCTTTTGTCCAAGAGGAAATTGAACAGTTAAAAGGAAAAATAAATTATATTGAAAATCAAACAGATTATTCCATGGTCACCATTACGATGATTGAAAATTCTCCTGCAGAAATTTCAAATAACAATGGGCTGCATGTATGGAAAGGCTCTAAGCAGTTATTTATAGATACTATTAATATTTTAATTCGATTTTTCTCAGGGGCCATTATCATTACAATTGGTTTATCGCCAGTTCTTCTTCCTCTTATAGGTGTGGTAATATTTATTTATTGGCGTTATAAAAAGAAAAACACCGACTGAGAGCTCTCAGTCGGTGTTTTTCTTTTGTTTATCATTTTTTTTGTATTTTTTCTTTGCATTTTGTTCACTTGAAAACTCAACATCGAACTTTGTTTTTTGCTGTTTATTTTCATTATGCTGTTTCTTCGTCATACCGCTCACCCCCACATTATAAGGATGCTTTAAATCACAAAAAATATGCAGGGAAAGAAGGAAGATCGACGATTTTTTCACATTATTTTTTTGGGAATTTTCTTTGAAGGTCCCAATAATATATTTGTGGTAAGTGGATATGAACCCAATATTCTTGGATGAGTGTCGTAAAAACAAAGGTAATCATCTGCCAATCAACATTTTTGTCCAAGCGAATTCCCCCTTGAATGAAATGGTAACGCTTGTGGTATTATCTCAATATACAAAAGGAACGATTTGTCCTATCACTAAAAAGCACAAAATGCGAATGCTTTATATAAATTGTTTGTCTAGATATTAGGCATTTGTCACAATTTTTATATTAAGACGTATACTAGTAAAGGAAAAGAGAGAAGTGAGGTGAAGTTCGATGCAGGACTCAATCACTCAACGTGCTAAAGGCCAAATAAATGTTGTATTAAAACACAATGAATTGAAGCACAGGGCAAATGAAGATACGTTAATAAGTGATATGGATCTTGAAAAACATTATCCACTCGAAAAAATTCAAAGGGATATGAGCGGACTCATTGGCATGGATTCAATAAAAAAAGTAATTAAAGAAATTTATGCATGGATTTATATAAATAACTGTCGAAAAGATTATGGACTAAAACAAGATAAACAAGCGCTGCATATGGTTTTTAAAGGAAATCCCGGTACTGGGAAAACGACGGTAGCACGCTTAATTGGAAAACTGTTCTTTGAGATGAATGTATTAACAAAAGGGCATTTAATTGAAGCAGAACGAGCGGATCTTGTTGGAGAATATATAGGACATACGGCACAGAAAACAAGAGACTTAATTAAAAAGGCAAAAGGCGGAATATTGTTTATTGATGAAGCATACTCTTTAGCGCGTGGCGGAGAAAAAGATTTTGGTAAAGAATCTATTGATGCCCTCGTAAAAGGAATGGAAGATTTTCATCAAGATTTTATTTTAATTCTTGCGGGTTATCCGAAAGAGATGAATCGTTTTCTTGAATTAAATCCAGGTATGCCGTCACGTTTTCCGTTAATCATTGATTTTCCTGATTATTCGGTACAGGAGCTTTTAGAAATTGCGAAAAAAATGGTGGCAGAGCGGGAGTATATTTTATCAACTGAAGCAGAGAGAAAGTTAAAGCTTTACATTCAACAATACTTAGAGGACAATATTCATAGTAAATCGTTTAGCAATGGACGTTTTGTGCGCAATATTATTGAAAAAGCCATTCGTGCACAAGCAATTAGGCTCTTAAGAAGTAATGTATATAACAAATCTCAATTAATGCTGCTTACAAGTGAAGACTTTAGCTTGGAAAGTTAATCATCACCGGAAGCCATGAACATAACGTTCATGGTTTTCTCTTCTTTATATAATAGGTTTACCTTTTAACAGTTTGGTTTATTACTAAATAGTAAAAGAAGTTAAGAAGAAAAAGTAGGCAGTTTGTGCTGAATTCGTTAAAATAATTGTGACAGAGCGTGTACATATGTCAGTTAATGATAAAAAGATTCTGAAAAAGGTAGGGTGTTTTTTTGAACGAAACGAAGGAATTAAAAGAAAAAGCGATTTTAGTCGGATGTCAATTTAAAAATAAAGATGATGAACAGTTTGAGTACTCTCTAAAGGAATTACAGGCGCTTACGGAAACAGCACAAGCAGAACCGTTAGCTGTATTTTCTCAAAAAAGACAGCGTGCAGATTCAGCGACTTATATTGGAAAAGGAAAAGTTGAGGAAATTCTTGCGGCAGCTGAGGATCATGATGCTGACTTAATTATTTTTAATGATGAATTATCACCAAGTCAAGTGCGCAATTTATCAGCACAGTTTGATGCAAGAATTATTGATCGCACTCAGCTTATTCTCGATATTTTTGCACAACGGGCAAGTTCAAAAGAAGGAAAGCTTCAAGTGGAACTCGCACAGTTAAAATATATGCTTCCGAGGCTTATTGGACAAGGTACAGCTCTTTCAAGACTTGGAGGCGGAATTGGAACAAGGGGACCAGGTGAAACGAAACTTGAGACAGACCGCCGCCATATTCGCCGCCGAATCAATGAGATTGAACAGCACTTAAATAAAATTGTCAGCCACCGCATGCGTTATCGTGAGAGAAGAAAGCGCAATAATGTTTTTCAAATTGCGCTTGTTGGGTATACAAACGCAGGTAAATCAACTATTTTTAATCGAATTACCGAAGCGGGAATTTATGAAGAGAACCAATTATTTGCTACATTAGATCCAACAACAAGGCAGTGGGAGTATATTAAAGGATTGCCAACATTAATTACCGATACAGTTGGATTTATTCAAGATTTGCCCACCTCATTAGTTGCGGCATTTCGCTCTACATTAGAGGAGGCAGGAGAAGCTGATCTTATTCTTCATGTTGTAGATGCCTCTGCTGAAAATCATGTTGAACATGAAAAAACGGTGATGCAGGTATTAAAAGATCTTGAAGCAGATCACATTCCTACTTTAACCATTTATAATAAAAAAGATCAATTAACAAAACCGTTTATTGGGGCAGGGGAAGAACAGCTGTTAATATCGGCTTATGAAAAAGAAGATATTATGAAATTAACGGATAAAGTGATCAGCTTGATGAAAAGGCAGCTTTCCTACTTTGAAGTTCATGTATCGCCAAGCAGCGGTAAAAAATTGGCATTAATGGATACGAACACAATAATTGAGCAGAAAAGATGGGACGATGAAAAACAAATGTTTCATATTAAGGGGTATGCACCCGAGCATTTTATGAATGAACTTTTAAAAGGTTAGAAGCGAAAGAATAGAAATAAAAGGGGATTAATTATGTACGGACAGTTTAAATTCGGAGATCAGTTAAAAGAAAAAGTAATAAACGTAGAAGAGAAGATTAGAAAAGTTCATCATAAAATTGATGAAACGGCTGAAAACAATCAGTTTCGTATACTGGAAGCGTTCCGCAGCCATCGGGTAAGCGATTTTCATTTTACACCTTCAACAGGTTATGGATATGATGATGTTGGTCGGGATACATTAGATCAAGTGTATGCGGATGTATTTGGCGGGGAAGCTGGCCTTGTTCGACCGCAAATGATGTCAGGAACACATGCAATTTCAACTGCACTATTTGCCATGTTAAGACCAGGGGATGAATTAGTATACATTACAGGTAAACCATATGACACGCTTGAAGAGATTGTTGGGATACGCGGCAGTAAAAATGGTTCACTAAAAGAATTTGGTATTACCTATCAAACGGTTGACTTATTAGAGAATGGTTCTGTTAACTTTGAAGGTGTCAAAGAGGTTATTAGTGACAAAACAAAGGTAATTGGTATTCAGCGCTCAAAAGGGTATGCGAATCGCCCATCATTTTCTATTGAAAAAATAAAAGAAATGATTAAGTTTGTAAAAAATATTAAACCAGACGTGATCGTTTTTGTTGATAATTGTTATGGCGAGTTTGTTGAAGAAGAAGAACCGTGTCACGTTGGAGCAGATTTAATAGCTGGTTCACTGATAAAAAACCCTGGCGGTGGCATTGCCAAAACAGGAGGATATTTAGTAGGGAAAAAAGAATTAATAGAACAGTGCGGCTATCGTTTATCATCACCAGGATTAGGAAGCGAAGTGGGCGCCTCTTTAAACAGCTTATTGGAAATGTACCAAGGCTTCTTTTTAGCTCCTCATATTGTTGGGCAAGCATTAAAAGGAGCTGTATTTACTGCAAGCTTCTTAGAAGAAATCGGATTAAATACAAACCCGAGCTGGTATGAAGAGCGAACAGATCTTGTACAATCTGTTCAATTTGATCATAAAGATGCCATGATTGCCTTTTGTCAATCCATTCAATATGCTTCCCCTGTTAATGCTCATGTAACGCCTTATCCGAGTTATATGCCGGGCTATGAAGATAATGTAATTATGGCGGCAGGTACTTTTATTCAAGGAGCAAGCATTGAGCTATCAGCTGATGGACCAATCCGCCCCCCATATACAGCTTATGTGCAGGGAGGATTAACATACAGTCATGTGAAAATTGGCATATTATCTGCTGTAGATAAACTTTTAACTGAAGGATTAGTGCAAATTTAAACGAGATAAAAGAGAATTTCTTCTTTTTCAATGAGCTTTAAAGGGCATATGTTAATTTTTATAACATTTATTGACAACAAAACTTTCATCATGTAAGATGAAAGTAATAGCGAAAGGGGGTAAAGTAAACATGAGTGATACAATTCGACGCAATATGCCCTTATTCCCAATTGGGATTGTAAAAGAATTAACAGAATTATCAGCTCGGCAAATTCGCTATTATGAAGAACATAATTTAATTCGTCCAGCAAGAACGGAAGGGAATCGCCGTTTGTACTCTTTTACCGATGTGGATACACTTCTCGAAATTAGAAAGCTAATTGAACAAGGCATTAATTTAGCAGGAATTAAACAAGTATTTGACATGCAAAAAGGTCAACAGCCTGTTGAACCAGAACCACCAGAAGAGAAAGCGGTACCACAACCTGAATTAAGTGATAAAGAACTGCGCAAACTATTAAAGGCAGAAATTATGCAATCAAACAAATTGGGTAAAGCTTCTCTTATTCAAGGAGAACTTTCTCGCTTTTTTCATTAAAAAAGACCAATTTGTATAAAATATGAGGTGTACCGCCATCCTTAAAAAGATGTCGGTTCCCTATAGATATTTTTTATTATTAAAGGAGGAATACATACGCATGTCAAAGTATAGTAGAGAAGATATTTTACGTTTAGCTGATGAACAAGGTGTTAAATTTATTCGTTTGCAGTTTACAGATTTATTAGGAATTATTAAAAACGTAGAAATTCCGGTTGATCAGCTTACGAAAGCACTAGATAATAAGATGATGTTTGACGGCTCCTCCATTGAAGGTTTCGTCCGTATCGAAGAATCTGATATGTACTTATACCCTGACTTAGATACTTGGGTAGTATTCCCATGGACAAGTGAAAAAGGAAAAGTAGCACGTTTAATTTGTGATATTTATAATCCTGATGGTACACCGTTTGAAGGAGATCCACGTTCAGTATTAAAACGTGTATTAAAGGATATGGAAGCATTAGGGTTTAATGATTTTAATATTGGGCCAGAACCTGAGTTTTTCTTATTTAAAATGGATGAAAAAGGCGAACCAACACTTGAGTTAAACGATAAAGGTGGTTATTTTGACTTAGCGCCTACAGATTTAGGTGAAAACTGCCGTCGTGATATCGTACTTGAATTAGAAGATATGGGCTTTGAGATCGAAGCATCTCACCACGAAGTTGCACCAGGTCAGCATGAAATTGATTTTAAATATGCAGACGCTATTACAACTTGTGATAATATTCAAACATTTAAATTAGTTGTAAAAACAATTGCACGTAAGCATGGTTTACATGCAACATTTATGCCAAAACCATTATTTGGTGTAAATGGATCAGGTATGCATGCAAACATGTCATTGTTTAAAGATGGCGAAAACGCGTTTTATGATGAAAATGATGAGCTGCAGTTAAGTACAACAGCGCGTCAATTCGTTGCTGGGATATTAAAGCATGCTGAGTCATTTACAGCTCTTACGAATCCAACAGTAAACTCATATAAGCGTTTAGTTCCAGGCTATGAAGCACCTTGTTATGTTGCATGGTCTTTAAGAAATCGCAGTCCGCTTGTTCGTGTTCCGGCTTCACGAGGAATTAGTACTCGTATTGAAGTTCGTAGCCCAGACCCAGCAGCTAATCCTTATTTAGCAATGGCAGCACTTCTTGCAGCAGGATTAGATGGAATTAAAAACAAATTAACGCCGCCACCTGCAACAGACCGCAATATTTATGTAATGGATAAAGAAGAGCGCGTAAAAGCAGGTATTAACGATTTACCAGCAACATTAAGTGATGCGTTAGAAAAATTAAAAACAAATGAAGTGTTAATAAAAGCATTAGGTGAACATGCTGCTGAACACTTCATTGAAGCAAAAGAAATTGAATGGGATATGTTCCGTACACAAGTACATCCTTGGGAGCGCGAACAGTACCTAACAGTATATTAATACTAAAGAAGAAAGGACGGCGGGATTTCCTGCCGTCCTTTCTATTTATAATTTTTTTAGTTTAATTAATGAATGGAACGAAAGACACCAATCACTTTTCCGAGGATAGAGCAGTTTTGAACGATAATAGGTTCCATTGTGCTGTTTTCAGGCTGAAGTCTAATATAATCACTTTCTTTAAAGAAGCGTTTAACAGTTGCTTCATCATCTTCTGTCATTGCTACAATAATATCGCCGTTATTGGCTGTTGGTTGTTGACGGACAATCACCATATCACCCTCATAAATACCTGCTTCAATCATACTTTCTCCTTCTACAACTAAAATAAAGACGTTATCATCTGACACAAATTGTTGCGGGAGCGGAAAGTATTCTTCAATATTTTCAATTGCTGAAATTGGCTGACCTGCTGTAACTTTTCCGATAACTGGAATATTAACTACTTCAGCTTTTGGAATGTAAGAGGTGGATTCTTCACTTAATATTTCAATGGCTCTTGGCTTAGTAGGGTCTCGTCTAATTAACCCCTTTTTTTCTAACCTGGAGAGATGACCGTGTACGGTAGAACTTGAAGCAAGGCCAACAGCTTCCCCTATTTCTCGTACTGAAGGTGGATACCCTTTTTTCTGAACTTCTGACTTAATAAAATCTAGTATATCTTCCTGCCTCTTTGATAGTTTTGTCAATTAAGACACCTCGATTCCTTTTATTTTCTTATTTTAATTATAGCATGATCATAGATAATAGACAAACATAAGTTCGAAAAAAACACTTGATAAGAACATTAGTTCCAGATATAATAAAACTAAATATAAGAACGAACATTCGCAAATGGGGGTTGTATTCATGTTGACAAATCTTAGAAAATTTACTAGTATCGAATGGTCTTTTATTTTAGTATTCATTATTGCAGTAATTTTTACAATGACTTCAATTGTCTCAGCATTAGAACCTGTTAATAAAAGTGAGTATAAAGAAGTAACCTTACAATATGGAGACACACTTTGGCAGTTAGCCGATCAATATAAAGAGGATCATTCCTATACATATCAGCAGTTTATTAGTTGGGTGGAAGAAGTAAATGGCATTCATCATCAAAACCTTACGCCTGGAGAAACCATTGTTTTGCCAATTGAAAAGAAGTAAAGGGGAATGGTTATGAGAGCAGTCGTTTATTGTCGAGTTAGTACAGAAAAAGAGGCTCAAGTTTCTTCGTTAAAAAGACAAAGAGAAGAGTTAATACAGCTCGCTGAAAAAGAAAATCTTGAAATCGTCAAAATTATTGAAGAGCAGGTGAGCGGTTATGATATAGAACGTGATGGAATGATTGAAATATTGGATGACGCCAAACATCAGCTTTTTGATATTTTACTGATCCAAGATGAAACAAGGCTTGGGAGAGGAAATGCCAAATTAGCTTTGCTTCATTATTTTGCCAAGTGCAGCATAAAAATTTATACGATTAGTCATCAGGGAGAGCTCCAGATTTCAGAAGCGGATTCGATGGTGATGGAGATTGTTAGTCTTGTGGAAGAATTTCAAAGGAAAATTCATAATATGAAAATTCAACGCGGAATGAAAAAAGCCGTAGAAAATGGCTATAAACCGCACCGGCATTTAAAGCGATCAGAAAACAGCGGGAGAGAGAGAAAAGAAGTTCCGATCGAAGAGATTATTCGTTTAAGGAAGCTGAATTTAACGTTTAAAGAAATTGCGGCCACATTAAAAGGGTTTGGTTATAATGTTAGTAAAGCAACTGTTCATAGACGCTATTTAGAGCATATGGAAAATCAAAGTGAGCATGAAGCTTGCTCAAATGATGAATTTTGATTACGATAGTGAAAAGAATGTTTTAGACAAGGAGTTTTCCAAATGTTATCTTCAAAAAAATTACAGCGAATTAATGAGCTAGCACATAAATCAAAAAGCGAAGGATTAAATCCTGAAGAAAGAATCGAGCAGCAAAAGCTTAGAGAAGAATATTTGCAAACGTTTCGAAAAGGGTTTAAAAAGCATCTTCATGGTATTAAAGTAGTGGATCCTGAAGGAAATGATGTGACACCAAAAAAGCTGAAAGTGAGTAAAAGAAATCAAAATAATCTTCACTAATTGTTTTGATTCCTATTCCAGTTTTTTTTGACAATGAAGCCTTACACAAATGCCTAATCAGCAATGTGTAAGGTTTTTTGCATAATAGAACAAAGAGTTTATGAATACTCGCTGTGTTTTTACTATTAAAAGTATGGGTAAAAGCAGAAATGGACACAATACAACCGTCCTATGGTTTCCGATTTGTTTAATCCTTGTATAGCGTTTATTATGAAAAGTGAAGCTTAAACCACTATACTGTGAAAAGGAAGGGGTAAGTAAGATGTCAACTTCGATTGAACAATTATCTATTAATACGATTCGTACACTGTCAATTGATGCAATTGAAAGAGCAAATTCTGGTCATCCTGGTATGCCGATGGGAGCAGCACCCATGGCATATACATTATGGGCTAAATTTATGAATCATAATCCTAAAAATCCTGATTGGGTGAATCGCGATCGTTTTGTATTATCAGCAGGTCATGGATCTATGCTTCTTTACAGCCTTTTGCATGTATTCGGTTACGATGTTTCGATGGAGGACTTAAAAAATTTTCGACAGTGGGACAGCAAAACACCCGGTCATCCTGAATATGGTCATACACCTGGGGTGGAAGCGACTACAGGTCCTTTAGGGCAAGGAATTGCAATGGCCGTAGGAATGGCAATGGCAGAACGTCATTTAGCTGCAGTTTATAACCGTGATCAGTTTAATATTGTTGATCATTTTACTTATTCTATTTGTGGGGATGGAGATTTAATGGAAGGTGTTTCTGCCGAAGCGGCATCTTTAGCAGGACATTTGAAGTTAGGTCGTTTAATTGTTCTATATGATTCAAATGATATTTCATTGGACGGTGATTTGAATTTATCTTTTTCTGAAAGTGTAGAAGATCGGTTTAAAGCATACGGATGGCAGGTCATTCGTGTTGAAGATGGCAATGATATTAATGAAATCTCCAAAGCGTTGGAAGAAGCAAAAAACGATACAAGCCGCCCAACATTACTTGAGGTAAAAACGAGAATTGGATACGGTTCTCCAAATAAGTCAGGAAAGTCTGCATCACACGGTGCACCGCTTGGAACTGATGAAGTAAAACTTACAAAAGAAGCTTATCAATGGACATTTGAACAAGATTTTCATGTTCCAGACGAAGTAGTTGAGAATTTTGAGCGCTTCGGAGAGATAGCCCAGCAAAAAGAAGAAGATTGGAACAAGCAGTTTGAAGCGTATAAACAGAAGTATCCAGACCTTGCTGAGCAGTTTGAAAATGCGATTAAAGGGGAACTTCCTCCAGATTGGCAGGAAGCACTGCCGAATTTTGAAGTAGGCGGAAGCCTTGCAACCAGAGCGTCTTCAGGAAAAGTATTAAACGCAATTGCTGAAAAGGTACCGTTTTTCATTGGTGGTTCCGCTGATTTGGCAGGATCTAATAAAACGCTTATTTCATCTGAAAAGAATTATGCGCTTGATGGATATGAAGGGCGGAATATTTGGTTTGGAGTACGGGAATTTGCGATGGGAGCTGCTGTGAATGGAATGGCCCTTCATAGAGGCGTAAAAGTCTTTGGAGCAACATTTTTTGTGTTCTCAGATTATTTGCGTCCTGCTATCCGTTTAGCTGCGCTAATGAAGCTTCCAGTTGTTTATGTTTTTACACATGACAGCATTGCAGTGGGAGAAGATGGCCCTACACATGAGCCTGTCGAACAATTGGCGGCGCTAAGAGCAATGCCGGGACTATCTATTATTCGCCCTGCAGATGCAAAAGAAACGGCTGCAGCATGGCGTTTAGCGGTAGAAAGCAAAAACACACCAACAGCACTTGTTCTTACTCGTCAAGATCTTCCAACATTAGAAGGGACTAATTTTGAAGGAGTAGAAAAAGGAGCTTACATTGTAGATAAAACAACAGAAACACCAGCAGCTTTATTACTGGCGAGCGGTTCTGAAGTCAGTTTAGCTGTAAAAGCAAAAGAACAATTAGAAAAAGAAGGGATTTCTGTAAATGTAGTTAGTATGCCGTCATGGGACCGCTTTGAAGCACAATCAAAAGAATATAAGGAAAGTGTACTGCCAAAAGAAGTGAACGTTCGTCTTGGGATTGAAATGGGCGTTTCATTAGGCTGGCATAAATACACGGGAGATCGCGGTGATGTTTTAGCAATTGATCGCTTTGGCGCTTCAGCTCCTGGTGAAAAAATTATCACAGAGTATGGATTCACGGTTGAGAATGTAGTAAATAAAGTCAAAGCATTATTAAACAGCTAAACGTCTTTTAACAAATGGAAACCTTCAACATACTATTTTGTTGAAGGTTTCTTTTAAATTTCAAAAAGTATAAGACAGTAGTATTTATGATCTCCTGCGGTCAACACTTATCCATCCGCCTTGTAAATCAGTTGACTTTAAGAAGCTTTCGTCACCTTTTTTTCCTTTGAATATCCTACCAATTCCAAAGGAAATCATACCAAGAAATGCTGTTGAACCAATAATGAAAATGGCTAATAATGTTAAATCTCCAAAAAAAGCACCCATATTACCATCCTTTCCTTATTGAAGCAATTTCACCCTTTATTTTAACGAATGTTTCAAGAAAAGAAAAGCGGGAATACTAATAAAAGAGATGAAATATGTGTGATAAATCAGACTATTCTTAAAAGACATAAAATTTATGTTATAATATAAGAAAAAGAGAGGTAGATCAATGAATTGGTACGA
Organism: Bacillus taeanensis; assembly: GCF_003318295.1. Taxonomy (GTDB): domain Bacteria; phylum Bacillota; class Bacilli; order Bacillales; family UBA6769; genus Maribacillus; species Maribacillus taeanensis. The sequence goes on from NZ_QOCW01000007.1 coordinate 89,972, forward strand.
AAAGCTGAATCAGTACTTTCCAGTGGAAGAAATGAAATCGAAAGAGCATATGGAGCTTTTGCTTCAGGAAAAAGGAGATATCTATCATAAAAGCGAAGGACCGCATCATGTGATGATGTTTGCAGAGTTTGAAGATTTTCTCTTTATTGATTATTTATTTGTTTCGAAAAGTGCTAGAGGTCAGGGTATCGGTCATCAATTGCTTGATAACTTAAAGAAAAAAGGGAAACCAATTATTTTGGAAGTAGAGCCTGTGGATGAAGATGAAGCAGATACACAAAAAAGGCAGCGCTTTTATAAGCGAGAAGGCTTTGAGAATGCTGAATCAATTGGGTATAGAAGAAAATCATTAGCTACAAATCAAATTAATGAAATGGAAATTCTATTCTGGTCTCCAAGCAATGAACCGGAAGAAAGTATTTTTAATAAAATGAAACATACGTACGAAAATATTCATACGTATAAAGATATTGAATTATATGGAGCGTCATATCAAGATGTAGAAGACGTGCTTGTTATGAAAGAACCAATTGAAGAGTAAATGTGTATAATAAAGCAAACAAAGATTTATAAAATATTGAAATAGATAAGATGCTGTGTTTTATTGAAAGGAGGGTATGCTTTATGAAGCAAAAAGACAAAAAACGTAAGAAAAAGCGTGAGGTGTTAAAAGATTTGCTTAAGAAAAAATTAAAAAAATGGAGCGCGCCATCTCCAAAAGAACCAGCATCTTCATCTAAATCATCAGCATAATGATTTACAAATTATAACAGGAAAGCATGTTGTTTTCCTGTATTTTTTTATTTTTTTTTAAAATAGGGTTATCTTTTAAAATATGGGGTATTTAGTAGATAGAGCAATAGTGGCGATTTCATGAAAGTCCTATCAATCTTGTCAGTTTTATAGTATAATACATATAAATTAATAACTTTTAGTAAGAAACTAAAGTTGTTTTAATTTTGAAAGGAGTGTACCATTTATGGTAACTTTATATACATCTCCAAGTTGTACTTCTTGTCGAAAAGCAAAAGCTTGGTTGAATGAACATGATATTCCTTATGTGGAACGAAATATATTCTCGGAACCATTATCATTAGAGGAAGTCAAAGAGATTTTACGAATGACTGAAGATGGCACAGATGAAATTATTTCTACACGTTCAAAAACATTTCAAGCATTAAATCTTGATTTAGATTCTATGCCGCTTCATGATTTGTTTGAAGTAATTTCTAAACATCCAGGTTTACTTCGTCGTCCAATTATTATTGATGAAAAACGCCTCCAAGTTGGATACAATGAAGATGAAATTCGCCGTTTTTTACCAAGAAGAGTACGCACGTTCCAATTAAGAGAAGCACAACGACTTGTAAATTAAAAAAGCTTCTGCGGCTGATGCTGCAGAGGCTTTTGTTTTTATAAGTGCACACGGTTTGATTTAAGGCGTTTTGTCATCCACCCGGCAAGAAGTACAGCGCTAATGATTGCTGCCTGTACACCATATTTGAGAAGGGGGTCATATTCAAATATTCTAAGGAACTGCTCTTCCTCCACAATCATGCTTGACGCTGTGTACGCTAAAATTCCCGCTCCTATGTATATAAGAAAAGAAAATTGTTCCATTAGTAGTAAAATCATTTTGCTTCCCCAAATAATGATGGGAATGGACACAAGCAATCCGATAAGCACAAGAAGTAGATTTCCGTGTGAAGCTCCGGCGATTGCTAACACATTGTCTAAACCCATTGCAATGTCTGCGAAAACAATTGTTTTTACAGCGCTAAATAGCGTGGTTTCCCCTTTTATATTTTCTCCCTTATCGTCTTCAACTAAAAGGTTATAGGCGATAAAAAAAAGCAAGATACCTCCTATAAATAAAAGGTAAGGAATTTGTAAAAGGTATACTGTAACAGCTGTTAAGAAGACGCGGACGACAACAGCTAGTCCAGTTCCAAGCACAATTGCTTTATTTCGCTGCTTTTCAGGTAAATTTCGACTTGCAAGTGCTATCACTATGGCATTATCACCACCTAAAACAATATCAATTGCAATAATGGTAAGAAGAGAAATGAGAAAGTCTGCATCAAAAATCACTTATTTTAACTCCTCTCTAAAACTACTTTATATGTTTAATCTTACGCATGCATTTTTTATTCATGCCGGCATTTGTTATTTAAAGTAGAAAAGAGATATAAAGATAATTTTAGCGAATTTTACAAGGATATAATAAATATATGTAGAAATTTTATGATAGAAGCCTTTTTTATTTCCATTATAGTAGGTTTTATCATAGAATAGAATTACACTATAAAGCATGTTTCTCAATAAAAAATAAGGGAAATATGTAAATATAGCTGGTTCAACGCATAGAGAAAGCGCCTTGTTAATAAGTATAAGAAACAAGGTTAGGAGAAATGCTCGGAGAGAATGGCCCCTTCCGAGTTTAAATAGAAAGAAGGGAGCGAATTGTTTATGGATATAGAGAGAGTAAACGAACATACAGTTAAATTTTTTATCACCTATAGAGATATTGAAGATCGTGGTTTTGATAAAGAAGAAATATGGTATAACCGTGAGCGCGGTGAAGAATTATTCTGGGAAATGATGGATGAGGCTCATCATCAAGAAGAGTTCCCTCTAGAAGGACCGCTTTGGATACAAGTACAAGCACTTGATAAAGGGTTAGAAATCATTGTAACAAAAGCACAGCTTTCAAATGATGGATCAAAACTTGAGCTTCCGATTGGAGAGGACAAACAGGTAGATCTTCCTGTTGATGATAATATTGAAAAATTATTAGATCAACAGTTTAAAAAGAAAAACGAGGAAGAAGAATTTGATTTTGAGAATGAAGATTATTTATCATTTCTTATTGGTTTTAAGGATTTTGAAGATGTAATTTCCTTAAGTCATCATTTTAATGGCGAAGAGGTTGTGAACTCTTTATATGTATATAAAGACTCTTATTATCTTTATGTTACATTTGAAGAGGACAGCTCTGAGAAATATCAAGATGATCAATTAAGTCAGCTTCTTGAATATGGATTTGAATCAAACTTAACAATCTATATGTTAGAAGAATATGGAAAAGTGATTATGAAAGAGGCTGCATTAGAGCAAGTAAAAAAGCATTTTTCATTGTAATTGAATTTTTAAAAAATGAACCGATTTTCCATTGTGAAGGTCGGTTCTTTTATGAGATCTTTCCGAAAGATTACAGCAGGGAAGTTTCGATCTAGTTTGAACTGCATTAAAAAAAGGGATAATACATATAAGTTCACCATAAAGATTGGACATCCATTCACGGTGTTCATAAATGAAGTTGCGATATATAATGCAAATGAGGAGCATGTAGAATGAAGAATAGAATACAAGTAATCGCAGTACTAGGAGTAATTACAGCAATCATGTTCATCATAAAGCCGTATTGGGAAAATTGGTTGTTAGGCGGATTAAGTATTCTGTTTTCTGTGACAGCCTTTTTTATTGCCTTTTTAATTTTTTTAGAAAATCGTCATCCTTCTAAAACGATTACATGGTTAATTGTTTTAGTGGTTTTTCCTGTTGTTGGCTTTATTATTTACATATTATTTGGGCAAAGTTACAGAAGAAGAAGAATGTTTCGGGAAAAAGCTGTACAAGATGAACAGGCATTTATGGAGTTTGAAGGAAATCGGTTAGTTGATGAAGAAAAAATGGGAAATATGGGCGATCATCAGCAGCTTCTGTTTCGATTAGCTCATCATCTTGGAAAAAGCCCAATCTCTTTTGATACAAATACAGAAGTTTTAACAAATGGAAAAGAGACTTTTAATAAAATAATTGAACAATTAAAGAAAGCAAAGCACCATATTCATTTAGAATATTATATTGTTCGTGATGATGAGTTAGGAAACCACATTAAAACCATTCTTATGGAAAAAGCAAAAGAAGGAGTAGAAGTGCGATTTCTTTATGATGCGGTAGGGAGTTTGAAGTTATCAAAACATTATATAAAAGAGCTCCGAGAAGCCGGTGTAAAGACGGTACCTTTTTTACCAGTAAGAATTCCGCTGTTGAATAACAAAATTAATTTTAGAAATCACAGGAAAATTGTAGTGGTAGACGGAGTGTATGGGTTTGTCGGCGGCTTAAATATTGGGGATGAATATTTAGGGAAAAATAAGTATTTTGGATTTTGGAGAGATACGCACCTTTTAGTTGAAGGTGAGGCTGTTCGAACATTGCAGTTAATTTTTTTGCTCGATTGGTTTTATATGACGGATGAAAAGCTGTTAACGGCGGAATATTTATCTCCTAAAAAAATTGCTAATGATGATCAATCAGATTCACTCGGTGGTGTTCAAATGATTGCTTCAGGGCCTGATCATGAGTGGGAAATTATTAAACATTTATTTTTTTCCATGATTGTCTCAGCGAAAAAATCAATCTGGATTGCTTCGCCATATTTTATTCCTGATGATGATATTTTAACTGCTTTAAAGGTAGCTTCTTTAAGCGGAATTGATGTTCGTTTGTTAGTTCCAGCGCGTCCAGATAAACGAATTGTTTTTTATGCATCTCGTTCTTATTTCCCAGAGCTTCTTGAAGCCGGAGTAAAGATTTATGCGTATCAAAAAGGATTTATGCACAGTAAAATTATGATTGTTGATGAAGAGCTTGCATCAATTGGAACCTCAAATATGGATATGCGAAGCTTTCATTTAAACTTTGAAGTTAATGCTTTTTTATATCGAACAGTGAGTACAAGAACCCTTGTGCAGGACTATGAAAATGATTTAACTGTTTCAAAAGAAATTCATATTAATGACTTTAAACAAAGATCGTTATTTCAGCGCATTGTGGAATCATTATCACGATTATTATCACCAATTTTATAAAAGCAGCTATTAAGCTGCTTTTTTAGCTGAAGAAGTGCTTGTGATTTGGTTGAGCGCTCGTTAAAATAAACTTAGAAATCTAATAAAAAGAAGGTGAATAAATGTTAGTCGCTTATAGGGAGAATGGAGAAAGAATTTCGCTCCTCGAGTCATGGGATAAGAAGGCGCTTGAGCGGTTGCGAAAAGAAACGACCTTTTATTGCCCAGGTTGCAAATTGGTCGTTCAGTTAAAGCTTGGTAACAGTAAAAAGTGGCATTTTGCACATCTCGCCAACGCAAATTGCCAGGTCGAAAGCGAAGGAGAATCTCTTTATCATATTCAAGGAAAAACGTTATTGTATCATTGGCTCAAAAACCAAGGGATAAAAACAGCGCTTGAACCTTTTATCCGCTCAATTAAGCAGCGTCCTGACCTCCTAATTCATACCCATCACTATTATCCTCTCGAATTTCAATGTGCAGCAATGAATTTAACTCTCTTTCAAAAAAGAACGATTGCTTTTCAAAATTTGCAATTAAATCCTTTATGGATTTTGGGAGGAAATCGGCTCAGGCGTGTCACGCATACAATTTTTAAAGTGCACGAAATGGATTGGTTGTCCCTTCGAATGCCTCATCAATCTTCTTCTCCTATTCTTTTATATTTTTGTCCAGAAACAAAATGCTTCGCCATTTTATCATCTCTTATTCCTATTTCACCTTCTAATGTATGTGCAAAAATTCAGTATATCCCTCTTCATTCAATGAAGATCCAGACGATTCTTTATGGAAAGGGTATTGCTCCTTTTTCGCTTAATATTCCTCAGTGGCTCGAACAAAAAAAGCATTGGCGATTTTCTGCATTGCGAACTTCTACCCCTATTTATCAGTATATAAGAAAAATATGCCAATCTGTCGGCATTCCACTTTCTTATTTCCCTTCATTAGCTGGTCTTCCGGGTCGCCATTTATTTTGTTTGAAAACGCCATGTTTCCTTTGGCAAACCTGGATTCTCCTTCATTTCTTACACCCATTACCTTTAGGTTCTACTTTTTCCCTTTCCAATCTTCGCTATTGTTTTAATAAGATGATTCATAAGGAATTATTTATAATTAGAAATCTTCCCCTCATCATAAATCAACATTTCACTTCTGCAGTTTCAAGAATATTTACATTTTTTAATTCAATATGGATTAATTATTAAAAAAAATCATTTCTTTCAAAAAATTCGCGAGGTACCAATTCCGTCATCGATAGAGGAAGCTACCCTTCAAGACCAACAAGTCATTGAGGCAATAAAGCTTTCATTATAAAGAATGATGGGTAAAGAAGTATGAAAGATGAAATTATAAGGATAGTACGTTAAAATAATGTTAGGAAAATATTTCATAAATTAATGGAGGTGTTCGCATGACGAAAGAAAATAAACAAAATGCTTTACCGAAACGAAATGAGGTTCCAGTTGACCAAACATGGAATCTAGAAGATATTTTTCCATCAGATAGTGACTGGGAAAAAGAATTTAACGAAGTAAAAAAAATGATTCCATCTATTTCAGCCTTTCAAGGTAAGTTAGGTGAATCAGCTGAAACACTATATGAGATGCTACAAACACAAAATAATGTTTCCATGCGCTTAGGAAAGCTATATACATATGCACATATGCGCTATGACCAAGATACAACTAATTCCCACTATCAAGGTTATAATGATCGTGCAGCAAACCTTGCGACACAATACAGCAGTGAATGTGCGTTTATCGTACCGGAACTGTTATCAATTCCAGAAAAAACGCTTGAATCATTTGTTACTTCATATGAGCCGTTAGCACTTTATAAACATGCTTTAGATGAAATAAATCGACAGCGCGCCCATATTCTATCAAAAGAAGAAGAAGCATTGCTTGCAGGGGTAAGTGAAGTAACAAGTTCTCCAAGCACAACATACGGAATGTTAAATAATGCTGATTTAAAGTTTCCTTCTATTAAAGATGAACATGGAGAAGAAGCAGAAGTAACACATGGACGTTATATTCGGTTTTTAGAAAGTGATAACCGCGATGTGAGAAAGTCTGCATTTGAAGCAGTGTATTCCACATATGATAAATTTAAAAATACTTTTGCAAGCACCTTATCGGGTTCGGTTAAAAATCATAATTTTAATGCGCGCGTTCGAAAATATGATTCTGCACGTCAGGCGGCGCTTGATAACAACAACATTCCCGAAAAAGTGTATGACAACTTAGTCGAAACGATTAATGACCACCTGCATTTGCTTCATCGATATGTGAAGCTTCGTAAAAAAGTACTGAAACTTGATGAGCTTCATATGTATGATCTTTACACACCGATTGTAAAAGATGTAAAGATGGAGTTTGCTTATAAAGAAGCACAGGAAACAATCTTAAAAGCGTTAAAACCGTTAGGAGAAGAGTATGTAAATATTGTGAAAGATGGTTTTGAAAAACGTTGGATTGATGTGTATGAAAATGTAGGAAAACGAAGTGGTGCTTATTCTTCCGGCACATATGGGACAATGCCTTATATTTTAATGAATTGGCAGGATAATGTGAATAATTTATTTACCCTTTCACATGAACTAGGGCACTCTATGCATAGTTATTATACAAGAGAAACACAGCCATATCCTTATGCTAATTATTCAATTTTTGTTGCTGAAGTAGCTTCAACTTGTAATGAAGCATTATTAAACAATTATTTATTACAAGTAACAGAGGATAAAAAGAAAAAGCTTTATTTATTAAATAATTTTTTAGATGGCTTTAGAGCAACCGTGTTTCGTCAAACACAGTTTGCGGAGTTTGAGCAGCTCATTCATGAAAAGGCTGCAGCAGGAGAAGCATTAACACCTGAATTGTTAACAAATCTTTATTATGAACTTAATCAAAAATACTTTGGTGATGACATTGTGATTGATAAGGAAATTGGTGTAGAGTGGTCGCGCATTCCTCACTTTTATTACAACTTTTATGTGTATCAATATGCGACAGGTTATAGTGCGGCAGCTTCTTTATCAAAACAAATTCTTGAAGAAGGTCAGCCTGCAGTAGAACGCTATATGGAATTTTTAAAGGCTGGAAGCTCTGATTATCCAATTGAAGTATTAAAGAAAGCAGGAGTTGATATGACTTCTTCAGCACCAATTAAAGATGCATTAAAAGTATTTGAAGAAACATTAGTAGAGATGGAAAAATTATTGTCATAATAAAAAACAGGCAGGTATGATACCTGCCTGTTTTTTATTATGACAATCCTTTAAACCGGTTTTGGTTGTTAATAGCATGAAGGGTAAAGACCACAGCACTTAATAATAAAAGGCCACCGAGAAGACGAGGAAATAGCTGTAATAAGCTTAATATAAATAAACAAAAGGTAATCATAATCAACACGAGACCTACAATAATCCAGCTTTTTTTCATGAAATTCCCCGCAATTTTAATGTAATTCGTATTTTTAGTATATGAAGGAATATAACATTTATGAAGGTTTATTATAAGTAATATAGTTAACCCAAGATGCCTGTTAACAGCATGTGACCATAAAAAAATTGACAAAATTGTGAAGAGATGATAAAGGGTGTTGAGTAGTTTAAAGAAAGCTGTTATGAAGATTTTCCCATAAACCCCTTTAGTGGAAACTCTCCAATCCCCTTTATAAATAAAAAAGCTAGGCTTATTACGGCCTAGTTTTTTATCATGTTTTATTCAATATAACGCCAAAATGTTCCATATTTGACGGGAACGCGCTCTACTTTTTGTTTTAAGACAAGCTTTTTCATTTCTCTTTCCACTTCTGTACATGTTACGTCGTAAACAACGGATATTTCCTTTGTTGCAACAAACTTATAATTTTTTAAAAACTCTTCAATGGGAGGAGGTTCTTCTGTTTTAGGTGCTTCACCTAACATTTCTGTTAAGATTGAAACATATACATTGTATGCATAATTTCCGGTTACTTTAAGGCCCTCATCTTCAACTCTTTCATTGAAGAAAACAAGTGTTGGGAGCTCTTCAACTTCCATTTCACAAGAAATTTTTAAATCGCATTGAAACGCTCTTAGTGCTCCTTCAGAATGCAAATCTTTTTGAAATTCTTTTAAATCTAATCCAGCTTCTTTGGCGCATTCCATAATAACCGGCTCTCTCGTAATGTTTTGTTTTGCTAAAAATAAAAATTCACGCATTTTTCTTAAAAATCGTACGCCGGCTTTTTTTCCTTGAAGCTCCGCAGCCTTAATCGCAATGGATGCAATATAAGGGGTAGAAATTGGATCTTCATGCCATAAATCACCGTTGCATGACATTCCCGTACGGTTTGCGGTTTTTTCCCATTTTATTGCAACATCTTCACAGCGGTGAATGCCTAAATTCTTCTTTTTAAATGTATTAAGATGATCGAGCTTACTACCAATTAAATAAATAAATTTAATATAATGCCCATATTCGGCTTGGAGCTTTTTTACAATCGGTTCCAATGCCCAGCATTCCGGACAAAGAGGATCGATAAACGTATAAATTTCAATAGGTTTTTTGGAAGAACAGTGCTGGGAGATGTTTGACGGTTCGGGCAGTTCTCTGTTTTCTAATCGACTATTTGGATTAGACCCAGCTTCAAAAAATATCACGATTATTTCTCCTTTCTAATCAAGTTCATTAGCGTGATTCACCATATGATGGGCTGTAAACGTAAGTCTTGAAAAAATTTGTTCACGCCAAGGACTCGGGATACCGACTTCAGTCAATGCTTCGTTCATACAGGTAAGCCAAGCAGAAGCACGTTCTGGTGTAATCACAAACGGCATATGTCTTGCTCTTAACATAGGATGTCCATGTTCTTCAGAATAAATCGGCGGGCCTCCTAAAAACTGTGTTAAAAATTGAGTTTGTTTTCGAGCTGTTTCTGTTAAGTCATCTGGAAAGATTGGTGCTAAGTCTGGGTGTTTACTAACTTTATCATAAAACACGTTAACAAGCTTTTTTAATGCCTCGTGGCCGCCGATGGCCATATAAGGGGTTTGATCTTTATCGGTCATTTCGAATCTCCTTTTTTAGACAATCGCAATTATTTTTTTTAAAAAAGAAATGATTGTATTAAGAATAAGTAAGTTTTAAAAAGGAAGTTAACTTTATTTTAGCAAGTGTTGATAAACTCGGGCAAACAATGTGATTTGTAAAGTTTCTATTCATTGCTATGAAAGGTTTTTTGGCGCTTTTTTTCATCAAAAAAACGTTTGATTTTATTGTTTGTTTTGCGCATTGGTATATGATGGATGTGAAGCAGCCTATTAAAATCATCTTTTCCAACTGCTGCATTTTTTACTTCATATTCTAGTTCATAATCTTCTTTTCCTAAATAAAAACTGTGATCAAGCACAAGAAGTCCTTCTTTATAGCGTGTTTCAGCCCGATTTGTTGTTAAATCTCCTAAAAATATAAGTGTATTTGGAGAAATATTCAGTAACAAAAGGATGCTTTTTACTTCTCCATCTGGAAAAACTCCATCTTTTAATGTTTGAAATTGTTCTTTTGAAATTTGTTGATTTGTTTCAAGAAGCCCATCAGGATGAGGCTGTTTTAATGTCAATTCATAGTTGTTATTTTTTTTTCGGACCCTTAATGCGGATTTTTGTCCCGCTAGTGAAAAACTTTTAGTATCAAAGTAATAATTTATCTGAGAAAAAAATGACTGATTAGTAAGTGAAAATGCTTTTTTTAATGTATTAAATTCTGTTTTCGTTAATAAATTTTTAAATTCAATTTCAACTTCTTGACTCATTTAAAAAACACTCCTTCATAAATAATAAAATTAAATGAAAACAATGTAAAAATCAAATAATATTATTTCATATTCATTGATCTTTTTCTAATTCTAAAAAAATCTGCCGAGTTGTGATAAACTAAAGGTGGATGAGTATGGTTATTACATAGAAACATTAGGGAGGAAATAATGGTGACACAACGATTTAAAGCAAGTGAAGCAGCAATTAATGACAACATCCTATATTTTAATATGACAGAGGTATTTAAAAATTTTAACGGCCTTCGTGACAGTGAGCGAATGCTTGTTGATTCAGATAACCTATCATTTATATACATACTAGATAGTGAAGCAGGATTTGTATACATTGATTTCCCGGAACAAACATGGTCTTCTTTAAAGGAAATGCTTGATAAAGACCTTGAAGCCGTATTACAGGCAGAAAATAATGAGGTCATAAAACTTAGTGCAATCAAACAAGAACTTCAATATTTAGTTCATAATATTGAAGGAAATACAAATTATGGTGAGGAAATGATGAAGGAAGTTGAAAAGAATTTCCTAAATGAATAATGTTGTTGGCGGTGGTGTGAAATGGATTGGGATTTATTTTTAGCTCCATATAAGCAAGCGGTAGACGAACTGAAGGTTAAATTAAAAGGAATACGTAAACAATATGAAAAAACTTCAGATCACTCACCAATTGAGTTTGTTACAGGACGTGTGAAGCCAATACCGAGCATACTAGAGAAATCTGTAAGAAAAAATATTGCAATCGATCGGCTTCAGGAAATGCAGGACATTGCAGGACTGCGGGTGATGTGTCAATTCGTTGAAGATATTAATCGAGTTATTGCTCTTCTTAGAAAGCGTAATGATATGGAAATAGTAGAAGAACGCGATTATGTTTCAAAGCAAAAGCCGAGCGGCTATCGCTCTTATCATGTTGTGCTGCTTTATCCTGTTCAAACAATAAATGGAGAAGAGAAAATTCTTGTTGAAATACAAATTCGAACGCTTGCGATGAATTTTTGGGCGACAATTGAGCACTCATTAAATTATAAGTATAAAGGTGCTATGCCGGAAGAAATAGCCGATCGTCTGCAGCGAGCAGCAGAAGCAGCTTATCGATTAGACGAGGAAATGTCACAAATCCGTGATGAAATTCAAGAAGCACAGCGTGAATTTATGAGAAAGAAGGAAGAAAAGGAACAGTCTGAGTCAGACACGTAAAAATGATTTTTTTCATACAGACATAATTTTAAAAAGCAAGGTGTTGATACTATGAAATTTGCAGTCATGTCAAAAGGTGATGAAGTTTCAAATAAACTGCAGCAGCGAATTAAAACGTACTTAACAGATTTTGAACTAGAGTACGATGATCACGAACCAGACATCGTCATTTCTGTCGGAGGGGATGGCACTCTTTTATATGCCTTTCATCAATATTCAGATCGTTTAGAGGAAACAGCATTTGTTGGTATACATACAGGCCATTTAGGTTTTTACGCAGATTGGGTGCCAGATGAAGTTGAAAAACTTGTCATTCATATTGCGCGCACACCGTTTCAAATTGTTGAATATCCTCTTTTAGAGGTGATTGTTCGCTATTTAGATGGAGGAAAGGAAAACCGTTATTTAGCTTTAAATGAATGTACGGTAAAAAGTGATGAAGGTTCTCTTGTAATGAATGTTGAAATTAAAGGGGAATTATTTGAAACGTTTCGTGGTGACGGCTTATGTATTTCAACACCTTCAGGAAGTACGGCTTATAATAAAGCATTAGGCGGTGCCATTATTCATCCTTCTCTTCCATCGCTGCAGCTATCTGAAATGGCTTCTATTAATAATCGGGTCTTTCGTACTGTCGGTTCACCCCTTGTACTGCCTCAGCATCATACGTGTATGCTGAAGCCTGTTAATGATGTAGACTTTAGAATTACGATTGATCATTTGTTTTTACTGCATAAAAAAGTGAAGTCAATTCAATGTCGTGTAGCAGAGGAGAAAATTCGCTTTGCTCGTTTTAGACCATTTCCGTTTTGGAAGCGAGTAAAAGAGTCGTTTGTAAAAGATTAACCTTGCTGCTTGTTCATTATAGGTTTTAGAGGAAAGGAAAGAAAGAATGGACTGTTTTGTTATAAAATGGACTGTAAAAAAAGCGCACGAAGGGTTACTCCTTCGTGATTTTTTACGTCATGAAAAGCAGATTTCAAGAACACTGTTAACCGATATTAAATTTAAAGGCGGTAAAATCGTTGTTAACGGAAAAGAAGAGCGGGTGCGTTATGAAGTCAATGTTGGCGATCAGATCGAAGTTTATTTTCCAAAAGAACAAAGAAGTGAAACAATGAAGCCTATCCATCTGCCGCTTACGATTGTGTATGAAGATGATCATTTCTTATTAGTTAATAAACCGCCAAATATTACAACCATTCCATCAAGACAAGAACTGAATGTATCGCTTGCCCAAGCTGTTCTTTATTATTATGAACAGCATCACATTCCATCAACCATTCATGTTGTAAACCGGCTTGACCGCGATACATCAGGACTTGTTTTAATCGCTAAACATCGTTATGTGCACGATCTTTTATCAAAACAGCAAAAACAAAAAACGATGAAGCGCACTTATCTTGCGTTTGTCCACGGCATCGTGGAAAAAGGAAAAGAGAAAATTAATCGTCCAATCGGCAGAAAAGAGGGCAGCATTATTGAACGTGAAGTTCGTGAAGATGGACAAGCTGCGGTTACTCATTATCAGGTTCTTGAGCAGTGGAAACAGTACGCACTACTAGCACTTTCATTAGAAACCGGACGCACTCACCAAATTCGTGTCCATATGGCTTCTCTACAACACCCATTACTAGGAGATACACTATATGGAGGAAGAAGAGATTTTATTAATAGGCAGGCGCTGCATAGTCATACGCTTACTTTTTATCATCCGTTTTTAGAGAAAGTATTAACTTTTAAAGCGTCCTTACCTGAGGACATGAAGCAATTAATCATTAAATAGGTGAAGGGAACAGCCCCTTCACCTATTTAATGATCTTTAATCAAAGTTTTGAAATTTTTCTTCGACATATGGCATTGAAGAGGGAACAGAGACAACTTCTGCTTCAGGATAGCGAAAAGCGGATAATTTACCGCCAAACACACATCCTGTATCAATGTTAACTGTACGATTTAAAAAGCGCGGGTCTTTAACTGGAGTATGGCCATATACAATCCACGATTCTCCTTCATCAACTTTCGCCCAATCCCTTCGTATAGGTCTTCCATCTGGATGGGTTTCGCCGGTAATATCACCATACAGTACAAATGTTTTAACTTTTTTATCCGTTCTTCCAATATAACTTCTTTTTATTCCGGCATGGGCGACAATAAGTTTTTGATTATCAGCTGTTATATAAAGAGGAGCGTCTTCATAAAGTTTTTTAAATTGAGCGGACACTACTTCTTGTCTTGCGCTGTCCAGTGCTTGAAATTCAGCAACCGTGGTTTCTAGTCCATGTTTTATTTGCACGTTACGGCCGAGAAAATAGCGGTATAATTTATCACAGTGATTTCCAGGCGTATAAAGAGCGAGCTTATTTTGAACAAGTGTATAGGCTGTTTCCATTACTTTAATCGAAAGTGGACCGCGATCTGTTAGATCACCAAGAAAAATTAATTTTCTGCCAGCAGGATGGATAGGGTAGCCGGTTTCCCAGCTGTAGGCTAACTTCTTTGTTAATTGAACAAATTCCTCATAACAACCATGAATATCCCCAATAATGTCATAGCGCACCATATTTTCACCTTCTTTTTTTATGTATACTTCCTATATCGTACCCAATTAAAAAATAATAAAAACGAGGTAGACATGTTGAAGCCAACCCCGTTTAAAGTTGTTTATATTTTTAGTCAAACATATATTTTCTTGTACGCGAGGCAACGTTTAGGACTAAGCCTATTGCAATCATATACGTTAAAAGGGAGCTTCCTCCATAGCTTACAAATGGCAGTGGAATACCTGTAATTGGAAGAAGACCAATGGTCATGCCAATATTTTGAAAAACTTGGAATGTAAGCATGCCGATAACGCCCGCACAAAGAAAACTACCAAATGGATCATGGCTTTCAATTGAGATATGGATAACGCGATAAATTACCATAAAAAAGACTGAGACAACGATACTTGCTCCAATAAAGCCGTATTCTTCCCCAATAACCGTAAAAATAAAGTCTGTATGTGCTTCGGGAAAGTAAACAGTCCCGTTATTAAATCCTTTTCCTTGAAGCTGTCCAGAGCCAATTGCTTTTAAAGAAGTAATTAAATGATAGCCATAGCTTCCTGCGTATTCATAAGGCTGAAGCCAACCGTAAAAACGAGCAAGCTGGTAGCTGTCTAAAATATAATCTTCAAAAAACTTCGGAAAACGAAAATAAATTTGAACGAGCACAAAAATGGCAAGTGAAAATGTTGATGCTGCTCCAAATAATATTCGCCAGCGAATGCCGCTAACAAGGATTAAACTTGCGACAATCGCTGAGAGAACCATCGCCGTTCCAAGGTCAGGTTGTTCCATTACAATCGCAATCGGTAAAAGAGATGTTAACAATATTTTCCCAAGTAAAATAAAGTCTTCTCGTAGTTCACGTACTGCATATTTTTCATTATGGACAATAATAATATGACTTAATGAAATAATTAAGAAAATTTTCATGAATTCAGACGGCTGAATCGAACCAAGACCTGGTAAAACAAACCAACTTTTCGCACCGTTGCGAATTGGCGCCAATTCATAGCTTCCGATATACTCCGGACTAAAACGAAGCAGAAGCAACAGAAAAATTCCGAACCCATATAAATACCATGAAATCTGTTTAAAGCGGTCAAAGTCAAGGATCATTGTTGCTAATATAGCAACCGCGCCAATCATATACCACATTACTTGTCTAAGAACAAAATTTATTTCGCGTAAATGAACTGGCAGTGAAAATTGCGCACTATAAATTGCAATTGAACTAATACAAAGAAGAAGAAATATAAGAAATAATAATGTATAATCAATTTGTTGCCATGGGGAGTTATTATCTTTATTCATAACAGAGTTCCTTCCTACAAAACAGTTTAATTAATAGTGGGTACTTAAGTACAATATAAGTTCCGCCCTCTAATAGTTTATCGAAAAAAAGTCGGTTTGCAAATGATTCATGAGATAGAATTTTAAAACAATATATTATTATATCACCCTTTTATCATTATAAAAGGAGTAAAATTATATATTAATCTATTGCGCATTTAAAAAAGATAAGTTATTGTTATCGTGCGCTTAAAAATCCCTAATAAATAAGAAAGTAATCGTAATAGAAAGAAATAAAAAATTGAATATGGGGGAGGGGATTTAGATGACTTTTGAAACAGAACAAAAAGAAAAAGAATATTATATGCAAATTATTGAAGCGATTGAAAATGAGGATATTGATTTATTTCGCGAAAAGTTTTTAGATCTTCATCCTTATGATCAAGCAAAGTTTTTTCTCACTCAAAATGAAAATGGTAGAATGCAGTTATATACATATTTGTCGCCTGAGGAAATGGCTGGTATTTTTGAAAATTTAGAAGTAGAAGAACAAGAGTTGTTTATTTCTGAAATGGTTCCAAGCTATGCAGCCGAAATGCTTGGTTCTATGTATGCTGATGATGCAGTAGACGTTTTAAATGAATTAGAGGCAGAGCAAGTAGCAAGCTATTTAACAATTATGGATGATGATGCAGCAAGAGAAATCAAAGATTTACTGCATTATGAAGAGAAAACGGCCGGCAGTATTATGACAACTGAATTTGTGTCGATTCGCACACATCAAACAGTTAAAGAAGCGATGCAAATTTTAAGAGAAGAAGCACCTGATGCGGAAACAATTTACTATATTTTCGTTGTGGATGGAGAAAAAAAACTTGTAGGAGTTATTTCGCTTCGAGACTTAATCATTGCGAAAGAGGATGAATATATTAAAGACCGAATGAGTGATCGTGTGGTTTCTGTTTCAGTTGGAGAAGATCAAGAAGCAGTCGCAAAAACAATGAAAGATTATGACTTTCTTGCACTCCCTGTCGTCGACTTTCAAAATCATTTACTCGGTATTATTACGGTCGATGATATTGTAGACGTTATTGAAGAAGAAGCCTCCGAAGATTACTCGAAATTTGCTGCTATTTCAGATGTTGATACAGTCGATAATAATCCATTTTCCGCCGCTCGCAAACGGTTGCCATGGCTCGTTATCCTATTGTTTTTAGGGATGATGACGGCAAGCTTAATTGGACGTTTTGAGGAGACGCTTAATAAGGTAGCGATTTTAGCGGTATTTATTCCATTAATCGCAGGAATGGCAGGGAATACAGGCACGCAGGCACTGGCTGTTGTGGTAAGAGGAATTGCCACCGGTGATTTTGAAGGGGAAAGTAAATTAAAGTTAATTATAAGAGAAGCAGGAACAGGGTTAATTTCAGGCTCGGTTTGCGGTATTCTAGTTACATTTATTGTTTATTTTTGGAAGGGGAATTTTTTTCTTGGACTTTTAGTCGGTTTTTCATTATTATGTACTTTGGTTGTCGCTACATTAGCGGGCGCATTAGTACCGCTTGTTATGCATAAATTTAAAATTGATCCAGCGGTTGCTTCAGGTCCTTTTATTACAACTATTAATGATATTATTAGTATTTTAATTTATTTTGGAATGGCGACCGCGTTTATGAACTATTTATTGTAACGAGTTTTTGCTAAAAAGGAGGGAGTTTATGGAAGCACATGCATCCGTCTCATCATTGCTTATTGTTGTATTAGTCGCATTTTTAATTCCAATCCTGCTCCATCGTTTTCGACTGCAGGTCATTCCAGTTGTTGTCGCTGAAATTATCGCTGGAATTATTATCGGTGAAAGCGGCTTTAATATTGTTCACCAAGATGTTTGGTTAGAAACACTTTCTTTATTTGGTTTTATTTTTCTTATGTTTTTAAGCGGACTTGAAATTGATTTCTCATTATTTGCGAGAAATCAAAAACGTAAAAAGCTTCCCAATGGAAAGGAAGAGCCAAACGGATTATTTGTTTCTACCCTTGTTTTTGTCGCTATTTTAGTTCTTTCTTACCTTTTATCGGTATTATTCGTTTGGATGGGCTTTATTGACAATGCCTTTTTAATGACACTTATTATTTCAACGATTTCATTAGGGGTTGTTGTACCGACCTTGAAAGAAGCCCATTTAATGAAGACGGGCATTGGACAAACGATTTTATTAATAGCGGTTATTGCCGACTTAGCAACGATGATTTTATTAGCAGTATTTGTTTCGCTTTATTCAAGTGAACAAACAAATACATGGCTCTTACTTGTTCTTTTTGGAGCAGGGGTATTATTTTATTTCCTTGCAAAACAACTGCGCAATTTATCATTTATTGAGACGATGTCAAAAGGAACAGTTCAAATTGGCACACGAGCAGTGTTTACATTAATTATCGTGTTTGTCGGGCTTTCTGAATCGGTTGGAGCTGAGAATATATTAGGGGCCTTTTTAGCTGGTGCGCTTGTTTCGCTTCTTTCACCAAATCCTGATATGGTGCATAAACTTGATTCGTTCGGATACGGCTTTTTAATTCCAATCTTTTTCGTTATGGTTGGTGTAGAGCTTGATATCTGGTCATTGTTTACAGATCCGAAAGTTATTATATTAATTCCGCTTTTATTAGTTGGCTTATTTTTATCTAAAATTATTCCAGTTGTTATTTTAAGTAAGTGGTATGATTGGAAAACTGTTGCAGGATCAGGAATTTTATTAACCTCAACGCTTTCCTTAGTCATTGCGGCAGCTGAAATTGGCGAAAGAATGGACATGATTTCAGCGCAAATGTCTTCTGCACTTATTCTTGTAGCTGTTATAACGTGTGTAATTGGTCCAATTGCTTTTAAAAAGATTTTCCCTAAGCAGGAAGATAGTCATCATGTAAAGTCTATTTCCTTTATTGGGGCCAATCAATTAACACTTCCTTTATCACTTGAATTAAACCCTAATGATTATAAAACGTGTTTGTATCATACAAAGCAGGATAAAGTGAGTGAAGATCGTCAAGCAAATTCATTTGCCATTCAAGAGCTTACCAGCTATGAAGTAGCTGATTTAAAAAAAGCGAATGTGTTTGAAACAGATATTGTTGTTATTTCTACAGGTAATGATCAAACGAATGCAGAAATTGCCGTTTTTGCAAAAGAGTATGGGATAGAACGGGTTATTGCTCGTACGGAAACACCGGAACTAGGAGAGTCATTAAGAGAAATCGGTATTGAAGTATTTTCTGTTTTCTTCTCGTCTAAAGCATTATTAAAAGCATTAATCGAATCACCGAGTGTAATGAACATTTTTACAAAACAAGAAAATGCGCTTTTCCAAATTGATATGCACAATACAGATTATGACGGCATCGCTCTCCGCAATTTCCCGTATTTAGGAGATACGATTATCGTTCGGATTTTTAGAGGGAAAGATTCAATTGTTCCTCATGGTGATACAGAGTTAAAAATTGGTGACCGGATTATTGTAACAGGAAGTAGGGAAAGTGTAGAAGAATTAAGAGAATTACTTAGCTATTACAGCTGAATCGTTATTTATAAGGGTCAGGCACAAATTGTTGTGCCTGACCCTTTCACTTATGGTTTCATGAATGAACAGGGCTTTACATCGTTCATACTAGTAGTAAAGTAATGTTGTGAAGGAGGAAAAAGGTTGGTTCCAACAGTTGTATGCCCAAAATGTCAACGTGAAGATTCATTAGAAAACGTATTAACGGCTCAATCCAATCAAAACGTCATTTATAAATGTTCTTCGTGTCAGTATGAAATAAGAAATATTGAAACAAGCAAAGGCTGAAGAAGTCACTTCCTTATTGATGAAAGCTTCTTTAGATGCAAGTGTAAAATATTTAGCGAATGATTTAGGAAAAGAAGGAATTCGCGTAAACGTCATTTCTGCAGGGCCGATTTGTACGCTTGGGGCAAAAGGAATTGGCGACTTTAACTCAATTTTAAAAGATATCGAAGAGCGTTCGCCGTTTCGCCGTACAATCACACAAGAAGAAGTAGGGGACACGGCTTTATTCTTAATGAGTTACTTATCCCGCGGTATTACGGGTAAAAATATTCACGTTGACAGCGGCTATAATATCTTAGGACAATAATACAAAAAAACGAAGTTAACTCATAAGGATTTGATCCTTTGATTTTGAGTTAGCCTCGTTTTTTTATTGACTTATAATTTAATTGTTTTTATTGTTTCTCCAGCTTTTTAATAAGATCTAATAAGTCTAAAGCATGTTGTTTTACCCATTCTTTTTCAGGAGTTCTATTTTCGGGATTAACGGATCCATTTTTACTAATCCACCATTTTATAAGATAACATTTATGAAGGATTCTTGTGGAAATATAGCTATCAATAAAAGTGTTCCATGTAATAGGTGTTGTGCTGCTATACTTATTCCATGCATTGAAGTAGGATTCGAGAGCAACTGTTGCTAATGAACCTTGGGGAACTGACTCCCAAGACTCACCAATAAATTCCATTAACACACTCATTGGGCAAATTTTTATTCCTTCAAAGTCTACAAAATAAATCTGCTTACTTGATTTTCTTACTAAAGTGTTATATTTCGACACATCACCTGGGTGCAGTGTTAGCGGAACAGAATAGATTTTATCAATTAAATACTGCCGTAAATCACTATTAAGTTTTTGAAAAAACTTAACTAAATGCTTACCCCCTAAATCCATTACGATATCTTGATTATTTTTTACAGATGCGGCGGTATCTGTAAATATCCAATATATTTTATCTTTTGCATTCAAGCCGTTTAGTAAGTCGTCAGTACTCCACTCACCATAATGACTGTTTTTTATAGTAAGAGCATTTTTATCTCCATTCATATAGTTTTGTATCGGCTTTTCCCAATGGGCTGCCCAAATCCCTAAGTTCTTAAACGTTTGTTTTACAACTGCTTTATCCTTAAAATCTGGGTTATATCCATCAATCCATTCAATTACCAATACTAATAAATCAGGATTTGTTTGACATGTGATTAATTCTGGGATTTGATCTTTTACTGGTGTGGATAAAGCATCATAAAAGAATAGTTCTCGGGCAAAATATAATCCTTTTCCATATTTAATAAACATAGTTTGAATATGATTTGATGAAGGTCTCTTCCAATCGATTCGTTCAATAATTTTTTCTTTATGTTCAAGAATCGATTCACGGTTTAAGATTTCTACTTCTTTAAAACCAAGAATTTGCGCTAATTGAGTTGTATTTATTTTAGGTATAGACTCTAAATTCATTATTCACTTTCCTCCTAGAACCAACTCAGTATTTCCATGATAATATCTGGATAACAATACTTTTTATATAGATTCACTATATAGATTCACTATAGAGATTCACTATAGAGATTCGACATAGAAAAAAGACTGTATTATTTGTAATATTGTAATATGACAAAGACCATTGTTCGACCAACAGAAATGAACGAGCAGTTTTTTAGTGCATATAAAATTTTATCCATTAAATTATTACTATTGATTAACTTTATTTTTTCTTTCTCTCATTTTTTAAAATCTTTTCAATCATAGTTACTAATTCAAGCGCACGTTGGGAAGTAGAGTGTTTCCGGTGTACTAGTTGAAATCCGTTTTTAGCAATCTTCTTTCGTTTCTCTTCATTACGTAAGTAATAAGCTGCTTTTTCTTCAAAATTTTCTTCATTAATGGAAACAAAATGAACATCTGGCACAAAACCTAAGTCTATAAGTTCTTTAGAAGATGATGCTAATAATAGGGTATTACATGCCGGGACTTCGAAATATTTGGCAATTGGATACTTATATTGGGAATCACAAGTAAAAAAGATTTTTGCTTTATTGATTTCTTTTGCATATTTTTCCCCTGCAAATACTTTTCCTTTTTCATGTTCTTCAATGTTTCGATAACCAGGGTGTTGATGATAAACAAAACCTGGTTTATTTTGCATGGTTTCGATTATTTTGTATCGAAGTGGGTATACTCGATGGTGAACTGCTCCCATTATAAGATAATCAATTTCTTTAGGTAATGCATAATCTTTAAATATTTTCGTGTTGGCATGCTGTGGCAGCCAATACATTTTATCGGAGAATTCAGAATACCATTCATAGAACTTATCTCGATAATGAGAAAAAATATATTTTACATTCATACGATCTAATGCAGATTTTCGCTCTTCTAACCTATGGTGAATATCGTATAAATAGACAGCGTACGGTATATCTAATGATTCAAGTCCGGTAATGGTAGGTGAGTTTGATTCACCAAATTCGTTTATAAAAATAAAATCTGGACGTACATTAAGCGTGTTTAGGATTTCGTGAATATCACCTGATTTATGCCAAACTATTAAGTCTGTCAGTTTAGAAACTTCTGTTAATAAATAATGAAAGTCTGGAGAAATATAACGGCTAAAATCTCCCGTTGTAACAAGAAGTTTAATTTTTTTCATACATTTCCCACCCAATCTTTTTAATAGAAATATAGACCAGAATAATTTAAAATAACATATGATATGTTTGATAGTAGTGTGAGGATATACTAATTGATAATCGATTTAATACTGCAAGTAACCAGTTATGATCGATATTTTATTAGGATTATAATGAAAGTCTGATCGGCAATTTTCTTACTCAGTTTTTTTGCTCTCTTTATGAAGCGGCCAATAAACATCTTTGATAAATTTATGAACTAAATACGGCAGTACTTTATCACGTCTATAGACAAGTATATCAATAAGAGCTTCTCGTTCATCTGCAAGCAGTTCCCAATCAGCTGGAATAAAGGAGACGATTTCTTCGATCATTAGCCGAGGGATGGATTGAATGATTTTTACTTGTTCTTTAAAATCTTTTTCATCAATAATAAAAGAAGCCATTAAGCTGTGCGTAGCACTTTTAATTACTTTTTGTTTTAAATGGCTTAAATCTAAAAGACTCCAGCGTGTAGAACCGAATGCTTTTGCATGATCAATAATGTATAAATAATGAGTGTCTTCTTTATGTTCCTTTAGTAAAATATTTTTCTTTGTACGATCGGTATTGTAAATCCAATAATCTAACAAAATAATAGCGGCTAAATGATTGGTGTTGCGAATATGAGTAATTGATGTTTGATGACCGTTTCGGCAGTTTGGAATATAAAGGCTTGCAAATTGATGGGGCGTGTATTTTAAATGAGAAAAAGTCGGCATCTTCTCATAAAAATCTTTTGGAATTTGAACGATTTTTGCCGGCGGTATCGGTAGTCCCAGAAAGCGGGCGAAACAATAGCCAATCCATTCATTACAAAGTATTTTTGGCTCATCTGGTTGAAAAAATTTCACAATGTACTCATTTCCGTCATCAAATGAAATTAAATGAGCGTTTTTACTGTCATATAATTTAAGATAAGTTATCGGCTGAATCATTGTTTTTCCCCTCCAACCAGTTTCTTTAAGAGGTGAACATAATTTTCAGCACATGTTGAGAGAGAAAAGTGCTTCATGACCGTCTCTCTTGCTGCTTTTGATAGGTTTTCATAGTGTGTTTCATTATCAATAATGCGGTAAATTTGCCGTGCCGCACCTCTTACATGTTCTTCTCGATAAAGACGCCCTGTTTTCCCATGCTTTACAATTTCAGGAATAGCTGAAATCTGCGGAGCGACAACAGGTACTGCGCATGCCATCGCCTCAATAAATGTATTGCCAAATGATTCTTCTTTTGTTGTTGCCAGCGTGCATCCTCCTGATTTTCTTATCTTTCCATAAACATGAGGCATTTGTTGATAGGGGATAACAGGAAACCATTTGATGATGTCAGTTAATCCTTCTTTTTTCCATGCTTCTTTAAATTGTTCTCGTTCCACACTTTTTGCACCGCCAATTAACCAAAATTCAATATCATTTCGTTCTTTTTTAATTAATTTAGCGATCTCAAGCAATAGACGCCAATTCTTTCGTTTATCCACTCTTCCAATCCAGCCTATAATTTTTTTGTTTTCTGGGAACACTGGTTCTGAATCTAGATTTAATTGATCTTCCGCTAACGGTCTAAAGAATTCTGTATCAATGCCATTGTTAATGACTTGAATGGGAAGGTCTTCATTTATAAGAATGGAGGTGATCCGTTTTTGATAAGTAGAAGGAACAATGATAAGGTTTGGCTTAACTTTATCAAAATCTTCAATATGAGGTTTAAGTTTAATTAATTCAGGTGTACGCGATTCAACAATAACTGGTCCTTTATATCGTGCTTTTGCGAGCCATTTATAAGCTTTACCTGTATCAACGACAACTACGGCATCATAGTTGTTTTGTTGAATAATATCTATAATTTCAAGCTTAGCTTTTGTTAAGTAGACATTGGCGATATCCTGCATCATATGCATTCCGCCAAGATCTTTTGTATAGAGAAAATCAGTTGCAATCCCATGGTTTTTTAAGTGAATCGCTCTGTTACGCCAGCCTGCATTTACGCCCCCGACTGTTAAAAGCCGCCATATTACAAGAATTTTCAAAGTGCCTCCTCCTCCTTATTGATAACGCCGTTTGCGAAAAGACAGTCTTGTTGAAAGGTAAACAAAGTTTGGATTGTTATCTTGTTTACATATTTTCTCTATTTCTTTGTGCTTATTTTTCTTTTTATCTTTCTTTTTATTTTTTTTAGAATCATTCTCTTCAAATAGTTTGTTAAAATCATCGTGCTTTTGTAAAAATTTCTTTATTTTCTTTTTAAGAAGTTCGGGTTCCATTCCATTTGCAATCGCTTGTTTCACCCAATGTTCCTTATATACCTTTTGTATTAAATCTTCAATTTTTGAATAATAATCATTTGGATTTTCCTTGGTAAGAAGGGGCTTTACAGCTGTTTTTATTGTGTCGCTTTCAGGGATTTTCTTATTTGAAAGAGTTTCTAAACAGTTAAGAGCTGTGTCTTCTAAGTCCATGTAATGCTTCCATTCCTGATAAAGTTTTGGAGCCATTTCCTGTACATGCTCAAGAAACAGCTTTTTATTTTTTTCTCCTAAGCTGTTAAGCAGTTTTCGAGGATAAGGGTAAATGCGATTACGCCAAACAGAGCGGCATACATCAATCACTTTTAAATGACCGTCCAATTGTAAGTAGATTTGCCTCTTATGATGGTCAATCCGTTCAAAGCCAATTTTTTTAAAAATAATCAGCATATCAATTAATTTATAGGAAAGTTCTTTTGTTAAAGGTTGCGAGAGAAGATACTCTCTTAAATCAATTCCTTTAACAAATTCCATTGCGATAAAGTTTTTATCTTTACAATACACTTTTGGAAACAATGGTTTATCCTTTCCTAATGAAAGGGCGTAGTATTCACGTTCACAATCTTCTGAATCTCCATAGACTTTCACACATATATCTTCCGTTACCTTAAAAACAGCTCCTTGCCTTCCTTTACCGATCATGGAAAGGGAGGAGTTATTTACAACTTCAACATCCTTGTTCTCTAGTACTTTAACTGAAATTTTTGTTATATTTTTTTGAAGTTCTTTGTAGTTAAGGTCATTATTATGATCCTTTATTTTCAATAAAATCCCCCTCTTTCTATTCTCCTTAACAAATTCTTAATATATAGTAAATGCAATTTAGATTCAGCTTGTTTGTTATTTGGCCTAGTCTGAGACTGGAAAATTGAAAATGGGCTTATATATAGGAAGAATGGAGGGACGAAAATAGGCAGTAGTGGATATAGTAATAAGGTAATGAAAAGGAGGTATGAAAATGTCATTATCAGATATTCCAGATTTTGATCCGAAAATAAGTATAGATAGAGAAGATGCTGTTAATTTATTGCTTGCATCGATTGCTCAAGAAGAGCTTGGTTTAGCGCATATTATTTCAGCAGAAGGTGAAAAAATTAAAGTTGGCTTAGAAAAAATGGACTGTATTGATGAATTACTTGCGCTAAACCGTAGTGTCGAACAAATCTTGCGAAATATTATTAAAAAAGAAATGCTGCTGCTGTTTAAGCTATCGGACGTTTTAGAATTAATTGAATTAAATGGAGAATATAAGGGGAAAGAACATTATTAAAAAAGGCAGCTGCTCTGCAGTGCCTTTTTATTTTTTCTTATTCATTTTTTGATTAATCCATGGAGGCGGGGAGTTTCCAGTGGAAATATGTTTAATGGCTTTTTTTTGTCTCTCTTCCGTACGGTCGACTTTCTGGTAGAGTGAGCGGCGAATGTTAGTTAAAAAAGCCTGAGGGTCCTCCTCTTTGTATTCATCGATTAAATCAATCAGCTGATCTAGTTCCTTATCCATACTTTCTTCAGAGTGAAGATCTGTTGTAAACAAGAGTTTTTTTCTATGTGAAACCCTATCAATTTGAAGGGAAGTTTGTAAAATGGATAAGATTTGTACCTTGCAATAAATGTTTTCTTCTTTTGACATCGTGCTTTGGAAGCAAATGTCCAATAAAGAAAGCAATGAAGAAATATAATTTGCCACAGCACTTGATAGCAGGTGGTGAGAGTGACTTAATGATTCTCTTAATTGTTCTTCATGCTTATTCTTCTTCATCAATTATCACATCATTCCATTCATTTTCTTCAGGATGAATAGAATCTTTAACATCATCAATTCTAATATTTTTTGGAATTAAGAGTTCTAATTTTGCTGTTAACAACCACTCTTTCATGAGAATCGTATTCATCATTGTGCTTTGAGATTTAAGTAAGTCAAAAGCGTGTTGAGAAAGGCTAGTATCAGAATGAGAAAAATGGTTTTTTATAAGGAAGTGTAGTTCGGATGCTTCTTTATTTATGAGTTTTGCTAAAGAAAGTTCAGTCTCTACAATCGAATGAACAATTTTATGAACGGCATCACTATATGTTTTTTCTGTTTCAGATGAATGATTGAAAAAAGTCATTTTTTCACCTCTTTAGTGTAGAAGTTTCACTAACAATTTTATGATAAGTTATTATCTATTACTATTAGTACTTGTAAAGATTTATCACAACATCATTTGATTAATGCCAATTCCTTTGCACACTGCATATAGTGAAACGATAAAGGTAACGCAATTTGTTGAAAAGTCGGAACGATTTAGGGGGGAATGCAAATGATTTGTTTTGCTATTTTAGCTCATGAAAATGAAGAAATTCTTCAAGATCAAGTTGAGAATTTAAAATATTACAACCCTAATTGTAAAGTTGTTTTATATAACGGTGGAAAAAATAAAGAATTTGGAAAAAACTTAAACATACCTATTTGTCCTAAAAGCCAACCGTTAAAGAAGGGAAGGCTCGGCCGTTTTTTTATGGATGTGATGTGTTGGTTAACAGAAGAAGAGGTGCAGTATGATTATTTAATCAATCTAGATTCTGATGTAATGTATGTAAAGGCGGGGTTTGAATATTATTTAAATCAAACGATGAACGGATATGATTGTATGGGAATTAATATGGGTGTACAGCGTTCTCCAGATGATGTGCCCCACTGGTATCCAGGTCAAACAATGTGGCAGGAATGGCATAAATGGAAAAATGTTTTTAAAGAAGGTTATTTTTGTGGAAGTTTAAATTCGATGCAGGTGTATCGTTATGAAATTGTGCAAAAAATGGTTGCAAACATGAATAAGAAGCTTCTAGAAAAGTTAATCGATGAAACAGAGGTGTATGCATTAGAAGAAGTTCTTTATCCTACATTAGCTGTTTATTGTGGTGCTCATTATCGCTCATATCCTACGTCTTGTACAGATTATGTAAGATGGAAGTCGTTAAGTGTAGATGAGATAAAAACGGCAATGTATCAATCAGATATTTATTTTGTTCATCCGATTGAGCGTGTGATGAGTGATCCGGCACGACAATATCTTTCAGAAAAAAAGCAAAAGATTCCGTCCTCTCTTACGGTAATGTGGGGGTGTTACCAAGGAGGGCTGGAAACAGCGATTTATTATCGTTTAAAAACATTGAATATGTTGGGGGCAAAGTCACACGCATATTTTTATTATGGCGGAGCTGGATTAACAAACTATAAAACAATTCCATTTTATATATCTAACAATGCAGAAGATTTGGGGGCGTATATTAACGAACACCAATTTGATATGGTCACCTTTGTTAATACTTTGTATAACCTTGATCAATTACAAAAGATTTCTTATAAAGGGAAAGTATGTTTTGAATTTCATGGCTGTAATAAGAGTATTTTAGAAGAACTTGAGAAAATAAACGCTTATAAGGATGAAGGATTTATTAAAACGGTCGTTGTTCCAAGTGAATATGTAGCAGAAGTAGCAAAAGATGGACTGAAAGATCGTAATGATATTAATATTATAATCGCGCGCAATATGATTGATACAGAAACCTTTAAAAAAATAAAGTCAAGCGGTATAAGTGATCATCAACCTTTACCAGATTATTGGAAGAATTGTCCGATAATAGGATGGGTTGGACGGCTTGACTCTAATAAAAATTGGAAGCTTCTGCTGCGTATTTTTAAGAGGTTAAAGCGACTATATCCAAAAGTAAAACTATTAATTGTGAGTGACCTTTCAACAAGCACACAGCTTCATGATTTTTATAAAAAAGCCTTTAATTATGGTTTGTTTAATGATTTTCGCGTGCTTGCAAATTTACCTTATGAAAAAATGCCGCTCTTTTACTCCACAGTGGCTCAATCCGGCGGTGTGTTATTATCAACTTCCTATTCAGAAGGTTATCCATATAATTTAATTGAAGCACAAGCATGTGAATGCCCAGTCGTGTGCACAGATATTGGTGGAAGTAGGGAAGTGGTAAAAGGTGGTGTATCGGGATTTACGTTTCCATTAATAAATGGAAGTAAAGCTGTATCCATAATTAGTATGTTAATTAATAATCAAAAATTACATGACAAAATTGGAAAACAGGAACGAGACCATGTTTGTAAACAAAATAGCATAATAGATAATATTCAAGCGTATTTAGAGTGGAATGCTGTTTTTTTAGAAGAGTAACACTTATTAAATTAATTGGAAGAAGTGCTGGATTTGTGAGGCACATTTTAAATTTTTATCATAATATATCTCACTATTTAAAGCTTATGAAAAGAAGGGGTGAAAACGATCGAACATCCTGAAAAAAAGCGTAACGTATTATCGAGCGGTAAGGTAATGGATCATATAAATACGGCATTAGAAAAAAAGCTGCCGTGTGCAGTTGTATCAGTTGGTGCGACTGAATCTTTTGTAATGGCGCAGTATAGGGTGCTATTAGAAGAAGAGTTTATGAGCCATCCTGAAGCAAGGATTGCCAATCAAGGGATAAAAAGTGGATTTCATCACCGAGGGATTCGTTTTCCAAACATAAAAGCTCGTGACGAACTAATCGATGCAGTGAAAAAGGCCCATATTATCGGCTATAATATAATTGTTTATGATATGAATGCAGGTGAATTAACTGATAAAGTGTTTGAGGCATACAATATTTGTCCAAAATACGTATTTGAAGCGAACCTTCGAAGAGTGATAATGTTTTCACAGCAAAAGAAATTTGAAAAAATGTTAAGTGATAAGAAAATTCTTTTAATAAGTTCGATTGCCGAAGAAGCAAAGGATGCTTTGAATAAAAAGTGGAAAGAAAAATTGAATTTTAATATTGTAGGAACCATTCCAATTTATGAATATGAAGATATTCCAGAAGTGAAGCAGAAAATCGCAGCATATGATTTTGATTTATGTTTATTAGCAGCCGGAACAAACGCAGTTATTCTTGCTTCACACATTGCTGAAAAATATGGAAAAGTGGCGGTAGATATAGGCTCAGGTATGCAAAGTTTTATTACGAATGAAATTGTAGAAGATACATGGCTAACATATGTAATAGGAATAGACCGAATTATGAACATGTAGGATGACAAAAGGAAGCAAGCTCATTCTCCAAGATCTTGCTTCCTTTTGCATTCTCCTTTTTGAAAAGGTTTTTAGATTTTATCAATCGCTCGAAAAGCAGGGGTATAAAGTCCTTCCGTACCTTTTTGTTCGATTAATTCAGCTATGCAGCCGCTTAAATCTTTTATATATAATTGTGATAATTGATTTGAAGCTTTAAACGAATTTATATCTATGGGAATGTGATGTTTAATTGATTTTATTTTTAATTGATGGATTACAGCGAATGTGTATAATTTAAAAGGATTTGCTGTATGCTGCAGCCCTATTTTTTGAAGCGCATGTTTTGTTAACATAAACGGTGAAAACCATGGAAGCTGTAAAAGCGCTTTGTCTTGACGTAAACAGTATTGTAAATAGATATTTCCTAAATACGGTATGCTGTTTTTTTCATAAAGGTTTTTAATATACATAGTTGCCATATCATATGTTCCAGTCAATAAAGGTGAAAGCAGTTTAGATAAATCATCTATATATATTGAATAATCGGTATTTAAAACAAGAAAATAGCGGTTTTTAAATAATTCTAGTAAAAGAGCTTCTTTTATTTCATGGTAAGTTAATTGAGAGAGGAAAAATACTTTTGTGTCATCTTTATCAGTAATATATGTGTAATTATTTGAATTGAGATCAATGACAATAATATTATTAACAATTCCTTCATGACGAATTTTTTGAATGATTGGAAGTAAAGGCTTTTCAGAATTTGAAGTGAAAATAAGAGCGGCTGTTTGAAAATGTTTGGCGTCTTCATCAGGTAAGGGTGACTCTGTAACTTTTTGAGGAGAAGGTGATAGAGTTGGCGATTTTCCACTGAAAGAAGTGTGTTGAAAATCCATTTGTTGTTCTTTTTGTTGAAATAAAAATTTAAATGCTTTTAAATGGTCTCTCATTACTAAATGAATAAGAGGGTCACTGCTGTTTCTTTTGTGTTTTTTATTTAGTTTGTGAAGCGGGACATAAGCTGATTTCTCAACATTCAAATAATTTATTACTGCTTTTGTTAAAGCTAGTGGAGGAATGGCAAGTGATTTTTCACCTATAATTTCTAATGCTTTTCTGCTGATGGCGTGCGGTACATTTGTCATAGAAGAGCTTTCAAGATCGGGTCGGTTTAACATATTGTTTAATAATGATTTAGCACTGGACGTAATCATGTTTTGCTTTGTAATTGTTTTAGGATAAGCATTAAGAGCAATATCTATTTTTTTTTCATGAACAGCAGCAATAAAAGGTGTGAGCTGACCAGCTTGAATGACAAAATCACTATCAAGAAAAAGTAGGATATCTCCTTTAGCATGTTTAACGCCGATTGCTCTGCCAACGTCGTGTCCTAAAGGATCCTTATATAAAAGAACGGTTACATGGAAGCGTCTCGCAATTTTTTCCGTATTGTCGGTTGAACCGTTAATTACGACAATAATTTCTAGATTATATTCTAATTTCGTTACTTCTTCGATTACTTCACCAATGGTATGTTCTTCATTACATGCTGGTATAATAACAGAAACAAGCGGTGTTGTCATTACAATAGCCCTCCAATATACAAAAAAGAAAATAAAAAAGGAACCACATAAAAGGAAAGGCTCCTTTCTCAATGATTACGAAAAGTTTTCGTCTGCTTCAAGTTCAAGAATATTTTCAAGTTTAAATTGTAAAATCATTTCTTTTTTTATAACGTTTTTTAAAACTTTTTCTACACTTCGGTTTATGGCAAGAAGCTGACGAATTGTAACCGTATCTTTTTGAACAGCTGTGTCTATTTTTTTTGCCTCAGCATTTAAAATATGAGATAGACTAATTTCTTCCATTGCGATTGAAACTAATAATAAATTGATCGCATCTTCTCTATCTAAGCGGGTAATTGAAAGAATTTTCTCTATATCTGGGAATGACAATGCGGTTCCTCCTTTCATTGCTAATTTATCATATGTACATGACTAAAATTAGTATTGGCTTCAGCCTAAAGGAAGGGAAGATTGTATCAAATAGCAAAATGCTAAGCCAGGATGAAAAAGCTGCCTTAGCATTTTTTAGAGTTATTGATTCGCGATGCTTATATAAGTTAAACCGTTAGCTGTGACAGTTTTTGGACGAAGGCAATTACGCGTATCAAGCAGAAGCGATCCTTTCATTAAATTCTTCACTTTTTTCCAATTGATTTTTTGAAATTCTTGCCATTCTGTTGCAATGATAATGGCATCACTATCTTTAATAGAATCATATAAATCGTTATGAAGCGTAAAGTTTGCTAGGGTAGGTTTACAGATTGGGTCATAGCCATGAACATCGATCTTTTTTTCGATAAGTTTATTAATAAGTGAAAGGGCAGGAGAGAAGCGCATATCATCTGTGTTTGGTTTAAAGGCAATCCCTAGCACTGTAATTCTCAAGTTTTGTTTTGACGGCAGGTTATAAAACAGTTTTTCTAAATAAAAATCAATTTGTGTATTGTTAACATCCTGAACAGCTTGTAATAGTGATGGAGAAATATTTTTTTTAAAGGCAGATCGTTGTAAGGCGCTTATATCCTTTGGTAAACATGAGCCGCCATAGCCTAATCCAGATTTAAGAAAGTGATGGCCTATTCGTTTATCACTTCCTATTCCAAGTGCAACATCTTCAACATTAACACCATAAGCATCACAAATTCTTGAAAGTTCATTAATAAAGGAGATTTTTGTTGCTAAAAAGGCATTTGAAGCATATTTGATCATTTCAGCTCCCGACAAACTGGTAATAATATAAGGAGCATTAATGTTTCGATAAAGCTTCTGTATAATAGGAATCGGTTTAGTTCCATTTACACCAATTACAATCCGATCAGGGTGTAGTGTATCATAAAGAGCGGTGCCTTCCCGTAAAAACTCGGGATTAGAAACAACATCAAATAACGAGGAATCGAGCCCTTTTTTTAGTAACGTACTGTGAATCCACTCATTTGTCCCCGGTGGAACCGTACTTTTTGTGACAATAATTTTATAAGAAGAAAGAGAGCGGCTAACATCTTCAATAACATGTTCTAAGTAGGAAAGGTTTGGTTCTCCATTTTCTTTTGGAGGTGTTCCTACTGTAATCATAATGATTTCACTGTTCTCGAGGTTATTTTTGTTTGGAGTTGTAAAAACTAGTCGTTTTTTTTTCATGTTTTCCTGTATTAAGGCTTCTAAACCTTCTTCATAAATTGGACATATTCCACTGTTAAGTGTAGAGATTTTCTTAGAATCGGTATCGATGCATACAACATGATGACCTAAATCAGATAACACAGCAGCAGTTGTCAATCCAACATATCCTGCTCCAATAATCCCAACATTCATTATAAAAACTCCTTTCCAATCAATCATTTCAGCAGCTTATATAGACTCACCTTAATGATTCGACATCAACATGATGTCCACAAATTAAGTTGAAGTTATATATATCGTATTTAAAGTTGGTTTATACGGTGCTAAAAATAAGGGTAGGCATTTGAGGTTTTTCATTAGGACATGTTCCTTCCCCATTATAGAATGAATAGATTGTAAAATTAAAAAGGGGGAAAAGTGGTGAAGAGGGTCAAAAAAGCAGTTATTCCCGCGGCAGGATATGGTACAAGAAGTCTTCCGATTACAAAAGTCTTACCAAAAGAAATGTTTCCTATAGCAGGAAAGCCGGCTATTCATTATATTGTAGAAGAAGCTGTTGCTTCAGGTATTGAAGAAGTATTAATTGTTGTTTCAAGAAATAAAAACATGATTCTTGATTATTTTGATCGTTCATTGGAGTTAGAAGCTTTTTTAACAGAAAAAAACAAACTGCATTTAATAGAAAAAACGAAAATTCCCTCCATTCATATTCAATTTGTGCGTCAGCCATATGCAAAAGGATTGGGGGATGCGATTTGGTTAGCAGAGCGTTTTGTTGGAAAGGAGCCATTTGCAGTGCTGCTTCCTGATGATATCCTCCTGTCGCAAAAAGAGCCGGCATTACAGCAGCTTATAAATGTTTATGAAAATACTCAAGGTCATGTACTAGGTTTAAAGCAGGTAGAATATGAGAAGCTTCAAAACTACGGTGTAATCAATGGCAGTAAAATAAAAGACGATGAATATAATATTAATGATATTATTGAAAAACCAAAAGAGTTTCCTCCTTCTAACTTAGCTGTTATCGGAAGGTATATATTGAATCCATCAATCTTTTCAGCATTTAAACATATAAGTCCAGGAGTCGGGGGAGAAATGCAGTTAACAGATGCCATTAAACACTTATTAAAAGACGAAAGTGTGTTTGGAAAAGAGCTTTTGGTAGATCGGTACGATATTGGTAATTCGAAAGACTATCTAAAGATCATTAACAAAATGAGTGAATAAAAATTGTTGTCAAAAGTCTTGAGGGAGAGAAGTGTACTCTCATTTAAGGCTTTTATTTTTGCAAACTTTTAAACATGTCTTTTATAAGGTCGTGCATAACATAATTATAGAAAGTAATTGCAGATGGAGGGGATCGAAAGTGACGAATAAAAATCATCAATTGAAAAAAAGCACGCCTTTAATGTATATTGCCAATCAAAAAATTCAACCGGCCGCTGTTAATGTTCAGCAGGTGTATCATATTTACAAAACGGGTGAAGAAAAACAAGAGAAAGTAAATGAAGTGTTAGATGAATTTGAGGAAGAGGTTGCTCAAAAAAGCGGAAAAGGAAACGAAAGTGTTTCAGAAGCAAAATCTAGTGAACTAAAAAAGGATGAAAAACAACGTATTCCTATACAAAAATCGGTCGGAAAGCAAAGAAATAAAAAGCCTTTTAAAAAACTAAATATAACAGATAAATTGAACTTTTTAAATAGTTTTCCAACTTTTATCCCGAAGCCTGAATGTGAGATTATTACCATTGCTTCTAGCTATAAGGGACGTGTGATCGCTGTAAAAGATGGAAAAATAACAATTCAATTAACTGAAAGCGAAAAGGAAGTGTTCGTTAACTCAAGTGACATTCTTTCTATTAATATCTTGACTATTTAGCTTCCCAAGCTGCCCAAACATTGCCTGAATGATCTGCATAAACTAAAGCGATTATATAAATGACAAAATAGGAGGGGCAACACACATGTCGAATGGTAAACGTAAACCAAAGGTTATTCATGTTGATAAAGTGATTATAAAAGCTAATAAAGTTATTATCGTAGATGAAGAAAAAAAAGATGATCGTAAGGCGGATAGTTGGGGATTTTTTAGACCAGTAGAACGGGAAGAAAGCAGTTCTGAATCTTTAAGTGAAGAATCAAGTGATGAGAAGAAAGAAGAGGGTAAAGGCTGGTCTTGGGTGTAACCTTTTTAGTATAGGAAGTAGAAGAAGAGTAAAGACAGTGCACAGCAGTGTCCTTACTCTTTCTTATTATCTTTTTAGCTTCAGCAGCTTCCATTTCGATTGGTCGGATTACTTTTCTCCTTCAAGTAAAAATGTTTCATAGACAGTCCAGGAACCGTTTTCAAGTTGATAGAGCAGTTGAAAGCGGTCAATTGTTTCCTCGAAATGAATATCCATCATTTTAAGGCTTTCTAATACATCATGATGTTCTTCATCTGAAAGTTTTTGGCCAATTGTAAGATGAGGGACGAAAGCATATTCACGTTCTGTCTTTAATCGGTCGGCATAAAGCTTTTCATGCAGATTTTGAAGGATTTCATTTTGTTTCAGTTTTAGATAAATTACGTTATTAACTGGATGAAAGGAACTAATTTTATAAACATTAATCGAAAAAGGAGCGACGTTTTTAGCGATGGTTCTTAGTTCTTGTACAATCGTTTTAATTTCATCTTCCGAGGCTTCAAACCCCGTTTTTACGGTAATGTGTGGAGGTATTAACGCGTAATTCGGATCATAGCGTTTTCGGTATGAATTTGCAAAGTCCTGCAGTTTTTTTGATGGAAAAATAGCAACTCCATATTTCATTGAATAGTCCCTCCTAAAATTTAAAATGAATAGAAAAAATTTTGACAGTAAGTATATTATAGCAAATTTTGGCTTACTTTTATATGGTGTTTACTTACTTAAGGTAATGAAGTTCAAGCGCTCGTTTTAAATCAGGCTGCCAGTATTTCCATGTATGATCGCCCTCAAACTCTTCATAAAAATAATGGAACTCTTTCTTATTAATTACAGCTTTCAATTCTCGATTTGGTGTTAAAAAGTCTTTTGTGCTGTGATTGGTTGTTTTAACAGCTGTTTCTTTCATCCCAATCACATGATAAATTGAGAGAGACGCTGATGTATGACTATTTTTAACTTTATTAATGACAGTTTCATCGACATAAGGTGACTGCATGATTACGTTGCTGAATGTATGCGGATAGGTTAGTGCTGTTAATAAAGAAACAGTTGCTCCTAGTGAATCACCAATAAGCGTCCGCTCTGTTCCAATCGATTCAACAGCATATGTTTGATTAATAAAAGGAAGCAGTTCTTCTGCAAGAAATTCAATATACTCTTGATTTTGCGAACCATCAGGATGGTATTTTCTTCGCCGATCTTCTACGCTTTTGTAAGGAATCGCAACAATGATAAACGCTCTTACTTTTTCTTCATTAATCAGTCGGTCTGTTGTACTAGCAATTCGGCCTAATTGAAAATAGTCTTTGCCATCTTGAGCGATTAACACAGGATATGTAAGAAACGTTGAATAATTTGGTGGTAAATAAACCATAATTGTTATTTCTTCGCCTAATCGTTCACTGTATATCGTGGTTTCTTCGGTCCTTCCCTTTTCCATAAGTTTTCCCCCTATATACATATGTTTTAGTAAAGAAAAGAAGGGTATAAATACTATGATGTAGAAGTTTTTTAACAGCCATCTTTATTATAAATCTTCTAAACCAGAGAATACAAACAATTAAGGTGGATTCATCATGAAAGGAGCAATTGTTATGAGAAAGCAAATACATATATGAAGAACGTTTTTGTATGAGAGTTATTCTTTTATAGTGATGTGATTCCAAACACGGGAAATGTCTCCATTTGCATAAGATGCATAACCAAATTTATCAAGGGTTTCGTCGTTTATTTCACCATCTAAATCGTGAAAAATACGATGCAAATAAACGAGTGTAATCTTATCTTCGTTTTCAAGAGCATATGTAAAAGCTTGACGGGCAACCATTAAATCTGCCTGAAGTTTCTCATTCCCTTCAGTCGCAGCAATCATTTCATCAAGATTTTCAATAAAACGATTAACTGTAGGTTCGATCTCTCCCCAGTTTTTGCTGCCTTTATCAAATGCTTGATATCGTCCCCAACATAGCTTGGTATTTAAATAATCATGAATGACGCTAATTTTGCCTTTAACTTCACCTACGCTATATCCATGAGCATTTTCTTTTGTGGAAGTGTTTGTTGAAAGCTTTGCTGCTTGTTCTTTTACTTCTTTCGGAACGTGTCCGCGTTGAAACTGATTGAAAGCCAATCCTAATAAAAGAACAGCAGCCAAACTGATAAGAAGAAGAATCTTGTTATTTACAATCCATTTTTTCATGATGTATGCCCCTTTTTTGAAAAGCTTGCAGTCTAATAAGAAGGATGTTTCTTCTAATAAAAATAACGATAAGTACAAACTGCTAAAATGCAAAACTGTATAATTTTATGATAAACGAATTAATCGTATTATGAAAGGAATTATTAGGTAATGGTAATAGAAAAAATTTCAGTTCGGATTATGAAAAGGCTTTAAAATTTTTTATTGCACATACTAGGTCTCATCATATATAATAATATTACAAAATGACAGGCGGTTATTTTAGAGTGCGATCTGATAGTTCAGCGGGAGAATACGTCCTTGACAGGGACGGGGTCGGGGGTTCGAATCCCTCTCAGATCATCAATAGTTTGAAGGCATATTCTAACAGGGGAATATGCCTTTTTCATTTTGCTGGATATTACAGTCGAAGGAAATCAAGCTAGAATCATTAAAAAGCTAATTTAGATATAACGTTTTCCTCTCTTCAAAAAGATATAAAATATTTTTAGATTCTCACCTCTACTTTTCATATTTCGACAGCGTTTGCATTTTTCGTGCTTTATACTTTTATTTGACTAAAGAAATTTTCAGAGTGTATCGAAGTATGTTAAAAATGAAAACATTATTTCTATATTTGAGTTAGTTATTAAATATTAAAACTCAACTGAGTGCGGTGGGGGTATTTAAAGTGAGTTTAAATAGTGAAGTAAAACTAGTTGAAAAGAATACGAGATTAGAAGACAGCGTATTAATCGAAATGTGTCGCAATGGGGATGGCGAGTCATTAGATTATTTACTTAACAAATATCAGAGCCTGGTTCGCGGGAAGGCAAGATCATACTTTTTAATTGGTGCAGATAAAGAAGATATTATTCAAGAGGGAATGATTGGTTTATATAAAGCGATCCGTGACTTCAGAGAGGAAAAGGTGACTTCTTTTAAGTCTTTTGCGGAACTTTGTATTACAAGGCAAATTATCACGGCGATTAAAACGGCTACTCGTCAAAAGCATGTGCCTTTAAATTCATCTATTTCCTTGGACAAGCCGATTAATAATATCGATTCAAATGCTACACTGATGGATTTAATTCCTGGAGAAAAAATAATGAATCCAGAAACATTACTAATCAATCAGGAAAAAGCTGGTGATATGGAACTGAAAATAGCAAAACTGCTCAGTGATTTAGAAAGAGGTGTATTAGCCTTGTATATGGACGGTCTATCATACCAAGAAATTTCTGAAGAATTAAGTATCCCTGTAAAATCAATTGACAATGCCCTTCAGCGAATCAAAAGAAAACTAAACAATAGCTGGAGATAATGAAGTTTTTTCTGTTACATTATTAAAATTAAGCTGTTCTATTTACGCATTTATTATGAAATACGTAGATAGAACGGCTTATTTGAGTTTATAAGTTTATTTTTTATTTCACCTTGCCACACTTCTCCTCTGCCGATTGTTTGCCACATCTTTTTAAAAAATGCTTTCGAATGATAGCCGGCGTTTATAATTTTATGGTCCTGCCCAATTAGTTCTTCTTCACGATACTTTGAAATCTTACAAAAACATAGTTTATAATTCTTTTTTTATCAGTAATAGCGACAATTGAAGACTCATTAAGTGCAAATTCTATATTGAGTTTAATGATTAATGACGTTGTAAGAGAAAGTGATATCATTCACTGTGATATCTGTCACAGTCATACTGCTGACTTTATTTTCAAAAAACGAATATCAAATATGAATAAATTTAGAAGCCTTTATGCATATTTCTATGAAAATAATAAATGTAAGCGTTTTTTAGGAGGTGATTAATAAAAATTTAAACAAAAACAAGTGAAAATGAAAATTGCTATAAAAAAGGTTATAAGATATAAAAAAGGTGGAAGGATAAAGAAAATAATGGGTAATGAAGAGTAAGGTATAAAAATGAACGTAGTTTATTTTTAAGAGTTACCTGTCATACATATAAAAACTTTTTAAAAAAGAAGGGTTACGATGAGAAACACACATGTAAACTTATGGTTTGTTTTTTCGATTACATTAAATGCGTTAGGGAACAGTTTCATGATCGCTGCAAACCTTGGAAGTGCTCCTTGGACATCTGCTGGACAAAACCTTGCCTCAATCTTACCTATTTCAATTGGCATATGCATCATTCTTTTAAATTGTGTAGCCTTTATACTTAGCGGTTTAATGAAAATAAAATTTACGCTCGCAACCGTTATAAAAAGTATGTCTTTAGCCTTTATCTTTGGTCTTTTTATTGACGTATTTGTTTATATGCATCACATTATTTATATACCGGACAATATTTGGCTTCGTTGTTTATATTTATTTATAGGGATAAATTTTGTGGCAGTTGCCGTATGTATTTATTTTCAACTTCACGCAGTTTACTTACCTTGTGATTATTTGCTGCAGGCTTTTGCGAAATTAAAGCAAAACTATACAGTGGGAACAATCTTTTGTATGTCGATTCCATTATCAATTAGTATGTTCATTTTTCTTTTTCAACATCATTTAACAGGCCTTGGAGTAGGGACAATTCTTTTTATGCTTGGACTTGGCTTTTTAATTGACCGTTATAATCATTTAATTGTTATTAATAAAACCCGCTATATTAACTAGCAAAAAGTAGAGCAAGGTAGAGGATCTTGCTCTACTTTTTTTGTTTTGAGCTTTAAAGATTTAATAGAAATATATTTTCCAGCTAGAAAAGATGCTTTTTTCACTTATAATGGGTAGATAAAGTAAATTGATTAGTAAAGGTGGGGAAGCTTGGTTGAGTATAACCAAGAGCAGATGAATTATATCTATACATATTCGTGTCATGAGGATGAACGTTTCTTATGCTGCCTAGAAATGCGCTCATTTTTTGGCTTTGATACAGAATCAGCTGTACTGGAAAGTTCAATATGCATTGATCCGAGCCGCAGTCCATTTATAAAAGAAAGAATTGATGTAATTTATAAGGGCACCGGCTTAGAAGACATAGTTGAGCAGGTTAAGAACTTAAAAATTGTTGACAGAACATTTAAAGTAATAATGATTGAAAATAGTGATTTAGCTGATAGTGAAAAGGTAAGTTTTGAAGAAAGACGCATGATTGAGCGAAACATTGGTTTAAAGATAGAGGGAAAGGTCGATTTAGTTAATCCTGAACAGTTGTTTGGAATAATGAAAGGAAGGGAAGGATGGGTATTTGGCAGCTGTTTAAAAAGTAAGCCCGTTTGGCTGCATCATCAAAAAAAGCCGCAAAATTATTCTACTGCGCTGAGCACACGTGTAGCGCGAGCAGTCGTGAATATCGCTGTTCCTAATGTAAACGACATAAAGGTAATTGATCCTTGCTGTGGAATTGGGACGGTTTTAATAGAAGCATTATCAATGGGAATTGATATTGTTGGAAGTGATACTAATCCATTTGCTGCAATTGGTGCACGGGAAAACATGGCTTATTTTGGTTTTAAAGGCAAAGTACTATTAAGAGATATACGAGACGTAAAAGGCAGCTTTGATGCTGCGGTTATTGACATGCCGTATAACCTCTGCTCTGTATTAGCTCCTGAAGAACAGCTTGAGATGCTTCAAAGTGCCCGGAAATTTGCGAAGAAAGTCGTTATTGTAACAGTTGAAACAATTGATGATTTAATTGAAAAAGCAGGGTTTGTAATTGTTGACCGCTCTGTAGCTAAAAAGGGGAGATTTACGAGGCAAGTGATTGTGTGTGAATAAATGGTGATGAGCATGTATGTTAGTTCTAAAAAAGCGTTATCTCTGTTGAAAGAGAGAACGCCAAACGAATAGGTTAAGTTAAAAATGGAGAAGACAGCTTTACTTGTCTTCTTCATTATTTTCATTTTTATTAAACCAAAGCGGTGTGTGATCATCAATCTCGCCGTTATAGTTAATAAGAATTTCTTCCCCTTCTTTTATATCGGTATAAGCATAGTAATCGAATGTGTGATTATCAAAATTAATATCATATGTGGCATTCGGTTCATAGGAATGATTAAACAGCATTCCATAACCTAAAATCACCGCACTATGGTTAATGCCATACTCATACACGTAATCAGCGAGTACCGTATGTTCAATAAGCTGATGCTGTACATTGGGATAAGGAATAACGGGAGCTTCATGGATAAGTTCTCCTTTTTTTATATCTCGTGTTGCAAATACCCCTCTATTGAATTCCCCGTCACTAATCTTCGAAGTTTTTATTTCTAACATGACTGTCACCTGCATATTCTTTTTTTATTTATCTTCTTATATTTTCCCTATCTGACTGTAACACTATATTGATCCTGCGACAAATGGAAAAGATTAACAGTTACAGAGGGGTAAGGGTGCCGTTATTCAACAGAATAAGAAGAGAACGTCCTAAAAAGAGAAGATTTTACCAGTCAATCGTTGTTATAATAGTGTTACAAACTTTTATTCAAACGATTTCTGATTTTTAAGTTTTACATCAACAGGAGGTAATTCGACAATATCAAATGTAGCAGATGCAAATTGAATATTTTCTGAACTTTTGTCTATTTCCTCTAAAATTTTTGTGAATAACAAATCTTTCGTTGTTCTGCGTGTTCGATATTCCGCGACATAGCGAAGTGTATATTCAACCCAGTTGTCATTTGCGGCAACAGTTACCATCGGCTGTGTGCTCGCGTCTTCAATTAAAAACTTCTTCACCATTCCATTCCAGTGCTGTCTTGCGTTATTTGCATAATTACCTGTTACTTCTTTTCCAACATTTGAAATAATTTCTTTTGCGGCGCTGTAGCTGCTGCCGTATTTAATCGGGATTTTTATTTCGTCCCATAGAAATGGAAAATAGCTTGAATAGTTATAAAGAGGTTCTTTAAAAACAAAGCTGTTCGCAACCTTTACGATGCGGCCGTTATATAAATCGCCATCAACCCATTCATTTACTTCCATAATTGTTGTTCGTAAAACGCCAAGATCAATCACATCACCTTTAATGCCGCCCATTTTAACACGGTCGCCTGTTTTAAAAATATTTCCTACTAAAATTGAAATCCAACCAGCCGTACTAATAATCACTTCTTGCAGAGCAAAAGCGATTCCGGCACTGGCAACACCGAGCACCATCGTAATGCCGCCAAGCTGGTCGCTGTAAATGACTGCAATAAAAATAAGCGCAATCACATATCCCAAAATATTAATCATTTTTCTCGTTTTATAGCGGTTATCCTGATCTTTTACATATTTACTCGTACTTCGTTGTAATAACCGTGTAATAAGGATAATAGCAGTAATGCCTGCTAAAAGAATGACCACTTTCGTTAATAATAAGTTCGACAGCAGAACATTGATACTTTCTTCCATATGAAACCTCCTCATCACTAAAGTGTATGTAAATCATTATAAAAAGCAGAAAGATGGGAAGCTCTCTTTCTGCTTTTAACTCTCTTACACACCTGTCATTTTATTTTTAATCGAAACGCCGTCCGGTTTATAATGAACTTTAATCGTTGTCATCACTTCATCTGCACCCATATTAATTCCAACCTGCTGCGCTGATTTAATCACGCGGATTACTTCATCAAAATCACCTTCTACAACAGTTTCCATCGGGCCAATCTCGTAGTTTAGACCTGATTCTTTCACAACTTTAATCATTTCAGGAATGACGCCATCTGTATTTACATCTTTACCGTTTGGCATCACTTGAAATCCCGCTGTTACAGCTGCCATTTCCATT
Organism: Bacillus taeanensis; assembly: GCF_003318295.1. Classification (GTDB taxonomy): domain Bacteria; phylum Bacillota; class Bacilli; order Bacillales; family UBA6769; genus Maribacillus; species Maribacillus taeanensis. The sequence continues at coordinate 132,837 of NZ_QOCW01000007.1, forward strand.
CTCCTTTCTAAATGCGTTTTCTAGTTTATTACCTGAAAAAGCAGGAGTATAAACATGATTCTTTGGATTTTAGAAAGTCATTGTTTTCTCGTTTTAAATCTTATTTGACAGGAATTTCTCTATTTTATACAATCTAACTAAGATTTTTTATTCACTATATGAGAATATGTACATATACTTTAATATAAGGATAGTAGGGAGTGAATGAACGTGTTAGATAACGAAAAAAATAGTGGAGAAGAAGAAATTTATGGTGAGTTGGATGAAGAAACGCTTTTTATCGTCTCACAAACTTTTAAAGCATTGTCTGATCCAACACGAATTCGCATCTTACATCTTTTATCAAAAAAAGAATGTTCTGTAAATGAAATTGCCGAAGAATTAGGGTTATTGCAATCGACCGTTTCTCATCAGCTTCGTTTTTTGAAAAATTTACGGCTTGTAAAGTTTAGAAGATCGGGAACAACTATTTATTATTCTCCGGAAGATCAGCATGTAATGACAACATTAAAACAAACGATCAATCACGCACTACATGATTAATGAGCTGTAAGGGAGAGAGTAGTATGAAGGAATATCGTTTAAAAGGCTTATCATGTCCAAACTGCGCAGCAGGCTTAGAAGAACACATTCATCAATTAGAGCACGGAGAAACAGCAAGCATCTTATACAATTCTGGTAAATTAAAAGTTGATGAAAAAATAAATATAAGCGAAGTAAAAAAAATTCTTGCTTCAGATGGTGCTAATATTATTGAAAATGAAGAATCTTTGCACGCTCACCATCATCATGGCGGCTCAAAAATGAAGCTTTTATTAGGAGCTTCTGTCATTCTTTTTGCTTTAGCGATCTTTGTTGAAAGCATTGGCTATCAATTTGCGGCCGTTGGCTTGTATCTTACAGCAATGGTGCTTGGCGGATATGGCACATTTACTCAAGGTGTCAAAAATTTATTTCAATTGAAATTTAATATTGAAACGTTAATGACGATCGCCTTAATTGGAGCAATTGCCATTGGTGAATGGAGAGAAGGAACATTGGTTGCGATTTTGTTTGGGCTAAATGAATACCTTGAAGGGCTTGGAATGGAAAAAGCGCGTCATTCAATGGCGAAACTTTTAAACGTGGCACCAAAAGAAGCAGTGTTAATTGAAAACGGTATTGAACGGATTGTTTCAATTCAGTCGCTTAAAGTAGACGACATTGTGCTTGTGCGCGCAGGTGAAAAAATTCCTTCAGACGGTTTTGTTGTCGAAGGGAAAAGCTCTGTTAATGAAGCGGCCATTACGGGTGAATCGCTTCCCGTTGAAAAAGAAAGCGGTGAAGGTGTTTTTGGCGGAAGCGTTAATAATGAAGGTGTATTAAAAGTGCGAATTACAAAAGTTTATGAAGATTCTTCGCTTGCGAAAATTTTACATTTAGTAGAAGATGCACAGGATACAAAAACACCGACAGAGCTGTTTATCAATCGTTTTTCGAAATATTATACGCCGATTATTATGATGGTTTCACTGCTTGTCATGGTTGTACCGCCATTATTGTTTAATAGAGAATGGGGAGAATCGTTTTATCAAGGACTTGCTGTTCTGATTGTCGGCTGTCCGTGTGCGCTTATTTTATCGTCACCGATTGCAAATATTTCAGGAATTACCCGCAACGCAAGAAACGGCATTCTTGTAAAAGGCTCTGTCTTTTTAGAGCAGCTTGGAAAAATTGATACTATTGCTTTTGATAAAACAGGCACCTTAACAAAAGGAGAGCCTCATGTCGAAAAAATGATTGCTTATCAAAAAGAGGATTTCTTAACAATATCAGCATCGATTGAAAAATCTTCTTCCCATCCGTTAGCAAAAGCAGTTATGAAAAAAGTGAATGAATATCAGTTGAATATATTGGAGCCTGAAGAGATTGAAACGATATCAGGACAGGGAATCACTGCTGTATTAAACGGTGAGAAATATTTTATTGGCAGTGAGAAAAGCATGAGTCACCTATCGTTGTCAGAGAAAGTGAAGAAAGATATTAAAGCATTAAAAGAAGAAGGATTAACACTTGTGCTTGCAGCAGATCAGCATCGTGTGCTCGGGATGTTTGGAATCTCTGATGAAATTCGTGAAGAAAGTAAAAGAGTGATTGCTGCCCTTCATGAAGCGGGAATTAAGAATACGGTCATGCTGACAGGCGATCATCAAAAAACTGCAGAAAAAGTTGCAAATGCAGTGGGCGTAAAACAATTTTACGGCAATCTTCTTCCTGAACAAAAAGTTGAAAAAATAAAAGAGTTAACAAAGCAGGGGAAAATTGCTATGATTGGTGATGGGATAAATGATGCACCAGCTCTCGCTACAGCCGATTTAGGCATTGCAATGGGAAAAGGAACAGATAGTGCAATTGAAATAGCGGATCTCGTCTTAATGCAGGACCATCTTGGAAAACTTCCAACAGCTGTTTCGCTTTCAAAAAAAGTGAATCGTATTATTAAACTAAACATTATGCTTAGCTTAGGATTAAAGTTAATTGCGCTGCTGTTAACAATTCCAGGACTGTTAACGTTGTGGATTGCAATCTTATCTGATATGGGTGCGACAATCTTGGTGACGTTAATAAGTCTAACAGTTTTATGGCAGAGAAAAGAAAAAGTGCAGCAATCTGCAGGGAAAACGAAATTACAAAGCTCATGAGGCTGGCTCAAAAGCTTAGGCCTCGCCTCTATGGAGTCCATTCTCATGAGATGCTTTAAAAAGGAGAAAAAGTCATGAGCACGAAACAAAAAAGCAATATTCTCGTCTTAATACTTTTAGTGGGTGTCGTTTTTTTCAGCGCTCTCGGTTATTGGTTATGGGTAAGGTCGACTGCACTGCCGGTACTAGGAGAAATTGAAAGCTTTACGCTGGAAACAGTGGAAGGACAAGACTATCAACCAAAGAATGATAAGTTAAAGCTTGTAATGTTTTATGATTCCGATTGTAATGAAAATTGTCAAAACACATTAACGGTTATGGAACAATTGCAAAATAACTTTAGCGAATTAGAGTTACTAGGAAGAGATGTTGAACTTCTTTCACTGCTCATGAATACAGAAGAGAAGCACTTACAACAAGTTAAGAAATATGTGAGCAATCATAATATTGATTCTAATGGTTGGAAGTTTTTAACGGGATCTTCTGAAGAATTAGAGAAGGTCAAAAAACAAATTAGCGCAGCGAGTGATGAAAAGGTAGGTCAAGATACATATATCTCTAAAATTTATTTAATTGATAAAAAAGGCCGCATTCGTGGGGACTATGAAACGGGTGGAACGGAAACAAATGATGTTAAAACGATTACAAAAGAAGTGAAAAACTTAGTGCGCGTACAGCCAGCAGCAGAATAATGGTAATGGTTTAACGAAAAGTGCTAAAGCAGACACTATAACATGTAAATAGCGAATTATCAATGAAGCACACTTTAACTAAGCTTAGGTGTGCTTTTTTAGATGCATACAAATAATAAAAAAAGGGTAAAGATATAGTGGCATGGCTTAAAGAGAATCGTAAATGATGATAAATAAAGGCAGCAGCAAAGGTGAGGGCAATAGAAAGGGGAATATGAAATGGGTTTAACGCCAAAACAAAGAATTGAACTGCATGAATTTAATAACCTTACAAAGTCTTTAAGCTTTAATATGTATGATATTTGTTATACGAAAACAAAAGAAGAACGCCAAGCATATATTAATTATATAGATGAGCAGTATAATGCGGAAAGATTAACAGAAATTTTAACACATGTAACAGAAATTATCGGCGCAAATATTTTAAATATCGCAAAGCAGGATTATGTGCCCCAAGGAGCGAGTGTGACAGTATTAGTGTCAGAAGGACCGGTAGATGAATCACCCATTGAATCTTTTAAAGAATCACCTGGTCCAATTCCATGCGCTGTAGTTGGAGCGCTTGACAAAAGTCATATTACGGTTCATACGTACCCGGAATATCATCCAGACGACGGCATCAGCACGTTTCGAGCGGATATTGATGTTTCCACATGTGGTGAAATATCACCTCTTAAAGCATTAAATTATTTAATTCACTCTTTTGAAACAGATGTAATGGCGATTGATTATCGTGTTCGGGGCTTTACAAGAGATGTAACAGGGCATAAATTATTTATTGATCATGAGATTAATTCAATCCAAAACTACATACCTGAGGATGTGCAGAATTCCTATGATATGATTGATGTAAACGTCTACCAAGAAAATATTTTTCATACAAAATGTAAGCTAAAGCAGTTTAATTTAGATAACTATTTATTCGGATATTCAAAAGAAAAACTGCCGGAAGACGAACAAAAATCAATTGCAAAAAGACTGCAAATTGAAATGGAAGAGATTTTTTACGGGAAAAATATTACGCATGAGTAAAATAAAACCAGCGCTATTCATATAACGTGCGCTGGTTTTATTCATTATTTTATGCTTCTTCCTTATAGTAGAAAAAATTGTGGCCAAGCTTAAACTGTTCACGAATCACTTCTCTTGGGAATCGGTATGTTTTTACATCTTCATAAGAATCATTGTACAAATAAGCAAGAATATCATTTTCGATTGTTTCATACAGCATTCTTCCTCCGCTAAATTCCATTACCGGTTTATTTCCGTTTTCTAAGCATTTTAAAAATTGTTCAAATGAAGATAACGGCATTGCCTCATTACAATGTTCAGACATACAGCGTACCCCCTTATTGTAATTTGTTTGCTTACTATATAATATTCTTTATTCTTAAAAAAACTTCCTTCTATTTAAAGAACTTTCTTCTCTAAACGATTTCATATTTTTTGTAAGTTACATTACAGAAAAAATTAACGCTATATTATATAATTGGGTTAAAGTATTGTTACTAACAGCCTTTGAAAGGGTGAAATTGTGAAAACTTATACAGTGAAAGGGATCATGGTACTTGCTTTAGCGGCAAGTTTATTATGGATCATCGGTTTAGGATGGATAGTGAATGATCAATTTTTTAAGAAAACAGAAGCTCTTGAGCTAATAGAAGCAGTGAATGAGACGATACAACATGCAGAGAATTTAAAGATTATCGCACTTGGTGATTCGTTAACACGGGGCACTGGTGACGTATCAGGAGAAGGCTACATAGGCTATGTAATGGACGATCTTAAGGAAAAAACAGACGAAGAAATCCATTTATCCAATGTTTCGATTAAAGGGCAAACTTCAAAACAGCTTATCGATCAACTTCAGGAGCCGGAAATTCAAAGACAGCTGAAACAAGCTTCTATTATTGTGATGACGATCGGCGGCAATGATTTATTTCAAAGCGGACAAGCGCTGGGGAATTTTTCGGTTGAGCAAATTGATGAAGCAAGAACCGCTTATTTAAAGAATTTACAATCTATTTTTACGAAGGTTCGAGAGCTAAACGAAGAAGCGGCTGTTTTTCATATCGGGCTGTATAATCCGTTTAACGATTTGACAGACGCAAGCGAAACATCAAAGATTGTTCGGGAATGGAACTTTGACTCTGCTGAAACAGCAGCAAAGTATAAAAACATTGTTTTTGTCCCGACATTTGATTTATTTCAACTGCATGTAAATAACTATTTATACAGCGACAAATTTCATCCAAATTCAGAAGGCTATCAATTAATAGGAGAACGACTTGCAGCATTAATTACATTTAGTGAAGGGGAAGATACGAATGAGGAGTGAGACCCTTGTTGTGAAAAACTTGCGCAAAAAAATCGGTAAAAAGGAAATCATTAAAGGACTGTCCTTTGAGCTTAAAGAAGGAGAAGTGTTTGGATTTTTAGGACCAAATGGCGCCGGGAAAACAACAACAATTCGAATGCTTGTTGGGTTAATTAAGCCAACTTCAGGAACCATTTCGCTTTCCGGTTATCATCTACACCGTCAGTTTTCAAAAGCTATTCAAAATATCGGTTGTATTGTTGAAAATCCTGAATTATATCCTTATTTAAGCGGCTATGAAAATTTACAGCATTTTGTGAGAATGGTTCCTGAAATACCTGAGAAGAGGATTACTGAAGTAATTGAACTTGTCGGACTGCAAAATCGGATTCATGATCGGGTTCGTACATATTCGCTAGGAATGCGGCAGCGTCTAGGAATTGCCCAGGCGCTTCTTGGGAAGCCGAAAATCCTTATTTTAGATGAACCGACAAATGGACTGGATCCAGTGGGAATCCGCGAGATGAGGGAATTTATTCGATTTTTAGCAGAAAAAGAAGGACTGAGTGTACTTGTTTCTTCTCATTTACTCAGCGAAATTCAATTAATGTGTGATCGTGTGGCGATTCTTTCAAAAGGTGAGATTATTCGAATTGATACAGTGGAACATCTTTTGGCTGAGCAGGAACGGATTATTTGGAAAGTAAATCCAATGGAAAAAGGAAAAGCACTGCTTGCTGAAGAAACAACGATTCTTTCTGAAAAAGACGGCTTTCTAATGACATATTACAATGAAGAAAAAGTTTCAGTGTGGAATGAAAAGCTCGTTCAGGCCGGTGTAAAAGTGAGTGAAATTCAAACAAAGCTTCCGACGCTTGAAGATTTATTTATTGAGCTAACGGGAGGTGAAACGATTGATTAACTTAGTACACAATGAAATGATTAAAATAGTCAGAAAGAAGAGATTGTTTATTATTCTTGCGATCATTGCCGTGCTTGCGGCGCTGTTTACATATGCACAGATGAAGGAAGTTAAATCACTGCAGGAACAATTAGGGACAAATGATTGGCGCGCCCAGCTTCAGCAGGAAATTATTAATACGCAAAATCGTTTAAATTCAAGCGGAATATCTGAAGAATGGCGAAAGTATTTAAAAATTCGTCTCAGTCAGCAGCAGTATTATTTAGATCACGACGTTAATCCGACGGCACCTGGGGCGCCCACTTTTATGAGAGTATTTGTTGAAAATTCAATTGACCTTTTAATTCCGTTAATGGTAATGGTTATTGCCGCTGATCTTGTTTCCTCTGAAGCAAGCGGCGGCACAATAAAGCTTCTTCTTACAAGGCCGGTAAAAAGATGGCGGATTTTGATGAGCAAATATATTGCGCTTATTCTTTCCATATCGCTTATTATATTAGGTGTTGGATTATTGTCATATATTATTTCAGGAGTGATATTTGGATATGGCGGCTGGAACATGCCGATTTTAACTGGCTTTTCTGTGCAGGGTGAAGAATTAATAACCGATAATGTTCATTTAATTGATCAGTGGCAGTATATTTTAATGGAACTTGGTCTCGTTTGGTTTGTTGCCGTTATTGTCGGCACATTAACATTGATGCTTTCTGTTTTAATAAGAAGCACGGCAGCTGTTATGGGTGTTATGCTTGCTGCATTAATTGCTGGAGCGATTTTAGCGAACATGATTTCTTCATGGGAATCAGCAAAATATCTCTTTATGGTTAATTTACGATTAACGGATTATGTGAGCGGCATGGCTCCTCCAATTAACGGTATGAATCTCGGCTTTTCTATGATCGTGCTCACAATATGGGCACTTGCTGGACTGCTTGTTTCTTTTATTGTATTTACAAAAAGAGATGTGTATTAATCCTTTACAGAAATTGGGGTCTATCCTCCATTTCTGTAAAGGATTTTTATTGAAGAAATAAAGTTTTGGTTAAGAACAAATGTTTGTTATAATAAAAAAACAAAGTGGAGAAGAATTGATCGGATAAGGATGTCGAAACATGAAAGAAGAAAAGGTTATTTTACTTGCGGATATGAATTCGTTTTTTGCGAGCTGTCATCAAAGTGAAGATGAGTCATTGCAAAGTAAGCCAGTCATTGTCGGTGGAGCGCCTCATAATAAAATGAAAGGAAAAGTAATTGCAGCGAGCTATGAGGCAAGAGAAAATGGAATTTATACGACAATGAGTATGTATGAAGCATTAAAAAAATGTCCAAATGCCGTTGTAGTGCAGCGAAATCATTCGCTTTATAATGCGTACAGTCAAAAAATTATGGCTTTTTTACGTTTGATCGGTGATACAGAAATTGCATCAATTGATGAAGCATATGTTGATATTACAGAGCGGGTACAAGCCGGAAATGCACCTAAATCAATCGCTTTCTATATTCAAAAAATGGTATGGGAAAAGCTCAGTATTCCATCTTCCATTGGAATTGGGCCAACCAAAATTATCGCAAAGATGGCGGCAGATGTGAAAAAGCCGATGGGCTGTACGCTCTTTAATAGAGAACAATTTTGTAATCATTTCCACCCTTTACCATTAGAGGTTCTCCATGGATGCGGTAAAAAAACCGAAGAAAAATTAAATTCTCATTCTCTCTATACAATTGGTGATTTAGCGAGAGCTGATACGTTTCATTTAAAAATGATTTTAGGAATAAGAGGGGAAGTACTGCAAAAAGCTGCATTAGGTTTATCATCTAATAAAGTAAATGCAGATCGACGTAAAGGTGATAAAACGATTGGGAAAGAAACAACATTTCCAAAGCCAACAGATGACCAGGATATGATTTTAAACATAGGAAAAAGTATGGTTAAACTGCTTTCGAAAAGGCTTGAAGATAAACGGTTAAAAGCGAGAACAATTGCGATTGTGTATAAAAAGGAAAGTGGACAGGGAAGTCATTCAAAAAGCATTACATTAATGGAGCCTGTTTCAAATCCTGGAGTGATTTATAATCATGTCGAACGTTTATATGAAGCACATCTTATTGATTTGCCGTTATGGCTGTTTGGAGTAAGATTAAGTAACTTTGATACTTCTTCATTTGTGCAGTTAACGCTTTTTGATAAATACTAATAACCAAGCAAACTGTTTGCTTGGTTATTAGTGATGATTTATATAACTTTATGAATAATAAACTTTCTTTACAGGTTAATCATAGTGTTTAAATTCATGTAATATCAATAATTCCTGATCCGCGGATCAATTTTTTTGCATACGTTTTTTGAGGTTTTAAAACGGAAATGAGATAATCAATGGCAATTTGGGGATCCACTGTTTTTCCGCATGTATAACAATCGACTCCTGCAAATCCTTTTTCAGGATACGTATGAATAGAAAGATGGCTTTCGGATAATAGAACAAGAATAGTAACTCCTGAAGGATCAAATTTTTTACCTTCAACCGACAAAACGTTTGCATGAGATTTTTCAGCAGCAGTTTTTAAATGTTTTTGTAAATAGTCAAGGTCGTTAAGGAGTTCAAAATCTATTTCCCACATGTCAACAATAATATGTCTGCCATATGTTAAATACGTCATTACAGCAACCACGCTCCTGTCTGATGTTGCTTTTTAATAGCGTATGGAACATGTTTTTGTAAGTATCTAGTAAAAATGCGGGTTTTTAATAAAAATGATTCATCCTACTAGAATGACAGATAGCGTTAAGAGATAAATACCTACACAAAAAATTGTTTGTTACGTTTCTAGGACAAACGTTGATTTTATAAGAAATACGGCACTTACCCAACCAAGTTAAAAACAAAAATACTATACTATTTTATGATAAAAAAAGAGGTGAGCGATTTGCCTGGAAAAGATAAAGACTATAATAAGGGGGATCGAAAGAATAATCGAGAGAACCCGAAGTTTTTTAAAAATAATATGGAGTATTTCTCAAAAAAATCCCAACAGCAAAATGCTCGGAATACGTTTCGAGGTGATGTATGGGATCAAGAAATGCTAAAACATTTGCTGCAAAGCAATCACGAGATTCTTTTTCAAGATAAAAGTGAGTATCAAGATATTGTCATGCTTAGAGCGATAGATGTTCGAATGTATTTGAATGAACAGCTGCAGTTTAGTACATTAGATGAGCGCTTTTATCATGAAGCACTTGTTCATCCTGCGATGACCATGGCAAAAGACCGCAGTCGTATCTTGATTTTAGGCGGTGGAGATGGATTTGCATTACGGGAAGTATTAAAGTATGACGATGTGAAAGAAGTAGATCTTGTAGAACTAGATCCGATAATGCTGAATTTAGCTCGAAAAGAGCCATTAAGAAATTACAACGAAGGAGCCTTATTAGATCCGCGTGTTTCGCTTCATGTAATGGATGCGCAAAATTATTTTACATCCACTATTCCTTCTTATAATGTGATTATTGTTGATTTCCCAGATCCAGCGGATGCAGTCATTAGTAAATTGTATACGAAAGAGTTTTTTAGAAAGATGGCCATGTATCTTATGAATGATGGGATCCTTGTTTGTCAGGCACACTCTCCTGAAGACGCACCAAGAGTATTTTGGAGTATTGGTTTAACGATGCAAAGTGCAGGATTCTATTCATTAGGATATAAAGTATATGTTCCTTCTTTTGGAGACTGGGGTTTTCATATTGCATCTAAACAAGGAAAAGTAAAATTAAGTACTGTGTCTGTTCCACATTATACACTGCCGAAAGATTTATCGAAATTATTTACTCTACCGGAAGAGCTAAGGGAAGAAAAAGGAAACAGTGCTGTAAATAGTCTGGATAACCTCATTCTTCATGAGATTTATAATGAGGAAATGCCGGAGAAATAAGAGGCGCTTTAAAGTGCTGTTTATAAATCAATAGTAAAGAAATTAGGTTGACCTTTATAAGGTTCAACCTTTTTTATTTGTCCAATAGGCGATTTCATGCGGATTCCCCAAAGTATTTATAAAATGGGCAGATTACTATAGTACCTTATCACCCCGTGATACATATATATACAGTGAATTAACCTAGTAAAGGGCGAGGGGAGTAATCAAAATGAGTAAAGAAAGTATGTTAACTAATTTAGAAATGTCAAAAGGTAAAGTAATCAAAGTAGATCGTGGAGGTCCTGAATCAAGAACAGGATTACTTTTGGATGTGTCTTCAGATCATTTTACAATTTTAACAGAGCAAGATGGTGTTGTTTACTACCGTGTGCAGCATTGTAAAAGTATTACAGAAAACGTAAAAAACACGTTGAAAATAAATGCAGAAGTTACAGATGAGTTAGAGCTTATCGAAGGTGGCAATTTTATCGAGCTTGTAAGAAATATGAAATATCGCTGGGTACGAATTAACCGCGGAGGCCCTGAAAAAGTCGAAGGTGTTGTGGAAAGTGTAACTGAAGACTTCTTAGTACTTGTATCAAACAATGAAGTCATTCGTCTTTCCATGTATCATATCCGCAACATCAGCTTAGGGGTTCCAGAAAATAAAAATGAAGATAATCAAAATAAAAATGAAAATCAAGCAAAAGACAATAAATCTGAAGCGAAGCAATCAAATCAATCAACACAAAGCAGTAAATCAAAAAACAAAAATGTTGAAACAGAAAGAACATTAACATTAGAAGGAGAAACTGTAAAAAAATAAAATCTTATTCTAAAGTATAAAGTTGCGAATAGAAAGTATTTGCAGCTGCAGGTTTTGAACTTTTCTGTATAAATTCCTATATGGTCGCTTGAGTAAGAAATTATGAAGCGGCCCCAATTTTACTATTAGTTCACTACCTAAAACAGCAAAGAGAAAGGAGAAGAAAGATGCTCGATCAATTGCCTGATAATGAATTTAAGTACTTTATCGGATTTCAAGTACAAATTCATATTGGTGGAAAAAAGAAACTTGTCGGTCGATTGCTGGCAGTAAAAGATGATCATATTGTCTTTTATAATAATGAAGATCACACCATCTCCTATTATAAGCGGCATCATGTTAAAAAAATGGTTAAAGATTCTAAAGAAGCACCACTATCAGTTGAACAAAAAGAATTCATTGATGTAAAAAGATATAATGATCTGTTTAATCATTTAAGACTTACCTGGGTTCAGATTAGCTGCGGAGGGCCAAACAATGTTGAAGGAGTGCTGTGTAAAGTATTAGACGATTCGGTTATGCTTATCTCTAATGAAGAGCTTATTTATATTCCGGTTTATCATATTAAACATGTTTATAAAGGAAGCTTAGAAGAGTTGAAAAATGAATCACAGCCAACAGACGATACAGAGATTAAACAAGAATTGGTTTATGAAACAGAACAAGAAGTGGAAAAAGAATTAACCATTGTTCAAGAAGAGAAAGTTGTAATTGAAGAAGTGGAAGAAATTATTGTTCAAGAGCAGGAAGTACAAGGAGAAGAGGAGGTACAAGAAGAGGAGGAAGTAAGATTAGAAGAAAAGAAAGCAGCACAGCAACAAAACGTCATCGTGGAGGAAAAGGAAATTGCTGTTCAAGATGATGATGACGAGTTATTTGAATCAGAAGAAAAAGATCGCTTTTTCTATATGAGAGAAAAGCTGGTCAATCATCGCTCACTTGCCTCAGAATCAGAAGAAGAAGAAAAGCAGGTTCCTGAGTCTTATAGTTTGGAAGAGAATGATGAAGAATCTATCCTCTCTACAACAGAAGCTGAAGTAGAAGAAGAGTTAGAAATGGTACAGCCGGAAAATCAACAAGCCCCGTTATTAACGGATGAGTATAAAAAATATTCGCAGTGGAGAAGAAAAGGCTCTGCAAGATATAGAAATATTTATGGGCGTAGTAGAAAAGCTGTTTAATAGTATAACGATATAAGTGTTAAGTGAAGAGATAGTGATACTTTTGAGTGTGATGCATCATTTAATACTCTTATATGGAGCAGTCTTGTTTACTTCTAGGAAAGGGGTGACACATTAGCTGATGAAAAGTATGCGTAATTATATAGGTGAACAAGTGAAATTAGAAGTATCGGGAAAATCTCGACATAAAGGAGTTCTTGTTGATATCGGTTCAGACATTATTGTTCTCTTTAATGGAGAAGATTTTCTTTATATTCCGTTTGTTCACATTCAAAATTTCCAGCTGAATACAGAAGAAAATGAAGAAATTAAAGTTACAGGTGAAGCCCCTATTAATAAACAATCTGAAGAAATCTCACTTAGGAAAGTATTAAACAATGCTAGAGGGGTTTTTGCGGAAATATTTGTGACAGGTAATCAATCAATTCATGGCTATGTAACAAGTGTTCTAAACAACTACTTTGTATTTTATTCACCTGTTTATCAAACAATGTTTATCCCATTAAATCATTTGAAATGGCTTATTCCTTATAATCAAAATCAAACTCCGTATAAATTAACAAATCAACATTTTTTAGTTAATCCATCTAATTTAACGTTAGCTCGAACATTTGATGAACAGTTAAAGAAGTTAGTTGGAAAAATTGTTGTATTTGACCTTGGGGGAAATGCGGCTAAAATTGGTCAGCTGCAGATGATTGAAAATAATTTTGTTCATCTTATAAGTGCTAGGGAAAAAGTTATTTATTTAAATATTCATCATATTAAAACCGTTCATTTACCAACATGATTGAATGAATTGACAGCATCTTTTTAATGCTGTCAATTTTATTTTTTCAGGAACGCCTACTTTGTTGTTACATATGATAAAAAGAATCATTTTTCTTTATGGATGAGAAGCGATTTCATGACTGCTTTTATAATGTGCCAAAGTCGCTTTATTTGATGAATGGGGTAGGGAGGCATAAAGAGTGAAGAAAACAACACAATTACGAAATTTAATTTCTTCTAATAATCTTGAATTGCTGATGGAGGCTCATAACGGATTATCTGCAAAAATTGTTCAAGAAGCAGGTTTTAAAGGAATATGGGCAAGCGGATTGTCTATTTCAGCAGCAATGGGCGTAAGAGATAATAATGAAGCATCATGGACGCAAGTATTAGATGTGGTCGAATTTATGAGCGATGTAACAACGATTCCGATTTTATTAGATGGCGATACAGGTTATGGAAATTTTAATAATGCAAGGCGTCTTGTTAAAAAATTAGAACAGCGAAATGCGGCTGGTGTATGTATAGAAGATAAGCTATTTCCAAAAACAAATTCATTTATTAGCGGTGAAGCACAGCCGTTAGCTGATATCAATGAGTTTTGCGGAAAAATAAAAGCAATGAAAGATAGTCAAGCAGATGATGATTTTGTCGTTGTCTCAAGAGTAGAAGCTTTTATTGCGGGATGGGGACTAAGTGAAGCATTGCGAAGAGCTGAAGCGTATCGAAAAGCGGGTACAGATGCGGTACTCATTCACAGCAAACGTTCAGACATTAGTGAAATTGAAGCTTTTATGAAAGAGTGGGATAACCGCTTACCGGTCATTATTGTACCAACAAAATATTATTCTGTGCCTACATTAAAAATGCAGGAGTTGGGAATTAGTGTTGCGATTTGGGCGAATCATAACCTTCGTGCAGCAATTAGTGCAATGCAAAAAACAACAAAACAAATTTATGAAGATAACAGTTTAATTAATATTGAAAATAAAGTTGTTCCCGTTAAAGAAGTATTTAGACTGCAGGGGGCAGATGAGTTAGCACAAGCTGAAAAGAAATATTTGCCAACTTCAGGGAAGACTGTGAATGCGATTATTTTAGCAGCAAGTCAGGGAGAGTTAAATGAATTAACGAGAAATATCCCTAAAACATTGTTGAAAGTAAACGGCAAGCCTCTTCTTTCCTTACAAATTGATGATTATAACCGAATGGGGATTAAAGATATTCTTGTTGTCAGGGGATTTGGGAAAGAAAACATTACACCAACAAATTTTAAAGTGTGTGATAACGATGCATATGCTCAAACAAAAGAACTTTATTCGCTTTATTTAGCAAAAAATCAAATTAAAGAAAATACAGTGATCAGCTTTGGAGACATTATGTTTAAAACGTATGTGCTTCATGATCTTCTTCACGATTTAAACGATATTACACTTGTTGTTGATGCAAGCTTTGAATTTGAAGGAGTCAATAAAGACTTTGTAAAAACAGAAACTCCTTACTCTCGAAAGCTGTATGAAAAGCCGGTGCGTTTTAAAGAGATGTCGAGCGATTTTAAAGAAGATGAGATCAATGGAGAGTTTATCGGTCTTTGGAAAGTATCAAAAAAGGGTGCGGAAATTGTAAGAAGAGCTTTAGAGAAGCTTTCAAAAGATAACAATTTTAAAGAAATGACACTTTCTGATTTGTTTAATGAAATTTCGAAGGCGCATCCTATTTCAGTAAAATATATTAATGGTTCTTGGCTCGATATTGATACGATTTCAGATCTGCAAAAAGCTGGTGATCTTTCATGATTCAAACAAAAAGGTTCGGTGAAGAGCTAAAACGTTTAGGATTTAATTTTTTTAGCGGGGTGCCTTGTTCTTTTTTAAAGTATATGATTAATTATGCGATTAATGATTGTGAATATGTAGCAGCAGCAAATGAAGGAGATGCTGTTGCCATTGCTTCAGGAGCTTATCTTGGCGGAAAAAAATCAGTTGTATTAATGCAAAATTCAGGCTTAACAAATGCTGTGTCACCGCTTGTTTCATTAAATGAACCTTTTAAAATACCGATACTAGGTTTTGTCAGTTTACGAGGTGAAACAGGCATACAAGATGAACCGCAGCATGAATTAATGGGAAAAATTACAAC
The DNA here is from genome assembly GCF_003318295.1 of Bacillus taeanensis. GTDB lineage: Bacteria > Bacillota > Bacilli > Bacillales > UBA6769 > Maribacillus > Maribacillus taeanensis. The sequence goes on from NZ_QOCW01000007.1 coordinate 148,275, forward strand.
AAGCATGTTAGAAGATATGAATGTACGGTGGACAATTTTATCGCATGATTGGTCAGAAGCAAAAGCACAGCTTCAGCTTGCCGATAGTGTTATTGAGCAGAATATCCCCTTCTTCTTCGTGATTCGTAAAGGAACATTTGCGGAAGAAAAGTTACGTGATCAACCTCTTCACAAGCGTACAAACGATGTAAAAACTTTAAAAGAAAACGACGACCAGCTGCCAACACGTTTTGAAGCATTACAAACAATAAATGCATTAAAAGATCAAGACACGGTTCAGCTTGCCACAACTGGAAAAACGGGAAGGGAGTTATACGAAGTCGAAGATGCACCAAATAATTTATATATGGTTGGCTCTATGGGATGTATCAGTTCACTTGGATTAGGGTTAGCGCTTGTAAAAGATGAGAAGAAAGTTGTTGTTATTGATGGTGATGGTTCTCTTTTAATGAGGATGGGAAGTCTTGCAACAAACGGGTATTACAGTCCAAAAAATATGCTTCATATTTTACTTGATAACAGTACCCATGATTCAACAGGGGGGCAGACAACAGTCTCTCCTAATGTTAATTTTATTGATATTGCTTCCGCATGCGGCTATTCAAAGGTTAATTATGTTCATCATTTAAAGGAATTAGAAGAGCGGATTAAGGAATGGAAAGAAAACAATACGCTTACATTTTTATATATGAAAATTGCAAAAGGCTCTAAAAATCCGCTTGCTAGACCTGATATTAAACCTCATGAAGTAAAAGAAAGATTGCAGGTGTTTTTAAATGGTTAAAGCAGCCGTTATTTTAGCAGCAGGACTGGGATCGAGACTTGGGAAGAGAACAAAAGAAAAGCCAAAAGGATTTTTGGAAATAGGAGATAAGACACTGATTGAGCATTCTATTCTTCACCTGCTTTCTTCAGGAATTGAACGTATTTATATTGGTACAGGGTACTTAAAAGAATTTTACGAGGAACTCGCCTTGCGGTATAAAGAAATCACCTGTGTAACGAATGAGCAGTACGACGTGACAGGAAGTATGTACACATTATTTCAGTTTAAAAATTACGTCAAAGAAGATTTTTTACTGTTAGAATCAGATTTACTTTATGATCAAGCCGCATTAACGATCTTACAATACCATCATTATCCTGATGTATTGTTAGCGAGTGAATTAACCGATACAAACGATGAAGTGTTTATTGAAGTAGATGACAAGAATCAGCTTGTAAATATGGAAAAAGATCAAAATCGGTTATTTAACATATATGGTGAGCTAATTGGCATTACAAAGTTATCTTATGGAACATTTCAAGCGCTTTGTTATTTTGCAGACAAGGAACTTCAAAAAAATAAAAAACTTGACTACGAGCGGGCTCTTATAGAACTTTGTTCAGAAAAGCCAATTGCTGTTCATAAAGTAAAAGAATTAGCGTGGTGTGAAATTGATAATGAAGTTCACTTAAAACGGGCGGTTGAAACGGTTTACCCGCAAATAAAAGAGAATATGAAAGATCGAGTGATCGAAAAGAAAATTTTATTGAATCCTGGTCCTGCAGCTACTTCGAATACGGTAAAATATGCACAAGTTGTACCAGATATTTGTCCAAGAGAAAAGGAATTTGGTGCGGTGATGAAGTGGACGGCTGAGGAGCTTACTTCGATTGTCGGAAACAGAGCTGATTACACAACAATATTGTTTGGAGGTTCGGGTACAGCGGCGGTTGAAGCAATGATTAGTTCAATCGTTGATCAAGATACACTTCTTATTATAAACAATGGGGCTTACGGAAAGCGGATGTGTCAAATTGCAGATGCATATGGGATTCACTATATTGAGTATAAAAGCAAACAGGATCATCCTCTTTCTTTAAAAAAGCTTGAGGCTATCATAAAAAAAAGGTGGCCTAAAATTTCACACGTAGCAGTTGTGCACCATGAAACAACAACAGGATTGTTAAATGATATTGAAGCAATCGGATCATTATGTCGTTGTTATGATGTAGAGCTTCTTGTTGATGCAATGAGTTCATTTGCAGCTGTTCCGATTGCTATGGAGAGGATGAATATTCATTATCTTGCTGCTAGTTCCAATAAAAATTTACAGGGCATGGCAGGTGTTAGTTTTGTTATTGCAAATAAGAAGTGCCTCGAACAGCTTAAAAACATAAAAGCGCGCAGCTATTATTTAAATCTTTATGAGCAGTATGAGTATTTTAAGAAAACGGGACAAATGCGTTTTACTCCTCCTGTCCAAACTCTTTATGCAATGAAGCAGGCGGTTGTAGAAGCAAAGAAAGAAGGAATTGTAAATCGTTATAACCGTTATAAAAAGCTGTGGAATCTTTTAATAAAAGGAATAACAGAACTTGGATTAAATCACATTGTTAAAGAAGAACATCATGCAAAACTTATTACAGCTATTATTGAACCGAGCCATAAACGCTATCATTTTAATGAACTCCACGACTATTTATATGAACGAGGGGTGACAATTTATCCTGGTAAACTAGCTGATTTAAACACCTTTCGCATCGCAAATATTGGGGAGCTTGAGGAAACAGAGATTGAATTATTTCTTTATCATCTCAAACAATATTTAGAGAAATTGGATCTTTTGAATAATTAATTGTTGGAGGAAGTGAAATGGGATTTCCAAAACATAAGACCGCAGCAGCGGTTGCTGTATTAAATGATCACAATAAATTACTGCTTGTTAAAGGCTATGTGAGAGGATGGGAATTTCCGGGCGGCTATGTGGAAATCGGCGAGCCAATTGAAAAAGCGGCAGTTCGTGAAGTAAAAGAAGAATCGGGAATTGAAGTGGAAATCACGAAATTTTGCGGTGTGTATCAAGACTTAAAATCCTCTACATTTGTTTATTTATTTACAGCAAAAGCAGTTGGAGGAAAGCTTAGAGACAGCAGTGAAACGTTAGCAAGCGGATTCTTCTCAGTAGAGGAAGCACTGCAGAAAGTAACATGGAAAAATCACAATGAACGAATTTTACGTTGTTTAAATGAAGAAGAACATCCCTTTTTAATTTCGTTTTAAAAAGTTAACTGAAAAGAGGATGATCATCCTCTTTTCAGTTAACTTCTATTTTTCCTTACTTGCTTCACCCCGCTGCTGCTGCGCTCTCATTGAAAACATTGGTTGATTTGCGATTTCTTGAGCCTGGACAGCATTTTCATCTTCTTTTATTGCCCTTTGTGCGACGCTGTCAATATTTTTAGGTTTGTAGTCAGCCATTTAATTATTCATCCTCCTTTATTTCCTTGTTTTCTTTTCTTTAACTAGTATTTCATCTAATGAGCTGTTCTATGTATGTTTGAAATTTTGGGAAAGCGGCTATTAAGATAAGAAGGAGTGTGAACAATGAACAAAGTCAGGAAGAAAAGAAGGTCCAGTCGAGAAAAAAAGCAGGGAATGCCGCCGGGTTCTTTTGTATATATAGGAGAAGAAAAAGAAGAACCTGTAAAAATATCAGTCATTGATTATGACAAAGATTATTACGAAGAAAAAGAATTAGCACATCCTTCTGAGATTCTTTTATATAAGGAGAAAGAAACCGTAACTTGGATTAATGTGTCGGGTATACATAATGAAAAATTAATTGAAGAGATTGGAAAAAAGTTTAATCTTCATTCCTTGTTAATTGAAGATATTTTAAACAGTGAACATAGACCAAAAATTTCATTTTATGAAGATCATATTTTAGCGATTATGAAGCGTCTTTCTTTTAGTGAAACAAAACATACAATGGAAGATGAGCAAATAAGTTTTTTACTAGGCAAAAATATCTTAATTACATTTCAAGAAACATTAGAAGACGATTTTGATGGCATTCGAAAAGAAATAAAGCAAAAGATAAACGGGATACGAAAACAGAGAGCAGATTATTTAATGTATCGATTAATGGATACACTAGTTGATCGTTATTTAATTGAAGTGGAACAGATGAATGACAATATTGAAATACTTGAAGAAGAGATGGTAATGAATCCTTTACAAGATGACTTGCATATGATTTATGAGTACAAACATCAAGCAATTGAATTAAGAAAATTAGTATGGCCGGTAAGAGATGTAATCAATAAGTTAGAAAAACGTCCTTTATCGTTAATACAAAAGGAAACTCAGTTTTTCTTCAGTGATGTCAATGATCATATTATTCAAGTAAATGATATGATTGAAACGACAAGAGGAGTTGTATCAAGTTTGTTGGATTTACATTTCTCAAGTGTCAGTAACAAGATGAATGAAGTCATGAAAGTATTAACGATTGTTTCGACGATTTTTATTCCGCTCACATTTATTGCAGGCATTTATGGGATGAACTTTGTTTATATGCCTGAGCTTCAATGGAAATGGAGTTATCCAATTGCATTGTTTGTAATGGTCATCATCACAATTGGAATGCTTGTTTTTTTTCGTAAAAAAAACTGGTTCTAAAACACTTTTGTTGCGTGAAAGGTCATTTTAACGGTATCATAAATAAAGAAGGATTTTTTACATATATAAATTTACGATGAAACATCCCCTTTTCACACTCGGCCTTTACAACAATCTAGAACATTAACTGAAGGGATGTTCACAAATGGAAAAAGAAATAATCAAACAAGAACTTTACGAAAAGAGTATTCAAGATTTAATTATTTCAGCAGATATTGTTGCACATGTTCAATTAAACAATCCATTAGAACATGCACTGCTTGTTTTAATAAAATCTGGTTACTCTGCTATTCCTGTATTAGACGAGTTATTTCATTTAAAAGGATTAATTAGTACAACAATGATTTTAGATGCAACCCTTGGAATTGAGCGAATTGAAGTAGAGCAGCTAAGTAAAAAATGTGTGAAAGATGTAATGAATACCGAGGTACCGTGTATTCAAGAAAGTGAAAGTTTCTTTAAAGGTTTAAAGCTGTCCATTAACAATGCTTTTTTATGTGTTGTGGATGAAAAAGGGGTATTTAAGGGGATTTTAACACGCCGCGCTATTTTAAAGTTTGTTAATCGTTATATTCACGAAAACTAACAATCTGCTCGTCCGTCAATAGGACGGCAGATTTTTTGTACGTATAAAAAAGGTAAGGGGACACAAATCAGTCTATTTTTTACTAATATAAAAGCTTCTTTCAAAGGGTGGGAAGTGCTGGAGTTATGATTTTAAATATTTATTATAAAGGAACGTGAAGCATGAATGAGAGCATTTCAAGAAATGATGTTAATTAGTATACGTAATAAAAAAACATATCGGCCCCTTGTTTTAACGGCAATTATATTAAGTATGTTTATGGCGGCAATTGAAGGCACAATCGTTTCAACAGCTATGCCTGGTATCGTTTCAGAGCTTGGCAGTTTTTCGCTGTTTAGTTGGGTTTTTTCAAGCTATTTACTCATGCAGGCAGTGACTATTTTAATATTTGGAAAATTATCCGATCTATTTGGTAGGAAACCTATCTTTATCTTTGGTGTGGTGGTCTTTTTAATAGGTTCTTTTTTATGTGGATATGCTCAATCAATGGAACAGCTAATTCTTTTTCGATTTATGCAAGGGTTAGGTGCAGGGGCTGTACAGCCAATCGCTCTGACAATCGTAGGCGATATGTATTCGGTAGAAGAACGATCGAAAATCCAAGGCTACTTAGCAAGTGTTTGGGGAATCTCTGCTGTGATTGGTCCTGCTCTGGGAGGTATTTTTGTTCAATATATCGACTGGGCATGGGTGTTTTGGATGAACATTCCCCTCGGATTATTATCGTTATGTGGCGTGATGATGTTTCTTCATGAAAAAACAGAGCAGAAAAAACAAGTGATTGATTACAAAGGCGCATTTTTACTTTTTATCTCAATTACTTCTTTTATGCTGGTTCTTATTGAGGGAGGCGTTCGATGGGACTGGCTGTCGCTTCCTATAGTTGGTTTAACCATTATTGGTGGAGGTGGTTTAGTTCTTTTTATTATTCAGGAAAAAAGAATAGTTGAGCCAATGATGCCGCTTGAAATATGGAAATATCGCTTAATTTTACTCGCTAATGCTGCCACATGTACATCAGGAATGATTATTATCGGTGTTTCAAGCTTTCTCCCTACTTTTGTTCAAGGAGTAATGGAAGAAACACCAATAGTTGCCGGTTTTACATTGACAACAATGTCGATTGGCTGGCCGATTGCTTCAACGATTGCCGGAAAACTGCAGTTGAAAATTGGTTATCGAAATACGGCATTATTTGGTGGTGTATTACTGTTAATTGGTGGTTTGCTTTTTGTATTATTAACACCGGAACGAGGTCCTTTATGGGCAGGAGCGGGATCCTTCTTTATTGGGGCTGGTATGGGTTTGTCGAGTACGCCTTTTCTTGTTGCAATTCAAAGCAGTGTCGATTGGAAAATGCGCGGGATTGCAACAGCTTCTAATATGTTTATGAGAATTTTAGGAAGCTCGATTGGAGCAGCTTTGCTTGGCAGTATTTTAAACAGCCGTTTAAAAGAACATCTTATAGCATACCAAGATGATCCAGAACAGTCCTTAACAATTGATCAAGCGAATTTATTGTTAGATGCAGAGAAGAGAAGCAATTTAGCAGAAGAGACGTTAACCATTTTACAAGATGGTCTTACTCTTTCTTTAAAAAGTGTATATATGGGGTTATCCATTATTGCCATTATTACATTTGTATTCATTATATTGCTTCCAAAAAATAAGGATGAAAAAAGCGAAACAAGTTAAGATTACTTAATGAAGGTGGAAGAAGGTACATTGGATGAGCATTAATGAATATTATGTGTTATCAATTTTAGCTGAAGAATTAAATATGCGAAAGGCAGCAGAGCGTTTATATGTCTCACAGCCTGCTTTAAGCCAACGGTTACAAACGATTGAAAAGCGATGGGCTTCTCAAATTTTTATTCGTTCACAAAAAGGGTTATCCTTAACACCCGCTGGTGAACAAATTATCTCTTATGTAAATGAGACGCTTCAGAAAGAGGAGCAAGTACGAGATCAAATTTCATCGCTTCATACGGAAGTACACGGCACGTTAAAGCTTGCCGTTGCTTCGATTATTGGGCAGTATTGGCTTCCAAAAGTGTTAAAGCAGTATGTTGATTTATATCCACAGGTGAAAATTTCATTAATTACAGGATGGAGCAGTGAAATCTTAAAACATTTATATGATGATCATATTCATATAGGAATTATTAGAGGAAGACCTGAGTGGAGAGGTAAAAAACATTTTTTACTTTCAGATGAATTATTTTTAGTGGATACATCGATTAAATCACTTGATGAGATTAAAACGACAAATAAACCATTTATTCAATTTCGGAGCGACTCTACTTATTTTCAAGAAATTCAAGAATGGTGGCATAATCATTTTAAAACGTCTCCAAAACGTACAATTGTGGTCGATCAAATTGAAACGTGCAAGCAGATGGCGATTAACGGGATTGGTTATGCTATTTTACCGTCAATTAGTTTAACAGCTAACGATACAAACGTATATAAAATTCCGCTTTATGACGACGAAGAAAAACGGATCGAACGTGAAACATGGCTGTTGACTCATGAATCGCTTACACAATTAAAACAGGTAAAAGCGTTTATTAATTTAGTAGCAGAATCAAAAAAAATTTAAAAATTGGACTTAACGTGAAAGATTATTTAAGATAAAATAGGAACATCGACAAAAAAGAGGAGGAAAAAATCATGAAAATGATGGACGCAAATGAAATTATTTCATTTATTCAAAACAGTGAAAAAGCAACACCAGTCAAAGTACATATTAAAGGTGAATTAGAAGGTATTAACTTTGGTGAAAAAACAAAATCATTTATCCAAGGAAATACAGGCGTATTGTTCGGAGAGTGGAAAGAAATTAAAACGGCAATTGATGAAAATGCAGCAAAGATTGAAGATTTTGTAGTTGAAAATGACCGCCGTAACTCTGCAATTCCATTATTAGATTTAAAAGATATTCCAGCACGTATTGAGCCGGGTGCGATTATCCGTGATCAAGTTGAGATTGGTAAAAACGCTGTAATTATGATGGGAGCGTCTATTAACATTGGCTCTGTTATCGGTGAAGGTACAATGATTGATATGAATGTTGTAATGGGTGGTCGTGCAACAGTAGGGAAAAATTGTCATATCGGTGCGGGCGCAGTGCTTGCGGGAGTAATTGAGCCTCCTTCAGCGAAGCCAGTTGTTATTGAAGACGAGGTAGTAGTTGGTGCTAACGCGGTAATCTTAGAAGGAGTAACAGTTGGTAAGGGAGCAGTAGTTGCTGCAGGAGCAATTGTTACAGATGATGTGCCGGCAAATACAGTAGTAGCAGGAACGCCAGCACGTGTTATTAAAGAAATTGATGAAAAAACCAAATCAAAAACTGAAATTAAGCAAGAACTTCGCCAATTAAATGCTGAATAATTAATTATACAGCTGTTGTTTTATAAGTGCCTGGCTTCTCCATTAGGAGGTGTCTGGCACTTTATTTATAGAAAAGGAGAGATTTTTGATGAGTCTCAATTTAATTGACATTAGGCGAGAGCTTCATCAAATTCCAGAGCTTGGATTTGAAGAAGTGAAAACCCAGCAATTCCTTTTAAAGACAATCGAGTCGTTTAATAATGAGCGATTAGAAGTGAAAACATGGAAAACCGGTATTTTAGTGAAAGTAAAAGGAAAGAACCCAAAGAAAACGATTGGCTACCGTGCTGATATTGATGGTTTGCCAATCACAGAAGAAACAGGTTATGATTTTCAATCAACACATGAAGGAAATATGCATGCATGCGGCCACGATTTTCATATGACAATTGGCTTAGGTGTCTTACACTACTTTGCTAATCACGCTGTTGACGATGATTTATTATTTATTTTTCAGCCAGCAGAGGAAGGTCCAGGCGGTGCTTTACCGATGCTTGAGAGTAAAGAATTTCAAGAATGGAAGCCGGATATGATCGCTGCGCTGCATATTGCTCCTGAATATCCTGTTGGAACAGTAGCAACAAGAGAAGGTCTGTTGTTTGCAAATACATCTGAACTGTTTATTGATCTTAAAGGAATAGGAGGCCATGCTGCTTATCCTCATAAATCAAATGATATGGTGGTAGCGGCAAGTCATCTTGTTACCCAGCTGCAAACAATTATCTCTCGTAACATTGATCCGTTAGATTCAGCAGTTGTAACCATTGGTAAAATCGAAGGCGGTACAAAGCAAAATATTATTGCAGAAAAAGCGCGGATTGAAGGAACAATTCGTACGTTATCAAGTGACTCAATGAGTAAAGTGAAAAAACGCATTGAAGCTCTTGTATTAGGAATTGAACAAGGATTTGACTGCAGGGCAGCGATTGATTACGGCTCAAATTATTACCAAGTTTTTAATGAAAAAAAGTTAACTCGAGAATTTATGAATACTGTAAAAAAGCTATCTAATGTAGAGCTTGTTGAATGCAAAGAAGCAATGACTGGAGAGGACTTTGGTTATTTCTTAAAGGAGATTCCCGGTTTTATGTTTTGGTTAGGTGTTCAATCAGAACATGGTCTTCATTCATCTCGCTTAAAGCCGGATGAGGGTGCAATTGAAACAGCAGTTTCCCTATTATCTCATTATTTAACAGAAAAAGCTTCCAATTAAAGTGAATTAGTAGAAAGGCAAGATGCTTTTTATTTTTATCTTCTTTTTTCCCTCTTGTTTCTTTTATTGTCTTTTCTTCTAGAAGCATAAGAAAAAATCATCCTGGGTAAAGTAACGGTTAGGAAGCGCTTTCGCTTCATACTGTTAAGGATGAAAAGGAGGAACAAATAATGGCGAAAATTGGTGTAGAACAATCACTAGGACAAGTAAAAGCAGCACTGCAAAGCAAAGGACATGAAGTCATTGATTTAAAACAGGAACAAGATGCAAATGGCTGTGACTGCTGTGTTGTAAGTGGGCAAGATGAAAATGTAATGGGTATTCAAAACGTTGCCGCTCAAGGCTCAGTTATTGATGCGCGCGGTTTAAGTGCTGATGAAGTATGTCAACAAGTTGAAAGCCGTTTTCAGTAAAAAAAGGAACAGCTCACGCTGTTCCTTTTTAAATCATGCCTTCTCTTTTGTAATATTTACTTGATGTGGATATGGAATTTCGATACCATTTTCGTCTAATGCTTGTTTTAAGGCTTGACGAAGTTTACGTTCAACAGCCCATTGCTGCATATTTTCTGTTTTACAAATCACGCGAAGTACAACATCAGAGGCACCGAGTGTTTGTACACCCAATACGCTGGGCCCTTCTACAATCGCTTCTTCTTCAGCCGCGACCTTGTCGCACGTTTGCTGCATCACTTCAATCGCTTTATCAATGTTATCATCATAAGAAATACCAATATCAACAAGTGCTCGCATATTGCCGCGTGAATGGTTGCTGAGACTTGAGATTTCACGGTTTGGAATATAATTTAATGTTCCATCAAAACTGCGAATTTTTGTCGTTCGTAAGCCTACTTCTTCGACGATGCCGTCATAACCTGCTGTTGTAACATAATCACCAACTTCAAGCTGTTTTTCAAGCAGTAAGAAAAACCCAGTTACAACATCACTAACAAGTCCTTGAGCACCAAAGCCGATTGCTAAACCAAGAATACCGGCACCGGCGATTAAACCTTTTACATCTAATCCAAAAATTTCAAAAACGATCACAATTACGATAAATCCTAATACATAAGAAAGAATACTTAACGTTAAACGCTGCAGCGTTTCAGCGCGTCCGACAGACATGTTTTCTTTCTCTGAAAAGCGATTAAAAGCATTTTTAATCAGCTTGCTTCCAATTGATTTTGCAATCGTAAAAGCAATAAAAATAGCAATTAACTGCAGAGCGATAATTCCAACTGCTACAAATATTTCTCCCCAATCAATATTGCGTATCCAATCGTTCATTCGGTTCCATCTCCTTCTCTTTCTCTTTCTAAATATGATCCTTATTCTCTAATCAAAAGCATTCCTCGAAAGAGCTTTTATGTGGTGCAAGAAGAGAATAAAGATTAAGCATAACGTTTTATAGTATAACGAATAAAAAATACATCTTTCAAGTAATAACACTCTCATCTTAATATTTTCAATTAATAACCATAAAATTTATCTTATAATGATTAAAAATTTAAATAAAGGGTATATTTACTAAAGTATCGAATTCATTCAGCTTATTCAAGTAATTTAAACTAATTATAATTTAAGACTGACTAAAAATAACTAGTCCATTATAATTGAAATTATATGAATCGGCTCTATTACAAAGGATAAGATTGATAGGAGGGATATACATATGGCAGAGCGTATGGTCGGTAAACAAGCACCGCGTTTTGAGATGGATGCTGTAATGACAAATAAAGAATTTGGTAAGGTAAGTCTTGAAGAGAACATGAAAAATGATAAGTGGACAGTATTATATTTCTATCCAATGGACTTTACATTCGTATGTCCAACAGAAATTACGGCATTAAGTGATCGGTATGAGGAGTTTGAAGATCTTGATGCAGAAGTAGTTGGTGTATCCACGGATACAATCCACACGCACTTAGCGTGGATTAACACGTCTCGTGATGACAATGGATTAGGCGAATTAAACTATCCATTAGCTGCAGATACAAATCATAAAGTAGCAAAGGACTATGGCGTTTTAATTGAAGAAGAAGGTATTGCCCTTCGTGGATTATTCATCATCAGCCCTGAAGGTGAATTAATGCATTCTACAATTAACCACAATAATGTTGGTCGTGACGTTGATGAAGTACTGCGTGTGCTTCAAGCACTTCAAACTGGCGGACTTTGCCCAGCAAACTGGAAACCAGGTCAAAATACTTTATAATTCAATGAAGTAAGAGTAAAAACACAGTAGAAGGTTATTCTGCTGTGTTTTTTAGTGATGTATATACCTTTTCCGATATTTTCCAGCAATTTAATAAATACATATTGATTTTTTTATTAGACTTTGTGATAATTGTCACAAAGTCTTCACTGTATAACTATAAAATCGTCATATTCTTTACCTCTTCAAACGTTTATGAATGATTATAATAAGGGTAAGGTATACAGTATGTTTCTTTTTATAGGATTGGGAAAAGGGGTTGAAAAGAGTGGAATTGGATAATGTTATGCTTAGTCGGCTGCTTACAAGTTTGACGCTTGGCTTTCATATTATTTTTGCCACACTTGGAGTTGGTGTGCCGCTAATGATAAGTGTTGCCGAATGGATTGGCATTAAACGAAATGATCCTCACTATTTATTATTAGCAAGAAGATGGACAAGAGGATTTGTGATTACGGTAGCGATCGGCGTTGTAACAGGGACGGCAATTGGGCTGCAGCTTTCATTATTGTGGCCGAGTTTTATGCAGGTGGCAGGACAGGTTATTAGTTTACCATTATTTATGGAGACATTTGCTTTTTTCTTTGAAGCAATCTTTTTAGGCATCTATATTTACACATGGGATCGGTTTAAAAAGCCAATTTATCATTGGATAATCTCAATTCCAGTAGTGATTGGATCATCAATGTCAGCCTTTTTTATTTCTACTGTAAATGCCTTTATGAATGCGCCGAGAGGATTTAAAATAGAAAATGACGTTTTAACAGATATTCAACCGCTTGTGGCAATGTTTAATCCAGCTACACCAACAAAAGTTTCTCATGTATTAGCAACTGCTTATTTAACATCAGCATTTGTACTTGCGGCAATTACGGCATTTCTTATTTTGAAAGGGCGAACAGGAGCTTATTATAAAAAAGCATTGAAGCTTACAATGGTTGCAAGTTTTATATTTGCTGTGGCAACAGTTTTAGTAGGAGATTTTGCAGGGAAATACCTTGCAGAATATCAACCAGAAAAATTGGCGGCGGCTGAATGGCATTTTGAAACAGAAGAAGGAGCAGGTCTCATTGTTGGCGGGATTTTAGATGAAAATAATGAGATCAAATATGCAGTCACACTTCCAAAGTTATTAAGTATATTAGCGCATGGCAATCCAAATTCAGAAGTTATTGGCTTAGAGGAGTTTGCAGAAAATGAAATTCCGCCATTGTTTATCCATTATTTGTTTGATTTAATGGTAATGATTGGGATGTATTTAGCGTTTATTTCATTTTTATATATTGTGTTAAGAAAATTTACAAGGTTTAATCTTCATAACAAATGGTTTCTTTTTCTTATTGTATTAGGCGGACCGCTGTCCATGTTTGCGATTGAATTCGGTTGGATTTTTTCTGAAGTTGGAAGGCAGCCGTGGATTTTATATCAAGTCATGGAAACAGGACATGCTGCCACAACAGCAGATCATGTAGGGACCATGCTGATCTTGTTTTTACTGCTGTATATTGTACTCGCCGTGATTTGTATTACGGTGTTAAGAAAAATGTTTAAAGATAATCCTGCAGAAGTTGAATTTGAGGAAGCTTCACATTCAACAAATAATGAGACACCATTTCATTAAGTGACGGAAGAAAGGAGGAGGACGTATGGAGCTTCAATTAATTGGGATTACCGTTTTGTGGATTTTTTTATATGGTTATTTAATTACAGCGTCCATTGATTTTGGGGCCGGGTTTTTTAGCTATTATGGAAAGGTGACAAAAACAGATCATCTTATTAATAAGATTATAAGCCGGTATTTATCACCGGTTTGGGAAGTAACAAATGTATTTTTCGTGTTTTTTTTCGTTGGTTTAATTGGCTTCTTTCCAGACACGGCTTACTATTTTGGAACAGCGCTGCTTATTCCTGGAAGCATTTCTTTAATTCTTCTCGCAGTAAGGGGTTCTTTTTACGCATTTGCAAACTATGGAGCAAAAGAAAATAATATCTATTCATTTTTATATGGAGCGACAGGGCTGTTAATACCTGCTTCTTTATCAACCGGCTTAACAATTTCCGAAGGCGGTTTTGTTGAAGAAGTAGGGGATCAAGTCGTGTTTAAGGCTGGGAATTTATTTACAAACTTTTATTCTTGGTCTGTTGTTCTGTTAGCTGTTGTATCTGTTTTATTTATTAGTGCTTCTTTTTTAGCTTATTACGCTGATAAAGCACAGGATAAACAGGCATTAGAAGTATTGAGAAAATTTGCAATGTTTTGGAGTGCGCCAACCATTTTTGCAAGTGTTCTTGTATTTGTTGCTCTCCAACGTCATAACCCTGAACATTTTGCAAACATACTTAATTATGCTTGGATGTTCATATTATCGTTAATTTGCTTTATGGCTGCTACGTATTTTATTTTTAACCGAAAGCGGTATGGAACAGCTTTTATTTTTGTAATGCTGCAGTTCTTTTTTGCTTTTTTCGGATATGGATTGTCACATCTCCCATATATTCTTTATCCATACATTACAATTTATTCAGCCTCTGTAAATACAACAATGGGCTGGGCGCTTGTTGTGGTGTTTATTGCAGGGCTCTTCCTGCTGATTCCATCCTTATTTTTACTGATGAGGTTGTTTTTATTTGATGCGGATTATGTTAAAGGGAATAAAGGAAAGTAAAAGAAGCTGAGTGCGTACGTGCTCAGCTTTTCTTGTACATGAGAAAGAACGGTTATGATATAATTTTGTATGACACGAATGATAGGTGAAATATTGGAGGAATACTTGTGAGAAAACAATTTGCAGTAATTGGACTCGGGCGATTTGGCGGCAGTATTTGCCGAGCGCTCAGCCGTCAAGGAATGGAAGTATTAGCAATTGATAAAGATGAAGAACGAATCAATGAATATTCATCGATTGCAACCCATGCTGTGATTGCTGATTCAACAGATGAAACAGTGTTAAAAAATTTAGGAATTCGTAATTTTGAGCATGTTATCGTTGCGATTGGCGATAACATTCAAGCAAGTATATTAACAACGCTTATTCTCGAAGAATTAGGTGTTCAAAAAATAACTGTAAAAGCCCAAAATGATTATCATGAAAAGGTATTAAAAAAGATTGGAGCTGATCAAATTGTTCACCCTGAGCGTGATATGGGAGAGCGGATTGCCCACAATATGGTTTCAAATAGTGTTTTAGATTATTTAGAGCTATCTGATGAACATAGTATTGTCGAGTTAATCGCAAGTGCTAAAATGAATGGGAAAACATTAATAGAGCTTGATGTGCGCGCTAATTACGGTGCAAACATTGTCGCGATTAAACGGGGCGAAGAAGTGATTGTATCTCCTCAAGCAAATCAACAAATAAATAAAGGAGATATTTTAATTATTATTGGTGCTGATAAAGATATTACTCGCTTTGAAAAGCAGCTTCTTGATTAAAAAAAGGTTGAGCGAATGCTCAACCTTTTTTAAAATTAGATTTCCATGATGATTGGTAAAATCATCGGACGGCGCTTCGTTTTTTCATATAAAAATGGGGAAAGGATATCTGTTATTTCATTTTTAATCTCAGACCATTGAGAGGTCCGTTTTTCCATTACCCGGTTTAAGTGTTTGGCTAATAGATCTTGTGCGTCGTTAATCAGGTCGCCAGATTCACGCATATACACAAAACCACGCGAAATAATATCTGGTCCTGAAACAATCTTGAATTCTTTCATATTAATACTTACAACGACGATAACAAGCCCTTCTTCTGATAAAATTTTACGGTCACGAAGCACAATGTTTCCGATATCGCCAATTCCACTCCCATCAACATAAACAGATCCTGAAGGGATTTTGCCGGCAATATATGCTTCATCTTCTCCTAATGACAATACTTCACCATTATCCATAATAAAGGAGTTTTCTTTAGGGATATCGCAGTCCTCTGCAAGTTTTGTATGCATTTTTAGCATTCTATATTCCCCATGAATTGGTAAAAAGTATTTTGGTTTTATAAGTCGAAGCATTAATTTTTGTTCCTGCTGTCCGCCGTGACCAGATGTATGAATATCACTTAGTTTATGGTGAATTACTTCCGCACCGGCACGATAAAGCTGGTTAATAATTTTACTTACACTAACCGCATTTCCAGGAATAGGGGAGGAAGAAAAGACGACCGTATCCCCAGGGATAATCTGAATTTGTCTGTGTGTACCATTAGCAATACGAGATAAAGCTGCCATTGGTTCACCTTGGCTTCCTGTACAAATAATTGTAATTTTGTTGTCTGGTAATTTATTGATTTGAGAAGCATCAATAAATGTGTTTTTCGGCGCTTGAATATAGCCGAGTTCTTGTCCAATTGTTATTGCTGCTTCCATACTTCTTCCAAACACAGCCACTTTCCGATTGTTTGCGACCGCTGCTTCTACTACTTGCTGAAGGCGATGAATGTTAGAAGCAAATGTTGCAAAGATAAGACGGCCGTCCACTTTGCGGAAAATATCTTGAATGCTTTCTCCAACACGACGTTCAGACATTGTAAATTCAGGGATTTCGCTATTTGTGCTATCAGATAAAAGGCATAGTACCCCTTCACGGCCAATTTCAGCCATCTTTGTTAAATTTGCTGGTTCTCCAACAGGTGTAAAATCAAACTTAAAGTCACCTGTATGCACAACATTGCCTGGAGGTGTTTTTACAACGATTCCATATGAATCGGGAATACTGTGAGTTGTTCTAAAAAAGCTGACAGCCGTTTTTCTAAATTTAATTACATCATCTTCCTGAATTTCATAGAGACGTGCTTTTCTTAATAAACCGTGTTCTTCTAATTTGTTGCGGACAAGTGCAATGGCAAGCTTTCCTCCATAGATAGGAATGTTAATTTCTCTTAATAGAAAAGGAATGCCGCCAATATGGTCTTCATGTCCATGTGTAAGGAAAAGTCCTTTAATTTTCTCTTCGTTTTTTATAAGGTATGAATAATCAGGAATCACATAATCAATTCCTAATAGTTCATCTTCTGGAAATTTAACACCGGCATCAATTAGAATAATTTCGTCCTGAAATTGTACGGCATATGTATTCTTTCCGATTTCTCCTAATCCGCCTAGTGCGAATACTGCTGTATGATGGTTTTTAACAAATTTCATAATTATAAATTCTCCAATTCAAATTTTGCATTTTCTTGTTCATATTCAAGAAATTTTCCGTTAAGCTTTTGTACAAATTCAATGTTTAATTTTCGAGGTGCTAGTTTTCGACGCACATCACGCTCAGACTCTCCGTCAACATAAAGTGCGTTTGTCCGCTCCCGTACCGGCACTTCTGTTAATGTTTCTTGATAAAATACTTTAAAAATCATTTATAACCTCTCCTTAACTGTAACTAAAAGATTGTCTTTGTATATTATAAAGGAAATTGGATTGTTTTTCATGTTTTTATTTAAACATTCCAGTTTTACTAACATTATTTTCTTATTTGCATCTAAAAATTGCAAGTTTTAATAACAGATTTTAAGAAGTTGACTTTATCCTAAAAAATTAGTTTTTTAGGATAAAGTCAACTTCACGTTGTTTAAAATTCAGGACGACGATTTTTATTAAATAAATCTTTCCATCGTTCAAGAAATTTTTTCTTTAAGCGCCGGATCATTAGAGAAGACCTCCTTTTCTCTATTTATTTGTAGTATTTACATAATTATAAAAAAATGTCCGGTAATTAGTGGAAGAAGTAAGATGAAGAATATCGTTAGGTGAATTGGAATTGCTTTTTTAACATAACAAAGAAGCATCCCTTTAGGGGGATGCTTCTTTGTTATGAAAACTTATTATAGAAGAATTATAACTTTGTTGCGTTTTCTGGGATTTTAAAGGGATCATTTTTATCAATATGATCATAAAACATCACACCATTTAAATGATCAATTTCGTGTTGAAAGCAAATAGAAGGAAGCCCTTTTAAACGAAGCTTCACAGGGTTTCCATCAAGATCAACTGCTGTTACAGTGATTCGTGCATAACGAGGAACAATTCCAGGAATATCCTCATCCACTGATAAACAGCCTTCGCCGCCTTCTAAGTATGTTTGTTCCACTGAGTGACTGACAATTTTAGGGTTAAATAATCCATAGCTGTATAGCTTGCCATTTTCATCTGTTAAGTGAACAGCAAACATGCGTTTATTAATGCCAATTTGAGGGGCTGCTAAGCCAATTCCTGAACGCAGTTGATATTTTTTAGCGAGTTCCGGATCCTGACTGTTTATTAAATATTCAAGCATTTTTGTTAACGTTTCTTTATCTTTTTCTGAAGCAGGTAATGCTACCTCTTCTGCAACTTCTCTTAAGACGGGTGTACCATCTTTCACAATATCTTTCATTGTAATCATTTTTTAGTCACTCCTTGCTTACTAATCCATCTCTAAAAAAGAAAGTAGTTAATTATGTATAGTTTACCATACGGAGATAAAAGGGAAAATGCAAGTAAGAAAAATTATATCCATACATCTTAAAGGGCTGAGAGAGACGATGTTCACTAATGAAGTTTAGATAAAACAAGTGTTTAAAGTTCTGAAATGATCTCATTATAAATATTGTTAAGAAAACAAGCTTATTATTGTCATGTGTATTATAAAACGATATCATGGTAAAGTATGGATATTCATCGTAACTAAGGGGGAGTAGTAATGACGAAGAAAGCAATGTTAATGTTAGCTGCGGTAATGGCTATTTCCACGCTTTTAACAGGCTGTGCGAGTTCACCTGAAGAAGAAATGTATGAGCATCTTGAAAAATCGGTGGAACTTGAAGCGGCGTTTAAAGAACAACAATCATTACTTGTAGAAGCAGAAAAAAAAGAACAAGAACTTTACAATGAAATTGTTCAGCTATCTTTAGAAGAGTATGACAAAATTAAAGAACTATCAGAGAAAGCACTCAAACATGCTGAGAATCGGGAACAATTAATTGATAAAGAAAAAGAAAGCCTAACGCTCGCATTTAAAGAATTTAAAAATGTTAGTCCATTAATTGAAAAAATTGATGAAGAAGCTGTAAAAAAAGAAGCAGGTAAATTAGAAGAGAATGTCCAAAAGCGTTATGATGCATATGAGCAGCTCCACAAAGAATATCAAAAATCGATTGCGTTCGATAAAGAATTATATGAAATGCTTCAAAGCAAAGAACTAACAGCTGAAGAACTTGATTTACAGCTCCAAAAAATAAATAAGCAGTATGAAAAAGTGATTCAGCAAAATAATGCTTTTACTAAGTATACGAATTTATATAATCAAGCAAAACAAACTTTTTATCAAAAAGCGAATTTAAATGTCGCGTTTGAAGAAAACAAGGAGAACTAACCTGTCTTAGGTTGCTTCTCCTTGTTTATTTATTATAGCTTTTAAATAGAAGGAAAGATGATGAAACACATATTAATACAGTTCGACAAAATAAACTAATACAGTACTATCACAGATGTTTGGTAAATTTTAATAATCGAAATAAACAAAGACATTGACTTATTGGAAGCGTATATTGTAAGATGAAATAGAACAGGATATTGTATTAATAAAAAATCTTTTTTTTATAATACAGTTTCTAAAACGAACATCTATTATATAAAAGCATGTTTAACATCCAACTTAATGGGTACATAAGCCACGGTTATAAAGACTGTTCGTTTACAAATTTACTTAATAGTGATTCATAGGATGTCATGTATTTTCTTATATTGGTTAATCTAATGATGTAGCATGAAGGTAATACATGAAATATTGCTGGAATCATAATAACAATTTTTATTTATGAAAGGAAGAGGTGGAAGGTATGGGTACAAAGACCCTAGAGCAAATTGAAAGCCAATTTGAAACGTTCCAAATCCTTAATGAAGAAGGAGAAATCGTTAATAAAGACGCAGCACCTGATCTTTCTGATGAGGAATTAAAAGAGTTAATGAGCCGTATGGTTTATACACGAATTTTAGATCAACGTTCAATTTCTTTAAACCGTCAAGGTCGCTTAGGTTTCTACGCACCAACAGCAGGACAGGAAGCTTCACAATTAGGAAGCCAATATGCCCTTGATAAAGAAGATTGGATTTTACCTGGTTACCGTGATGTTCCGCAAATTATTTGGCACGGTTTACCGTTATACCAAGCTTTCTTATTCTCACGCGGACATTTCCACGGAAATCAATTCCCAGAAGGCGTAAATGCGCTTAGCCCGCAAATCATTATCGGTGCACAAATCATTCAAACAGCTGGTATTGCATTAGGTCTTAAAAAACGCGGTAAAAAAGCTGTTGCAATTACTTATACTGGAGACGGTGGTGCTTCACAAGGTGATTTCTATGAAGGAATGAACTTTGCTGGTGCATTTAGTGCTCCTGCAATCTTCGTTGTGCAAAATAACCGTTTTGCAATCTCTACACCAGTTGAAAAGCAATCTGCTGCAAAAACAATTGCACAAAAAGCGGTTGCTGCTGGAATTCATGGCATTCAAGTTGACGGTATGGACGTTCTTGCTGTTTATACGGCAACAAAAGAAGCTCGTGAGCGCGCGATCAATGGTGAAGGTCCAACATTAATTGAAACATTAACATATCGTTATGGTCCACATACAATGGCTGGAGATGACCCAACTCGTTATCGTTCTGAAGAGCTTGACAATGAGTGGGAAAAGAAAGATCCACTAGTACGTTTCCGTAAGTATTTAGAAGCAAAAGGCTTATGGTCTGAAGAAGAAGAAAGCAAAGTAGTAGAAAAAGCAAAAGAGGAGATTAAAGAAGCGATCAAGAAAGCTGACCAAACTCCTAAACAAAAAGTTACAGATTTAATGAGCATGATGTTTGAAGAACTTCCACAAAATTTACAAGAACAAATGGAAGAATACAAAGCAAAGGAGTCGAAGTAAGACATGGCGCAAATGACAATGATTCAAGCAATCACTGATGCGTTACGCACAGAACTAAAAAACGATGAAAATGTGCTCTTATTTGGTGAAGACGTTGGGCTAAACGGTGGTGTATTCCGTGCGACTGAAGGCTTACAAGCTGAATTTGGTGAAGATCGTGTATTCGATACACCTCTTGCAGAATCAGGAATCGGCGGTTTAGCGATCGGTCTTGCGTTACAAGGATTCCGTCCTGTTCCAGAAATTCAATTCTTCGGTTTCGTATATGAAGTAATGGATTCTATTTCTGGTCAAATGGCTCGTCTTCGTTATCGTTCTGGCGGCACGTATACACAGCCAATTACAGTTCGTTCTCCATTTGGCGGCGGCGTTAAAACACCAGAATTACATGCAGACAGCTTAGAAGGTTTAATGGCACAACAGCCTGGGCTGAAAGTAGTTATTCCTTCAACTCCTTATGATGCAAAAGGTTTATTAATTGCTTCTATTCGTGATAATGACCCGGTTATTTTCTTAGAGCACATGAAATTATACCGTTCATTCCGCGGTGAAGTGCCTGAAGAAGCATATACAATTGAGCTTGGAAAAGCAGACGTGAAACGTGAAGGTACAGATGTATCCATCATCACTTACGGTGCAATGGTACATTCTTCACTTAAAGCGGCTGAAGAGTTAGAAAAAGAAGGAATTAGTGCAGAAGTAATTGACCTTCGTACTGTAAGCCCATTAGATATCGATGCAATTGTAGCATCTGTTGAAAAAACAAATCGTGCCATTGTTGTTCAAGAAGCACAAAAACAAGCAGGTATTGCTGCAAATGTTGTTGCAGAAATCAATGATCGCTGCATCTTAAGTTTAGAGGCGCCTGTTCTTCGTGTAACAGCACCGGATACTGTGTTCCCATTTGCTGAAGCAGAAGAGGTATGGTTACCTGACTATAAAGATATCGTGGAAAAAGCTAAAGCTGTAATCAATTTCTAAGAGGCTGACTTAAAAAAGGATCAGACCCTTCTCAAACAATATATAAGTTACTCTTTGTGAAAAACTGCGATATCTTGTATGGATTTGAGGAGGGTTAACCCTACCTAAGTCAACCTCTTTTCCCTATCCTTCTTAGAAAGATTACATAGAAGGCAGTCATTTGAATGATACTTTGAAAGAATAAAACACTGTTGATAAATAGGAGGCGAACATTTTGGCTTTTGAATTTAAAATGCCGGATATCGGTGAAGGTATTCATGAAGGTGAAATTGTAAAATGGTTTATTAAACCAGGTGATGAAGTTAAAGAAGATGACATCATTGCGGAAGTACAAAATGATAAAGCAGTTGTAGAAATTCCATCTCCAGTAGACGGAAAAGTACTTGAAGTAAAAGCTGAAGAAGGTCAAGTAGTAGTTGTTGGCGATGTGGTTGTTACATTTGAAGCAGAAGGCTACGAAGACAGCGGCAGTGCACCAGCAGCAGCTGAAGAAAAAGCAGAAGAGCCAAAAGCAGAAGAAACAGCTCCAGCAAAAACAGCACCTGCTGCATCTGCAGAAGTGGATGAGTCGGCTCGTGTGATTGCAATGCCATCTGTTCGTAAATATGCGCGTGAAAAAGGTGTTAACATTCGTCAAGTACAGGGTACTGGTAGTAATGGACGCGTTTTAAAAGATGATATTGACAGCTTCTTATCTGGCGGTGCTGCTCCAGCCCAAGATACAGCTGTAACAGAAGAAAAACAAGCCCCAGCAGCAGAAGAAACAAAAGCGGCTCCTGCAGCAGCACAAGCAGTTCCTGCAGGTCAATATCCGGAAACTCGTGAAAAAATGAGCGGTATCCGTAAAGCAATTTCAAAAGCAATGGTTAACTCTAAGCATACAGCTCCACATGTTACATTAATGGATGAAGTTGATGTAACAGCACTTGTGGCACACCGTAAGAAATTTAAACAAGTCGCTGCGGATAAAGGTATTAAGTTAACGTACTTACCATATGTAGTAAAAGCATTAGTATCTGCATTACGTGAGTATCCAGCTCTTAACACGTCTATTGATGATAAAGCAGATGAAATTATTCACAAGCATTATTACAATATCGGTATTGCAGCTGACACTGACAAAGGACTTCTTGTTCCTGTTGTAAAAGATGCGGATCGCAACTCAATCTTTAACATCTCAAACACAATTAATGAGCTTGCTGGAAAAGCTCGTGACGGTAAGTTATCTGGTGAAGAAATGAAAGGTGCATCATGCACAATTACAAACATTGGTTCTGCTGGCGGTCAATGGTTTACTCCAGTTATCAACCACCCAGAAGTAGCAATCCTTGGTATTGGTCGTATTGCTGAAAAACCGATCGTACGTGACGGTGAAATTGTAGCTGCACCAGTATTAGCTTTATCTTTAAGCTTTGACCACCGTATTATTGATGGTGCAACTGCTCAAAACGCTTTAAATCATATTAAGCGTCTATTGAATGATCCACAATTACTAGTAATGGAGGCGTAAATAATGGTAGTAGGCGATTTTCCGATTGAATTAGATACTCTTGTTGTTGGTGCAGGTCCAGGTGGATATGTTGCGGCAATTCGCGCAGCGCAGTTAGGTCAAAAAGTAGCAATCGTTGAAAAAGGAAACTTAGGCGGCGTTTGTTTAAACGTTGGTTGTATTCCTTCAAAAGCTCTTATTAACGCAGCACACCGCGTTGAGCATGCGAAGCATTCTGATGAAATGGGAATTTCAGCTGAAAATGTAACAGTTGACTTTTCTAAAGTTCAGGAATGGAAAAGCAGCGTTGTTAATAAATTAACTGGCGGTGTTGAAGGACTTTTAAAAGGAAACAAAGCTGAAATCATCCGTGGTGAGGCGTATTTCGTAGATCAAAATACAGTGCGTATTATGGATGAGAAAAGTTCTCAAACATATAAGTTTAATAACTGTATTATTGCGACAGGTTCTACTCCAATTGAGATTCCATCTTTTAAATGGAGCGAGCGCGTTATTTCATCAACAGGTGCATTAGCGCTTAAAGAAATTCCTAAGAAAATGGTTGTAATCGGTGGAGGTTACATCGGTACTGAGCTTGGTACTGCATATGCAAACTTCGGTACTGAAGTAACAATCCTTGAAGGTTCTGATCAAATTTTACCAGGATTTGAGAAACAAATGAGCACACTTGTTTCTCGCCGTTTAAAAAAGAAAAACGTTGAAATCTTTACAAACGCAATGGCTCAAGGTGTGGAAGAAACAGCTGATGGTGTAACAGTAACGGCTGAAGTAAAAGGTGAAACAAAAACGTTTGAAGCAGATTACGTACTAGTTACGGTTGGTCGTCGTCCAAACACTGATGAGCTTGGTTTAGAGCAAGTAGGTGTGGAGTTAACAGAGCGCGGTCTTGTTAAGATTGATAAACAGTGCCGTACAAGCGTACCAAACATTTATGCGATTGGTGACATTGTTGAAGGTCCAGCACTTGCACATAAAGCTTCTTATGAAGGTAAAATTGCTGCAGAAGCAATTAGTGGTGAGCCTGCTGAAATTGACTACCTTGCAATTCCAGCGGTTGTATTCTCAGACCCAGAACTTGCATCTGTAGGATATACAGAAGCGGAAGCAAAAGAAGCGGGTTATGATGTAAAAGCATCTAAATTCCCCTTTGCCGCAAATGGTCGTGCATTATCATTAAACGATACGGATGGCTTTATGAAGCTTATAACGAGAAAAGAAGATGGTCTAGTACTTGGTGCGCAAATCGCGGGTCCAAGTGCATCTGATATGATCGCAGAGCTTGGTTTAGCAATCGAAGCTGGTATGACGGCAGAAGATATCGCCCTTACTATTCACGCTCACCCAACTCTTGGTGAGATTACAATGGAAGCGGCTGAAGTAGCAATTGGAAGCCCAATTCATATTGTAAAATAAAAACACAAAAACCATGAGCAGTCTGCTCATGGTTTTTTTATATAAAGTTCTCGAATGCTGTATCTCAATAACAATTAAAGGTTCGATTTTTAAGAGAGGTGGGTACTTTTTAGTAAAAAGGAAAACTAGTAAGTCAACATAATATCGTCCGCTTGTCTTATATGATTTATAAATATAAAGCGATATAATGAGCGTAATAAGCTGAAAATGTATGAGGGGATAGAAATGAAGTTTAATAATAGAGTGAACAGAATAGATTTATTAGAAGGACATATAATGGGGAAAAGGAGTGACAATCTTGAAGCATTATATGCTAAGTCTTAGTTTGCACGGCATTATTTGGAGTGGTTACTCAATTGTAAATATGCTATCAACAAAAGATGAAATGCAGTATAAAATGATTCTTCTAGGTATTTTTGTTTACTTTGCTTATTCATTAAGCTTTAAAATCTTAAAAAGAAGGAAAACAGCAGTAATTACAACTTTTTCAACGTTTTTATTATATATGCTAGGAAAGTTTCTGTTTGATTTAGCGCTGTACAGGGTTTAAGAAGAAATACATAATAAAACAGTACAAAGATCTACTATAATTAAAATCTTTGTACTGTTTGAAGATGTTGAAGTTAACGAACTTTCGGCTTTTTAGCCACTTCTTTTTGGAATGCTTTTGTTAACGATACAACCATTAAAAGCATAATAATTGTAAATGGAAATGCCGCAATAATCGATGCTGTTTGAAGAGCCCCTAGTCCGCCAGACCATAACAATACAACAGCTGAAGCAGATTGAATAATTCCCCAAGTAAATTTAACAGAGTTCGGCGGGTTTAAGCTGCCGTTTGTTGTCTGCATGCCAAGAACAAACGTAGCGGAGTCTGCTGATGTAATAAAAAATGTACTAATAAGAAAAATCGCCAGTATCGACATTACAGTACCAAATGGAAATTCGCTTAAGACAGCGAATAAAGCAACTTCTACACCTTGATCAGCCATAATTTGACTTAATCCAAAATTCTCAAACATTTCTAATGAAACAGCCGTTCCACCAAAGACACTAAACCATAATGCACCAAAAATAGTTGGTACGAGAAGAACACCTAGTACAAACTCTCTTACTGTTCTGCCTTTTGAAACACGTGCAATAAATGTTCCTACAAACGGAGCCCATGCGATCCACCACGCCCAATAAAAGATCGTCCAGCTTTGAATCCATGACGATTGCTCAAATGGACTTAGTTTTAAACTCATGCTTGGCAAGTTTTGTATGTAAGAGCCAAGTGTAGATGTAAAGACGTCCATAATAAAGTTTGTTGGTCCAGCAAAAAGTAAGAAAAACATTAATAGTAAAGCAAGAGCAATGTTTAAATTACTTAAATATTTAATGCCTCGTTCAAGTCCAGTTTGTGCTGACAGCATATATAACACTGTTACAATTCCGATAATAATTAACTGAGTTGTAAAATTGTTTTCAATATCCGTTAAATAAGAGAGTCCTCCACTAATTTGCGTTGCACCAAATCCAAGGGAAGTGGCAACACCGAAAATAGTTGCAATAACAACAATTACATTGACCGCTCGTCCTAAACTGCCTTCTACCTTATCACCAAATATTGGTCGTAATACTTCACTTACAACTTGAGGGGCACCTTTTCTAAATTTAAAATAGGCAAGTGCTAATGCAATTACACTGTAAATTGCCCATGGATGAAGTCCCCAGTGGAAAAACGAATAGCGAAGCGCTAAACGAGCTGATTCGACGGTTTCACCTTCACCTGCTGGTGGAGTGTGAAAATGATAGATAGGTTCCGCCACGCCCCAGAATACTAATCCAATTCCCATCCCTGCACTAAATAACATCGCAAACCATGTTACAGTATTGTATTCTGGTTCATCTGTATCTTTTCCTAAGCGAATTTTACCAAATCGCGAGAAGATAAGATAAATAGAGAAAATTAAAAATGTTGTTGCTGAAATTAAATAAAACCATCCAAATTTTGCTTGTAAAAATGATTGTACTGCACTTGTTGTTTCAGCCATTCCTGTAGGGGTAAGAACTCCCCATAAAATAAAGATTAATGCGAGTATGACTGAAATAACAAATACGGGTGTCAATTTTTTCATAACGACCACCTTTCTTTTGTTAGCAAAAAATCCTTACATAAAGTAACATACAATGAAAATGAATTTCAAGTTATAAGGTTTATAAGTAGTATTTGACGGGAAAATTCGATTTATGTAATGTGGAAAATGGAACACAGTACCACATAATATCATAACAGTTAGTGAATGAATACCCTTTTTATAAAAAATATACACGATGATACGTTAAAAATTTTTAGTGAGTAACAGAAATATGAAAAATATTTTATGATATGCTTTACATGAAGAGGAGGAATAAAATGAAAAAGGGGTTATTGTTTTTTGCGGCAGTTATTTATTTAGCTGCCTGCAGTAATGAAGACAGTGCGATTCAAAATAGTAAAACAAAAGTAGAAAAGTCAGAAGATCTACCAGAGGAAAAATCAATTTCAACAGTACAAGTAGAAGAAAAGGACACAGCAGAAGAAGTGGAGGAAACGAAGCAGTCATCAGAAGAAGAGCTTTCTGATAGAAATGAAGCTATTGAGCCTAAGTATCAATTAAACGAAAAGCTGTGGACGATTGAGCCGATTTCAGAAGACGGGAATAAAAATGTTGTGCTATTAACAATCGATGATGCACCTGATAAACATGCCCTAGAAATGGCAAAAACATTAAAAGATTTAGATGTAAAAGCGATTTTCTTTATTAATGGTCATTTTATAGATACAGAAGAAGAAAAAGCCGTATTAAAAGAAATTTATGATTTAGGTTTTCCGCTTGGAAATCATACGATGACACATTCAAATTTAAAAAACTTAAGTGAAGAAAAACAAAGAGAAGAAATTATAACATTAAATGATCAAATTGAACAAATTACAGGGGAACGCCCTAAGTTTTTTAGAGCACCATTCGGCCAAAATACTAATTATGTCAAAGATTTGGCTGTTGAAGAAGAAATGCTGCTTATGAATTGGACATATGGATATGATTGGGAAAATGAATATCAATCAAAAGAAGCAATCGCTGATATTATGGTAAACACACCCTTATTAAGAGCGGGTGCCAATTTGTTAATGCATGATCGTGAGTGGACAAATGCAGCATTAGAAGAGATTGTAAAAGGGATACAAAAGAAAGGCTATGAGTTTTTAGACCCAGCGCTTATTAAAACGTTAAAATAAAGATGACTTCATGAAGTCATCTTTATTTTCGTTTATAATAATACATCGTACGCCCGTTAAACAGCTGAAGTTCTCCCTGCAGCTGTTTTGCGAGAAATTTGCAAAACTCATTTGCTTTTCCTTTATCACCATGTGTGGATCCTTCAGGAAGAACAATTTGAATATACTGTTCAAATTGTTCTTCCTCTTCTTCAGTTTTAAGTTTTCTACTGCTAATTCCAGCAATTATGTATCGGTAACTTTCATTTTGTCCTTTTAAATAAAACCACTGCTCTTTTTCTTTTTTTTGTTCAAGCTCATATGGAAAGGCGGCATGACTGTACTGCCAGTTTAATTGTTCCCCGGTTTTTGCTGTTAGTTCCTTATAGTAAAAAAAGAGTTCTTTTAATTCTTCTAATGTTATTGACTGCTGTTTAGATGCGGGTACAAGTTTAATATAGGCACTTTTAGACAATAAAATCCCCCCATAAACCGTTTTTTACCTTTTAAATGTATCTTATCACTATTTAATTCCTTTTTACAATAAAATGCGATTTTATTATTTTTAATTTTAAAAAAATTATGTTTTTTTTGATTATTATATGGGAATGAATTATAATAAAAATAATAAACTTCAAACGGAGGAGATGCAATGAACCTTGAATTGTTTCAAAAGTTCTATGATGAGCATGAAAATGTCCAGGTTCGCTTTGTAGGATTCTCAACGGATGATGTGCGTTATGACTTTGGAATTGTTTATACAAATATGTTTTTTGGGAAACCACTTATTGTTTGTATGCAAACAGGACGTTCTGCCTTGCTCGACAGCAGTGATGTGAGAGATTATGAATATTTACAATCTACCTTTAAAATTGCGACTCGAAAGGAAGCGGAAGATCTAGCGTCCTTTTTTGAAGAAGCGATTCCTTATACAACCTATAAAACACAATATGAATAAAAAGCAGCAGATCAAGAATTTGATCTGCTGCTTTTTATTTCTAGTAGGCGCAGTTTAGTAATAAAATATGATCACACATTAGGGGGAGTAAAAATAATTATGACATACAAAATAGGTATTGACAGTCTTAATGTGACATATTATTATAGAAGTAACTTAAATAAAACGTTTTCAAAAAATAAAGGGGATGAAAAGATGGGTACAATCGTATGTCAAAAATGTGATGCAACAATCAGTCATTTTGAAGATGAAAAGGTTACAAAATTATATGCGCAATGTCCTGGCTGTCATGATAAAAATAAACAAACAAAAAGATAAAACAAAAGAGGCTGGGACATAACTAGCTTCAAATAATGAAAAAAGAGAAATTGCGGACGCAATTTCTCTTTTTTCATTATTATGCCTTATATCAGTTGTTGTTGGCTGTGAATTTTCTTAAATTCACAGCCATT
>NZ_QOCW01000008.1 GCF_003318295.1 Bacillus taeanensis
AACAAGTAGATATTTTATTGATTGATCTATTAATGCCAATTCGAGACGGAATTGAGACCATTCGTTATATAAAACCAACATTTAAAGGGAAAATTATTATGATTTCTCAAGTGGAGTCAAAAGAATTGATTGGTGAAGCCTATTTGCTCGGAATCGATCATTATATTACGAAACCAATTAATAAAGTCGAAGTATTAGCTGTTATACGGAAGGTTATCGAACATACTCGCTTAGAAAAATCGCTACAAGACATTCACAAATCATTAAATAATGTACTTCACTTTGATTCCCAAAGTGTTCAAAGGGAAAATTCATTTAAGGATAACAATATCGTAACTTCTGGACGGTTCCTTTTATCTGAATTAGGTATCGCTGGTGAAAAAGGTAGTAAAGACTTGTTAGATATATTACATATTTTATTTAATTATGAGAAAGAACACAGCTTTGACAATGGTTTCCCTTCCCTTAAAGAAACTTTTGATAATTTGGCAGAAAAGAAATATGGAAAAAAAGCGACAGAGATGGAATTAATAAAAGAGAGAAAAGCTTCTAAACAACGTGTTCGAAGAGCTATTTACCAGTCATTAGAGCATTTAGCATCTCTTGGACTTACTGATTTTTCAAATCCAAAATTTGAAAATTACGCTTCCCTTTTTTTTGATTTTACAACAGTACGCAAAAAAATGAATGAATTAACTAACGAATCAACAGTACCTCCTTCACCTACTCGGATTAACATGAAAAAATTTATTCAAGTTCTCTATTTTGAAGCCAAACGAATCATGTAAATTGATTTTGGAAGTTGTTTGTAACGATAGCAATTGCCGTCTCTTAAAAATTCTTTTCACGATCATATATTTTTAATCTTTCCAAGCAGTTTTCAGCCTTACCAATTATATACTCGTTCTTTTGCTTCACTTTCATCCTGATCAAAGAAAGAATACATATCAAATCAACACTTTTTATGTCTTCTCGTTCAGCAGCTTTATTTAGTTCATTCCTTGATATATGACCCCCTGTTATCTACGGTTGAAGTGGGGGTTCTAATGTTTCTAAATGGATTGTTAAATTTCATCAAGCTTAACATTAGTGGAGTTGACACAGCGGTGTGCTAAAAACGCTCCCCTCTATACCGTTTGTCATGGTAACTATGCATTTTGCACTTTTTTATACAACTATTATGAACCGGAGATTATTTTACATGTGGTACTTACGATACAGCCTAAGTTTTTAAGCTAGTTTCACACCAAAACCCAAAAATTAAATCAAAAAAGCTGTCTCTAAAAAGTCATTTTGAATGACCTTTTGAGTCAGCCTCATCTACGCTGTTATTACTTGATATAACCACGAAACACTATCTATAACAGTATTCGACATTAATAGACGATTATTTTCCGTCAAATTGGAATTTTTAATTTTTATTTATTTGTGATTATTTCCTAAAGACTAATCTAGAATCAACTGTTCACCAGCTATCACCCGTTTACTTAAAAATAATAGAGCCTACCGTCAAGCTATTCTTAACTAATTTTTCTTTCAAAAAATAAATTAAACATTGTAATTAACCAATCTTTCAGTTATAATTCACTTTGGAAATTAAATATTAAAATCTTTATGGAATTGTGGACTTTTCTAGAGGTAACTCTACTTTTCGCCACACGACTGTCTTATAACAGTCGTGTGGCTTTTTGTGTTTTTTATTTCAAGGAAAGAGGGTAATTTATAATGAAAACTTGGCATTATGCATTAGTGGTATTTATCGGTGGATGCTGTCTTGGGATATTATCTACGTTTGTCAAGCTTGCTTACGCTGCTGGTTATTCCATGGTTGAGGTAACCGGGAGTCAAGTTTTGTTTGGTACATTGATTATTTGGATGGTGACTATTTTTTCAAAGAAGAAAAAAACTAGTTTTCTTGAAACCTTTAAAATTATTTTAGCCGGAACACCGATGGGATTAACAGGGCTCCTTTATTATCAATCTTTACAAACGCTCGATGCGTCACTGGCGATTATTTTTTTGTTTCAATTTATTTGGATCGGCATATTAATTGAATGGGTTTTTTATAAAAAGAGACCATCATCAAGCAAGGTTGTTTCGATTGTGATTCTTCTTTCAGGATCGATTTTAGCAGCAGGACTTTTTGTAGAAAGTATAAAAGCTGTCTCTTGGCAGGGAGCATTTTTCGGCATACTATCTGCTTTTACTTTTTCATTATTTATATTTTTAAGCGGGAGTATCGGCAAAAATGTGCCATCTATTCAAAAAAGTGCGCTTCTTTCAACTGGAGCTATGACGGTTACTTTTCTATTATTTCCGCCAGTATTTCTCTTTGATTTATCAACCTTAACAGGTATAACTCCACATGGCTTAATTCTTGGTATATTTGGTGTCGTTTTACCGCCGTTATTCTTTTCAATCGGAATGCCGCATGTCGGACCAGGACTTGGAACAATACTCGCAGCTTCAGAACTTCCTGTTGCAGTGACCATGTCAGCATTTGTATTATCAGAAGATGTAAGCCTGTTACAGTGGACTGGCGTTGCTCTTATTTTAGGAGGAATTATCATTGGTAATACAAAAAAAATGAAAGTTCCAGTGATTTTTAAAGTTCAAAGCAAACAAAGAATATAAAAATAAATCAGCTCGCTTCATTAAAATGAAGCGAGCTGATTTATTATGGATGACATTTCTACACAAATGTCATATGCTTATCAGATATTTTTATTCGCTGTCCTGTAAACAAATCAACTTTCCATGTTCCATTATACTGCGGCCGTTGATTGATTTCTGTTACTGTAATGACACAATCCTGGACTGTAAAATGAACTTCTACTTCTCCTCTTGTCATCGCAGCGGATAAGCCGTCAATTAATTGAAATAACCGAAACATAGGCCGCAAACGCCATGGAAATGTTTCAGGAAGCTCCCGTTCACCGTGATGATGAAAATGAATAATTTGCACAATATCATCATCCAGATGATAAAAACTCTTCGCAATTTCCGCCCCCCGGTAAGCATGAAGTTTGCCGTCTTCAAACACTTCTTTTGGATCGACCACATCGCCAACAGCAAGTATAGGCTGCGATTTCCCTAAATCATGAAAGATAAAAGCTTGTACCAATTGATCTTTTTCGATTCCAATGATTTTCGTAATGCCCTGCTGATATAAATTAGATAATAGTCTCAGACAATTGACAACATGACGATACCCTCCATCAGAAATGATTTCTGTTATTGTAATCATCCCTGTTTCAGCGTCATAACGATCTTTGTATTCTACTGTATTTTTCAGCTTATTTTCGACTTTACTATTTGGCAGTGTTAAAGCGAAAGCGCGGTCCAGTTCATCCTGCATTGCTAGAAGGTCTGTTACATCCTGCGCGGTGATAAGTACTCCTTTTTTTACTCCCTCTTCTATTAATGGATAAACATTAATTGATAATTGTTTATTATTTTTCGTCTTTCTAATAATTCCTTTTTTCGCTCGCCCTGTTTCCATCACTTCTTCTAGGACAGTTTTTTTATTTGAAGTATTTTTTTCTAGTAAATTTAAATCACTATAAAAGTTTTTATCTTTATATGTAAGGCCTTCTAGCTTTAAAAACATTTCAGCCGTTGGATTCACATATTTTACGTTCAACTCATGATCGACTACGATAAGGGCTTCATCAATGGAATTTAAAATATAATTTAAGAAATTCTCTTGAGATATGAGTTCTTCAATCATCATTTTCTCCTTTCGAAAATGAAACAAATCAAGTATTTTCTTAATCTATTAAATGTCATTTCGACAAAAATACTGTTTATTTTACAGTATTATGCATCATAATATACCATAACTATCCTCTCTTTTGTTGCAGAAAGAAAAGAAAGTTTACGAGCTTTTTAAACCTTTCATAATCACCCACAAAAATGGAATAAAGATTTTCTGAACGGTTGGAATATTACTAGAATAAGAGTAACATTAGTACTGTATAAATTTAGCTTGAGGATTCAACATTTGAAACGACCGTTATTCATGACGATCATAAAATATTATATATTAATCAGGAGCAGAGCTTTTAAAAGGAACGAAAGAGGAGATTATCGGTGCGTGTATACTAGACGTCTTTCAAAAGCAAGATAAAGATTTCATAAAAGAAAGACGACACTTTAAATAATTTAAAAAGGAGAAGGGTTTCCCCTTCTCCATAAGTTGATTACTTTTTAGTTACGTTAGCTGCTTGAGGTCCGCGGTTGCCTTCAACAATTTCGAATTCAACTTCTTGACCTTCGTCTAAAGATTTGAAACCTTCAGATTGAATTGCTGAGAAGTGTACGAATACATCGTCTCCACCTTCAACTTCGATAAATCCAAAACCTTTTTCAGCGTTAAACCATTTTACTTTACCGTTTTGCATTAAAAAAATCCTCCTAAAATGTACCTATATGTACATATTCATTTTTCAATCATTTTGCAAATAATCAAAACATAAAAAAACTGCTAACTTTAAGAAGATTTAATCGTGCCATCCCCCTTGAAGTTACAGCTCATTTAAATCTTTATATAATGAAATACAAAATGATTTAAATTCACTATATCATGAAATAACTTAAAAGTAAAGAAAACGTTTACAATTTTATCTATTTTTTGGGCATGATAAATAATAAATCCGTGGTATAAAGAAAGATTTATTTAATTATTAAAAATGTATTGACACAAAATAAATAAATATGTTATTTTAAAATTTTGTGTTTTTTGAAATAATGTGTTACAATTAAGAAGTTGACTTTAATTGGAGGTGTATTTATTGTTTCAAATTGGTGATAAAATTGTTTATCCAATGCATGGCGCAAGTGTTATTGAAGCAATTGAGGAAAAGGAAATTCTCGGAGAAAAACGCCTTTACTATGTAATAAAAACAACATTTGGAAACACGCAAATTATGATCCCTGTTGATAATACAGAAAATTTAGGGGTTCGACAGGTTGTTGAAGCTGATATTTTAGAAAACTTATTAGAGAATTTTAATGAAACAGAAGCCGATACATCGGTTAATCCTCTTCATAGACATCGCATTAATATGACTAAAATGAAAAGCGGCGATATTCATCAAGCAGCAGAAGTAATTAACGATTTAATGCATTTAAATAAAAATAAAAAACTCGGCACAAGCGACAAAAAAATGCTTGATCATGCCCGTGAAATTTTAATTAGTGAACTAATGATGGTAAAAGGCATGGTCGAAGAACAAGCAACTCACTTATTGAACGAAGCAACGGATTATCGCTAAACTAACCGTTTCTATACAATCTCGATTCTTATAGTAAGCCTAAGGAAACATTACGGAATATCCCCGGTGCTTCCTTAGGCTTATTTATATTATTCACTATATAACGCTTGTTGATTTTGACCTTAACGTGCGAAACGATGTTTTTCCACGCCTAACCCTATTGATTATAATAAGGATTCTGCTCCATCAATAAACAGCTCTGTTCCTGTAATATGACTTGAAGCATCAGAAGCAAGAAAATGAACAAGGTCGCTAACTTGCTCAGGTGTACCTGGTTTATGTTCAAGCGGTTGACTTCCTTGTGGATAGTTTACCGGAATTTTAATCTTTTTTAAATGTTCTTCATCTGGATGAGTATTTTCCCCGATGTTCGTTTCGATGGCCCCCGGACAAATAATGTTAACCCGAATTTTATAACGTGCGAGCTCTAATGCGGCCATTTTTCCAAACGCCATTTGCCCCGCTTTTGAAGAACTATAGGCTGCCATACCAAACCCAGAAAATTTACGGTTTCCATTAATCGAGCTCGTAATAATGATACTCCCACCATTTTCCTTCATATGTGGTACAGCGTATTTTACTGTTAGAAATGTACTTTTTAAATTTGTTGTAATCGTTTGATCCCAATCTTCCGGTAACAAATCTTCAATTGGAGCTAATGTTCCATTAATACCAGCATTCGCAAAAACAACATCAAGTCTACCCCACTGGCTAACAATCTTATCCATACTTTCTTCTACCCGCTGTGGATTACTAACATCGGTATCGGTAATCAGCGCTTCACCACCAACTGCTTCAATTTCTTCTTTTACTTTCACAGCATGTTCTTCTTTTAAATCAATTAACGCTACTTTCGCACCAGCTTTTGCTAACCGTACAGACGTAGCTTTGCCTATTCCAGACCCCGCACCTGTGACAACTGCCACTTTATTTATTAGCGATTTTTCCTTCATCTAAAAACCTCCAAATAAAAGATTTTGCTATTAATTTATCCTTAAGAGAAGACCTTATGTAATGCCACAATAATGTTTCAAGGTTGATATTCCCTCATTTTTCCACTTATTAAACCATTATTTTTTTACACGTTTTCGAGATTTGCTTTTATATAATTTAAAAAAGTTTTAGAAATGCTTCATATCCAAAGCGAATACCATATAATACTAACACTGCACCTGCAAAGAAACTAATCCATTTTAACAAATTCGGTTTTACAAGAAGCCTGCCAAAGTGTACAGTCATCGCAAGATTTAAATTCCACATCCCAATTCCAATAAATACGGCTGTACTGTTTACAAAAGCTTGTACTTTATCAGAACTCGCTAGTGATGTACTTAATACAGAGCCGTAAATCCCCATCCAAAATAATAAATTCATTGGATTAAAGGCAGCGATTATCGCACCAGTCAAATACGAATTTAAATAGCTTCCTCTTTGCTCATTGCGATCTTCTAACTTAGGCGCCTCCCTTTTCAAATTCATACTTTGTACACCCATTGATGTCAGCACAACCGATCCAAGCAGCAATAAGATCATTTCAATCATTGGCGCTTGTAAAAAAGCAGCTAAACCAAAATACATACAAAACATCAGTATTAAATCAGAAGACATCCCGCCGCAGCCCACTAAAAAAGATGACCAAAATCCGTTATAGATTCCTCTTTTCATAATTTCAACATTAATTGGACCAATAGGCGCTGCGATTGATAAACCGAGAACGATAAAACCAATTAATTGAGTCATATATAGACACTCCTTACATGCTTGTCTCTATTTAATTAAATGAGCATGTAACGAGATTTAGAAGCATGATAAACAGGCAAACAGCTCCTGCTAATAAATGCTGTTTTCAAAAAAATTTAGCAGCTATATTTATTCGAAAAATGTACCGCAAAAAAAGACGTGCCGCTTTTATCGCAAACACGTCCTATTATCTATATATAATTCTCCCAACGATTCACATAACACTTATTGCAAAGACCATGAATTGCATTCCACGGAAGATCTTTTCCGCATGAAGAACATTTTCTTTTATATTGTCTAATTTTCGTAGTTAACTGCTGATGAATTTCCTTTGATATTTGCTCCCGCTTTGTTTTTACCCAGCTTTCATCAAGATCAAAATGAAAGGTTTTTGAAAATGCATAATATAAATCAAGCTCTTTAAAGTACGTTTCAAGCTCTTCCAAATTTCGTGTATTCTGCCTTGGTTTTGGCAGTAAAGGCTCATGTTCAGAAAGCTCTTCTAAATAGGCAAGCCATCGACTAACCAGCGTGTCATTTCGTTCAGCAAACGGAACATAGATTGCTCGGTAAAGTTGTTCATACGTTAACACCGCTTCATAATTTTTCGCATATTGAAGCAAGTTTAGCTGTGTGCTAATATCAATTCGTTTAAAATACGGCACCTCTATTTCATAATCGGCCCATGCTTTTAATCGTTCTTCTAGTGTACCAAACGGAAGCTTTAAAATAGTTTTTTCCATTGGCGCTAAATAGGCACATTCTAGCGGTAGATCTTCTTTTGTAAGCGCTGATTTCACAAACAGTTTTCTTGTAAGTGTATTAACAAACCCTTTTTCATACATCCCTTTTCGTCCAGCCCGACCGGCGATTTGTTTAATTTCCTGTACAGTAAGCTCTCTCTGCTCTTCCCCATCAAACTTTTCGGTTTCCAAAAAAACAACCCGTTTAATCGGTAAATTCATCCCCATCCCAATTGCATCGGTAGCTACTACAACATGCGTTTCCCCGCTTAAAAAAAGCTCAACTTGCTTTCTTCTTGTATCCGGCGGTAAATTTCCATAAATGACGCTCGCTTTTACTTTTTGATCAGCAAGTGCGGCGGCAACTTGAAGAACCATTTTTCTTGAAAATACAATTAAGGCATCACCTTTTTGAACATCTTTAGGAAAATGAAAAGGCTTATCCTCAAAAACCAACGGCGTTTGACGTTTATACGTCTTTATTTCATATTCATCGCCACAATCATGTAACAGCCTTTTGATAATACCCAGCCCAATAGGTGAACAGCAAATATGAATTTCACTTGCCTGAATTCCTAAAATGGCTTTCGTCCAAGCATTTCCCCGCTGCGAATCACCAACCATTTGCGCTTCATCAATTACAACTACATCGTGAATTTTTGAAAAATCCGCTTTCTCAATTGTTGATGAAGTGTGCTGGATGTTCGGGTGACCGATCTCTTCTTCACCTGTTAGTAAATTACAGCGTACTCCTTCTGTATTCAGCCGTTCATATACTTCAAGCGCCAGAAGTCTTAGAGGTGCGAGATACAACCCATTTTTTGCTTTTTTTAATCGTTCAAGAGCATGATATGTTTTCCCAGAATTCGTCGGCCCTGTATGAATAACAATCGTTCTTTTTAGTCTTCTCGTTTCAGGAAATTCATCTTTTGGGTGCGGCGGCAGAATTGAACTTAACTCTCGATTAAATACGTGCTGGAGCATCTTTTTTCGCCGGATCGTTGGCATTAACCCTTCCGAATAATAAAAGTTTTCATGACTTTCCATTACTTCTTCTAATGTAAAGTTTGTTTGATAATGCACATTAAATTCTTCTAAAAGCGCACGAGAAGCTTCTTCAATTCGTTTCTTTATTTTTTCAGCAAGCACTGCCGCCTCTTCATACTCAGTGCCTTGTCCGAGAAGGCGGTCAATTTTTGTCATCGTTCCTTTTAACTGCTGCAGGAGAGTGCGAAGGGTTTGTTCTTGATCAAATGCGGTGTAAAATTTCCCTGTTTCCACGACATCAAATAATTCAAATCGCTGTTTGATGCGCTCAATTTTCTTGAGCTGTTTTAGTTTTAGGTTCATCCCAACCACTCCTGTCCTGTTATTCTGACCACGCTGCATAACTTAAAAGATAAAAGATAAAAATTAGTGCTTAAAATAGTCTATTATTAACTATTTTAATAATAAAAGTAAACAACTCTTTATTTATATTGTCCCAAAAAAACAGCAAAGATTAAAGGATTTCTGCTTTATTCACTGAATTTATGTAAACAAAAAAGCTCAGAAACTAATATTCCAAGCTTTCTTCACAAGGGTTTCCTGTTTTATCAGCAAACATAATTAATCCATTTTTCCCGTTAATTTGTACAACGAGATGTTGGCACTGACTCATATCACTAACCGAAACTCTATAAAACCCTTGCTTATTTTGAATATCATGAATTTCAATATTTTCTCCATAATTACCTTTTACAATCTCAATCGCACTGT
This sequence comes from Bacillus taeanensis, assembly GCF_003318295.1. GTDB lineage: Bacteria > Bacillota > Bacilli > Bacillales > UBA6769 > Maribacillus > Maribacillus taeanensis. Next base: position 9,518 of record NZ_QOCW01000008.1, read on the forward strand.
TTTTACTAATTCCCGCTGTCAGAAAATAAATGGAACCTATCATTAATAATATAGCCATAAGAGAATAACTGTACCATTTTTTCATTTTATCCCTCCAATCACTTAACTATAAAGTCATGACAATTCATTTATTAGATCATTACAAGGCCTCTCTATCTTTATTAATTATGTATATAACGACAACATATGTACAATCTTTAAAGTAAATCAATAACACGAATGTTTTTTATAAACCTTAACGGGAATAAAAACAGAAAAAAGATTGGAGTTATTCTAGTGATTATTAGCTTATTGTTTGCGCTTGGCTTTATCGCTGTTCATTTAACATCAAAATATATGAAGTTTTTAACTGTTGTACCAAGAAGCAGACTTCTTTCTGTAACAGGCGGCATTTCAGTTGCTTATATTTTTGTTCATATTCTACCTGAACTTAAGGAACATCAAGACATCCTTCACGAGGGAGAAACATTTAAAAACTTCTTTCTCTCTGAACATCATGTGTACTTATTTGCAATGATTGGTCTAGTTATCTTCTACGGATTAGAAAGAATGGTAATGGTTTCAAAAAAGCGAAATGAAAGAAAGCGTGATAAACACCATGCAGGAGCAGGGGCTTTTTGGATTCATATTCTAGCATTTTGTGTGTACAATGCCTTAATCGGCTATCTTCTCGTTCGGGGCGAAAGCAAAGAATTTACAGAGATGGGTCTTTATTTTTTTGCGCTTGCTCTTCACTTTATTTCAAACGATCACAGTCTCCGCGAAACACATAAACAAAGCTATGATCAATACGGACGCTGGCTCTTGTCTTTTTCCATCTTCCTCGGCTGGGGCTTTGGCATGATTGAAGAAGTAAGTGAAGCGGCAATTGCAATACTTTTCTCTTTCCTTGCTGGTGGTGTCGTGTTAAATGTTTTAAAAGAAGAACTTCCTGAAGAACGCGACAGCAACTTTTGGGCTTTTTCTGCAGGTGTCATCCTATATACATCACTTCTACTCCTCATTTAAAAACAGTAAAAAAACGAGAGCAAGCTTCGTCTTCTCTCGTTTTTTATACTCGTGCTTATTATGCCTACAAACATGTAGTTTCTCTTGCAAAGAAAGCATCCCAATTATCTCTCCTATTTAAACAACGACAAAATTGGGGACACCTGCTTAATCATATTGTACCCATTCATTACATAGCCAGCAGTCGATTTTACCTTGTTAAAATCAAATTTTCCGTCTTTATCTTTAAAAAAGGCACCAAGCTGTCCTTGTAAAAACGGCGGCGGTTGATAAAATGGAGGCGGCATTGGCGGGCCTTGATGAAAAAATGATGGCTGCTGATAATGCGGCGGAAATCCTTGCGGCGGTGGGTGAAATGGCGGTGATCCTTGTGGCGGAAACCCGCTTTGCCCAAACATCATACCATCAAATGGATGCGGCTGCCTCCATCGATTACGATCATCATAGTAAAAAATCTTAAACACCTCTTTTCCTTTATTACACCTTTTCTATTACTATATGTCATAATCCTTAAAAAGAAAGGGCGCATTCTAGGTCAAACTACCAAGGAAATTCATATAATAAAAATAGGTTCTATATTTAGTTCATCTGAACAAGCATAACAAATAGTTGTAAACAAAAAACCAAGGAACATGTTTGCTCCTTGGTTATGATCTCTTTTATAGCGTTTAAAATACTGTTAATACCGCCATCAACCCTAATACAATCATAATGTAATTGAGCGAGTAAACAAACATTACTTTCGCCCACTTTTGGTCTTCCATTTTATTAAATCCTAATAATCCAATGACAATCCACCCTACTGTTAATAGAGTCATTGTCCATACAAAAAGATTTCCAAGCGTTTGAAAGAACAGCGGTACGGGTAATAGCAATACTAAATAAACAAGTGTTTGAATCTTCGTACGCAGCATTCCTTTTGTCACAGGAAGCATCGGTACTCCCGCACTGCGGTACTCTTCTACTCTTCTTACCGCAAGTCCGTAAAAGTGCGGCGGCTGCCATAAAAACATAAGTAGAAATAACCCAATCGCAAATGGATGAAACAAGTCTGAAGATACCGCACACCATCCGATTAGCGGCGGCATCGCTCCCGAAATACTTCCAACCTCTGTATTATAAACTGTTCGTCTTTTCGTATACATTGTGTAGAAAAACACATAAAAAACAAAGCCTAAAAAGCCCATTAAGGCCGCTAATAAAGAAGCATTCGCTAAGACAATTACACCGGCAAGTACTTGAAAAACCCCAAACCATAATGCAAACTTCGGATTAATGTCCCCATTTACCGTTGGACGTTCTTTCGTACGCTCCATAATAATATCAATATCTTGATCGTAAAAATTATTAATTGAACACGAACCACCGATCACAAGAGCTGTCCCTATTAAACTTAAAGCCGCAAACGGAAGTCCTTCCATAAAACTGAAGCCATTTATATACAATGCTAAACACAATCCCGCAAGTGTCCCAATTAAATTAGATTTAATAATCCCTGTTTTAATAATTTTACTAAGCACATTCCATGAAAAATATTGTTTCACATGCGAGACTGGTGCAGCAGAAGTTACTGTAGTTTTCAAAAGACCCACCACCTCATCTAATTTATTACAGATTTTGTCTGCTTTTTATTTTATCAAAAAGTTGATGCTTTCTGATGATTTTATCCATAAAACCAAAATGTAATTATAACCAACTTTACCTTTAAAGTCTATTTTCTTCATATAAACATAAAAAAGTCTGCACAACTTATTGTACATGAGGAGACTTGTTATGCGACTCCATTTATGTGACAAATTTAATAATTATTTTTCAAAGTCTATATCTTCAAGGACGCAAGATTATCTTACATAAATAATATTCTCACTTAAAAAATGAGTAAGATTAACTCACAAGAAAACTTTGTGAATTTTCTGAACATGATATAGTGAATGTAATAAAACAAAGGAGTGAATACTATGACAATCGTGAAAAAAGCGTTCAATTATACTGTACTGCCAATACTTTTAGTGGTTATGATGACAATATTTTTACCTGTCTTACTGTTTACGGATAAAATTAGTATGATTCAACAAATAATAGATATAATTTTTGAATCTAATGAAGGAGTGGGGGAAACCGTTTCATGAAAACTGAATATAAACTAACAAACCCCACTCATCTTTGGAGTGGGGTTTGTTAGTTTAAAATCCATGCTAAAAAAGAAAAGCTAACAGTATATGTTTAAATACTACTGTTTACAACGCTATTACATATTTTTTCAATGTAATGCTTACAATCTACCATTTGATGCTCTTTTGCTGCTTCCATAATAATTCGAGCTTGCGGCTTATACTGCTCTAAAAGCTTTAAATATAAAGGATAATTCATCTGTCCTTGTCCTGGAGGAACGGTTTGAATTTGTCCATTCCCCCCAAGAATGCGATCCTTAGCATGACAAGCAACAATTCGATTCCCTAATAGGCCAAATGCTTCTTCAATGACACGATCTTGTTCATAAAAATTTTCTGTTGTTAGTAAATTGCCTGGATCTAAAACAACTCCTAGGTGAGAAGAAGGTACTTCACTAAGCATTTGATTTAATGATGCCGCAGTTCCAATAAGGTGTTCATTAGCAGGTTCTAAGCCAATGTACACACCCCACTTTTCCGCTTCTTCAACAAGTTCCTCGATTGTCGCTTTCAATGTGATCCAGTCATGTTCATTGAAATCATTGTTTGGAAGTTTCCCAACTTCCGCCGCAATAATATGAGAACCAAAACAACGAGCATATCGAAGTAATTCTTTAAAGCGTTCAATGTTTTCACGTCTTCTTTCCTCATCGCGTTCAAATAAGTGAAGATAACAAGCGAGCACCGAAATTGAAACATCATGCTTATCAAATTCTTCAGCAATATCCTCTGCTAAACCCGGACTTAATAAGCCTGCTTTACTAAAATCATAATTATTTAAAGCTTTCCATAAAGCGAGCTGGACATGATTAAAGCCATATGACCCTATCTTATAAGCAAGTTCTTTATACGGCAGCTTTCCAAACAAATGAGCTAACACACCAACTGACATCATCAATCCTCCTAACAAAAGGAACTTCCCTATACAGAAAGTTCCTTCATTTTAAATAAACCTTTTAACCTATCTCCCAATCTTCCAAAAACCTTTTCGAACTCATTAACGCGACATCCAACCGCCGTCCACATTAAGAATATGACCGTTTACATAGTCACCTGCTCTTGATGCAAGAAACACGACAGGTCCTGCTAAATCTTCCGGCGCTCCCCATCTGCCTGCTGGAATACGTTCTAAAATTTGCTCAGAACGTTTCGAATCTTCACGAAGCTGTTTCGTATTAGCAGTGGCCATATATCCTGGAGCGATTGCATTAACTTGAATACCTTTCTCAGCCCATTCATTCGCAAGCGCTTTTGTTAATCCTGCTATACCATGCTTACTTGCCGTATAACCAGGTACGTTAATGCCGCCTTGATAAGAAAGCATGGAGGCAATATTAATAATTTTTCCTGATCCCTGTTTAATCATTTCCCGCCCCACTAATTGACTTAATAGATAAACAGAGTTTAGATTAAGATTAATCACAGCATTCCAATCTTCTCTCGAATGCTCTGCAGCCGGGGTACGGCGAATAATGCCAGCATTATTAACAAGAATATCAATTTTCCCAAAAGCCTCGCTTACCTGCTTAACTACTTCTTCGCAGCTGTTTTCTTCACTTAAATCAGCCTGAATTTGCAGCACCTTTCTGCCAAGAGCTTCAATCTCTTCCTTTGTTTCCATATTTTTGTTATTAAAAGCCACTAAAGCAATATCTGCACCAGCTTTCGCAAGACCAAGCGCCATCCCTCTTCCTAATCCACTTGCTCCTCCGGTTACAAGCGCTGTTTTCCCAGTAAGATCAAATTGACTCATCATTATCTACCTCTCGATCGTTTAAATTACGATAATAAAGGGAATTGGGGGTGTCTCATTAGAGTCTAACTCTATGCTTTTGAGACAGCCCTATAAAAACGTTAAGTTGTAATCGCTAATATTTTGTTGAACAGTTATTTTAACTCTTTCATTTCAATCATATCCATATCATTAAAGCTTTGGTTTTCACCGGCCATTGCCCAAATAAACGTATAATTATTCGTACCAACACCGCTGTGAATAGACCAGCTTGGAGAAATAACAGCTTGTTCATTTCTGACGACAAGGTGACGGGTTTCATTTGGCTGTCCCATAAAGTGAAAAACAGTGCCATCTTCCGGCATATCAAAATAAAAATAAACTTCTGAGCGTCGTTCATGCGTATGACACGGCATTGTATTCCACATATTATTCGGTTTTAAAAGCGTCATCCCCATTACTAACTGACTGCTTTGAATGCCATCTGGATGAATATACTTATAAATAGTCCGCTCATTCGAACCGCTAATATCGCCTAAATGAGTTGGCGTCGCTTCACTAATTGAAAGTTTAACAGTTTCATATTGTTTATGAGCAGGTACTGAAATAAAATAAAAACGCGCCGGACTGTTTGCATCTTCACTTGTAAATGTCACTTCTTCATTGCCAAGCCCTACATAAAGACAATCTTTAGTTTCGAGTACATATTCTTGTCCATCAACAGTGACAACTCCTGCTGATCCTACATTAATAATACCAATCTCACGACGTTCTAAAAAGTAATCGGCGCCAATCTCCTTTTTGCCCGCTTCCAACTGCAGTGTGTTACCTTTAGGAATGACACCGCCAATAATATAACGATCCACATGGCTGTACACCATTTTCAGCTCTCCTGGGACAAATAAACGTTCGATTAAATATTCATCGCGCAGCTTTTCAGTATCATATGTTTTTGTTTGTTCTGGATTTGTTGCATAACGAATTTCCATGATTAACCCTCCTAAAAATTGAAACCAAATTTTCTTACCTCTAATTATAAAGAGAGTAAAGGAAAGGCTGAATGTAATATCTTTATTAAACTGTTTGATATTTTTATGAATTTACACTAAATTAAGAAAAATATAAAAAGTGAGGTTGACTCATTAGAATCATCCTCACTTCTACATTACCGATTATCCTAATTTTTTAAAGTCGACAGGTGAATAATTTGTATATTTTTTAAAGCAGACACTAAAGTATTGCGGGTTGCTGTAGCCTACCATTTCTGCCACTTCATATGCTTTCATATTTTTGTCACGCAATAGTTCCATCGCCTTTTTCATTCGGGTTTTTAATAAAAAATCGCCAAAGTTTATCCCTTTTTCCACTTTAAAAATATTGCTTAAATAGGCTGCACTTACATGCACTTCACGAGCGACCTGCTGAAGGGAGAGGCCTTCCTGATCATAATTTTCTTCGATATATTTCATGGCTTTTTCCACTAAGGTAGGCTCTTTGCTTTTTCTCTGTGTATTCGCATAGCTGGCCAAGCGAACGGCGATATCACTTATTTCATTAAAAATCTCTTCCACTGTTTGCATTTGCATCATTTTATTATAGGAACTTGTGAGATCTAAATTGGATTCTTCAAATTGTTTTGTCCATTTTTCAGTTTCATGAAAAAGAAGAACAACAATACGAATGGCCATTAATCGAATCTCATGAAGGCGAATAAACTTTTGGTCAATAAGCTGATTATTCATCTCTTCCAGTACTGTTAATACCTCATGTGATAGACCTAATGTTACTTTTTCAACAAGTTCTTCCTCTAATTCATTTAAATTCATGCTGTTAACCTGCATCGGAAATGTAAAATTTTTTATGGAAAACACTGTATCTTTGCCAATCATATGGCGAAGATCCATTGCTGTTCGTGCGCTTTGATAAGAAAGCACGATGCCTGTCAGTGATTGATACACATTTCCTACTGCAATGGTAACGGTTGTGTTTAAATGATTTTTTACATGAAAGCGAATTTGTTCAGCAATATCATGAATCCCCTCATTATTCTCTATTAACTGTTGAGAGAAAGGAAGAACAGCAGCTAATTCATCTCCATCCCATTCAAAGACAATTCCTTCTATTTTATTTTTAAACACATTTGAACAAATTCTCTGAACAGCCTCTTTATAATTTTTTCCGTTCAGCTGCTGAAGATCGTCCACTTTAATTAATAAAACAGCAAATTTACTGCCATTTAATTTAATGCCTAAATCAGTCATCTCTTTTTTGACTCGGTTTGGTTCAATTCCGTTATAAATAAGCTTTTTAAAAAATTGGGCATGCAAAAGAGGCATTCCTTCCTGGATTTGCTTGTCCTTTTTTTGCTCCTTTTCCCACTCATCAGCAGCCAACTTTACTTTTGCAACAAGCGCATCACTATCAATCGGCTTTAAAATATAATCAAACGCTCTCACTTTAATCGCTTCCTGAGCATACTTGAAATCTTCATATCCTGTTAGTAAAATCACTTTTATTTCCGGATACTTCTCTTTAACGATGCGAGCCATTTCAAGTCCATTCATAAAAGGCATATTAATATCAGAAATCACAATTTGAGGGCGCTGTTCTTCAATTAATTCTAACCCTCTTTCCCCATCACTCGCTGTTCCAACGAGCTGGAAGCCGTAATTCTCCTGTGAAAAAATATTAGATAACCCTCGGCGTATGATTCGGTCATCATCAATGATTGCAATTTTATACATCCCATTCACCTATCCTTTTACTTTAGGAATGATTACCTTAGCAGTTGTCCCTTTTTCTGCCTCACTCATAAAACGTAATCCATATGAGTTTCCATAATGAATGCGAATTCGTTCATGAACACTTCTTAAGCCAAAGCCAATTTTTTGATTGTTACTATGTTTGTTTTCAAGAGAATGGTGAATTTCTTTCAGCTTCTCTTCACTTATCCCTGCTCCATTATCTGTTACCTCAAAACAAATATGCTCTCCTTCAATACGTCCGTTTACTTGAATAATGCCTTCGCCGCGAGTTTGTTTTACCCCATGATAAATCGCATTTTCAACTAACGGCTGCAGTGTTAATTTAATAATCTTATAAGATTCAATCTCAGGATCAACATTTATTTCATAGGAAAAATCATCGCCATACCGCATTTCTTGAATAAATAAATAATTACTAATATGTTCAATTTCATCTTTAATGCTGATAATCTCCTGCCCTTTACTAATACTAATTCTAAAAAAGTTAGAAAGAGCGGTAATCATTGAGCTTGCCTCTTTATTTAAGCCCATATCACTTAATCCTTTTATAGAATAAAGTGTATTATACAAAAAGTGCGGGTTAATTTGCGTATTCATGACAGCAAGTTCAAGCTGTCTTTTCTCTTCCTGTTCCTGTCTTATTTTCTTTAATAATTCATTCGCTCGGTTCATTAAATCACTGAAGCCGCCATGAAGCACTTTAATTTCTTTTGGTCCCTTAGACTTAAGCTTAACTTCAAAATTATCTTCATTTATTTTATTCATTTCTTTCACGAGTGAAGTCAATGGATTTGAAATATATTTTGCTAAAAAACTCGCTAATAGACCAGCAATAATAATGAGCGTCATAACGATCATAAATGTGACATATTTAATGTAATTAATTTTCTTTAAAATTTCTTTTTCAGGGAAGACGGCGGCAACCTTCCATTTATTAACGCCAATCGTATCATAGATAACAAGCATCTTTTCCCCGCCTGGTTTCTGAAATTCAAGACGGCCGTTTTCTTCTTCCAAACTGCTCATATATTGTAAAACTGTATCATCAAGCTGGTATTCACGATCAACTGATTTAAATGTTAAATAATCACGTTTATTCACTAAAGCAAGATAACCGTTCTCACCAATCAACGACTTGTTGAGAGCGTTTTCAAAAAAATCTTTATTAAGATTAAATAAAATAAGACCTTGTACTTTTGCATCCTCTTTTCCAATCCGTTTAAAAACGCTGATCACTTCACTATTATTTTGGCTCGATATATTATTTTGATGAAGGTTGCGCCAATAATATCCTTCTTTGCTTCCCTTATAATTGTTATAGTTATAATACTTTTCATAGTCAACCGTAATATTTCCAACTTGATACTCACTTTTGGCGAGCACAAATTCTCCTTGGTGGATATCTACTAAAATCGAATCAATAATTGAATTGGAATTCGAGTAAATACGATTAAGCTGCTTATCTACTTCAATATAATCTTCCGGTTTAATTTCTGACGGTTCCTTCACAATAACAGATAACATAGCCGGATCATTCGCAAGCGCCACTAACTGCTCAAAAGCATCTGATAACTTGTTTTCTAAAATACTTTTCGTCTGAAACACCGTATCTTGGGTGTTCGTATATGCGTTATCTTCAATTTGACTGGAGGCAAGCATATAAGAGACTAGTCCTGTAAGTCCAATAAAAATGATAATAACAGGCAAAAATAAACTTAGAATCGTTGATTTGAAAGAGAATAAGAAGTATTTTCTGATCGTTTCTTTCCACACATACCTCATTAACATAACCCCACTAAAAGAACTTTTCCCTCTCAATTATAATGCTTTTGAAATTTTTTGAATAGATCGTCTGATAGGATTTACTCAATAAATGTAGATTTGAAGAGAAAAATTCTAAACGACCTAGATAGGAAATTCCAACTACCTAGATCGATTAGAAATTAACTATATGTTTTCAATAAGAATTAATGAAGGTTTCCAGCTCCTGCGTGCGCTTTTACTTTCGCAGGAACACTCTGTGTTGGATCAATGCGCTCATAAAGTTTCGGTGTCCAATCAACATTTTCATTTAATTGAACAGTGTTCTTTTTATTAAACTCTGCAATGAGATCCACTTTATGATGCTTGCTGGAACCGTTTACCATCGAACCTGTTTCAAAAATAGTTGTCCCTTTCCAGTCCTTAATAATTTTTGATAACTCAACATCCCAATCAAAATTAAAATAATTGTTTTCAACATAAATTTTCGATTCTTTTCCTACACCCCATACATAACCAAATTCATAGTTTGCATCTTTACTAAATTCATAGTAGTTATTATAAACATGCACTTCTCCAAAGCGAACGCGCGGCAGGCGCTGATTTAAATTTTTATAGTAGTTATGATGAAACGTTACTTTTAATTTACCTCGATCTGAAGTTTTACTGTCACTTGAGCCGACAATTGTTACTTTATCATGATCTTTAAACACATTATAAGAAACCGTTACATAGTTTGAACCGTTTTTAATATCCAATAATCCATCATGGCGCTGATAAAGACGATCAAAATATGTTCCAAAGTCACTATCTACGTTTTCTCCATCACTAAATGTGTTATGATCAATCCAAATATGATGAGAGTTATCCGTAATTGTTACATTGTCATAGTCTGAATTCCATTCGCCATACTCTCCATCAGTCGGATCCCACTGCGGGAAAAAGTCAAGCGGTGCTTCAAACTCAATGTTTCGAATGATTACATTTTCTACACCATCTAATACAAGAGCGCCACCAACAATTGTTGCATCATCGCCTAATCCGAAAATTGTTGTGTTTGATCCAACGTGAAGGACAATATTATTTTCTTGGTTTTTCTGCGAACGGGCGCGCGCTTCCTCTAATAGCCCATCCACTTCTTTTTCATAGCCCCATACGTCTGGACTATATACCTCAAGATAGTCATCAAAATCATAGGCAGGATCAGCGTAATCTTCTGCCTTCATCGGATTATTATTTTCATCTACATTAATATCGATCGTACCTTTTACATAAATAATTTTCGGTATGTCACTTGCATCATCCAGCGCCTTTATTAATTCACTTTTTTTCGTAACAGTAAATACGTGCTCTTCATCAGCTGCCGATCCGCCCGTTGTTCCTTCACCATATGCAGCCCAGCCATCTTTAGAGCTTAGTACTTCACGACCTAATTTAGTTAAGTTTTCCGCTGATACTGAAGAAACAGTTAGCGCAAATAACGTTACCATCACAACGATTAAACGAATAATTTTTTTCACGCTTTCACCTCAATTATTTATTTTTTTACAAAAAAGCTTTCCTTTCTATTTTTCTATTTCATCAAGCGCCATGCTTGCTAAAATAAACGCACCAACACCATGTAAATCATTTTCAGAAGTAGGACGTCCGACATAATAGTCATAAACTCCTGCAGAAGTACCGATACAAATTCCCTTTAGCGACCAGTTCTTTTCATCAGCCTCAATCATATGATCCACTAATCCTTCGTACGCTTTTTTCGCCGCATTTAAATATTCTTGATCAACATAGCCTTTTTGGACAGCTTTTGCGATCGTATAAATAAATAAGCTCGTGCACGAAGATTCTAACCAATTATCTTTCCAATCGCCTTTATCAACGATTTGGTACCATAAGCCTGTTTTGCTGTCTTGATAGTTAAGCAGTGCTTGGACATATTCTTGTAACGATTTAACAAGCGCTTCTCTTCCGTCATGGTCTTCCGGAAGAAGCTCTAAAATATCGATTAAAGCGGTTCCATACCAGCCGCATGATCTTCCCCAAAACTCAGTTGAGCACCCTGTAATTGGATTTGCCCACGGCTGAATTTTCTTCTCATCCCACGCATGATAAAACAAACCAGTTTTTTCGTCTTTCATATGACTTCTCATTAATTGTTCCTGATAAACGACCATATCAGCTAATTTGGGCTCATTAAACCATTTGTTGTATAATAAGGCAAATGGTCCTGCCATGTACAACCCATCAAGCCACATTTGATAAGGATATTTATCTTTGTGCCAAAAGCCGCCTTTACTTGTTTTATTTAAAGTGCGATAAAGATTTCTCAGCTTTTCAGCAGCAATCTTATATCGCTTATCTTTCGTTTGTTCATAAAGCGGGAATAATAGAATTCCGACTTGAATCGAATCAAGTTCATCTCGATCAAATAAGAAATTCCCTTCTGCATCTAGTAAATTATCAATATAGCTCTTCACATAATCAAAATAAGCTTGATTACCTGTCTTTTCCCACACTTTAAGCATCCCATCTAAAAAGACTCCTTGATGATAATGCCATTTATTAGCAGGAGGAAGCTCAACTGTTGAATAAGCTGCCATCAGCGCTTCACACGCTCGATTAGCTTGTAATAAAGGATTTGCTGTATTTACTTTTTCAGTCATTAAAAGCCCTCACTTTCTTTTTTCAACATTTGTAAAATAGATCTATGAAATCTCTCATTCCATCACTAATTGCTAAATAAAATCTTCTCGCTGCGGTGTAAACACATCTAAAATAATCGAATGATGTTCAAGTGCCTTTACACCATGAGAAGTGTTAGAAGGGACATAGACACTATCTCCTTTTTTGACAATATGAATTTGTCCATTAAGATTAAATTGAAAAACTCCTTCAACAATATAGCTAATTTGTTCATGTGGATGGGAATGAACGGCCCCGACAGCGTTTTTCTCAAAGGTTACTTCTGTCATCATTAAACCGCCGCCTCTTGTCAGAAGTTTTCTCTCTACCCCTTCATCTGCTTTTACTGGTGGTACTGTTTGTCCGCTTACAAACAAAAGATTCACACTCCTTACACGTTAATTTTCGTTAAGCTCTATAAGATAAAGATTGTTCCTGCCATCACGGTCTGAAGTATATAAAATCTTTTCATTACTCCAGCTAAATGTTGGATGACAATGCGTTTGCTGCGTATACCAAGAAGTCTGATGCTGACATAATGTCTCAATTTTTGCTTCGTCTCCGCTTATATCGATTAGTACTAAATCTTCTACTTCATCACCGACCAGCAGCGTGTTATTGCGATTCGCATGGTAATGGTTGCAGTAATAAGGCATATCAATTTTTTTCAGTACCTCACCATTTTTATCAGCTAAACCGATATATGGAATCTGATCGCCATATGCAGACTGAATTGTTGCTTGTGTTTTATTTGACGTAATCGTGCCATCATGACCTTTTCTGCGGTTATCAAAAAATATTTTGCCGTCAGTTGCCCAAAATTCATGACCCACACAATCGTCTTCCACTTGTCTAAAACAAGGTTGTACAGTACGATCAACAAGATCCAACAACCACATTCTTTGATCAACAAGATTCCAAGGTCCTTCATGACAAAACATTCCGATTGTACTATCATCTGGAGAAAATTGAAAATGGCCAAGCCAATGTGTATCTTCATACACATCAATCACCTTTGTGCCATCAAGATAAATTAATGTAATCCACCCTTTTTTTACGGCATACATCGTTTCTTTAAATCCTTTATAGTTAGCTCCGCGCGCAATTGAAATTTTCTCGTTTCTTGCTAGTCCAATATACTTTTTATTCGGAGCAATAAACGGATGACCAAGATCAATATTTGCTCTTTCTTCATAAATCACTGTCGCTTCTAATGTTTTCGTATCGAGTTTTTTAACTTTATTACCAGATACATAGACAACAAGATCACTTTCAGGAGTTTTCGTATGATAACTTGGTGCAATTCCTTCCTTTTCATTCGTTAGCTGCTGAATAAGACCGCTCGTTAAATCCATTTTGAAAAGATTATAAATCTCTGGTTTCTTTGATGCGCGATCTGATAGAAAGTAAATTTCTTGATCACCTAATGTAAAAGAATTATCGGTAAAATAAAAATGGTAGTTGTTGGAACCATCCGCAGTTAGCTGCCAAATTTTCTTACCTGTTTTCTCATCTCGGTACAGTCTTTTTTCAGAAGAATACGTTTTCCCGATCAATACGGTCACCTCAATATGATTGAAAATAAGGTAGATACTTTAAAATTTGGGCTGTCTCAAAAGCATAGAGTCAGACTCTCTCCGCCTCATATGCAGCATGTAATTTATAAAAAGTATCTACACCTTGTATGAGGTTGTGGGGTCAGACCCTATTGAGACAGCCCCCTTAACCTTCAACCACTTTCTTTCAATAACTTATTTACCAAACTGTTTATCATATTTCTGTTTTGATTCTTCCATTGCATCTGCCCATTTTGTAAGGAATTCTTTTACTGTCGTTTTTCCGCTTAATACTTCTTGTGTACCAGGATCTACGATATTATCTAGAATTGATCTGTAATCTGGTAAATAAAACGCAGGATCATAGAAGGACATATTAGCATCTTCAAGAACCTCAAATGCTGTTTGAATATGCTGCGCATCTTTTACCCACTGTTCTTCTAATACACCAGCATGTGTTGGGATTTGACCTGTACTTTGATTCCAGAAGCTTTGACTTTCTTGAGAAGAGAGGAAGCTCACTAATTCCCATGCTTCTTCAGGGTGTTCTGTTGTTTTAAAAATACTAAAGCCAATTGTATTTCCACCCTCTGCAATATATTTGCCGTCATCTGTTTTTGGAAGCGGCAGTGCGGCATATTGCTCAGGCTGCATCGCTTTACTGTGCTCGCCGTAAGAACCGATATTGTGCTGAATCATTGCCGCTACGCCAGTATCAAAGGCTGCAACCATTTCTTTATAACCATTTGTAATATCACTTTGCGGCGTAAATTTGTTATAAAGCCCTAAATATTTTTCTGAAAATTCAACATGTTTCGGATCGTCAAGTGTGCTTTCACCATTTTCATCAAAGTAATGATCAATTCCTGAGTAAGCATACATCATTCTCTGTAATTGGAAGGAACCCCCGTCTCCACCGCGAATTGAGAATCCGTAGCGATTGTTCGCATTATCCGTCATTTTTTCAACTGCGCTGAAAAATTCATCCCACGTTTCTGGCGGCTCAACACCTGCTTCTTTGAACCAATCAGCACGATACCAAAGAATATCCAAGTTTTGCGTGTACGGAATGCCGTAAAGTTTATTATCTAAAACAATTTGTTTGTTAAAGTTAACAGCTGCTTTATTAATGTTATCTTTGTCATTCCATCCTTCGAAATAGCTGTCTAACGGAAGCAGCGCTTCACGAACTTGGAATTCAGGGAGCCAGCTCGTTTGAACACCGGCAACATCCGGCATATCATCGGCTGCAATTGCCGCATCAAATTTCTGCTTCGCTGATTTTTTAGGAAGTCCAACATATTCGACATCAATATTTGGGTGTTCTTCTTCAAACTTTTTAAATAGTTCTTCGTAAATTGGTGTACGCTGTGGGCCTGCATTTTCATCCCAAAACGTTAAAACAACTTGTTCATCTGATGATGCGCCCTCCTCTCCAGAGCTTTGAACTGTTGTTTCCTTACTTTCAGAACAGCCAGCAAGAGCCATGGAAGCAGCCATACCTAACGTTAAAATAGTACGCGAAACTTTTTTCTTCATAAAACTTACCCCCTGTTAGATTCTAAATTGTATTTTGAGAAAAACTTGGCTTTATATAAAAATCTTTTAGCGAAGTTCTTCGTTTTCCTAATAATTGTAGTTTGAGTAAAGAAGCTGAACCATTATCCTTTTACAGCACCGCCTAAACCATTGACTAAATGTTTTTGTGCGTATGCAAACAATAGAATTGCTGGAATTAAGGCAATAACACTTCCTGCAGCAAGTGCGCCGTAGTTAATGTTAAACTCACCCATCATATAACTTAACCCAACTGGCAGTGTAAAGTTGCTCTGCTGATTTGTAAGCATTAACGCAAGCAGGAACTCATTCCATACGTAAATAAAGGTAAAGACCGATACTGCAACAACACCCGGAAGCAGCAGTGGAAACACAACATGACGAATAGACTGCAGGCGATTACACCCATCGATCATTGCTGCTTCTTCTAGTTCTCTCGGAACATTTGCAATAAATCCACTCATCAAAATTGCTGTAAATGGAAGCTCAACCGTTGTATACGTAATAATTAATGATAAAGGATTACTAATTAATCCGAGGTTTTTAAAGACGATAAATAACGGAATGATCAGCATTGCTCTTGGAATAAACTGTGTCGCAAGCAGCATAAGTAAAAAGGAACGCTTTCCTTTAAACTTATAGCGGCTTAATGCATAACCAGCTAATGTTGATAGAAGAAGGACAACGACTACTGTACATGCGGCAATGAAAAAGCTGTTTTTAAAATAAGTCGCAAAACCAACATTGTTCCAGGCAACAACAAAGTTTTCAATCGTCGGGTTGCTCGGTACATATTCTAATGGCCGGTTAAGAATATCTCCCTCACTCTTAAAGGCTGTATTAATCGTCCAGTAAAACGGAAACATTGTAAATAAAATCATTAACGTAAGCGGTAATTTAAAGGTAAGAAGACGATCTAGTTTTTGTGATCCAAACATGCCTTATACCTCCCTTTCATAACGAGTAATTTTAAGAAAAACAACTGCAAATACAAGCAGGATAACAAACGAGATAACCGTTAACGCTGAACCGTAACCAAAATTACTTCCGTGAATTGCCTGTTCGGCAATGTACATTGTTAATGTTGTTGTTTGGTGAGCAGGACCGCCGCCTGTTAAGTTATAAATAAGATCAATGTTATTAAACTCCCAAACAGTACGAAGTAAGACCGTTAAAACGATTGTGTTCTTCAGCTGCGGAAGCGTGATAAAAATAAAGGATTTTAATCTGCCAGCTCCATCTACTCTCGCTGCTTCATACAGTTCATTCGGAATGCTTTGCAGTGAAGCTAAAAGTGTAATCGCAAAAAATGGAATACCGCGCCATAACTCTGCAATGATAACTGATCCAAACACTGTAGTTGTATCGGCAAGCCATGCTTTACTTTCAGAAATAACGCCTAATTTCATCAAAATATCGTTAATAACACCCATGTGTTCATTAAACATTAGCGACCACATTACCGAAGCTAATACCCCTGAAATCGCCCATGGTGTAAAAGCAAATGCTCGAACAAGTCCACGGTATTTGAATGCCTGATTTAACAGTAAAGCCGCGACCATCCCAAACGTAAGCTGCAATCCCACTTGTGAAACAACCCATTTAAACGTTACTCCTAAGGTAGATAAAAACAACTTATCTTCCGTGAAAATGTTTTTGAAATTTTCTAATCCAATAAAGCCGTTATAATAAGGTGCCGTTAAATCATAATTTTGAAGACTGTAATAGAACACTGTTCCTAATGGATAAAATAAAAATCCTACAATTAACAAAATAGTCGGGGTAATAAACAAATAAGGAATCCATTTTTCCATGTTAAATCTTTTCACTTTCGAATTGTAAGCCGTTTCATCTTTTTGTAAGCGCATACTCTTTTCCACATGTTTCACTCTCCTCACTGCTGTTTCTTTAAGTTAATTGTAAAGGACAAGCATCTTCATCAGAAGTAAATATCTTTATGTAAACGTTTAAATTCTTTATATTCTAACAATTCAAGCGTAAGATTTTTAACTTTATTGTCAGAACCTCATTTTGGAACAGCACAAGAAATAAAAAAACAGCTTCTTTCAGTGCGCACTGAAAGAAGCTGTTTTTTTATGAGTTCTTTACAGACTGACTGTGAAGCAGGGTTTCAACAGAGATTGGACGGTTTTCCTTTACTGATCGCCAAACCGCTTCCCCTGCAGCAACCGCGTAAGCGCCATCTTCACTCCCAGACAAGATCCGGTAAGAACGACTAGGATCTTCTCCTAAGAAAAGATCTTCTTGAAGAACAGGATCTCCACCTCCATGACCTCCCTCTCTTTTTACAACCGAAATCGTTTCTTTTGCACCAAACAGCGGATAATAGTCAATCGTCTGTTCAGGAACCGGAAATGGGACGCGTGAAGGTGCGTGATATTCCGTTGTCTCAATACGCCCCTTTGTCCCATTGATCGCCAAACGATAGCCTTCATACGGAAGAGAAAAGTTAATCGAATAGCTTAACAACGCTCCCTTATTGTATTTAACCGACGCCGTATACGTATCTTCAATCTCAATCTCTGAATCAAAAATACATCGATCAGGGCGGTAACTTGAATAAGCTTCTTTACTTTTACTGTTAGAGTCAATATGATCGTCTTTTACGTTTAGAGCACCGCTTCTTGAATTCCATCTCATATAATAGGCACAATTAGATTTTACGTTACAGGAAACACAATAACGCCCGTCCTCTTTTTGCGGATTATGCTCACTTTCTTGTCCATAGTAATTGAGGGAACCGTACGCAAATACTTCAACCGGCTTTTGGTCAAGCCACCAGTTAACAAGATCAAAATGATGGGAGCTTTTATGAATTGACAGTCCTCCGGATAATTCCCTCATCCGATTCCATCTCATAAAATAACTAGAACCATGAAACGTATCAATATACCAATTCAGATCAATCGAAGTAACCCGACCAATTTTTCCTTCTAGCAGAAGTTCTTTTATTTTTGTATGATAAGGGCTGTAGCGATAGTTAAATGTGACCGTTACCGTTCCTTTGCTTTTAGCCTCCGCCTCAATAATTCTCTTACAATCAGCGGCAGTGGTGGCCATTGGCTTTTCAGTGATCACATCAAGATTATGTTCTAAAGCTTTTACAATATAATCAACATGTGTATCATCTCTTCCCGTCACAATAATCACATCTGGCTTTGTTTCAAATACCATCTTCTGAAATTCGGATTCATTATATTCCATAACATTTTGAATCGTTGGAAACTGTTCTTTGCATACCGAAAACCGTTTCGGATCGTTATCTAACAAAGCAGCTAATTCACTTGATGCTGAAAATGTTTCAACCATTGGTTTAATAAACATTTCCATCGCCCGCTTACTCACACCACATACCGCAAATCTTTTCACGTTTCCCACTCCATTTCAAGTTTTTATGATTGGTTAACACAAGAATAGACCGGCTGTATGGATCAAAACCGGTCCCATTAAACTATCTATCCTCTCAAAAACTCTAGAATGTTTATTAAGACAAATTTACTTTTTCAATTGTCTTGTTCAAACTGTTTCTTGATCATTAATGAACTTGGACATTTTCAACAAGCTGAGCGGCACTTTGCTTCATTCCATATTCAAGAATATTTTTAACATGATCTGAGATAACTGAATGCAGTTTATCAACAGCAACTAAATTGGTACCCCATAACTTTTCATCTTCTAATACATTCCATACAACCTTTTCAATTCCTTGCCGTGTTTGATCATAGTACTTCCAAGCTTCATGGAGACGTTTAATTGCTTCTTTTGAATCACGAATTTTATATTCCTCTCCACCACATCTTCCAATCATATGCTCTTCACCAACTAATTCTTTAGAGCGGTAATACGTAATGAGTGCCGCCAATGAAAAGGACATCATCATTGGGATTTGCTTCTTCTCCTCTGTCCAATGAAGGAACAGTGGAAGCACTCTTGCTCTAAATTTCGAAACAGCATTTAAACCAAGATCAACAAGGTAATGTTTTACAAACGGATTGCGGAAACGCTCAATAACAGACTCGGCAAATTCTCTTTTCGTTTTTTCATCAAATGAAACTGTCGGGAGAATTTCTTCATCGATTGCCCGCTGCACAAAGCGATGCAATGTTTCATTTTCGGTCGCCTCATAAACCGTCTGAAAGCCTGATAAATAACCGACAGAAAACATCATCGTATGAGGCGCATTTAAAATACTTACTTTTAAATTTCGATACGGTGTCACATCTCCCCATTTTACATTTAGTCCTGCTTGATGAAACGGCAGAGCCGCTTTTACATTTTCATCTCCATCAATCGCAAAAAGATGATATGGCTCGCCTACACCGATTAACAGATCTTCATAACCGAGCAGCTTTTCAAATTGTTCAATATTATCTTTAGGAAAGCCAGGAACAATCCGGTCAACTAATGTATTACAAAATTGATTACTGTCTTTTACCCAATCTATAAAACTACTGGAAAGATTCCAATCCTCAGCAATTTTAAAAACAATTTCTTTTAGCTTCATGCCATTCTCTTCAACTAGTTCACACGGAATAATCGTTAAACCTGCATGAGAATCGCCATTGTTTACGCTATAACGGTGATAAAGAAAAGCTGTTAATTTCCCTGGAAACGAAAGCGGTGCTTCAGTTGGATTATATGCTTCCTTACTATATGTTAACCCTGCCTCTGTTGTATTTGAAAAGACAAATTCAATCGAAGGCGATTCTGCAAGAGCTAATACGTCCTCCCAATTACTATAAGGATTGATTCCTCTAGATATAGAAGAAATGATTTCATACTTTTCAACCTCACGCCCATCTTCTATTCCCTGCAGCACAAATGTGTACAAACCGTCCTGTGCCGTTAATTTCGGGACAACTTTTCCGTGCGGGGTTGGCTGGATTGCCGCAATTCTTCCATTAAATAGTCCTTGTTTATTTAACTGATGAACCATCCAATCCACAAATCCGCGTAAAAAGTTTCCTTCTCCAAATTGAACGATTCGTTCCGGTAAATGATCGTAATTTTTCACTTCAAGAAATTCAGGTAACTGTGCATCATTGTTAATTAGCGCTTTATTTAGACGCTTCACAAAAATTCATCCTTTCTTCTAATCCGTTTATAAAATCACACCGTCTTTAAAAATTGCAATTTCTTTAAAACCAAATTGTTCGTTTTTCGCTTCCATCTCCCCCGATGCTAGTTTTATAATGTAATCAAAAAGCTCATTTGATAGTTCATCCATCGTTTTATCCTCGATAAGCTGCCCCGCATTAAAATCAATCCAATTTTTCTTTTTATTATACAAAGCGCTGTTCGTTGATATTTTTACTGTTGGCACCGGTCCGCCAAATGGCGTTCCTCTCCCTGTTGTAAACAAGACAATATGAGCACCTGAAGCAGCAAGCGATGTGACAGAAACAAGATCATTTCCCGGTCCCTGCAGAAGATTTAATCCCGGCTTTGTCACATAACCGCCGTACGAATGAACATCGACAATTTCCGCAAATCCACCTTTTTGGACACATCCTAATGATTTTTCTTCCAATGTGGTAATACCGCCGTCTTTATTGCCTGGTGATGGATTTTCATAAACAACTTGATCATGCTTTATAAAATAAGTTTTAAAATCATTAATTAAATTCACTGTTTTTGAAAACACTTCTTCATTTTGCGCTCGTTCCATTAAAATCGTTTCCGCACCAAACATTTCCGGTACTTCTGTTAATACAGTCGTTCCACCGCGGCGAATTAACTTATCAGAAAAAGCTCCAACTAGTGGATTTGCGGTAATACCTGAAAGACCATCGGAACCGCCGCACTTTAGCCCTACTCGTAATTTTGAAACTGGTACATCTTCACGCTGAAAACTTTTAGCATAAAGGACAAGCTCTTGAATTTTCTCTAAGCCCGCTTCAAGCTCATCATCAACACCTTGTGTTCCTAAAAACTTCACACGACTTTCATCATATTCACCGAGTACTTTTTTAAATTCAGCAATATTATTGTTTTCACAGCCTAATCCAAGTACAAGAACACCAGCTGCATTCGGATGGTTGACAAGGTTGCGCAGTATTTTTTGTGTATTCGTTAAATCGTCACCAAGCTGCGAACAGCCAAATGGGTGAGGATAATGATACACACCATCTATGTTGTCATTTTTAAATGTTTGATTTGCTAGTTTTGCAAGATGTTCGGCAACTTTATTAATGCAGCCAACTGTATTAATAATCCAAATTTCATTGCGAATGCCGACTTCTCCGTTACTGCGCACATATCCTTTAAAGGTACGTTCGTTTAACGACTCATCTTTTGTTACTTTATGATTTGTTGGCTCATAGCTGTAATCAAGCGTTCCTTCAAGTTTTGTGACGACATTATGGGTATGAACATGATTCCCCTCGTCAATCTTTTTAGAAGCTTTCCCAATTGGAAAACCATATTTGATAACGTCTTCATTTTCAGGAATTGTTTTTAATGCGGCTTTATGTCCAAATGGAATGTCTTCGGTTAATTCAATCTCCTTATCGTTTACAGTAATCCTTTCGCCTTTTTTATAAGGTTTTAGTGCTACAAAAACATTATCATCTTGATGAACAACAATATAATCCTGAGTCACGAAATTCCCCTCCAATGATTCAAATCGACTTATAAAAATTCACAAAAATGAGATGTACGTTATTTCTTTCTCATTACCAATTTTTTAGATAACGCTTTCAAATAAAACAATTTAAAATTTACATAAACATAACTAAAAAGAACTTTTAACTCTCTCGAGACTAACTTCTCTACATATTACGTACCATATAAATAACAACGTTGTTATTTATATGGTACACTATCATTAGCTAAATCACAATACTATTTTTTAAATCCTTTTATTTTCCTTTAAAAGGTAGTTGAACGCTCTTTATTTGCTTTTTTAAAAAATAAATTTGATTTTCTATAAATTAACTCTCGCTCTTATTGAGATTTAAGCTAATTTTTCTTATAATGATTACAACGTTATTATTTTGGAGGACACTACTATGGGAATAACCATTAAAGATATTGCCAATGCTGCAGGGGTTAGTTTTTCAACGGTTTCAAAAGCCTTGAATGACAGTCCGCTTGTAAAACCGGAAACAAAATCAAAAATACTAAAAACAGCAAAAGAATTAGGCTATGAACCAAATTTCGCCGCACAAAGACTTGTTTCGAAACAATCGAAAACGATCGGCTTGGTCTGGCCTACTGTTGAAAGAGCGGCATTATCAACACTTGTAACGAAAATCAATGAGGAAATTGAAAAACATGGCTATTCAATGATTTTATCAATCAACCCCGCAGCATCAGCAGTGGAAATGTTTAGACGTTTCCAAGTTGACGGGATTATCGTCTTTGAAGAAAACAACAACCGCTTAAAAGTTGATTTTTCTCCTGATTTACCTGTTATTTCATATGGAGCCGCGCACAATCAAACTGTGCCTGTGATTGATGTAAACTACAAAAAGGCAATGTATCAAGCGGTTCACTATTTATATGAATTAGGACATACGAACATTTCTTACGTCGGCGATTTTTCACCGATCGATCAGCGGCAAATCGAAAAATACAAAGGGTTTTTAGAAGCGATGGAGCAGTTCAATCTTGATGTAAATGAACGCTCACTGATTAATTCAGGCGGATTAGATTGGTATGACGGTTATATGGCAACAAAACGCCTTTTAAATTCAGGTTTTATTCCGTCAGCCATCGTTGGAGGAAGTTATGATATAAGCAGCGGTATCATCCGCGCAGTTCGAGAAGAAAATCTTATTATCCCAAAAGATATTTCCATTATCGGCTATGATAATATCCCGCAAATGGCTAATTTAGAAACACCACTTACAAGTGTCGGCGTACCAGTTGATGAGTTAGCAAAAAGCATCGTTCATTCCCTTCTTAAACAAATGGCCGAACCAAACTCTCTGCCACTTCTGCAAACACTACAGCCTGAGCTTAAAGAAAGAGCTTCCTGCGCAGGAACAAGTCATAAAAGTTAACAAAATAATAAAAACAGGATCGAAGCTGACTCGGTCCTGTTTTTATTAAAAAGAAAACTTACCGAATTAAAATGTCCGGGCGAAGAAGCTTTTTTCCTGACGCATTCACTTCAATCATCGGAAATTCGCCTGAATAACTAATAATTTCCGTTCCATTTTCGCCAATGAAAATCGTATCTTCTGATTTCACTCCAGCAATACTCGGATTCCATGCATATACTTGCCCTTGCGCGACACGGTTATTAGAATCATTAGGAAGCAACAGCTGTTCCCGGGTATTATAGCCGCTCAACCCGCCTTGGTGATGAAATTTCCATTCCTCACCAAATCCTTCTTCTTGATAAGCATGCTTCATTACTTCGAATACATCTGAAAAAGAAGCATTTGGTGTCGTATTTGCAATCATAGCAGCATCGATATGAACAACAGCGCGGTGCCGTTTTACTAACCCTCTTGGCATCGTCCCAAAATGAACTAAACGTGTTGCAGAAACCACCTGACCGTTTCTCCTTCCGCACACAACAAGCATCGCATAATTTTTTAATGCCAGTGAAGTTGGAAGCGGATGTCTTCTGCTGTATACCCGCTCATCAACTGCAACAAGATTTACAATTGGTTCAATTTCCCGTTCAATACAATTTTTTGCAAGCCGCGCTGCAATTTCGTATTCTGTTTCACCTTGCTTAAGTTCAAAGGTCGTTCTTTCAATCGCAGCGGCTGTATCTTTTCCTAACACTCTCAGCTGTATTTCATCTTCACTCGTCAGCACCGTTCTCAATGACACCAGTTTATGTTCTAACGTAATATCGCTTTGAACTGTACCTTCTTTTGCTAAAAATTCATCAATTCGCTGTGGTTCATACCATGGGTAAACTTCGATACAATCAAAATGACACTTTACTTCTTCATCAATCAATCGCTCCGCTTCAATATTGCTGACAATTAAACAATTAGAAGCAGGTGTAACTAAAATAAAAGCAACTGCCTTTTCCGATGCAGTATTTACAAAGCTTCTTCCACCAGTAAGCCAGGAAACATTTTTTTGCTGTGTAAACAAAATGCCATCAATGTTTTCTTCTCGTATCAGTGTATGTACACGCTCCAGTTTATTCTCAAAATTTTGCATCACATTCCCTCCTTTCTCCCTTTATTGAAAAATGTATAACAACCCAAAAGCAAAACTCCACTCCTCTATCAAAGTAAAACTATCCCCTAACCTTTTCTATTTATTGAAAGGGCATACAAAAACACTTAAGCTTGATTCAACCACTTATGATCTGGATCTTCGTAAGGATTTAACTTTCTTCCTGTTTCACCAGCCATAAACCATAAATAATATACTTCATAGCCGCCAGCTGCACCGACTGGATGGTAGCCTTTATCAATTGCAAAGCTGTCACCTTGACGAATAATATGCGCCTCATCAACGCTGCCATCTTTTGTATAATGATACTGCACACCAAAGCCTTGTTCCGGATTCACTTGATAATAATAAACTTCTTCTAAATTCGGCTCTTCTGGATAATGCTCACCATCATGTTTATGAGGTGGATAACCAGACATTTGACCTGGTTTGTTAATCGTTTCTCCCATGACAATGCGATGAACTTTTCCTTCTCCATTATCTGCAATCATGTCATAAACTGAACGCTGCCACTGCTGTTGACCTCGCTGATGTTCTACAACTTCCTCAGGCGTTACAACGAACGGCTCAAACTTTTCTTCTGCCTTTACTTTACAAACCGCAATTTGCACGTCTGATTGTGCCGTAATTTCATAGTCAGACTGACAAGGAATATAGACAGCTGTTCCTTTACCGTCAAATACTGTTTTTCTGCCGCCAAGATTATCCCATTGCCGCTCTCCAGATTTAACCGAAGCTGTTCCTGTTAAAAGAACTAACGCATGTTCATAGCCGCCTGTTTCATTATGAAAACTTTCTCCTTCATGAAGATCAATCTTTCCAAAAGCAAGAAAATTTAAGTACTCATTATCCTCACCAAAAATATCTTGATATCCTTTTGCTTCTACCGCTTTTTTAAAACGCGTCATTTTTATCATCCTCTCAATACTATTAACAACGTTGTTAATAGTGATTAAAAAAATATAATTACTAAAACATATTCACTCTCTATGCATTGCCTTTTAGTTAAGCTACAAGGTAACAAGGTACATAGAATATTAAACTTAAATTAACAACGTTGTTAATTTAAGTTTAATAGAGTTTCGATTATATTTCAACAACTTAATATTATTTTTTCTTTATTGCATTTTTTCTTTTTAAAAAACGCTAGCTAATCTATCATTTCAAGATGCCATACTGCAGCCTTTACATATAAAAGGTAGTTTTTGCATCATCACCCTTTTTGTAGTAAAATCCCCTTAAAACAACTTAGTACAACAAAGCGTTTTAATAACGTAAAAATCAATCAAATATGGAGAATGATTATGACAAACTACAAAATTTTATTTTTAGACATTGACGGCACAACTTTAACACCTGACGATACAATTGAAGAATCTACTAAAAAAGCTGTTGCCGAAGTAAAACAAAAAGGAGTAGAAGTATTTCTTGCTACCGGCAGACCCCTTCACGAAATAGCCGAGATTGCTGAAGAGTTAAGTATTGAATCTTTTATCGGCTATAACGGTGCTTATGCGATTCATAAAGGAGAAGATATTTTTAAAACTCCGATGAACGCAAGTACGGTCGGAAAATTTGTTGAAACCGCCAATCAGAATAATCATGAATTTGTTCTTTACACTCATGAGAAAAATATCTTTTCTAATATAGAAAGCGACATTGTTGAAAAGTTTATTAAAGCATTTCACATGCGAAAAAATGATCGTTTTTCAGAGGATGTTCTTCATCAAATCTTAGGGATTACGCTTATGAATTTAGCCGAAAACGAACCTGCTCTTTATGAAAAAGAAGATACCAGCATCCATTTATCACAAGTTAATGTTGACGGACTTCGCCACTGTTATGATGTTATTCGTGATACAGTTAATAAAGGCTTTGGCATTGAGCATATCCTTAACATGCTTGACATTCCGAAAGAAGCAGCGATTGCCTTTGGTGACGGCATGAACGACAAAGAAATGCTAAGTACTGTCGGTGAAGGATTTGCGATGGGAAATGCCCATCCTGATTTGTTTCAATATGCAAAACATAAAACGACTAAGGTGACCGATTCAGGTATTTATAATGGATTGAAATCCCTTGGACTTGTTAACTAAGAATATTTCATAAAGCACAAAAAGCAACCATCTGTCTTAAAGGAACAGTTGGTTGCTTATTTTATCAGAACGAATTTTATAACCCAACAACACAAAACTACTATTTATCATTTACAATAATATAAGTCGCTTTTACCGGTCCATGCACACCTACAACAAGATTTAATTCGATATCGGCACTATTGCTCGGTCCTGTAATAAAATTAACGCATGAAGCAATATTCTTTCCCTTTTTAATCTTTTCATGGATGTATGATGTCGCCTGCGTCATTCTTGGAACAATCGATCTTTTTGGAATAATCGCGATATACGTTTTAGGAAGTAAGCTTACTGACCTTCCTTTTCTCGCATCACTAAACAGGACGACTGTTCCTGATTCGGCAAGCGTCATGTCACTAAACGTAATACCAACATCCGCTTTTTCTGCAGCCTCAATGTTTTCTCTCTTTTTAGATGGATCCCATATGTGAACATCAAACCCTTCTTCCGGCCATCTATTGTTTAACTGTTCTTCTAATCCAAATTGAGAAAAGCGCTCATCTTTCCATGTTACAACAGACTTTGCACCGAACTGCTTCATCACAGAGCGAATTTGGCCGCTCAGCTCAGAGGAAGTCGTCTCAATCAACTGGGTATGAATGACCTCACACTGCTTCTTTAAGACGGTCACAAGTTCATCTTGATTCGCATCTTTTAACACTTCCCACTGCGGACTGCGCTGCCAAGTCGGCTTTTTATTTCTTCAATTAATGTATTGTCAACAATTCCTTCTATAAAAGCAATCATAACCTTCGTTTTTGTATAACGTCCTAATTCCATTGAGTACATTTTAAGATTCGGACTTCTAATTTTTCTCCGTAACAAAGAAGTATTAACTTGTAATACTTCAATAAAGCCTTCGCGGGGTCCACGAACAACTGGCTCTGCTACAGATTCTTCAATAGAGCGCTTTTCCCATTTTGAAAGACCGAAAGACAGTCCAAAATTTTGATTATCTAATATAATCACCGGATTGCCTAAAGAGACTTGTTCAATACACTCAGAAAATGTTCTAACCCTCTGCACGTTAGATAAGGGTAAATTTTCTTTTAGTATGTTTGTGCTGTTTGAAATCCCTGAAATTGATTGTTTCATAATCACCCTAAGAACGTTGTCATCTAATTCTTCAATATTTGATAGTCCTTCTATATAGACGAGAAAGGCTTCTTTACCTTCAATAAACAAGTTTCGGAAAATAACATCATTACATGTTTCGTAAATTAATTTTAACCTTTGATAATTCTTGCTAATATCACTGTATAGATTTATTTGCTGCTCATTATTTATCTGCTCTTGCAATAGCTCATTTTGTTTATTTAATTTCTTAGATTTAGAACGTTTATATTTTGAAAATAACGGCATCCCCATCTCCTCTTTCATCATGGTTATTATAAGTTTGTACCGTTTTAATCATTTTGATGTATAAAAAGAAAACAAGAGATTAGAAAAATATTTATAGGGGGGAATTGATTTGGAAACTTTGTATAAACGTTGTGGGGGATTAGATGTTCATTCTGAAACAATTGTTGCTTGCGTTCTTATTAAGGATGAGTAAACATTTTTGATCAACTTCGTTTTCCGGAGACACCTTATGTAACAGGTAGACCACATATTTCATGAAAACTTATGTTGGAATGTTTTGTGATCAAAACCCATTTAACCAGTGATTCCTTAAAACAACTTGTTAAATTGTTT
The DNA here is from genome assembly GCF_003318295.1 of Bacillus taeanensis. Classification (GTDB taxonomy): domain Bacteria; phylum Bacillota; class Bacilli; order Bacillales; family UBA6769; genus Maribacillus; species Maribacillus taeanensis. The sequence goes on from NZ_QOCW01000008.1 coordinate 37,751, forward strand.
CAAGATTATCCTTATTGGCGCTGAATAGTCGATTTTAATGATGTACCATAATTTTCAACCTTTTCATGTAGCAACAAAATAGTTTCGCAAAGTGGATCTTCACCTTCTACACCCTTACATATTAGTTTGTGGACACTGTATTGATGTCCAATTCTCAAGGTGAATATAATTAGTATTTCAACTAGATGCCAAAATGACTCATTTCCTCATGATCCTACTTATGAAAAAAGAATCCTACAATATATAAAAGAAGAATGAAAGGAAGAACTTTTAAAAAACCGAAGAGTGTATAAAAAAATAGAAACAGTATTGACAGGTTTTTATGAAGTTAAGCATTGATAGAAACTTATAGTTAACGCTTTCACTTTTTGTCGAAACATGATATCTTTAAAGTATATAAAATTTTCATAAAAGTTTAAAAACAGATCAGGTGATTTTATGGGATTTATAAATGGAAAGTATTATCGTGTACTTGAGGTTATTTCTAACTTCTTTCTATTAAATATGATTTGGCTGCTTATGTGCCTTCCTATTATAACAATCTTTCCAGCAACAGCTGCAATGTTCGGGGTAGTGAGACAGTGGGTATTGAAAAATGATGTTAGTGTTTTTTCGAGCTTTTTTCACTATTTTAAAGAAAATTTCAAGCAAGGTTTATTTGTTGGAATTGGCTGGTTCTTATTAGCAGGACTGATGGTTGTTAATTTTACATTTACGAATCAGCTTGATTCAGGTTTGAGAAATATTCTACTCCCAGTCTTCTTTGTAATGGCATTACTTTTACTGTCTACAACGATTTATCTTTTCCCGGTAATGGTGCAGTATAAGACAAGCTCATTTAATATTATTAAAAACTCATTTTTATTTTCAGTTAGTAACTTATTGCTTACATTCGTTATCCTCATCACTATCGCTGCAATAGGGGCTTTACTTATCGTATTTCGTCCATCCTTATTGTTCATTTTCAGTATCGGTTCATATGTTATTTACTCTTTATGCAGCAGAGCATTTCATAAAGTTGAAGAATTGAAAGCATCTTAATCTAATATTTTGAAATACTATTACTGTTTACAAGTTTCAAGCAAAAAGTACACTCTTGATGAATAAAGAGTGTACTTTTTCATATTTTGCATATTAATTTATTGTTTCAGCACTCTCTCCTCTCATCACGCTAACACTTCTCGTCTTATAATGGCTTTTATTTTGTTTTATAAGAAAAAGAGATTTCTGTTTTTAGAACTTTCTTCTCTCCAGGCTCCAACACTTGAAGTCCAGTTATTTCCCTAGGCAGATTTAAATTCGGTGCATTTGTTACCCATGTATAAGGCTCAGGGCAAACAAACCCCTGCTTTCCATTATCATTATAAACAACCCAATTTTTAAAGTTTCCATCTGCGGAATATGCAATCTCAATACCAGTTTCTTCATTTAATAATACCGCTTCATTTCTTCCCCCTTCTTTTGCTGAAGAAAGAAAAACATCGTCAAGAAGCATATCTTGTAAGCTCATTCCGCTTGTTAATTGTTCAATGTATGGAATTTCTGTTAAATCTCCAGTTGGTAAGAAACGATCGTTAAGCGTCCAGCGTTTTTGTGCTGTTAATGAAAATGAACATACCTCTTCCGGAAATAAGAATGACGTATGAAAGCCAAAGCCCCATGGGAAAGGATCATTGCTGTTATTAATAATAGTTGCGCTTTTTTGCAAGCGATTTTCATCAAGCACATATGTCATCCGAATAATAAAAGGATGCGGAAACTGCCTCAAAACATCTTCATGCTTTAACGAATTAAATTCCGTTTCGATTACAGCTTTATTATCAGATGCTTCCGCTTTTATTACCTCCCATTTTCTCGTCATTACAAAGCCGTGAATATGATTGTTTTTGTCTCGTTCATTTACATCAAATTGATACGAGTGATTATTAAATATAAATGTTCCACCGCTAATTCGATTCGGAGGAAATAAGAGTGGTGTACCATATAAAACAGGTTTTTCTTTATATTCATCCGCTGATTGGGGAACTCTAAGAAGCTCTTGATTTGACTTCTTTTCAATGAAAGAAATTAAGTTTGATCCCCAGCCGGGTACGATCGTGATTTCAAACTGTTCATTTCCAGCTTTTAAAGCGGGCTCTTCAAAAAACATAGTATTTTCTACATAACCTTTCATTCTCTATCACTCCTTTATGAACCGTTCACTAGTATTTATAAATAAAAGGATAGGCCAAACAAACTGAAACGATTTTACACTTCATACATTCATTCGTTTCATTGAATGGCCTATTTCTAAATTTTCTCTTGCTGGCTTGATTTCAGCTGGCAGACAAATAGATTTAAGAGAAGTATTTAAAGCGCTGCCGATTCGTATTTTTTGCCCTTTATATCAGCATTGTTTTCTTCCTGAAGCCAAAGAATACTTGTTACGCCGCGCGGATAATATTTACTGCCGCTAATTTCACCAGAAATAATTTGATCACTCCAGCTCCATACAGATAATGTTGGGTGTGTTAACCATTCAACGTGTGCTGCGTCTGCTTTGGCACCATCCTCATCCCAACTCCATCCTAGTATTTGACGGGCAATAAATTGAGAAAGATAAATTTTACTTAACCATGAATTATTGCTTGTTGATGAAATTTTCCATCCGCCGTCCGAGAATAAACAAATCCCTTCTTTTAATACATGTTCAAAATGCTTTTTCAGCGTTTGAATGTAATCGCCAAAACGTCCATTTTCATCTAACGCCTCATGGCTGTTCGTAAAGTAAGGAAAAACAAGTCCTTCAATTGCCGGAATAATTTTCGAATCGTTTCCTTCACCAATAACAGCAGGAATATAGCCTTTTTCTGTTACATGACTTGTCATCGTTTTTGCACATTTATCAGCTTGTTCGCCTGCTAATGCTGCAAGTTCAGGTTTTCCATTTTCACGGAAGATCTTTTCAAGCGCCACGTAGGAAGCCCATGATTTTCCTGCTAAATAAATGTTATTACGCGCTTGTCCAAGAGAAACGTCCAAGCTGTCGTAAGTTGTAATTTCAGCACCACCCATAACGCGCGTGCTGTCTAATCCCATAATGCCGTTGCGCTCTTCTGGGTTAGGATGATCACGATTGACCATACTTTCTAAACATTGTTCAAGAGTCGGCATTTTTTCCTCAAGCCATGCTTTATCTTTTGTTTGTTCTACATAAACAGCTGCACATAAAATCCAGTTTACAAGCTGTTCTTGCGTCATGTGTGAAAAACAGCCGTCAATGCCGTAAAGTTCGTATGAAGAATATTGCGCTCTCGAAAACGTATTTGCCACACCCATATCGTGAGTAAAGCTGATACCGCCTGGATATTCTGTTTCATCCCCAGGAAAACGAACGCGATCTTGATAACTGTAACGGTCAACAAATAGATCGAGGACATTTTTCACCGTCCAAGGATTCATTTTTAACTCAAAGAACAGCTGATCAACGGTAAGGTCAAACGTATTCATCATTCGGTATTCACCTTCATTAACAACCCAAAGCGGCTTATCGTCTAACTCTAACATCTGGGTACAGCCATAGTAGCTGCGAATTGAATGAGCCATCATAAACTTTTGATCATCTGATAGATTAGCAGTTTCAATTTCTTTATTCGACTCGAAAGAAAGCTCTTTTAACTTCGCAAAATTTGCTAATGCATAGGAGCCGACTTCCTCGATATTTTTATAAAATTTCGTATAATAATATGTGGTATCCATCCCTGCTGTTACGTAACTAGAGCGGTAAAAACATACTGCAAAGCGATACGTTTTCTTCTCTCCCGCCGGCGTATCCATAATTAATGCGCCGACTTTTCCTAACCCGAATGTCCAATTTTCTTCTAATGGATTTGTTAAGATATCTTCTAAACTAAAATGAAGCGCCGATTTTACATCTTGGTCGTCTGAAACGATAGAAGCAAAACGGCCTTGGCCAACTCCTGTCAGCGGTGCAGCAGTATCATCCATCCTTCTTAATGACGTATATTGGTCAACACCTTCAAAACCAAAAAATGAACGTCTTGATTGTGTACTCTTTGTATTATCAACTGTTAATTCAGCAATAACAGCAGGAAGCAATGCAAACTTAAGTTCTTCATCTACCGCTGCTCCAGGCTCGGGCACAGACTGAACAGGTGAATAAATTGTAAATGTTAAATCTCCTGCCTGCCATGTATCTGTTGAAACATGAAAATCGCGCTTCACTTCATCCTGGTGAAATGGAAAAATAATTTTTGGTTTATTTTGATTCGGATCTGGATTTTCAATATCATAACGTTTGCTCTCATCTTCACTGTCTGAAAAAAATGGCAGGGCTTGATAAACCCCTTTTTCTGTAAGCGATTCAGTACCAACAAAAATGCTTTGTCTTGGTGAACGGCCTAGTTCTACATCTAAGCCCCCATTGCTTCCTGGAAAACCTAATGTAAAACTTGAAAATGCGCCAACTGGTGAGTGATGTGCGTTAAAAAACATATTTTTAGGCATAGTATTTAAAAGCTCCTTTCAAATATAAGAAATCCGTATTATTTGTAAAAAAATAATAACTTAGTTTATCCTTATAACAAACAAACTATTGTGTGCAATTACTAAAAAATATTTAGATGATAGGAGGTCACTTATGATGAATGGCTAGAAGTTTCTGTACATCGTCCGAATTCTTACCCTTTTACAGACCCTGCGGCAATTCCTTCAACAATTCGATTGCTTAAAAATAAAAACGCGATTAAAATCGGTAAAATACTAATCATCAGCGTTGCGCCAATTGCTCCCCAATCTGTTGCATACTGACCAATAAAGTTTTGAATTCCTACTGTTAATGTTTTATATTGATCAGAACTAATAAATGTATTAATAAATATAAATTCATTCCAGTTATAAATCATATTAATAATCACTGTCGTTGAGATAACAGGTGTTGTCATTGGCAGCGTAATTTGAAAGAAAATGCGGTGTACCGAACACCCGTCGATAATTGCCGCTTCCTCCACTTCTCTTGGCAGTGCATAATAAAATCCGAGCAAAATCATAATTGTAAGCGGCAAATTAAACGCAATATACGTTAAAATAACGGCAAGTGGATGATCAATTAAATTTAATTTTAAGAAAAAGTTAAATAACGGAATAAGTGTCGAGTGAACTGGAATCATTAAGCCTATCATGAACAGTCCAAGTACGGGCTTACTTAACTTCCATTTCATACGAGTAATTGCAAATGTAACCATACTTGCCGACAATACAGTAATAACAACCGCAACAACCGTAATCCATACGCTGTTAAAGAAGTATAAGCTAATGTTGCCCTGTGACCATACATTTAAATAATTTTCCCATTTTGGATTTGTTGGAAGAGCAAATGGCGACATACTAAAAATTTCACTATTATCTTTTAATGAGAAGAAAAACAGCCATAGAAGCGGATACAGTTGTAATACAGCAATAATTCCTAAAACCGTGTACAAAATCCCGTACCCAAGTCGGCGTACTCCTTGTCCCATTATCTTTGTTTCATCCGCATAAGATCCATTTGTCTTTGTTCGATGCTGCGACATAACTTTCATGTTTAAACCCTCCCTTTAATACTGATTCTCGTCACCCGTTACCGTAAGCTTACGAATCAACCATGTAACAGCTAAACAGATGATTAATAAAAAGAAACCGACGGCACTTCCATATCCAAAATCATACGTATTGAATGCTTTTTGGTACATATAAGAAGCCATAACCTCACTTGAGCCATTTGGTCCGCCGCCCGTCATTACATAAATTAAATCAAAATATTTTAATGACCCAACAATTGCTAAGACAATTGTTACTTTTATAACACTTGAAATTAACGGAACTTTTATTTTCCAGGCAATTTGAAGCGGATTGGCTCCATCAATTTTAGCAGCTTCAATTAATGAATTCGGTATTCCTTTTAGAGCGGCATAATAAATTAAAATATAAAATCCTGCATACTGCCAAATAATTGGTACAAATAGCGCCGGTAAGACAAGTTTAGGCTCAGCCAGCCATGCTGGAGGATTATCGATTCCAATTCCCATTAGAAAGCTGTTTACTAACCCATTTCCAGGATGATAAATTTTCAGCCAAAGCTGTGCAATCGCAACAGAAGATAACAACATTGGAATTAAATAAATTTTCCTTAGTAAATTAGCTCCTTTAATCTTCCCTGAAAGGATAAGTGAAATAATAAGATACCCTATTAAACTAATCGTTGAAAAAGCGGCTAATAAAAACGAATGATAGGCACTTTCCCAAAAAAGCTTATCAGTTAAAAGATTAATATAATTTTCTAAACCGATAAATGACATCTCTCCAATTCCATCCCACTTCATTAATCCGTAATACCCTGTTAACACAATTGGTACGTAAATAAGGGTAGCGATTAAAAGAAGTGCAGGAAGAACATATAGCGTGATGACAAATTTGTTCGACATAACTCTGTTCATCAAAGATCCTCCTTTTTCATAAATACGATCTCGTTATCTACTTATAAAGAAAAGAACATACCGTAACCGATAGACATGTTCTTTTCGCTTTGTTAAAAAGGTTTCATTTACTCTTCTTTCGCAAGCGCTTCCTCATGAGCCTTCGCAAATTCTTCTGGTGAAGTTTGACCGCCGAACAGCGACTGAATCATATTTAAATGCTCCTGCGCAACACCTGCACTCATTTGAACGTCGGCATATAACGTAATATTGCTTGCAGCGCTTAATTCATCTAACACATCAATATACATTTGCGGTAAATTGATGCTTGCTGTATCGACTTTCGTTGCAGGAATAACACCAGCTTCTGTTACAGCGCGCGCTCCCCATTTCTCAACAAAGAATGCAGCAAATTTTTTCGCTTCTTCTTTTACATCAGAATCTTCTGCTACGAATAAACCTACTCCAGGTCCACCTACAAAACTGTTAATATCTCCTTTTCCGCCTTCAACAGTTGGGAATTTAAAGAAACCGACTGAATCTCTAAATTCTTGAGGTACGTCTTCATTTGTTGTATAGTTAGGCAGTTCCCATGATCCCATTAAATACATCGCCGCTTGTTCATTCATAAACGGCCCTTTTGCTTCGTCATTAGATAAGCCGTTGAAACCCTTTACAAAAGCATTCATACCAACTAAATTTTGAATTTCTTCTGCTGCTTGTACTAAAGCAGGATCTTCAAATGAACCTGTGCGATTAATCGCGTTTGTTAATGTTTCCGGTCCGCCGATTCGACCTGCTAAATACATATACCACATTGATCCTGTCCAGCGGTCTTTATTTCCTAATGCAATTGGTGTAACACCGTTATCAGTGAGCGTTTTCACAACTGTTTTAAATTCATCATATGTTTTTGGTGCTTCAAGATTATATTTTTCAAAAATTTTCTTATTGTAGAAAACAGGTGCAATATTTAGTTCAAGAGGTAGACCATACGTGTTTCCGTCAATCGCGTAAGCTTCTGTTGTACCAGCAATAAATTGATCACCTAAACCTTCTCCTAACATATCATCAAGCGGTGCAAACATTGATCCTTTTACATATGGCTCAAGAAATCCTGCCGCCCAAGTCATCCCTACATCAGGAAGTTCGTTTGAAGCAGATAGTACTTTTAATTTTTCTTTATACTGCTCATTACTTAAAATTTCTAACTGTACTTTCACATCTGGATTTTCTTTTTCAAACTGAGCAGCGATATCATTTACAATTTGATTGTGCTGCTTTGCACTTCCTGCTGGCCATAAGTGCATAAATTTAACGACTTTCTTATCAGAAAATCCTGTGTTATTTCCGCTGCCTTCTTCAGAGCTTGTACATCCCGTTAACACGAGTGCAGCCATTACCATGAACGCCATAAATATTGCAATCGCTTTCTTCTTCATGTAAAAATCCCCCTTACCTTTCTCTTTATTGTTTGTTTGCTTGAACTAACTTTATTGTAGCATCTCCTCTTAATCAACATAAGGTAACAGGGATTGGGGAAAATTCCACTATTTTTAGAATTTTTAATTCCTTATTGTTGCCGACTTTCGATATTGGCTCGGAGTAACCCCTTCATATTCCTTAAATAGTTTAATAAAATATTTTGAAGTCGTATAGCCAACGTCCTCTGCTATTTGAGCAACCGGTAAATCAGAGGATATCAATAAATTTTTTGCTTTTTGTAATCGAGTCCGTGTTACATATTCACTAAAATTCATGTTTGCTTTTTCTTTAAACAAGACGCTAAAATAGCTAGTACTTAAATTAACGTGAGCTGCAGCTTCTGTTAATGTAATTTGGGAGTCAACATGAGCATCTACATATTCCATTGCTTTTTTAATAAGGGAACCTTCTTTTTGATCTTCTATTTTTAAATGGGCCAACTTTTCATCGACTACTTTTTTTAGAATACCTGCTTTCTCAAGGTTTTCCCCCACTTCTAACGCTTTTTCCACTTCTTCAATGAGCTTTCGTTTCATAATCGGTTTTAAAAGATAGCTTAAAACACCTAATTGAATCGCTTCCTGTGCATAACTAAATTCTGGATAAGCAGATATCACAATCACAACGGGAGACTGATTGTTTTCTTTTAACGTTTTTACCATTTGTAATCCTGTCATTTCAGGCATACTAATATCTGTTATTAATAAAGAAATTTTTTGCTGGCCAAGAATCTTCATCGCTTGCTGAGCGCTTTCCGCACTTAAAATTTCATATTTTCCTTCAGCCCATACTTCTAGTGTTTTTTTAAGTCCTTGCCTTGTTCTCGGCTCATCATCCACGATTAATAATGTTTTTTTCATTTCCAATACCCCTCTCCATCGGTATTTCAAATGTTATGCATGCGCCTTTATTAAGCTCGCTGCTTATGGATATTCCTCTTATGTTTTGATCTTCGTAATAAAGCTGCAATCGTTTATGAACATTAGCAATCGCCATCCCATTTCGTTTTGCTGTTGAAACCTTTCCAGATTCCAAGGACTCGACGATCCTTTTAATGGTTTCTTTTGTCATACCGATTCCATTATCTTTTACTTGAATTACGAGATTGTTTGATTTCTTTAATGGCTCAACGATAACGGATACAGAGCCTTGGTCCATTTTATTGCTAACTCCGTGTAAAATCGCATTTTCCACTAAAGGTTGTATTAACAGCTTCGGAATTGGAATATTCTCATATTCACTTGGAACTGAGATGTTTCCTTTAAAGCGGTCACCAAATCGCATATTCATAATTTGCATATAACGCTCAATATGATCGAGCTCTTGTTTAACCGTCACCCATTCATCATTATTTTGCGCACTAATTGTATAACGAAACAGCTCAGACATCGCAATCACCAATTCCGCTAATTCTTCCTCTTCTTTATCCTCAAGCGACCAATACAAGGAATCTAACGTGTTAAACAAAAAGTGAGGATCAATTTGCGCCTGCAGTGCTTTTAATTCTGTCCGACTGCGAATTAATTCTTTCTCATAGACTACTTGAATTAAGTGATTCGTATGTTCTACCAGCTCGTTGTATGTTTCATTTAATTGATTGATTTCAACTGTTGAAGAAATTTCCGAGTTAAGCGTTAACTTTCCATCATCGGTTTTCCTCATTGCTTTCGTCAGCTTGAAAATAGGACGTGTAATCATCGTCGAAAGCAAATAAGAAAAGAACAGAAAAATAAGAAAGCCCATCGCACCGGAAAAAATAACCGCTGCCTTTAAGACTGAAATTCCATTCATTAAGAGTGATACAGGTGTTAAAATGATAAGCGTCCAACCCGTTAGATTTGATTTTTCCTTCACCAACATGTATTCGCTTTCATTCAATTCAATTGTTTGCCGCATTTCTATAACAAGCGGCTCCGGATCGCCTTCGTAATTAGATGCAATGGGTTCATATGTTTGATCGAAAAGAACCATATACTGATTTTTTTGATTTTCAGTAAGCTGAAAATAATCTGATTTTATGTGCATGAGTAAATATCCTCCGTTTGAAAACCAGCGCTCAATTAAACTAATTCGTCTTAACGCTAGAAACGAAGTTGGATCTTTCGGGTCTTTGCCAACCCAAACAAGCTTTCCTTTTGCTTTATCGGCCTGTTCAATCCATTTTGAATCAACAACATTCGTTAACTGGCCTTCATCCAAAGGAATGACTCGATTACCACTATTCGTGTAAACCTCAAACGAACTAATGACATTCGAATAAGCTCCAAGGTTAAGTGTTAGCTGCATAAGTTCCTGCCTTTCGCGATATGTCATAGGTTGTCCATTCACTTCATTTGTAAAAAGCTGCTGCAGAAATGAATTGGTTGCCACTTGCTGTGATAATAGATCAATTTGTTGATACAATGACTCAATTCGTCCATTCGCTTGAACAGCTGTTTCCTGAATCTGCTTTTCCGCATTCTGTTTTAGTAAACTTGACACTGAGTTAAACGTCGCAACCCCAACAAACAATAAAACAATGACCATGACAAACAAAAAAACAATTAAAATTTGATTTCTTAGCGTATTGTACTTACCTAATAATTTCATGATGTTTCATCCTTTTGTCCATCCATTTCGTTTCAATATTTTTTAAAAACATTATATCACTTTTAAATTAGTTTGTTTATCAATTAAATAAACTTTATAATGGTAATAGAAACATTACATATAGTGTATATCATTTATTGGTGGTGAAAATATGAACGTAACCGGAAATATTCAATTAGTAAAAAAAATGAACAAATCAATTGTTCTTCAGATGATTAAAGATTTTTCTCCGATTTCTCGGGCTGATATTTCACAAAAAGCAGGCCTTAACAAAGGAACAGTTTCTTCATTAGTTAGTGAATTAATTGATGAAAATCTAATTTATGAACAAGGTCCTGGTAAATCAAGCGGCGGCAGACGTCCAGTGATGCTGCTGTTTAATGAAAAGGCAGGCTATTCAATCGGAATTGATCTTGGTGTTAATTATATTCTAGGAATTTTAACTGATCTTCAAGGAAAAATTGTAAAAGAGAAAGAAATTCCTTTATTAAGCAATGATTATAATTCTACTTTTAAACAGTTAACTGAAGTCATTGATTTTCTACGGTTCTCAGCTCCTGAAAGTCCGTATGGAGTAGTCGGAATTGGTCTCGGTGTTCCTGGAAGCGTGAATCATAAAGGTGAAATTTTACTTGCTCCAAACTTAGAATGGAAAAATAAAGACATAAAAGCTCAATTAGAAGCAATGTATCAACTTCCAATTATTATTGAAAATGAGGCAAACGCTGGAGCATATGGCGAAATGCGTTTTGGAGCTGATCAAGATGTGGAAGAACTTATTTATATTAGTGCCGGAATTGGGATTGGTGTAGGATTAATTTTTAAAGGAGAGCTTTACAGTGGATTTAACGGCTTTGCAGGGGAAATGGGTCATATGGTCATAGAAACTAACGGCAAACAGTGCCGCTGTGGAAGTAAAGGCTGTTGGGAATTATACGCTTCTGAACATGCAGTTCTTGAAAAAGCAAACAACAGCACACTTCACGATCAATTAAACCTCCAAGATCAATCAAAAATCAAGCTAAAAATGCTCATTGATTTAGCGGAACAAAATAATGAGAACGCGATTCAACTTTTTGAAGAAGTAGGTACCTTTTTAGGAATAGGTATTAATAATATTATTAATACCTTTAATCCACAAAAAATTATTATTGGAAATCGCTTATCAGCGGCTGCTAAATGGTTGATGCCATCTGTTCAACAAGAGATTAGTGAACGAACGTTAACATTTTCTAAAAGTGACCTTAAGGTAGAATTCTCCAAGCTTATGACGTACGCAGCATCACTCGGAGCTGCAGCTTTTATAGCGGAAAATTTTCTAAATCCACCCGAAAATAATGAAGGGCTTGCAAGTAAATAATTAAGAGGGGGTGCCCAAAAGCATAGCTTTTAGGCACCCCTTTTTTAATGGTTTAGAAAACCCCTGGCTATGCCGGGGGTTTTCTAAACCATTAAAAAAAAGCTTGTAGAGAAAAACACTAGGTTTCTCTACAAGCTGAATGCCCTTTATTTTTTTATTTCTTCAAGCTCTCTTCGATTAACTGACCTAGGTAGAGAACCTTGGGATATACCTGTTGCTGCAATATCTCTTTTATAGAATCCTCCAAGTTGGTTGATAGAATGAGGTTTCCTGTCAGGTACTTTCATCTTACAAAATGGAGCACACTGGGGTCATTTTTTATTTAAAGACCATATTCGACATTTAATATCTAATACACCAGGCACCTGTGAAATATGAAACAAAATGCTTCTCATTACTGACTTTGTTTCACAATATGATCAGCCAATCTTATTGCTAAAGCAACGGTGGAAAGTGTTGGATTCGCGGCAGCTAGTGTTGGTAGTACACTATTATCGGCAACATATAGACCCTTAACGCCATGAATTTGGCCGAAACGATTTGTAGCTGAAGTTTCTGGATCAATACCCATTCGGCATGTACATGACTCATGAAAATCGGCTCCTGGTGGTAACATGGTTGGCTCGCCATCAAGTCTTACTCCCATTGCGATAGCGGTTTGGAAAATCCCTTCATACATCTGATAGATTACTACCCTATCATTTTCACTATATGCAAAGGTAATTTGATTCATTGGGACTCCATATTCATCCCGTACATCCGGGTCTATAAAAACTCTATTTTCAGGGCGTGATTCAACCCTGCCGAACGTTACATAAGTTACTCCAAGCTCTTCAGGAAGTACTTTTTCTTCAAATTGTTGGTACACAAAATAACGATCAGGTCCTAATATTTGAATCAGATACGGTGTATGCTTCGTTTCATACTTATACAGTGCCAAATTTCCGATAGTTTCAGGAAACTGATTACGGCTTATTTTTCCATGTGCTCGGATGAACGAATGGTTCGTTAAATAACGTCCTATCGATCGACCTTTTATACTAGAATTCAACAATAGTCGTGGAGTCTCTAATGCACTAGCTGAAATTACGATATTTTTAGCACGAATCGTATAGTTTTTCTTTTCTGGTGAAATCACATTAACACCTGCTACTTTTCCTTTCTCAACAAACACTTTAGTAGTGTATGCGTTTAATGCTAAATCAAACGGGCGATTATTTAATGCATAAGCAAGAAAATAAATGGAACTAAACCACGCATTAGAGTGAATCTCACCAAATCGGGATCTACTCATATCAATAGCAAGCGGATAATCCTTTACTTCTGAAATTCCATTAAAAACAAGTCGCTTCCAAAGAACATCTTGCATGGAGGAACCCTTAGCGTAAGCAGTTGTAATATTCATAACCTTTTCAGCGAGCCTGAAATATACATCCATTTCTATTGGATGGACAGGCCATTTTTTCAATTCAAATAATGGGGGACGAGGACAGCCCGCATTTCAAAATAATGTTCTTCCACCCAGAGCAAACACCTGCCTAGCACCAGAAAATTGAGGGAGTCGTTCACCAACTGGTGTTGAATTATCAGGTAATAATTGACCCCACATCCGATCATTATTCATTGTAGGAATATTTAAAGCATGAGAATGAAATAGCTTGTTTCCCTTTTCAAGAATCCCTATTTTCTTCGCACTCCGATTTTTCCACTGCTCGCATAACCGATAAAGTGTAGCCCCTCCACCTGCACCACTTCCGACAATTAGAACGTCATATATATTATTTTCCATTTGTTCCAATGACTTTGTCGGTATCCAATTATTCGGATAATCCCACACTTTCTTCACATCCCTTCCATTACATATATAACTTATCTTATTAAAAGGAAAGGCTTAAGCATGACTGTTTTTTGCAATCTGGTGATTAGCACCCGTGGAACACGGTGACAGCGTACTATGTCATGATTTGATTGATATGGTTTCTTGTTATTAATATAGGGGCCACATCGCCATCAAGCTAACACTGACGAATGCTTAGAGTAGAGCCGTTTCTGCAAAAAAAATGTCTATAATACTGAAGAAAATTGTGAATACATACTGACAAAACTAAAGATTCCATCTGTCACCGTAGGAGACTGGGTGGCGCATCGACCTAATATCGTTAATGGATGGTATTGAGATACCCAGAGCGTATCGTAATTGGCAATAGACTAGCAAAAGCGAAAAAGTGGTTAAAAAAACCGATAAGAACTATTGTTGAAGAAAAAGCACTGCACTTCAATCAAATGGATTTTACAATTGAGTTTTCAAATCTCTCATTCTATGCTGCTGCATTAGGTGTTTCTGCTTTTACAGTTGAGAATTTCTTAAGTATATCTGGAAATAAAAGTGAAGTAATAAACTTATTTTAAAGAAGAAACCTTCCAGCAATAATTGCGGAAGGTTTTTTAGGGTATAAATTTTTTCACTCTTCACAAAATATTTTTTATGATGAAAAAAGACAGGTTCAACAACAAGTGAACTCTGTCTAAAATAAAAGTCAACGGTCAGAGGTATCTCAAAAACAGCTCCCCTTATTATATATTTATGCTGATTTATTCCATATTTTTTCAACCTGCTCAAGGGTTTTACCTTTAGTTTCAGGAACAAATTTCCAAATAAATAGAGCTGAAAGGACACTCATTAGACCATAGAAGCCATAAGTCATGCCACCACTAAATTCCATCATCATTGGATAAGTAGATGAAATTAAATAGTTTGCACTCCATTGAGCCGCTACAGCAATCGCAACTGCCTGACCACGGATTTTGTTAGGGAAAATCTCAGAAATTAATACCCAACAAATTGGTCCCCATGACATCATGAATGATGCCGTGTATACAATAATAAATATTAAAGTACTAATTCCAATAATATTTGAAAAAGCCATACCTGAAACACCAAACATTCCAATAGCCATTCCAATGGAACCTACTATTAATAAAGGCTTACGTCCCCATCTATCGACAGTTAAGATGGCAACAATCGTAAAGACCGTATTAATGAGACCCATAACAATCGTTTGTAACATGGAAGCATCTTTTGCTGCCCCCATGCTTTCAAAAATACGTGGAGCATAATACAATGCGACGTTAATTCCAACAAACTGTTGGAATACAGAAAGCATAATGCCGATAATGATAACTAATTTCCCGTAAGAAAATAACTTTTTAGAAGAAAATGATTTTTCAACAGAAATGCTCACTGTTTGTTTAATTTCATGAAGAATAGATTTCGCTGCTGAAGAACCATTTATCTTTGTTAAAATATCTAAAGCTCGATCATCCTGATTATTTAAAGCTAAGTAACGTGGTGTTTCTGGAACAAAAAGTAAAAGTATAGAAAACAATAGAGCTGGAATAGCTTCTGAAGCAAACATATATCTCCAACCGATATCATTAATCCATTCTAATGTTTGTCCATTGGCAATATTCCAGTTTACAAAGTAAACAACTAACATACCAAAAATGATTGTAAATTGATTAAAAGATACCAATCGACCACGAATATTAGCAGGCGCAATTTCGCCGATATACATTGGACAAATCGCGGAAGCTAAACCAACACCAATTCCACCGATAATTCGATACATATTAAAGGTAAATAGTAATGAAAGAGTGGGTTCACCTTTTGTAAAAAATAAAAATTCAGGATAAGCAGAACCTAAGGCTGATATTAAGAAAAGGACAGCTGCTATAATAAGTGAATTCCTGCGGCCAAATTTAGATGCAAAATAACCTGACATTAACCCTCCGATAATACAGCCTATTAATGCACTTGAAATTGTAGCTCCGTGCACTAACGGTCCTAAATTCAAACTATCAATAAAATAAGCTTCTAATGATTTTTCAGCCCCTGATACCACTGCAGTATCATACCCGAAAAGCAAGCCTCCAATAGCAGCTACCAGAGTAATTGCCGTAACATAAAATGAATTTTGTCGTTTCATAGTTCTTTTAAAGGCAGATTTTAATAACAAAATCGAAAGTGATCTATGCTATCCTTATCATTAGTCCTGAAGCGTTTTCAAATTTAACCGCAAACATCGATAAGATTAACGGATCACTTTCAAAAGCTTACTTTTCATCATTAAATATTGAAAATCTGCCTTTATCCTCCTCTCTTTTTAATTTCTTTAACATTTACAATAATTATTCATTTAACTTTGTTTCTTCAATTACACAAATGTAAATTTAAAGCTAGTTTTGACTGTAATATATAAACTCGATTTATTTCTTCAACATGTGAAATAAATCAAATGATATCTCATCCTTTACCTGTTTTATGCCACATTAATGGCAAATTTCTTTTGTATATTTCTTCTAATAAAGAAATAAAATTGGGATCGAGCTTTAATCTTGTTGCTTGAATACAAACGCTAATTAAAAATTGGTTACTTAAACTCGAAATCATTATTTAATACCCCACTCTTGAACCAATACCTTTTTTAAGACATGTTGGTAGTTCAAATTGAACTTATATAGTTACACACAAATCGATTAGTAGAATTAGGATCTTCGAATTTTACATGATTAACATTTTTAAAATAACTCATTTTCACTCCTCCATAATTTTTTTTAAAATTAATAACTTTGCCCATTAAATTGGCATTTGACTACTACATAACACAGCTGATGTTATCGTTTCCAATTTCATAATCCTAAACCCAATAAAATATGGAACCTCTGTCTAAAACATAATGTCCTCCCCTAACTCATTCAGCTTTCAACTAGATTTTATCACCAATAACTTAGTTTGTCCAGTATATAAACTAAGTTATTTTTCCTACTCTTTACTGTGTTATAAAAGAAATAAATATTCATAAAAAAGATTATCCTGTTATTGAAAACTCATAAACATTGACGATAACACAACCTGTGAAGCAAATTCTGGGTCACTATTATATTCAATCGCAAGAAGCACGACAATTAATGCAGAAGGAACAGCACTTGAAACAACTAAAACTTGTGCCATCACACCTGATATTCCTATATAATAAAACCAAGCTGTATGCAGCAGCTTGTCCAACAATGAGACGAATGAAATTAAAAGATTTTCCCGACAATTTGTACGTCGATTTCAACTTCAACTATTTCTTTAAAAATAAGCACGGGAATAAAAAGAACAAACATCAATTTAGCAAATATCTTCACATTAAAGCTGTATTTCTTCTGCAGCATAATACCAATTGATATCATCAGAACTAATAGAATAATATGGTTGTACAAAATATGCAAAATAACAGACACTTTTTTTTCCTTCTCCCTGAATATTTAAAAGCTTATACAATAAATGATACGCTTACAATTTCTAATCCACAAGCTTTTTGATTAAGCTATTAATCTATCTAGCATTTTTGTATTCAATTTAGTTGTATAAGCATTTCAAGTAATTACTTATTTATGATAAAAAAGAAGGAGCTATCTCAAAAGCATAGAATCAGACCCTATTAAGACAGCCCCTTCTTCCCTATTATCCTTAATATGGACCGCGAATATTTTTATGAACATCAAATTGATAGAAAGCTTTAAGCTGCTTCATTTCTTCAGCATTAAATGAAGGCACATCCAACGCTTGTAAATTATCTTCAACTTGTTTCACTGTTTTAAAGCCTGGAATAACAGTCGAAACAGCTTCATGCTCTAAAATCCAGCGAAGCGCCGCTCTTGTCATACTACCTCGTCCTTCACTAATCCATTTTAGCTTCTCGCTCAGTTCAACTCCTTTTTCAAATTGGAGACCGGCAAACGTTTCACCGACATTAAACATTTCACCATTGCGGTTAAAATGACGATGATCATCTTGTTCAAAGTTTGCATCTTTACTAAATTTTCCTGTTAACAGTCCACTTGCAAGCGGAACGCGCGCTAAAATGCCAACACCGTTCTCTTTAGCTTGTGGAAATAGTTTATCAACAAGCTTTTGACGGAAAAGGTTAAAGATTACTTGAAGCGTGCGAACATTTGGGTTTTCCATACAGAAAAGTCCTTCTTCTACTGTTTCCACACTTACTCCGTAATGACGAATCTTTCCTTCCTGCTGTAATTGATCAAGCACTTCAAATACTTTACCCTGTTTTAAAATTTCAAGCGGAGGACAATGAATTTGGTATAAATCGATCCGCTCACGATTTAAACGCTTTAAGCTTGCTTCACAATAAGCGCGAACCGATTTTTCTGAATAAGTTGCCGGATCATAAATATCCCCAGCACGGCAAAACTTTGTTGCAATATAGATCTCATCTTCTTTGCCTTTTG
This sequence comes from Bacillus taeanensis, assembly GCF_003318295.1. GTDB lineage: Bacteria > Bacillota > Bacilli > Bacillales > UBA6769 > Maribacillus > Maribacillus taeanensis. The sequence continues at coordinate 55,931 of NZ_QOCW01000008.1, forward strand.
TTGCTTTAGCGAGAAGTTCCTCACTATGTCCATCTCCATATACGTCAGCTGTATCAAAAAAGTTAACACCAGCTTCCATTGCTTTATGAAGCCCTTTTAATGCTTCTTCATCATTTGTTTTTCCCCAAGCTCCACCAATTGCCCATGTGCCGAAACTTAATTCACTTACCTTTAAGTCCGTACTTCCTAATTGATGATAATTCATTTTTTAACCCTCCATTTATTATTCATTCTGAAAAACACTCAACTTCAATAACATACTGATCACAACAATTTTCTCTCTATTTGTTTCAGATCCTTCTGTTTGAATAATAACAATAGCTTCCCCATCTGCAGTATCTGATCGATAAACTCTTGGTAATCCCCCCTCTCTAAAAAATAAATAACTTTAAATTGATTATAACAACACAAACTTAGTTTGCATATTAATCAAACTAAGTTTGTGGTCATTTTTAGAGTATTTGTTAGAATAAACTAAAATAACAACATATCCTAGTATTCGTATTAACACTATAATGAATATGTTTAATCGGCACCAATAACAAAAAGAGAGTCCAACAGCTAGTGGAAACTCCCTTTATTTCAGCTTAGTCTATTTTATCCCATTAGCCGCAATAACCTCTTTATACCAATAGAAGCTCGGTCTCAAAGCCGGTAATCAATACTTAAGTGTCTTTATTAAGCGATTTTCTTTTTTCTAAAAAGCGATCTCGATACTGTTTTGGCGTCATATCCTCATATCTTTTAAAAATTTTAATAAAATAACTTGTTGTTTGGTAGCCTACTTGTTCTGAAATTTCATCAAGACCTATATCTGAAACAATAAGTAATTCTTTAGCTTTTTTTATTCTTTGAGTTGTGACAAATTCACTATACGTGCTGCCTGTCTCTTCTTTAAATAAAACACTAAAGTAACTTGAATTAAGATGAACATACTGTGCTGTGTCTTTAATGGTTAGTGGTTTATCTAAATTATTATCAATGTATTTAATAGCACTTTCAATACTAGGATTATTTATTTTATTATAATTCGAATCTCCTTTCTGCATCCCATGTTCTTCAAGAAGAAACGTTCCTAATATTGATTTTTTTTTCTTTTCCGATGCTTTTAATGCTTTTTCAACAGCCTCTATTAGTTGCTCTTGCTGAATTGGCTTTAATAAATAATCGATTGCTCCAAGCTGTAAACCTTTCTGTGCGTATTCAAATTCCGCAAATCCTGTAAGCAAGATACTAATCACATCATTATTTTCTTCCCTTAATGTTTCAAGAAGTTCAATTCCATTCATAAGAGGCATACGTATATCTGTGATTAACAAATCATAAGCACGTTTACGAAGATATTCAAGTGCAGATAAGCCATTCTCAGCTCTATCTACATCCCATTGCCCTTTTCCCCATTGTTGAAGGGTTAAAGAGACACCCATTCTTGTGTTATGTTCGTCATCTACAACTAATATTGTAGGAGAATACATTTTTCTATCAGCTCCTTGCGGGTATTCGCAGCCCCACTGTTGTTCCTTTATTCAAATGACTATTAATTTCTAAACCAAATTCTTCCCCATAATGTAATTGAATAAGCTTATGAATGTTAAATAATCCAATTCCAGTTCCTTTTGAGATAAACTTATGGTTTTCTTCGTTTCGTAATCTCATCTGGATCTCTTTTACACGTTCCTCTTTCATACCGATACCATCATCGTTAATAATAAATAAGATAACTCCTTTTTCTTCTTTTACTATCAATTTAACTACACCACTGTTACCCTTTGGCTCAATACCATGAATAATCGCATTTTCTATTAGTGGCTGAATTGTTAATTTTGGAATTTTATATTGTTTTGTATTTTGATTGGCATCTATTTCAACATGAAGCCGATCATGAAAGCGCATTTTCATAATGTCTGTATAACGCTTTACCTGCTCAATTTCTTCTTCAATAGAGACAAAACCTTCTTGTCCATTTGATTGAATAGTATATCGAAATAAATTTGCAAGCGTTATTACAAACTTAGAAAGTTCTTTTTCTCCTTTACCGATAAGAGACCAATATAATGAATCTAATGTATTAAATAAAAAATGTGGATTAATTTGAGAATGAAGCGCTTTAATTTCACTTTTGTTTTTCATAATCTCTTTTTCATACACAGACTTAAATAAATAATTAATTTGTCTTACCATTTTATTGTACATCCTATTTAATTGATTCATTTCACGATTAAAATAATAGTCTGGATTTTCTGTTAACACACCATTTTTTCCGCTTTGCATTACCTGTGTTAACCTCTTAATTGGGGATGTAATAAATAAAGAAAGATAGTATGATAATATCGAAAATAAAATTACACTTAGAATACTCGATAAAATTAGAACAAATTGTAAAAATTCAACTCCTTTTGTTACTTCTTTTTTAGGCATTAAAATTTCCAGCGTCCAATTTGGTGCTTCTATTGTTTTTTTGATCGTAACATACTCATTTTTTTGTGGTGAAATATCGCTGTTTGATAAAAGAGGGGTATTTCTTTTTCCGGTAGAAATAATGTTATTTTCTCCATCCAGCAAATATATGACACTCCCGTTCATTTCTGCAATATCTTTTCTGATAAATTCGATTAAGGAGGGTTTTACTTGAACTACTAAATAACCACCTTTTTGATATCGCATTTTTTCTAATCGAATTTGCCGAACAGCTATTAAATAGTTTGGATTTTCTGGATCACGTCCAATCCAAACAAGATCACCAACATTTTGTATAGTATTTGCTTCTGCAACATGCAGCTCTCCAACCCTTTCTTCAATCGACTTATCTACCACAGGATAAATGCTTTGCGAAACAGAAAATAATTCAATTTCGTTAATTGTTTCTGAATAAGCGCTAGTATTTATTAAAATTTTTCTCATTGCCATTCGTTCATCAAAAGAAGCGGTTGGGCCATTCAATTCATTTTCCAGAATTTCTTGAATACGATCATCTGTCGCAAGTTGAAGCGTCAGTACATTGACTTCATTTAAAAGGGCTTCTAAACGCCCACTTATTTGCACTCCAATTTCATCTATATATTGTACAGCATTTTCTTTTTGTACTTTTGATAGTATTAAATATGAAATACCAATGGTTAACATTAATACAACCATCATTACTATAATAAAGCCAAAGAATATTTGTCCTCTCGTTCGATCAATTCCTATTTTTTTTAATAACTTCAACTGTAAATCATCCTTGTCTTCACTCTTTTAAGTATTCTTTAAATGTAAGCACCATCGCTATCACTGCAAGTAAAATACCCTATAAATAGTGTACCTCACCCATAGCAATTCAATGCTTTTTCAAGAATTACATCATTTTTTATGATCGAATTATATTACATGATTAGTTTAAATTCAAAGCATGCCTAATCAATTATATTATAAAAACGCACTCCAATTTGAGAAGTACGTTTTTATATGATTTCATTTATGACCAGATAATTGTATTAAAAGATTCTGGTTCTAGATCAAATACATTGGTAGAAGTCCCATCAGAAAGATGAAGCTTTCGAACTTCAGAAAATGGATTTGCAATGACAACAACCTTTTCTCCATTTGGATTTTCAAACGCAACGGCATTACCTGTCCATGGACCTTTTAAATCAATTCGCACCGCTCCCGGTACTACAAAATGTGAAAAGTGTTTCATCACATAGTACTCTGGCTGCACATTCACTTCTTTTGTTTTAGGATCAACCGTAATCATAGAATTTTGTTCCCATCCCCAAGTACTAATCCCCTTTGGTTCCAACACCATGTTCCAATAAATATAACTATTTACGCCATTTACAAAATAATGTCGGTATAAATTATGAACATAGTGAGCATACTCCCACGTATTTTTTCCATCTCCACATTCATTCTCTGTCTGCATGTAGCGCAGCTCTGGATAACTTTGAACATTTTGTTGTAATGCATACTTTCCTGCCCATTGATAACCGACACCTTTAATATATTTATAAGCTTCAGGATCACTTAGTACTTTATTAGCAAGTGAATCATAATCAGAAGATGATTTTTCAAATAATTCATCTACCACTCCATTAATTGTTCCCAGCCAAATTTCTGCCTCAATTCCATGCTTTTCAAAAGTTGGACCTAAATAATCACGGATAAATTCTTGAAGCTGCTCTCCTGTCCAAACACACGATGGAAACTTTTGATCAGCAACTACTTCATTCTGCACATGAATTTGATCAATTTTAATTCCTTCCTTTTCGTATGCCTCTACAAACTTCACAAAATATAAGGCATAAGCCTCTAGTACTTCCTTTTCCCAACGAAGCGTCCCATAATTATAAGCTTTTGGGGATTTCATCCAAGTTGGTGGACTCCAAGGTGATGCAAAAAATTTTAAGTTCGGATTATACTTCAAAGCTTCTTTTATATACGGTATTAAATATTGGCGATCTCTTTCGATAGAAAAATTCGCCATAGAGTAGTCGCCATCCGTTTCATTTAAGCTGTACCACTCCAACGCATAATCGCTTGCTCCAATTGGAAGACGACAAATCGTAAATTTACAATCTCCATCTGAGTGAAATAAATTATAGAAAACATGTGCTCTATCTTCTTCATTCAAATGGCCTAACGCTTCAAAACCTAATTCATTGAAGCAACCACCGAATCCTTCTATTATCTGTTGTTTGTTATCAACCATTGTAAGATTAGAAACACTATCATTGTTAATAATTGATTGTTTTTCATTCCAATATTCCCCGCGCGATGTAGAAATCCATTGTATATTTTTATTATTCAATTCAATCATTCCTTCCAATATTAGATATTAGCTGTGATCTGATCTATTCATACAGATAATTAAATAAGCTTTCTATAAATCTTTTATTATTAGATTTCTTCTGTTTATTTCTTTTTCTAACAAATCAATAAATACTGCAGCAAGATTTAATTGCTTTGATATAACTATCAACAAGCAGTTTGTTACTTAATGAGTGAAGCATTGTTAGACCTCTTATGTTATGTGAGCGGGCGGTAGGATGATCGAAAAGAATTCTCCTATCAATCATTCTACCTACTGCTTTTCTACAAACCTTAAAGACTTTTTACTTTCTTACTTTTTAATAAATAATTATTTAACAATTTTACTTAACTCTTTCTTCACATCAATGTCTGGTTTTGCTACAATTGCTGAGGATGTATTTAAAAATTGATCTGCACGTTTTGAATCAAGATTTTGGTCATAATATCCAAAAAATCCTTCTACATTATTATTAATATAATTGGAATATTCGTAAACTAACGGATTCATCTTTGATTGATCTAACTCCACATTTTTCATTGGACTAATGTCACCTGTTTCATATATTCCCATTCTCTGCTCAGCACTCGTTAAAAATTTAAGTGCTTCAAATGCAGCTTCTTGGTCAGCATTAGCTGATATTGCCATGCCGATACCAAAACCACCATGATAGATATCCTTATTTCCTTTCCCACCCTCTACTGTAGGGAATGAAACAAATCCTACTTTTTCTGCAAATTCCTTATTCTTAACAAATGCTTGAAGAGCCCACTCACCTTGTAAATACATCGCTGCTCGTCCATTTAAAAACAGCGCTTCAGCTGCTGCATAGTCTAAACCAAGAAATCCATTTACAAATCCTTTTTTATTAACCGCTAATTCTTTTAGCTTTTCGCCCGCTTCTACAAAACTCTCTTCTGTAAAATCAATCTCTCCATTTTTAGCTTTCTCAAATGGCTCTGTCCCTCCAATACGTTGTGCCAAATAAGAATACCAATGCAGTATCGGCCAACGGTCTTTACCTGCTACTGTAATCGGGGTAATGTTGTTTTCATTTAACTGATCAACAACTTCTAATAACTCAGTGTACGTGCTTGGTGGTGTTAGACCATTTTCCTCAAAAATTTCTTTGTTATACCATAACGAAACTGCACTTATTCCTAACGGTATGCCATATGTCTTTTCATTAAAAGAAAAAGACTCAAATCCTCCAGGCAGCACATTACTTTTCAACTCTTCATCTTCATTTATCTGTTCAGTAATATCACCAACCAAACCTGTTTCCACTAACGTTTGAAAGGTATCTCCACTCCAATAAGTGAATAAATCGGGTAATTTATTTCCTGCAATAGCAACCTTCATTTTTGTTTTCAAAGACTCATCATCAAAGAACTCTGCGTTAATTTTCAAATCTGCATGTGTATTATTAAATTCTTCCACCGCTTTTTCAACAACTTCTTTATCTTCTGTTTCAACACTCCATAGTGTTAACGTCTTTGCATCCTCACTATTAGAATCTGCAGACTCATTTTTACCACAACCTGCAATAAGTAATGTAAGCATCAATAATAGACTAACAAACTTTTTCATCATTTCTCCTCCTTAGATGTATATCTCATTTTTATAAGCATTATCCTTTAACTGAACCAGCAACAACACCGCTTTGAATATACTTTTGTAAAAACATATATAGAATAATAATCGGTGCTGTTGTAATAACCAGTGCCGCACTTATGAGTGAATAACTAGCGCTAAAGCTGCCTTTGAACATCATAAGTCCAATAGGTAACGTTTTCAATGAATCATCTGAAATCATTACGAGTGGAAAAATAAAATCATTCATAATGCTGAAAAAAGATAAAATTGTAACAGTTGCTAAAATCGGCTTAGATAAAGGTAAATAGATCTTAAAAAAGATCTGATAAATATTACAACCATCCATCACTGCTGCTTCTTCAAGTTCTTTTGGAATTTGTTTAAAGAAACCATAAGCTAAGAAAACTGCGACCGGAAGATTGAACCCGATGTAAGGAAAGAACAATGCCCAAAATGTATCATATACTCCTATTTTGTTCGCCATATTAAAAAGTGGAATAAGTGTACTGTGTATAGGAATTAACATCGCTAAAAAGAACATACCAAGCAGCACTTTTGATCCTTTAAATGGACGAATTGCTAGATAATAAGCAATACATGTTGAGACAATTAGCAAGCCAATTACTGAAAATAATGTAATGTAAATACTATTAAACAAGTAACTGCTTATCCCCTCATTCCAAGCTGTTATAAAGTTTTCAATATGCCACTCTGATGGCAATCCCCATGGATTACTAAAATATTCACTATCAAATTTAAATGAAGATAAGAACATCCAAACAAATGGATAACCTGTAAAGACTAAATGAACTAAGAGAATAAGATAGATACTAAAACGAATAAGCATCTTTTTACTTGAAATGTTTTTTGTTTTTATTCTAGTAACAATTCGAGAATCTTTTGACTTCGTTTCAACGAGTGAGTCCCTCATGTAAATTCTCCTTTCTTTATTGAAACTTAGAAGCACCTTTTCCTAAGGTTTTTGATAACACTAATGCTAGAGCTAATCCGAAGAATAATAAAAAGCTTGAAATCGTACTTCCATAACCGTAATCCATTAATGTAAAAGCATTTTTCATCATATAACTTGCAATAACCTCACTTGAATTATTTGGTCCCCCACCTGTCATTATATAGATAAGATCAAAGTATTTTAGTGAGTTAATCACGCAATTTAAAATAGTAAATGTAAGAACATGCCAGATAAGAGGAATGCGAATTTGGAATAAAATTTGCCATTCACTTGCCCCTTCAACTCTCGCTGACTCAAGCACTTCCTCAGGGATCGTTTGTAAAGCTGCAAAATAAACAACTACATAAAACCCGATGTACTGCCAAGCTACTACAGCAACGACAGAAGCAAGGGCCGTTTTCTCTTCTCCAAGCCAAGCATGAGTCCAATTTTCAAGGCCCAAATTGATAAGCAAATTGTTTAACAATCCATAATTCGGATCAAAAATTTGCGCCCATAAAATTCCAAGTACTGCTGTTGAAAGCATAACAGGTGTAAAATAAATCGTTTTCAAAAAATTAGATCCTTTTAACTTGTAACTTAGCAGCACAGCTAAAAGTAAACCAACAGGAATTTGAACAAATAGTGCACCTAAAGTGAGATATAACGTATTTTTTAAAGAAATCCAAACGATCGGATCTTCAATAAGTCTTTGATAATTTGCAAAACCATTAAATATCTTTTCTGATATGCCATCCCACTCAAAAAAACTATAATAAATACTCATCGTTATTGGTACAATAATTGTTATTAAAAAAATCGCGAGTGCTGGTCCCATAAAGAAAAATCTACTTGACCAACGTTCTAATGCCGTTTCTTTCATTGATAAGCACTCCTTTCATTTAATAAAATGAACAACCTTCCTTTTCTAAAATGAAAACGCCTTACATTATTTATCCTAACCATTACACCGCCTCTCTGTATGCGTTTACAATTATTATTTTATCAACAACTACTCATCATGTGATGAAACATCGTTTAGATAAAATAGTACAATGATTAGGTTCTACTTCACTTGGTTTAAGTAGCTTAAGCAATTTTTGCTATGCTCAAAATTCCCAATGAACTTTTCTTTTTTCCTCTCTCTACTCCTTTAAACAAATAAAAAGCTGCGGAAACACTCCGCAGCTTTTTATATTATTACAATTATCCTCTAAATGGTTTTAACGCTTTATTAAGAGTTTTTGTATTTTCATAGATCATTTTGTAAATTTCAAATAATGCTTTATATGCTTTTACATTATCTTCATTTGGATGAAATTCTTTTACAGTACGAATGAACGTATCGGCACATTCATCAAGCGAAGGAAACCAACCAGCTCCATAAGCCGCAAGCATTGCCGCTCCCATTGCCGGTCCTTGCTCATTTTCTAACTTCACAATCACTGCATCAAAAATATCAGCTTGAATTTGCAGCCATGTCTCATTTTTTGCTCCACCGCCAATCGATACAATAGTTTCAATTTTTTTACCGCTTTCCCGGAAAATATCAATGCTTTCACAAAGAGAAAATGTAATACCTTCAATGACGGCACGGGCAAAGTCAATTCGTTTATGAGAAGCGCTCATTCCAATAAAGCTTCCACGAATATCTGCATCTGCATGCGGGGTACGCTCTCCTGACAAATAAGGTGTATAAAGCAGCCCATTTGCTCCGGCCGGAACATCTTCTAATCCTTGAAGCAATGTTTCAAAATCCTCATTTTGTGCAAATGTATCTTTAAACCAGCTCAAACTGTGACCTGCTGATAACGTAACACCCATTGTATAATAAGCATCTTTTTTCCCGTGATTAAAGTAATGAACTTTCCCTTCAAATTCACGGTCACCGCGCTGTTCATGCGATAAAATAACACCCGAGGTCCCAATGCTGCACAATGTTTTGCCTTCTGATAAAATTCCCGCACCAATTGCGCCGCACGCATTATCAGCACCGCCCGCAAACACTTTTGTTGCTTCAGAAAGACCTGTTTCAAACGCAAACTGTGCTGTAATCGTCCCTACCAAGTGATGTGATTCAACGAGCGGAGGACAAATAGTAAGATCAACACCAAAAAGCTTACACATTTCCTCGCTCCATGCTTTTTTCTGAATATCTAAAAGCAGTGTACCAGCAGCATCCGAATATTCCGCATGAATTTGTCCCGTCATATGGTAGCGCAAATAATCTTTCGGCAGCAAAAAGACAGCCGCTCTCTCAAAGATTTCCGGCTCATTTTCCTGTACCCATAAAAGTTTTGGAAGTGTAAAGCCTTCAAGTGCCGGGTTTTTCGTAATTTCTAACAATCGTTCATTTCCAACTACTTCATAAATTTTCTCACATTGTGCTGTTGTTCTCGTATCATTCCAAAGAATTGCATTTCTTAACACTTCTTTTTCTTCATTAAGAAGCACAAGTCCATGCATTTGACCTGAGAAACTAATTCCTTCAATGCTTGTTACATCGCCGTCAAAACGATCAATAAGCTCTTTAAGAGCAAGCGTTGTTTTTTCAACCCATTCATTAGGCTCCTGTTCGCTATATCCTGATTTTTCATGAAGAAGCGGATAAGCTTGTGACACTTCATCACACACTTCACCATGTTGATTCACTAATAATACTTTGACGGCGCTCGTTCCTAAGTCCACCCCAATTACATATTTCATTTCAACAATCACCCTTCTTCTGTAAAAAGAGGTTGACCCGATGAGTCAGCCTCTTTTTATTAATATTAAACCGTAACTTTTGCAAAAGATTCTAATAAATATTGATTAATTTTCGCTTTTAATAGCTCTGTACGTCCAGAACGATTTTTAATACGATCATTTTGCAGTGCATATGCTTCAAGCGTATGGAAGCTTGCTTTACCTTCGACAATATCACGACCAATTCCTTCTGTAAAACTTTGATAACGCTCTTCAACAAAGCTGTCTAATACGCGGTCTTGAATTAACTGGTGCGCAACTTTTAAGCCGATTGCAAAGCTGTCCATTCCGGCAACATGAGCATAAAATAAATCTTCAGGCTCAAATGAACCACGTCTTACTTTTGCGTCAAAGTTTAAACCGCCTTTTCCTAGTCCACCGTTTTTAAGGATTTCATACATTGCAAGTGTTGTAGAATATAAATCTGTAGGGAATTCGTCTGTATCCCAGCCTAATAATGTATCACCTTGGTTCGCATCAACAGAACCAAGCATTCCGTTAATACGCGCCATGCGTAATTCATGTTCAAACGTATGACCTGCAAGTGTTGCGTGATTTGCTTCAATATTAAACTTGAAATGATCTTGTAAATTATATTTTTGTAAAAATGCGTATGCTGTTGCTACGTCAAAGTCATATTGATGTGTTGTTGGCTCCTTCGGTTTTGGCTCAATTAAAAATTGTCCTGTATAGCCGATCTCTTTCGCATAATCAACCGCCATATGATAGAAACGTGCTAAGTTATCAAGCTCAAGCTGTAAATCTGTATTTAATAATGTTTCATAACCTTCACGACCGCCCCAGAATACATAGTTATCAGCACCTAAATCTTTCGCGATTTCTAATCCTTTTTTTACTTTCGCAGCTGCATAAGCAAATACATCGGCATTACAAGAAGTTGCGGCACCGTGAACAAAGCGCGGATGTGTAAACGCATTTGCTGTATTCCAGAGAAGCTTTGTTTTGCTCGTTTTCATATAATCTTTCATCATGGCTGTAATTGTATCTAAGTTTTCATATGTTTCTTTTAAATTACTTCCTTCTGGGGCCACATCCGTATCATGGAAACAAAAAAATGGAACATTAAGCTTTTCATAAAATTCAAATGAAGCTTCTACTCTTGCTTTCGCTAAATCCATGTCAGAGTAGCGATCCCACGGACGAATCATTGTACCCTTACCAAACGGGTCTCCACCATCTCCAGTAAACGTATGCCAGTACGAAACACCAAAGCGAAGGTGCTCTTCCATTGTTTTACCGCCTACTACTTCTTTAGGATTGTAATATTTAAATGCAAGTGAATTTTTGGACTCTTTTCCTTCAAATTGAATATTGTTTACGTTTTCAAAGTATGCCATGTTAATTCCTCCTAATAAATTAATTATGTTTTTCTACCATTTCTAATTTCTTTTTAAAGTCTAAAATCAACTGGCCGTCACTTAGTATACTAGATAAACTAAGTAACTAAAAAATAGCTGTATCTCTTTCTTATGATTGAAGTATATCACCATAAACTTTGTTTGTCTGTATAATAAACTAAGTTTATAATAATTTTTATTAGAACTGCCTAAATAAATTTATAAAAGAAATCAATTTAGAAGCTCTTCTCTCTCCGAACAAAATAATAAAGAAGTCATTGAACTGCTTCAGCAAATTGGAACATATCTCGGGATTGGTATTAACAATATTATTAACACGTCTAACCCAGAGCGTATTGTCACCAGAAACAGACTAGCAAAAGTTGAAAAGTGGTTAAGAGATCTGCTCAAAAATAATGAATATAAATAAAAGAAGTCGACTCCGAACAGGTGATAGGGCGAAACGATTTAGAAAAAATTCATTTTCTCGCTTTACTTCCTCCTATTACCTGTCTTTCATCTTTTATCTGAAAGCATACGAAAAGCTAATTTCACATGTCCGAGTCATTAAAATCAACATGCTTGTTTAACAACAAATTTTTTTATAACGATGCACGATAAATCGCTAATACATCTTCTTTATTTAATTTTTTTAAATGACCAAATTCACCTTTTACCATTGCTTTATCATCCATAAGTTCGAGCTTCTCTTCACCAATTCCATAGTCTCCCAATCTAGCAGGCGCACCAATAGAATTCCAGAATTGACGTAATGCATCAATTCCTTCTAAAGCAACATCACGATCAGATTTCCCTTCTGGATCAATATCGAAGACCCTTACAGCAAATTGCTTAAAGCGTCCAACATTTTCATCCAATACATGCTTCATCCAGTTTGGAAATAAAATCGCGAGTCCCCCACCGTGCGGAATATCATAAACTGCTGAAACCGCATGTTCAATGTTATGTGCAGACCACTCACCTTGAATTCCCATTCCTAACGAGTTGTTTAAGGCAATTGTACCTGTGTATAAAATTGTTTCCCGGTACTCATAGTTTTCCAAATCATTAATTAGCTTTGGAGCTGTTTCCATAACGTTTTTTAACAGCGACTCACAAAATCGGTCTTGTAATGGGGTATTTGTCCCATGATGAAAATATTGCTCAAAGACGTGTGACATAATATCAACCATCCCATAGATTGTTTGCTCACGAGGCACGGTAAACGTATAGACAGGATCTAAAATAGAGAACCTCGGGTATACAGCGGGACTGCCCCAGCCAAGTTTCTCATTCGTTTCCCAGTTTGTAATCACCGCATAATTATTCATTTCAGAACCTGTCGCAGCAATTGTTAAAACCGTTCCTATAGGCAAAGCTTTAACCGCAGAAACTTCTCCTGTTGCAATATCCCAAACGTCTCCATCATATTTCACACCAGCTGCAATGGCTTTCGCACAGTCAATCACACTGCCTCCCCCTACAGCTAACACAAGATCTACTCCATTTTCCAGTGCTAATTGAATCCCTTTTTTCACAGTTGCTAAACGAGGATTTGGTTCCACACCGCTTAATTCACATACTTCTATTTCTAATTCTTTTAAAATAGAAAGAACACGATCATACAAACCGCTTTTCTTAATACTTCCTCCTCCATATACGAGCAGAACCTTCGTTCCATATTGGGGAACTTCCTCTTTAAGAGCTTCTAATTGTCCTTTCCCAAAAATTAATTTCGTTGGATTTTGAAATGTAAAGTTTTGCATATGTATTCTCCCCTTCCTTAATACTCATTGATCATTGAATCTCTAACCATCATTCTCAAATGACTCAAGTATCGAAGCTTACTGTTAGGTTTTGACTCCCTAACTGACGATGTTTTTATTAAACTCACATTCTATAAAATTTTCCAATAAATAAAAGAAGTTATGCGAAAAGGAAAAGCGCTTTCCCTTTAACATAACTTTTTCTAACTCAATATTCAACTAATTGAATTTTTCATTTTTTGATCCATTTCGAATATAAATGAAAAACACGTCTTAACAACGAACCTCTCTTCCTTCGCCTTCGTATATTATTCTATAAAAAGAAAATTCTTTGAGAAAGAAGGAAAAACTTTGACTCAATTATCTGCTTATTTCTTCGCTGTATTAGCAGGCTTTGCATTGCTCCGAGCGCCAATTGGCGGGACATTCCTCGCAAGCTTAGGACCTGTATTAGACATTGTTGCGATTTTTTCGATCGTGTTCTTTTCGATCATTCTCATTATAAAAGCGTTCGTTGTTTTAATCGGAAAAAACCTATAGCTGAGCCATAAAAATAGTAAAGCGAGGCCGACTTTAATCGTCAGCCTCGCTTTACTTTTACTTATCTCTTTCTAAATCCTTCTTCTTCTAAATATTCCTTTGCCTCGTTATAGGAAAGAAACGTACCATCAAGATTTAAACCTGCATATACATTCCACAATTCTTCTTCATGAATAACGATTAATGTGTGGTTTTCATCATTTATCCAATGCTCTTCTGTTCCCTCATCAATGATTGCTTCTTCGACGGTTGACTTCGCAGAAAGAGAAAGAATCGACTGCTGAATAATAGATCGCAGTTCCTCTTCTGAAAAATCACGAATATTGACCATGCCCTTATGATCGATTTCATAACCGCTAAGATATTCCGCAAATACAAACCCATTCCCGTTTGGATGAAGATGATAAACAACATTCATTTTATCAAGTGCACTTTCTTCATAATGAAAATTTACGCGGCCAAGCGAGACGTTTTTACGAGTAAGTTCAGGAAAAGATTCAATGATCTCCAGTTTTTGTTCAAAAGTTAACATAGTGCCTCCGTATATAAGTAAATTTAAGTTCCTTTTTATAGCATTCGCTCAGTATAACATGAATCATACACAAATGCTTTATAAAAAATCCCTCTAGAAAGGTATTATCTCTAGAAGGATTTGTTAAATTTACGTGACACTTAATGCTGGTAGCCTGCTTTTTTACTCACTACCGGACTTTCTTCCTCTTCTTCATCTTTATTTGATGTTCGAAGCGGAATTTCTTTTAAGAAGAATGTGACAAGTACTCCGATTGCAACAACAGCTGAAGCAAATAAGAACACCCCTGTTAATGAATAGCTTAATGCTTCACGTAAAATCGTTATAAACTGATCAAAAAGAGCGGTCATTTGTTCAGGTAAACTCGCTTTAATAGCTTCCAGCTGATTCGGATCCATTAATACTTGTGGATTTTGCAGCTGTGCTGTTTGTTCTCCCATGTCAGGCATTGCACCTGCTGCTGTTTCAGGTGTTAGTTCTTCCATTTTTGTTTTCATTAAGTTTCCTAAAATCGTACCCATAATTGCAACCCCAACTGTTCCGCCAATTTGACGAAATACCTGCATAGCTGATGTGGCAACACCAAGATATTTATGCTGTACCGCATTTTGCACTGTTACTTGGAAAACAGGCATCGTTGTTCCAAGACCCATTCCGATAATCACTAATTGAATAATAACACGCGTTAATGATGAGTCCGTATCGAGAAGAGAGTTTAAAAATAACCCACTCGACATAACCGCTAATCCAACAAGTGCAATTGCTTTATACTTACCTGTTCTCGTTATAAGTTGACCAGAAATCGCACTTGACGTAACCATTGAAATTGTCATAATCATTTCTACAATACCTGATGTTGTCGCTGAATAGCCAAGTACACCCTGCACGAAAAACGGTGTATACATAATGACACCAAACATACCCATTCCCATTAAAAGTCCTGAAATATTTGAGAGTGTAAACACGCTATTTTTAAATAAATGCAGCGGCAGAACAGGGCTTTTTGCTTTTCTTTCAATCATTATAAAGAAAATGATTGAAAGAACTGAAAGTGAAAATAAGCCGATAATTTCAAACGAGACCCACGCGAACTTATTGCCGCCCCAAGAAAACCCTAATAGTAATGTAACAATAAATGATGTTAAGGCAATTGAACCAAGATAGTCAACCGATTCTTTTTCCGTTCTCGTATGGGACGGATACAGCTTCCAAATAAGCGCAAATGCAATAAAACCAACCGGTAAGAATACCCAAAAAACCCAATGCCAATCAAAATTATCAACAATATAGCCACCAAGTGTTGGACCGAATAAACTCGAAAGACCAAATGTTGCTCCTAATAATCCCTGCCAGCGGCCGCGCTCTCTCGGTGTAAATAAATCACCAATTGTTGTAAACGCACAAGACATAATCATCCCGCTTCCAAAGCCTTGAATACCGCGGTAAAAAATCAATTGGTAAATAGTGTCTGATGTACCACTTAAAAAAGCGCCAATCATAAAAATACCTATTCCAATTAAAATAAAGATTTTTCGTCCATAAATATCAGATAATTTCCCAACTAACATCGCCGTAATCGTTGACGTTACCATGTAGATTGTAAATACCCAATCAAAATATTCCATTCCGCCGATTTGGGCAATAATTTTCGGAAGCGATGTTCCAACAATTGTCATGTTAATTGCAGCAAAAAACATTGCCCCCATAACAGCAATCATAATCATTACTTTTTGGCGTGGTTCTAAATGTTCCATTTTTTTCACTCTCCGCAATCAAATTAATCGTGCAAATCAAACTTTAAATAAAGAAGCTCTTTTAAATGATTTGCTTCTGTTCTGCACTCATCCGTATTTTTAAGAAGTGCTGTTAATGCTTTTATCATAAATTTCCTAGGAGACTCCTGACTAATTTCCGCCTTTAGTGCGTGAGCTGCAGCAAAAAGTTCTTCCTCTTTTTCACCTTTTACAGGTGAAGCTTTAATGACTGCAATAATTTTGTTGAATTCATTTGAAAGGATTTCTTCTTGTGTATCAAGCGTCTTTTGTGTATCAGCCTTTTCAATAGCAATCATCATGTCTGCAGTAATAATAGCTTCAGATTTTGTACTGATTAAAGCTTTTGCCATATCGTCTAAGCGGTTTACAATAAATTCTGCGGCCTTTGCAATATCAATTGGTTTTCTTTCAAAAACGAGAAGCAGCATATATTCTCTTATCATGCCGTTAAATAAAATAACAAGATCCCATAAATGCGGGGTGATTTTTTCACCGTATAAACCTAATATGCCTTTTTTAATCCAATTTAATATTTTTGCTTTCCGCTGTTCTGCAAATTCTTTGACCGCTTCATTTTCATGATGAAGCTGTTCTTTAAACTGCATTTTTATAAAATCACTATTTTTTTGAAATTCCACAAGCTTCACATATACTTGTTTAACAAGTATCTCTCTGGAGTTAAGCATACTGTCTTTTTCCACAAATTCTATCTTCTCAAAAAGATCATGTTGATACTGCTTTAATATAGATAACAGCAGCTGCTCTTTTGATTTAAAGTGAATATACAGCGTTCCTTTTGCGATTCCAATTTGATCGGCAATTCCCTGCATCGATGTAGAATGAAAACCGTTTTCAGCAAACAGCTTCATCGCTGATTTTAATATTTGCTGCTTTTTTTCGTTCATTATCTCTCACTCTTTCTAATAAACAGCT
The DNA here is from genome assembly GCF_003318295.1 of Bacillus taeanensis. Taxonomy (GTDB): domain Bacteria; phylum Bacillota; class Bacilli; order Bacillales; family UBA6769; genus Maribacillus; species Maribacillus taeanensis. The sequence goes on from NZ_QOCW01000008.1 coordinate 72,914, forward strand.
TAAAATGACCAATTAGTCATTTTTGACCAATAAGTATTGAATGAATATAATATAACACGATCGTCTAGTCCCTTACAATAAAGAAGAACAAAAAAAGCTGATTCAAAACGATATCGTTTTGAATCAGCTTTTTTATAGAATACTTATTTAATCCGGATAATATCCAAGCGGTTTTGAAGTGATTGCTTTAAATGGGTGACGATGTGTTTTTTGTCCAGGCATATACGTTAATCCGCCATATTCACTTACTTCAGGATTAAGATATTGTTCAATGACATTTCCTTCAATAACATGATAATGTGTGCCATCAGGAAGCGGAACTGCAGGTCCTGTATACCCTCTTACCCGATGAAAATGATTGCTGTTAAAAGATGTTCGACTTCTATAAAAATGACGATGTCCATCATAGCTGCTGCCGTTTATGGGATACGTAAATCCATCTACAACATGCTGATGATAGACGTTTTTTGAGGAAACCGTTTTAAAATAATGAGTATGTGCAATCTTTTCTAACCAATTAACATTTCGATTTAACACAAACCACATCTCCACTTTTTACTTATTACTATATGCTTCTCCTTATAAAAGGTTAAAAACAGCAGAAAGGTCTGCCTTTAGACAGACCTTTCTGCTACTTGTACTTTTTTTGTTTTATTTAAAAATTAGTATTTAAAACTTACAGCTCCAACGATGATTAATAGGATGAACAGAACAACGATTAACGCAAAGCCACCAGCATAACCGTAACCCATTATACTCCCTCCTTTCCCTAAGGAAGTTACTATAATTTATGTAAACTTTCCAAAAAACGTAAGGGATAATGGCGGACAAGAATAAAATTGTGTACATACCTATTAGAAAATAGGATTGTACACTTGTGTATTCCATTTTTCACGTTATCGCATATACTATTATAATTCATAATTGACACGTTTAAGGAGGGGTTGTATGCCATCTATTGTTGTAGGTCCTTTTCAATTTGTTACAAACGACGGTACTGTAAACTTTGGAGACACACTGCAAATTTCACCAAAAAGCACGTCAAAATCCATTGCTGGGTCAGGCGGCGGAACAGGTAATTTGGTAATAATCAACAACGGCATTAGTATTTCAAATGGAATTGATCCAGACATTGCCGATTCTAATACAGCAGCAAATGTATAATGTAAAAGCCATCCTTTTTATACTAATAAAAAGGATGGCTTTTATTGTAGGATAATCCACCTTATCAGCCTAATCTGTCATAACACCTCTTTCTTAAAAGATACGTGTTTTTTCTACCGATCATTTATTCTTCACTGGTGTAACAACAGCATATAAATTTTCTGCAGAATCAGAGACTGTAATTTCAATTAATTTATAACCACCTACATAATTAGCCTCTTCTGCAGTAGTTTCTTTTATTTCTTTTGCTTCTTTGACATTCATTTCTTATTCATCCTTTCATCTTTTCAATTCCGAAGTTAATATATTCATACAAACTTAAAATGTGACATTTGCCTAATGTGTTTTAGTTTCTCTGCTTTTAAAACAACTTAAAAACCAGCTGAATAAGGGGCTCTCAGCTGGTTTTTATTATTTTTATCCATTCTTTAAAGTAACAATAACTCTCTTAATAAGCTTTCCACATCAATTCTTTCGCTTTTTTAAACCGTTCAGACACTTCCGGCCAGTTCACAACATTCCACCAATTATCAACATACTCCGCTCTTTTATTTTCATACTGCAAGTAGTAAGCATGCTCCCACACGTCAAGAACAAGAAGTGGAATAACATCCCATTGACTTAAATTTTGATGCTTTTCTGCCTGCAAAATTTCGAGGCGGTGCGACCGCGGTGCCCAAACAAGAATGGCCCAGCCGACCGCTTCTACTTTTTTAGCCGCTTCCGAAAAATGTTTTTTAAACTGCTGAAAACTCCCAAATGTTCGCTTTATTTCCTGAAGCAGCTCTCCTTTAGGCTCACCGCCTCCTTTAGGAGTCATTACATTCCAAAAAATTGTATGCAAATAATGACCCCCCCCGTTAAATGCTGCTTCTCTTTCCCAATGTTTAATAAGATCAAAGTCATTGTTTCGACGCGCTTTTTCCATTTCTTTTTCAGCTTTATTTAACCCATCTACATAGCTTTGATGATGTTTATCATGATGAAGCCTCATAATTCGTTCATCAATATACGGCTCGAGGGCATTATAAGCATAAGGAAGCGGCGGCAGCTTATGCCCCCCAATCGGAACAGGCTCATTCGATGGACCATTATAACGAGAACTTGTAAACGCATGTGAATTTTTTAAGGTTCGCCACTCCTTATAAAGAGAGTCGGCATTTTCCTGGAGTTCACCAACAGACAAAACATCATAAGTATTTGTATAGAGGCTATTAATAAACTGCTGAATTTTTTCTCCAAACTGCTCATTTTCTTCATTTAAATCATCACGATTCATTCCCTCAAAATGTAACCATTTATCGTGTAAAAGGTTTGCCCATGTTTTTAGTTCATCGACATATTGTTTAATTCGTTTTTCATCCATTTTAAGCCCTCCTTTTTCCATCGTTTAACTATATGAAGAGGTTTCAGATTTAACTATTAATTTTTATTAATAAAATGGAAATATTTACACAAAAAAACTAATAATATAAGTTATAATACTACTATCATTAGTTTTTATGGAGGGATTATGATGCGCGTTCATCAGTACGACTTTCTTTATCAATTAGTTTTTTTACCGTCTTTGTTTCCTGTAAACTGCTATCTGGTGGAGGAGGAAACCGAATTAACACTTATTGATACAGCCCTTCCTTACAGTCATAAAGCCATTTTACAGACCGCTAAAAAAATTGGAAAACCAATTACTCGTATTCTTTTAACACATGCTCATGAAGATCATGTCGGTGCACTTGATGCTTTAAAAATAGATCTTCCTCATGCAGAAGTGATGATTTCAGAAAGAGACGCAAAACTTTTAAAAGGCGACCTTACATTAGAAGAAAGTGAAACCAAGACACCAATTCGCGGCGGTGTTCCTAAACGAATTCAAACAAAGCCTGATTTTTTTCTTACAGATGGGGACAAAATCGGCTCTCTTCAAGCAGCTTTTTCACCTGGTCATACTCCGGGTTCCATCGCATTTATTGATAATAGAAATAATGCATTAATAGCAGGAGACGCTTTTCAAACAAGAGGTGGTATCGCGGTGTCTGGTAAACTAAAGCCTTTTTTTCCATTTCCCGCTTTTGCAACTTGGCATAAAGAAAAGGCCCTAGAAAGTGCTAAGAGATTAAGAGATTTAAAACCTTCCATACTAGCTGTCGGACATGGAGAAATGATTATTGATCCTATCAAAAAGATAGACAAAGCGATTAATGATGCAGAAAAAGCGTTAGAAAGAGGAAAGTATAATGAGACAAGGACTTAATAAAAATATTGTACTTCAAGCAGCGGCTGAATTAGCGGATCAGGAAGGTTTTGAAAAGGTAACACTAGCTGCCGTTGCTAAGAAGTTAAACATTCGAACACCTTCTTTATATAATCATATCGAAGGTTTTTCCGGGCTAAAAAAAGACCTTGCCCTTTATGCGCTTCATAAGCTTAAAAATAATATGGCAGAAGCAGCAATTGGCAGATCTGGGGAAGAAGCGTTATATTCAATTGGCATATCTTATGTTTCTTTTGTAAGAAAGCACCCTGGTCTTTATGAAGCCGCCAATGCTTCGTTTGATCCTCTCGATCCACAGCTTCAAGAAGCAGGAAATGAAATCGTAATACTATTACTGCGTATTTTAGAAAGTTACAAGCTTGATCAAGAAGCCGCCCTTCATATTGTGAGAGGACTTCGAAGCCTGGTGCACGGCTTTGCCTCGCTTGAATTAAGAAAAGGTTTTAATTTAGAATTAAATAATGATGAATCATTAAATTGTTTGTTACACACCTATTTAGCAGGTCTAAAAACAACCTATGATCAGTCCTAATATTTAAAACTGTTTGTAGAGGATGAGTTAACAGAAACTTCATCCTCTTCTTTTTAAGGAAACATCGTAAGCTGCTGTTCTCTTCTGCGCTTTTCTCTTGCTGCTTCATTATAAGCGTCCTGCTCATCATACTGCCACATTCTTTTTTTATAGCGCTTTGCCCGAATTCTTCCCTGCTTTACTAAGGAGTTTACCTTCTTACGACAAAAGCGAATGCTTTTGTCACCCGTTGTTTCCTCAAGATTTTTCATAAAAATCTTTATAATGCTCCCATAGTTCGTATATCCGCCCTCAGTATAATAAGTTCTCGCCACGAAGCTCCCCCCATGGAATTATTTTTAACCGTTCATAAAGCTTGTCCGCTCATATATAACTATGCAGCCACCTTATCTATCAGTACAGAAATATAAAATTCTCTTTTAAAACAGACAAACTTTCCTTATACCAAAAAATAATGGTAAACTTAAGGAGACGATACGTATGATAATAAAGACAAGTGCTCCAACCGTTCCATGATGAAATCTTTTACAAACGGAGGGAAAGCAAAATGACGAACATTACTGTGATTGATAATAAAGAAAAAAGTGAATTAAAAGTAACAAGACTGGCAGTTCACGATGTATGTAAAGTAATCGAAGCAGTAAACGAGAAAAGTGAATGCTTTTACTTATTTTTTTATAAAGACCATTTTCTTACAGGAAAAAAAGCGTCCAAATTAAAAAGACATTCTCATATAGAGAAAGTCTTCAAAAGAGGGATTCTTTTCCAAGCTCCTCATCCGCTTATTAATGCGCTAACTAAAAGAAGTCCTTCATTCATCCTGCAAAGTTTTACCTCATTATGGCCAAAACTCGAACAACACTACACCCCTCAAGAAACAGCACTTATTTTTACCTTTTTTGATGCGTTTATTAAAAAAGAAAAAATTGTTAAAATTATGAAAAACTACTTTTATAACTATCGCAGAAACGGACAGCTGTTTTTAGCTTATCAAATTATTCACATTTTAAAGAGCTTTGTACCAAAATATAAGTGGGCACATGAAATCGCAAATTCCCTGCAATTTCATAAATACATGAAAACATATGAAGAAAATGCAAAAATTCTGCCAAAAAAAGATCCTCTTTATGCAGAACAATTCTGTTTTTCATACAGAGAAAAAGAAGAAAATTTCTCTATCCTGCAAACAAAACTTGGCACAGAAAAAAGATGGATCGATCAGATTGCTCTTTATGTTGACCACATTTCTTCTCGACAAAAGCCTTCATTAGAAGCGTATCAAAGCCTTCTTGCTTTCCTTCCCCTTCACTTTTCAGAGGAAGAATCCACCTCTCTTTTACACGATTTATATAAAGAAATTCCAAATTTCCAACCACTACAAAATGACTTATTTCACACTTTCATGCAGCAGCACATGTATGAAGAAGCGATTCATTTAGTCATTAATAACGGTATAAAACCTTCTGAAGTTCACCTTCATCAGTTAATTAACTTATTGAATGATGGCTCTATAACCATTGATCAGCTTAATGTTGAAAAAATTAACGCTCTGCCAGTTAAACGAATTAATCCAACAATGCTCGAAAAAATTCTCCGTGTTTGCGTGCCGCGCTTACTAGCAAAGCACGATCTTTCCTTTGTAAACGAGTGGCTTCACCCTTTTTATAGCGCCAATTTGCCTCTGCCAATTTTACAGCAAGTGCATACGATGATTGAAATAAAAGAAGATCCTGATCAACAGCTCTTTTTAGGAGAACATTATTATGAGTTTAAGCAATTAGAAAAGGCGATCGATTGCTTTAGCTGGGAAATGGAATTAAACCCAACTGATCCGAAACCTGTCCAATGGTTAACAAAAATTTATCGGGAAATGGGCATGATAGAAGAATCCAAAGCCTATCAACAAATGTATTCGAGCATGTAAAAAAGAGAGGAGATTAGACTCCCTCTTTTTTATTTTTACAATATTCCCCTAACTTATTTTTAAAAAATGGAATAAAAACTATTAAAAAGGTAACAATGGTTAAAAAAATAGTTTAGGAGAGTTAAAAAATGTTTAAATATGAAATGATTGAATTAGTAGATGAGAAGGTTGAAACGTTAACAAAAGTGGTAAAGGAATATGAAAGAGAATACGTTGAATTGGACAAAGTAGATATATGGCCTTATCCAGAAGCTGTACGTATCGCAGTATTGTTAAGAAAAACAGAACTTGAACATTATATTAGAGAAAGCCAAACAGAATTAAAAAGTTTATTGAGAAAGGAGAAAATCCATGGAGAAACGAATTGATCTTTCCAATCAAACGAAGGACGATATTATTGACCTCTTTGATGAACAAACCTTAAAGCTTGAAGAAGTGTTAGAAGAAGGGAAAAAGTATAAACTTGAAATAAAAATTGAAGAACTTTAAGGAACAGGTATCCGCTCTTCACATATGCGCTTTCAACTGTTGACTCATGATTACACTCGTTAAAATGACATAGTTACGTTATAATAAATAGTATTGGAATAATAACTTAGATTTAAAGTTGAAAGCGAGTGTTTATTATGGGTCGTAAATGGAACAACATTAAAGAAAAGAAAGCGGCTAAAGATAAAAATACAAGTCGTATTTATGCAAAGTTCGGCCGTGAGATTTACGTAGTCGCAAAACAAGGAGAGCCAGATCCAGAAGCAAATCAGGCTTTAAAAGTCGTACTTGAACGCGCCAAAACATACAATGTACCAAAAAATATTATTGAACGTGCAATTGAAAAAGCAAAAGGCGGTTCAGAAGAAAACTACGATGAACTTCGTTATGAAGGCTTCGGACCTAATGGCGCAATGATTATCGTAGACGCCCTTACAAATAATGTAAACCGCACCGCATCAGAAGTACGTGCTGCTTTTGGTAAAAACGGCGGAAATATGGGAGTAAGCGGTTCTGTCGCATATATGTTTGATGCAACAGCTGTTATTGGTATTGAAGGAAAAACAGCAGATGAAGTGCTTGAACTATTAATGGAAGCAGATGTAGAAGTGCGTGACATTTTAGAAGAAGAGGAAGCGGTTATCGTTTATGCGGAACCCGATCAGTTTCATGCTGTACAGCAAGCATTCAAAGATGCTGGCATCACCGACTTTACAGTAGCAGAACTAACAATGCTTGCCCAAAATGATGTAACACTTCCAGAAGACGCACAAGAACAATTTGAAAAATTAATTGATGCATTAGAAGACTTAGAAGATGTACAGCAAGTGTACCATAATGTTGATTTAGGCGAATAACGTAAAAAGAGGGTGACTCAATTGAGCCATCCTCTTCTTTATTTATCCATGAATTCCTAACTATTAAGAAGATCGTCAGCAAAAGCACCTGCAATATCATAATCACTTATATCAAGTTCTGTCGATTCTCCAAGCACTAATTTTGCAAGCTCTAATCCTAAATAAGGACCGCTTGTTAAACCAGAAGCGCCAAGACCATTTGCTGCAAACAAACCATCAACATGCGGAACTGGACCCATCATCGGTAAAAATCCTGGAGTAAAGGGTCGGAATCCTACTTTTGTTTCAACGTAAGTACCGTTAGCTAAACCTGGAGCTACTTTTAATGCTTTATCCATGATTTCGTGAATGCCGCCCATTGTTGCCCGATAATCAAAGCCTACATCATCCTCGTGAGTCGCTCCTAAAACCACTTTTCCCCCTTCAAAGGTAAGCATATATTGATTATAAGGAGGCATGACAACCGGCCAGGAACTCGTATCTGTATCAGGCATTTGCAGATGAATAATTTGCGCTTTTTGCGAACTGACTAGAAAGTTCATCCCAAGCGGTTCTAATAGTTCCTTAGCCCACGCTCCGCCCGTTACGATTACTCGATCAGCATCAAAGGGCTTTTCATTTACAGACACACCTGTAACTTTTGATCCTTCAAATATAAGCGCTGCATTTCCATCAATAACAGCGGCTCCATTCTTTTTCGCACCGGAAATCAGGGCGTTTCGTAATGCCGCTCCATTAACACGTGCCGCACCGCTTATATGAACCGACCAATATTCGTCTGATAAAGGCGGAAATAATGCTTTTGTTTCCATAGGAGATAATTTTGTAATGGCCCCCATTTCCGGCGCATCTTCTCTTCGCTTCAGAGCAAGTTCTATTTTTTTATCCACTTTTTCTTCATTTGAAAAAATGTTAATCGCTCCCACTCTAGCATACCCTGTTTCTGTTTCTCCCTCTTCCTCTAATTGTTGAATAAGAGTCGGATAATAATTTGTTCCCGCTTTTACTAAACGATACCACGGTTTATTGCGGCGCTGTGTAAGCCAAGGACAGACAATACCAGCGCCTGCTTCTGTTGCTTGACCAAGATCTTTTCGGTCAATTAAGGTTACTTCAGCGCCGCGCTTAGTCAAATGATAGGCGGTAGAAGCGCCAAGAATCCCTGCTCCAATGACGATATATGTTTTCATATTTAACACCTTTCCAATTCTGTCTTTCATTCATCTAGCAATTTTACAAGATTAAGAAGCTTGAAGCAATGGCACATGATCTTTTAGGCTTTTATAAGAAAGGTAAGAAGTACGAGTCAGCTTTAAAAACCGCCAGCATATTTCCATCCAGCGGTTTTCATACGTGTGATATTCTATTTCAATACTTGCTTTACTTATTTATCTTCATCATAAATAATTTCAACTGAACGAACCTCACTCCATGTTCTTACAAGCTTGTTTCCATAATAATCTTCAAGAGTAATGGAGGTATTATTTTCTTTTCCAACTTGTATTTCTCCTAAAAGATAGCTTGCATCTCGAAAATATTTATCTAAATATTGCGTACTTGTTAATCCGTCTTTAAATGTTAATACAAGCTTCAAAGTAACTCCCCCTCCTTTTACAAAATAATTCGTCAAAAAGTAAAAAGTCCCTACTTACTTTTATAAAAAATAATTCCTATCTTATCTCTTTAACATAAAACCACTAAACAAATAGTTTACAAAATAACCCACGCACTTTTCGACAAATTTACCCCCCTTATCTACGCTATAATGATAATTACGTGCATGAGAAGACAACATAAGGAGTAAACATGAAGTTACTACAGCAAATTGAAAACTTACGTACACAGATGATAAATCGGGCTGGAGAAATAGGAAGCTTTATTGATGAAGAAGTGATCAGCCTTAGTCAGCAATTAGATGAACTGATCGTGAAAATGCAGCAAGAAAAACAGGTGTCACAAAAAATCTCTAGGAAAAATTCCTAGAGATTTTTTAAATCCTTTATTTAACTGCTTCTTTTAATTCCTTGCCAGGTTTAAAAGCTGGTACTTTTGAAGCTGCAATCTGCATTTCTTCACCTGTTTGCGGATTACGACCTGTACGAGCTGCGCGTTCACGCACTTCAAATGTTCCAAAGCCAATAAGCTGAATCTTCTCTTCTGCAGCTAACGTTTTAGAAATGGTTTCAAGCAATGCATCAACCGCTGTAGCCGCATCCTTTTTGCTTAATTCCGCTCTTTCAGCTACTGCATTTACTAATTCTGTCTTATTCATATTAAACACCTCATCTTTTTAATTTATGTAGCTATGACAGCGTACCATTTCTTTATACGCTTGTCATTTGGAAAGATTCGATATCCTAGCAGGAAAATCCTTTTTTTGACTCGGTGTATATTTTTATTAATTTATTTTTTTAGAGTGAGAAAGTCATACAGCGTGCAGGCGGTAATTTTCGCGGCTGAAATTAAATCCGTAATTCGAATATTTTCATCGGCACGATGTCCATTTGCTTCTTCAAGTGTGCGGGGACCTGCTCCAAACATAACGGTTGGAATTCCTTTTGCATAGAAGTGACGGGCATCTGCATAAAGAGGCACACCATTCACACGCGGCTCTTCCTTCCTTTTCAGTACAGACCTCCAATTAGCAGAAAGAACGTTTATTAACTGTGAATCTGTCGGAACAGGCCCAAAGCTTTCAGCATATAAAATCCTGTTGACCTCTGCTTTTATTCCATCTATTGAATGAGCAGCATGATGAACGATCTTTTTTATTTCCTCCTCCACTTCATGTACAGCTTCTTCAGGTATTAAACGGCGATCAAGTCGGATTGTACAGGAATCAGGCACAACATTTGTGTTAATCCCCCCTGAAATCAGCCCAACAACAAGAGTAGGATAATCTATTCCTAGGGTTTCGGACTTTTTAAACTCGAGCGTTTTCCGATATTTGTACAGTGCTTGAAGTATGTTAGCGCCTGCCGCAATCGCATCAGCTCCCGTATTAGGAAGAGCAGCATGAGCTGATTTACCGGTAATCTTTATTTCAAGATGTAAACAGCCGTTATGTGCATTAACAATTGAATGAGTAAATCCTGCCGCAATCGCTAAGTCAGGAGAAATATAGTTTTTGTCAAGAAGCCATTTTGGACCGAGCTCTCCTCCTGTTTCTTCATCAAATGTAAATGCTAAATCAACCTGACCGTTTAGCTCTTCTTTCATTTTCAACTTTTTTAAAGCGAGCAGCGCAAACGTATAAGCTGCAATATCAGATTTTGAAACAGCTGCACCCCGCCCGTACATTTTTCCAGCGCTAAGTTCTCCCCCATATGGATTAAACGTCCAGCCAAGCCCCGGTGGTACAACATCACCATGCGCATTTAATACAATTGTCTTTCCTGTACCATCTCCAAACACAGAAGAACTTACTAGATTTACAAGGCTTTTCATTCCTGCTGCTTTTACCTGTTCTTGGTCCACTTCTAAAAACGAAACCTGCTCAAATCCAAATTGACGAAGTTTTTCATAAATAAAGTGAGCAATCGGAACACAATCACCGTCCGGATTATCAGAAGGAATTTGCACAATCTCTTGTAAAAACTGAATCATCTCTTCTTGATGTGTTTCAATCCAATTTATAAGTTTTTCTTTATCTCGATTCATCGTCCTTCCCCTCCCTCACTTAGTAAGCTAATTCATATAACGTATCAATAAGTACATGAAGTCCTGTTTCTAAATGAGCAGGTGCTGTATATTCTAAAGAAGAATGACTGATCCCGCCCTGACTTGGAACGAATAAAAGAGCGGTAGGACAAAACGAGGCAAACAGCTGTGCATCATGACCAGCGCCGCTGTTCATGACATGATAAGAAATTTGCCTTTTTTTACAAACATTTTTTAACACTTTCGTAAAATGATCATCCATTTCAGCAGAACATACTTCATGCCATAAGTGAGAAGTCATCTCTACATTTAACTCATAAGCAATTTGTTTAAAATTCTGAAGAAAGCTTTCACAAAAAATATTCAACACCTTTTCGTTTGGATGTCGGACATCTACTGTAAATACAACAGAATCAGCAATCACATTAGAAACATTCGGTTTTACTTCAATTTGCCCAACCGTTGTCACAAGGTTTTCGTCATAATGGTCAACAGATGCAAGTAGTTTATGAATCATCTCTACAGCACCGTGCACGGGATCTTTTCTCCAATTCATTGGTGTTGTACCTGCATGGTTGGATTCTCCACAAACCGTAATTTGAAATCGCCGCTGCCCAACAATTGCTTGCACTATGCCGATTGGCTTTTGAAGTTTTTCAAGTACCTGTCCTTGTTCAATATGAAGTTCAATAAAACCTTCAATATCGCTTCGGATGTTATAAGATCTATCAGTAAGTGAAAATCCAGCATCGTTCATTGCCTCTTCAAACATAACTCCCTCTGAATCTTTTAAACCCCTGATATCCTTGTACGTGAGCACCCCCGTCAACATCCCCGACCCCCAGCAGGCAATTGGAAAGCGGCTGCCCTCTTCCTCACATAATGAAACAACCTCAATATGCCGCTTAGGGGAGCCATACTTTTGTTTTAAAACATTCAATGCTAAAATACCTGCCACAATTCCATAAGCACCATCATATTTCCCGCCCTGTTTCACTGTATCAATATGAGAACCTACTAAAATAACTCCAGCATTTTCATCCTCAGAAGAAAGTTTTCCAAATAAATTTCCAATTTTATCATAATAGGTTTTAATATCAAGAGAATCCATCCAACTCCTCAAAGCTTCTTGTGCTTTTTGCCAAGCATTTGAATAAAGAAGCCTTGTCACTCCTCCATCAAACTGTTCCCCGTACTGACTTAACCAGTCAATTGCTTCTTGAATAGTATCTATCTTTCTCTCCATACAGATCCCCCCCGATCATTTGACGCAGCAGCCATATTTATCTGTCGCCATCCCTTTTTGTTCATCGTAAATGATTTGTCCGCGCAAAATGGTCTTTTTTATTTTAAGTTGAAATGTAAATCCCTCATACGGTGAATAACGATTGCGAAAAGCGATTGTTTCTTTATTGACATATGTAGATTCATTTGTATTTAGAAGGACAAGATCAGCATCCATTCCTAGGCTAATTTGTCCCTTCACTGCAGCAAGATCAAAACGCTGAGCTGGTCGAGAGGTGCCGAGCGGGATAATTTTTTGAAGATCTATTTTTCGTTTAATTGCTCCATCAATAAGGGCAAGCCATGTATACTGTACACCTTGAATTCCTCCCCATGCATCCCAAATTGAAGAAACATCTTTCATCGACCATAAACATGGTGAATGATCAGAACCAACTGTATCAATCCAACCATTATAGATACACTCCCACAGCCCCTCTACATCTTCTTTTGAACGAAGTGGAGGAGCACATTTTAAAATTGCGCCTTGTTTTAAAAAATCTCCTTTAGAAAACGTAAGATAATGCGGACATATTTCAGCAGTAACATTCACTCCGCTTTGTTTTGCTTCTTGAATTAGTGTAATGACTTTTTTCGAACTAACATGAACGATATGAAGTTTTGTTCCGTATTTCGCAGCAAGATCTAGAGCATATCTCACCGCTTTTTCTTCCGCTTCTATCGGACGGCTTGCTAAAAAAGCGGCTCGGTCATTAAGTGCTGCTTGTTTATGGAAAGCTGTTAAACGGTTAATTTGTTCGTCCCATTCCGCATGAAGAGCAAGTACTTTGTTTTGGTTTTTAGCTACTTTCATTGCATGAGCTAATTGACGAGGAGAAACTTTTTGAAAATCACCGATCCCACTCTCACTCATAAACGCTTTCCAACCAATAATTTCTTGTTTCATCTCTTCATGCGCTTCATTGTTATAAAGATGATCGCCTGTTAACCCACCCCAAAGCGCATAATCAATAAAAGATTGTGAAGCAATATGCTGTTTTTTATTTTTTAAACTTTTGTAATTTGTAACAGCAGGCTTACAGTTAAGCGGCATATCCAGAACAGTCGTTGTCCCTCCCATTGCCGCAGCACGACTTCCTGTCTCAAATCCTTCCCATTCTGTTCGACCTGGATCATTAAAGTGAACATGTGAATCAATAAAACCAGGAACAACAAGACATCCGTCAGCATCGATTGTTGTAACGTCTTTTTCTTGAAACGTGCTGTTTTTGTTTCGTAAACTTAAGGCAGCTATTTTCCCCTCATATATTCCAATATCCGCTTCTTGAAATCCCTGCTCAGTAAAAACACGACCGTTTCTAACCCATTGATCAATCTTCATACAACACTCCTTTAACTGCCTCGGTATGTACTGTACCCGCCAGGCGAGATTAACAATGGAACATGATAGTGAGAAATCGAATGAGAGATACCAAATCGAACCGGAACACAATCTAAAAAAACAGGCTCCTCCATTTTATGACCTTGCTTACGATAATAGTTACCAATAAAAAATCGCAGTTCATAACAGCCAGCTTTCATATCAATCCCGCACAAAAGCGGCTGATCGACTCGTCCATCTTCATTTGTAATCGCTTTTTCAATAAATTGAAACGAACCGCTTGCATTAATCTTCCAAAGTTCAATCTCTACTCCATGTGCAGGTTTTCCACAGCTTAAGTCAAGAACATGTGTCGTTAAACAATCGGTCATTTCTCTATTTCTCCTTTATTTTCAAGATCTTTTTTCGTCATTGAAAAACCTTGAAATCCATAAGGCGGCCGCGGTTCTGTAAACACCTTTCCTTTCGTTGAAACCGGTATATCATCAAGCACGGTTTCCCATGTGCGGTTATTTGATTCAAAATATACTTCTTTTAATTGAGGAAACCTTTCTAGAATGCGAAGACCAATATGATAAATTAAATTTTGAATGGAAGGAGAATTTTGTTCATGAAACACGGTATACGCAATATCTCGAATTTGTTCTGCCGCAACATACTGTTCTGGCTTTTCACCTGATGCATCATCCACCTTTTCATAAACCCAAGAAATATCTAAAAAAATATAAAGCGGACGATCATATGCTTCAGGAAGGGTTGTATAATCATCTTTCACATAGCCAACAAATGAACTGCCCCTTACCTTAATAAGCTTTAACCCTTTAATACTGCTGGAGTGATCAATAATCGCAAGTTCATTTTTTAACCGTTTCACTTCCATAGCAGCACACGCCTGTTCATTTAATGAATAACGAAAAACAAGAGAACTCGGAACAGGATCTTTTTCATTTAAAACCGGCAGCTCATCAAACGGAATTTGTTGACCTGAAATACGAATTCCTTTCATTTGTGAATAGGTTTTAAGAAAACGGCAGCTCACAAATTCAAGAAATCCTTCCAATGTTGAGCCATCATATTGCCCGGCATGACGGAGAATAAAGTTTTTCATAGAATCTGTTGCTATAAGCTTTGTATTGTCTCCTTCTGTATAAGACGGTAAAAATTCTTCCCCTTCCACTGCAACCTTAATGTTCATTCCAAAGATAATATTACTGCGACCTGTAAAAGCGGATTCAGGAATTTTCCTCACTCCTTGAAGAGGTGCTGCATAAGTACGGTACACCCATACATCACCCTTTCCGTAATACATTGTTCTCTCCATTTCCCACCACTCCCTATAAGAAAATGTCGTCTAAACGAAAACAGGCAATCTTATACACTTCCCATAACGCTGTGTCATACTCAACTTTATATGGTTTATTTATTCGCTTTTTCATTGCAGTTAAGATTGCTTGTTTACTTTGACCTTTCACTGCCATTATGAAAGGAAAGTGAAATTTATTAAGGTACAATGTATTTAAATGGGCAAACTGGTTATACTCCTCTTCAGAAAGTTGATCAAGACCCGCCCCTGATTGCTCTCTTGTTGAAACAGCAGATATTTTTAATTTTGTGCCTAAATCAGGATGAGAACGAAGAAGTCTTAACTGCAGTGCTTCTCCAGCATTTTGAACAATCTCTACCATTGTTTCATAGAGGTGTGTTTGTGATTGAAACGGTTTTTTTTGATATGTTCTTTCGGCAACCCAAGGGGAATTTTCAAAAACAGAGCCAAGCTTTTCAACAAAAGAACCAGCGGTCATCCTATTAAGCTCATTAATTGAAAGCCTCATCTGACCTTCTCTCCTTTTTAGTCCCAGTCATTCGCTGAACAGCTCGAATGTTACTTTTACCATTCCAGTTACTAAATCTACTTCCACTTCAACTGTGCAGCTTTTGCACCCCCACCTTCCCATATACCTTGATGACTAGGGAATAGGTTATTCTGTGGAATCCCAGTTAATTGCGCAGCTTTTTCAAGAATCTTATTCTGAAACGGCCCATGTGCATGCTCGACCGCAAAATCTAATACAGCAGGACCTAATGTAGCATATGCCCCCGTATCCGCAATCATATCTACTTTGTGAGCTAATATCTTTCCATCTTGATTTGTTCCTGTTTCCATCTTACTTTTCACTATAACTTCAACATAATTGGTAGACATTTTGTTTCAATGTCAAATAATTAAAGTGAATGTACATATTTGCTATTCTATCAATTTAGTAAGTTCTGAAAAAATAGCGTTCGCTGCTGTCCATTTCCGATAATCTTCTGAAGCAAAAATATTTTCAGTAAGCTGGACTTCCTCTACTATTTTTAAGTACACCTTTTTTAAATGTTCTTCAGTAAGCATGCGCCCCTTTAGCAGCTTCTCACAGCTGGTTAATCGCTGAGGCACAGTTTCATCTCCGCCAACAGCTAATCGAACGATCTCAACTTCTCCCGCTTTATTTTTACCACAATAACCGGAAATCGTAACGAGTGAAGAAGTAAAAACTTCTCTGCACCCAACCTTTTTATAAAAACTAATTGACTGATTCATGATTGGAGGATCAGGTAAAAGAAGTTCTGTTAAAAGCAGCTCCTCTGTTTTTGCTGTATTCCTTTTCAGCCATTTTGATATCTTTTCTATTTTAAAGTTCTTTCCATCAAACCAGCATCCATCTGCATCGACTGCCAACAGGACTGGGATCATATCACCAAATCCGTTTGAAACATTTCCCCCAATCGTCGCCCGGTTACGAACAGCAGAGGCCGCGATTGTCCTTGCTGCCTCCGCTAACACCATCCATTTCTCCATAATAAAAGGATCATTTCGACATACCGCTATTGTCGTAAGTGCTCCAATAGATAGGACTGGTCGACTTCCATCAAGTTTTTTATAAATCCCTTTTAACTCTTGAACTCTCTCTAAACTAATTAAATGGGGAGGATACTCACCGCCTTGTTCTTGCTGAACTTGTAAAAGTGTACCACCAGAAACAAAACAAGAATTGCTGCCAAACTGCTGTTTTCTTTCCCATGCTTCTTCAAGAGTAGAAGGCGTCCAAACACGCGTTGACAGCTGAAGCTTCTTTTCACCTGCTATATTTTCTCTACTTCCTTTATCCATTCATACTCTTCCTTTGTGTCAATCTCATAACAATCTCTCCCCCTGTTAAATTCAATTGTCAGCCCATCTGTTTGAACGTTTTGTTTCAGAAGCTCTCTAGCTCCTCTATCTCTTTCAAGCTTCATAATCAATGGAAAAAACAGAGAGGAAAACAAAATAGGTGGTCTCATACCTCCTTGAAAAAATGAAGCAGCAAACCCTATTTGCGAGGAAAATTTAGCGAGCGTTACTGCATCCCGACCCGCTCCAAATATAAATAAACGCGGCTTTTGCTTAAAACAATGACTATAAACATATGCCGATAGTTCGGACACAAAACGAAGACCACTCTAAGGAGACCTTCTCTACAAAAACAAATTAATCATTTTAAAAAATTAATCGAGAAACACATTAAGGAAATCGAAAAGGTTTACTAGAAAAGATATGAATAATTTTTACAATTTAAAAAGGTGTGTAAATAAACTAAGAAGGGTTTTTATGAAGAAGAATATTCCTTAACAAAAATAAATATACACTTTTTATTGAAAAGTTTTATGTGAAATACTGCTTTAATAAGATTTGTTCTCACATAAAAAATGAGATTACAATTTTATCCTTCAAAAATCTTTATGTAGAATGGTTTTTATTAGTTTATCTAAAAAATGCCATCGCTTCCATATATACGTTAGATGAACTTACACATTTTTTCGAATTGCCAGATTTTAATACTAAAATAATTAAATGAATTCTTTTAATACTATTGACGAAAAATAAAATTATACATATAATCAGAACAAAAGTCACTTTCTATGTTAGGAGATATAACATGAAAATCGTTGATGAACTTTATCATAACCTTTTTTTACAAATCCCTTCCGAAACATTAATTGAAATGCTCGAAAGGATTAAACAGCAAAAAGAGCAGGAAATCGAACACATTAAACAAAAAATTAATAAATACCAACAAAAAAAGAGTGCTGAAGAAGCTCTATATCAATCAATGTCCCCTTTACGGAAGTTTTTCACCGGTCGTCCTGCAAGTCATCATCAAGCAGTTGAATACATTGTCCATGTTAAAGAACGTCTAAAACTAATTGAAAAAATAAAACAGCGTATTACTGAACTCGATCACATTTTAACGACACTGCGTACCAATTTATCAGAAAACGAAATTGTTTTATCAAACGCTGTCATCGATGAACTGAAACAGCTTAGAGAAATGGAGGAACTGCAAGAATGACCATTGAATTACTAAATACAGGATTAGATACCATTTGGGTAGTGTTAACTGCTGCGATGATCCTTCTCATGGAAGGCGGTTTTGCCTTATTAGAGGCAGGATTCGTTCGACATAAAAACAATGTGAATATTATTATGAAAGTTTTCGCAGATATTACACTTGGAACACTTTGCTTTTATGTGATAGGTTTTGGTTTGATGTATGGCGCTGACATGCTCGGATTAATCGGAACAACAGGTTTTACGATTAAAGGAGACCTTTCTCACTTAGATTTTTCTATTTCCTTAGAAACATTTTGGCTGTTTCAAGCCGCATTTGTTATCGCGGTTATCTCCATTGTGTCTGGAGCTGTTGCAGAACGTATTAACTTCCGCGCTTATCTGCTTTATATTATTTTAATGACAGCATTGATTTATCCAATTGCCGGTCATTGGATATGGGGAGGCGGTTGGTTAGCGAAGCTTGGTATGCTTGATTTTGCTGGTTCTGCCGTTATTCATGCATTAGGAGGTTTTTCAGCTCTTGCTGCCGCTATGTTTATTGGTCCAAGAAAAGGAAAATTTACAGCGACAGGAACAAGTACGATTGCTTTACCAAGTAACCTTCCTCTTGCTTCAGTTGGTGCCTTCTTACTATGGTTCGGTTGGTTTGGTTTTAATGCGGGAAGTACCTTAAGTGCAACAGATGTTCGAATTGGCCATATAGCGATTGTAACAATGTTATCAGCAGCTTCAGGCGGAGCAGCAGCATTACTTTATACCTTATTTCGCTATAACCGTTCAGACGCCCCTTCTGTTATTAACGGTTCACTAGCCGGCTTAGTTGGTATTACAGCAGGCTGTGCTTTTGTAAGCGACCAAGCCGCCATTCTCATTGGAGCTGTTTCTGGTTTATTAATGATTGCGGCAACAAACTGGTTAGAAGCAAAACGCATTGATGATCCGGTTGGTGCTTTCCCTGTTCATGCTGCTTCTGGTATATGGGGAACACTTGCAGTAGGATTATTTGCAACCGATGGAGGACTGTTCCACGGCGGCGGCTGGCAGCTGTTAAGTGTACAAGCTCTAGGATTAGTTGTATTTTGCGTATGGGGCTTCGCATTAACATGGGTAGGTCTTAAACTTATCCAGCTGATCATCCCTGTTCGAGCAAAAGAAGAAGAAGAAGAAATTGGACTAGATATAAGCTACCACGGTATTATGGCAGCCTATCAAGAACATGAATTTATTAATTACGAACACGAATATCCAAATATCGATCAAGAAAATCACAAAAAATAAATTAACGTCATGCAAAACAAAAGAGGTTCACTGGTAGACGGCATCATACCAGTGAACCTCTTTTATCTTTATACGTTATGGCAAACTAGTTTCGCCCATTAAGTAGCGATCACATTCTCTTGCCGCTCCTCTACCTTCATTAATTGCCCAAACAATTAAACTTTGACCGCGGCGCATATCACCTGCTGCAAATACTCCTTCTATATTTGTTTGAAAGTTATTATACGCTGCTTTCACATTCGAACGTCCATCCGTTTCAATGCTTCCCTCTTCAATTAAACGCTGTTCAGGACCGACAAACCCGATGGCGATCAGAACGAGTTGTACAGGCCATACCTTTTCAGTTCCAGGAATCTCCCGACGAAACCGTTTCCCATCTTCATCAACAATTAACTCCACATCAATCGTATGAACTTCTTTGACATGTCCGTTTTCATCACCAACAAACTTTGTTGTCATCACAGCAAATGCCCTTGGATCTTCACCGAAAACAGCTTTTGCTTCTTTATGACCATATTCTAAACGGTAGACGACCGGCCACTGCGGCCATGGGTTATCTTCTTCACGTGTTTCTGATTTTTTTTCATAAATATCAAATTGTACTAAGCTTTTGCAGCCATGTCGTACTGACGTCGCGACACAATCTGTTCCTGTATCCCCTCCCCCAATCACAATAACATCTTTTCCTTCTGCAGAAATATAGTTTCCATCTTCAAGATTTGAATCGAGCAAACTTTTTGTATTAGCATGTAAAAACTCCATTGCAAAATGAATACCTTTTAGCTCTCTTCCTTCAATCGGCATCTCTCGGGGTTTTGCAGCTCCACCACAAAGAACAACAGCATCAAATTCTTCCTGAAGCTTTTTAAACGGATAATCCCTACCAATTTCTGTATTTGTTACAAACGAGATTCCTTCTTTTTCTAATACATCAACACGTCTTTTGACAATTTCATAAGGAAGCTTCATTTCTGGAATGCCATATGTTAACAGTCCGCCAATTCTATCATGGCGTTCAAAGACCGTTACCTTATGGCCAACCTTATTAAGCTGATCTGCACAAGCAAGCCCTGCAGGCCCTGAACCTACCACAGCTACCGATTTCCCTGTTCTTACTTTTGGCGGCTTTGGGAGAACCCAGCCTTCTTCAAAGCCCTTTTCAATAATGGAGCGTTCAATGGTACGAATCGCAACAGGTGGTTCATTAATCCCAAGGACACAAGCTCCTTCACAAGGAGCAGGGCAAGCATATCCTGTAAACTCCGGGAAGTTATTCATTTTCAGTTCTCGCTGCAGCGCTTCTTTCCATTGATCTTGATAAACAAGGTCATTCCATTCTGGTATAAGGTGATAAACAGGACACCCTGATGTCATTCCATTAATAATCGAACCTGTATGACAGGTTGGAATGCCGCAGTCCATACAGCGGGCCCCCTGCTCCTTCAGCTTTTCTTCAGCTAACGGAAGAGTATAATCTTTCCAATCATGAATTCTCTCTTTTGGATCACGCTCTGGACTTGTTTCACGACCGTGCTCCATAAAACCGGTTGGCTTTCCCACTAGATCCCCTCCTCTATTTTTTCGCCATAACCGCTTTTTTACTTTCTTCAAAAGCCATCATTGCCGCTTCTTTTCGATTCATCCCGCGCGCTTGCAGCCGTTCGATCGATCGTTTCATTTCTAAGAAATCTTTTGGAATAATACGAATAAACTTTGAAAGCATAATCTCCCAATTCGCTAAAATCCGTTTTGCATGCGTACTTTTTGTATAAAGCACATGCTTTTCAATCATTTCTTTTACTTCACTTATTTCTTCTTCATCAGAGAGCGGCTCAAGAATTACCATTTCTTGATTAATATTTGCTTGAAAATCTTCATTTTGCTCACATAACACATACGCAATACCGCCGGACATCCCAGCACCAAAGTTTCTCCCTGTTGGACCAAGGACAACAACACGACCACCTGTCATATATTCACAGCCATGATCACCCACACCTTCTACAACAACTTTCGCGCCGCTATTTCGAACACAAAAACGTTCTCCAGCCATACCGCGAATATACCCTTCACCTGAAGTCGCTCCATAAAAAGCAACATTACCGATAATAATATTTTCCTCTGGGACAAATGTGGATTGACGCGGCGGATAAACAATAACTTTCCCGCCTGACAGCCCTTTCCCAACGTAATCATTACCGTCTCCTTCAAGCATCATCGTCATTCCATTTGGAATAAACGCACCAAAGCTTTGACCTGCAGATCCAGAAAACTTGAGACGAATTGTATCTTCAGGAAGTCCTTGAAGACCGTATCGTTTTGAAATTTCACTGCCAAGAATTGTTCCCGTTGCTCGGTTAATATTTAAAATCGGCAGAGCAGCTTCAACACGCTCTTGATTTTCTAATGCTTGTTCACATAGCGGAATAAGCTCCTGCATATCAAGCGTTTTTTCAATACCATGATATTGATCTTGTGTTTTGTAACGACCTACACGGTCTGGAACATTTGGTTTATAAAGGAGCGGTGATAAATCGACTCCTTTCGCTTTCCAATGGTTTACTGCCTTATTCGCCTCAAGAACTTCTGTACAACCAATCATTTCATTAAATGTACGAAATCCGAGTTCGGCCATCATTTCTCGTACTTCTTCAGCAATAAACCTCATAAAATTGACAACATGTTCAGGTTTTCCTGTAAATTTTTTACGAAGCTCCGGATTTTGTGTCGCTACACCGACCGGACATGTATCAAGGTGACAAACACGCATGTAAATACAACCTAATACAACAAGAGGTGCTGTTGAAAACCCATATTCCTCCGCTCCAAGAAGGGCTGCCACAATAACATCTCTTCCCGTCATCATTTTCCCATCTGCTTCTACGACAATGCGATCACGTAGCTGATTTAATAACAGCGTTTGATGAGTTTCAGCAAGTCCAATCTCCCACGGTAATCCTGTATGTTTAATACTTGTCCGAGGAGCCGCTCCTGTCCCGCCGTCATAGCCACTTATAAGCACAAGATCTGCCCGGCCTTTTGCTACACCAGTTGCAACCGTACCGACTCCTACTTCTGAAACAAGCTTTACACTTACTCGCGCTTCCGGATTGGCATTTTTTAAATTAAAGATTAATTCAGCTAAATCTTCAATTGAATATATATCATGGTGTGGTGGTGGTGAAATTAAACCAACACCAGGGGTCGATCCTCTTACTTCAGCAACCCAAGGATAAACCTTCTTACCCGGTAAATGACCACCCTCACCTGGTTTTGCCCCTTGAGCAATTTTTATTTGAATTTCTTCTGCATTTACTAAGTAATGACTTGAAACACCAAACCTTCCAGATGCTACTTGCTTAATGGCACTTCTGCGTATATCTCCATTTGGATCAGGGGTAAAGCGTTCATGTTTTTCCCCACCTTCACCGGAATTACTTTTTCCGCCAATGCGGTTCATCGCGATTGCTAAGCTTTCATGTGCTTCTTCACTAATTGAACCGTAAGACATCGCTCCTGTTTTAAAGCGCTTAAAAATAGCTTCCACCGGCTCAACTTCTTCAATTGGAACAGGCTTGCGGTCTTTTTTAAAAGAAAGCAGCCCTCGAAGTGTTTGCAAATTTCGATTATGGTCATTTAACATTTCCGAATACATTTTATACAGTTTATAGTCACCCGTTCGGCATGCATTTTGAAGAAGATGAATTGTGTGAGGATTATATTGATGATCTTCTCCATCTCTTCTCCATTGAAATTCATCACCTGCATCTAATGCTGCATCCTCAGTAGAAAAAGCACGTTTATGACGAATTTTTACTTCTTCAAAAATCATATTAAGATCAATTCCACCTAAACGGGATGCCGTTCTAGAAAAGTATTGATCAACTACTGATTGTTGAATACCAATTGCTTCAAAAATTTGTGCGCCGCGGTAGCTTTGAATCGTTGATATCCCCATTTTAGAAAGAACTTTCACAATCCCTTTTGTGCTTGCCTTAATATATCGCCCTACCGCTTCCTCATATTCCACATTACGGAGATCTCCATTTTCAATCATTCCTTTAAATGTTTGCAATGCAAGATACGGATAGATCGCTTCTGCGCCATAACCGAGTAAACATGCGAAATGATGAACTTCACGAGGTTCTCCTGACTCAACAATTAAACTAACTTTCGTGCGCGTGCCTTTTCGAATCAAATAATGATGAAGTCCAGATACAGCAAGAAATGCAGGAATGGCAGCTTCATTTTCATTTACTCCACGATCTGATAAAACAAGCAAGGAGACACCTTCATCCATCGCTTCATCTGCTTGTTTAAATAAATTATTCAGAAGTTTTTCATAGTTTAATTCTCGATTTTTCGCATCAAAAAGAAGGGATAGCGTTTTCACTTTAAAATCGTCCATTGAATGATGAGCAAGCTGCATAAATTGTTTATCATTTAATAGTGGTGTTTTTAAACGGATTTTCCGACAGCTTTCCGGTGTAGGGTGAACTAGATTCCCCTCCGCTCCAATTGTCGTACCGATATCAATAATAATCTCTTCACGAATTGCATCAATAGGCGGATTTGTAACTTGTGCAAATAATTGCTTGAAATAATTGTATAGAAGCTGTGGTTTTTTTGATAAAACAGCAAGCGGCGTATCATTCCCCATCGAACCAACAGGATCAACGCCATCTGTTACCATAGGCTTTAATATTTTATTAAGTATTTCATTTGTATATCCAAACGCAAGCTGCTGTTTATTACACGGCTCTAGTTCAGAGGAAGAAGCTGCTTCTTTTCCCGCTAAATCATCCAGTGTTATTAGATTTTCAGAAAGCCACTCTTTATAAGGGTGTTCTCTCGTAATACGACGTTTAATTTCTTCATCTGGGATAATTCTTCCTTCATCAAAGTCAACGAGCAGCATTTTTCCAGGATGAAGACGTTCTTTATACAAGACTTCTTCAGGCGGAATATCAAGCACCCCTACTTCTGAAGCGAGTACAATATTGTCATCTTTTGTTACATAATAGCGTGCAGGTCGAAGTCCATTGCGATCTAGGCAAGCACCAACTTGTTTCCCATCTGTAAAAACAACTGCAGCCGGACCATCCCACGGTTCCATTAAACAGCTGTGATATTCATAAAAAGCACGCTTTTTTTCGCTCATGCTTTCATCATGGGCCCATGGCTCAGGGATCATCATCATTGCAGTATGCGCCAGCGAACGGCCTGAGAGTCTAAGAAATTCAAAACAGTTGTCAAACATAGAAGAGTCGCTTCCTTCCTCATCAATAACAGGAAGCACTTTATGATGATCACCTTTAAAAGCATCTGATTCACATAAGACTTCTCGAGCCCGCATCCAATTTACATTTCCTTTTAATGTATTAAACTCCCCGTTATGAATAACATAACGATTTGGATGAGCCCGCTCCCAACTTGGAAATGTATTCGTGCTAAAGCGGGAATGCACAAGCGCAAATGATGTTTTAAAATCAGGATTATTTAGTTCGATATAAAATGTATCCAGCTGCTCTGGGATGAGCATTCCTTTATAGACAATTGTTCGTGTTGAAAGACTGGCAAAATAAAAATAGTCACTTTTCTCAGCATCTCGTATCTCTTTTTCAGCTCTTTTTCTAATCACATATAATTTTCGTTCAAAGTCCATTTGGTCGGTTATAGCTGCATTAGGGGCAATAAAAACTTGACGGACAAAAGGTTTACTCTTTCTTGCCTCTTCTCCAACAAACGAATCATTTGTCGGAACTGTGCGCCAGCCGAGCAATGTTTGTCCTTCCTCTTCAATAATTTCAGTTAACTTTTTTTGACTCTTTTTTCTTACTTCTCGATCTGGTGAAAGAAACAGCATACCAACACCATAATTCCCCTCGTTAGGAAGGTTAATATTCTCTTTTTCGCACTCGCGCTTAAAAAAGGAGTGTGGAATCTGGGTCATAATACCAGCCCCATCTCCAGTATGCATATCTGCTCCCTGGGCACCACGATGTTCAAGGTTACAAAGAATCTTAACAGCCAACTGCACCATTTCATGGGATCTTTTTCCCTTTATATTCGCTATAAAGCCAATTCCGCATGCATCATGCTCATACTGTGGATCATACAGCCCTTGCTTTGAAGGAAAATGATGATAACTCATAACATAACCCTCTCCTAGAAAATAATGTAATCAATACTTTTAAGATGCTGATAATTGCCAAAATCTATTCAACTTGTTTAACTTTTAACAATACCCTAAAAACTTTTCATTAAAACATCGCCCCTATACAGACAATGGAAATAAAAAAATAATCCCGGGAAGGTTTTATAAGAAATAGTTATTACTCTCTCTCAAACCTTCTCGGGATTATAGGGGATTTTTTTAACAAGGCATCTGCTTTGCTCATAATCGGCTCCTTATTCTGGGCTTTGATATATTAGCGTTTTCCTCCATTCGCGCGGATAGTCATTTCCACACTTTTTACAAAATACTGAATTCATTTCAGCAATGCTGATTACGCTTTCATGCTGCTCAAAATCTTGAAAACAGTCATGACAGTACCAAGTATTTGTTATGTTTTCCATATAACAACCTCCATTTAATCAAATTAACATCCTAACTAAATATTATTCGACATAAAAAGATGTGTCCCTTCTTTTTGTCGAATAAATTGGTCTTAAATTACCAATACAAATATTTATATGAGCGTTCGAAATGATATGTGCTTATCCATAAAGGTTCCTCATAAGAACTCCTTTTAAAAGGCCGACATATAATAAATAGACTTATAAATAAGGAGTGAAAAGTGTGTATTTTTATCGACCTTTTTTTCCACCGTTTCCACCTTCCCATGGAGGACATGGCCATCCTTCTTCTCCACCTTATAACAGCGGTTCAAGTTCACATCAAAGTGGTGCCCCTACATCTCCTCCACCTAACTTTACACCACAACAATCGTCTGCTGGTTTGATGGCCGTTGATCCCGGCGCCATTTCTGGCTGTCTCCACCGCTATACGTATGTATGGATGCAGGGATGGGAATCGTTTTGGTTTTATCCAACATATGTTGGGCGAAGATCTGTTTCAGGATATCGTTGGACCGGCTTCATGTGGGTTTATTATGGAGTAGATTTAAAGAGAATAAAATCATTCCAATGTTTCTAAGTGAATAAATAATGAAGAGGCAATCACACATAGGTGATAGCTTCTTTTTTTAGTTAATATTCCCTTCTTTTTAACGATTTAATTACATTCCAATTACATTACGATTTCATCATTCGTTTTACAGACATAGTTCTCTTAATCAAACGAATTGTATAAGGAAGCAATAAGTTAAGGAGTGATTTTATTGATTATTTCCGGACACATTGAAGCGTTACCCTCTCATACAGAATCAGCAGATACCGAGCGGCTTCATCACTTATTAAAAATCTATATGCAGCGTTTAGGCTTTTTAACAAGTTTTCGCGAAAATTTAAATCATGATAAAAAAATTGACGATATTTCATTAGGCGATGAATCAGCATTAAGACGTTTAAAAAAAGCTGCCGCTAGAAGTGATCGGGTTTTATTGTTCTACGCAAAGTGGACAAAAGCGACGATGTTTCAGCATGTTATTTGTCATCCGAATGATGAAGGAGTGTATTTACCATTTCCATTCGATGAACCTTTTTATATTGAGTTGGACAATAAAAAGGTTTGGATCGGTTCTTCACCTCGTTTATTAGAAGAACTAAAATGGCTTCAGCAAACAATTGAAAATAACCAACCTAGTGAAGTTATAGAATATTGGAAAAACCTCCGCATTGTCGCTGAAAAAAGCATTCATCATACATCACCACTTCTTTTTAAAAAGGTAACTGAAACAAACACTTAATCCTCAACTCAATATTGCCGCGGTTGAAACAACAAGACTACTTCAACCGCTTAACTTTACCGCCAAGCAGTTTTACACAAGCTTCATTAATAAAAACTAACCTCAAATCGAATCATAAAAAACAATATGAATCCCCCTTTCCATAAAGGGCTTCCCCACAATTTTACGCTATACATTTTTTACTAAAAATAATGTTAGTATACTCATTAATCGGCTCGCGCTGAAAAAGTTTTTTTAAAAAACCGTCTCAAAAAAACAGCCCAACTTGGTGCTGGACTGTTTCTTTTAAGTCATATACAATTAAATATACCTTTTAAACTGATATCTTCTCTCATGTTTTATCTAAATTACTTTACTACAGCCTTTTCTTCATCCTCTATCTCTTCTAAGTATACCGGTCTTTTCTTTGACGGCATGTTAGATTTAATAAATGCTGCAAGCTTGCCAGCAGCATAGGTCGGATCATCACCAAATGACTGAAGCTCTGTTTTCATTACCCCTGGATTAAACACATGAGCAGCAATGCTGTTTTTATATTCTTCATCATCTACCGAATAAGTTAATGATTCAACAGCCGCCTTACTTGCACTGTAGGCACCAAAACCGGCCGCCCCTTCTCTTGCTAAACCAGACGTAATATTGATAATTTTACCTGACTTTTGTTCCCTCATAATCGAAAGCGATTCTCTCATCATTAGAAAGACGCTTGTTACATTATTATCAATGTGAAAGTTCCATGTATCGAGCGACATATCGACAGCATCATATTGTTGAAAAACAGCCGCATTGTTAATTAACACATCAATCCGACCAAACTTCTCTAATACAGCTTGAATAAACATTTTTACCTCTGATTCAACAGAGACATCTGCCGTAACCGCAAGCACTTCTCCTTGACCTGAAGCTGAAATGATTTCTTCAACAGCTGCAAGCTTATGTGTACGGCGTCCGCAGATCGCTACTTTTGCTCCTGCTTTTGCAAGTACAATCGCCGTTTCCTTACCAAGTCCGCTTCCAGCACCAGTTACAATTACCACTTTATTTTGAAGATCAACCACTGGTCAAAACTCCTTTCACAATTTTAATAATTCCTATATGTTTACTATGATATTGTCCAGCCGCCCATTTGTCAATAAAATATTCTAATTAAATGTTTTTTTGTAAATTTTCAGAAAATTACCTTAACAAATTGAAGTGATTAGAGGATAATAGAATTAACAGCATAAATCGGAACAAAAGCCTACACCATTGAAAATATGGCGCCGCAATGTTTTAATTGCTTCATAAGTACATACATAATAAGCTGCCAACTTCATTCTCCATTCGATTTTATGCAAGTAAAATTTAGGGGGCATGCGTTATGAGCAATCACTGGGAAACACCAAAGCAAAAAGAACGACTGCTTAAAGTGATTTTTGGGATTGTGATGGTAGTAATTAGTGCGGCGGCGGCGTATTTTATGAACAGCTGATTCTTTTAATAGTGTGACAGTTAGTAAACAACCCCATTCTCTTCTTTATAAGAGGACAGGGTTGTTTACTTCTTGTTAATTATTGACTATGATAGGGTCTCTATTTTATAAAAAAAGAAATCTTCCTAAACTTGAAAGATTCCCTTTTTACACCGTTCGTTATAAATTAAATTCTCCCCCAACAGGAAGGGTTACTTCAACAACTGTTCCTTTGTTCTCTTCACTCATAATCTCAATATTCCCTTGATGTTCTTCAACAATTTTATAACTAACCATCAAGCCTAATCCTGTCCCTTTTTCTTTTGTTGTATAAAACGGCTCTCCAAGTTTTTTGATAAGCTTTTTAGGAATGCCACAGCCGTTATCACAAAAACTAACTAATATTTGATCCTCTAACAATTTAACCTTTACATCAATTTTACCGCCATGCGGTACAGCTTCAATAGCATTTTTCAATAAATTAATAAATACTTGTTTTATTTGATTTTCTTCACACTTAATATGCGGAAGATCAGTTTCAAATTCTGTTGAAATGTCGATGCTTTTTACAATTGCAATTGTTTTTAACAATGTAATAACATCCATTAAAAGCAAGTTTATATTTTTTTCTTGGTAGGAAACTGCCTGAGGCTTTGATAACACCATAAATTCACTAACAATAAAATTAATACGATCGATCTCTGATAACATAATCTCAAAATATCGCTTGTTTTCACTGCTTTCAGCTTGAAATAACTGCAGAAACCCTTTTAACGATGTAAGTGGATTTCGAATTTCATGCGCCACAGCGGAAGCTAATTCACCGACAACCGAAAGCTTATCAGATTTTCTTATAACCTCTTCATTTTTCTTTAAATCGGTAATATCTCTAGCAATCACAAAAATTCCTTCGAGTTTATTATTAATAATAATAGGGACATCTTTCACACTTAATGTAACGTAATGTCCCTCTTTATGAATGATTCTCAATTCTGTCGTTAATGACTCAGCTTGAATCGCCTGCTTAAAATGACTCAACACTTTATTTAAATCTTCTTTCACAACAAAATCTCGAAATGCTTTACCAATAACCTCGTCTTTATCAAACCCTATCAGTCTTTCAGCTGCTTCATTCATAGATTGCACATAACCATACAAATCAAGCGTACATACAGCATCAGCATTGTTTTCAAACAATGAACGATAGAGCTGTTCATTTTCTGCTAGACGTTTCTCTACTTTCTTTCGATCTGTAATATCTCGTCCAATGACAACAAGACCTTTTCGTTCTCCATTGGAATGAAAAAGCGGAACTTTTATCGTATCAAAAATCTTTTCCTCTCCATCTGGCTGAGGAATAATTTCTTCACAGCGGATCATTTTATTTTCTATCCACACTTCTTTATCGGATTCTTCACAATACAATAATGCCTCTCGATAAAAATCTGTATAATTCGCTAATTCAGAGTCCTTTTTCCCTTTAAAAGGAACTCCTTTAATATCAAACAACTCTAGTGCAAACTTATTTGCTTTAATCCATCTGCCATGTTTATCTTTGAAATTCACAAAGTCAGGCATTGCATCAATTAATGTATGAAGCTGATGTTCACTATCTTCAATCCCTTTAAAATTCTTTAAAATCAATCTATATAATAGAAAGGCATTTGCAATTACAAAAAGGCTGCCTTTTCCAATATTAATCCAAACGTTATTCATTAAGCCGAACTTATCTAACAGTCCATCTGTTAAAAAAATCCAAATAAGACTTATTACAATATATATTAAAGCAATTTTCAATGAAACAGTTTTACTTGAACGAATTTTCCTCTTCATGATGTCTCCCAATCTAAGTTAGTAAATTTTGATTTTGTTTTCAAAACTAATACACTATAACAATAATTGTAAGAGTTTATGAGTTTTTCTTCAACCTTTATTCACCTTCCTATTCTTGACATCAACAAAAAAAGGCTGCCAACATCTATTGTTAGCAGCTCTTATTATTTAGTATTCAATCTTGAAGCATTTTCAATAAATGTGATGCACGCTCTGAACCATTTTGACCGAGCTTTTTTCGAAGCATCACTTTCATATTGCTGTTCAACTTTTCAAAGATCATAAATGCCTTTACATCATTTGAAGTTATCATTCTCCTATATAATTTTGAAATGTTCTGCTCACTTTTGGGATGTGGTGGCAATTTCAAATGATCCCCTTTCAATTAATATGGTTTGATTTAAATAAATTTTACATTAAATTATTTGAAAATTCAAATTTATAACAAAGAAACTTTAAACCGTGCCCTGATTCTATTTATGCACCATAACCATAAAAAATTCAACTAATTAAACCTTTTTTAAAAAACTCCCTTTATTTTTAATAAATTATAAGCCTTTCTATTATTCCATTCAATAACTACGTAAGATTTCATTCCACAAAAAGCCTTCACCTAAAATTTTTATAATCTTTTTAACGAGACGCAGATAAACCATGCTGTTGACTCCGACATAAGAAACAAGCGTAATAAATTAATAAGCCGGTACATATGATAAAAATATTTAAAAGGACTGTTTTTTAAGATAGGATGAAGCAGCCGATGGGTGACTTAGCTTTAAAAATAAGACAATATTTAGAGAAGAAATCATTCGCTAAAAATGTAATGGTGTTAATGAGCGGTTCTTCATTAGCACAAATCATTCTTCTAATTTCTTCCCCGTTATTAACTCGACTTTACACTCCCGCAGAGTTTGGAATATTAGCTATCTACTTATCCATCCTTTCAATTCTTTTAACGGTTTGTTCATTGCAATATGAAATGACTATTACCCTTCCACATGAAAATGAAGACAGCGCCAATTTAGTTGTTCTTTCTTTTCTTATCTTATTTTTCTCCTCTTCCATCTTTGGAATTGGATTATTATTGTTTAAAAATGAACTTTCCATACTTTTTTCCACTAAAGACCTTGGAAACTATTTATATTTGCTTCCAATCAGCTTACTTGGAATTGGCGGCTTTCAAATTTTAAATGGTTGAGCCATCCGAAAACAAAACTATAAAATGATTTCTCATACAAAAATTACTCAAAGCATGAGTATGATAGTCTTTCAAATTTTAGGAGGATATCTTTTAACAGGACCTTTTCCATTATTATTAGGGGACGCACTCGGAAGAATGAGCGGAAGCAGCCGCTTTGTTTTTTCAATCTTAAAAGAAGATGCTGTAGTCTTTAAAAAAGTCAATCGCTTAAACATAAAGAAAATGGCTTTAAGATATAAAAAATTCCCCTTGTATTCAAGTTTTTCCGCCTTAATTAGGCAAGTTTCATTAGAGATTCCAGCCATATTACTTATGTTTATTTATGGACCAAGTGTAGTCGGAAGTTTTATTATTGCTCAGCGCATTTTAACGCTTCCTTTATTTTTAATCGGCATGTCTGTTGAAAATGTTTTTTTCTCAGAAGTTTCCCTTCTTCTTCATACTGCACCTAATAAAATTAAAGAGCTGTTTTTAAAAACATTAAAACATTTTTTTATTATACTTCCAATTATGATCGGTCTTTCAATTTTTTCGCCATGGCTATTTCCAATGCTATTTGGCTCTGAATGGACGGAATCCGGTCGGTATGTCCCTTTATTAGCGAGTATGTATTTCTTTCAATTTCTTGTTACCCCTTTCTCCTCCATTGTTTACTTTTTAGAAAGACAAGATTTACAGTTTTTAAGAGAGGTGCTCCGTATTCTGTTTATTGCTATTGCCTTTACCTATATCATGTTTCAACAAGTATCTTCCCTTCATGCTATTGCCATTATGAGTGCTGCAGGCTCTATAGGGTTTATTCTATATGGATATCTTTCATGGCTCGGCCTAATGCAATTCGAAAAACAAAAAAAATTTCAAAAGAAAAAGCCATCCTTTTTAACATTTAAAAAGAGGGTGGCTTTTTTCTATAAATGCGGTTAATAAGATACAGTCCATAATAAAAGCTTACAGTATACAGACAATATATTTCGCTTTTCTGCTTGATTTGCCCTCACATCATTTTAAAAATAGATCCAAACAATATTCTCAGTAAATAATGTCTGA
This sequence comes from Bacillus taeanensis, assembly GCF_003318295.1. GTDB lineage: Bacteria > Bacillota > Bacilli > Bacillales > UBA6769 > Maribacillus > Maribacillus taeanensis. Next base: position 105,490 of record NZ_QOCW01000008.1, read on the forward strand.
TTATAAGCTTTGGATGGCTTGATTAAATCTTGAAAGATGATAGAGATAAAAGAAGGATTGGTTTTATGAAGAAGGCTGCACTGTAGAGGGAATCGACCATTTACTTCAATTAAATAAAATATCTTTTTTTGATTACAAAATTTATATTCAAATTCAGCTGCCCCCACATAAGAGGTCTGCTCCATTAATTTTATGCTTTCCTCAATTAGCATATCGTTTTTCTCTGTAATTTGTGCCGCCCCGGTTCCAAATCCTATTGGAAAACTTCTTAGCTTTTTTGATACAAATCCAACAATTATTCTGCCATTAGAATTACGATATAAAAGAACGTTGTAAATTTTAGCTGCACTTCCTTGAATGAGTTCCTGAATTAAAAAGGGGAATTTTAGTTTATTTAAAATTTTTATTGTTTTTAGTACCTCTTCTTTCGAGCAACAAATATAAGCTTTTTTAGGTTGAATGTTTAAGTGGGAAGCAAGACTTTGTTGTATAAGCGGTTTAATAATAATAGGGTATCCATTTTCAGGTATTTCTTTATAATTTTTAAACGTTTTCGGAAGTATCACGCGAGTTTGATTTTTAATTTTTGCAAGGGTTGTTTTGTCAGTTAACTGTTTATTTTCCAAAGAAGCTGGAATTTTATAATGAAGAATTAATTGCTCCCAATTGCTCTCAAGCAGTTGAAGATAACGATCATCATCTGTAAGTAAAACAAGGGGAATTTTAATTAACTGGGGCAGCAGAAGTAAAATTCGTAGAAGATCATCATTTGATTTCGTTTTAAGGCTAACTGAAGCATATCTTGATGTTTGAATGTACTTCTTCCCAATCACAATACATGGAATAGATTGTTTCCCCAACTCACGGATAAGAGCCAAAGCACCGAAGCTTCCGGCAAGAATAACAGCAGCAGATCCTTGTCAATGCAATTTGTTAATGATTCTTTGAGAAAGCACAAACCCCACCTCTTCTTTCGTTTTTTAATGAGGTTTACGAACATTTCACATAAGTTTTTATAAGTAATAAAGCAATACACTTCCATTCATTTTATATGTTTCATTTTATTTTTATATGTCTTTTACAATTTAAACATTTTTTTGTTTTTTAGTCTTTTTTTCATGATTCGTACATAATATAAAGTGTTGATCTTGTTATCTTTTGCGATTTGCCCCAGCGGGATATATGCTGGGGATTTTTTAACTATCAAATAATTTAACCCCTCCGCCCATTACTTCACTTTCTATGGTTTTCATTTCCACTCCCAGATCTTTTAGAATCATTCCTGCCTTTCTGCTTCTTTTTCCTAATTGACACCCTGAAGCATACTCTTTTCTCTTTATTCGATTTTCCGCTTTATGATTAAAATGATGAATGCATTCATTTTTAAACATTCTCATCAACCTCCACTTGAGTTTTACGTTTATCCTTATTTAACCGAATTGCGATCATTTTTTATAAAGCTCTGCATTTCCACTGTTATATATTTAATCTTGATAGTAAATCTATATAATAATTACCCAAGGGCACAGCTTTTCTAACATGAAAAATTATCATTAAAGGTAAATAAAGAAAGAGGCAATAAACCATTAGAATGTTTTTCACCTCTTTCTTCTATTTTATTTCCTTTTGTTCAAGTGTAGTCGTCATTTTACCTTTGCAATGTCCTGTTATTTGGCAGTTTTTTTAACGCACTTGGAACTTTCCTTGACTCATAATTAAGCACATCAGAGGAATAAATATTAATAAATACTTTCCCTTCAAAGGCTTTTGCTCGTATTAAGATCGGTTGGTTGTATTTATTTTGAAACCGAAAATCCGGACCATACCAACTTACTGTAGCATCTCGTCCAGGCGGTACATATGGAACACTTCTGCTGTGCGAATAACGCTCCACAATTTCCGCTCCGGCGCTATCAACAGCATTAAAAAGCGTTGATGACACCTGACAAATACCGCCGCCAATTCCTTGTGATAATTCTCCCTTCACAATAACAGGTGCTCGTAGATAACCATTTTCTTTTGTTCTCTTACCAACCACTTCATTAAAAGAGAAAACCTCTCCTGGAAACACAACGTAATTGTCAATGGCCTTTGCAGCAAGAGAAATGTTATGGGATCGATTTTTATTACGCGTATTAAAGTAAGTAACATATTGACCAATTCGTTCTTCCTTAATATGAGCTAACAGTTCGCTGTCTACCTTCGGATAAACCGGTAATTCTGTTACTACTATGAGGGAAGGTCCCTTACTGAAAAAGTATTCATAAAACTTCTCTTTAAATGCTTGACGGTCAAGCTTATAACCTACTTGTCCCGCAATAATTTGCCCTTGGTCATCAATTTTTGCATTAATAGGCAAACGGTAAATTTTTTGATCCAACTTATCAATAAATTCGTCCAACTTGTTTACATTAATTAATTCTGTACCCGGAAGCGATATAGTAAAATCAGTTCGATTAACCGTATCAATAGTCTTTCCCTGCTGTTTTATAGTTAAACTGTCTGGAAAATGAACTTGTTGAAATAATAAAAACAGCAGCGCTATATATGTAATCCTCATGAAATGGTAACCTCCTTGCTTTAGTATGAGCAGATGATTACCATTTCATGTAAGGAAAAAATGAGGAAAGGATGATCAATTCCTTTAATGGTTTATAACTCAGGAATAAAGTTGGATTGTTTTTTCCAAAAATGCCTTGTAATCTTTACCTAACGACATTTCCCCTCAATATCCCTATGTTACTAACACTTTATTCTTTTTCACTTGGTAAAATTCTAACGACTAACTCTTGATAACATTCACCACAAACAAGACTATATTTTTCATTTAAACGGTTTGCTTCCCAGTATGAAACATCTCTTCCGCAGCTATCACATCTTTCTTCATAATTCATTTCTTCAACCTCCTTTGAAAAAATATATTTTAAAAACCTTTAGTTTATGTTGGCAGATCTTATAAAATGTTCTCAAAAATAATCGTGGGAAGTTTTTTTACAAAAAATCCAAATTAGTAAACAAGTTATAGTATAGTAAAAGTAATCAAAATACTCCTATTTTCTCTCAAAATCAGTCTTTTGTTACCTCTTTGTTTGTGATGATTTGATAGTTGTTAAAACATTATGGTTTATCCAAAATTTAAGGAGGAAATTAAAATGAAGCTAGAAAAGCATTTTGTAATATCAGAGGGATTTTATACGAATAGAGTATTTGATTTCATTACACTTTCAAAATCTGTAACTTCAACGATTACGTTTTATAAAGATAATATGAAAGCAAATGGGAAAGACATGGTAAGAATGATGTCTCTTTTTCTAATTGTAAAAAAAGGAGATCTTATTTCAATTACTGCCGAAGGACCAAATGCTGATGCTGTATTAGAAGAAATCATAACTCTATAACATTTGGGATATCATTAGATTGCAAAATATCCTCTTGAAATTTCAACCTATTCTAAAGATAATCTTTATGTTTAAAATAGTATTCACTTCCACTCAATAAAATACATTATCCGCTCTTTAATATCCAAATTGCAATCGTATTCATGTAAACTTTCCCTTCTGTTTAGACGCTTTTAAACCATCTAATAAAATATTTGAAACCTCTTTGCAGGAAAATCGTATTACTCATTGAACGAGTAAACAATCATTCATCGCTTTAATTTGACGATATACCTAATAAGGGGGAATTTTCAAATGATCCTATTAACAGCAGATACAGTACCAGGGAAAGAAATTAAAGAAGTATATGGATTAGTACAGGGAAGTACCGTTCAATCTAAACATATCGGCAGAGACATTATGGCCAACTTAAAGACAATTGTCGGCGGTGAAATTCGCGGCTATACAGAAATGATGGAAGAGGCTCGTCAAAAAGCAATGGACAGAATGATAGAAAAAGCCCAAAGTAAAGGGGCAAATGCCGTTATTTCAATGCGGTTTGAAACATCAAGTGTCATGGCCAATGCCTCTGAAATTATTGCTTATGGCACTGCCGTTTATGTAGAATAAAGTGAATTCATAAAAAAGGGTCAGACTGAAACGGTCTGATCTTTTTTTACGACTTTATCATCATTACTTATCAAGTATTTAATTTTACTTTTTTGTAAAGGTTTGTTAGAGTAAACAAATTCAGTTTAATCATATAAAATCAACTATTGTAAATCACTTTGTTAGTTTTTGAAAAAAATCTATGAGATAATTGTTTTAACATATTAGCGCTTAAAAGCTACTCTCGGTTTATTCCATTATTTAAATTGGAGGGATAAAAATGTATAGTGTTAACTCTACGGTACATGTTCCAGAAGATAAAATAGATGAAGTAATCGCAATCTATCAAAACCGCTCGCGGCTTGTTGACCAATATGAAGGTTTTATATCCTTCCAACTGCTCCAAAATGAGACAAAACCAAAGGAACTGACAGTGCAAATGTGTTAGGAAAAGAAAGAGAATTATTTAAATTGGGTAACGAGTGATGCTTATAAGCGAGTTCATCAGTTAGAAAAAAATTATCCAGATCAAAACTTAGCAGCTATTAAACCGATTGTGGAGCGCTTTTCAGTGGTGGCAACATGAAGTCTGAACAATTAAACAAGATTATTGAAAAAGTTGTAGAAGGAATATACAAAGATTATCCAGAAATACTGGAACGCTTTGGCGAAAGAGGAAAACAAAAGTGTTTTGAAGATAATGAACATCACTTTCGCCACCTTGAAACAGCCCTTAATATGAATAATAATCAATTTTTTATAGATTACGCACTTTGGCTAAACAATGTTTTAACTTCTAGAGGCATGAAAACAGAACATTTAATTGATAATTTTAAACGGATCGATCAGGTTTTATTAGCAGAAACAGATTTTTGTAATAAAGAAAGTTATCAAAGCATGCTTTCAGAAGCGATTGAAGAACTTTACAACATCGAATTGATATAAGCATATTAATCGTATATAGGGGGTGAAATTTATGATTGATTCGATTAATCGTTTTGTTAATTGTTTGCTTGCGGGTAATCAAGACTCCGCCTGGGAAGTTCTTTTAGAAGAAATAAATAATGGACAAGACAGTTTAACAATCTATCATCATATTATTACACCTTCTATGAGAAAAATCGGTGAATTATGGCAAGAAAACAAAATTAGTGTTGCAGATGAACATTTAGCAACAACTACTTGTGATTTTACAATTTCACGTTATCATTACTGGCAAAAAATAGAAATCAAACACTAATAAGAAAACGTCCTAAAGCAATGTTTTTATGTGTGGAAGAAGAGCAGCATATGCTGGGTTTAAAAATGACAGCATTACTTTTTGAAGAATATGGTTGGGATACGCGCCTCTTAGGAGCAAATTTACCGCTTGAGTATGCAAAAGATATCGCAGAACAATGGCAGCCTGATGTGATTGGTCTTTCTGTTACAATCCCATATTTTACACAAAGACTTCCCCAATATATTGAAACGTTATCAGAAATGACATCCACTGTTTTAGTTGGAGGAAGATTAGTATCAATGTATGACTTTTCTGCCTATTGTAACGAAAAAACGAAATTAGCAACCGATTTATGTGAAATCAGCAATTGGTTAAACAGTTATAAAGTTGGAGTGACGCCTAGTGTCAATGATTAAATACTTCCCCCAACCTTGTTTTAAAATTAATAGAAACTTTGATATTCTCGATCAGTCTGATGAAGCGAAGTATGCGTTTAAACCTGCTTTAAACTTTTTAGATCTTGTCGACTCAGAAAGTATTATGAAAGCAAAAAAAATTTTATTGCAAGATTACCTTCTACAAGATATTGAACTTTTTCTAAACACAAACGCCTCTCCACTCTCTTTATTTGACTGTTCCATTAAGTGGCATGATGATGCTGGCTATTTAATTTGTGTGGAACAAGATAGCCGACTTAACGAACTAAGTATTCTTGTACAGCAGCATCAGCAGCGGCTCGCCAAAACTGACTTTGAATTGTTGGAGAAAAAAGAACAGCTTGAAACTTCTCTCAAACAAATAAAACAGCTGTCTGCCCCCTTTATTAAATTATTAAATGGGATTGGATTTGTACCGTTTTTCGGAAATTTAGACGAAGAGTTAATTAAACAAAATGAACAATCTATTCAAAAAGCATGCTATGAAGAGACTTACGAAAAAGTGTTATTTGATTTTAGTGGGATTGATAAGCTTACAGAACAAGGTGTTGAAAAGTTTGTCACACTTATAAAAGGACTGCATGTCATGGGTGTAGACTCCTATGTTATTGGCGTCAAACCCAATCATGCTTTTTACCTTAAAAATTATAATACTGAAATTGAAATAATCTACCTTCGTCATCTTCATAATGTGATTCGTTTTTATATAAATGAAAAGAACTAGTTGGATAAATGAAGAGGATAGCGCGATAGGAGCCCCTATTGTACTATCCTCTTTTTTCATTCTCCTCCTCATCTTAACTTAAGTTTTCTCTTAACTCTTGAATATTTTCATAACTACCCGTTACAATTAATCCATCTCCTACCCGAATTTCTGTATCGCCATGCGGAATAATGGATTCATGATCGCGATAAATTCTTACAATAATCGCATCACCAAGGAATGGAATATTTCTAAGCTGCATACCATGCACATCTTGATTATGAACAAAAATTTCATATAAGCGTTCATCTTCGGTTGTAAAAATATCAGCAATATGCGGGGACTCTACTAATGCTTTCATCATCGTTTTTGAAGAAAGTATAGCCGAAAATACGTTTACGCCTTTTTCTTTTAATTCTTTACTTAATTTTGGTGATTCTACTCTTGTAACAATATTCCCAATTTCTTTGTTTGATGCGTAAGATGCAAGCTTATAGTTTTTCTCATCATTACTCGTTGAAATAACAAGTAAATCGGTATTAAAAAGATCATGGGCTTCTAATGTTTCAATTGAGAAGTCATTTATATAACTTATATTAAAATGTGAATGCGGATTTTCTGTTTGGACATTTTGATTAATATGAAAGAGCATAACATCATACTGCTCTTTATCAAGTTCAACAGATAATGGAAGTGTCATCTGATTGGCTCCGATAATTTTGATTCGTTTCTTTCCTTCTTTTATATGATGCAGTGGAAAAAATTTTTTAAATAAAAGCGGTGTAATAATACAAGAAATAATCGCAAGTAAAATTAATGAGGAAGCCATCCTTGCATCAATAACACCAATTCTTTCACCTATTTTTGCAGCGGCAATGACAAGCGATAAAGTCGCAGTAATTAAAAATCCCGCCCCTATAACAGTTCGCATATTATACCAACGCTTTAGTACAAGAACGGGAATGATTTTCGAAAGCAGTAATCCAATAAACAATAGTGGAATCAGTATTAAAATGGATGGATCTTTAAATAAACTCCAAAGATCAAGCTCTACCCCTACCATTACAAAGAAAATCGGAATTAAAAATCCGTATCCAAAGGAATCTAACTGCTTTACCATTTCTTTATTCGGTGATAATAACGAAACTAATACACCTGCCAAAAAAGCACCTAAAATATTTTCCGCACCAACGGTTTCCGATAAACCAACAAAAATCATAATTAATGTAAAAACTGCTCTTGTTCCAATTTGAACAGTCCCTGTTGTCATCGTTTCAAAGAAAGTTCGGTGTCTAAAATATTTTCCAACCAAGTAGAAAATAAGTCCTGCTCCAAACAAAATAAGAAGCAGCCACATATTCGTTCCTCCTTCGTAGAAAGAGACGAAAACAGCTAATAAGATCATCGTCACAAGATCTGCAATCACTGTAATTAACAAAATAATTTGACCGATGCCCAGCTTCATAATTTCCACTTCTTTTAATGTTGGTACTACGACACCTAATGAAATTGTTGAAATCACTAGTGTCATAAAAAAGGCATTTTCAACAAAACCAAGAAAAACAAGAACTGTGGAAATCGCATAGGAAACAATGAAAATAAATAAAAAGATAATAGAAGAAACAATAAACCCATTTGGTGCTTCTTTTCCATTTGGCAAAATTTCTTTCTTCTTTTTATTTCCTGCAAAAATAGAAAAATCAATTTCAACACCGCTTAAAAACATTAAGAAAATAAGCCCAAGTGTTGATAACGTATCAAGCCACGGATCTTGGTGAACAATATTAAAACCACTCTTACCAATAATAAAGCCTATCATAATTTCAGCTACTACCACAGGAAAAATAGTTAAGCGAAATTTCTTTAAAAAAATTGGTGTCACAAACGCTGCAGCCAATACGATAATCAAAGAAGAAAACGATGCATGCAATTCCATTCTCTCCCTGCCTCTCCTAAAAAATATAATTTAATGTAGTGTTCAAGACATTATGCCATAAATAATGGTTGAAGAATATATTAATTTTCCTAAACATTTTATTCACCTCTTCTCCCGCATAACTTTCTCTCCCATAAGGCACGCTATAAGGTATCCAAAATTTTTCATCTAAACGAAAAAGTACTGAAAATTGGAGGCTTCAAATGGAAATCTTCTTTAAAATATTATTCATTTACCTTATCACAATTGCTATTATGCGCTTAATGGGCAAAAGTACGATTGTTCAAATGACACCATACGATTTAGTAGCGATTATTATTGTCGGAACCGTTGCAGCGGAACCGCTTATCAGTACAGAAGTGAAACCGACACTGCTTGCACTAGGTATTCTTGTTGTTTTACATCTCCTTTTTTCTTATTTAACGCTGAATCAAATTGGAAATCGCTTCTTTCTTGGAGAACCAACACTTTTAATAAAGAAGGGAGTCATTTTAGAAGACAATCTTGAAAAAGCTCGTCTTTCAGTTGCCCAACTGCTCTCTATTCTACGAAATAAAGGCTATCCAAAAGTAAGTGATGTCGATTATGCGGTGTTAGAGCCAATAGGTGAAATCAGTATTATTCCAAAAATAGAAAACACTCCCGTAACAGTTGAACACCTTAATATTTGACTCGATGATGAAGGACTGCCAATCGCAGTTATTATTGATGGGAAAATTCAGCATAAAAATTTAACACTTTTAAATAAAACGAAAGAATGGCTAAATGAACAGCTTCAGGAAAATAACGTTACAATAAAGGAAGTTATTTATGCATATGTAAGTGAAAAAAGCAGCAACCTGATCATTAATAAACGCGAAAAGAATCGTAAATCATTAAAAACAGCAAATACATAAAAGCGGTTAACCATCATTAGTCAACCGCTTCTTTACATTTTATTTAAATTAACTGAAAAACCAACCCCACCTTCTTTTAATCCATAATCAACAACACCAGGCTTAAATGTGCCTTCTGCAAATGCTTTAACCGTTTCGTATACAGCTGTGTCTGTGCCTTTTAGCTGGGATAACACAATATGTTCCGGATCCATTACTGTACGATCTACATCATGAAGAAGGCACCCCCGTTATTGTTAATTTATTGAATTTTTAGCAGCAAACTTTGCCTTTGCTTCTATGCGGCGGCGATGTAAAATTGGCTCTGTATAACCGTTTGGCTGCTCATATCCTTCAAAAATTAATTCGCAAGCCGCTTGAAATGCTATCGAGTCATCAAAATTATCAGCCATCGGACGATATGCAGGATCTCCAGCATTTTGTTCATCTACTACTTTAGCCATACGTTTTAATGTCTCAAGCACCTGACCTTTTGTGCAAATTCCATGGTGAAGCCAGTTCGCCATATGCTGACTAGAAATTCTTAAAGTTGCGCGGTCTTCCATTAAGCCTATATTATTAATATCTGGCACCTTTGAGCATCCTACTCCCTGCTCTACCCAGCGAACAACATATCCTAAAATGCCTTGTGCATTATTATCGAGCTCTTGCTGAATGTCATCAGCACTCCACTCGGGATTTTGGGCGACTGGAAATTGTAAAATCTCATCTGTTAATTCTTGTACATCTTTCATCAGTTCATTTTGTACTTTTGTTACATCAATTTGGTGATAATGAAGTGCATGCAGTGCTGCTGCAGTTGGAGAAGGAACCCACGCTGTGTTTGCACCAGCTTTTAAATGACCAACCTTTTGTTTTAACATATCCGCCATCATATCAGGCATTGCCCACATGCCCTTACCAATTTGAGCACGGCCTTGAAATCCAGTTAAAAGCCCAGCATTCACATTAGATTTTTCATAGCTTTGGAGCCATGTTGACGACTTCATATCATTTTTTCTAATCATTGGACCTGCTTCCATTGAAGTGTGCATTTCATCACCAGTACGATCTAAAAATCCGGTATTAATAAAAACAACGCGATCCTTTACTTCACGAATGCACGCTTTTAAATTTAATGTTGTACGGCGTTCTTCATCCATAACACCAATTTTTAAAGTATTGCGCTCAAGTCCAAGTATGTCTTCCACTCGATCAAAAAGATCATTTGCAAATGCCACTTCGTCCGCCCCATGCATTTTCGGCTTAACAATATAAACAGAACCTTTGGAAGTATTTTGATAGTGACCATTTCCTAAAAGCGTGTGCTTAGCAATGAGACTTGTAATGACACCATCTAAAATTCCTTCATGAACTTCTTCTCCATTTTGATCTAATACAGCACTGTTCGTCATCAAATGACCAACATTACGAACAAACATTAAGGAACGACCAGGTAATTTAACTTCCTCGCCACTTAGAGATTTATAAACACGATCCGTATTTAACGTTCTTGTTATAGATTTACCGCCTTTTATTAAATCAGCAGATAAATCTCCTTTCATAAGTCCTAACCAATTGCGATACACAAGGACTTTATCCTCAGCATCAACAGCTGCTACTGAATCTTCGCAGTCCATTATCGTTGTTATAGCAGCTTCCATAAGAATATCCTTTACTCCAGCAGAATCTCCTTTACCGATCGGATGGCTGCGATCAATTTGGATTTCAAAATGCAGACCATTATTTTTTAACAATACAGCGGAGGGTTCTTCTTCTCTGCCTTGATACCCTGCAAATTTTGAAGAATCTTTAAGACCGGCAGTTTTCCCATTGAGCAATGATGCAGTCAACTCACCATCCACAACCGTGTATTTGACAACTTCCTTGTGAGAACATCCATCCAATGGTGCTGCTTCATCAAGAAACGCTTTCGCAAATGCAATGACTTTTTCGCCACGAACTGGATTATACTCCTGTTTCCGCTCTGCTCCGCCTTCTTCACTAATTGCATCTGTACCATAAAGAGCATCATACAAACTTCCCCAGCGAGCATTTGCGGCGTTAATCGCATAACGCGCATTATTTACCGGCACAACTAACTGTGGGCCAGCTTGAGCAGCAATTTCATTATCTACATTTTGAGTTGTAATCTGAAAGTCTTCTACTTTTCCTTCTAGGTAACCGATCTCTTTTAAAAATGCTTTATATGCCTCAAAATTAAAGTCTTCACTATTCTCCCGATGCCATGCATTGATTTCCTTTTGCAGTTCATCTCGACGAGCTAATAATGCCTTATTTTTCGGTGTAAAATCGTCAATTAACTTTTCAAAATTAGTCCAAAATTGTTCACGATTAACACCGCTTTTAGGAAGAGCTTCTTCATTAATAAATTCATGAAGAACTTCAGCAACTTGGAGATTACCAACTTTCACGTAGTTTTCCATAATAAAATTCCCCCTTTAACTTAATGTCACGCTATGAATTAAGCAACAAAAGTCCAGCACCAGCAGTTCAGCGACCCTACCTTATCATTTGCACCATATCCCTATAATAACCTCTTTCGTTTCTTAATAGGCAACACTGTTTCATTTATACGGTATAAAAATAGCTTATTAACTTATTAACAAAAAGCGCTTTCATTATACTGTATAAATTTGTTAAGTTTATTTAAACATCTCTGTTTCGTTTTGTCAATTTTGAATTTTCAGTTTTATATAAATTTTCTTTTATTTTAAACAATGGATTCCAATCAACCAAGATAACCAAGCCGCCTCGAGATGCTTTGAGTGACTTCTATAATTTTATCTTTCATTTCATTCATTATTGTACTGCTCATTCTTATAGTAGGACCTGAGACACTTACCGCTGCAGCAATTTCACCTCGATTATTAAAAATAGGTGCCGCAATACAAGTAATTCCTGGCTCATTTTCTTCTATTTCTGTGCCATATCCTTGTTCTTTTATTTTAACGAGTTCGGCAAATAAATCTTCCTTCGTAACAATCGTATTTTCTGTATGCTTTGGAAGTCCTTTTCGTTCTAAAATGCTCAATACTTCATTCTCCGGCAAATGTGCCAAAATTACTTTACCAACGCTTGTACAGTGCATAGGCGCTCTTTTTCCCACTTGAGAATGGGTACGCAATGTTTCGCTGCCCTCAAGCTTTTCGATATAAATCACTTCTCCTTGATCATAAACAACTAAGTGAATAACTTCCTTTGTAATGCTTTCAAGCTCTTTTAAAAATGGTTTTGCTTCTGATCGAATATCTATGGAATCTAACAATTTGGAACTTAATTCTAAATATTTATATCCTAACCGATACTTCTTTGTTTCAAGATCTTGTTCAATAAAATTATGAGCAGCTAACGTAGATAACAGCCGAAAAATCGAACTCTTATTTAATTCCAGCTGTTCTGCCAGTTCAGTAACTCCAAAACCATCTTTTCTGGAGCTTACAATCGTAATAATTTGCAGTGCTCGGTCTACTGATTTAATCATCGAAATCCCCCCTTCTCACACCATCTATTTAATAAGCTAATGATTTTTAATATTGTATCATATCTTACTAATTTGTTGATATAGTATGAAGCTTTCTCGCCTTTCTAATCTAAAAATAAAAAAAGCCTGAACACTGTTCAGGCTTTATTAGGCAAGTTGATGTGCGGTTTAAAATATTATATTCGACAATAATCATTATGTGCAAAATACATATAAAATCTTATCATCAAATCTAATATTTAAAAATTTAATTATTTCAAGATAATCACTAAGAAAATTCTAAAATAAAAATGTGCAGAATTGTTTGTATTTGCAAACACCTGCACATTTATAATAGAGACGGTTCATTCAGTTTAATAATTTCAATCCTCACGAAACCCTTCCCTTCTAGTTAATTTTTAGTCTTTTAAATAAATCAGATCTCCAACAGAAACTTTTCCTGTTTTTTTAACAGAAGCATAGACACCAAAATGATTGCTGCGTTCTTTAACAATCTTTCTTAAAAGTGATGACTGACGATCACATGTATCAGGATCAATTGTAACAATCATACAGCGATCACAATAGCGAATGATTTCAATCTCTGCCTCTCCAATGAGCAGGCTTTTCCCAAACCATGTTTCTTCAATAAACGATTTTTCTTCATTTAAAGTAATTAAAAAGTTAGGACGAAAGCGTCGGTTATCTACTTTGTTTTCCCAAATCTTTTCTAACTCTTTTAGTGATGCATCTGTTGTAAGGAGAATATGCTCTTCTTCAATTGCCCCAAATGGTATATATGCTGGCTCATATTGAATAGGTGAAAGCATTCTTCCTGATAACTCTTCAAGTTCTCGCGTTAATGTTTCATCTCCCCATTTGTACACTTTTCCTTCTGGAGATGTAATTTTAATGGAAGGAAACTTTTCTAAATTTTCTTCCCCATTAAATTCAGCAGCATACCCAATCATTTCTGGAAGCTGTGTAGCTGTTAAAAATTTACCAGCTCTCGTTTCATCTAAAAATGCATGACTGCGATCTCCATACAGTCCATATGATTCAATTGTTGTCGTTTGTACACTTTCTCCTCTAAATGACTTTACAGGATAACGAGTAATTTCGTTAAGCGTTCCAACTAACTTTTCCATAACCTTCTCCTTATTCTTTCATGTTTACAATTAGTTTATCAAATTGCAATAAAGAAATGAAATTGGGGAGAAAATTAAATGAAAACGCTTACATAAACACTAAAATAAAAAGGTGAATGAAATCATGCTATACGTTACAAAACAGGATCACGAGCTTACTTTTTATAACAGCATTTCCAAAGGGCAACCTATTTGTTTATACCTCTTACATTTTTTATCCCTCCATTGTAAATTCTCATTTCAGTAAATATAATATCCCTTATTTCGACATTTTGACACTTTTTAACATTACATAGAATAAGCGACACCTTTTAATGTAACTTCAACAAATGCATTGGTTTGTTCTTCAAGCTGTTTCTTCAAATCTTTAGCCTGTTTTAATGCTTCAAACATTCCTGTTGCTTTAATACGCACCTCACGCACTAGTTTTTTTTCAGATTTTGTCATAAACGAAAACACGAATTCTTTCATGATGTAACCCCTTTCTAAGTTTTTATAATCTCTTTGAACTTATTATAGCAGATAAACTGTTATAATCAAGAATAAAATCTGTTACATTTTTGTGAAAATGCTTACACATTTTCCATATCAATGAAATTAAAAATGCAGTATTGACGCCTTCTTCACTCTATACCCTTCGTCCAAACTAATTAATATATCAATTTTGTGACAAAAAAGTTCATAGTTTTACATAATTCTGTTTTATTACTTACTACAATTTTTTATTAAGAAACTGTAATGCCGCATTACCCACAGATAGGTATTATTTAATTATTGTTATGTATGTAAGAGTGTATTGTTCCATTGCAGTTAATGCTAAAAAAGAAACAGATATCTGAATTCAGATATCTGTTTCTTTTTTATTATACCCACCACATTTCTGATGGTAATTCTTTAATTAATACAGAATGAAGGTTTGTTACCGCCCGTTTAAAGCCTTCTTTGATCGACATAGTGAGATCTTCATATTTTACTCGCTGTCATTATTCTTACCTTCATTTTTTTCTCTTTCGCGTTACCTTTAGATTTATCGCCACTATTATTAAAAATCTGCTCTTGCTTTTCTTTCTGCAAACCGTCATGATTAATGACAATCATTTCCCAATATTCTAAGCTAGGAAGTGTGATAATTAAATTAGTATTATCCCATTTATATGGAATTTCTTTCATTTGTCCCATGTCATGATCAGGGCTTGCTGTGTAAACCTTTAGTTTAGGAAGATCTTTTTCTGTTTTTCCAATTGGATACGTAATTGTTAGACCTTCATATTTGTTTGGCTTAGCCGCTGCATTTCTCCAGTTTGTATCATTGTTTAACAAATTAATTAGATGGACAACATCATAATCTTCAAAGCCTTTATTGTTCTTATTTTCCCGAACAATTGACCAGATCGTATTTTTCTCTTCATCTCTACTAACCTTAAGCGATTGCCCTTTATGTGCCCCATTAATCTTTACATCTGTTTCCTTACTATCAAAAAGAATGTTTTCTTGACACTCCCACCGCTTAAGCAGTGGGATTCTTTTCCCACATGCGTTAAGTCCTCTTATCTCACGACAAGATTTCTTGAGCGATGAGTTTTCCTAGGTCGTTTGAACCTTCGGCTCAAAAAGGATGTACCTTAGAACGCTGTACAGTACCCATTAGGCTAGCCCCGCGTGTCCCGCGGTTCGAAGTCTTCTCCCTTCTTGAAGAATGTTTTTGGCGGCATTATGATCACGATCATGCTTTGCCCCACATTGGCATTCCCATTCTCTTAAATGAAGGTTTTTTACTTCTTTATTTTTATATCCACAGCTTGAGCATAGCTGCGAACTCGCAAAGTTTGATCCTACCACGATCAGCTCTTTTCCATACCATTTGCATTTGTACGTTAACATGCGTCGAAACTCTGACCATGATACTTCTAAAATGACTTTCGCTAACTGTCCGTTTTTCACCATGTTTTTCACACGAAGATCTTCAATACAGATCACTTGGTTTTCGTTGACCAGCGAAGAAGAGACTTTATGCAAAAAATCGGTTCGAACATTTACTATTTTTTCATAAATACGGGCAACTTTGATGCGCTGTTTATTCCAATTTGCACTGCCAACTTGACGTCTTGAAAGAATACGCTGCTCTTTCGCCAGCTTTTCTTCTAGTTTACAAAACCATTTTGGATTTTTAAGCTTCGTTCCATCAGAAAAGGTGGCAAAATCTTTGAGACCAACATCGATTCCGACTTCAAAAAGAGAGGATTGGAAAGAGTGAACAGCTTGTTCGGTTACAATGGAGATGAAGTATTTTCCTGATGGCGTTCTTCTTACGGTAGCTGAAAGAAGTTTGTCCGCTATTTCACGAGATTTCGCAAAACGAACGAGCCCCACTTTTGGGAGACGAACGAAACAATCGTTTTCAATTCGGATCGTTCCAACGCCTGTTTTCTTGCTGTAGTTACATTTTGTTGTATACGACTGCACGTCATTTTTCTTGCTTTTAAAACGAGGTTTCCCTTTTGCTTTTTTGTAGTAGTCCTGATAGGCTTTTCCTAAATCCTGCAGGATACGCTGCAGGGCAGTCGCATCTACCTCTCTTAACCAATCAATCCGCTTTTTCATTTCGGTTAATTCTTTTTGTGCTTGATCAGCATGAAAGAAATCGGATTTCCATTCATTCTTTAAAAGCTGACCGTTTTGAACCATTTCTTGAACAATGTACCAGTAGGTATCTTTTTTCTTTTGGTTTCCTAATGCTTGGTTAAACACATAACGGCAGCAGCCAATTGTTTTATTGATCATCGTCGCTTGTTCAGCTGTTGGATATAGTCTAAACTTGTATGCTTTATAAATATTCATTTTTTTCACCTCCTTTAACAAGATTTTACCAAATAGGAACAAATGTTTCTAGTAGGAATATAAAAAATCGAACAGTTAACGTGTCAAAAGACACGCCCTGTTCGACTCACTTTCATCCCATGCCTAAAGGAGATGGGCTTTCTCGTTCGAAGATTCTGTAATAATTTCAGAGTCATTTGTAAAAAGACGAAGTAGCTCTTCTCGGAAAAATGACACAATAAAAGCTGCACCTAAAACAACATGTATACTTATTTTTAAACTAGAAAATAACTGTCGAAAAGCTCTTTCGTTTTCACCTGCACTGACCATATGACCGACCAAAATTTGCATCCCTTTTGCAACCGAAATCGCAAAAAGAAAAATAAAGTTTACAATTTGTAAGATATATACTCTTGCTTCTAGAGCACTTTCCCTGAGAAACGTAATAAAAAATGTAATCATCATTTGGCTGGAGTAATAAGACATATGCTCTCTAGCAGCAGGAACACCGATTTGCAATATTCGTTTTACATAATCACTACGAATACGAAGATAATCACGCAAACGAATTTTCATTTCTAGTCTCCAGTACATCATTACAAATAATGCTATCATTGCAAATGTTCTGCTTACTGCTGTTGCAATCGCAGCACCTGTTACACCAAGTTCCGGCAACCCAAATGAACCAGAAATTAAAAGATAGTTTCCAATAATATTTAATACATTCATTCCAAGGGTTGCATACATTATTTCTTTTGTATACCCGTATGAGCGAATGATAGCAGACACACTTAAAATCATGGCCTGTGTAAAAAGCGTTCTACCAACAATCATAATATAGACATCGGCATACTCCATTAAGACGGGAGAAAGATTATACATTCGCATCAAAGGTTCTCTTAATGCAAATACAATGCCGCTGATTAATAAATCAAATCCAAGATTAATACTAATCGCATTTGCTGACAACCGGCTCACATCACGAATCTTCCCTGCGCCTAGAAATTGCAAAATGACAACACTTGTCCCCATTGCCACAAAGTTAAATAATATAAATGTAAACGTCATCAATTCATTCGAAACTCCAACAGCGCTAACCGCTTCATCCGAAACGAAACTTAACATAAAAATATCTACAAATCGAATGAAAATATTTAATAAAGTTTCAATAAAAATAGGCCATGTAATTGAAAATAACCCTAATTCCCGTACAGGAAGCTGGTGATTTACTTTCATTAAAGAACTCCTTACTTTGTGGTCAGCCATAATAAAAGGCAGAAGCACTGTGGTACTTCTGCCATCATTCGATTTATTTTAAACACTATCTTAAAAATAGAGTCAAAAACATACTTTCAACTTCTTTTTTCACCAAAAAACAGGCAATCTCTTCTTAGATTTACTTTAACTTTTTGACTTTATTACTTCTGAAGCTGAAACTTTCCTTTCAAGTTCAGCTGATCGAATAACCGCATCGATTACTTTTTGCACAACATAACCATCATGAAAATCAGGAATAAGTGGCAGTGTTTGACTTGTGTCGTTTCGTTTTGCAGCGATTAAATCAATCCATTTCCATATTTCATTTCGCTCAGTTAAACGCCACGGTCTAAACCGTTCTTCACTTGGCTCCGCATTGTTATTCCATTTAAGAGCATTCTCTAAGCGAACCTCCTGCGACTGTTTTTTTCCCCGGGCATATTTCAATTGTATGCCTAACTCGCTAGAGAATAGCTGGATCACACCTTCACTTCCAAAAAATGATAACTCAATTGTTTGATTTTTGTTCCCCTGATTGGAAATCCAGCTTGTATAAAATGAACCATGAACACCGGATGGAAAAGAACTGGTGAAATGAACTGAATCAGCTGATTGATCACAACGTTCCATTTCATGAATGCTCTTTAATTTTCCTTCATGCAAAAAGGAGAGCGATGACTGGACCGTACTAACATTTTCACCTAATACAAATTGAACAAGGTCAATAAGATGTGATCCTAAATCTGCCAGAACTCCACCAACTCCACCCTTTGATTTCGTTCCTCTCCATCCAGGAGGTCCAGCTAATCCATATGCTCCAGTATACTGAAACTTTCCTTCATAGATTTCCCCGATCAATCCTTCAGCTAGAAGCTGCTTCAGTTTTTTCACTCCTGGATTTTCACGATATGTAAAATTCACCCCGTGAATAATGTTATTTTCTTCAGCTGCTTTAACCATTGAAAGTGCCTCATCGCCATTCATTGCTAGCGGTTTTTCACATATCACATGAATCCCTCGCATACTTGCTTCTACTGCAATATCATGGTGTGCTTCATTTGGTGTGACAATACAAACTCCATCCAGTTTTTCCTTCTCAAACATCTCCTTATAGGAACGATAGCTTGAAAGAATATTGTATTTTTGAGCTAAGTTTTCTGCACTTGTCCCACTTGGGCTGCAAATGGCCTGTAACTGAACGGCTGGATGTTTTTCTAATATAGGGAGATACCATAAATCAGCAAATGAACCTGCTCCTACTAGCCCGATGTTCACTTTACTAACACTCATAAAATCACTCCTGTAGATTTAGATTTTAATCAATTGTTACAGTTTTACCGGTTTCAGCAGACTGAATGATTCGCTCAATCACTTTTTGATTTTGATAGCCATCATAAAAAGTAGGTGTTCCTTTCTGCTGATTATTTTTTACTAAATCAGCAAAATCTTGTAATTGGTTTTTCTGATAGATTTCAGACACTTTTTCTGTTTTAAAAACAAGCTTTTCACCTGGTTCATCTTTCATACAAACGTCAATTTCATCAGGACGCTCACAATTAACATGAATCGTGCCATAATCACCATAGATTGTTACTTCATGCTGATTACCCGACCCCACCGCATTTCTTGTTGTTACAAAATTACCGATTACATCGTTTTCAAGAACAGCTTGAAAACTAGTATAATCATCAACATCAACGTTTTTCATTTCACCGCTTTTCTCATCTTTTCTCTCGTTAACAAAGGTTTTCATTAAGGCCGATACAGAAGAAAACTCGCCAACAAAAAATCTAGCACTATCAATCATATGAGCACCTAAATCACCTAAAGCACCTGTACCTGTCACCTCTTTATTAAAGCGCCAAGCATATGGTACTTCAAAAAGCGGTGCTCCGAAGGACTGTAAATAGCGAACCGCAATATGACGAATCGTTCCAAGCTTATTTTCTTCTACTATTTTTTTTGCATATCGAAATGATGGGACATATCGATAGGAAAACCCAACCATACATAGAATTGGCTGTTTTTCATACAGTAAGGCTAATTCTTCTGCTTCAGCAAAATTTAATGTAAACGGTTTCTCCGCCATGACTGGTTTTTGATACTGAATACATAAACGCAGCACTTCTGCGTGAAGGTTGTTTGGCACAATCGAAATAACCGCGTTCACATCAGGATCTGCAATTAAAGCTTCCATATCATGAAAGCGTTTCTCTTGACTAATTCCTTCTTCATCACCAATTTGTTTTAATAGTTCTTGATTCACATCACAAAGTGCTCCTAGATGAAGCTGTTCTAATTCAGAGACCATTTTACGATGCGCATTCGCCATCCCACCAAGACCAATTAATCCAATTGTTATAACATCATTTTTAATCATATGAATCTCCCTTCCACAACTAAGTAAACCGTAATCGTTATTTTATAGCTTTCTACTAAAATTTCTAAACGCCTTCAAATAAAGTTTGGATCTTCTAATACATTTTTAGCATTGATTTCTTTATATATAAGTTTAGATTTCTTCACAATCCTACTATATAAGAATCCTATATACCTTTTTACAGTAAATTCTTTTTATACACTTCAGTTCTATAGCTAGCTTTTATCACTCATTCTTTTTCACTTTTCATATTTTGCATATATATTTCGAAAAAGAAAAGAATTCAAATAAGCAACTAGAGAAAAGCCGAAAAATACACTTATATAAAGCTGAAAGACAAATAAATAAGGTGATAGAAACATTAGAATTACTG
Source organism: Bacillus taeanensis (assembly GCF_003318295.1). Classification (GTDB taxonomy): domain Bacteria; phylum Bacillota; class Bacilli; order Bacillales; family UBA6769; genus Maribacillus; species Maribacillus taeanensis. The sequence goes on from NZ_QOCW01000008.1 coordinate 126,108, forward strand.
GACCGATAGAAATAGTCAGAACAAGAATAGTTTGGAATGGATTTGCAACCGCTATTTTCAATACGTTTACCACCGATATTTTTACTGTATTTTCAAATCTAGCAATATACGGAAAAACAAGAGCTATAAGTAATATATACACGAATGTGAAAAAAAACAGGCTCAATATAACTATCAGAGAAAATTCCCCATTATATGATTGAAAATACAAATAATCCATTAATAGGATAAACCCAACGATCACTAAAAAGATCCAAGTCATCGTACTTTGTTTAGAATTCTTCTTGAATGCTTGCACGAATCCCCTACATACACCACTATCTTCATTTCTAACCATTTTTAAAGTTACCGAGTAAAGCGCAGTACTAGAGGCACCGATAGTAATGATAGGAATGCAAAATATTAGAAACATGCTATTCAATAATATCAATTCAACCAATCTTGATAAGAAGCGATAAACAGGTCCTTCCATCTCTAAAATATGTTTCATATGACACCTCTGTAAGTAATATTCCAGTTGAAGAAAATCTATACAAATTACTAAAATATTCTTTGATTTTTATTTTAAATTAATCTAAATTTTTTGTTATTAGTCTAGAATGTTCATTTCCATCATTTGGTTTATAAATACAGCACTACACACATGATCTAATGATTTATGCAGTGCTGTATCTTAAGTCAGCATTCTACTATTCTTTAACTGATCCCACTACAATACCAGTAATAAAATATTTTTGTAATAATGGATAAATGATCAATAAAGGAATAATAGAGACCACAATCTTTGCAGCGTTCAGATTTCTATTCGATACTTCCATCATATTTTCCAATGAACTGACATTAGACCCTGATTTTAACATATCTTCAAGACTAACAGATAACGATTGAATATAGGTCATTAATGGATAATTAGTGACCTTCGTCATATAAATTAACCCTGAAAAAAAGTCATTCCAGTTCCCTACAATACTGAATAAGGCAACTGTTGCTAGTGCTGGTAACGAGATGGGAATATAAACCTTTATTAATACTTGTAACGGGTTGGCCCCATCCATAATTGCTGCTTCCTCTAGAGATTTTGGTATACTAATAAAGAAATTCATAATCAAAATAATACTGAAAATCTGTACTGCACCTGGCAAAACCAAGGACCATATTGTATTTAAGAGATTTAAATTTTTCACTACTAAATAGGTAGGAATCATCCCTCCATTAAATAACATCGCAAAAATTAAAAGGTTCATATATATATTTCTACCTCTAAAATTTCTTTTAGATTTAGAAAGAGGATATGCCATTAAGACAATTAAAATCATATTAATAATTAGCGAAAGGATTACTCGCTGTACTGAAATTCCAAACGAGCGCCAAAATTGCGAATCCTCCATAATCATTTTGTATGTTTCGATCGTAAAGTTAACTGGCATTAAACCTACTGCATTTGCTGTAACTGCCCCACTACTACTAAAGGAAATTGCAACAATATTCCACAAAGGAAGCAGACTGGTTAATCCCAAAGAAATCACGATAGCATATATAACAACTCGTCCTATTCGCCCAGAAATACTTTTATCTTCCACCATAATTCTCTTCCCTCCTTAGAATAATTTTCGATCTGTATATTTCTTAGCCATTTCGTTCGCTGATATTATTAAGATCATACCGATCAGTGATTTAAATATACCAACCGCTGTCCCAAAACTATACTCACGGCCTAGTAACCCGATTCGGTACACATAAGTGTCCAGTATATCTCCTGTCTCATAAACCATCGGTGAATACAGGTTATAAATTTGATCAAAACCTGCATTTAAAATATTCGGTAGACTAAGTATGGCCAAAAGAAGGATAATTGGAAGCATACTTGGAAGTGTAATGTGCCAAACTCTCTTCCACCAATTGGCCCCGTCAATGCTAGCTGCTTCATGAAGTCCTGGGTCAACAGCTGTTATTGCTGCTAGATAGACAATTGAATTAAATCCAAACTCCTTCCATACATCTGTACCAATAATTAATGGTTGGAAAAGCTTGTTACTTCCGAGAAAGTTCAGTTTTTCCAATCCAAAGAAGGATAAAATCTGATTCACAGTCCCGTCCAAATTAAACATATTCACGACTACAGTTGCTAATACAACCCACGATAGAAAATGGGGGAGATACACAACTGTTTGAATTGATTTTTTTAAAAGTTTGAGACGGATTTCATTTAATAAGATGGAGAATACAATTGCTGTTAAAGTTCCTAAAATTATTTTACCAACCGCAATTACCATTGTATTTCTAAATACTTGCGCAATATCTGGTAATGAGAACATATAAATAAAATGTTCCAGTCCTACAAAATCTGAACCTAATATACCTTTTGCTGGAACATAATCCTGAAACGCCATAATAATCCCAAACATTGGGATATAACTAAAAATCAAAAGAAAGATCATCCCAGGTATCATCATCATATGATACATAGTTTCTGCATTTGTCCATTTTCCAGTTTTTTTCTTCTGATAGACCTCTGCATTTGTCCATTTTCCAATTTTCGCATCTTGAAACTTCATAATAAACCTCCTCGTATAATAAGGGCTGCACAGCAGCCCTTATTATATTATTCATTACTGCCCTTCAGCCAGTTCTGCTTCAATTTCTGCAATAATTTCATCGCCACCTTGGCTTTTCCATTTTGAAACAAAGGTATCAAAATAATCCAGAGGCTCGGTACCGGTTACAATTTTAATGAAATCTTCTTCTTCTAACTTCAGTAGGTTAGCACCTTTTTTCTCCATTGTCTCCGTAGTTCCGAAGTATGCAGGAGTAGTCCAATTGAATGTATCTTCTTTCGTCAGTTTATCAATCAAACCTATACCATTCATACGAGAGTGGTATTTTGACCAGGCTGAAGTTTCAACATTTTTTGGATCTTTCGTATAGTCGATAATACTTTTAGTATCTATTCTAACTCCTGCTGATTGAATGTCATCGATAGGAATTCTCCCATTTTTTGCCGACAGAATATCAGAATAATCATCTAATAAACTAGTAGATTTATAAACTTCAATGTTAAACGGTCTAGTGGAACCATCTACACCAAGCTCATTATACTTTGCAATTTCCGGATATTCCGCTTTGAGATCTTTTGAATTTCCTAATTCATCATAGAATAGATTCAAGATTTTAATAGCTAATTCAGGATGTTGATAATCTTTTCTTACAACCATAAATTGTCCGGTTGGGTTATTATGAACAACGTTTGCTTTTCTATTTTCACCTTCCAATGTATAGGCTACAAACTCTGCATTTTTATCCATTTCTCTTACTGCAGATAGTCCCCAGTCAGGGATATGCCATGGTCCGGTAACAATACCTGTTTGTCCGTTTGTAACAAGTGACATGATGTCATCCCAAGTTCTAGTTCCAAATTGTGGATCAATAATCCCTTTATCGAACCAATCTGCCAATACTCCAAGTGCCTGTTTCGTACCTTCAGATGTGGAACCATTCATGATATCCCCATTTTCATCTTCTAACCAAAACCGAGGATAAGCATCAAAAACAGCTGCAATAGATGACATAGTAAAAGCAGATCCTCCGTAATCTCCAGCATTTAACCAATGAGCAAAAGGTATTCCTACAGGATTGCCTGATTCTCCAGGATCATTTTCTATGAAAGCATTTGCAGTTTTTTCTAGATCATCTAATGTGATAAGGCTATCCCCGTCACTATCAAGCTCTAATCCTAGTTCCTCTAACCAATCTTTTCTAATCCAGACGATATTAGGCGCTGCATCTCCAACTGTTGCTGGAATCGCCATTAAACGCCCATCGAATGTAGCATCAGCTAAACTTCTACCATCATAGGAATCATAAATCTCTTTAATGTAATCGCTTGCATATTCATCGTAAACATCTGTCAAATCTGCAATTAAATCATTTTCAACTAGCTCTTTCAATTCTTCTTTTGAATCGACACGCATCATATCCGGTAATTCCCCAGATGCAATCGCAAGAGCTACCTGTCTGCTGTAGTCTTCTCCTTCAGCTTCAAATTGATCTACAATTTTCGCATTCAATTTTTCTTCTACAAGACGTGTATACGCATTGTCCTCATAAGTATCACCTTCAGGTAGTTTTGGATTCGCAGACGTAACACGTCCCATTGTAATTACTGTTTTTCCATCTTCTGTTGTAGATTCTTCATCATCTTGTGATGAAGAAGAATCTACACATGCTGCCAAAGAAACTGTCAGCAAGGATGCTATAAATAGCATAGTAATACGTTTTAATAATAATCTGTGCTTCATAATTACCCCTCCAAATATTTTCAATTTCCAATAATCGCTAAATTATTCACTTAAATAACGGCCATTTGATTTAGCTTAATATTAGTATAATTGATTGATTTTTTCTGAAAAATATAAAATAAACCGTTTTCATGTACTTTTTTCCGGAACATTCTATCCACATTGTAATAAAGAAATCTCAATGATATAATCATCATGATTATTTCAAGGAGGTGAAGCAATGTATCGTATTTTAATAGTAGATGACGAAAAAGACGAAAGAAACGTTATTCGGTTTCTCCTAAATAAATATCATTTTGAGCTTGATATAATAGAAGCAACCAATGGAAAAGAAGCTATGTCTCTTTTAGAGATGCAGTCTGCAGATATTTTATTCACAGATGTCAAAATGCCTTTTATTGATGGAATGGAACTGGCAGCGAAAGCTAGAGATCTTTATCCCGATATCCAAATTATTTTTTTCAGTGGTCATGATGATTTTGATTTTGTCAAAAAAGCTCTTTCATTAAGAGCTGTCAATTATATCTTAAAACCAGTAAAACCTGTCGAATTTCAGAGTACCATTTCCTCCGTCTTACAAAACATAATAAATTGTGAGAAAGAAAAAGAACAAAAAGAAGCAAATACTGCATTCCTTAGAACCCATATTCTATACCGTCTGATAAACAAGACACCTATAGATATCTTGAGAAATGAATACCCTTCCATAAACTTTTCTTTTTTGAGTGGGTATTCTCGCTTGATTTTAATGCAGTTTGAAGAACCGTTTTTTGATAGACTACCTCAGGAAGAGGATACTCTTTTCTTTTACGAACAGCTAAAGGAAATTATTCCGAATGATCCCTGCAGCTTTATTAACCTGAATCAATTTCAGATCCTGTTGTTATTCAAAACGGCTGGAAGGACATTGGAATCCTATATACAGATAGCAACAAAAATACAAAAACAGGTCTATTCAGAATACGGAATAAACTGCTATATGTCTGTAAGCAGCGAACTCTCAACTCCAAGTGAGATACCAGAATTATATGATAAATTGGAACAGTATCTAGAGGACCGCTTTTTCTATTCTGATACCTATATTTATCCAATAAATACTTCAGAAAGTGAAAGTAAAGAATATCTGGAACAGGATGAACACCTTCTACAAGCTATACAAACAGCTATTCAGTATGTAGATACTTTTACCTTCAGATATAACATGAATATTCTATTTCAAAAGTACCATAAGAAGCAGGAGATTTCTCATGTTTATGTTCGCTTTTTATTTTCAAAGCTGCTGCAGATGCTTTGTGAAAACCTTCCGGGATATAATAAGACATCTATTAATAATAGAATTGAGGCTATCTATTCTTGCCAACATTTTTCCGAGATTAAAGATATTTTGATCTATATTCAGGATGAAGTCATAAAAAAATTAAAGGAAGAAGAACAATCTCCAAAACATGTTATCCATATCGTTCAGCAATATATAAATGAACACTACGGAGAAGACTTAAGCTTAGATTTGCTTGCTGAAAAAGTATACTTGTCTCCAGGCTATTTAAGTGAGCTATTTAGTCAAGAAACTGGTAGCGGTATCAATAAATATATTAAAAATCTAAGGATGGAAAGAGCGCAAGTTCTGCTTCATGATACAAATATGAAAGTTAATGATATTTGTAAAAATGTAGGCTATCATAACCCTTCATACTTCTGTCGAAGTTTTCGAGAACACTTCGGCTCAAGCCCTGAAAAATACCGTCAAATGCAAAGAAAATAGAAAGAGAAGGCTTCGTATGCACAAAATGAATTCTTGGTTTAAAAATTTAAAGTTCAGAAATAAGGTTTTATTTATCTGCCTACTGTCAAGTCTCCTGCCAGTTATCGCATTAGGTAGTTTTTGCTATATCCAGATTCAACATTTATTAATCACTCGTGAAAGTGAAGTTTTAGATGAATCCCTAAATCAAGCAATTTCAAGTCTAGATTATAAAGTAAATACTTATTTTAATGTTATCAATCAAATTGTTTGGAATGAAGATGTTAAAAGAGGAATCACTTCTGATTATGAAAATTCTTATGAAATGTATTTGTTTTACAGAGATATACTAGACCCTCTATCCATGAATACACACTTTTTATACAATGAAATAAATACAATAACTATATACAGCGACAATAAAATGCATTCTCATGCAAGTATCCTTCGTCCTTTAACGGATATTGAACAAAAAAGTTGGTTTGAAAGTATTTTAAGAACGTCAACCCCAAAATTAGTCGTATCCGATGCTGACAGGAAATTCGAAGTTATCAGTCAAATATTTGACCGAAACCATAGTATTACGAATATTGCTTATATAGACATAAATTATGAACATGTTTTTGACCCCATGTCTAGTTTATTTGAAAACAATTATGGCCTTATCATTCTTGATGAAAATAATAATCCTGTTTATTCTTTCCAAAATTTTTTAGAAAAAAACCGTTCTTATGCGTTATCAACAGATGAATTCCTAGAAAAATTAAACGACGGATCCCTAAAACAAGATTATGTATATAAGAAGGCCTCTTTATCTTCCTATAATTGGACAGCATATTTATATCGTCCAATGGACGCCATTTATGCTTCTACTTATCAGATAACAGTTACAGTTTTCGTCGTGATTTTTTCATGTATATTGATCTTATTTCTATCAATCTATTTTCTTTCTCGAGTGATAGTTCGTCCGTTAGAAAAGTTAGCAAAAAATATGGAGCAGATTGAAAAAGGGGATTTATCTGTAACTGTAACAAATTCAGCCACAGATGAAATCGGTAACTTAATTCGACAATTTGGCAATATGGTTCATAAACTTAAAGATATGATTAATGAAGTATATAAAAGTAAAATTGCTCAGCAAGAATATGAAATGAAAGCATTACAAGCTCAAATCAACCCTCACTTTTTCTATAACAGCCTTTCTCTTATTAACAGCAAGGCAATTATTGCAGATCAAGAAGATATCAGTCAGATGGCTCAACTTCTTTCTACATTTTACCGTACTACTTTGAATAAAGGGAAAAATACGATTTCTGTAAGAGATGAATTACAAAACACTACTTCCTATATTCAAATTCAACGTATGATGCATTCAGATTCATTTGATGTTCATTACGAGATTGAGGAGGAAATCTTGTGTTACTCTATGCTAAATCTTCTTTTACAGCCATTAGTAGAAAATGCAATCAATCATGGGATTGACCACAAAGAAAGTCCTGGAAAAGGTGTATTAACTATATCGGGTAAACAAACAGATGATAATCTGATCTTCACGGTTTCTGATAATGGTTGTGGAATAGATCCAGAAACTTTAAAAACAATTCTAACAACTAAAACGAAGGGCTATGGGGTACAAAATGTTCACCATCGTGTACAACTCTATTATGATTCTGAATATGGCTTAGCTTATGAAAGTACTTTAATGGAAGGAACAACTGTAACCCTCATCATTCCAAAAAGTTAATATAACGATGCTAATTTCATATTAATTCCAAATAATACAAATTAAAAAATGAGTAGTTCAACACCTTTCATTACAAGCATAGTTAAAGGCAAGACTGTCAGCTGCTGCTGACAGTCTTGCCTTTATAATCCTAATTTGGCGATAGTTTTTCTTCAAAAATCAAAGCACATAATGGATTCATCTTCCTCAAATTAATTCGTTAAGATCAACTCTTCGTTCTTCTTTATGAGACAACGCTGCTGCTTGATTGATAAGAGTTAAATTTCTTGCATCTTCTTTTGTAATGGTCGGTGTGGTCCCTTCCGTAATTGCACTAATCCACTGCTCCATTGGCATAGGCAGTGGGTCCGGTAATTGTTCTGGAACAATCCATTCATTTATATCAAATTTAGAGCTCTTTAAACGAATATGATTTTCTTCAATTAATAATGTCCCTTCTGTTCCATATACCTCTAATTGAAATGGACTTCCACTTGATAAAAAACTCGTTTCAATTACTGCAAGCGTACCAGATTCATATTCCACAAGAGCAGCTGCATGATCATCGACATCATGATTTAACATAGATTGCAAGCGAGCTGTTACTGCTTTTGAAGTTCCTGCTAAACGATTGGCAAGATAAATAGGGTGAGCACCAAGATCAATGAAGGCACCGCCACCGCAATTTTCTCGATTAAAGAAACTTTTTGGAAGCCAACCATCTGGATGTTCTTCAGTAGAAACTGCACCATTATGAGCAACACGGCAGCGAACCATTGATAACTTACCGAGCCAACCTTTATCTACAACTTTTTGAGCATACAAATAATAATCTTCTATTAATCTCGGCAGCGAAATCATTAATTGTACATTTGCTTTCTCAACTGCAGAAAAAATGTCATCACAATCTTGAACGGTAAATGCCAACACTTTTTCCGTGAAAATATGTTTTTGATAGCTTGCAGCAGCCATAATAATTTCTTTGTGCATTTTTGTAGGTCCAGAAACAATGACAGCATCAATGGATGGATTTGAGAGTACGGCTGTTAAATCTGCTTCAAACGGGACGCCAAGCTCTTCAGCCCATTTCTTTCCTCGTTCACTATTTTCATCCCATACTAATTGAATTGAAATCTGTTCATTTTCTTCCGCTTGCTGTGCATAATCTTCAGCATGCACATGCCATCTGCTTAATAAAGCCACATTAATCAAGAGAAAACACCTTCTTCTATTAATTGATTTTTATTAATCATCTGTTTAGAGATTAACTAAAATTCTTCTTCAATCATTTTGTTACTATTTGAAATCGATTTCATTAACACATTTTTATTTTATTTTGATAAAATTAAACTGTCAATATTTTCACAATACTTTTACTTCTCTTTCAAAAACCATTATTTCCGTTTTTAAGTGAAAGGTCGAAATTTTACAACTTTAGTCGCATCTGTCTCTTTATTCTTTTGTATATTAACAGTAGAATTCATAATGAGTGCAAACGCTTGCTTTATTTTGAATAAAAGACTGAAAGGGGAATGACTTTGCTTAAAGAAGCGATTTATCACAGACCAAAAGACAATTTTTCCTATGCGTATGATAACGAAACATTGCATATTCGCCTGCGGGCTAAGAAAGGTGACTTAACAAAAGCCTTTTTAATTTATGGTGATCCTTATCAATGGACAGAAAATGGTTGGACTAATGCTTCTAAACCAATGACACTAGAAGGCTCAGATGAATTATTTAATTATTGGTTTGCTGAAGTAAAACCAGAATTCCGGCGTTTACGCTATGGATTTGAGATCTATTCAAATACGGAATCAGCTGTATACGGTGAGAGGGGCTTTGCTAAAAGTAAGTCAGAAGATATTGGTTTTTATTTTTGTTTTCCATTTTTAAATGCAGTCGATGTGTTCGAAGCACCTGATTGGGTAAAAGATACGGTATGGTATCAAATCTTTCCTGAACGGTTTGCTAATGGGAATCCTCAATTAAACCCTGAAGGTACCCTGCCTTGGGGAAGTGTTGATCCTAAACCAGGTACTTATTTCGGCGGTGACTTTGAGGGCATTATTGAAAACATAGATCATTTAGTAGAACTTGGCATTACAGGCATCTATTTCACACCCATTTTTAAAGCAAATACAAATCATAAATATGACACAATTGATTATATGGAAATTGACCCCCAGTTTGGCGATAAAAAAACGTTTAAAAAGCTCGTTGAAACGTGTCATGAAAAGGGTATTCGCGTAATGCTTGATGCTGTTTTCAATCACAGCGGCTTTTATTTTGATGCGTTTCAAGATGTGCTTGAAAAACAAGAAAAGTCTTCCTATAAAGGTTGGTTCCATTTAAGAGAATTTCCTGTTCAAGCTTTCCCTGAACCAAATTATGATACATTTGCATTTACACATATGATGCCAAAACTAAATACAGAACACCCTGAAGTAAAAGAATATCTTCTTCATGTTGCAAAATATTGGATTGAAGAATTTGATATTGACGGCTGGCGTCTTGATGTTGCAAACGAAGTCGATCATGAGTTTTGGCGTGAGTTTCGAAAAACAGTAAAAGCTGTTAAACCAGAGGCATACATCCTCGGCGAAATTTGGCATGATTCAATGCCTTGGCTTCGCGGCGATCAATTTGATGCTGTGATGAACTATCCATTTACAAGTGCAGCCTTAGATTATATCGCAAAAGGTACTATTAATGCAGAACAGTTTTCACAACAGCTAACAAACGTTTTAGTATCTTATCCGAAAAATGTAAACAAAGCCGCCTTTAATTTATTAGGCAGTCATGATACAGCAAGAATTTTAACGATTTGTAATGAAGATAAAAACAAATTAAAACTATTATTCTTATTCCAGCTTTCTTTTATCGGTACACCGTGTATTTATTATGGAGATGAAATTGGTCTAACAGGAGAAAATGACCCGGGCTGCCGCAAATGCATGGTTTGGAATGAAAATGAGCAAGACCGTGAACTTTTTAACATGGTGAAAAAGCTCATCACGCTTCGAAAAGAACATGCTGCCTTTGGAAATGAAGGGGAATTTAAGTTTTTAGAAACAAATAATGAAACAAACCATGTTGTTTATTCCAAGAAGACAGCTAATGAAACAATTATTATTGCGATCAATAACTCAAGTGATAAAATAAATGTTACAATTCCATATGATTTTACAGACAAAAACCCTGTTGATTTATGGAACACTGAACCTCTTAAAGAAACATCAAAAATTGAACTATCGCCGTATGGCTTTTCAATTATTCAATTAGAAAAATAATTTTACAGCTGCACAAAAGCTTTCAGGGCTAGTTCGTATCTAGATACGAACTAGCCCTGTTATCATTATTGACATTCAGTAGTAAAGAAAGCTTTAATAAACAGCTTACTTCAATTTATAAACCCTTGCTTCATATGGCTTTAATGTAACCTCGTTAATGTTCTCTTCTCGATTTACTTCATAGTTGCTTAAAACTAACTCTTTTGACTTCTCTTTCAAACTCTTCGGTAAAGTAAATTCAGCCTCATCTGCAAAGAGATTTGTCATCACTAATACAACTTCATTATCTAAATTTCTCGTATAAGCATAGATTTTTTCATGGTCTTCTAAAATAAGATCATAATCTCCGTAAATCAATACTTCATTTTCTTTGCGAAGTTGAATAAGTTTCTTATAATAATGATAAATAGACTGCTCATCCTTCATTGCTTGTTCAACATTAATTTCTGTATAATTTGGATTTAGTTTTAGCCAAGGCTTCCCTTTAGTAAAACCTGCATTTTCTTCATTATTCCACTGCATCGGTGTTCTAGAATTATCACGGCCATTTTTCCAAATAACTTCCATTATTTCTTGGTGTGATTTTCCATCTTCTAGTTCTGTACGATACAAGTTTTTAATCGCAACATCATTATAATCATCAATCAAATCAAATTTTACATTTGTCATGCCAATTTCTTGTCCTTGATAAATAAATGGTGTTCCCTGCATTAAGAAATACATTGTTGCAAGACACTTAGCCGATTCATCCCAATATTCTTCACTGTTTGCCCAAGTCGAAACGGAACGAGGCTGATCATGATTTTCAAGGAATAAGGCGTTCCATCCCCTGCTATGAAGTCCCTTTTGCCATTTCGTAAGTGTTTGCTTCAAAGTATGGATATCGAGACCGCCTGTTACACTTTTCCCCCATAAATCTAAATGTTCAAATTGGAAAATCATATTAAACTTTCCATTTTCCTCACCTACCCATTCATCTGCTCCATCTACTTTAACGCCATTAGCTTCACCGACTGTCATAATATCATAGTTATCAAACGTCTCTTTCTTCAGCTCTTCAAGAAAAACTTGAATGCCATCGCGGTTCATATGTCCGTCTAACGAAGGCACATATTTCTTTTTGTCTGGGTTAGGTAAGTCAGGAAATCCAGGAACCTTTTTAATATGGGAAATCGCATCAACACGGAAACCATCAATACCTTTATCAAGCCACCAATTAACCATTTCATATAGCTCTTTGCGAACCTTTGGATTTTCCCAATTTAAGTCAGGCTGTTTGCGTGAGAATACATGCATGAAGTATTCCCCTGTATTTTCATCATATTCCCAAGCAGATCCACTGAAGATTGATTCCCAGTTATTCGGTTCTTTACCGTCTTTACCTGGATGCCAAATATAATAATCTCTATATGGGTTATCTTTTGAAGCACGTGACTCGATAAACCAAGGATGTTCGTCAGATGTATGATTAATGACAAGATCCATAATTAATTTCATGCCGCGATTATGAACTTCTTCTAAAAGCTGATCAAAATCAGCCATCGTCCCGAATTCTTCCATAATACCTTTATAATCACTAATATCATAACCGTTATCATCATTTGGCGAACTATAAATCGGACAAATCCAAATAACATCTATCCCTAAATCTTGTAAGTAATCAAGCTTTGAAATCACTCCTTGAATATCGCCAATTCCATCACCATTTGAATCCATAAAACTACGCGGGTAAATTTGGTATGCTACCGCTTCTTTCCACCATTTTCTTTTCATCATGATCCTCCATCTTCTCTATCACCTATTAATTATCTATAATTTTTATTTTTTGTGCAATCGTTTGCTTTAGTTTCTTTAAAATTTGAAAGAAACTAACTCAAAAGCATAGGGTCAGACACTCCTCAACCAATATATAAGTTACTATTTATAAAAATATGTTATATATTGTATAAATTTGAGGGGTTCAGACCCTAATGAGTCAACTTCTTTCGGGTACTGATGGTTTCTTTTATTTCTATGAAGTTGTTGCCATCAATAATAATAACGAAGAGTATAGAAACATACCAACAGCAAGGACACACAATATAATTGATAATACTTTAAAACTCTTAAACAAGGAAACCACCTACTTTGCTAATTTTATCCTTTCTCAGCTCCGGCAGTCATGCCTTCAACAATATAGCGTTGGAATACAAAGAACAATACCATCAGCGGTATGGAAATAAGAACAGCTCCAGCAGCAAACACGGTGAAATTGTTATTTGCTTGTCCTGATACTAACGTAAACAACCCTTGAGCAAGTGTCCAGTTACTGCTTGAACGAAGGATAACTTCCGCCATAATGAAATCCATACTTGCACCGATAAAACTATTAAAAGATACAAATGCAATGATAGGCGTCGCCAGCGGAAGCATGATTTTAAGGAAAATTTTCGCATTTGATGCGCCGTCAATACGGGCCGCTTCTTCTAAACTTCCTGGAATACCATCAAAGAATCCTTTTACAATCCATGTGTTAAAAGCAACACTTCCAGCAGATAATACTAAAATATAACCGAGATGAGTATCTAAAAGGTTTAATGCCCCTAATAGAGTATAGATGGCAGTCATCCCCATAATCGTTGGAAACATCTGTAGAATAATAATCGCCATCAATCCTTGTCTTTTCCCTTTAAAGTTTAGTCTAGAAAAGGCATAGCCAGACAAAACGCCAAACACAGTAGAAATCACCATGTTAGAAACTGCAATAATTATTGTATTTTTGTACCAAGTAACATAATCATGCTCTTCAAATAAGGCGCGGTAATGACCCCAATTCCAATCAGCAATACTTGGAAAAATTTTAGATGAATGAAGCGATTGACCAGGGTTTACTGAACCAATGAATACAAAATAAACAGGAAACAAACAAATAAGCACGAGCGCGACTAAAATACTATATACAATAAACTGGTTAACGAATCGTTGTAATTTAGGATTATACATGTTTTATCTCGCCTCTCCTTTCATTGATTTTGTATTTCGTAAATTGAAATACGCAAACCCTGCAATAATTAGGAATACCAGTAAGGCAACAGCAGAAGCAATCGCATATTGACCGTTATCTAATGTCATTTTGAAAATCCATGATAATAAAATATCCGTATGCCCTGCATAGTTATAATCGGCGTTCACTGGTCCACCTTCTGTCATTAAGTAAATAAATGTTAACTGGTTAAAGTTAAACGCAAAAGTGAACACCATTAAAGGAATAGCAGCTACCATAACAATCGGTAAGGTAATATTGCGAAACTGCTGTACAATTGTTGCGCCGTCTACTTCAGCAGCTTCATATAGCTCTTTACTAATTGTTGTTAGTATCGCAGTAAATAATGCCATCCAGAATGGAAAACCTAACCAAAGATTCGTTAATAATACTGCTGCTTTTGCCCACATCGGATCTGAAAGCCAATCAATTCCCTTCAATCCAACCGACTCCAGCATTTGATTAATCACTCCAAACTGGCCATTGTACATATTTCTAAAGATCAAAATACTTACAAATCCAGGAACAGCCCAAGGAATAATAAATACATTTCTCCAAAACTTTCTGTATTTAACTACTTTTTGTGATAAAACCACAGCAACAAAAAGACCAGCAGCTACAACAAGTAATGTAGAAAGAATAGCCCAAGCGAAAGTCCAAGAGAAAACACCGATAAATGTTCCTCTCCATGATTCCATTGTAAATAATCGAGCAAATTGTTCAAAACCAACCCAGTCAACTAAAGACTTTGGCGGTAAATAATTTGGTGAAGAGAAATTTGTAAATGCAATGAGAGCAGTAAAAATAAGCGGAAAAACCGTTAAGAACGTCATGCATAAAGCTGTTGGCGTAATTAGAATGTAGGCAAAACCTTTCTCACCAACATTTTTAAGTGTTTCCTTAAAGCTCATTGCTTTTTGCCCTTGTTCACGCATTTTCCCGATCAGATAAGCATCGCGAACGCTTAAATAATAAATACCGAAAACTGCTATAAGAACAATTAGCATTAAAAGTCCTTCTGCCATTAACAAAATCGAGTGATCACCTTGTTCAACAATTCGTCCTCTTTGTCTTACCTGTGGTGTGTCACCTAACGTAAATAATCCGTATAACCCGTTAATAATAGGATTTAAAAGGAATATTAACACATAAAGTTCAACAAGTGCCCAAAGAATTCCCTTTACATATTGTTTATTATAAATTTGTCCGAGTCCCATAAAAAGAAAAGACAACAGTGCAGATGTTTTACTATAATTCTTATTCGGGCCATTTAATGTTTGAGATTGTACTTCTGATGACATGTAAAACGCCTCCTTCAGCTAAAATAAGCAACCGCAACCTTGTATATACATCGTTACGTATAAAGATTAGTGAGGATGGTTAAGGAATTTCTCCTATAGACGATCCTCACTAATTTTGAAGCTTTTTCGTTTTTATTTCTTCAAGAGCACATTAAACGCTTCTAATTGTCACGCTTACTGCTGCTGTTCTTTAATCGCTGTTTCAATTGTATTTACTGCTCCATCTAACGATTTTTGAATGTCGGCCTTATTGTTCCAAACATCTGTTAGTGCCGCACCTATTGGATCCCAAACAAGCGGCATTTCAGCAACGTTTGGCATCGGAACAGCATGTGAAGCTTGTTCTAAGAAAGCAGCTGAAATCGGATTGCTTTTAATAGCATCAGCTTCTACTAATGATAAACGCGGAGGTAATGCACCAGTCATTTCATAGCTTTCTAATAAGTTTTCTTCGTTAGAAAGGAATTGAGCAAGCAGTGAAGCTGCATCAGGATATTCTGTATATGCGTTTACATAGAAAGCACGTGTACCAGAAAAGCTTGGTTGATTTTTGCCGTTATCAAGCATCGGGAGCGGTGCCACTCCAAAGTTTACTCCCGCTTCTTTATACGCCGGAACAGCCCATGGACCGTTAATATCAAAAGCTAGTTTTCCTTCACTAAATAGTGCTGTTCGAACATCATAAGTAATATCTTCAGCTTTCATTCCAGGAGTTAATTCATCACGAATGCGAGTTAATAGTTCAACAGCCTTTACAGAACCTTCATTGTTTAAACCAATATCACTTACATCTGTGTTGTTATCTCCGAATACATAACCACCGTATCCTCCAAAGAATCCATAGTGGAAGTAAAGATTAGGTGGCTCCATCATAAAGCCGTAGCGATCGCCTTCCGTTAATTCTCCCGCTACTTTAAGCAGCTCATCCATCGTCTCAGGTGCTTTTTCTACTAAGTCTTTATTATAGTATAAAGCATATGTTTCAATTCCAGTTGGATAGCCGTAAAGCGTTCCGTCAAAAGAAGTAGCCTCAATGGCACCATCCATAAATTCTTCTTTATACTCTTCTGGCCAGAAGTTTTCGATAACTAATCCGGCAGAAATCGCGCGGCCAATACGGTCATGAGTAGAAGCAAACACGTCCCCTGCTAGTCCAGTCGGACCATCAGTTGCTAAACGCTCAGGCGCTTCTTCCTGACTAACTTCCTCTACTTGTACAGGAACACCATACTCAGCTTCAAACTTTTCAGCCATTTTCTCAGCCCATTTAAGCTGTTGATCGCCATCACTCCAAAGTAATAATTCTGCTCCTTCTTCAGGCACAACTTCATAGTCTTCAGCTAATGGATCTGTTCCTTCTCCTTCTGAACCATTACCTTCAGCTGCTTCTTTATCTCCTCCACCGCATGCTGCTAACAGCATTGAGAACGTTAACAATAGAATGAATGCTAAAAATGATGACTTTTTAAACATGATAAGATAATCCCCCTTTATATTTTTAAATGTTTCATAAAAACAACTGCTGTTAATTCATGCTTCCAATTATGAGAAATCGTTTGCATGAATCACTTAAAAAATCCGATAAACCTCCCATTGACACATCAACTCAACTATTAAGTAAGCATCCTGCCCTCAACTGATTAAACGTTTAATCAAACAGCATAATAAGTGAATTGTGATACCTTCTCTACCTAACCTTAGAAGGCACCAACTCTTTAAAACATTTCTTGTAGAGTTGTCATCATCGTCATTACTAGTTTAAAAGAAAGACATGGATGCATCTAACCTCTACATTCAGTTCTTCATCCAAACCTACTTGCTTGTTTTCATACTAAAGAAATCGTTTGCATGAATGAGTTTAAAAGAAAGTTTTTAAAAATAGCTGCTATAAAATTTCGTTTAAAAAGATTAAACGTTTAATCAAAGGTTAAGCAATCGCTTTCTTTTGATATATTCACATTGTACTTTGTTCATATTAGCTTGTCAACATGTTTTCGATAAATTTCTACACCTTTTAAAAGTAAAAAAATAGAATAAATGCCAAATAAAGAAGTCAGTCTACATAATTAGTCTACATAATTAGTCTACCTTTTTCTTTAAAATTACACTCTTTTAGTGCAATCGATTGTCTTTATTAATAAAACAACTTAAGCCTCATAACGTACACTAAAAGACTCATCGATCAATTTGTATAACCAATGAATCTTTTATTATACGTACCCTATCTAAACAGGACTAGTTATTCATTCATATAAAATTAAGCGATTTCACTCAACTGAAAAAATTAAAGGTTAGGCAAATTTTTTTTAGTTAATGGCGCAGTACTACCCCCTACTCTTAATTCAGGAGATAATACAATCTTTCTTTTTACAACTGAATTTTTACCATCAATTTGATCTAATAAAAGCTGCATAGCCTCTTGTCCTTTTCTTACGGTATCTTGATAGATCGTTGTTAAAGATGGTGACATATATTCTGTAAAAAAGAGACCATCAAATCCTACAACAGATATATCATGCGGAATATTAATATGGTGTTCGTTTAAATATTTCATTAAGCCCATAGCCATAATATCTGAAAAAGTAATAACCGCTGTCACATCATCCAATTTTGCAAGAACTTCGCGGCCTACTTTGTATCCTGAACCCGCACTTGTAGTAACATCTTTTTCAAAGATTAATTCTTCCTCAACAGGAATACCTTCTTCTTCTAACGCTTTCTTATAACCTAAGTACCGGTTATAATTGACACCTTCACTACCACGATGTCCCCGGTCTTCCGTAATAACAGCAATTCTTTTATGCCCTAGTTTCGTTAAATGCTCTGCTGCCATGTATCCGCCAGCTTTATCATCGAGAAAAACTTGATATAAATCAGGATTAGATAAGTAGCTGTCTACAAACACACACGGTACATCTAAACTTAACAGATGTTCCACTGATTTCATTCCCTCATATCCTCCGACTACGATAAGACCGTCTAAATGACGTTCCTTCACAAATGAAAAGGTTTCTTCTCCCTCTACAACACTTGTTAACATAACATGAAACTCTCTGTCTCGCGCCCCTTCCTCTATACCAGAAACTAAATCCCAGTAGAAAGGATTCGCATGCAGTCTGCCCTTATGCCCTAACGTAGGAACAACTACTCCAATCATGTGCGAACTTATTGCCTTTAAATTACGCGCCGCCATGCTCGGTGAAAAGCCAAGCTCTTTAATGACTTTATTAACACGATCCACCGTTTTTTTAGAAACTCTTCCTTTTCCATTGATGACATTAGAAACTGTTGCAATGGAAACATTCGCTTTTTCTGCGACATTTGTAATACTAGTTCTTTGTTTCATATTCTTCACCCAACAATGTATAAAGTAAATTTTAAAATTCAACTGATTAAAGCTTTAATCATATTGAAACACATTTATTTTGTAATATCAACGCTTTGCTAATATTAGAAGAGATCGAAAAGAGCTGTCACTCCTTTCGATCTCTAATTTTCTTTTTATTTAATTGCTCCTTTTGTTACTCCGCTAATGATCCATTTTTGTGCAAAAATGTACACAACAATCATTGGTAATAGTGCCATTAAATAAGAAGCAAATGCCAAGTTATAATTTGTACTGAACTGCCCTTGGAAAATGTACTGTACAAGCGGCAGTGTTGCTAAATCGCGGTCACTTATAATCACGAGCGGAAGCATAAAGTCATTCCATGCCCAAAGTGTTGTAAAGATCGCAACTGTCGCATTCATCGGGGCAAGCAGCGGGAAAATCACTCTCCAAAAAACACCCCATGTGCTCGCTCCGTCCATAATCGCTGCTTCTTCTAGTTCTTTAGGAATTGATTTAATATAGCCAACATAAAGGAAGACATTAAATGCTAAACCATATACAACATACAGGACAATAAGGCCGCCAAGGTTATCCAGTCCCCATGCACTCGTTTGTTTCACAATCGGCAGCATAATGATTGGAAATGGCACAAACATCGCACTAACAAAATAGTAAAATAAAATTTTATAAAACTTTTTATGGAAATTTCTTGCAATCGCATATGCCACCATCGAGTTTGTTAACAACGTTAATACAACAACAGATACGGTAATAAGCGTACTATTCGTTAAGGCGTTAAAAAAATTTGTCATTTCAATCGCTTTTGCAAAATTATCTAAATTAAACGATTTTGGCAGAGCTAAAAGAGAATCCGCCATTTCTTGCGGTGTTTTTAAAGCAATTGTGACCGTTAAATAAAGAGGAAATAGAATCAAAATCGTACCGAGCACTAGGAGAAGTGTAACAGGCCAATTTATTTTGTTTTGATTCATTACATTTCAACCTCCCTCTTCTGAAGTACGCGGATTTGGAACACGGAAATCGCCACAATAATGATAAAGTAAATAATCGCATTGGCAGATTGATAAGCAAATTCCCCGCCTTGGAAGCCGCCGCGGTAAATTAAAATTGAAATGGCTTCTGTTGATTGACCAGGTCCACCGCCAGTAAGTGCGATAATGTGATCAAACACCATTAAAAAGTTTTTCATGGCAAGCACCATATTAATCGTAAAAAACGGTGCAATCATCGGGAACGTGATGCTCCAAAACTTACGCCATACACCTGCACCATCAATGCTTGCTGCTTCATATAAATCATTTGAAATGGTAACAAGTCCTGCTAAATATAAAATCGTATTAAAGGCAACTGCCTGCCATACTGCCATAATTACGATCCCAACCCACGCAAGATCTGGATTTCCTAAAATATTTGTTGCAAGAGCATTAATTCCAAGATTCTCAGCAAGATCTGGAATAAAATGTGTAAAGATAAAGTTAAAAATAAACCCGACAATTAAAATACCTAAAATGTTTGGCATAAAGTAAACCGCACGCAATGTTTTTTGAAACTTAATTTTTGAGTTAAGTCCAATGGCAACAAGTAAGCTAAATATATTTACAAGAATTGTTGATACAATCGCAAATTTAAATGTAAAGCCATAAGCGTGAAGTGCTCGACTATCTTGAAAAACATTTAAATAGTTTTTTAAACCAACAAAGCTCCAATCACCGTAACCTTTCCAATCAGTAAAACTGTAAAACAGTCCCTGCAGTGCCGGATACGTATGAAATACAAAGAAAAGAAGCACTGCTGGAATCGTCATTAATAAAAAAGCTGTATCCCGTTTTCCTGTTTTTTCGCCGACTTTTTTAAGAAGAGAGGAGCTTGAATTAGAAGCCCCTCTATGATTTTTGGTTAACGATTCTGTACTTTTTCCCATTCTGCATCCATCCTATTTAAGAATTGATCTTTCTCTTTTTTAATTAAGAAATCTTGAATCAAAGCATCAGGACCCATACCAGCTGGATAATAGTGATCAGCAAAACTTGTTAAGCGTCCTTCTTCAAAGTTCGCAACAATGCCTTCCATAACAGGATCTTCTTGAATTACCCCTTCAACAGCTGAGAACGCTTTTTGCTCATCAATGTATGTTTTTGATTGTTCAGGATCGAGCATAAATTTTACAAATTTCATTGCTTCTTCCGGATGTTCTGTACTTTCCGTTACTGCAAATAATACGTCAACACCAGAAACAAGTTTATTTTCTTCAGGATTATTTGTCACAGGCAAAGGAAACACACCAAGCTCAATATCTGGGTTTGCTTTTTGAATTTCTGGAATTGACCAATTTCCCTGCAGATAAAAGACACTTTTACCATTTGCAAACGCTGTGTTCCCATCATTGTAGCCTATACCAAAGTTGTCTTTATGACCATATTCAAGAAGCTTCAACATTTTATCTGCCACTTCATCGTAATTCTCTTGGAATGAAGCTTCGCCTGCGTTTTTCTTCGCAGCAAAGTTTTCACCTTGTAAGTTAGAAGCAATTGAGTTCCATGGAATCAAGCCTGTCCATGCGTCTTTAAGTGTAAAGTAAATTGGTGTCTCACCAGCAGCTTTCACTTTTTCTAACGCTTCAATAAACTCATCCCATGTTTTTGGAACTTCAAGACCTAACTCTTCAAATTTTGCTTTATTGTAAATAACTGTATTCGCGTTTGTTGCATAAGGGAGACCATATGTGCCTTCTTTTTCTCCACCAACTAACTTTGCAATCATTTCTAAGTAAGCAGGTTGAATGTTCTCAACCACTTCTTTACCTGAAAAATTTTTTAGTACACCAGCTTCTGCCAAATCACCATATGTTGCATTACCGCCAATTGCCATGATGTCAGGCAGATCATTTTTTGTTAAACGTGTTTTTAAAACAGTTTCGGCTTCAGGAGGCGCATTTACTTCCACATCAATATCTGGGTTTTGTTCTTCAAACTTTTCAATTAATGATTTGTATGTTTCAACATTCTCTGATTTGTTTGAGAAGAGTTCAAGCGTTACTTTGCCGTCTTCTTCTCCTCCAGCACAACCTGTGAGCAATGAAGCTCCAAGTGAAAGTGTTAATAAGCCTGATACGATTTTCTTTGTTGCTCTTTTCATCCTTTTTTCCTCCTCATATCTTTGAAACTTAGTTAAGTTTATAAACGAGTGCTTGATAAGGTTTTAATTCAAATGAATCAATTTTTTGCGGTGCGTCTTCATAGTTGCCAATTACACACTCTGCTTCCTTATATGAAAGATGATCTGGAAGTTCAAAATTTACTGATTCATCTGCGAAACTACAAACAACTAACCACTTTTCATCTCCAAGTGTTCTTGTATAAGCAAAAACTTGTTCAGAATCTTCATAAATTAAATCAAACTTTCCATATACAACAATTTCGTTTTCTTTACGTAGTTGAATAAGTTTTTTATAATAATGGAAAATGGAATTTGAATCCTGCAGTACTTTTTCCGCATTAATTTCTTTATAGTTCGGGTTTACATTAATCCATGGTGTTCCTGTCGTAAAGCCGGCATTTTCTGTATCATCCCACTGTACTGGTGTTCTCGCATTATCACGCCCGCGTTTATAAATGGCCTGCATCACTTCATTTGGATCTTTTCCTAATTCATTAACAGCTTCATTGTACATATTTAATATTTCAAGATCACGATAATCATCAATTGATTCGAAGGCTACGTTTGTCATGCCGATCTCTTCGCCCTGATAAATATATGGTGTACCCTTCATCATATGAAGACATGTCGCAAGCATTTTTGCTGACTTCTCGTAATATTCTTTGTCATTTCCAAAACGCGAGACAGCACGCGGCTGATCATGATTATTCCAATACAAACTGTTCCAGCCATCTTCAGCTAAACCATACTGCCATTTTGCCAAAATTCCTTTCAGCTCTGTCAGATTCCATGGCTGTGGTGTCCACTTTCCGCCAGGCCCATTGCCGACATCAACGTGTTCGAATTGAAACACCATGTTTAATTCGTTACGCTCTGTTCCTGTATAAAGCTTTCCTTGTTCTGCATTTACACCAGGCATTTCACCAACAGTCATCACATCATATTTTGACAGCACTTCTTTATTCATTTCTTGTAAAAACTCATGAATACGCGGACCGTTCATAAAATACTTAGAACCGTCACCATATTTATTATCGCCATGAACCTCACCGTCAGGATAACTGTTATCTTTTGAAATAAAGTTAATAACGTCCATGCGGAAGCCGTCGATTCCCTTGTCAAGCCACCATGTCATCATCTCGTATACTTCTTGACGCACTTTTTTGTTTTCCCAATTTAAATCCGGCTGCTTTTTACTAAAAAGGTGTAAATAATACTCATCAGTCGCCTCATCGTACTGCCATGCTGATCCTCCAAATACAGATCCCCAGTTTGTTGGCAGTTCACCGTCTTTTCCAGGCTTCCAAATATAATAGTCACGATATGGGTTATCTTTTGATTTTCTTGATTCTGCAAACCAAGCATGCTCATCAGATGAATGGTTCACAACAAGATCCATAACAATTTTAAGTCCGCGATCATGTGCACCCTGCAGAAGTTCATCGAAATCTTCCATCGTACCGAATTCATCCATAATATTTTGATAATCACTAATATCGTAACCGTTATCATCATTTGGCGATTTATATACCGGCGAAAGCCAAATCACATCAATACCAAGTTCCTTTAAATAATCAAGCTTTGAGATGATTCCTCGTAAATCACCAATTCCATCTCCATTTGAATCCATAAAGCTTCTTGGATAAATTTGATATACAACACTTTCTTTCCACCATGCTTTTTCCATTACTTCCACACCTTTCAACTTTCCAAAATAGATTAAACGTTTACGTAAAATGATATAAAAAAATGGTTAATTTATAGAGAACTTATTGTAATTTTTTTTCTTATCAACTAAAAATTTTTCTTTTTTAACGAAAACGTTTACGTTAATTGTTAAAAAGAAAGGCATTAGCTGAGCGGTTTAACAGTTCTCCGTTCAACAATGCTGTGCGGCATTACCCGACTTTCAACAGCTTGTCCTGTTTCAAGCATATCTAAAAGCATTTCTGTTCCTGCTTTCCCCATTTCATACAGGGGCTGTGCTAATGTTGTAAGTGGCGGGATCGCCATTTCCGCAATTTTCAGATTATCATAACCGATAATTGATAGGTCTTCTGGTACACGAATTCCTAACTCATACGCAGCTGACAGCGCACCAACAGCTATTTCATCACTTGCTGCAAACACTGCTGTAAGATCTTTTGCCTGCTTTAAAAGCTTTGGCAGTTGTGCAATACCATCTTCATATCTAAAGCCTCGTGAAACAACAACTTTCTTTTCATCAAAGGGGATTCCTCGATCTAAAAGTGCCTGCTTATATCCTTCTATTCTCGGAAGACCTGCAAGCTGATCATTTATATCGCCGCTAATCATTCCAATATTATGATGTCCTTTTTGGATTAAATAGCTTACTGCACTATATGCCGCATGTTTATCATCAACTTTTACGTATGGAAGCGGATAGCGATAAGATTGTGTCGCTAAGAGAACAACAGGAATATTCATTTCCTTTAATACGTTATAATATTCTTCTGTCATCGCTTCACTTGTAAAAATAATACCATCCACACGCT
Organism: Bacillus taeanensis; assembly: GCF_003318295.1. Lineage (GTDB taxonomy): Bacteria > Bacillota > Bacilli > Bacillales > UBA6769 > Maribacillus > Maribacillus taeanensis. The sequence goes on from NZ_QOCW01000008.1 coordinate 150,507, forward strand.
TTTCATTTAACAGCTGTAAATACTTCATCGTTCGTTGACCGCTTAATGTAGTATGACAAACGATTACACTGTGTCCGCGTTCATGAGCAATATCTTCAATTCCTTTGAGAAGATCGGATGAAAACATGCTTGAAACATCGGGAAACAATACCCCTATTGTTTGTGTTCGCTTATTAATTAATCCTCTTGCAACAGCATTTGGCTGATAGCCAAGCTCCTTAATTGCTTCAAGCACGCGCTCCTTCGTTTTTACGGAATATCCCGGTTGTTTATTTAAGATGCGGGATACCGTTGCGATTGATACATTTGCTTTTTTTGCTACATCTTTAATTGTCGGATTCATGTTTTCACCTAAATTAATTTTTAGTAAACGTTTACGTAACTTATACGTTTATATTAATAAGTTTGTTGTAAAATGTCAAGCGTTTTCATTAATAATTTTTCTGATTTTTTTCTTATATGAAGTTGTTCCCTTATCCTTAGTATTTGCTAATAGAGAAGATTTATTTACAAGTTCACTGTTTCTGCCTTTACTCAATTGCAATTTCTTTCAGTTATCGTGGTATTAATTTATAATTGAATAAGAGAAAAATGATTAATAAACGATGAATCTACTAATGAAAGGACGATGAAAAGCTGATGAAGCTTGGACTTAAAAATAAAAATGCCTTAGTCATTGCATCAAGCCAAGGAATTGGAAAAGCCATTGCCACAAAACTTGCCGAAGCAGGGGCAAACGTTATGCTTACAAGCCGCAGCGAGAAGAAGCTGCAAACAGTTAAAGACGAACTACAATATTTAGGCAGTGGAAAGATTCTTTTCAAAAAAGCTGACATTACCTCAATTGAAGACATTAAAGCATTAGTAAATGAAACTGCTGAAGAGTTTGGTTCAATTGATATTCTTATTAACAATGCTGGCGGACCTCCGACTGGATCATTTGAACAAATGTCAGATGAAGACTGGCAAAATGCCTTTGAGTTAAATCTATTAAGCTATATTCGTATTATCCGCGAAGTACTTCCTCATATGAAAGAAAAAGGCGGCAAAATTATTAATGTTGCTTCCTCTTCTGTAAAAGAGCCGATTCCAGGACTTATTTTATCAAATACGTTTCGTTTAGGGATCGTTGGTCTTACTAAAACATTAGCCAGTGAACTTGCGCCGTACGAAATATTAATTAACACAGTTGCTCCCGGTCGAATTGCCACCGATCGCCTCGCTCAGTTGGATAAAACAAATGCCGAGAAACAAGGAGTTTCAGTAGAGGAAATCGAAGCAAAAATGAAAGCCGTAATCCCGCTTGAGCGTTACGGACAGCCAGAAGAATTTGCAAACTACTCACTCTTCCTTCTTTCTGACCTAAACACTTATATGACAGGTCAAACGCTTTTAATTGACGGCGGTATGATTAAATCTGTCTAACATCAAAAAAGAAGAGGTTGTCTCAATAGAGTCTGACCCCCTCAAATCTATACAATATATAGCGGTTCTTCACAAAGAGTAACCGATATATTGCGTGAGGAGGGTCTGACCCTGTGCTTTTGAGACAGCCTCTTCTTGATAAGATTTATTTCTAATTTCTCCAAAGTTTATAAGGGAGTTTTTCATATTACAACTTTCCAATTTTCATTACAGTTTGCATGAATCACTTTTCGTTCTAAAATATAGTTCGCAATTAATTCCGACATATCAATTGTAATTTCTTTTATGACTTTCTTGTCTTTATACATTTCATAATCGCCACCGCCACCAGCACGATAGTTATTCATCACTACATCAAATTCTGCCGTTAAATCAATCGGTCTCCCATTCACATGTAGTTTAACAACACGCTCTCCAATTGGATTTGATATTTTTAATTCGTACTCAATTCCTTCCCACATATCATAGTTATAATGCTGCGGCTTTGGCTCAACAAACTCCGGGTTAACAGCAATTTCTTTCTTTTCATTGATGATAAAATATGTTGCCGATTTTTCTAACGCATCTTTTATATCTTGACCTGAAATCCGAATGACCTTCAATGTGTTCGGATAAACGTAATTTGAAACAATATCGCGCATTGTAATGTGATTTTTAAAACCTGGTGACTGATTATGAAAAAGAGCTGTATTGGATATACTCACCCCAGCGGCATCCATTTGCACAGCATTAATAAATTCAATTAATGGATTGTCCTTAAGGCGAATATCCAGTATATCCTTTACCGTCATATCTCCACTAACTATACCAATCGGTTGATCTAACCATGTTTGCGTTTGCTCCTCACACTCGCAAGCAAGCTCTGAAATTTCACGATCTGTTTCAACTTCTTCTGTTACTTCTATTAATTCTGCTGATTTATTTTTTATAATCCAATGATCCTGCTCTTTTTCTAGTATAAGAGTCACTTTTCCAAGCGCTTGACCGTTAAAGCTCGGCTGAATAATTGTCACTCCGTTTAATTCAGATGCTATCGAACGATGTTGATGCCCTGTTACTAAAATGTCAATGCCATCAATATCTTTGCACATGTCGTATGCTTGATTTTCAGTTGTTAAGCTTTCTATTGCTTTTCCCGTAGCTAACTCTCTTTCAAAACCGCCGTGATAAGAAACAATAAGAACATCTGGCTTTTCATGTTTACGAATATAATACACCCATTCTTTTACTGTTTGAAACGCATCTTTAAAAATAAGTCCCTCAATATGATGAGGGTTTTCCCAATTTGGTATGTAATGTGTTGTAACTCCTAATACTGCCGCCTTAATACCTTGTATTTCTTTTATAATATACGGATTTCCAAATATCGGCTTTTTCTTATGTTTATCAATAATATTTGCCGAAAGCCAAGGAAAACTCGATTCTTTTACTGCTTGATTCAAAGTATCGATTCCGTAATTAAATTCATGATTTCCAATAACAGCAGCATCATAATTCAGAACATTCAGCACGTTTATCATTGGATTACCTTTCTCTCTTTGATATTTTACATAATAATAAGTTAAAGGTGTTCCCTGAATCAAATCACCATTATCTAATAATAAAATATGCTCATTTATTTTTCTTTCCTTTTTTATAAGTGATGAAAGCTTTGCTAAACCGTGCTGCACTTCACTGTTATCTCCATAGTTAATAGGATAAATATTTCCGTGAATATCACTTGTTACTAAAACTGTTATTAAAAGTTGTTCACTAAACCGCACTTTCTTCCCTTCTTTCCGTTCATAATCCAAAGAAACGTCTTATTAATAACTTTACTTCTGTTCATAAGCAGCGTATTGCCTGTCTGATTGCTTCTGATCTTCTTCAATTTGGAATTTGATTTAACTAATCTAATATATCTTGATCAGCGATTGCATCAAATGATAGTTGATGCAATCGCCGGTTTGAATTTACCTCCATACAAAATCAATCCTTTATAAAACACCTATTCGCTACTAGATACCTATTGTGAACGATTTATTTTAAGGATGGATATAGACAAATACCCAAGAAAAACTTATACAATTAAACAGTAATAGCTAAAGCAAAAAAAGATCCCTTTTTAGAAAAAGTTGAAATATGAGTTTCCCACAGTTTTCTATTTGCAAATAATTTTTTTATTAAAAATAAATTGCAGACCCTCAAAGAAAACGCTATCATATAGGTATTAATATATTTATAATATTTCTTTAATCACCGTTTATTTAATATTAGATATCCTCTTTCTTTCAACTTCTTTAACTAATTTTTCCCTTGGTTGCTGTAAAGGTGGTTTTTGTATAAATTTTTTATTATATAGTTACCTATAGAGTAGGAGTAGAAATATTCATGTTATTTAAAAACAGTAAAACTGTCTATATTGTTCTTTTTTCTGTTTTACTACTTGATTACAATGAGGAAGCTGTTCTTCATTTGTTTAATCTTTCTCAACATCATAGTTTGAAAACTTTTCTTGATGAAGGAATTTGGGTTACCGGAATACTTTTACTTACTTTCTTAAGCCGCAGCACACATAAACTAAAGAAAGATGCCCAAGGAAATGAACAGCAGCAATCACTCGTTGACTTTTCTCCAGAAGCTATTATTATTGTGAAGAAACATAAACTTCTTTATGCCAATTCGACAACCGTTGATTTGCTTGAGGCTGAAAATGATAGAGAGCTTATTGGAAAGTCGCTTTTATATTTTGTTCATCCTTCCTCACTTTTAACATTGTGTGATTTCTTCAAAAAATATACTAATGAAGAGGGTTTTGACAGCGTCATTCGTTCAGAAATGAAGTTTAAAACACTGACTAACAATGTGATTGATGTTGAACTTACTTCCATTCCTATGCAGTATAAAGGGCAAACTGCAAGAGAAATAGTCATCAGAAACATTACGGATAAGAAAGTGAAGGAAGAACTTATTCAATTTATTGCTTATCATGATCCACTAACTAACCTGCCCAATCGTAGATTTTTTGAAGAAACATTAACACAAACTTTAACAGATGCCAAATATACACAAAGTATGTTAGCTGTACTCTTTATTGACCTCGATGGATTCAAACAAGTTAATGATACGTTGGGTCATCACAGCGGCGATTTATTGTTAAAAGACATGGCGAAACGACTTGTAAAATGTGTGCGAAAAAGTGATACAGTCTCTCGTCTAGGAGGAGATGAATTTACAATATTATTACCTAATACCGACAAGAAGTTTGTGCTTCAAATTGCGCAAAGGATTATTAAAGCATTGGAAAATCCTGTTTTAATTGAAGGGAAATCGGTTCAAGTTTCACCGAGCATCGGAATTTCATGGTGTGATTCCAATAAAACAAAGCATAAGACATGTCAAACGTTAATAAAGCAGGCAGACAGTGCAATGTATTACGTAAAACAGCACGGAAAAAATAACTTTTTTATTTATGATGAAAGTTTTGATCAGAATAGTAAAAAAGAAAGCACTGTATGATGTAGTGCTTTCTTTTTTACTTTCAGCAACACTTATTTATCATTTATTGTTCGCCACGTATGAATCAATCCTTGAGCGATCGGTCGAATGACATCCTTATCTGTTAAGTATGCACGATGCGAAAGCGGATTCCAGCTTTCCAACACATTTCCTATATTTACTGCTCTATCCTCCGTAACAGCTTTATAATACTCCGCGTTTACATTTTTCAAAGGATATCCTAAAATATCATCTTTATCATAAAAATTAATCCATTCACCTTTAAGCTCTGGATAATAGTCATTAAGTTTTTTCGAGGGAATATGGATGGGGCTATCGAAGTCGTGATAGCGAAGACTCCATAACGGTAAAGTAGTTCCTAGTGTATAAAATAAATTTAACGTGTCACCCGCTTCTAAAGGAGATAAATCACTAACAGATAATTTAGCTTGTAAATCATAAAAATAGTCACTTGCAATAACTGACCCTAAACTGTGAGAAATTATACATAGTGGTGCAGTTTCACCAGCTTTTTTTGAGAGCTGATAAAGGGATTCTTTCACTTTATCATGAACACGTTCATAGTTTTGCTTTCCTACTTTAACAGGTTGATAGGCAATTGTATCAGCAAGAAAATGGATTACAAAGCGCCTTAGCTGCATCCAACGAAGCTGTTCGTTTACGACAAGTTTTTGAAACAGCTCCTCTTCTTGTTCTTCAAATACGTCCGCCCAACAAACTGATTCAATTACAATTTGTGAATCTGGATCATTCGTAAAGAGCTTTAGCTGTTTTTTTGCCTCTTCTTGAATAAGCTGTATAACCTTTTCAGCAAAATTTTCTTTTTGGTTTCCCATTCCATGAATAATTGCTGCGGCAACTTTTTGTGTCATATTTGTCTCCCCTTTTAAACTATATGCAAGCTGATAAGTAACATCATAATATTGTATTTTATTCACCTACATATCTAAAAGGTTCTTACTATAAGATAGGAAAAAACTCAAATTTGAATTATAAAAGGAAAACACGCCAATCCTACTACTTGGATTCGCGTGTTTCTTTTCATATTTATTGGTTTCCATTTTTAATCCACTCAGCAACTGATATTGTACGTTTTGCTTGATATTTAATCGCAGCTTCTACATCTTCTTTCATATTACCGTCTTGATCAACACTTACACTTGTGCCGTACGGATTACCACCTGCTGCAAAAATAGATCCATCCGTATAGCCCGGTGCAGCAACAATTGCTCCCCAGTGATACATTGTAATATACAGAGCAAGAATTGTTTGTTCTTGACCGCCATGAGGGTTTTGCGCAGATGTCATTGCACTTACGGCTTTGTTTGCGAGCTTTCCATTAAACCAAAGTCCACCTGTTGTATCAAGAAACTGCTTCATTTGAGCCGGTACATTTCCAAATCGCGTTGGCATACTGAAGATAATTGCATCCGCCCACTCCAGGTCATCTAATGATACTTCAGGTACATCGCTTGTTTCTTCAAGATGGGCTTTCCATGCTGGGTTTGATTCAATAGCCTCTTGTGGTGCAAGCTCTGGCACCTTTAATACTTTTACTGCAGCTCCTGCTTCTTTTGCACCTTCTTCCGCCCATTTTGCCATCTTATAGTTTGTTCCTGTTGAACTGTAATAAACAATCGCTAAGTTTACATTTGACATCGTTCATCTTCCCCTTTCCATTTCACAAAAATTATTTTCCCTTAAATTTTGAGTTCATATACCCCTTACCCTGAATTCAAACTAGTTAAGCCTTATACTATTAATTCTTATATCTTTAATTCGAGATATATAAGTAATAAAAATCGCAATATGCATACTATTAACAAGTAATTTATCTCGATTTCAAGATAATTATAAAGTTTAACTATTTGTTTTGTCAATCATAAATAATTTAATAATCTTTAAATTATTTATATATTGAAATTAATTTATTTAACATTTTACATTCTAGCACTTTCCTTCTAATCGTTGTTTATTAATTTTTAATGGTGGAAATGTGGATAATAGCGCAACTATTTTATTGGAGGGATTATGATGAGAGAATATCAACTAAACACATTAAAACCAGGTGAAAACTATTCAGCAAAAGAGCTCGATAGTTTTGTTTCCACAACAGATGTTATTCTCGTTTCTAGTAATACTTCTGAACTTTTCTCTGATCCAGATCGCGAATATAAAGTAACAATGGAATTAGATGGCTGCTTTGAGCATTCATCTACGAATGGAGAAAAACAGTTTCGTAACAAAAGAGTATATGTCGTCGAAAAAACATAATAACTTTGTTTAATAGCCATATTGAAACTAATTCTAAACCCAAAAAACTATTTTAATAAAATATATTACTTATGAACTAATCAGCGATAGGAAGATTTCCTTAAATGTTTATTAAAATGTTTCAAGCTTTAATAACCGTGGAAAGACAATGAACGTACACATAAAAATTCACTTTAAGGAGGAGTTACACATGGCAAACAATAATAACACTAACAGCAAAATGAGTTATGAGGAAGCTGGAAGAAAAGGCGGAGAACAAACAAGCAAAAATCATGACAAGGAATTTTACCAAGAAATTGGGCAAAAGGGCGGAGAAACAACAAAACAAAACCATAATCAATCTTTTTATGAAGACATCGGTGAAAAAGGTGGAGAACAAACAAGCAAAAATCACGACAAAGAATTCTATCAAGAAATTGGGCAAAAAGGCGGAGAACGAAGCCGTAATAACAATAACTCTTCTAATAGCAGTAAAAATAATAATAACAACAATTAATTTATTAAAAGAACGAGCACCGCTCGTTCTTTTCTTCCCTATTTGAGATTCTTATTATGTTATCATTTATTTTAATGTAAGAAAGGAGATCGTTTAATGTCTATTGAACAGCCAAAGAATGAAGCAAAAAATATTGATCAAACAATTGACCAAATGAGTAATGAGAAGAAAGATGAAATTTTAAGTAACTTTGAAGAATTTAAAAGTTATCTAGGAGATAAAGTAGAATGGGGCAAAAAATTAAAATTAAGTGAAGAAACATTAGCAAAAGGTGCAGAAAAAGCAGCAAATTATTTAGCAGAGCATGAGGAACCACGCAACCGCGAAGAGAATTTATTACGTGAATTATGGAAAGTTGGAACAGAAGAAGAACAACATAAACTTGCTCATATGCTTGTTAAACTTGTTGATGAGGAGAAATAACTAATAAACTTACGTAGAGAAGGTTGACAGTCAATCTTCTCTATTTTTTAAGAATCTATTATTCAATAATTGTTATTGTCAAAGGGAAGCATTTCCACAGTTAGGTTGTCATCACGTGATACTTTCGCCGGCTTAATTAGCAGCGGGTCGTTGTTAGCAAGACCTTTGCCTGTTAGGTGAAGGACTTTTCTCTGTTTAATGACCTTTACCTACACAGGTAAAGGTCATTTTTGTTTACATAAATACTCTTTCGGCTAACAAGAACATACTCTTTTTCATTATGTTCATACTAATAAAAAGAATTGTAGGCAGATACAGCAAATTATATTTTTAAATTTACAACAGTTAATTAAGGAGGAATTGTAATGGATCTGTTTTCTATGGAGTTTTTATCTGCACTCCTGGCCATTGTCGTTATTGATCTTGTATTAGCTGGCGATAACGCTATTGTAATTGGACTAGCAGCAAGAAATTTACCGAAAGAAATGCAAAAAAAAGTAATCATTTGGGGAACTGTCGGTGCAATTGGTATACGCGCTGTTGCAACGTTAGCGGTTGTATGGCTGCTGCAAATTCCAGGCTTACTGCTTATCGGAGGAGTGTTATTAGTTTGGGTTGCTTATAAGCTTTTAGTAGAAGAAAAAGGGCATGACGTATCAGCGGGTGAAAACTTTTGGGCAGCCATTCGTACCATTATTATCGCTGATGCGTTAATGGGATTAGATAACGTACTTGCAGTTGCCGGCGCTGCTCACGGAAGTTTCCTATTAGTGATCTTAGGCTTACTTATCTCTATTCCAATTGTTGTATGGGGAAGTACAATTATATTAAAATGGATTGAGCGATTCCCCGTTATTATTACAATTGGTGCTGCTATTTTAGCCTGGACAGCATCAAAAATGATTGTAAAAGAGCCTTTCATCCATGACTTTTTCATAAATCCAGTTATTAAATATGGATTTGAATTCATTATCGTTGCAGCTGTTTTATTCTTTGGCCTTAGAAAAAAAGGAAAGCAACCAAAAAGCATAGAAGCTAATTAATAAGAAAAGTCAGCTATTATTGAGGAACAATGAATACCCTCTTCAATAATACACTGACTTTCTTTGGCTTTTTTCTGCCTTTTATTAATCAATTGGATCACACGGCTTATTATATCGAATCACATCATAAATCGCTTTTGCATCACTTGGATGATTTTCGCCATATTGCACCGGCAACAGCGCAAAAAATGTAAAATAAATTGAAAAATAGGCAAACTGATAAAAGAATAAATGAGATGGTAATATCTCATAAACAATTAAAGAATTTACAATAAGAACTGAAAGCGCATTAAAAAGAGTGCCCCCCGCATAAATAAGAATGTGCGCCCAACAACTGTTCACTCTTACTCCTTCGTAATGACAAGTAGAATCAAGAAAATAAATTCTTCTAATCTCAAAAGCACCGAATTTAAAAAGAACCTTGCCTCTTCCTAACGCAAACTTAATCTCTGCGCCAAACAACTTTGCGAAAAAAACATGTCCTGCTTGATGAAGAAACGAGACCAATGGTAAAACAATAAACAACGACCAAAAAAACGTCCACATATCATGCCAGCCAAACATCTAAACCCTCCATTATTACAGCTATTCTTAATAAGTTAGTTCCACTTTAACTGAAAACAAAACATGACGGAGTAAAAAAGACCTCTTTTTATAAGAGGCCTTTTTAAATATACAAATACCTTTTTGCTTCTGATTAATAAATTACACTTCAAAGCTTTTTTTGAAGCGACGATGCTGTAAAAATGCAAGCATTAATCCAATCACAATGAATGTTAAACCGGCTGTTAACATATTATACATCGATGTTGCAGTATTTGGCAGCTTTTTGTGCTTATTATCTGCAGCAGGAGAAGTTGGCTGTTTATCTTCTTCTTTTTCAGGTTGCTTGTCCGTTTGAGGATCCTCTTTTACCGGTTCTTCCTTTACAGGTTCCTTCACAATGTCATCTAGCGGCTCCTCTTCTTTTTCAAAAACCGCAAACACTGCAGCATTCGTTACTTCAGCAGTGAGTATACCTTCTTTATAAATACCGCCAATTTCTTTCCATTGCATGCTTTCTTTGTTTAAAGCGTACAGCTTCACCTTACTTTCGTTATTTATAAAATTAGGATCTACTTTAAGTGATAAAGTAATTGGCTTTGAAAAGTTTGATTTTTCTTGCTTATTTTGCTTCACCTTCAATTCATAAACGGCACTTAATACTCCCTTACTGCTTTCCTTCTTATTAAAAATAAACTGTGTTGGAGACGTTTCAAAGTTAGAAATAGGAATCGTCACCTCTAACTCATTGTTTTTAATAAAGAGTGAAGCATTTTTTCTTCTGTATAACCATTAGAAATAATAGTGAATTTATATGGATTAATTGTACTAATTTCAATAGTAGCAATTGCTTCATTTCCTTCATCATCTTTTATATAAACAGTATAAATGCCATTTTCAATTACTTGAAAGGATGAACCATTAAATACCTGTCCCTTTTCAGCATTTGCAAATTCCTCTAGTGTAACATTACCTAATGCATACTTTTTTGTCACGAGATTGTTTTCAAGCCGGTTCATCTCTACTTCAATTGTAACTTCACTTACTCCTGCTTTATGTGGGGCAGCCGTTAAACCAATTGTTAAAGGTTCATATGTGATTAAAAAAGGATAACTTTCCCCTTCTTTAATTCCCCATACAGTTTGAAAATCCCACTCTATAAACGTATTCTTTTCTTTCATCTCCACTGTAGTTTTTCCAATTCCAGCTGCAGAATTTGCTTGTTCTGCTGCTTCTATATCCCAATATGAATTTGTCACAGCGTTATCATCTTCTATACTTCCGATTAAACCACCTGTCAGACTAGTGCCAGTTACACGCCCAGCTGCATAGGAATGAACAACTTCACTTGCTCCAACAGCTTTTCCTATTAATCCACCAGTCAAACCATTTCCATTAACATTTGAAGTGCTGTATGATTGATGAACAGAACCTGCCAAATTCCCAACAAGTCCTCCAATCATGTCTACACCAGTAACGCTGCCAGTTGTATAGGATTTTCCGACCTTACCGTTTAAGGAGCCAACAAGCCCCCCAACTTTGGAATGACCGCTTACTTGTACATTTTCTAATGAAACATTTTCAATAACTCCATTACTTACAGCACCAAACAATCCTATAAAGTTCTCATCTGGACGCTTAATCGTTAATCCTGAGATAAGATGTCTATTTCCATCAAAAGATCCTGTAAAAGCTTGTTCTTCATTACCAATCGGTCTCCAGCCTTTATTATCTTCAGCAGCAAAACTCGAGAGATCAATATTGGCAGCCAATTTAAAATGTTGATCTAAATAGTTTCTTACATTATCTAATTGTTGGGCTGTTTTAATAAGATAAGGATTATCCATCGTCCCCTCTCCTCCTGTAAATTCAGTTGGGTCAGGTTTTATTGTTTTTAAAGCATTGTCTGCTAATAGTGCAAGAGCCTGATGTCCTTGTTCAGTTGGATGAATCTCTTTTGGAAGAATATAGTCAGCTTGATTACCGTTAAAAGCTAAGTAAGCATCCGCTAATAAAAGATCAAACTGCACTCCTACAGGCTTAATAAATTAATCATTTACAGCAGGTACAATTTGTTCGCCAAGATTATGTAGGGAAGACATCATTGGGTCACTGCTTTCATCAAACGGATTATAGAGTGTATAAAGAATAATTGGCGCTGAAGTTTGCTCACGAATGTGTCCGACAATTGTTTTTAATTGTTCACCTAAACGAAGTGCGGCTAGTTTCACTTTTAATTCAAGATCTGGGGTAAGTTTGATTGGTGAAGTTGTGTCTATCATGTCATAAAACTGAATAGCTTTTAGCAAATCATTACTTCCAATGTTTAACGTAACAATATTTGCACTTCGTAATGCCTCATCAAAGTTGGGGTTAGTATTCAATGTGTTTAATAAGTCTGTCGATGTCCAGCCAGGGGCACCTAGATTTGTTACCTCAATGGACCCATTTCCTTTTATTAAATTAGGAAAAGCTTTTAATGAAGGGCTAGTCATATTTTGTTCAAGACCATATCCAAAGGTTATTGAATCACCGAGCGCTACAAGTGAAAGTTTATGATTGTGTTCGCTTGCAAACGCAAAGGAGGAAAAAAAAGTGTTTATTATTAACAATAAAGTTAATAAAGTTACTAGTTTTCTAGATTTCATTCCTCATTCTCCTTAACAGCTATTTCCCCCTAATTTTTCCAATTATAAAAAGCCTCTTCTCCTATAATAAAAAGAGGCCTGTCTTACATATTTATTTTGCTTCTTCAAATTCTGGATCATTAAATGGATTTGCAACCCAACCTGATGGATCAATAAAAAGACGAACCGCTACTACTTTGCGCTCTTCTGTTAGTGTAAAGAAATGAGGTGTATTAACAGGTACAGAAATCACATCACCAGCTTCAAGCTCAACATCAAAATAACCTGTTTCGCCTTCACCTTTGATGATGAACGTTCCGCTTCCTGCCGTAATTGCACGTACTTCATCTTCTGTATGAGTATGAACCTGCTCGAATTTCTTTAAAAGCTCGTCTAAATTTGGAGTTGCTTCAGATAATGCAACAATATCCCATTTCACATAGCCGTTGCGCTCTGCAAGTGACTTAATTTCATCATCATAAACACTTAAAATTTCATTTTTATCTTCATCAGTTAAATCAAATTTTTCTTGTAAAGATGCAGGTAGTTTTGTTGTATCCCAATGCTCATAAAGCACACCTTGTTTTTCTAAAAAAGCACCAACTGCTTCTAATCCTTCGATACGCTCGTCTGTATTTCTAACTTTAATAACAGCCATTTTGTTTCCTGGTTAAGTCTAACTATATAAAACCATCTAAATTCATATAAAATAACTAAAATGATGGTTTATTATAGAAAAAATAGATCTAACCAAGTTCACCTCCTTTTTTATTCATGTTTATTCAAAAAATAAATGTGGTTAAACCGCCATAAAAGCTTAAGGCGGTTTACTCCATATCTTTTTAAAACCTTTCCCTCTGTTGTAGTGAGGTTACACTGCTTCTTTTTAGGATAAAGAGCCGTAATATATCCTTCATAGACGTCTCCATTTCGTTTCGTATAACGGACAAAATCTCGGTGTTGAAAGCCATTTACTTCCTCTACTTTCTTTTTAGAACGCCGCCTCATCGGTTTAATGATCCAGTCTTTCATATCACACTGCTTAGAAGAAACGTGTAACTGGGAAAGAACAATCGCATCGTTTGAATGGGATTTTTCAATGTCCCAGTCGATCCGTCGATTCGCAGTATCTCCTCCTGTTGTGAGCGTAAGAGGTGCAATTTTTTTCACTTCCTGTTGAAGATAAGTTTTCCCCTGCATCACGTGCATCGCATCAAGGAAAATGATCTTTTTTCCTTGAATCTTATCGAAAAAACGTTTCGCATGATTGGACTCTTCTCCTGTTACGTTTTCATGACAGGAAGAACAGAGCGTGATGAGATTGTGAATTGAATTCGAACCTTGCAAACGTCTAGGAATAATATGATGAACTTCTAAACGGCAATGTTTCTTTCCGCAATCTTGACACGTAAAATGGTCTCTCATTAACGCTGCTTTTCGTAAGTTTTCATCTAATCGATTGGATTTTTGATAGTCCCATCGGTAAGGTTGACTACCTTTTTCAAGCTTGTGAATATCAATCATCACATTTTCTAAATGAATGTGGTTCACACGAATCCATTTCATTAGGTTGTTTAACACGCGTAATGTTGCTTCTTTTTTTTGTTTGATACTTGGTGGGATACGACCTTTTCTTGTTGATGATGAACGGTTATGAAACCGCTTTGGACGATATTTTTTGTGAGAGCGTTTATATCTTCTATACCCTCTTCTTTTGTCCATTTTTTCCTTTACATCAGTGCGGTGTTCGATCGTTCCTTTAAAGACCGGTTTGTTTTTTGTTTGGCATTCCTGCACAAGGGCAATGCCTGTAAATTTAGAGCCATCATCGATATTAAAATGAATCGGTGTTTGATCGATTTCTTCGTCTGCCACTTCCTTAAAAAGCTGAATGACCATTGGAAACTTGTTGATGAGTGCTGCTTTGTTTTTTCGAATGAGAACCCAACCGCGATTTTCATTTGTCGGAGAGAGTTTCCTTCTTTTTCTATCTAACACAAAACAGTATGAGACCATCTCTGGTCAGCCTCCTTCGAAAAGGGGATTGTTCTCCTTGCCAAAGTCATCAGACGGGATGTGTGCGTTTGCTGTTTCGTTTCCAAGAGGTAGGAAACAGTCTTACTTAGCACTCATAGAGCCTCGGACTGGAGAAACATCCAAGGGTATGTCTTGACCGCTCCCTGACAACGTAGTTCATCATGCTGTCTTTCTTTCAAAAGACTACACTCACTGAGGTTTGAGAACACAAAACAGTTCATAGAAAACCAATTCCTCTCGATTTTATATGATTTTTTACGGTTTTATACGGAATAAAACCAACTGTTCCGAGCTCCTATAGTAAACTGACAAAGGAGTTCTGATTATTTTTACTCTTATTTATTTTAGCAAAAATATGCGAATTGAAAAGGGATTTTATTGAATTCCAGAAAAAAACAAGCATTAAATATCAAAAGCAAAGACTTATGAGAATTATCTCTCATAAGCCTCTAATTTATCTTTTAATTCTTGCTCGATCATCCAATCAATAAAATGTCTTTCCTTATCTGTTAACTGTCTTCCTAATTTATCTTCAAATTCTTTTATCATTTCTATGTATCGATTTTGTGCAAAATTAGCTAAATCTAAAATTTCACTTGTTACTGCCATCACGTTCTCCTTTCTGTCCCATAATTTTTAAGGAAAGGGCTTACAAACTATTATCCATGATTACGATTAAAAGTCAATATTTTCAGAAGATTATTTCGACAAAAAAGGATAAATAGTTTAAGAGAAACAGAAAATAAAAAGACGACCCCATCTATTACTAAAGCAGCAGAAATGCGGTCGCTAGTATTCAATTTTTCTTAATAATGGTTTTAATTTTATCCTTTGACAGACCCAGCAGATAAGCCTTTTACTACTTTTTCTTGTGCAACTAAGTAAACAAAAATAAGCGGTAAGCTTCCTAGTGCAAGCGCCGCCATCATCGCCGGAACATTGATTGAAAATTCCCCGTAAAATTCTCTTAAACCGAGCGGCAATGTAGCATTTTCCTTACTTGATGTTAAAATAAGCGCAAAAACAAATTCGTTCCAAATATGAATAAAGTTATAAATGGCTACTGTTGATATGGCTGGAGTCAGCATTGGAAACAAAACCTTCCAAAAGACTCGATAATGTCCACATCCATCAATACTTGCCGCCTCTTCTAATTCTTTTGGAATTTCCTGCATAAATTGTGTGAAAATAAAAATTGAAATAGGAATAGCAAACGCAATATACGGGCCAATTAATGCCCAAATTGTATCATAAAGACCTAAATTTTTCGTTAAAATAAAGATAGGAATTAATGTGGTATGAATTGGAATCATCATCCCCATAATAAACAGGAAAAATATCGGTCGATTTAATTTAAATTTCATCCGAGCCAGCGGATAACTTGCCATGGCAGAAAGGATAATGACTAACACAACTGAAATAGTAGAAACGATCATACTATTGAAAAAGTAGCTCATAAATTCACTTTCAAATAATGAAGTAAAATTTTCCAACTGAAGCTGCTGTGGAAATGACCATGGATTTGTCATAAATTCAAACTGCCCTTTAAGGGCCGTGTTTATCATAAAGAAAAATGGAAAACCAGTAAATACTAGAATTAAAAGAGCTAGTACATATAATGGAAGTTTTGCAGCTGTCTTAATCATACAAGATCTCCCTTCTTTTTCTTATAATGATCAAACCCAAGCACAAATGTCGTAATTAACAATGCAATGACAAACATTCCAAATGAAATACTGCTTCCATATCCCATATTAAATGTCGTAAATGCTTGTTTATACATATATGTAGCCATTAGTTCTGTAGAATTGTTAGGTCCTCCGTTCGTCATCACATAAATTAAATCAAAATATTTAAGTGAACCGATAATCGCTAAAATAGAGGACGTTACAATTGTCGGAAGAAGAAGCGGTAGTGTAATCGATTTAAATCTTTGTACTGCACTTGCGCCATCAATTTTAGCAGCTTCATAGAGTTCCTCTGGTATGCCAACAATAGCTGCTCGGAATAAAATCATGTAGAAAGGAGCAAACTGCCAGCAAATTGTCGCCGTCACTGTCCACATAGCCGTTTGTTCATCTCCAAGCCAGCCTCTTTGCCAAGAATCGAGTCCAACAGCAGCTAAAGCTTGATTGACTACGCCAAAATTTGCATCAAAAATAAATGTGAACAAAATTCCTATTGCAACAGTGGACATTAATAAAGGTAAAAAATATACTGTTCGGAAGATTCGAATTCCATGAATAGGAGCAAAAAGCATTAAAGCCATGATGAGTCCAAATGGAATTTGCGTGAGCAAAGAAGCAAGTATCAAAATGAGATTGTTTTCAAGAGATAACCAAAAAACACGATCGGCGATTAACTGAAAATAATTGCCTAATCCTATAAATACTTTATTCGCATCAATCCCAGTCCATTGAAACAAACTGTAGTAAAACGTAACACCAATCGAATATAAAACATATAAAGCATAAATCATAAACGCCGGCCCTATAAACGATGTAATAACTAAAGCTTTCTTCAATTTATTCTTATATGCTTGATTTGTTTTTACATTAGTCATTACTTTATATTTTTCTAACATGAGGTCTGTCTTACTTTGTGCCACAATTTTTCTACCTCCTCTTTTCATTTTTATAATAACTCAAGAGGATCTTCCCCTCTCGAATTGAGAAGGGTCTGATCCCATTTTTAGAATCATTGTCTTTCTTTATTTCTCTGTTAATATCTCCTGCGCTTTTTCTTCCATTTTCTTTGCTGCTTCTTCTGGTGTCATTGATAAACCAAAGATTGCCTGTGTTGTATCTTTATGAAGTTCAGCCAACTCCGGCGGAAGAGTTTGGTCATAGTACGGTTGTAAAACTTCTGATTTTTCTAGAAGCTCATACGTGCGTTTCGCAAATTCATCCGTAATTTCTACGCCATTTACAGCAGGAATCGCTCCTGACTTATCAGTAAGCTCTTGAGCTGTTTCTTGACTTGTTAATTCTTTTACAAGTTCTACAGCTAGATCAGGGTTCTCTGATTTTGTTGAAACTGAAAATGTTGGGTTTACACCGCCAACCACATTGTTTTTACTGCCTTTTCCACCTTCAACAGCTGGAAATGGGAAAATATCAATTTTCTCTTCAAACTCTGGTAGTTCATTTCGAATATTGCTTAATAACCATGTTCCTTGAATAATCATTCCTGCTTTTCCTGAGTAAAATAACTGCCTTGATTGCCCTGTATCATAGTTTAATCCATTAAATCCTTTAGGAAATGCTTCAGCTTTTACTAACTCTTGGATTTTTTCTCCTGCTTTTATATATGCTTCATTATCAAATGCTCTTCCTGTACGCTCATATGCTTCATTAAAGAGTGATGAACCACCAATACGATCTGCAAAATACATTAAATAAAATGCCCCTGGCCACTTTGATTGGTTCGCTAATGCAAAAGGAATAATATTATTGTCTTTTAATGTTTCAATGACTCCAAGCAGTTCTTCATATGTTTCAGGAGTTGAAAGATTAAGCTTTTCAAAAATTTCTTTATTGTACCAAACTGGAACAAATGCGATTCTTAACGGTGCACCATATAATTTTTCATCAAACGTTGAATTAGTAAGTGCAACAGGTACGAAGTTTTCTTTGTCAAGTTCCTCTGTTAAATCTTTTACTTGTCCTGCTTTTACAAATTCTTTCAGCCATCCACCACCCCAAGAAGTAAAGACGTCAGGCGGAGTGCCTCCTCCCATCGCTACACTTAACTTTGTTTTATATGGATCATTTTCTTGCTGGATGACTTCCACTTCTACATCAGGATGATTTTTCTCAAACCTTTCGACTGCGGCGTTTAGTACTTCCTGATTTGACCCTGTTTCAATGTGCCAAAATGTTAACTTCTTTTTCTCGCCGGAACTTTCACCACTTTCTGAAGAAGTCTCTGTCGCTGTCTTACCTCCACAAGCTGCTAATAATACGAAAGCTAAAAGAAGTACGAATGTTAATAACTTTTTTAACACTTTCTTTTCCCCCTTCATATGTAGAATCTTCAAATTAAATGGAATCGCTTTCATTTTAAGGTTGTTCATTTTATCAATTTTTTTGGACATCACCTCCTTAACCTAAAAATGTTCTATATTATAAAACATAGTTCTTTAATAACGGCGGCAATATAAATATTAAATAATTTTAATCTGGATACACTCAAATTGTCTGCGCTTTCATTTAAACTTTTAATATTCAGCTAAGTTATTAAGGATTACTTAACTTAGTTTGTATAAAATATGAATTAAGTTGATAAAACAAGGTTCTTTATTTTAAATATTCAAACTATTCTTAAAAATATTTTATCACCCTTAACTTAGTTTGTCTATTGATTAAATGAACTTTATGATTAGAAAGAAATGAATACTTATCTAGTTTATAATCCTTACTAATCTCTCTATCTAGAAAAGTGTTCATATCCTTTCCTTTACAGCTTTAAATCTTATATATCATATTAATTTGCATTAGAGAACTCGTATGCCAGTGGGAATGATTTAGGTCTAGCGCAGGAGCTTTTCATATTATAATACATGCCGCTATGAGAGGCATCATGAAAACCATGCATTGCTTCTAATACATGATAGGCCATTTCACCGTTTGCACGGTGACTTTCCCCACTCCGAATTGCCTGAGCCATGTCTGCCACACCGATTCCACGGCTGTTTTGATCGTATCCATGCGAAAGCGGTACTTCTATAAAATTTTTTTCATCCCGCTTTCGTAAGCGAACCGGTCCACCAAATGTATTTGGATCTGGAACGAGCAGTGTACCTTCACTTCCATAAATTTCAATTGGCGGCAAACTTGTTCCGCCAAAGGCATCAAAGCTCGTTGTGATTGTGGCCACCGCTCCAGAAGCAAAATCTACTACACCAGAAATATGTGTTGGTGTTGCCACTTGAACCTTAGTTCCTACTTTTGGTTCACTCGTTATCATTCGTTCAGGGTAGCTAATTCGAGCAGAACCAGAAATTCGTTTAATAGGTCCCATTAAAGCGATTAAGGCAGTTAAATAATAAGGTCCCATATCAAACATCGGTCCACCGCCGACGTCATAATAAAAAGCTGGATCAGGATGCCAATGTTCATGTCCTCGTCCAATCATAAAAGCAGAAGCACCAATTGGAGTTCCAATCTCTCCCCTTTCGATAAGGTGAAGGGCTGTTTGAATACCCGCTCCTAAAAACGTATCAGGTGCGCTGCCGACGAGGAGTCCTTTTTTCTCAGCAGTTTCTAGAATTCCTCTTCCTTCTTCCCGTGTTACGGCTAATGGTTTTTCCGTATAAACGTGTTTCCCTGCTTCAAGCGCTTCAATACATACTGCAGCATGTGCTTTTGGGATCGTTAAATTAATTACCAGTTCAATTTCAGGATCTTGAAGCAACTCTTTTACCGTACATGCTTTAGGAACACCGTATTTTTCAGCTTGACTTTTCGCCCGGTCGACATCCAAGTCAGCACAAGCGGCAAGTTCAAGATGATCAAACTTTGGGCAGTTTTCGAGGTAAATAGAACTAATATTTCCGCATCCAATAATACCTACTTTTACTTTATCCATACGCACTTCCCCCTATTGATTAATAGTTTTTATTGACTATCTCCCATCCCAGTATAAATGCCAGCTTTTCCATTTCCTGACGTACCAAAATAGGAAGCTTCCATATCACCGTATAATTCTTTTCCTTCTGCCGCCCATAAAAAGCCCCGCCTCATCATTTTTGAAACCTCTGGCATCGCTACAATATTCGCTAAATGTCCTAATGAACTATAAAAAACACGGCCAAGTCCCCAGCGTTTTGTCCAAACAACAGGCATATCAACTGCCTTATTTAAAGAGTGCGGTCCTTGAATAACTGGAAAGCGCGTCGTTGCCAGCACTTCTACAGCAGGATCGACATGCAGATAATACTGTTCACTAACAACTTTAAAATCAGACATTCCTTCTAATAACGGACTTGAGGAATGTTTAATATTGACCATATATTCAACACCGTCATTTCCAGGATGGGCGACCCAGTTGCCACCCGTCATAAACTGCCAGTCAACATTATTTCGAAATGAATCGCACATTCCGCCATGACAGCCAGCTAGTCCTACACCACTCATGACAGCTGCGGAAATATTATGAACATATTTTTTATTAATTTCCCCCATCGTCCAATGCGGAACGATTAAATCTAATGATTTCAGTTTTTCAGGATCACTATATGACTCTAGTGTATCGGAAACTTCCACCTCAAAGTTTTCTTCTTGTAAAATCCCTTTATAAATATGGGCTACTTGCTCTGGCTCATGACCGTCCCAGCCGCCCCAAACGATTAATGCTTTTCTCTTCATCTTGTAAACACTCCTTATAAATTAAAGTTCAGACACTGTAACCCACCGCCGCTTATCAATCGATAAATCGACCGCCTCTAAAACCTGCTGACATTTCACACCATCGCGAAAATTCGGAACAGGCTGACGGTCTTCATTGAATGCGTCCATAAGCTCAACAATTGAATGAATAAATGTGTGCTCATAGCCAATTGTATGTCCTGATGGCCACCATACTTCAGCATAAGCGTGTGGGGCATCAGTTGCTAATACGCGGCGGAAACCCTGCACGTCCTCTTTGTCGTCAACAAAATAAACTTGGAGCTCATTCATTCGTTCAAAATCAAAAATAACACTGCCTTTACTTCCGTTAATTTCAAATGAATTTGTACTGCGGTGTCCTGAAGCAAATCGAGTCGCTTCGAAGCTTCCTAACGCCCCATTTTCAAAACGAGCTAAAAATAGTGTTGCATCATCAACCGTAACTGGTCCTTTTGCAGATTCTTTACTTCCTTTCGCTGATAATCCGCTCATTTCTGCAGGAAGCGGTCTCTCTTTAATAAACGTTTCATTCATTCCAATCACTTCTTTTATGTCACCGATAAGATAATGTGCCATATCGATGAGATGTGCTCCTAAATCTCCGTGCGAACCGGAACCTGCCACTTCTTTTTGAAGTCTCCACACGAGCGGAAACTCTGGATCTACAATCCAATCCTGTAAAAACCACCCGCGAAAATGATAAATATCCCCTAATCGACCTTCCTCAATTAGTTTTTTCGCTAACATAACAGCAGGTGTAAAACGATAATTAAAGCCAACCATATGTTTGACCCCTGCTTTTTCTACTACATCAAGCATTTCCCTAGAATCCTTTAATGTAAGCGCTAACGGTTTTTCGCAAAAAACATGCTTACCCGCTTCAGCAGCGGCGATCGTAATTTCCTTATGTACATCACTCGGGGCATTAATATCAATTAAATCAATGTCATCTCGTTTCAACAGCTCTTTCCAGTCCGTTGTATATTCCTGCCATCCAAACTGAGCGGCCGCTTCAGCTACCCCTTCAAGATTACGTCCGCAAATGACTTTCATCTCTGGACGAAGACTTTTAGGAAAAAACATTGGAAGATCTCGATATGCATGGCTGTGTGCTTTTCCCATAAATTTGTAGCCAACCATGCCGATATTAATTGTTTCCATGTTTCTATTCTCCTTTACGATTTTTTCGTTGGTTCAAAGAAAATAATTTAAATAATCTGAATAATAACACTTAATTACAAAATATTATATCACCACCAACTTAGTTTGTCTATTGTATAAATTAAGTTGGTGGTAAATAACCGCTGCTTTTATGAAACTATTAGCTTTATTAGCTGGTCTTTTATATAGAAACCCAATGATGAACGGAGAATTTTCATGTTAAACAAAGTTCAACTCTTTGTATTTTGTTTATTGATTTTACTTTCTGCAGCTGGCTGTGGGACTGAAAAAGAGATAAACAGCAGAACAAAAACTACAAACAAAAAAGAACCATCAACTAACGATATTATTTCGATGCATGGTAATGTTGAAAATTTAGAAGCACTTGATGAATTTATTGAAGAAGTAAACAATAATCACCCATCAAGCATCCGAATTGTAAAATATACAATTGAAGGTGATCCGATTTATCATGAGCTAACTTATGAAAAGGAAAAAATTCAATTTCAACTTGACACAACAAAAGATGGCTATGGACCTCAAGAAGTTACTACAGAAACATGTAAGGACCTTATTCGAACGCAAACAAAAAAAGAGTTAATTTATACACTAAAAAATTGCACCGGGGAATGGAATAATTTTGAACTGCTTTATGTACCATACGATGTTGAAAAATAGAAAAAAACTCGGTGTTTGCCAAGTTTCTTAACTTTATTAGAAGAATATGATTATCACTCTATCAAACGGGAAAATAATGAACAGAGGAGTGATCTCGTGCAGCCATTAAGAAAAACGCTATTTATTGTTGGCAATATTGTAATCGGAATTTTTTCTTTCTATTTGTATATGTTTTTTTGGCTTACCGTTCAGTTTGGAGAAGGCGCTTCAATTCACCCATGGTTAAGTATTCCCCTTGATTTACTGCTTTTTGCAATCTTTAATGGAATCGTATTAAGAAGGCAGAAAAAGCAGTATTGGCTTTACAGCATATTGATTGCTGGAGGTACATCGTTACTTCTTACTCTTATTATTGGTTTAACCTAACATTACTAAAAGGAGTTGGATTTAACTCCTACTCCTCTTCTTTATCGTTATATAGCATCAATTATTTTTAAACTCAAGTTGTTCAAAACCTTTTTATTGCTTTTTTCCATTAATCCCCTTACACTTAATTTTATTGAAATAATATTAGAACCGAGGTTTAGCCTATGAAACTAGAACAATCTAACGAACAGCTGATTGGCATTCTTGCGACAATTGGTGCTTATGTACTGTGGGGATTTTTACCGATTTACTGGAAGCTGATTCACGGTGCTGTACCAGAAGAAATTCTTGCGCACCGCATTATATGGTCTTTCGTATTTATGATTTTTATTTTATTACTAACGAAAAAGCTTTCCTCATTTTGGGCTGATTTTCGAGGGTTAATGAAGACACCGAAAAAGTTACTTGGGATTACGCTTGCTTCTTTTGTCATCAGCATTAATTGGTTTGCATACATTTGGGCTGTTAATAATAACCATGTTGTTGAAGCAAGTCTTGGTTATTACATGAATCCTCTCGTCAGCGTTTTATTAGCGATGATTTTCTTAAAAGAACGCCTTTCCTTTTGGCAGATGATTTCATTTTTTCTAGCGTTAATTGGTGTGTTAAATATGACAGTTCATTTCGGTTCTATGCCTTGGGTTGCTCTTTCACTCGCGATTAGCTTTGCCGTCTATGGTTTACTAAAAAAACTTGCAAGTTTAGGAGCGATGACAGGGTTAACGATTGAAACACTCATTATTACACCATTTGCACTGCTCTATTTAGGAAATCTTCAAACAAGCGGTACAAGTGCGTTTACAGTTGAAGAACCACTCACTGCCCTTTTATTAATCGGAGCCGGTGGTGCAACTGCAATTCCGCTGCTTCTTTTTGCGAGCGGCGCCAATCGCATCCCACTTTCATTGATTGGTTTCTTACAGTACATCGCCCCAACAATTATGCTTATTATTGGGACAGTTTTCTATAAGGAACCGTTTAATGATGTTCACCTTGTCTCGTTTATCTTTATATGGATTTCACTTGTTATTTTTTCACTATCACGAACAAAACAATTTATTTTTCTTGAACAAAAGCTATTTTACAAAAGAAGATTAGCAGAAAAAAAAGTGTAGCAGCTGATTTGGCTGGTACACTTTTTTGCACAGACTTCCATTTTCCTTGTGCAAAGAATTTTTTAAATGATAGAATAGAAGTAATAACTAAACTAAGGTGTGAGCGCAGTATGAATAGATGGGTATCGACAAATGAAAAGCGCAGTTTTTTAAAGTGGTTTTTACAAAATCATCGCTTAAAAACGATTGAAGCAAAATATGTACTTGATTATTTAATTAACCATACTCACATTTTAGAGAATGTTCACTTTACTGATAAAATCAGAAAAAGCGAACGAATGATTATTGTGTCAAGCACGACCTCTGATCAGCCTGGGTTTATTTTTTATAAACATAACAAACGAACAGAACAAACTTCAAAAGCTGTGGAAGATATGACGCTTAATCCAACGGAAAAAACTTATATTACGATTCATTTTCAAGGGAAAATGATGAACTATAAATATTTAAACTTGATTGAAAATCCAGCTGTTGAAAATATTAAACGTAATGAGCAATCCAATAAAGATTTAAACGAAGCAAAAAAAGTATTGGATGCCTCATTTAAAGAACAGCGAAAACATCTATTGAAAAAGCAAATCGATGAAGCGCTCGATAAAGGCGATAAAGAACTGTTTCAAAAGCTTGTCGAAGAATTAAAACAATACGAAAAAGCAACCAATGCATAGTTAGCAACTATGCATTTTTCTTATCATTTTATAAATATAATGGAGCTGAACACAATGAAAGCAGCTGTAGAAAAATTAAAACCTATACTTGGAACACTTTTTCAGCATCTTCACACACATCCTGAAGTTAGTTGGAAGGAAGTTAATACAACGAGCTATCTCATGAACTTTTTAAAAAAGTATGAATTCGAACCAAAGCCCTTTGAGGACAGTACAGGGTTTACTGTTGAAGTTGGTGAGGGAGATTTTTGTGTTGGACTTCGTACAGATATTGATGCCCTGTGGCAGGAAATAAACGGAGAATTTCAAGCGAATCATTCATGCGGCCATGATGCTCATATGACAATGATCATCGGAACTATGCTTCTTTTAAAAGAGCTAAAGTTTAAACCAAACGGTAAAATAAAAGTTATCTTTCAGCCTGCAGAAGAAAAAGGAACGGGTGCTTTAAAGCTTATTGAAAAAGGTGTTGTCGATGATGTGAACTATTTATACGGTGTTCATCTTCGTCCAATTCAAGAGTTACGAGATGGCGAAGCTTGTGCTGGGATTCAGCACGGAGCAGCTGCATTTCTTTCCGGAACGATTAAAGGAGAAGATGCTCATGCCGCTCGTTCGCATTTAGGAACAAATGCGATTGAAGTTGGTGCCGCTCTTGTTCATCATCTCAGTACCATTCATTTAGATCCGATGATTCCCCACTCTGTTAAAATGACTGCTTTTCATGCAGGAGGTGAAAGCGGTAATATTATTCCAGGAAGTGCTTCTTTTAAGCTGGATCTTCGTGCTCAAAGAAATGAAACTATGAAAAATTTACAAGCTCAAGTTTATCAAATTGTAAATAAGCTCTCTGAACTATACAATGTTGAAATTACTTTAAGAGGCGCAGATGGGACAGCCGCAGCAATAATCGATCCGACAGCACAATCTTTTATGGAAAAAGCAATCGTTGATACGATCGGACCCAATTACCTTTCTCCTTCCGTCGTAACATCAGGCGGAGAAGATTTTCATTTTTACACATTAAAACGTCCTCATTTAAAAGCAGTTATGCTTGGGCTTGGTTGTGATTTAAAACCAGGGCTTCATCATCCAAACATGACCTTTAATAGAGAAGCGCTTTTTATTGGGATTGAAATCTTAGCTAAAACAATAATACATACATTTGATGAATATAAAAAAGAAGAGGCTGGGACAAAACCCTAGTCTGAAAACCTAAAAAGCATGTGAAATTTTACGCTCAGTAAAATTTCACATGCTTTTATTTTTTTCATAATAAAAAGGACATCTTCTGATAAAATTTAAGTACC
>NZ_QOCW01000009.1 GCF_003318295.1 Bacillus taeanensis
GCGACAGCTTGAATCGTTTGGCTGTGCAGGGGATATAGACCTTTTACTTCCTTTTGAAGATCGCTTTTGGTGATCCATCCACCGCCAAGCCGGTAATAATAACGGGCGATTTGAACACAATCATTCCAAACAACGGCACAAAGACGGCGGATGTCAAACAACTTTTGAATGGCAGCAGCAGAAGCAGAAAACGGGACTTTCATCGTTCGATATATGGGTTTCACCTCCATGTCTTCATTTTATCATCAAGAACAAATGTTTGTATATGGGAAAATCTTATTATTTTTATTTCTGAATACCAAAACAAAAAAGCGCCATTCATCCCCCACCTAAAATGCCATCGAATTTTTGAGGAAGGGGACTTCTGGCTGAATTTCGTTAAAAGAACCTGTTTAGGTTACACCATAATCTTACAAATATCGTTTGTAAATTCGACCGGATCATTTACTGGTAATCCTTCAATAAGTAGTGCTTGATTGTACAATAAGTTTGTATAAAGCGCTAGTTTTTCCTTATCGTTTTCAAATGACGTTTTTAATGAGTGAAAGACTTCATGATTCACGTTAATTTCTAAAATTTTATCTGCTTTAATGTTTTGGTTATCAGGCATTGCTTGAAGGATTTTTTCCATTTCAATTGATACTTCGCCGTCAGATGCTAAACATACAGGATGATTTTTTAAGCGTTTTGAAACGCGAACATCTTTTACTTTTCCTGATAAAATGTTTTTCATTTCTTCAAACAGCTCTTTATTTTCCTTTTCTTCTGAAGCATCTTTTTCATTTTCTTCTGCTTCAATGCCTAAGTCACCGCTTGATACAGACTTGAATTCCTTTTCGTTATATTTCATTAACATTTTGATCGCAAATTCATCGATGTCTTCTGTGAAATATAAAATTTCATAGCCTTTATCAGCAACAAGCTCTGTTTGCGGAAGCTTTTCAATGCGTTCATGTGTATCTCCTGAAGCATAATAAATGTATTTTTGATCTTCAGGCATTCTTGATACATACTCCTCTAATGAGACAAGCTTCTTCTCTTTTGAAGAGTAAAACAGCAGTAAATCTTGCAGTTCTTCTTTATTAGCACCAAAGTCGCTGTACACACCATATTTTAGCTGTCTGCCAAATGAGTGATAGAATTTTTCATATTTCTCCCGCTCATTTTTCAGTAAGCTTTGCAGTTCATTTTTGATTTTTTTCTTAATATTTTTTGCGATTACTTTTAATTGTCGATCGTGCTGCAGCATTTCCCGTGAAATGTTGAGAGATAAGTCTTCTGAGTCGACCATTCCTTTTACAAAGCTAAAGTAATCTGGAAGTAAGTCAGCGCATTTATCCATAATTAACACACCGCTTGAATATAATTCTAAACCTTTTTCATATTCCTTTGTATAATAATCAAACGGCATGTTTTCCGGAATATAAAGAATCGCATTATATCTTACCGCACCGTCAACCTTAATATGAAGATGTTTTAACGGCTTATCAAACCCATAGTGTTTTTCTTTATAGAAGTTTTCGTAATCTTCATCTGTCAGCTCATTTTTATTTTTTCGCCAAATCGGCACCATGCTGTTAATGGTTTGTTCTTCTTGAACTTCTTCCCACTCGTTGTCCGTGCCTTCTTTAAGCTTTCTTTCTGTAACATCCATTTTAATTGGATAGCGGATAAAATCTGAATATTTTTTAATAATTGCTTTTAATCGGTATTCTTCTAGGTACTCATCAAAATTTTCATCTTCGGTATTTTCTTTTATTGTAAGTGTAATTTCTGTACCAACAGACGCTTTTTCACACGATTTAATTGTATATCCGTCAGCACCGTTTGATTCCCACTTGTACGCTTCATCGCTTCCTAACGCTTTTGTTGTAACCGCCACATTATCAGCGACCATGAACGCTGAATAAAACCCAACGCCGAACTGCCCGATAATATCATGACCGTCTTTTAATTCATTTTCATTTTTAAATGCGAAAGAGCCGCTTTTTGCGATCGTGCCTAGGTTATTTTCAAGCTCTTCTTTTGTCATACCGATTCCAGAATCTGAGATTGTTAATATTCTCTTCTCTTTATCAGCAGCCACTTTTATGTAGTAACTGTCCTTATCAAATGTTAAATTCTCATCTGTTAGTGCTTTGTAATAGATTTTGTCAATTGCATCACTCGCATTCGAAATTAACTCTCGTAAAAAGATTTCGCGGTGCGTATAAATGGAGTTAATCATCATTTCTAACAGTCTTTTTGATTCCGCTTTAAACTGCTTTTTTGCCATTAAGTATCGCTCCTTTCAATATATACAAGGGTAGTCACTGCATCACAGCAGAACATATGGTAATTGAGCGATTAGCACTCTCTAGCTTCAAGTGCTAATCCATTTATTTATTTACCATATACAATTTTCTCTGTCAATATGTTATTAGCGATAAAACAGATGAATCCTTTTTATCTAAATATTAAAAATAATTTTACATTTTATATTCTTACCGCTAGAATTAACCTTGAATAAAAATTACTAGCTTTTAAATAAAAAATAAGAACCTCATGTAAGGTTCTTATTGATCACATTTATGATTTTAAGATTTGTACTTTGACAGTTTTCTTTCCCCACTGCAATGCTTGTTTTTGTGAAGGGATAAATACATCAATTTTATTTCCTTTAATGGCACCGCCTTTGTCGCCTGCTACGGCATAGCCATAGCCTTCCACATATACTTTTGTGCCGAGTTTTATGACTTTAGGATCTACGGCAATCACTTTTAAATTAGGATTTTTCTTAAGGTTGATTCCTGTAGCCGTAATACCGGAACAGTTTTTGCAGTTTGCTGTGTAGGCCGTTGCTGTTACTGTTATTGTTTTTACAACTTGGTTTGATTGTGTTTTAACAGGTGCATCTGCTTTCACATTTGAAACAACTAATGTTTGATTTGGACGAATCGTATCTGATTTAAGATTGTTCCATTTTTTCAGGTTGCTGACAGAGGTGTTATGTTTTACCGCAATGCGGTATAACGTATCTCCGCTTTTAACTATGTATGTATTGGATGCTGCTGATGCTTCAAAGTGATTGAGTCCTAGGAGTAAAAATAAAGTGAAAATTGACGTTAATAGTATCTTTTTCAAAATGTTGTACCCCTTTACTTGTCGATACTATTAAAATAGCATACATATGTTACAGAATGATTTCAAAATTCTACAAGTTTAGTTACAAAACGATTTCATTTTGCATTTTTTTCTGCAACAAACTAGTAACTTCGTACTAAAAAGAAGAGGTAATCACCTCTTCTTTTTCTTCTTCAGTATGTACTTTTATTATCATAGCCTTATTTTAGAAATTTTGAAAACGCGCAAATGGCTGTATCTTCAAACATATCTGCCCGATTGATATGTCCTTTTGTTAAAATTCCTATTGTTCCTTCTTTTTTAGCGATATTTTGTTTTCCTGTCCATTCATCAATTACCGTGCCAAGCTCTTTTCCTTGGCGAACTCCTTTTGCAATGGATTCAGGAAGGAGAATGCGTATGCCGCCGCCGATATTTATCTCTCCATCAGCGTTTACAACCGCTCCCCAATTACATAAAAGCATTCCAAACGATGTTTCCTCAATACCTCCCTCTAAGCCAAATCCATAATCAAATTTTCCAGAAGCCATCACGGCTTTCGCGCGATTTATTGCTCCTGTGATTGTCTCATCATCAGAAAAAGGCTGATCTGCTACGCCGGATGAAACGTCAATCCCCGTTACCTGTACTTCACATCCCATTTTTTCAAATGCTGATTGAACAGCTTTCAGTTTTGTTGGATTTTTTGATCCGACTGCAATGTTCAACATCCTTTTATGCCTCCTATTTAAGAAAAAATCAAACCTATTATATCATTCATCCTTCTTCATTCGAAAATCCTTTTTATTTATTATAGATTCAATAACTTTCTTCATTCTTCATGTTAGAAAACTAATTTCCATAAAAGAAAATAATATCGTTTCTTCTAAAAACAAAAACTCCTTTTATCATTTTCTTTCATGATAAAAGGAGTTACAATTCAACAGTTCGTCTCTTCTTTTAATTCATTTAAAGTTCATAGATTTCAAGAAACTTTGTATTAAAATCACCTTCACCAAACTTTTCATGGTTTAATAGCTTTTGATGAAAAGGAATGGTTGTTTTAACTCCTTCGATAACAAATTCATTTAACGCACGCTTCATTCTCGCAATCGCTTCTTCACGAGAGGCGCCATATGTAATTAATTTTGCAACCATTGAATCATAAAACGGTGGAATGACGTAGCCTGGATAAACAGCAGAATCAACGCGAACTCCAAAACCGCCCGGCGGCAGGTACATTTCTACTTTTCCAGGTGACGGCATAAAGTTTTTATCGGGATCTTCTGCGTTAATGCGGCATTCAATCGCCCATCCGTTCAAGCTTATTTCATCTTGTGCAGCGGAAAGAGGTTCATGATTGGCAATTTTAATTTGTTCCTTGATTAAGTCGACTCCTGTTACCATTTCTGTTACAGGGTGTTCCACTTGAATGCGTGTATTCATTTCCATGAAATAAAATTTGCCGCTCTTGTCATAAATAAATTCAACTGTTCCTGCTCCAGAGTAATTAACAGCTTGAGCAGCCCTTACTGCTGCTTCTCCCATCTCGCTTCTTTTTTCCTCGTCAATTGCCGGTGATGGGGTTTCCTCTAACAATTTTTGCAGACGTCTTTGAATCGAGCAGTCTCGCTCACCTAAATGAATGACATTGCCATGATTATCGGCAAGAATTTGTATTTCAACATGACGGAAATCTTCAATATATTTTTCAATATAGACACCAGGATTTCCAAACGCTGTTGCTGCTTCCTGCTGTGTAATTTGAATGCCTTTTATTAATTCTTGTTCATTTTTAGCAACACGAATTCCTTTTCCACCGCCGCCTGCTGTTGCTTTAATAATAACGGGATAGCCGATCTCATCAGCGAGCTTCACAGCACTTTCTTTATTTTCAATAATCCCATTTGAACCGGGAACAATCGGGACTCCTGCTTCTTTCATCGTTTCACGGGCAATATCCTTAATTCCCATTCGATCGATTGCCTCTTTGCTTGGCCCGATGAACGTAATGTTACAGTCTTTACAAATCTCCGCAAAATCAGCGTTTTCCGCTAAAAATCCATACCCTGGATGAATCGCATCCACTCCAACTGATAATGCGACACTCATAATATTTGTAAAATTTAAATAGCTGTCTTTTGAGGATTTTGGTCCGATGCAGTAGCTTTCATCCGCTAACTGAACATGCAGCGCGTCTTGATCGGCTTCCGAATAAACAGCGACAGCCTCGATTCCTAATTCATGACATGCTCTAATAATTCGAACGGCAATTTCGCCGCGGTTTGCAATTAATATTTTTTTAATTCCCATTTTTATTCTCCTATTCTGGTTTTACTAAGAATAGCGGCTGACCATATTCAACAAGTTCTCCATTGTTTACAAGAACTTCGATAATTTCACCTTTCACATCAGCTTGAATGTCATTAAACATCTTCATTGCTTCTAACACACACAGAACCGTATCCTCTGCTACTTTATCTCCTACGTTTACATATGAAGGCTCTTCAGGTGAAGGAGAAGCATAAAACGTTCCTACCATTGGTGAAGTAATTTCATGAAAATGATTTTGTGTTTCTTCTGACTTATCTTGTTCTGGTTGAACTGCTGTTTCCTCTTGATAAACTTCTTTTACATCATTACCTTTAGAAGCAGCTTCCTTCAAGATTGGTTCAACTCCAGCTTTCTCCGCAGACTGCAAATTTTGATTTTTCACCCGCAAGCTAAAACCTTCATGCTCATAATGAACTTCATCAACCGTTGAACCGTTAACAAATTTAATAATTTCAATAATTTCATTTGATTTTAACATCTTAAAATCCCCTTTATTTTGATACCTTTTCTAAAATGCGAATCAATTTATCTCTTTGTTCATAAATTTCCTGCGCTTCTTCAACTGATACAGCTTTAAAACAAATTTGTGTACCTGGCAGTGCCTGCGCTAATAATGAAATATCGCTTGAGATCACGGTTGCAATCCGTGTATAACCGCCTGTTGTTTGGCGATCAGCCATTAAAATAATTGGATCACCACTTGCCGGAACTTGAATGCCGCCAAGCGGAATGGCTTCTGAAATAATATCAGCGGACGTTTTGTGTTCAATTTTCGGTCCTTTTAAACGATAGCCCATTCGATCTGACTGCTGTGTGACTTCATATGTTGAAGATAAAAAGGTTGAAATCGCTTCATCAGGAAAAGCGGAAAGGTGCGGTCCTAATACAACACGAACATCGACTTTTTTTTGATATGTTGGGATTTCATCAACATGAAGCGAGCGGCCGCTTTTCATAGGACGTTCTTCTACTCCATACAAAATATCGTCTTTTTGAAGCGCTCTTCCTTCCAATCCGCCAATTGCCGCTTTTAAGTACGTTGATTTACTTCCCATTACGCGCGGAACATCAAAACCGCCTGCCGTACTTAAATAAGCGCGAGCCCCTTCCTTCGGCTGACCAAATTCAATTTGCTGCCCTTTTTTAACAACAAAGCTTTTCCACATCCGCACTGTTTTTCCATTTACTTTCGGTGAAAGATTACCGCCGCAAATCGCAATCACTGTATCTTCTAATACTGTTAACGTTGGTCCCATTAATGTAATTTCAAGAACAGCTTCATTTTTCTTATTTCCAACAAGAAAATTGGCAATGTTCATTGAAAAAGGATCCATTGCACCAGATACAACAATTCCGAACTGCTGAAAACCAAGACGGCCGTTATCTTGAACTGTTGTTAAAAGTCCTGGCTTTTTCACTTGAAATAAAGGCTTAGACATTTTGTTCCACTCCAAAACCTTGAATTTTAATGTTTTCAGCTTGTAACCGTTCTCGTAATTTTCGAACAAAATTTAATGCTTCAGGCTCATCGCCATGCACACAGATTGTATCTGCTTGAATGTCGATATCTTCACCATTTACCGCTGTTACTTTTCCTTCTTTCACCATTCGAATTACGCGCTTTACAGCAAGATTGGCATCATGAATCATCGCATTCGGCTCTGTTCGTGAGGTCAGCGTTCCATCCGGCTGATATGTCCGGTCAGCAAACACTTCTTGAGCGACTTTTAAGCCTGCCTGCTCGCCTGCTTTCACTAATTCACTTCCTGCTAATCCAAATAAAATGAAGTTTGGATTTACCGCATAGACCGCTTTTGCGATTGCCTGGGAAATTTCTGGATTTTTTGAAGCGAGGTTATAAAGAGCGCCGTGCGGTTTTACATGCTGAATATTTGTACCATTCACACGCGCCGCCGCTTCTACTGCACCTACTTGATACACAACGAGATTAAAAATTTCCTCAGCTGACATCGCGATTTCACGGCGTCCAAATCCGCCTAGATCAGGAAAACCTGGATGTGCGCCAATTCCTACATCTAAAGAAGCCGCTTTTTTGACTGTATTCATCATGACGTTATAGTCTCCAGCATGAAAGCCGCAGGCAATATTGGCTGATGAAATATATTTTAAGACTTCTTCATCATTTCCGATCGTATAGGCACCAAAACTTTCTCCTAAATCACTATTTAAATCAACGAAACTCATTTCGATCAACTCCTTGCTTTTCAAAACAGTTTACTTCATATTCTCCACGCTGCACCGCTTTTTCAATCTCTACATAGTCATCTTTACTTATCGGCACAAACCGTAAATAATGTCCTGAAGATAATAGGATTGGGCTTGTACTGTTTGGATCATACAGCTTTATTGGTGTTTGACCGATAATTTGCCAGCCTCCTGGTGTTTCTAACGGATAAATGCCTGTTTGACTCCCTGCAATTCCGACAGATCCGGCTTCAATTTTTGGACGCGGATTTTCCCGTCTCGGTGTTTCAATGCGCTTATCCATTCCACCTAAATATGGAAAGCCCGGCACAAATCCCATCATATAAATCAAATAATCTTTGCTTGAATGGATGGAGATTACTTCTTCTTCACTTAACCCATTATGCTCTGCAACATAGGATAAGTCAGACCCTACTTCTCCACCATAGTAAGTAGGAATTTCAAAAATAAGAGAAGAGGATAATTCCGCTCCTCCTTGAAGCTTTTCATAAACAGCGCCAAGCTTGTCACACAACGTCTTATAAGAAATAACGTTGGGCTGATAAAAGATAGATAGTGTTGTATAAGCAGGCACCCATT
This sequence comes from Bacillus taeanensis, assembly GCF_003318295.1. Classification (GTDB taxonomy): domain Bacteria; phylum Bacillota; class Bacilli; order Bacillales; family UBA6769; genus Maribacillus; species Maribacillus taeanensis. The sequence goes on from NZ_QOCW01000009.1 coordinate 8,242, forward strand.
CGATAATTCCATTAATAGGATGCTCTTCTAACTGTTCTGAGAACATTCTAATCGTTCGATTTGTTTCTTCTGAAATTTCGGTACCAAATAAAAGTTGAATGCCTGTATCTCCTAATGAAAAAAATTCAAGATTCACACGTGAGCCCCCTAACTTTTATGAGAATAGCTGTGGAATTTGATTCATTAACGTGACAACTGCTAAATAAGCTGTTGCGGCAAAAACTAATCCTCCAAAAATTGTTAACCAAACCGGATGTTTATAATCACCAACAATTGATTTTTTATGTGCAGCAACTAACATCGCGCCTAATGCAAGCGGTAAGATTAGCCCGTTAAACGCACCTGCTAAAATAAGTAACACAACTGGTTTTCCAATAAAAGTAAAGATAATTGTTGAAACGACTATAAATCCTATTGTAACCTTTGAGTGATTGCGGTCAACCTTTTCAGATAATGTTCGTAAAAATGAGACCGATGTATAGGCCGCACCAATTACAGATGTAATTCCTGCTGCCCACAATACTAAACCAAACATTTTATACCCAACTGCGCCTGCTGCCTCTTGGAAAACAGATGCCGGCGGGTTTGCTGGATCTAATGTAAACCCTGTTGCTACGACACCTAATACAGCAAGGAATAAGAAAATACGCATCACTGAAGCAATCAAAATACCTGTTACAGAACTTTTTGTCACTTGATGAAGATTTTCTTTTCCAGAAATTCCAGCATCAAGCAAGCGGTGTCCTCCGGCAAAAGTAATGTAACCGCCTACAGTTCCACCTACAAGTGTAATAATTGCAAATACATCAATCGTTTCTGGTGCAAACGTATGAATGACTGCATCTCCAACCGGCGGATTACTTTGAAAGGCAACATATAACGTAAGTAAAATCATCATACCGCCTAAGTAGCGGGCGATTTTATCCATCGCGATTCCAGCTTCTTTTGAAAGGAAAATACCAATTGTAATCACTCCTGTAATTACTGCCCCAAGACGAGGATCAATCCCAAATAATACGTTCATTCCAAGTCCTGCGCCGCCAACATTTCCAATATTAAATGCAAGACCCCCAAGTGCTACGGCAAATGCTAAAAAGTACCCTAAGCCTGGAAGAACCATGTTGGCAATATCTTGTCCTCTTTTTTTAGATACTGCAATAATTCTCCAAATATTTGCTTGTACGCCAATATCTAAAATAATCGACATTAAAATAACGAAGCCGAAGCTTGCTAATAACTGCTCTGTAAATACAGCTGTTTGCGTTAAAAATCCCGGACCAATGGCAGAAGAACCCATTAAGAACGCGGCTCCGAGTATCACGCTCCATTTACTTTTTGTTGGGATGTTTTCTTCTAAAGTAGGATATACCTTCTTATTTTCTAACCCCATAAAATAACCCCCTCATCGTGATTTATAAAAGTAATGATGTTTATGTTACTTCCTCCTTCTACGATATCACATAATTTTCAGATAATTTTAGTAGATTGCGCACAAAAAAATCGCCCAAATCGGGCGATTTCGCTCATGTTATTTCATATTTTTCAATTCGACGCTGCAGCGCATAGCGGCTAATTCCTAACAGCTTTGCTGCTTGAGTGATATTCCACTTTGATTCTTTAATCGCTTTTTCAATATATTTCTTTTCAATACGTTCGATATGATCTTCTAAAGAAAAATTTTCATCAAACAAAACGTCTTCTGTTTCATTTTCATTTCTATCATTATTTTCCACCGGCTGTAAAAAGTCAAGATGATGGGCAGAAAGTTCATTTTCTTGATGTAAAATCGCAAGTCGTTCAATCATATTTTTTAGCTCACGCACATTTCCCGGCCAAGCATAATTTAATAATCGTTTTTTCGCGTCATATTTTAGTAACGGTGGTTCCTTTCTCATTTGACTGTAAAACTCATTTAAAAAATGTTCTGTTAAGATGACAATGTCTTCATTTCGCTCTCGAAGCGGCGGCAGCTTCACTGGTACAACATTTAAGCGATAATAAAGATCAGAGCGAAATTCATTTTGTTGAATCATTTCTTCAAGTGAACGATTTGTTGCCGCAATCACGCGAACATTTACCTCGATATCATGAACACTTCCAATTCGTTTTATCTTTTTATCTTCTAAAAAACGAAGAAGCTTCACTTGAATATCCAGCGATAGATCACCAATTTCATCTAAAAAAAGGGTACCGCCGTCAGCCCACTCCATTAAACCAACTTTTTGTTCGAACTGAGTTGAAAAACTATTTTTTTCAACGCCAAACAATTCACTTTCAATAAGATCTCGCGGAATACTTGCACAGTTTACAGCAACAAATGGACCATCCTGACGTTTGCTTTTTTGATGAATGCTTCTTGCCACAAGCTCCTTGCCTATCCCTGTTTCTCCTCTTACTAAAACAGTCGTATCATTGCTTGCAGCGATTAAGGAAATTTTAGATTTTAATTCTTTCATTTGATCGCTTTCGCCGATCATTTTCACTAATCTTGTGCGCCGCTCTTCTTCCCGATAACGTTCTACTTCTTTTTCTAAATGATGATGCTTGCTCCATTTTTCAATCGTAATTTTTAATTCTTCAAGTTCAAATGGTTTTGTTAAATAATCAAATGCCCCTTCTTTAATCGCTCTTACCGCTGTTTTTGCCTCTCCATAAGCGGTTAACATGATCACCGCCAAATCTGGATAACGTTCTTTTATTTGATGTAAGGCATCAAGTCCATTTCCATCAGGCAAACGAATATCTAACAAAAGAATGTGCGGGCTAAACTGCTCTAAAAGATTCCATCCTTCTGCTAGAGAAGCGCCTGTTTGCACTTCGTATCCTTCATCCTCTAAAAACAGCTGCAATGAAAGCCGTAATGTTGTTTCATCATCAACGATTAAAATTTTAACTGCCATTTCGTTCACTCCCCTCTCCAATAGGAAATGCAATTGAAAATGTTGTTCCTTTTCCTTTTTGACTGCTTACATCAATTTCTCCTTTATTTTGAACAACAAGCTGATGAACAACAGAAAGTCCTAAGCCTGTCCCTTCAGAGCGTGTTGTAAAAAAAGGATCAAATATTTTTTTAATCACACTTTCTTCCATTCCAATGCCTGTATCTGATAGTAACATCACCACTTCATTGCCTTTTTGTTTGCTTGATATAGAAAGCTCTCCGCCATTTGGCATCGCATTCATTCCATTGATCATGACATTTAATAAAATTTGTCGAAGCTGATCGCGATCAACCATGATTTCATAATGATTTTCCTCATGATAAAGGGTTATGTTTTTTTCTTTTGCGATTCTCTTCATTAATAGAAAAACAGACGTGACCACTTCATCAAGGTCCACCCTTTGAGGATTCGAGCCAAGCGGCCGTGAAAACTGCAGTAAATTTGTAATAATTTTATTGACGCGATCAATTTCTGCTAACATATTTTCAGCAAGCATCAGATGATCCTTACTTAACGCAAGTCTGCGCATTAATAATTCTGTTGTTGTTTTAATGCCAGCGAGCGGATTTCGGATTTCATGAGCAATACCAGAAGCCATCTCTCCTAATGAAGCTAAACGAGACATGCGTTCCACCCGCTGTTCCAGCTTTCTTCGCTGTGTAATATTTTCAAATGTAATAAGATCGCGATGCATTCCTTCTATATCTTCTAGTGATCGATAGTTTACCGCATAATAAACCATTTCTTCATCCGTTTGGAAATGCCATATTTCTTCATGTCTTTTCTTTGATTCATAACTCGTTAATGTTTCTACTTTTTCTTTCAAAAAAGCATTTTCTTTCATCATCTTTTTCGCAGCTTCATTATAAATCGATTCCGCTCCTTCAATCACCAGCACCATGCCAACATGAACACTATTTAAAATCGTTTCATTCAGCAGCTTCATCTTCTCAATTTCGTGATTGCGTTTATCTAATCTTTCGACCATCTCTGTTAACGAAGAGGCCAAGATACCAATTTCATCTTTACGGTCTTTTTTAATGTCAGGATCCTTTACCTTTTCACCTTTACTGATTTGCCTGCAAAAAGCAGCTAAGTTTTTAATCGGCTTTGAAAGATGATAAGAAAAAAGGATCGTGAGCTGTACGGCAATGATGCTCGTAATGATGCTGATTAACAGTGTATATTTTTGAATATCAGGAAGAGAACCGGAAAAAACCGAAAATTGAATTGGAACATACAACTGCCAATTCCAAGATGAAAGCTCTTTTGTAAGGACGATACTTTCTTTAAAAAAGCTTGTATTCTGCTCGTTTCTATTTAACCAGTCCAAATGCTCTTGATTAATTTTCATTCCTTGATATGTCATTTCACCGTTTTCATCTTCAACATATAACCCATCTATTTCATTCATCATCATTTTAAGAAATGATTTTGCTTGGCTTTCCGTAATTCCTCCTTCATTTACTTCTTTATCAAGTCTTAAGGCATAGTGCTCGATGCTTGCAAGATTTTTGTTGATCGCTGCTTGTTTCAGATGTTTATCTGATTGATAGCTCGACCACATCGAGACAACACCGATAATTAAGATTGGAAGCAGTACAATCATTAAAAAAGGGATTAATATTTTACGTTCAATTGAATGACCCATTAGCTGTCACTCCCCCTTTTTTTAAAAAACAGTAAACCTGCCATTACGATTGAGGGCAGAACTGGATGATAAATGTGCTGCATCTCACTTGGTATAAGAAGAAATGCAAGAATATAAGTGATGAGGCCTCCAAATGTAGACAAAATCGCATTCTCTTTATGTACATTTGAGTAAAGCCCGCCATATAAAGGAAATAATAAGGAAGCCGCAATAATCCCCCATATATGACCGCTAAACTCGACAATCCCTTTTGGTGGGGTAAAGGAAATAATTAAAGAAAGTGTAGCAAATAAAAAAATCATCCAGCGCGTCCATGAAAGAATTTTTTGATTCGCTGCTTTTTTTCCGCTTAACGGCAGTTTAATATCATAAATAATGCTGCTTGCCATAATTAATAACTGCGAGTTAGCTGTCGAGATCGCAGCAGCGACAATACTAATTAACAGCAAACCTTTCCACGGGGTTTGGAGTAAATACGCAATCACATATGCATAAATTTCATCGGTGCTTTCTAAATGAAGAGTTGGCTCGAGCACTCTAGAGCCGATCCCGATTATAAAAATAGAAACATACACAATTACAAGAAAGATAATACTTGCCGCAATCATTTTCCATGCAATTTGTTTTGAACGAGCTGATAAAATTCTTACCGCATATTGCGGATTTGCCGCAACACCAAGCCCTAATGAAAAGAATGCACTTAACAGTGCCCAAAAAGATAAACCACCTTCAGGAAAAAGAGCCATATAAGAATCAGAAATCACTTCTCGTTTTTCGTAAGCGGAGACAGATGTAAAGAGCTGCGATAATCCCCCTACCTCCCTGACGATAAAGACAGCACCAAGCACAGCGCCTAACAGGATCAGACAAAAATGAAAAATATCAGTACGGGCAACAGAATGAAGTCCGCCAAACGTTGTATATAATACAAATAAATAAATTAAAAATACGCTCACTGTATAAGGAATTTCAAGCATTTGACTAACGACAATTCCAAACCCGCGAATTTGAATGACCACATATAACATATAACTAAAGCTTATAATGATTCCAATCCAAATTTGTAAAAGCTTCGAATCATAACGAACAAGGAAAAATTCCGGAACGGTTACGAGTTCATACTTATAAAGTTTAGTAGAAAGAAAAAGAAGGCCAATAATCCCAAGCAGCCAAGCGAGTGCTGTTGTCCAAATGACAGCTAAACCATTTTCATAAATTAAACCTGGCAGCCCTAATATGGAAGCCGCACTAAACCAAGTTGCACCAAAAGAAGCAATGCTCGGAATTAACGGAAGGTTGCGCCCCGCTAAAAAGTAGCCTGTTAACTCATCTGTTTTATCAAAACCATGCTTTCCTAACACTAAAATCGCAATGGTATAAATTAAGAAAAAACCTAAAAACAGCAGTTCATTCATTACGCCTCTCCTTTCATTCTGTTTCCGCCTCATGTTTTGTAGGTTTTATTATATACAAAATCTCCACATTGAACTAGGTTTCGTTCATGTGGAGAACAATTTAGTATTCTCAAAAATCACGTTTATGAAGAGATTGTTTATACTATGGGGGAAGATTACTGGTTTATGTTTAAGTGTATTGACTTTCTTCATCACGCATTGTTGTTTGATAGAAAGTTAAAGTTGAGGCGATTTTATAAAGATGGTGTTCGTCAACCCATAACACAAAGTAATTGTAAGTGGTACCTTGGATTAGAACAGGATGTGGATACTTTACGATTAAGGCTGCCTGTCTCATCATTTCTGCGGGTTGATCAGGAGAAGGGAAAATAAAACATGCTTCTTGGTGCTGAATTCGTGTTTTAAAAATACGCGGCATGGATCCGTATGGCATTAATTGATGGAATGCTTCTCCTCGGCATACCTCCTCAATGTTTTCTCCTGCTGAAACAGCTGAAACTTGAAGAAATCCATCACTACCTTGATATCTCTCATCGTTTACTTTTTGCCAGTGCGGTGGATAGTAAAATTGAACTTTGTAGACTGGATTCTTATAAGTTCTTTTGGAGCAATCGATGCGGAAAGAAGGTGACCATTGGAGAGACAGAATTGTAACTCCTTGAATGAGCGAAATCGAGACAGGATAAGCAAGATCAATCATCCGCATTTCGTTCGCAAATTCCTGTTCCGTGCAACCAGAAAGATAGGCAATTCTTCTTCCATCTGGGGACCATGTAACAGGAGATGCAAAACAAGTAGAGAATGCCCATATTCGATCGTTTTCTCCCCGCCGCCCTACTGTTCTAATTTGCGAATAATAGCCCCTTCTCTCGTCATATGCGGTGGCACTATATACAATATAGAGAGAATTAGGAGACCATTTCGGAAAATAGTTTTTGGCGAGCGGTCCTCCTTTTACCTCAAAAACATTGCCTGTTGAAATCTCTACAGTGTAAATGATTGAAATACTGGCACCTGGCGTTGTATAAAGCGCAAATGTACCATCGGGAGATAACTGCACATCATGAAGTGGTCCATTCGTATTGCCTGTTATTTGCTGTTTTCCTGTTCCATCTATCCTCATGCGAAACAGTTGACTAATCCCTAGGACACCTGGTGCTTGAAACAGCAGTTCCACACCGCTTGGAAACCACTGCACATCAGATGAATGAGACTGCTTAATTTTTTGAGCTCGGTGGGACATGACGTTATAAAGAATAATGTGGTTTTGTTTTGTATACGCTATTTTTTTACTGTCGGACGACCAATTCAAACTGAAATCTGCGCCTTCGTCCAATTGATCAATACAAGCAATTGAACCAGTGATTACAGAAATAACATAAAGGAATCTATTTTTTCCTACAAAAGCGATTTTTCTGCTGTCCGGTGACCATAACGGAACTGAAAATGAATCCCCTAATCCATTTGTCTGCTGAACATTCGCTCTATTTCTTAGATTATACAGCCAAATATCATAATACCCGCCACGATCAGCTGTATAAGCAATGAAACCTCTATCAAGAGAAAGACCGTATGGAACTGCTGGTCTCACTTCAGGAAAAGTTTGATAAGAAGACTGCATGACTATCACATCCTCATTCTTTTATTATGACTTAATGTCTTTTTAGAGTTTGATGAACCATCCTTTTCATCGATAAAATGGTCGTTTTCTTGTACCGCACCGCTAGAAGCAGTACTTTGATTTGTTGAGGTCGCGATAACTTACTGAAGCGGGGCTCCTGCTTTAAAAAGGCACGAACGATCGACCAGCTTTTCGGCAGCATCGGAAAGTCATCGAGTGTTTTCTTTTTACATAAACGATGAAGCCGCGCTTTTATTCCTGAAGAAGTGCTTTCATCAACAATACACGGAGCATATATATTTTTTGTATGTTTTCTAAGGTACTCGAAGCGATCAACTCCGCTTAGAATGGTATAGCTGCCGTCTTTGCTATTTTTTTTAACAACTAAAATATGCATGCAATCCCACATCAAGCTTTGAAGCTTCTTAATGTGACCCGTAATCTTTAACGATAAATCAGGCTTGATCTTACTCAATGGTATATACCGAACCGTCAATTTCATAGGCACCCTCTCCCCGCTTTATTAAATGGGTAACTCTCTTATTTGTAACAGGATTTCTAAAGTTCGCGTTATACGGATTGATAGATCAATAATAATTCCCTCTGATTCCATTCTTTTTCGCATTATATGAATAAAATGGGCTGTTGGTACATATGGAAATAGGATGAAATCAACTTGAGGAATGTTTAGAACACGTTCAAGCGGGAATTCCATCTATTGAGAAGATTTGAATTCTACAGTTATTAGAGGAGGTGAAGTTTGTGTCATTCGCTAATTTTGATGAAGTAAAGGAAGTTTGCCGAAGAATGGAAAAATATAAGTTATCAGACTTAGAGATTGATGCTAGAAAAATCGATGCTAGGAGACTATCAGAATATCTTTATGCACAATCGAAAAAGAAACGCGACGACCTTAATTAAGTTACTTTGATTTGAAACATTTCTATAAATAATTGATAAGGGCCTTACTGTATACAGTAAGGCCCTTATCAATTATTTATCATTCACTACTACATATGTCGCTTTAATAGGTCCATGAACTCCGACTACTAAGTTCATTTCAATATCAGCCGAGTTGCTTGGTCCTGTTATAAAATTTACACAAGAAGCAACCTCTTCCCCGTTGTTAATCTTCTCATGAATTTCATCAGCTGCTTGAGTGATTCTCGGTATAATAGTGCTTTTAGGAATGATTGCAATGTATGTAGTCGGAAGTAAACTTACAGAACGCCCTTTGTCATTGTCGCTAAACAAAACAACAGTACCCGATTCGGCAAGTGTTTTATCACTGAAAGTAATGCCTACATTTGCTCGTTCTGCTAATTCAATATTTTCATTTCCAATGGATGGATCCCATACGTTCACTTCAATTTGTTCACGGGGCCACTCATCATTTAGTAAACCGCTAAGCCCACATTCAGCAAACCGGTCATCATTCCACGTAATAACAGGTCCGCCGCCATAATTTGTGACAACGTTTTTTAGTGTCTGTACTAAATCGAATGACGTTGTCTCAACAAAATCAGTTTGAATTCGCTGACATTGCTTTTTTAATACATCCATAAGCTCGTCTTGTGAAAGTCCGCGAAAAACTTCCCATTGCGGTTGATGCTTCCATTCCGGTCTCGTTACCCCTTCTGTTCTTCTGTCACGGCCAAGATTCGCTGCAAGTTTGTTTAAAAATTTTTCTCGGTTTTGAATCGTCCCTGCTGTCATGATTTAACCCCTCCTTTGCCACGCTTTTTAAACCAGTCACGAAATCGCTCTTTATCAGGAGCTGGAAACTCTCGAATATCTGTCCATGCCTTAAGCGGACCAGGTCCCTTGGAAATTTTATTATTCACTGTAAAAGGATTCATTGCAGTCGGCGATAACTTTGAACCTAAATTATAAAGCGATGGTGAAGCTGATCCAAGTCCAAAGGCCTTCATCGCCAGTTTTTCAGAAATTGGCGCTTTTCCCTCCCGTTCAACAATTACCTGCCGATGCTTATGAAGCAATTCGTGAAGCGGAATTTTAACTGGACATACATCTGTACAGGCGCCGCATAGTGTTGACGCGTACGGCAGTTCTTTATAATCTTCATAACCTCCAAGAAGAGGAGAAAGCACAGCGCCAATTGGTCCAGAATAAATTGAACCGTATGAATGACCGCCTACATGACGATAAATGGGACAAACGTTCACACATGCCGCACAACGAATGCACTGTAAAATAGATTGAAATTCTGTACCTATTATTTTGGAGCGTCCATTGTCAACAATAACAACATGAAATTCTTCAGGGCCATCCACATCGCCTTCCTGCTTAGGACCTGTTAATGCTGTTACATAACTTGTTAACTTTTGGCCTACAGCACTTCTTGTCAACAAGCTTACTAATACTTCAAATTCGGCAAACGTCGGGACAATACGCTCCATTCCCATTACCGTAATTTGTGTTTTTGGAAGGGATGATACAAGTCTTGCATTTCCTTCATTTGTCACAAGGCTAATCGATCCCGATTCTGCGATTGCAAAGTTACAGCCTGTAATCCCAATATCCGCCGCTAAAAACTCCTTCCGCAGCATTTCTCTTGCATGTAGTGCAAGTTCTTCAGGTTTTTCTGTTTTTGTATATGCTAATTTTTCTTTGAATACGTCGCGAATTTGCTCTTTATTTTTATGAAGGGCAGGCGTGACAATATGTGAAGGGGGATCATGGTCATCAACTTGTAAAATATACTCTCCAAGATCTGTCTCAATCACTTCACAGCCCTGTTCTTCTAAACAAGCATTCATATTAATTTCTTCCGTTACCATCGATTTAGACTTAACGACTTTCTTTCCATTCTTTTTTTGAATCACATTTTTAATATACTCGTTTGCCTCATCAGGAGTTTCAGCAAAAAAGACATGTCCTCCTCGTTCTGCCACCTTTTCACTAAACTGCATTAAATAATAATCAAGGTTTTCAAGGGTATGTTGACGAATTTCTTCTCCAAGATTACGCCATTCTTCCCAATTGCCAAGTTCCTCCGTAGAGTCAATACGTCTAGTGCTAAGCCGTTCTTGCGCACCTGCTACTGCACCGCGCATAAACGTATTATTAATGCCATTATCAACACGCTCTTTAAATCCTTCCGTTCCGATTTTCATCGCCATCGGTGACCCTCTCCTTTTCTATCAGCTGTTCAATACTTCGGCAATATGCAGCACCTTAATTGGCTTTCCTTTCCGTTCAATTCGCCCGCCAATATTCATTAAGCAGCCGCAATCAGCGCCGATTAAATAGTCTGCTTCCGTTTCTTCAATACTCCTAACCTTCTCATCTACCATTTGCTCTGAGATATTGCCCATTTTCACAGAAAATGTTCCTCCAAATCCGCAGCAATTATGGCTGTTTGGCAGTGGAATGTATTCTAATCCTTCTACATTTTCTAGCAGCTTTGTAGGCGCTTCTTTTACACCTAATAATCGAGTCATATGACAGGATTTATGATATGTTGCTTTTCCATTAAGCTTTGCTCCTACATTTTCTACTTTTAGCACATCAACAATAAATTGCGTCAGTTCATACGTTTTGTTAGCAAGATTAAACGCCCGATCCTCCCACACATGATCACCCGCAAATACATGAGGATATTCACGAAACATTGTCGCGCAAGAACCTGAAGGGGTTACAACATACTCTGCATTTTCAAACGTTTGGATCATTCGTTTCATCGCTTCTTTTGATTCTTTCACATAGCCGCTGTTATAAGCCGGTTGGCCGCAGCAAGTTTGTGTTTCTGGAAATTCGACTTCACAGCCTAATTTTTCAAGCAGTTCAACAGCTGCTCTCCCAGCTCCTGTTTGGAACATATCTACTAAACAAGTAACAAATAATGTTACTTTCATCATTATCCCCCCTGTACCAATATAGAAAACGCTTTCTATTATCAATTTAATATAAAGCTCATCATTAGTCAACTGGTCATCTGATGACTTAAAAATAAAATATAAACTGAGCCGCATAACTTGTTTTCTTACAGTATCAAGAAAAAGAAAGAAGCTACCTGAGTTAGCTTCTTTCTTTTTCTTGATAATAATTTTTTAATACACTTTCAACATTTTCTAAGTGCTCAATGATAATCTGCTGGGCCTTGGTTACATTCTGTTGTTTAATCGCTTCGTAAATTTGTAAGTGTTCCTGATAAAGGCGCTCAGTTGTTGTTTGCTTAGAAAATAGCCATAGACGACGCGTTTCTCTCATAGACTCAACCATCATGCCGGACACATTACTCATTAAACCTTTTAAAATTGGATTATGTGTGGCGTCCGCGATGGCAAAGTGAAATTTTAAATCAGCTTTTTCGCCAAGCTCTTCATTACCAAGTCCATTTCTCATTTTAGTTAATGCCGCTAACATAACTTCTAAATCCTCATCTGTTCGTCTTAAAGCTGCTGTGCCTGCTGCACCAACTTCTAAAATTTTGCGAACCTCTAATAAATGAATAATATCTGTTTCATTCATTAATACTGCCGTGGATAAAGGCAGCGTTAACATCATTGGGTCAAACTCACGAACATAAGTGCCTTCGCCTTGTTTCATCTCTACTAAACCCATCGCTCGTAATGCACTTAATGCCTCTCGAACTGCTGAGCGGCCAACCTGAAAATTTTCAGCTAACTGCTGGACAGAATCCAGCTTATCACCTGGCTTCAGCTCTCCTTTATTAATCATCTCTAACAGTACTTCGGCAACTTCTTCATTTATTTTTCGTCGCTTAATTTGTTTATATTCCATTTCATACCACCTCTATTCAAGTCAACACTGATGGAAAGTATCTAAATTATACTATACTATCAGCTGTTCTAGTTTTAAAGATTAGAAAAAGCAAGAAAACAAATTGTATTTTATCTGCTGTTATTAAAAAAATATTTTTATTGATTTATGATTACGCTTACATTATGATGGTCATATAGTCATCTGATGACTATATGACCAGATTTAATTCTAGTTATACATAAGCAGAAGTTTTTTACTTTTATGTCTATTGGCTTGAGATTTTATTTAGTAAACTAAAGTTTAAGGAGGAAAAAGAATGAATATTGGATTATTATCTCTTATTGCTTTACTGCCTGTATTTTCCGTCTTTTTATTTCTCGTTATTTTAAAATGGCCGGCAAGCCGCGCTATGCCTGTTTCATTAATTGTAACCGCTTTAACAGCTATGTTTATTTGGGGGACAAAGACTAATGTCATAGCCGGAGCTGCTCTTAATGGTGTTGCTACAGCTTTAGATGTTATGTTTATTGTATTTGGAGCTGTTTTACTACTAAATACGGTGAAAGAAAGCGGAGCAATTACAACGATCCGCCAAGGCTTTATAAGCATTTCTCCTGACAGAAGAGTTCAAGCCATCATTATCGCTTGGTTGTTCGGGGCATTCATTGAAGGTGCTGCCGGCTTTGGTACTCCTGCAGCTATTGCAGCGCCACTTTTAGTAGCGATCGGCTTTCCAGCAATGGCAGCAGTGCTTGTTGCATTAATTATTCAAAGTACACCTGTATCATTCGGTGCCATTGGTACTCCGCTTCTTGTTGGAGTGAACGGCGGCCTTGTTGATCAACCCGCTGTATTAAATGCAATCGGTTCAATGGAATATAGACAATATTTATTACAAATTGTAGCAAATGTTGGAATGTTTCATGCCATTGTAGGGTTTTTAATTCCATTAATTATGGTTGGAATGTTAACTCGTTTCTTCGGTAAAACCCGTTCTTTTAAAGAAGGATTAAAGATTTGGAAATTTGCACTTTTTTCAGGAATCGCTTTTACTGTTCCATATTATATAATTGCCGTATTCCTTGGTCCAGAATTTCCATCTCTATTAGGTGCATTAATTGGCTTATTAATTGTCGTTCCATCGGCAAAATCTGGATTGTTCATGCCAAAGCAAGAAGAAATTTTTGATTTTGAAGACCGCGGTAAATGGGAAGCTGATTGGTTTGGCAAATTAAATCATGAGCAGCCGAAAGTGCTTGAAGGCGGCAAAAAGATTTCTTTAGTAATGGCTTGGGTTCCATATTTATTAGTAGCAGTTTTATTAGTAATTACTAGAATTGTAGAAGAAGTAAAAGCATTGATTACCCATCCTAATGTAACAATTTTAATTGAAGATTTATTCGGATCAGGAATTGCGATTAAATCAACACCATTATATTTACCGGGAGCTATCTTTGTTGTTGTCTCTTTCATTACCTATTTCCTACACGGTATGAAAGCAAAAGATTATGCAAAAGCATGGTCAGATTCATTTAAAACGGTTGTATCTGCAGGAGCTGCGTTAATTTTTGCTGTTCCAATGATTAAAATCTTCCTTAATACACAAACTGAGGCACTTGCAAGTATGCCGCTTGTTTTAGCAGAAGGTGTTTCGACTCTTGCTGGTTCATTATGGCCTGTATTCTCTCCAACAATTGGTGCACTTGGCGCCTTCATTGCTGGAAGTAATACATTTAGTAATATGATGTTTTCCTTATTCCAGTTTGGTGCTGCTGAAAATATCGGTCTTACAGCAGGTGGTGCTGGCTTTGTTGTTGCCCTTCAAGCAGTTGGCGGTGCAGCAGGTAATATGATTTGTGTACACAATGTTGTGGCTGCTTCTGCTACAGTAGGTTTAGTTGGTCAAGAAGGAAGCTTAATTCGAAAAGTATTAATTCCATTAACTTATTATTTATTGGCAGCTGGTACGTTAGGTATGGCTGTAATCGCCGGAGGCTTCAGTATTTGGTTCCTCGTTTACGGAGCAGTCGTCATTGGATTTATTTTATTTATGGTTTTAACAAAAGGAAAAGCTGAAAAAGAAAAGACAAAAAACAAACAAGAATTCACAGCATAAATAAATTACAATAGAGGTTGACTCATTCGGGTCAACCTCTTTGTTTATAACATGTAATAAAATAGTGAATAATACAAGTTTTTAATGATTACTAACTGTGGAGAGTGAACTATGATACGACCTTCCTTAGCAAAAAACATTATTTCAGAAGTAAGGAAACTTCTAGATGAAGATGTCATTGTTGTCGATGTAAACGGCATTATTATTGCCAGTACTGATGAAAGACGAGTTGGAACATTTCATGAAGGAGCCCTTATTTCCTATCGGGAACGCAATAAAATTATTATTACAGAGAACGATCAACATGCACTAGAAGGTGTAAAGGCAGGTATTAATTTGCCAATTTTTTTTCAACAGCAAATCGTCGGAATCATTGGCATTACCGGAGACCCCAGTAAAGTTTCGCAGTATGGTGAAATATTAAGAAAAATGACAGAATTACTTATTAAAGAAAGTTATTATTCAGAACAGCTGGAATGGCAGTCACGAACGCTTGAAGCTTTTGTATTTGATTGGATACAGCAGAAAGAATGGTCAAGTTCATTTCAAAACCAAGCAGAATTGTTGGGGATTGATTTAAATGTCCAAAGACAAGTGATTATAGGTCACTACCTGCGCAATAATGAAAATTTCATTCAACGAAACGTATGGAATGATGTGAGACAAACATTTATGATTGAAAGCAAAGACGTTTTTGTACGATGGGGCAATGAACGCTTTGTGTTATTACACGCTGTTAAAGGAAAAGAAAATAAGCAGCGCACCATGCATTTTATACAACAGCTAAAAAGTTATTTAACAGAAAAATATAATCAACCGATTTCGTTTGGAATTGGTCAAGCTGTTTCTCCAAATGATGTTTACCAATCGTTTGAGCAGGCTGAACGGGCTTTATCAGCTGCTAAACACACAAATGCTATCATTTTTGATGATGAGCTTCGCTTAGAAATGTGCTTACAAGATATTAAAAAACAAACACGTTTTGAATTTGTCAATCGAACGATTGCGCCTATTATAGAAGATCTGGAACTATTAGAGACATTGCGCACATTCCTAGATCAAAACCAATCATTTAAAAAGACTGCCGATACGCTTCATATTCATATTAATACGCTTCATTATCGTTTAAAAAGAATTGAGAAATTAACGAAGCTAAACCCAAGAAATTCTCATGATATCACTACCTTATATCTCGCCCTTTTATTTTTAGATGATTATCTAAAAATAAACAATTAAATCGTTTGATTTTTGGATAATCAACCATAGTTAATTATCCTTCTTTTTTTTATGATTAAAGTAGGCTTTGAGAAGAAACAACGAACCCTCAAAATTTTACTTTAATAACGGAAGGATGGTTTTCTTGATTTCAAATGAAATAAAGTTAAAACTTTGCAATATAGTAGGTTTGGAAAACTATGACGATTCAAATGTAGGCAGACTTGTTTATTCCTATGATGCAACACCACAATTTCAGTCAATGCCAGATGCTGTTATTTCACCAAGGAATACAAAAGAAGTTTCTGAGATTGTGAAAATTTGCAATGAACATCAAATTCCTATCGTACCAAGGGGCTCTGGAACAAACCTTTGTGCGGGAACATGCCCAACAGAAGGCGGGATTGTCCTTCTTTTTAAATATATGAACTCGATTTTAGAAATTGATGAAGAAAACCTTACCATAACGGTCCAGCCAGGTGTTATTACACTCGATATGATTACTGCGGTTGAAGAAAAAGGATTATTCTATCCGCCAGACCCAAGCTCAATGAAAATTTCAACGATTGGCGGAAACATTAATGAAAATTCCGGTGGTCTGCGCGGACTTAAATACGGTGTAACAAGAGATTATGTAATCGCTTTAGAAATTGTATTAGCAAATGGTGAAATCATCCATACAGGCGGTAAACTCGCAAAAGATGTCGCTGGCTACGATTTAACTCGTTTATTTGTAGGTTCAGAAGGTACGCTTGGTATTGTGACAGAAGCAACACTTAAGCTGATTCCAATGCCTGAATCTAAAATGACAATGCTCGCCCTTTATCAAGATATTGAAGCAGCGGCTAAAACGGTTTCAAAAATTATCGCCAATAAAATTATTCCAACAACACTCGAGTTTCTTGATCAGCCAACACTAGAAGTTGTGGAAGCGCATGCGCAAATTGGCCTCCCAACAGATGTAAAAGCTGTTCTTCTCATTGAACAAGACGGTCCAATTGAAGTTGTGAAACGAGATATCGAAAAAATGGCGCTGTTATGCGAGCAGGAACATGCAGTATCTGTTAAAATAGCGGAATCTGAAGCAGAAGCAGATGGTCTTCGCACAGCGCGCCGCTCTGCTCTTTCCGCTTTAGCTCGTTTAAAACCGACTACGATTTTAGAAGATGCGACGGTTCCACGTTCTGAAATCGCAAAAATGGTAAAAGCAACAAATGAAATCGCTGAAAAATATCAGCTTAACATTTGTACATTCGGACATGCTGGGGATGGAAACCTCCACCCAACCTGTTTAACAGATGTACGCAACCATGACGAAATTGAACGTGTAGAAAAAGCATTTGAGGAAATTTTTGAAAAGGCCATTGAGCTTGGAGGAACGATTACAGGTGAACATGGTGTTGGAATGATGAAAGCTCCTTATCTAGAATTAAAACTTGGTTCGGCAGGGATTGCTGCAATGAAAGCAATTAAAGACTCTTTTGATCCTAATAACATTATGAATCCTGGTAAAGTATTTGCAAAAGAATCTCGAAAACGGGTGGTGGTGACACAATGACAACTGTAAAAGAGCGTGAAACGATTCAACAGCAATTTAAAGAGCGGATGAGTGAAGATGAGCTTCTAAACTGTATGCGCTGCGGCTTTTGCTTACCGACCTGTCCTACTTATATTGAATCTGGGTTTCAAGAATCTCACTCACCAAGAGGAAGACTTGCTGTTATGAAAGCTGTTGTTGACGGAGTTATTGAACCGGATGAAGATGTTGAACGTTCACTTAACATGTGCTTAGGCTGCAGAGCTTGTGAACCTGTTTGTCCATCAGGCGTGAATTACGGTCATCTACTTGAAGAAGCACGCGATATTATTAATCAAAACAAAACACACTCTTTACCTGTCAGAACGATTCGTAAAGCGGTTTTTGAAGGTCTATTTCCCCATCAAAACCGGATGCGCACCTTAACAGGATTAATCGGTTTTTACCAGCGCTATGGTTTACAAAGTGCCGTACAATCAAGTGGGGTGATGAAACTGTTACCGAATAACTTATCTTCAATGGAAAAAGTACTTCCTGAAATCCCAACGATGAAAGAAATGAAAAGTCGTCCTACTCACCTTCCTGCTAAAACAACCGTTAAAAAACGTGTTGCCTTTTTCTCAGGCTGCCTGATGGATACGATGTTTATGAAAACAAATGACTCAACAATGAAACTACTACAGCTTGCAGGCTGTGAAATCGTCATTCCAACTGAACAAGCTTGCTGCGGGGCACTGCATGGTCACAGCGGGGAAAAAAATAAAGCAAAAGAGCTTGCAAAACGGAATATTGAAGCATTTGAAGACTTACAAGTTGACTATATTATTACAAATGCCGGCGGATGCGGCGCCTTTTTAATTGATTATGATCATCTCTTGAAAGATGAGCCTGAATGGGTGTTTCGTGCTAAGAAGTTTTCAAAGAAGTTAAAAGATATGTCCAGCATTTTAGTTGATTTACAATTTCATAAAAGGAAATTAAGTTTGCCGGCACAAGTCATTACTTATCAAGATTCTTGTCATTTAAAAAATGTTATGAAAACGTCAGCTGAACCTCGGTTACTTTTACAATCGATTGAAAATAGCGAGTATCGCGAAATGAAAAATGCTGATCAGTGCTGCGGCTCAGCTGGAATTTATAATATCGTTGAATCTGAAATGTCGATGCAAATTCTTGACTCTAAAATGAAAAATACAAAAGCAACGGAAGCGACAACAATCGTAACCGCTAACCCTGGCTGCTTGCTGCAAATGAAGCTTGGAATTGAACGAGAAGGGTTAACAGGAAAAGTTCGCGCGGTTCATATCGCAGATCTGCTTATTGAAGCTGCACAGTCTCCTGTCCCAGAAATAGAAAGCTAAAAAAGGAAATCATTTCGATTTCCTTTTTTTGATAGAGGAGTGTTTTCTCTTTCTGGATCATTAAAAAGATCCTTATCAACTATTAGTGCCGTTTATTTCAGCGATTCCTCTCCCCGAACGGTTTCAATTATTTTATTTACCAAAGTTTCCCCATCCTTCGCTTCAATCGTTGTTAATTGGATGCGGGAAAATGGTTTTACTCTACACTCTAAACATCTTCTAAAACAATCAACAACATAGACTTTTACTTCATCAGCATAGTCTCTTTGGAGAATATCTACAGCTTCACCAGCCTCTGTTACTTTAACGTTTCGCTCACAAAACTTAGCACTTCTCATTTTACTATTCCTTTCATCAAAAGGTAACTCAAAAGCATAGGGTCAGACCCTAATCATTTAACCTCTTCTATTCTTCATCATAATGAGTAAATTGAATATCCAATGTACGAAGGTATGTTTGAAGACCTGCATCTTGAATTGGGATGATAAATGCTGGTTCCCCAGATTCATTGTGATGTGAATGCCACAATCCTGGAGGAGTAACAAAAGCTTTCCCTGTTTCCCAATCAATACGAATCGGATCAATAATTTCCTTTGTAACAGGATCAATTTTATCTCCAACTAACGTATATGTACCAGGTTCTGCATAAGCTACAAAGTCGAGAGCGACCGACTTATGGCTGTGAGGAGCTTGATTCGAACCAACAGGCACAATTCCAAACATAGCCCATAATACATGTGTAATTGTTAGCGTTTGATCAAATTTTTGATTGTTTAACAAAATAGAGATACGATTTTTCAAATGCGCATCTGGTGCATTTGCTACTTCATCCAATTTTTCTTTCGCTTGTTCAGCTGTAAAAAGTGTCGGCTTAAAGCGTGCTTTTGTCGCTTTTGCTCCTAGATAATCAAGAATTGGTGTATCAATAATATAGTAGATTGTGGTATCTTCTGCTGCTGTATGTGTGCTAACCGATCCAGATGGGAGTGTTAAAAAATCTCCCTTCTTCCAGTTAATCGTTTCACCGTTTACCTCTGTACTTCCGGCACCGGAAATAATGTAATATAGTTCACTCGTTGCATTTGGTTCTGTATTAATCGAATCCCCTTTATTGATTCGCATAAAGTGAGCAAGAAGTGATGGACTTGTCGCCGGATATTCCGTTTTCAGATCGTTCGCAAGATCCAATGTTACGATACGAGTTTCGCCTGAGTTATATAATTCAGGTCCAAATTCTTTCGCTGGAAGAGGGGTAATGATACCGCTTCCAATCGGGTCAGCCGCAGTAGAATATTCATAAAAACGAGCATCACCCGTCCAGTTTTCATTTACAGTTCCTACAGATAATTGCCCTGGTTGTGCATGTTTAGTCATATATAACCCTCCTGTTATCTTTATGACTCTATCATATCTTGACTGATAATGTTTGTAAAATATATAATTTGTATTACTATAATATGTTTTATGTATAACTGAAAAGCAGGTGATAACTGATGGAACTTCGACAGCTTCAATATTTTATTACTGTAGCTGAAGAATTAAATTTCAGCCGTGCAGCTGAACGGCTTCGGATTACACAACCTCCTTTAAGCTTACAAATTCAAAACTTAGAGAAGGAGTTAGGTATTGTACTGTTTTATCGAAATAACCGTCATGTAGAATTAACGGATGCAGGAAAATTATTTTTCGACGACGTACGCAAAATGTTCGATCATCTAGACCGTGCTGTTGAAAATGCGCAGCGTACTCATCATGGGGAGATTGGAAAGCTGACGGTTGGTTTTGTTGGGTCTGCTACTTATGATATTCTTCCTTCTGTTCTGCGAGAATTTCGCAGTTTATATCCGGACGTTCAGGTCCATCTTCTTGAACTGTCCACACCTATGCAAATCGAAACATTGCTTGAAGAGGAAATTGATGTAGGCGTGTTAAGACCTCCTGTTCATTATGAAGCATTACGTACTGAAATTGTATCTATTGCTCCTTGTGTATTAGCCGTTCCAAAACAACATCCATTATTGGAAAAAGAAAACCTTTCTCTTCTCGACCTTACGCCTTATCCTTTTGTAATGTTATCGAGAAAAACGTGGGCAGGCTTATATGATGAAATTCTAGGATTATGCAATCCGATCATCCAACAAGAGGCACTCGAGTTTCAAACTGTCATTGGTTTAGTTGCCGCAGGTATGGGGATCGCAGTCGTTCCACAATCAGCTATGAATTTGCATACTCAAGAGGTCGTGTATCTAGATTTTAACAATCAATTACCTGCCGCCTCCATGGGTATCTCTTGGCGCAGGACTGATCAATCTCCTTTAGTAAAAACCTTTATAGAAATAGCCAAAGAATGGGATAAAAATAATTGAATGAATACATACTCATCTAAATAAACTATTTGTCTGAACCCACTCTCTGTAAAAAAGAAAACACCAACTTTAAGCGAACTGTACCAATGCTCTAAAAGTTGGTGTTTTTTCATAATTTCGATCTTAATAACTTACTTAGTTCACTCAATTTGAATGCTATGTTTTTCTAAAATTACCCATTAACTCAGCTGTGCTAGTAATGTTTACAAATGCTTTGTCATCTACTTTTGCGATAAGTTCTTTTAACACTTCCACCTCATAACGTGAAACGACTGTATAAAGGATGCTTCTTCCTTCATTGGAATAGGCTCCTTCCCCTTTCCAAACAGTAATGCCTCGAACAACATTTTTCAGCAGTTCTTGTTTCACTTCCTCACCTTTTCGGGTAATAATCGTTACCGTTAGTTTTAAATGAGAAGTATGAATCGCATCAATCACTTTTCCAGTTACAAAAATAGACGCCATTGTAAATAATGCCTTGTCCCAATCGAACAGAAAACCTGCGACAAACACAACGGCCGCATTTAAGGCAAACATAATCGTTCCAAGCGGGATTTCCTTTTTTTTAGTGATACCTAAACCAATAATGTCAAAACCACCTGTTGAACCTTGATATTTAAAAACTAACCCGATGCCAATTCCGCCGATTGCCCCTCCAAATACGGCTGACAGCAGCGGATCCTGCGCAAGTGCTTCTTTCGGAATAATTTGCATGGAAAAAGATGTTACAACGATCGAAATCATCGTATAAAAAATTAACCTCCTCCCCAGTACTTTATATCCGTAAATCACAATGGGAATATTGAGAATTAAAATCATAAATCCAGAGTTTATACCAGGCATTTTTAAACCAATAATAAACGCAATTCCTGTTACTCCAGAAGATAATACTTCATGAGGAAGTAAGAACATATTAAAGGAAAAGGCAATAATAATAGATGCAATAATAATTACAGTTAAACGCACAATCATAAAAAATCTCCTTTCTCTTTCCTAATAAGTGTAGCCAAAATCCCTTAAAAATAATGCTTTCCCTTTAGCGCAACTTTTTAGACATCAAAAAGGTAATAGTAAATGCAAAACATTACACTGAAATCATATACAGCCTTCCCTTTTGTCAACCATCTCCAAAAGATGTTCATAAATCTGACACAAAATTCTTAAATATTTATAATTTTTTGATTTTTCTTGCAGGAATATGTAACATTATATACAAATAATAAACTAATTGGCGAAACTGCCAAAAATAATCTTATATACAAGAAGGAGGAAATGACATGAAGACAACTAAAAACAGATGGCTCATCGCGTTATCAGCAATTGCCATTCATCTATCTATCGGTGCTGCCTATGCTTACAGTGTGTACAAAAAGCCTTTAGTCGACACAATGGGTTGGTCATTAACCGATGTAACCTTAGCATTCACAATAATGATGGCGCTTGCAGGATCTTCTGCTGCTGTGTTTGGGAAATTTGTTGAAAGAAATGGTCCAAGGAAATCCGCCATGGTTGCAGCAGTATTATTCGGGTTAGGACAAGCTGGTTCCGGTTTAGCTGCTGCCGTTGATTCTCTCACACTTTTCCTGCTTACATACGGTTTATTAAGCGGACTTGGATTAGGAATCGGCTATATCTCACCTGTTTCTACACTTGTCAAATGGTTTCCTGACCGCAGAGGCTTAGCTACAGGGATGGCAGTACTTGGGTTTGGTACAGGCGCTCTTATTACCGCTCCCGTTGCAGCAAGCCTAATCGAATCGATTGGCATCGAAATAACCTTCTACATCCTCGGAATCAGTTATTTTATTTTAATGATTCTTGGCGCTTCTTATATCGCTCCTCCTGAAGAAGGTTGGATGCCAAAAGGAATGGAAAAAGATGTGTTATCCGGTAATAAAGAAGGTAAAAAAGATTTAGCACAGTTAACCGCAAAAGAAGCGGTAAAAACCAAACACTTTTGGATGCTCTGGACAATGATGCTGATTAATACAAGTGCAGGAATTATGATGATTTCAGTTGCTTCTCCGATGGCACAAGAAGTTGTTGGCTTATCTGCCGCAGCGGCTGCTGCGATGGTAGGAATTATGGGGATTTTTAACGGCGGCGGAAGACTTGGTTGGGCCGCGGCTTCTGACTATATTGGCCGACCTACTGTTTTTATGATTTTCTTTATCATTCAAATCGTTGCGTTCATCTCGCTTCCTTTAACAACAAATGCCCTATTGTTCCAAGCATTTATTTTGCTCGTTGTTAGCTGCTATGGTGGAGGTTTTTCTAACCTGCCTGCATTTATTGGAGATTTATTTGGAACAAAACAACTTGGCGCCATTCACGGCTATCTTTTAACAACTTGGTCTCTTGGCGGTGTATTTGGTCCAATGTTAGTCGCAACAATTAAAGAAAATACAGGCAGTTATATTCCAGTCTTCTATGTATTTACAGGCTTAATTCTTTTTGCTTTCCTTATTTCGATTATGCTTCGTTTAGATATTAAAAAAATTCAAAATGGACAGCCGCAAAAAAGCGTTGGTCATACAGCAAGAAAACTTTCTTAATAAAGTAAGAGGATGACGTATTCAAATCATCCTCTCGTAACTTCTTTAAATCCCGCTATTAGTTCTGATAGTTCTTGTTTCGTAATCGTTCGAAAATCAATGATTACTTTGTTTTCTTTAATTCGTGTAACAATCGCTGGGGTACCTTTTCTTAACCTTTCAGAAAGTTCATGTGAGGACAAGTGCTCATTCGTAACCGCTACAGCAAATGTCGGAAGTTCCACATCAGGCATTGTTCCTCCTCCAATCTGTGAGATTTCGTTTATTAGTTCAGCTTGAAAGGACGATGTCTGCTGTGTAAGTTCTTTTAGAAATGCTTCAGCGCGCTCTTTTATTTCTTCAAGCGGCTCGATAATATCACGAACAGTTGGAAGCTCTTTGAGGGCTTCCTCTCCCAATAAATACATTTTTAATGTTGATTCAAGTGCCGCGAATGTCATTTTATCAACACGAAGCACGCGTGCTAATTGATGTTTCTTTAGCTTAGCAATAATCTCTTTTTTTCCAGCAATAATTCCTGCCTGCGGTCCACCTAACAATTTATCACCGCTAAACGAAACCACATCCACTCCCGCATCAATCACTTCTTTTACGACTGGCTCATCACCAATTCCAGCGCTTTTAAAATCATAAAGTGAGCCGCTTCCTAGGTCTTCATAAAAAATAAGATGTGGATGATGATCTTTCAATGCGACAAGTTCTTCTGTCTCAACAGATTTTGTAAAACCAATCGTTTTAAAATTACTTGTATGTACTTTCATCATCATCGCGGTCTGTTCATTAATCGCGTTTTCATAATCATAAAGATGGGTTTTATTTGTAGTACCAACCTCAATTAAATGGGCACCGCTTTCCTCCATAATTGAAGATACTCGAAAGGAGCCGCCAATTTCAACGAGCTGACCGCGCGAAACAATTACTTCCTTTTCTTTCGCTAACGCTCGTAATACAAGATAAACAGCAGCTGCATTATTGTTTACAACCATTGCCGCTTCAGCACCGGTTACTTCAGTAAGCAGCTCTTCAATAATGTCATGACGTGAGCCTCGTTTTCCTTCCGCTAGTTTATATTCTAAATTAGAATAGTGACGAGCCGCATCGATTACATGTTCCACTGCTTTGTCACTTAAACGCGCTCTCCCTAAATTTGTATGCAAAATCGTTCCTGTCCCATTAATGACTTGCTTTAAATAACCTTCTTTTAAATTTGTAACTCTTCTTTCTGTATTTTCAAAAATCAATTCCGTAAAATTTGGTTTATTGTCTTCATCAATTTGCAGTTTATTTTGTAACAACTGCTCTCTTATCAAATTAATTTCTTCTTGAAGAACTTTCGTTAGCCTTGACTTTTCTAAAGAAATTTCATCTAATATGCTATTAAAACGCTCATCTTTTTGCAGTTCATGGACTGGCGGCAGTTCTCGTAAATATTTTTTCATTGTTTACCCCTCCATTACGTTTATTATATCAGCAAAAAATGGAAAATTAAAAATCGTCTGCTGGTACGACTAACTAGAAAAAAGAGGCCGACTTAAAGTATAAGATCGGCCTCTTCTCAACATCATTAAAACTTTTCATCCATTTTGTTGATAATTTCCTCTACTTGTGGAAATTTTCCTGTTTCTTTCTTAGAATAAATTTTTTCCTCATTTACGGTCACTTCAAATATCCCACCTGAAGCTGGAATAAGTTCCAATGAGGTAATCTTTCCTCGAAAGTGTGTAAATAGCTGTTCCGCAAGACCTGCGGCTTTTGGTGAATAGTTTCACATCATGCAAAATTCAATTGCTACTTTGTAACTCATCTAAAAAACTCCTTTAACCATTGATAAGTTTATTGTACAAAATGAAAAACTAAATTTAAAATGTTTTGCTTATCACTGTTTTAATTTTACCCATTTCCGCTCATTTTCTAAACGAGAGGTGAGCTTTAATTCATCAAGCAGCTCTAAAAACGGAATTAAATATTTTCTTGGAAGCTCTAAAATTTCTTTCGCAGTCTTTAAATCAAATGATTGTTCTGTTTCTTGTTTTAAGTGAGATAACGCTTTTTCAAACGATAATTTATGAACAAGCAGATGCTCATCCAATTTATAGGCTTCCCCGCTTTGAAGTAAAAATGTTTGCAGGTCTACAATTTCTTTCTCAGGAATTTGTGAAGCTTTTACATATTCCTCCCATCGTTTTACCGCGATCCCATCGCTTTTTAAATGATCAATGATTTGATTCATCCGTTTTTCCCACTTTTTAGGAAAGTGAGAGGCAAAAGATTGTAAAGCGATATATTGTTCGCTCTTTTTTAATTTACTCTTCTCAACTAGCTTTTCAACCGCAAACTCAACATATAACTTTGGATAAAAGTCTCTATACGATTGAACAAGTTCTGCTTTATTTATACCGATTCTCATTGGATACTGTTCATGATAATCTTTTACCGCATTCACCAGTTCATCCTGCAGTGTGATTAACTGATGTGAAAGGATAAAACGATCGTTCGTCATTTCGATAATGTTGTTATTTTCAACTTCTTTTTTTAACACATCATGTAATTCATGTTCATTTAATGATGTATACTGCATGATCTGCTGCATATCAAGCAATTTATACTCAAATAAAACATCTTTCAGGCGATCTTCTGGTGTTCCTTCTTTCTTTTTCATTAAAGCTTCAATCGTTTCAACGCCAAATCGGTATTTTTCGCCTTTAGGGTCAATCACCCAGCCTCCACCAACTGTTTCAACAGGTGTTGGCCTTCTTAAAATAAATCGATCGCCGCGGCGCACAACAACCTCTTCATGAAGACGAAGCTGACAAAGCACTTCATCGCTCGTTTGTTTTACTTCATTTCGATCAAAAAAGACGATCGTTCCCATCACTTCTGATGTGCCAACATGAATTTTCACTAGAGAGCGCTGCTTGATTGGCGAGTTCATTTCATCAACAAATTTTAAAGAAACATCAATGACCTTTGTGACTAGAAAATGATCGGAGGAAACAAGAACATCGCCGCGCTGAACTTCCTCTTTTGTAATACCGCCTAAATTAATCGCCGTTCTCTGTCCTGCCCGCGCTTCATCTGTCTCTTGGTGATGGACTTGAATTTGCCGTGCTTTTACTTTTTTCTGTTGAGGAAGAACGATTAATGGACTTCCTTTTCTCACCAGTCCTTCGTAAATCGTGCCGCGCACAACCGTTCCCTGCCCCTGCACTGTAAACACTTGATCAATTGGCAGCCGAAACGATCCATAGCTGTCGCGGGTTTCAATCTCGTTTAATTCATAAAAAATTTTTTCTTTTAACTCGTCAATTCCTTTTTTTGAAATGCTGTCTGCATAAACAACAGAGGCATCATGAAAAACAGTGCTTGCCAACTGCTCCTGAATATCTAGTGTGACAATTTCCAGAAACTCTTCATCGACTGTATCAATTTTTGTGATTACGACAATACAGCGCTTGATCCCAAGAAACTCAAGGATTTCAATATGTTCCTTCGTTTGCGGCATTGTCCCTTCATCTGCCGCAATCACAAGAAGAACAAGATCAATCCCCGCCACTCCGGCAATCATTTGCCGAATAAACCGCTCATGACCGGGCACATCGACAACAGAAACATGCATGTTATCTTTCATATGTAACGGTGCATAGCCTAATTCAATCGAAATGTTTCGCTCTTTCTCTTCCTTTAGCCGATCGGTATCAACATTCGTCAGCGCTTTTGTTAATGTTGTTTTACCGTGATCAATGTGACCTGCCATGCCAATCGTATAATACTTTGTATCCAATTCTGTCACCAACTTTTACTTTTAAATGTTATGTCATTTCTACTTTAATTGGAAAACAGCCACTGTTCAAGTAATTGGATTAGTTAGTGAATAGTTAGGTTATCTGATACGAAAGCTTATCACTTGCGAAATGAAGTCATTTTAGATAGAATGGTTTTTGCAGCTAAGAAAATTCATATGGGGTTGGATGGGTAACTGGTGTTCCCCTGAGTCTTCAAAACTCTGAGGGGCCTGCGTGCCAGGCTCGGTGGGTTCGATTCCCACACAGTCCCGCCAATATTGGGTTTTGGAATTTTGGTTAGGCAGATATACCACAAATTTTCGAGGCGATTTTAGAGAGGTTCCAATGGGTACTTTGAGACTCTTTGGGGAATTTGCAATTTATAGAACTGTTATTGACCTGCTACAAAAAATTGTAGGAGGTAATTAGTATGCAGAGAAACAAGTCCTCAACTACCCGTAAAACACGCGGATAATAAAAAAAAGACCGACTAATTTATCGGTCTGCTCTGTTACATAATTGTACACTTAGCTTAACAAAAACTCTAAAGATTACCGGTTATCCATAGTAATAGGTACCATGCCCATGGTGGAAGCCATAGCCTGGATAATAGCCGCTATGACCGTGATGGTAACCATAGCCCGGATAATAGCCGCCATGACCGTGATGGTAACCGTAGCCTGGATAATAGCCGCCGTGCCCATGATGATAACCATAGCCTGGATAATAGCCGCCATGACCATGATGATAACCATAGCCTGGATAATAGCCGCCATGGCCATGATGGTAAGAAGGTCTTTGCTGATCATCAAAACTTTCATAGGATTGACTTTCCATTTTTTCCTCTCCCTCAACCACATATTCCAAAATAGTGTATGTGTCTATTTTGGAGGAAGTGTAGGCACCCGCCTATTTTTAAGAAAGAGAACTAAATAAAAAGCGAGCTGGATAGTTTTCAAGCTCGCTATTACTAAAGATTTCAAATGTGATTTTTTAGTGTGAACGGTCAAATTAGTAAAAAAACAAACAGAACCTTCCTAATACTCTTTTATCATGTACCACAAAAAGTTCGGTAAGGACGTGCTGATGGCGGAGGCGGTGTACAGTAATCAGCCTGCTCAGGAGTGTGTGCGTATGGGTTTGAAAGAGCACCAAGAAGCTTCTCCATCACACCATAATCTCCTTGCTTCACCGCAGCTGAGAGCGCCTCTTCTACGCGATGGTTGCGAGGAATTAGCGCAGGGTTAGAGTTTCTCATCAACTGCTGTGATGCGTCTTTTGATTGCTGCTGCCTGCCTAGTCGTGCCTGCCAGCGCTCATGCCACTCTTTAAATTCTTCTGTGCCAAACAGGTCTATATTTTCATGTTTATCAAAAGTTAATGCTATGAAAGTATTTGTATAGTCTGCATGATCTTTCTCCATCATTTTAAGGAGATCTTCAATAAGAGCTTCATCCTCTGATTCTTCATTAAATATTCCGAGTTTTGCTCTCATGCCTGTGATCCAGTTAGATTGATACAACTCACCAAAACTTGAAATGGCCTCTTGCGCCAGTTCAAGACCCTTCTCCCCATTTTCATGTAGAAGCGGAATGAGCGTTTCAGCAAACCTTGCAAGATTCCACCCGCCAATATACGGCTGATTGCCGTATGCATAGCGACCTTGGGCATCAATCGAGCTAAATACCGTTTTCGGGTCATACGTATCCATAAAGGCACATGGACCATAATCAATCGTTTCTCCGCTAATCGTCATATTATCAGTGTTCATCACCCCGTGAATAAAACCAACAATCTGCCATTTCGCAATCAGCTCGGCTTGACGCTCAATCAATTTTTTAAGCAGCAAAAGATAGCAATTTTCATCAGCTTCAATTTCTGGATAATGGCGTTTTATCGTATAGTCAGCTAGAGCGCGAAGGTCCTCAACTGTCCCCCATCCTGCCGCATATTGAAAGGTACCGACGCGCAGATGACTAGAAGCCACACGGGTGAGAACAGCACCAGAGAGTTCTGTTTCCCGAATGATTGACTCACCAGTTGTCACAACTGCTAGGCTGCGGGTAGTCGGAATACCGAGCGCATGCATCGCTTCGCTAATAATATATTCACGCAGCATCGGTCCAAGTGCCGCTCGACCATCGCCTCCGCGGGAATATGGCGTTCTACCTGAACCTTTAAGCTGAATATCAAACCGCTCACCTTTAGGCGTAATCTGCTCGCCAAGAAGCAGTGCCCGACCGTCCCCTAACATATTAAAATGTCCGAATTGATGGCCGCCGTAAGCTTGAGCCAGCGGAAATCCGCCTTCAGGAATCTTGTTTCCAGCAAACACCTCTATACTATCTTCACTTTGCAGCGCCTCATCGTTCAATCCCAGTGATTCTGCTAACGGAGAATTGAAAATAATCAACTTCGGTGAGCGTACAGGGTTTAGATTAAGACTGCTAAAAAAGGTTTTTGGCAGACGAGCGTAACTGTTATCTAAGTTCCATCCTGTTTTTATTGTTTCTTTTTTTTGTGTCATTGTATCTCCTTTTCCTCTTTTGTCTTTTTGTATTTTCATCTTTTCGCTTTCCTAAAATAAAAATCATACATATCCTCAACTAATTTTAGTGATCTACCTTTATACTAACGCAATAAAAGCTGTTTTAGTGTCTACTTTTACCAATTTATTATACTTCTTTCATACAAACATAACACCCGTTGAACAATTAATTCAACTCTCTTAATAAATCAAACAATAAATCAAAAATTTCTCATAAGGATTTTGCTCATAAACGCCTGGTAGAATTACTTCCTTCTTTAACTCAAAAGAAGGATGATTTTCTAAAAAATAAACATAATCTTCTGATCCATAATATAAAATGATCTCGACTTCCCGTGCTGCTTGTTCAACTGAAAGCAGGATGTTGTTTACCACTTTCATAAAGATTTGAACCGAAAATGGATTAAAGAAATAAAATCGGTTATCTAGGGAATCAATCTGGTACTCTTCTACATAACAGCAGCAAAACTGAATGTCATCTTTACTATGTTTTACTTTTTTAAAATAGTTGTTTTTATTTTCTATAGCTTCATTGTAAAAAACCTCGTTCATTTCGACCCCTACGACAGATGCTTTGTAGAAATAATGAATATAAAAATTTAACCGTCCTTTTCCGCAGCCAAAATCAACAACCCGATCACTGCTTTTCACTTCATAGTTTTCAAATAAAGTCTCTAATGCCTCATATGGTGTTGCTTCATAGCGGTGATAATGAGACGAGTTATTAAATCCTTTTTGGTGTATTCTCGTATTGATGTTCAGTAATTCATCATAAGTTTTTTCTTTCATTAGTTTCTCCTTATATTAATTCCTGCAAAATTTTGAAATATTATTATCATAGCATAAAAACTTATAAACCAAGCCGCATTGTTTGCATAAAAAATGGAAGATTATTATTCTTATAGTTAAGGATGGTGATAAAATGAGTGAACCAATTGCGTTAACGAAAATCACGATTATTCAAAAAGATACCGCTAATAAAATCCGCGAAGCTTACATAGAAGGCTTTGAAGAACCTCTTCTTTTTGGCGTTCACGGAGGGGTAAAAAGATTTTACGATGTCGAGCCGGAAGTGGAATATCCTTCAACATTAGACCACATCGTTGCAGCTGCTGGCGGCTGACTGGTCGGGACCCTTTCTGGCGCGCTGGAGGCGCGTAAAATTCCGACTTCACCTGACAAAGTAAAGGCAAATATTCAAGGTACGATTGAAGCACCTGAAGGCGTTTTAAAAATCACAAAAATCAGCTGTCACTACAACGTGAAAGTTCCAGATGGAAAAGTAGATGCCGCTGAGCGAGCACTGTCTGTATTTGAGAAAGGCTGTCCAGTCGCTCAAACGCTGAAAGGCGCTGTTGAGTTCGAGCACACATGGGACATTGAAGTGTATTAAAATGAATGGAGACTAACTTTCTACGGTGAAAGTTAGTCTCTTTCGTATCATGAAACAAATTATTTGAAACATCCTGCTTTTGATGAAACAATACTAAAAGATAATCCCAACAAAATGTAAGGAGATGATGATATGAAAGTATTTGTTGTTGGAGCAAATGGACAAATCGGCACACACCTTATCAATTTGTTAAAGGAAAGTAATGACCATACAGTAAGAGCGATGGTTAGGAAAAAAGAACAAGCAGAATCTTTAGAAAAAGAAGGAATTGAAACAGCTTTAGCTGATTTAGAAGGCAATGTTGATGAAATTGCTGAAGCGGCTAAAGGCTGTGATGCAATTGTATTTACTGCTGGTTCTGGCGGACATACAGGTGCAGACAAAACGCTTTTAATCGATCTCGATGGCGCAGCAAAAACAATTGAAGCTGCTGAAAAAGCAGGCATTAAACGCTTTGTTATGGTGAGTGCGCTGCAGGCTCATAATCGCGAAAATTGGAATGAAAAAATTAGACCTTATTATGCCGCTAAACATTATGCAGACAAAATTCTTGAACAAAGCGATTTAACGTATACGATTATTCGCCCAGGCGGCCTGTTAAACGAGCCGGGTACTGATAAAGTGTCAGCTGCTGAGAACTTAACGCGAGCATCCATACCTCGTGAAGATGTTGCAAAAACAATTACGGCGGCTTTAAATGAAGAAAATACGTTTAAACGTTCATTTGATCTTATTTCTGGTGAGCATTCCATTTCTAATGCATTAAAATCGATTTAATCAAAAAAGGTTGGCAAAATTGGGTATAACACCCTAAAACTTGTCAACCTTTTTTCTTTCACTTATTGATTATGAAGTTTACCAAGCTCCGCAAACACTGTGTCATAATCTTCTTTACTTTGTGCCTTAAACGAAGTGTTAGTATATACAAGAGTTCCCTCTTTATCAACCACAAACACAGAGCGCTTTGCTGTTTCATTTTTTTCATCAAATACATCGTATTGTTTTGCCGTTTTTTTATGCCAGTCTGATAAAAGCGGATAAGGCAGTGTTCCAAGACTTGCCGCAAAAACATTGTGTGCGTAAATATGATCAACACTAATGGCGAGCACTTCTGTATGAAGCTCTTCAAACTTTTTGTAATCCTCTTTCCAAGAGGTAATTTCCTTAATTCAGCCAGGTGTAAAATCAAGTGGATAAAACGCAACAAGGACATTTTTCTTTCCGCGGTAATCTGATAATGCAATCTTTTCCTTACTCAAAGCATTTGTTGTCGCGGATAATAAAAAGTCAGGTGCAGCTTCACCAATTTTTAAAGATGCTTCCAAGATTTCTCCCCCTCTCTTTTATCTAAATTTAAAAATCCCTTAGTACTTTTTCCATTTTTAGTTCTTATTAAACCTTTACTTGCTTCACTCATTATTTTGTAAGCAGTAAATATGACACCTACAAATAATTTCGTGATAATAGAAGCATGATCAATAAAGTAAACGAATTTTTACACCTTTTAGATAAGCAGAATGTTAAGGATGTGACAAAATGAAAATTGTTTTAGTAACACCAAATTACCATCAACCGCGCGGAAACACGATTACTGTAAAGCGAATATCAGATAAGTTAAATAGTCGTGGCATTGAAACCGAGATTGTTTCAATTACAGAAGATCATCACGTAAATATGCTTCCCCCTGCAGATCTTGTTCACGGCTTTCACGCTTATCGTTTCTTTAAGTTTAAGGAAACACTCCACCAAAAAATGGATACGTATGTAATTACAATGACCGGAACTGATTTAAACCATGATTTGTTTAATGATGAAAGACGCAGCGATGTAATTCAATCAGTGACAGAAGCATCAGCTGTTCATGTTTTTAGCGAAAAAGCGCGCAATATCTTATTGAAAGAAGTTCCGGAAATTAAAGAGAAAACGTTTGTCATCCCACAAGGAACAACTAATTTTACTACTACCGATTTTACAATCCAAAAAGAAGACAATACCTTTTTATTTGTACTTCCAGCCGGCATACGAAAAGTAAAAAATGTACCGTTTGCGATTCACACATTAAAAAAACTGCATGAAAAACTACCTTATGTTCGCCTTTTACTCGTCGGACCAATTATCGAAAAAGACGAAGGCCAGCTTGTCAAAAACCTTGTTGAAGAAAACAAAGACTGGGTACAATACATTGGACAAGTATCTCATCATGAAATGGGTGCCATTTATAAACATGCCGATGCTGTGTTAAACACCTCACACTCAGAAGGACAATCCACTGCGATTATTGAGGCGATGAGCTTAAGAATACCTCTTTTAGTTTCAGGAAATGAAGGAAACCTCAGCCTGATCACACATAATCAAACCGGCTTTGTCTATAACGATGAAGGCGAATTTCTTGAATATGCGGAGCAATTAGTCAATAATTACGAAATAAGAGAACAATTTGGAGAAGCTGCCGAAAAGCATATTAATAAACATCATACCAACACATCAGAAGTTGAAATGCTCTTAAAAATATATGAAGATGTGCTGGTAAAACCTTAAAGAAAATATTCATTCTCCCCTCTTCTCTATTTGTTTTAATAAAAAGAAAAAGGAGTGAATAAATTGTCAAAAAAAGATGAAGTTATTAAGTTAACGAATTTATCAACAAAAGGCGGCTGAGGATGCAAAATTGGTCCTGAAGACCTGTCGCAAGTTTTGCGTCATTTACCAAAATCGACTCCCGATCCAAACTTACTCGTTGGTCTTGATACATCTGATGATGCAGGCGTATATAAAATTAACGATGACACAGCCCTCGTTCAGACATTAGATTTTTTTACACCGATTGTTGATGATCCTTATATGTTCGGTCAAATTGCTGCCGCAAACTCATTAAGCGATGTGTACGCAATGGGTGGAAAACCAATCACGGTAATGAATATCGTTGGTTTCCCAATCAGCACGTTAGATAAAAGCATTTTAGCTAATATTTTAGTTGGTGCTTCTGATAAAGTAAAAGAATCAGGTGCTGCTTTAGTTGGCGGTCACTCGATTGATGATCAAGAACCAAAGTTCGGCTTATCTGTAACAGGGACTGTGCACCCTGACAGCATTTTATCAAATGCCGGTGCAAAGCCTGGTGACCGACTTATTTTAACAAAGCCAATTGGTGTTGGGATTTTAACAACTGCTATTAAAAAAGATCTACTTGAGCAAGAAGACCTAGACAGAGTGATGAATGTAATGGCCGCTTTAAATAAGGATGCTGCTGAAGCAATGGAACAGTACAACGTAAATGGCTGTACAGATGTTACGGGCTTTGGTTTACTCGGCCATGCAATTGAATTAGCCGAAGGAAGCGGTGTCGGCATTACGATTAACAGTAAAGCTGTTCCGATTTTACCGCGGACAAAAGAACTTGCTGAACAAAATATTATTCCAGGCGGCACAAGAAAAAATCATAAGTGGCTCGCTGATCGCATCCAATATGATCCAAGTATTAGTGAACTTGACCAGCTCATTCTTTGCGATGCGATTACATCAGGCGGACTGCTTATTTCTGTACCAGAAGCAGAAGCGGAAGAATTACAGCAAACACTTCAAGAGAAAAATGTTGAATCCGCGATTATTGGTGAAGTAACAAAGCAATCACCAGGCTGTATAAAAGTCATCTAAAAGGACTCGTAATAGAGTCCTTTTATTAGAAATAATATAGAAAGTAAAAGTTTAACGTGTAGTATTAACAGTTAGTCACATATAAAACCGGTTATTTTTATGCATTCACTAGGGAGGAATCTTTATGAAAAAACAACTTATCTTATTCTACATACTTTGTTTAACACTCATATTAGCAGCCTGCGGAGGCGCAGCAAATGAAGGAAACGAAGCGGCTGAACCGACTGAAGAAACAGCCGAAACAGAAACCTTTACAATCGGCGTAATCCCAGCACAAACAGAAGGTGAAATGGAAGGGGCAATGGATAAACTGCAAACCGTTCTATCCGAAAAGTTAGATCGCGACGTTTCGATTGAAGTATACCCAGATTATAATGGTGTTGTTGAAGCAATGAATTTCGATAAAATTGATATGGCTTATTTCGGTCCGTTAACATATGTTGTTGCTCATCATAAAAGCGGTGCACAAGCAATTATTACACAGTTAATTGATGGCGAACCGTTTTATCATTCTTATATGATTACACATAAAGAAAATCCTTATCATTCAATCGAAGACTTACTAGCAAATCCTGGTGAAGTTGATTTTGCTTTTGGTGATATTAACTCAACTTCCGGCTCATTAATTCCGTCAATTGAATTACAAGACCGCGGTGTATACACGTCTGAGGATGAACATCAATTTAAATCTGTTCGCTTTACAGGTTCACACGATGCAACAGCACTCGCTGTTCAAAACAAACAAGTAACTGCCGGCGCGATTGACAGCGCGATTTTTAATCAGCTCGTTGAATCTGGAAAAATTGATGGCGAACAAATTAAAACAATTTGGGAATCTGATAAATTATTCCAATATCCATGGGCTGTTCACAAAAATACCGACGAAGAAACGATTCAAGCGCTTCAGGAAGCATTTTTAGCGATTGAAGATCAAGAAATTTTAGATGCGTTTGGTGCAACTGGCTTTACAAAAGCTTCGAATGAAGATTATCAGAGCATCAGAGACGCTGCGATTAAACAAGGAATCATTAACGAATAGAGCTGATTACTGTGTGGTTTAAACGCCGTAGTATTTTTACTCTTATTCTGTTAGCTTCAGCTGTTTACTACAGCATGAAGCTAACAGAATTTGATCTTTCAAAATTTAAAGATTTTAAAAATATGATTGAATTTTTATCCGAATGGTTTCCGATGAATTTTGATGCCCTGCCCAAAATGCTTGAGGATAGCTTTGAAACGCTTGCGATGGCATTTCTCGGCAGCTTTTTCGGACTTCTTATCGCCTTACCGATCAGCTTTGTCGCTGCTCGAAATACGTCACCATCAAAACTACTTTTTCAACTATCACGAGTGAGTTTAAGCTTTGTGCGCTCCATTCCTGAAATTGTATTTGGCTTAGTTTTATTAACCGCACTTGGACTTGGTCCTTTCCCTGCTGTGTTAGCAATCATGTTTCATAATATCGGTGTGCTTGGTAAACTGATTTCAGAGCTAGTTGAAGCAAGTGATCCCGGCCCACAGGAAGCAATGAGAGCGGTCGGCGCTAAAAGTTGGTTGGCATCGCTTTTTAGTATTATCCCGCAAATTTGGCCAAATGTTTTATCACATTATTTTTACCGCTTTGAAGTCGCGATTCGAACGTCGCTCATATTAGGGTTTATTGGAGGCGGCGGCATTGGACAGCGGCTTTTTAACGACTTTAAAACATTTCAATATTCTTCTGTGTCCCTTGATGTATTAATTATTATGATTATCGTCGTCATGGTTGACTTTTTTGGCAGCTATGTCCGAAATAAAGTCATTTAAAGGAGTTATCGTTATGATTGAGATAAAGAATTTATCAGTGCATTATCAAGGAGCAAACCATCCAGCACTTTCATCCATTAACCTAACTCTTGAAGAAGGCGAATTTGTGTGTGTATTAGGAAAAAGCGGTGCCGGTAAGTCAACACTCATTCGCTCAATGAACGGGCTGCAGAAGCCAACAGATGGAGATGTATATTGGAATGGTAAGCCGTTATCTAAAAAAAGCGCTGAACAAACTCGTCTTGTGCGCAGAGAAATGGGCATGATTTTTCAGCATTATAACTTAATCCCAAGACTAACGGTGATGCAAAATGTATTGACTGGAATGTTTGGCTATCGGAGCTCCGTTAAAAATTTAGTTGGCTGGTTTTCAAAAGAGGAAATCGAACAGGCGAAAAAAGTAATCGCCGATGTTGAACTTACAAATTTTGCTGATCGTAAAGTAGAACAGTTAAGCGGCGGTCAAAAACAGCGTGTCGGCATTGCCCGCGCACTCTTGCAGGAGCCGAAAGTTTTCCTTGGCGATGAACCTGTCGCAAGTCTCGATCCCGGTACGTCTGATCGAATCTTTTCTTTATTAAAAGACATTCATCAGCGTCATCAGCTGTTAAGCGTTATTAACGTTCATGATGTTACACTCGCTAAACGCTATGCAACAAGAATTATCGCTCTTAAAGATGGCGAACTAATTTTTGACGGCAAACCTGGACGATTTACCGATGAAGTGTATGAGAAAACGTATGAAATGCGTACTAATTCCTCTGCTGCTTATTAGACATATCGGAGCTCTTTTTCTTTTTAACCGTAAACCCTTTTAAGATAAATAAAGGTGGTGAGCTAATATGCAAAAAAGTCCATGAGTAGTCGACAATACAAGGATCGTGTACGATTCTACAGATGCTGATGTAATAACGGTGGGTAAACCGCAAAAGGAAAAATCGGTACTATTAACGTTTGATGATGGTCCAAGTAAAATTCTGCCGGAAATTCTTGATGTGCTTCATGCTGAAAGTGTTCCTGCGCTTTTCTTTTGGCAGTCGCGGTTGTTTTATGAAGATCGACCTTGGAAACGATTATTAAGTGAAGGTCATGAAATAGGCACTCATTCAATGAAGCATCTTAACTTAACAAACCTTTGCTATAACAAGCAATATAAAGATATCGCTCAAAGTGTTAAAAGTATTGAAAGTATTATAAATCAAAAAATCACATACTTCCGTCCCCCATTTGGTCAGTATAACGCTGAGACCATCACAGCTGCAAAAGAATTAGGATTAACGACTGTCATGTGGAAAATCGCCTCAATGGATTGGGAGCTTAAAGAAAACCCACAAGAAATTATAGCAAATGTTGTAGAGAACTTAGAAGACGGCGCAATCATTTTGCTTCATGAACTAAAACAAACGCTTTACGTGTTGCCTGAGTTAATTCAAGAAATTAAAGCAAAAGGCTATCAATTTACAACTCTATAAAATAGAAAGAGGAAGCTTCACTTATAAGAAGCTCCCTCTTTTTGTATATTTCGCTTTATCCTTATTCTCTTCGCATCATTTTCATCTGCTTCTTTAATCGTTTATCAGCTTTTCGATCATGAACAACGAGGAGTGCATGTATCAATCCCGGCACATAAAAGCACAGCGTCAGAATCAAATTAACAATTGCTTGAAATGGCTTTCCTGCAATTAAAACAGCTAACGGAGGAAAAATGATCGCTAAAATGTACAACAATGTCAACACCTCCATTTATCTTAGTTGAATTATATACGTGTTTATGTATCATAAGGTTTCAAAATAATGGATGGAGACAACGAAAAAAATATTTTATTTTATCTCAATATATTCAAACAAAAAGGATTCTCCATTTCGATAAAAGCGCGGATCAAATACCCCTAAACGGTTGTCTTCGTTCACCACAACAACGAATGGACTCCACTTTGTTAATGTTTCAGCTTCAGGTTTTTCAGAAAAAAGTGGTTCAAGATCTGCTTCCTCATCCGAAAATAGCGTTGTATGTACTTCAAAGCCTTTCCATAAAGAAGCTAACGCAATGTCCACTTCATTGCCGTTTTTTCCGATTACCGTATATTGAGTAGGAATGAAATCAGCAGATAATGCGACTTTTTCATAATCTGATTTTACATCGTTCCTAATGAACATTCCTTGAGCCGTTTGAATCATAATGTGCAGGACAATTGCGAGCCACGCCCAGCGGAAAATCTTTTGCGCTGAGTGCTTTGAAAAGCGCTTCAGTAAAAAAGAAACCAAAAAAATGAGCCAAATAACAAAATCAATAATAGGAATGGTCCCTAAAGTTAACCTTACATTAGAAAAAGGTTCTAAATAGCCTGTTCCCCATGCATTCAAAACATCAGACGTATTATGAATCGCAACTGCAAGCATAGCGATTAAAAAGTGACTGCGATGCTTTACTTTAAAGAAAAAGACCACTAAAAGATAAATAATGATAGCCCAAATCGGCACAAGAAAGATCGAATGAGTAATCCCTCTATGCCACAGTTGATACAGTCCTTCATAATCCCAAAACTGCGAGATAACATCACTATCTGGAATTTGACTGCCGACAATGGTTGTAAATAGCAAGGCATTCTTTTCTCTTTTTGTTAAATTTTCTTTTTTCAACGCATGATATAAACCAACTCCAAACAGAGTGTGTGTAATACTATCCACTACCTCTCCACCTCCATCCTTTATGTACTTAACAGCATACAACAATCAAAGCATAATAAAAACTAACTAAACGTTTAAGCAGATCCAACTTATTCATTGCATGTTTACAAATAAAAAACCGATTCTCTTTTTATAAGTGAGAATCGGTTTTTGGATCACTTTGAAATTGTAGATAGAGCTTCACATTGAACACTCCTTACTATCTTTTCATTACTTTTGTATTACTTTTATAAGTGCTTCACCGTATGCATCCATTGCTTTCCCATAAGAATTCGCTGCATCTGCAAGTAGTTTAATAATTTTTTTCATTATAATACGCCCCTTTCCAAGTTTGACGGCTTCATTATCATATAATTACAATCTAATGACAATGCCAGTGAAAACGGGAACATTATCCATGTAAACGACAACATATACCTTGAAAGCGTCCATCATATATCTTTTTCTCATAATTTCGCTGTTTTTCTTTGATTTTTATGGATATTCATTTTGAAATACTTTTTAATACAAGAACGTTTTTACCACTAACAAAAAGACCCAGCGAATTTTCGCTGGGTTAAACTATTTGTGAAAGAGAATCTTTTGAACCCGGTTTCTCCTCTTTATCCTACGATATCATGTTCTGAAGCATTAGTTTGTGCGATTCTCTGTTTCTTTGATTTTTTAAAGTGCAGCAATTCATAGATCACTGGGATAACGACCAATGTTAACAACGTAGAAACTGCTAAACCGCCAATTACGACAATTGCTAAGCTTTGCGAAACAAGGCTGCCCATTTCAGCTTTTTTGAACAATAATGGCAGCATCGCGCAAATTGTTGCGGTCGCAGTCATTAAAATCGGCCTCATCCGGGTACCAGCCGCTTCTAAAATAGCGTCACGCATAATCATCGTTTCTTCATTTTGCTTTACCCGGTCAATTAATACAATCGCATTTGTAACAACAATTCCAATCAGCATTAATGCACCAAGCAGGGCTGTGAGATCAACAGGAATTTGACTGACTAATAATCCAAGGATCGCCCCAATTGCTGCAAGTGGTAATGAGAATAGAATTGCAATTGGCGCTCGTAATGTCTTAAATGTGATGACCATTATTAAGTATACAATTCCAATCGATGCACCCATTGTGAGGAATAAGTCTGTAAAATCATCAGCTTGCTGAACAGATGCTCCTCCAACAAACACTTCTACATTATCAGGTAGTTCCATACCTTCTCCAGGTTTTGTTCCATGAATCTTCTTATTGATTTCCTCAGACACAATCGAAAGCTGCTTCGGATCAACTGCAGCGGTTACTCTTATATAAGGCTCCCCATCTTTATGAAGAATTTGTGTTGCTTTATTTTCTAATTCAAGCGCTGCAGCAGAGGTAATGGGTACTACTCCCTGTGCTGTTGTAATCATTATGTCTTCTAAGTCTTTAGCTGATTTAGGATCTAAAACTGGTTCTAAAAATACCGGTGTATCTGTTCCGTCAAGCGTAACATTTCCAATCGGCATGCGGTTAAGCATCATACCAAGCTGTCCGGTTACCTCTCCTGGATTAACAACTTTTGGATCAACAGTAAACGTATAAACTGGCTTTTTCTCTTCTAAGTTCGTCTCTACCTTTTCAATGTCTTCAATATCTTTTATGACATCTTCAATATCAATCGCCGTTTTCTCAATCACATCAATTTGATCACCAATTACATCTATTGTAATTGAAGTGGAACTTGCTCCTGTTAGAGAACCTGAACCTGCAGTTAATACAGCATTTGGATAGCGATCCTTCTGCTTATTTACTTTTTCAATAAAACTTTCGGCATCCGCCCCTTTTTCCATAACAATCGTATAGTTCGCCTTAGTAGGAGATTCTACTGCACCATATTGAGCAGCATCAGGGCTGTTTCCTAATTGTGTGTAAACCGCTTTTGGTCCATCCTGCGCTAATGAAAACTTTTCCAACTGCAAAGCATTATCACGCACTTCATCAATTGGTATTTCATTTGGATAATCTAACGAAACCATCACAAGTTCTGCATCGGAGCTGTCGATTGCACCTTTAGGCATTGCAAAATAGACACCAATTGAACCAAAAAATAGTACTGCAGATGTAAGTAAAATGACCCATTTATGATTCAATGACCAACGGAGCATGTTAACAAAGCGCTTTGGTGTTTTATGCTCTGGCAGTTTTGCATTTTTTAACAGTCCTGCACTCATTAACGGGACTACTGTAAGAGCTACGACTAATGATGATAATAAGGAATATGTAACAGTTAGCGCAAACGGCATTAAGAAATCTTTTAATCCAGCTCCCACTAGTCCAAGCGGCAAGAATACTGCAACAGTTGTAAGTGTTGAAGAGGTAATGGCTGCTGCCACCTCTTTTGCTGCATCAATAATGAGTTTGATTGAAAATTTCTCATGCTGCATTTTACGGAAAATATTTTCAATAACTACGATACTATCATCTACTAAACGACCGACGGCTACTGCAACCCCACCAATTGTTAGGACGTTTAGTGTAATGCCTGATTGTGCTAGTAAAAATAATGTAAAGCATAAAGATAATGGAATTGAAACAATCGTAATAAATGTTGAACGAACATTTCTTAAAAAAAGCATAATGACAATGGTAGCAAATAATGCACCAAGCAATACTTCTTTAATCATACTATTCACTGAATTCACAATCATATCTGCTGTTGCAAAGAATACACTTACATTCACATTCTCGTATTTCTTTGATAATTCTTCTGCTTGATTCTTTACTTCTTTAACGATGGAAACAGCATTTGAATTGCTGTCCTTTGTAATGATGGCAATTAATGCATCTTCACCATCAATACGGGTAAGGTTCCCTTCAGGATCTGCCTTTTGAACAGAAGCTACATCGCCAAGCGTTACATTAGATGCAACCGGTAAATTCTTAAGATCTTCAAGACTATTAAGAGTACTGACAACTTTTATATTACTTGCTTTTCCATCAATCGTTTTCTGACCTACTGCGGCTGCAATATTTTGACCTTCTAATGCACCTAAAACAGCTTGCGCAGGAAGCTTGTATTGTGCTAACTTCTCTTGATCAAGCTCCACTGAAATTTCACTTCCCGTTCTACCATACATAGCGACACTGCCGATACCTTTAATATCCTTAAAAACAGGAAGTAATTTTTCTTCTGCAA
The DNA here is from genome assembly GCF_003318295.1 of Bacillus taeanensis. Classification (GTDB taxonomy): domain Bacteria; phylum Bacillota; class Bacilli; order Bacillales; family UBA6769; genus Maribacillus; species Maribacillus taeanensis. The sequence continues at coordinate 50,813 of NZ_QOCW01000009.1, forward strand.
GCTTAATATTTTCTTTTGTGATTCCATCTTTAAACGTCATCGAAATATCTGCAATTGGAATCATGTTCGTATTAAGCTGAACAACAATCGGTTTGTTCGTTCCCTCTGGAAGCTGTATGCTATCAAGCGCTTCCTGCACATCAGCCTTTGCCTGCTTCATATCTGTCTCTGCTTCAAAGAAGATATCGACCTTAGAGAACCCGTCTCCTGTTGTTGAAAAAATCTCTCGCTTCCCTTTTACAGAAGCAACAGACTTCTCCATTGGAGTTGTAACAGTATCAGCCATTGTTTCTACATCTGTACCTTGGCCTAGGACAACTACAGAAACTTGCGGATTATCTGCAGCAGGCAAAAACTCCATTGGTAAAACAAAGTAACTTACGACTCCCATAATTAACACAAGTATAGTCGTAAGAATGACCGCAGCCTTATTTTTAAAAGACCATTTCGTTAACCATGTCATATTCAGTTTTCTCCCTTCATGTCTAGAGTTTTAAAGAAAAGATAATGAGATTCTATGTAGTAAATTTCTGTGGTTGAATAGGGTTAAGGAGTACGGTTAGAGGCGTAGTATAAAACTAGAAAACTACAGAATAGTTCTTACACACTATTACCTAATTTAACCAAAGTTGATTATACTCCTTATGTTTTTATAAGTAAATTCTTTTTTTGTTAAATATTTGTAAATGTTATGTTAAGGAATTTCCATTTAAGCAGTCCAAAAAATCACTCTAGTTCAAGGTCTAAAATTAGCATGGTTATTCATACTATGTACAAACTTGCCTTAAAATTCGATATGAACACGGTTTCTCTAAATTAATCAACTGAAAAGGAGTGTTGAGTTTGAAGAGATCTAAGTTCATCAATCAAAAATCGAACAAAAAGAATAAATTAACATTTGAAAGATCCGAGGAAGTACTGTATTCAAAGGTTAACAGAGAGAAAAAAGGACTGGATGACTACATTAAAACCCTAACCTTTCTTGAAGGAAATGAAATGATTTATATGATGTATCTCAAATGAAAGGCAAGCAGCGTACCATTCCTTGTATCTATCACGTTGGAAAGCCTATACATACAAGCAGCCTTCCGCCATGTTAACATCCGTCTTCTTTGCTGCGAAAATTTAAATATCGATTCAAAATAATTATTCACCTAATAACATCAAGCAGAAATGACAGTTCTGCCCATTTCAGCATAAGCTGTAAAAACAATTGAAAAGGAATGGTGTTCTTTATGGTGATGGATCAGTCTAAGTTCCCTGTATACATCCAAACCGTTTCACATATAACACCAAATTTACAGCTTTATTATCCAAAAATTATCGGCATGCAAAACCAACATGTTCAAGAAAAAATGAATCATACAATTATGAACCAAGTGCATCAATTAATCAACATGCAAAGAAAGGTTCAAATACAAGGTAAGACAGAAATGACAGGTTTTTATGAAATAAAGTCAAATGAACGAGGCGTACTCAGTTTGCTGCAGAGCAATTATGCTTATACTCCTCCGATGGCGCATGGAATGACATATGCGAAATCATTAACATTTTCCGTTTTAACAGGTAAAAATTATCACTTAAGCAAGCTTTTTAAACCAAACAGCAGCTATGTTAAAGTGATTTCTGACCTTATTAGAGCACAAATTAAAGAGCGGAATATCCCTTTACTCGGTGAATTTAAAGGCATTAAACCGAATCAAGATTTTTATATTGCTGATAAAGCATTGGTTATTTATTTTCAGCTTTATGAGATTACCCCTTATTATGTTGGGTTTCCGATGTTTCCGATTTCGGTTTATAAACTGCAGGATTTAATAATGGAGGATAGTCCTTTAGGGAAAATGTTAGCGGATATATAAATGGCTCTTTAATGTTTAAAATATGAAATGACGAGCAAAAGATATCAACAGGAAATCTAATGCTCGCCATTTTTTATTTTTATTTTCCGCTATTTTGAAGCTCGTTAACTGTCACAAATTGATACCCTTTTTTTGATAAAGTCTCTAAAATACCTTCAATGGTTTTTAGTTCATTCCCTGTATCATCGTACATCGGATGCAGCAAAATAATTGATCCTGGTTTAACCTTTTCATTTACATAGTTTACTTTGTCAGAAACAGAAGAATAATACGTGTCAGGTTCAAGGCTCCACATAATTGTTTTGATGTGATGCTTTTTTAAATAATATGGTAAAGCAATAAGTTTCTTTCCATTTGGCGGTCGAAAGTCTATTTCCCCTTCATAACCTGTTTCGCGAATCAACTCGTTCGTCATTTCAATTTCCTGTTCAATAAATGATGGTTTTTTAAAAATCATTCGCTGATGGGAAAAGGTATGATTTCCGATTTGGTGACCAGCTGCCGCAACCTCTTCTCCTACCTGTAAATTCTCCTTCAATTCATTTCCAATCACAAAAAAAGTAGCCTTTGCATGATATTTCTCTAAAAGAGGCAATATTTCACGCACAATTTCTGTCGGCCCATCATCAAACGTTAAGGCGACAACTTTTTCGTTTGTGTCTATCTGACTCGTTAAACCTCCAAACAACTGATACGTTCTTGCATTCATTAATTGATAGGTACCATATAAAGAAAAACAAATAATAACTAGTAGGACTCCAAGTGTAATAATTCTTTTTTTCATAAATTAACCTCACATTTATTATATAAATATTATTTACTCACAATGATTGCTTTCATAATGTTTTCCTTCATCAGGAAATTCCCCTTCAGGAGGAGTCCAAACAGTTTGGCAAATCTGATTTTCATTCACGACTAAATACGTATATACCCATCCTTTTTCATTTTTAAATCTAACTTCTAAATGATAAGGATTATACTGCCTACCTTCTCTTCGTCTAATATCCCATTGTTCACCTGAATATTTTTCTTCCAAATATTCGTTTAACAGCTCTGTTTTTACAGATACTTGATAAGCGAACCAAAAGGGACGAACAGCAAAAAACAAAAGGACGATTACAGCAGCTAAACAAGCAATTATAAAGCCTGTTTTCTTAAACCTTTTTGGCAGCATCAGTGCAGTAATAAAAAGCGTAATAATAGCTGCAGCTGACATTATTATTTCTATAAATGTAATCAGATGCATCCACTCTCCCCTTTTACCAGATTGATTTAACAGATAAATCACTTATTTTTGATGTTATATATTAACCTTACCATACTTTGGCATGTTACTAGTCGCAATATAAATAAGACGATTGCTGCAGCAATCGTCTTATTCGTTATACTTTTAAAATATAAGCTTTTGAAATTACTTATTCGTTACCGAAACGCCTTCTTCAACTGGAATTCCTTCGCTCACAACCATTTTGTTCACTGCACTAAACAATGCTTTAACTGAAGAAGTCATAATGTCAACGTCAATTCCACAGCCCCAATGCACAGTACCATCTTGAGCAGTTAAACCGATATAAGAGACCGCTTTTGATGCCGAACCTGTTTCAAGGGCATGTTCCTTATAAACTAAATCTTTATAAGAAATACCAAATTTATCTTGAAGTGCACTGCTGATTGCGTCGAGTCTACCATTTCCTGCACCTGTAAGTTCTTGAACATTACCATTGATTCCGATCTTTACAATTGTTTGATACCCTTCATCCCCAGTAAATTTGTAGTTAATAAATTCAACTGGCTCTTTAATATTAACGTAATCCTCCATGAAAATATTATAAATTTCTTCTGGCAGTAATTCTTTATGAAGACGATCGGATACGTCTTTAACCACATAGCCGAAGCTTTCACGCATTTGCGCTGGAAGATCAAGACCATACTGCTGTTCAAGTAAATAACCGATACCGCCTTTACCTGACTGGCTGTTAATGCGGATCACATCTGCTTCATATTCTCTGCCAATATCTTTTGGATCAATTAATAAATAAGGAACCGTCCAATCCTTAGTGTTCTTTTCTTCTCGCCACTTCATACCTTTTGCAATCGCATCTTGGTGTGAACCTGAGAATGCAGCAAAAACAAGTTTTCCGGCATATGGCTGTCTTTCATTAACCTTCATTCTTGTGACTCGTTCATAAACTGAGACAATTTCAGGTAGATTTTCAAAATTAAGCTTCGGATCAACACCGTGTGAGAACATATTTAAAGCAAGCGTTACAATATCAACGTTACCAGTACGCTCTCCATTTCCAAACAATGTTCCTTCAATTCGCTGACCTCCCGCAAGCATACCAAGTTCAGCGTCTGCCACACCGCTTCCTCTGTCATTATGTGGATGCAGTGATACAATCACGTTTTCTCTATAGTTTAAATGATCACTCATATATTCAATTTGACTTGCATAAACGTGCGGCATTGACATCGATACTGTCGCTGGTAAGTTAATAATGACTTTATTGTCAGCTGTCGGCTGCCATACATTAAGCACTTCATTACAAATATCAAGCGCAAAATCAATTTCTGTTCCTGTAAAGCTTTCTGGTGAATATTGAAACTTAAAGTTCCCTTCCGTTTCAGCTGCATATTTTTTAAGAAGTTTTGCACCTGTTACGGCAATATCAATAATTTCTTCTTTTGACTTTTTAAATACCTGCTCACGCTGTGCCACTGATGTAGAGTTGTATAAATGGACAACTGCATTTTTCGCACCTTTTAGTGATTCAAATGTCTTTTTGATAATATGTTCTCTTGACTGTGTTAACACTTGAATGGTGACATCATCTGGAATTAAATTCTGCTCAATTAATGTACGCAAAAACACATATTCTGTTTCGGATGCCGCTGGAAAACCAACTTCAATTTCTTTAAAACCTACTTCTACAAGCACTTGAAAAAACTCTAATTTCTCCTCTAAACTCATCGGAATGACTAATGCTTGGTTTCCATCGCGAAGATCGACACTGCACCATGTAGGAGCCTCAGTAATATACTCTTTTTCCGTCCATTTCATGCTCTTCGCTGGAGGCATAAAGTAACCTCTCGAATACTTTTCAACATTTTTCATTTTACAACCCCACCCTTTTATAAATTCTACTTTTTCGCCTAATATAAAAAAGCCTATCATCTCCTAAGAGACGACAGGCTTTGCCTACGTGGTACCACTCTTTTTAATTCGTTTTAAAACAAAACGAATTCACTCGATAACTTGATTACGGTCGTTAACCGTTAAGGCCTACATTTCAGCCTTACCACTCATGGGCGAGTTCAGGCATTTATTGACTGTCTTTCACCAACCGACAGCTCTCTAAACAATAAATTTTCCTTACTACTCCCAATCACTGTGTTTTCATTATTTTTAAAATTGTCTTTATTTTATTATTTATTCTATCGTCAGTCAACCCATGATTTACTATTTTTTTAGAAATCATTAAAAATGCTATCACTTCTTCATAAGAAGCCCTTATATTACTTCTTTTACCATCACTATCGCTCAAGTAAATAAAAAATGAACCTAGTACTGTAATTAGATCCTCTTTTTTACATCTTCTCTTATTGATTCAATAAGCTGATCTGATAAATTTACTGGAAGAGATGTGTTGTTTTCAAAAATCCAAGTATTGAGAATTTCAAGATCAGCTTTATTAAAGGTAATGCTGTAACCTCTGTTATGATGAGTAAAATCAGCTGTTACTGTTTCCTGGCCAGCAAAACCGTCATCAATAATCATGTTCGTTATTTCATATGATTTCACGAGCTAAACTCCTTTTTATCTTTCATTATGTATATAGAATTAACGTTATTTTATGATACATCATTCAGCATTATACGCTCATTCAAATCCTAATGCCTTAGCCGCTTCCTCTGCCGCTCTCGCCTGAATCGAATCATCGTCCCATCCTTGCTTATAACTTAACAGTAACTCTTTGCTTGCAGCTGTGTCTCCTTGTAAGCCTAACAGTATGCCTTTATATAAATAGCGATCTACATAATTGTTAGTTCCTAATTTCTCAATAAGTTTTTCCATCGATGTAAGCTGTTGAAAGTGTGGAAGTACGAATTCATCAATATCTTCCTCAACTGTTTTGATAAGCTTTGGAAGATCAACATATAATTCGTTTAACCGGTATTTCATGTGTTTTTTATTTCCTTTTAAGTCTGCAATACTTTTATATAAAATGTCACCTGTTTCTAGCTTTTCAGGAACATCAAATGCCTTTTGATTCATCACGATTTCATAAATGGCAGGAAGAAAAACACTTGTTTCAAGCATAAATTCCATCTCTTCCTCTGTGATCTTTATTGATGGTGTAATTTCAACAACCCAGCCAATTTCTTTAGAAGAACGATTATAGAAAAGATCTCCTTTTTTTATAAAACCTCGCTCTGATAATAACGAGGGAAAATCTGTTTGAACCAACTGTTGAAATCGCTCGTAAATCATTCACTTTCTCCCCTTTTAAATGTTTAAGAAAAAAGGTCCACATTCAGCCGTTCACAAACACTTAACGTGTACTCTTTCGCTGCATCCCAATCCTTTTCTTCATAAATGTTAAACAATAACTGCTTTCCTTTATTGCGATCTCCATAATACGTATGCATTGCAGCTAAATGATGACGGTTTTCAAATCTCGTTTGGTTTTCTAATGCCTGAATCACACTTTTTACATCAGATAAGTCATGAAAATATAGGAAAATATACGTTGTTATATGAGAAATAATGAGCTCTTTTAATTTGATTATATCGATGTATTCATTATTTAAACGATACCAATAGCCGCCCTTTACGTTGCGAAGCTCTGTAATTCTTCTCTCATAAACTCCCTGCTCTACCTTTGGAAATTTAGGAAGATCATTACCTAATGCTTGATAAACGAGCGGCACAAAGATACTTACATTAAACGTAAACTCTAGATCAACTTTCGTATTTCCTTTTTGATCTAATTGAATATGAAAACACCAGCCCAACTCTTCATTTATTTTCTTATAAAAATAATTTCCTGATTTTTTAAATCCTTCTTTCTTAAAGATAGGAGCTATTGTATCTTTAACTAATTCTTTAAAAGTATCTTGAACAACCAAGTTTCTTCTCCTTTCCTCTAGTTAATTTTCGCCTTTCTTTTTTTCGTAACAAAATAAATAATAATCCCAATTGGCAGTACATAAATAAGAAAAATCATTCCTAAAAGCCAAACAACCGAAAAAAAGAAATCAAGATCACTGCATCCTAAAGTGCCGCAAAGCGTCGGTCGAAACCCTTTCTCAGCGGCATGAAACCAAAAGCCGAGCAGTCCAAAATAAGCAAAACCGACAGCATATAATAACCATGCCGTACCTAAAACAATTAATATGATTAGCTTCCACATTGACTTTACTCCTTTATGTTAATTGTTTTCTTCAATGTTTGTATTTTTTATAACTTCCTCTCTAAATACGCTGTGCTAGTTTATGTTTCTTACTTAATTCGACTATTTGTATAGATAAGATAACTTCGTATATAATACCCAAATAAATACATACTGGCGGTGAACAAATGCTGTGGCTTACTGTTTCACTAGTAGGATTATCGATTGTGTTTCTTACAATTCAACATGCTTACAAAGAAAATAAAGACATTTCAAATGACAAAAAGAAACGAGGAATATTCCTACTATTTTTTCTGATCGCCTCAGCTGCAGGCGAGTCCACGATTCTTTATCTTGGACTTTTATTAATTTTATTTGGAATGGTTAAAGCAAGCGGTCTGCTTTAATAATTGATGAAGGGAATACAGATGGACGTTATTTTTCAGCTTATTATATTTGCTGTTGTGTTAGGTGTACTAACTGCTCTATCGCAAGAAAAGAAAGAGCAATCAACATTAACTAGATTTTTTAGAAGCTTCCTCATTGGTGCTGGTGCTTTTTTATTTATCAATTTCATACTTGATTTCTTTCAGATCACACTACCTTCTGATCAAAGCGGCTTTCTGATCATCGTTTTTGTGGGTACAATAGTTCTTTCCCTGCTCATTCGATTGATAAAGAAGTAAAAAATAAATCGCGCTTCCTTAGATAACCTTCAACCCTAGTGATAATTAGCTTTATTATTTTTTGAGCTATTTATCTCGTTTAACTCATGCTTAGAAGAGGCTGACTGTATAAGCCACCCTCTTCTAATAAAAGTTATTTTATTTTCTTCTTAATTAACCGTACCGCCTGCTTGGATATAGCGTGCGTTAAATTCTTGTACAAATTGATTCGTAATGTCCGCATCATGAATAAATAACATATTTTCGTCATTAATATCGTTGCAGTTCGTACTCCAGTTTGTTGAGCCGACGATGACGGTTGGATCACTTGATGTATCGGCATCAATGAGCATTGTTTTACTATGCAGTTTGCGAGATTCCTGTGCAACATAAACCGGTGCAGGATTTGCCCAACGGATATTAGGGTTATTTGTGCTCGTTTGTGAAGTGGTTTCGCCTCTCATTTCAATGCTTGCAGACCACCATTGATTCCAGAAGCTTAAGTCAAACACACCTTTTACATCAAATCCTGTTAACGTTCCTTCTAGATCGTTGTATGAGCCTTCCCATTTGTACTTCAGCTCATCTACTAACGCTTGATCGCTCCAAGCAAAAATTGAAAAATACGTATTAATATCTGCTTCATTTTTTACAAGTTCGGTTAGATGTCCAACTGCATTATCGCCTGATGAAAAATAAATTTCTACTGGTGTACCGTTAATATTAATTGAATGTGTTGTATTATCCACTTTACGAGTGCTGAAGTTTGAAGTTATTTTATCAGGAGTCAACGTGCTGCTTCCCCACATTTCGTTAAATTCTACTTCATAAATACCCGCAAGAGCCGGCCAATTAATTTCAACAACGTGCTACTGGTTGCCGTCTAAAATGCCCTGCTCCATATTTTCTTCAGAGCCATATAAGCCTGTTACAGTAAAGTTCCAGCTTCCTGTAAATAACCAGCGGTCATCCACGATCGCAAATTTATTGTGCATTTGGTTGCCAGGTGAGTAGTAAGCGTTTTGACTTTTTTCTTCTGCATCTACAAATAGTCGGCCTGTTTGCATACTGCTTCCTACTTCAACGGTTACTTCTTGAATATCGTCTGCCGCTGCTGGAAGTCCGTAGCTTGTACGTGCTGTGCTGTCTTCCACGGCAAACATTGGGGAATCAGAAAACACAGTAATATCATCACTTGTTCCGATCACATTATCTTGACCGCGCACTAGTTTTTCAACATATAAACGCATCGTTTTAAAGCGTTCTGTATAGTGAGGATCTGTCGCGTCTTTTGAATCAGCAATCACACGAACGTCAACACCTTGTGCCGCTTTAGTGATTAAAGTATCAATAATACGTGGTAAGTTAATTTCATATGCTGCTAAATCAATACTTGTCGTGGCCGCATTTAAGCGGTTAATTAACGCATCCTCAAGATTTACATTATAATTTGCTTCATTACCTATTGAGGCATATTTAGTTAACGCACACTTATTAAAGTAAACATTAATAGCCCCTTCTAGTTCTGAAACATTGTTTAACTGCTCTGCGCCAGGTGTGCATGGTGTACCTGTTCCGCCGCTCCCTAAACCTGAACTGCTGTTAGAATTAGCTGCTTTCGGTGTTCCTAAGCCATATCCGTAATCATTTGTTGATGTGTTCCAGTTAGAAGCTGTTGTCCCGCTTACTGCTGCATCGGTTCTTTCCATGGACGATTTTGTGTTATTGTCACCTGCATGCCAAGCGTCTACTGAATCTACTAAACTTCCAGTGTTATCACGCAGTTCAAGATTTTCACCACTGTTTGATAGACTTCCAGTATAAATAAGATCTGCCGTTATATTTAGAACACTGTTATCGCTCGTTCTTTCTAGTAAATAGTAACTCTGTTTTGCAAGAACGCCTGATAAATTAATAGCCGGCGTGCCATCGACTGCGTTTAACGTCCATCCTGTTAAATCTATATCACTGCTTGTTGGATTATAAAGCTCAATCCATTCATCATTATAGCTTGTGGTTGTACCCATCCAAGCGATTTCATTAATAACCGCGCTGCTCGCTGCCGCATAAGCCTCTTTCTCCTCTTGAAATCCAGGCAGTAAAAATGAAAAAAGCATGCCGGCAATCAAAAAAACGTTTAAAGTTTTTTTCATGATGTTCGCTCCTTATGATATTAGTAAGTGAAAAGCTTTAACCTATGTACCAAAAGAAGTTTCTTGAAAACGCTTACTTTTTCACCTCCAGTTATTAAATTAGCAACATCACTAGTAAAACAAATGAATATTAACTGGAAATTAATCCTTTATTAAGTTTGTGTTAACACAAAACGAGTATTTTTTTGTCTGTTGAAATAATAAAACCCCTTCTGCAAGAACGCAGGTAGAGGTAGGTTTCCTTCATCTTTATATGTAACGCCTTTAATATGTTTAACTCTACTATACAAGTACATTCAATATGTTAAAGTAAAAACCCTTCGTTTTAAAGATAAACAGCCAAACCCTTGGTTGAATAAAGGTTTGGCTGCTTTTTTCTTCTGATATTGAGTTTAACAAAGTAAGCTTTTTGTTAAACTCATAAAGGAACGAGGATACTTTATCATTCTCGTTTTCCTATAGGTCCTATAATCAATGTGAAATAAAAGACCCTATTTAGTCTTTCGATAGATTCCTTTCAATCCCTATTTAACAAAAATTTTTAATGTGAATTGAATAATCTATCATAACACTTATATAACGGCATATGATAACGTTGTTGATCTTGGGGATATTCCTCCCTCAGCAAATAACTGAGGGGCTCTTTTAAATGGTAAGCAAACAGTTTTAACTTGCAACTATTCATCCGAAACGACCGATGCTCATCATAAAGGTTTATTAGCATCTAACGTATGCAGCCCAAACTATAATCAGAAGAATAAATAGAACAACGATGAACAGAAAAGCTGTTGGTTTCACATTCACGAATTTTTTCCTGTATTTTGACCAGTGAATTTACTTAATATAACCATTTTCAGTCTACATTTTCGAGAAAATGTAGACTGAAAATGGCTTGTTTCGAATAGCATGCTAGCTATTGAAAATCGCTGACCAATAAAGTTTTCCATCTCGTGATACGGCCACACCTCCACCGATACGATTTGATCTAGGGTTCAATATGACTTCTCTGTGCCCTCTTGTGCTTGCCATCCACGCATTAACTACTTCCATGGCACTTCCTCTCCTACAAGAAACATTCGCACCATAGCCTGCTCCTACTGGAATATTTCTGTCCTGTAACATTTTTATCTCTTTTCCATTGAAGGTAGGACTATAATGCTCACAATTTCCAAGAGTAGCCATGTCCTTTGCTTTTAATCTGGCTACTTGAGTTAAACGGGTGTCTATAGATAAAAGATTTCTCCCATATCTTTGTCTTTCTTGATTAATACGGTTTATCATTTCTTGTTCAAATATACCAAGATAGGAATAATAATGAGTTGGGTAAGGGAAAGGGAAAGGATATCGTGTAGAATAAGAGTAGTAATCTAAAGGGTAATAGTGAAAAATAGGTTGATACATGCTTGTCACTCCTTATTTATTAATTTCCTAATATTGTATTTATATCTGACCTCTTTGGGGGATTGTCCATATAAAATAGGCGATTACCTAAAGTTATCTGGAAATGTAAACTTTTTTATAGTCACTGAGTTAATTTAAACTGATTTTTAAATAAAAAAATCCTGTTTAACACAGGATTTGAACAATGTGTTGCTTTATAAAAAAGTTTGATTATTTTATGCTGTGTTTTAAACAAACGCCCCTTTAGTTAGAAGAAGATCCAAAGATCGTATGCATAATTTATACAAATCTAGTTAACATACTATCATCTTCTCGTAACCAAAAAAAACACCATGATTACGTCTGTAATCATGGTGTTTCTACTTTAACAAACTATCATTTTTGTTAAACTAGAGAAGGAATCGACAACTTTCTTATCAAATATATATCCGATAGAAAAATATGAAAAGAAATACGCCCAGGACCGACTTTAGTCAAATTCTGTATTTCATGTGCCGTTTACCACTTCATACAATATATTCCTTTTACATATATTATTTACTCTGATGGTGGGTATAAATCTGGAAAAAACTATCTATAGCAGGGCTAAAAATTTCAATTAACTCTGGACCATTATTTTGAATTTTACATATATCAACTTCATATATTCCCCATATACAATTTATCTCAAATAAAGGAGGGGTTTGTATGGAGGCGATGACAACATCTGGAGAGCTTGTTGTGAGTGTCTATCAAGAGGGCGACCTGGCTCCAATTCCCCGTGTACAAGTAGAAATTAGCGATATGAAAAGCAATGTCATTAGAAGGTTACAAACAGATGAATTTGGTAATATCCCAACAATCACATTACCTGCATTATCTAATCATAATACCCATAGTGAGATGGCGATGGAAGATCAGGCTACACAAGGTAAATATATTGTAACTGTTAAACATCCTAATTATGAACCAGTACGTCTTGAAGGTGTTCGAGTATTAGAAGGGTCCAAAGCCATACCAGAAATTCATCTTTCTTCCTTACGAAGTGAAGGATTTCCCGTAATTAAAACATTAAAACTAGAAGAACCTAAACCTTCTCTAGAAAAAATTGACCAAAATCCATATAACCTTTCAGAGTTTTCTACTAACCCACAATCTTTTCTTAATACATTTAATCTTTTTACTGAACACTATTATAGCACACACCCCCCTATTGGTCTTGTCATTCCTGAGACAATTCAAGTACATTTATTTCCTGAGCAAGGATCTACTGCCCCTGAACGTACTGTTGTTATGAAATTTGTTGACTATATTAAAGGTGTCGTCCATGAAGTGCTTGACGGATTTACTGAGGATGCAGCAATTAGAGCAAATATCATTGCTATTGTATCCTTCACTTTAAATCGTTATTACACAGAGCATTATCATAAACAGAATAAAAATTATCATATCACTAATGATAGGACGATGGATCAGGGTTATATAGAAAGGCCTACTGACCAAGAACCACTTGTAAGGAATACGGACGCTTTCTTTAGTCAGTATGTGCAATACCCAAATCACCGATATTTCCCTTTTTTAGCACAATCTTGTCCTTCGGGCTGCGCTAATGGAGAAAAATTGGATAGGGCTCTAAGTAGAATACTTGCTCAAGAAGGAAAAACACACACAGAAATTATCAAATATTTTTATGGAGAAAATTTTAATATTGTTTCCGCTGCTTTCATCATTATAAATAATGAACTATATACCTTTATAAGTCCGATGAAGTTAGGTGATTCAGGTGAAAGGGTACTATTAATTCAAACATATCTTGATGTAATTGGTAAAGATTATGGTATCCAAGTTTTTAAAAAAGCAATTGAAGAGAACGGACATTTTGGAGAAAAAACTGTTAAAGCAATAAAGCTTTATCAACAAAAGATTCTGAAATGGACCGGTGAAAAAATAACTGGGGTCGTCGACCAAGCAACTTGGTATAAAATTTTATCCCGTTATTTTGAAATTATTCATAGGCAAGAGCGCAACTATAATCCTACAGATACTCAAGATCAACATATTACATCTCTAAATCGTCCCATTGGAGCGACCAATTTACAATCAATTCACTCCAGATATATATGGCAAAAACCGATGTCTCCTCAATATGGTTTACTATGTAAAACGATTCCAACCCCATATGGGCCTAGACAATATTGTTATTATTCTTATTTTTATGAGATTTATAACCCGTACATGTACTATCAGTAAAAGCACATTTTTCACTTAGTTTCCTTATTTTATGAAAAAGGAGTGAATTGTGTGGAAGTGACTACAACAACCGGCGAGCTTATCGTTAGCATTTATCAAGAGGGAGACCTTTCCCCGATTTCTGGGGTCCAAGTAGAAATCAGCGATATGAATGGAAATATCATTAGACATCTACAAACAGATGAATTTGGTAATATTCAAACCATCACATTACCTGCTTTGACTAATAATACTCGTAGTGAAATTGCTGGTGGAGTCCAGTCAACGCAAGGCAAATATATCGTCACTGTAAAGCATCCTAATTATGAACCAGTACGTGTGGAAGGTGTACAAATATTTGAAGGTTCAAAAGCCATACCAGAGATACATCTTTCTTCGTCAAGAAGTGAAGAAATGGCTCCAATAAAAACGATCAAAATAGAGGATTCCAAACCTACTGGAGTAAAACGTCCTGAAAACCCTTTTAATATAGCAGAGCTTTCGATTAATCCGGAATCCTTTTATAATACTTATAAGTTTGCTAGTGGATATGAACCTTCACTCGATCCAGGATCTTTTTATAGTACCTATGAGTTTGCTCCTGAATCCGAACCCAGTCCACCCCCTCAAATCGGCCTTGTAATTCCCGAGAATTTAACATTACAGTTAGTTAGGAAAAGGATAAACGGCCGAATTAGGCCTGCACGTAAGATTGTTCTTCCATTCGTTGACTATATTAAAGGTGTACTCCATAAAGAGATTAATGGATTTACTGAAGATGAAGCAATTAGATCTAATGTGATTGCAGTTGTATCCTTTACTTTAAATCGTTATTACACAGAGCATTACCGAAGACAGAATAAAGAATATCACATAACTGATGATACAGGGGTAGATCAAAATTACGATGAGAACCATCTAGTTAATGCTCAAGAACCTCTTGTTAGAAATATAGAGGAGTTCTTTACCAAGTATATTGAATATCCGGGTAATCACTTCTTCCCATTTTTAGCGCAATATTGTAGTGGCACTAGAGGAGTAAGTTGTGCTTATAAAAAATGGTTAGAACAAACCCCAAGTAGAGCAATGGCAAACAGAGGTAAAACACACACCGAGATTATAAAACATTATTATGGTAGGAACTTTGATATTACTTCCGCCGCTCAAATCGTTATAAATAATGAAATATATAGCTTTATAAGTCCGATGAAATTAGGTGATTCTGGTGAAACGGTACCTATCATTCAACACTATCTTGATGTAATTGGTAAAAAGTACGATAAGGAAATTTTATCCGCAGCGATTGAAGAAAACGGGCAATTTGGTGAAAAAACTGACAAAGCAGTCAGACTTTTTCAGGAGCATTTTATGAGACTGTCTCCTGAAAAAGTAAATGGGGTAATCGATCAAAAAACTTGGTATGTCATTTTAACTCGTTACCTTACGATTATTAATAACAGAAATGAACGAAATGTTGAATCTACACCTACACATATTCCATTTGCTTCAAGACCTATTGGAAAGACTAATTTACAACGATCAAATCCACCTGGAGCTTTTTGGCCAAATCCTCAATATGGGTTAGTATGTAAAACGTTTCATACCCCTTATGGGCCTAGACAATATTGTTATTATACTTATTATTGGGAGATTTATCATCCGTACTATCAGGGGTAGTACCAGCGAAGTTGTCACCACCCGCAATAACGCGAAGTATTAAATTATAAATACTGGGTTAGATTAGCAAAAGAACATGAATTGCATGTACCAAAAAGAGGTTTAATTGAATATTGTTATATAAAAATTTTGTGACAATGTTTTGTTACAAAATATGTAGTCTGTTTCGTATCGACATCCCATATTGGAACTGTATCTAAACAGGTCCAATATGGTGTTCATTTTTAATTAACATAACATTATCTTCTCGGAACCAAAAAACACCTTGATCTAGTAGTGATCAAGGTGTTTTTAGTTTAACAAACTAACCATTTTGTTAAACTGGCGAATGATCCTTATTGTATTAAATGTTCTTTACTTTAAGAAGGAGTTATAATATTTATCTTAAAATTAATTTCAAGGGTAAAGGAGATGATTTTCGATTGTTACCAATTTATATACCCCCGTTACTTTTTGGCTTAAGGGCAATGCTTAGATTAAAATCAGAATATACAATGATAATGTTCAAATAGCCAAGGATAAAATATGTGTTGTTACTGATGTTATTGGATATAATCTGTTACACATCTATCATACTGCTGAAATTGTTTTAATTCCTTTATTGATAATGGAAACTATTTCAGTTCTGCAGCATGAAAACTAACTCTATATCTTTTTAACAAATTCAGATTTTAACTTCATTGCTCCAAAACCGTCAATTTTGCAATCAATATCATGATCTCCATCAACCAAACGTATATTTTTTACTTTTGTACCTATTTTTACGACTAATGAACTTCCTTTTACTTTCAAGTCTTTAATTACTGTTACAGAATCACCATCGTTTAAGACATTCCCATTTGCATCTTTAATAACCTTTTTATCTTCACTATTTTCAGCTTCTACTTCTAAAGTCCACTCATGAGCACATTCTGGGCAAACAAAAAGACTTCCATCTTCGTAAGTATATTCTGAATGACATTTTGGACAATTTGGCAAATCAAACATTATTTCATTTCCTCCATTCATTCTTATCAATTGTAATATATAAATCTATTAACAATGCAACAGTGACGTCTTGCTTTTTTACAAAAATAAGTCAACAGCATTACTTTTAAACCCTTTAAAATAAAAAGCTCAATGCATTGATCAAACGATACAGACAGCGTCTTTACAATTTTTTCGTTCTTGCTTCCCACATCTTTAAGTGAGCTACCGCCAACTTATACTCTTCTTTACTTACCTTTACGGGCTTCTCATTATAGTAGTAAACAAAATACTGCAGCTCGTTTTCACGAACATGGATACTGACACCTCGAACAATACTTTGCATATAAACCCCCTTCTAGCAATAAAACAAAAAATTAAAGCTCCTTTTCATCCTTGTTTTTCAAATGCGGCGGAGTTTGCGGTGTATCATCATAGTTATAAGTGTCAACAGTATGTTTATAAGAATAACCTTTGGAAATTGCAGCGATGCTTAAAACTAAAATAATCAGCATGACAATAATGGAAATGACAATAATGGCAACCAATATATTCACCTCTTTATATAATACAGAAGTTTTACTTTGATAATTGAACTTTTAATACACATATTTATTCTCTAAATAAAGTTCTAAACCCCCTATATCTCCTCCGATTTTTCTATAAGCGATTAACTTCTCAGCTGCAATCTTTCCTAGACTATCATCTAAATCCTGAATATTGATGAATGATGTAATGTTTACTTTATCCGGTGTCTTATCATCACGGAACATCTGACCAGGTATTTGACTCCAAAAATGTTCCCATTCATCAATTAACCCGATTTCACGAAAAAAGAACTTCTGTATTCCACATAACCATGCAGTACAAGATGTGTTTCTCTTTTGGCATCCAATTCCATTCTGTAAATAATCACACGCAAAACAACAAGAGTTACCACTTTCAATACAAACCTCACAAATATAGTGAGCACCTATTGACCTAAATACTTGTATTCCATATTGGATAACATCTTCTCTAGCCATTTCAATACTCAACTTATATTTTCCTCTTCAAGCTCTTCCAGTATGGAAATCGTATCAATTAAATGGTTATTAAAAATTTCCCGTGCAACAGCCAATAATGTCGTAAGTAGAGGATCTCTAAGGGAATAAATCACTTTTTTACCCTCTTTTACTCCAACAACAATATTTTTAGAGCGCAGTATGCTTAATTGTTGAGAGACGGCAGATCCTTCAGTATTAAGAATATATTGAAGTTCATTTACACTCTTTTCACCTTCTGCTAACAGCTCTAAGATGCGTATTCGCAAGGGATGTGATAAGGCTTTAAAAAAATCCGCCTTAAAATGCTGCATCTCACGATTCATTTCATGCACCTCTTTTATAATAAATTAATCATTTTATTAGAACTATATATATTCAAATATTTGAATATACTATACGTTACTACTAATTTAAATAAATTGCAACATAATTTTCGCCTCGAAAATTTCTTTTGACATTAATATGAAAACGATGTAAATTTTCATCATAGTATATTCAAATAATCAGATATATAAATATTTTAAAAAAGAAGGGTTGATTATGAAGCAAAAATGGTTTTATATTGGAAGACTTAGTGGGTATTCTTTACAATCACTGCAAAAGGATATTTTATCTGGTTTAGTCGTTGGAGTAATTGCTATACCGCTGGGTATGGCGTTTTCAATTGCTTCTGGGGTTAAACCTGAATATGGAATATACACCACAATAATTGCAGGTATTTTAATTTCACTATGCGGTGGATCGAAGTATCAGATTGGCGGACCTACAGGAGCATTTATTCCCATTTTATTTGGAATTGTCATGACTTATGGATATGAGAACCTATTAATTGCTGGTTTTTTAGCAGGTATTATACTATTTTTAATGGGAATCTTTAAACTTGGTTCACTGATTAAATTTATTCCAAGACCAGTGACTATAGGATTTACATCAGGAATAGCCGTAATCATTTTTATAGGTCAAATAGCTAATTTTTTTGGTCTTGCAGGTATAGAGAAACATGAATCATTTTTTAGAAATATAAGAGAAATTGTCGTTCATTTTCATACCATTAATTTTTATAGTGTTTTAACAGCTGGAATATGCCTTGTTACCGTTTTACTAACACCTAAATTTCCCCTAAAGATACCTGGTCCTCTTATTGGATTACTGCTTTCTACGTTCGTGGCGAGTTTATTGTATCCTAATCAAGTAGCGACAATCGGTTCAACATTCGGTGAAATTCCAAGTCATTTACCTCGTTTTGAGATACCGAATATTACTATTGAGAAGATTCAACAATTAATTGGGCCAGCTTTTGTGATTGCAGTACTTGGGGGAATCGAATCTTTATTATCTGCAGTTGTTGCTGACGGTATGACAAATAGCAAGCATAACAGCAATCGCGAGCTGATGGGGCAAGGTATTGCTAATATGGTCACACCTTTATTTGGTGGGATTCCTGCAACAGGAGCTATAGCAAGAACCGCAACAAATATAAAAAACGGCGCAGTCTCACCATTGTCCGGGGTGATGCATGGAATCGTTGTATTGTTCATATTAGTACTGTTTGCTCCTTATGCTTCAAGTATCCCATTAGCAAGTATGGCCCCTATTTTAATGGTAGTAGCTTGGAATATGAGTGAACGACATGCTTTTTATCATGTATTAAAAACGAAAACGGAAGATTCGTTTGTTCTAGTTGTAACTTTTTTATTAACGGTTTTTGTTAATCTTACAGTTGCTGTTGAAGTAGGTCTTATATTAGCTGTACTGTTATTTACAAAGCGAATGAGTGATATAATGGTAACAACAAAGGCACTGCCTAATCCAAAAAATAAGCATAAAAAAGTAGAAGCTCACATGGTGACAGATGCCCGCGACTGTCCTCAAATTAGTATTTATAATGTTGAAGGCCCTTTGTTTTTTGGAGCTGCTCAAGCGTTTGAGCAATCAATAATGAATACGATCAATTATAAACCGAAAGTTTTACTTTTAAGAATGGGGAAAGTTCCTTTTATGGATACAACTGGCGAATCCTATTTATCAAGTATTGTAAAAGGTTTTTCAAAGTATGGAATCGTATTACTATCTGAAGTTAAACCGCAGCCTAAAAGTGTTTTAAATAAGACTGGTTTATCTCATTTTATAGGAGAAGATCATTTTTTTAAACATACTGGAGAGGCAATAAATTTTGCGCTGAAACATCTAAATGAAGACAAATGTATTGGATGCAAACATTTTGCATTTAGAGAATGTACAGTCTTGTCTGGTACGCATAAGGACGTTGAAGAACAAAGACGAACAGAATTTACTACATCTTAATAATTGTATCTAGAAAGAGAGGGAATTAAATTGAACCTTGAAATGCAGCAGTTTAAAGCTGAATTCTTTAAAGCTCTTGCTCATCCTCTTAGAATAAGAATTCTTGAACTCTTAGCTGAAGGAGACAAAAATGTAAATGAAATTCAAAGTCTTGTGGGAATTGAAGGCTCTGCAGTTTCGCAGCAATTAACAGTGTTGAGAGCAAAAAATATAGTTACCGGCACTAAAGACGGTAATCGGGTGATTTATTCCTTAAGAGATCCAATGATTACTGAATTGCTCAGTGTTGCTCGTCAAATTTTTAATAATCACCTTGTTGATACGATAACAATGTTAGATAAATTCAATGATACAGATAATGTAGAAAAAGATAAAGAATGAGTGTAGATGGCAGTTTTCATATTATGTAGACGTTGCAAAGGTAAGGAAGTAAAAACAATAATTCCTTTTATAAAGTTAAAGTGCCACGTATGTAAAGACAAAGGTAGAATTAAGGAACTGAATAAGTAAACTACAGTTCCTTTTTTAGTTTCAGTATACATTAATGTAGTTACATTTATTTAATTTTGACGTGTTTCTTCCTATTATAGGGGTCCTGCCGCATGCCCATCAAGCTAACAACGTAAATGACTAGATACGAAATGATCCTTGTTTCAAAACTAGCCAGTGGCGGAAAAGTAGGCATGCCAAAAAAGCCTATCAAAATTCGATTTTTTCACTAGTCAGCTTGTCTATGCTTCACCGTCGTTTCATACACAACACCCAGAATATCAAAGACGGTCATCTTCTTATACCGATGACATTTACGACCGTTCTTTTTGAGCAGCTTATAAAGACGATGCAGAATTTTCAAAAGTTCTTCTGTGCCAACTGCTATCGCTTGAAACAGTAACGGAAAGTAATCTTTAATCATATAAATCGCTTTGTATTCACTCAGCTCCTGCTTTTTCTTTTCAAGCAGAATCTGTCGGACTTGAAACATCGTAGAAGAACAGAGGAGAATGCCAATGAGTTGTCCATATTAATGGCACTCTAGGCGTTCTCTTTTAATATTTTTACATTCATCAATTTCAAAGAATGACTTCCACGTTTTAAACAAAATCTCAATCTGCCAACGAAGCGAATACAATGAATGCACGTAGTTCGTCGGTACTTCTTCTAGCGACGTGTTCGTGATATATACATTCATGCCCATTAAACGTTTACTTTTATCCTTCATGACAATGCCTTTCTTCTTTTCACGTATCGCTTGGTTTTTCAGCCGTGTTTGCGTTTGATCGTCGGTTAAACGATGGATAATGACATGTGCTGGAAGCTTCTGATTTTGGCTAATGTATGCCTCGGCGATCTCCATCGTTTCACCAGGAGTTAGACCAGACATCATTTGTGTCATATCCAGCTGGATGTATTCTGTTTGCTTTTTTAACGTGCCATTTTTGAAGTATTCTGCTGAGGGTTCTTGATATACATGCGTGTATTCAGTTTTAACCTCGAGATATAGTAAGCCTCTTTATCATGAATGGCTTGTAAGTATCTTAAATCGAAGTAACCAAGATCACGCAAACATAAATCGCTTGCCTCTATGGTTTCAAGGCAGATGGTACCGTATGCTTTATCATTATTCTTTCCTGGCCCAAGTTGCACGTTAAGAAATTAACCACTCAGTAAATCATATTCCAATTGGATTTTCACGCCTGCCGTATTACTACTCCCACCTGAACCTTGATAGTCAGTGGCGAAATGATCAGGCAGTTGAAACACTGTCGCATCTAAAATACGGATACGATTGAAAGTAGAAATCATGTGTGCAGAAAGCGATTGATTTGAACAGAGTTTTTTTGTAAGAAGAGAGGTAAAGACTTCTCGAAGACATGCGACAGCTGCTGAATTAAAGCGTTGATTAAGTCCTTCTGGGCTCATCAGTACCCCAGTGTAAGCTTCCAATCGACTACACAATTGGGTAAGAGATGTGCTAGCGATTTCCTGACTGATCTATACACAAAGGGCAATGAGTTCGTTTGCTTGATACTTACTAGATCGCTGTACAAAGCCAACTTGTTTGGCGATGTCTTGTAGGACTACTGGGGATAAAAAGTATTGCAGCTCTTGCGCGAAAAGATTCAGTTCATTTGAAATAATAGGATTCATTAAAAACACCATCCTTTCTCGTAAACTACTTACGATAAGCATAGCGTTTTTTCATTTTGAGGGTATGATTTTAACTTCGCTTGATGGGCATGCGTATTCACCCGTATACGGAGTAATATGAACGATATTTCGTGTAACTTCTCTCGGGTTTGTCCGAACGGTTTCTTTCCATCCTTTTTCATCAGAAGCCGAATAAGAAGCATGAGCTGTAAATTGTTTTAATAAAAAATTGGCTCAGCCAACTAGACTATCATGACCACAACTCCATATAAAGTTTTAAGTGGAGAATACGTAAAAGGTGCTCTCTCTATTCAATTTGTCCAAAAAGTGCGGGATCTTTGTGTTTTGCAATAAAAAAGTGGTTCTTACGCACTTTTATTTTGCAATAAACAGGATCTTGACAGTTTAGTTCATATTAGAGAAAGTCTTCGTAATTTTCATTATATATTTTAACAAAAATATCCAATTTAATTGAAATCGTTCCTCAACAATCTCCCTCAATATAGAAGAACTTGTTACTCAAAAGGAAAAACTAGATGACTTAATTGCAGAAGACTATATAGATACTTTTTATCCTTCCCGATTTCATTTATAACTTATTCTCTAGAAGTACTTTTTATTAAATCATTTTCATTTCTTCCACTGAATCACCAAACTATTCATGCAAATCAAAAAGGATGTCCCATAAGTCAGAACAACAGACTTACAGGACATCCTTATTTTCATTTTCCATTTTCATTTGTGCACGCAAAGCTTTTTTATAAGAAAAACGTGAAATGATAATGCTTATTTCATATAACAACAACATTGGAACTGTTACCATCATATGTGATAACAATTCAGGCGGCGTAATAAAGCCGGCTATCACTAATAGTACAAAATAAGCATATCGCCGAATACTCGCTAAAAACATTGGAGTAAGAATACCTAAACGCGTTAAAAACATCACCACAATTGGCAGTTGAAACAAAATACCAAACGGAATTGTTATTCGAAAGAGAAATGAAAAGTATTCATTAATTCCGTATTGTTCTGTAATATTTAATTGCTCGGCTAATCTGCTAATAAAATGAATAATAAATGGAAAAAGAACAAAATATGCAAACAATAAGCCACCAATAAAAAGAATAACGCTTAAAGGAATATACCCCAATGTTACTTTTCGTTCATTTTCATAAAGGCCAGGGCTAATAAATGCCCATAACTGATAAAGCGCAACAGGCGACGTCACAATCACTGCCATTAAAAAGGCAAACTGCATATAGACCTTAATTGGATCTATCAATTTAAATGCATTCATTGGAATGCTTTGCGCTTCAGGAGCACTTTGCAAAAACACGATAATTGGCTGTGCAATAAATAATCCACCAATCATAGCAACGAGAAAGAAAGCGACTACAATAATAATTCGCTTTCTTAATTCACCAATATGCTCATAAATGGTCATTTTTTCTTTCATAAAACTCATCCTAACATCGACTATTCAACCTTAGTCGATTATTTATCTTGCTTTTTATTCGCATCATCATCGTCATCAGCAATCCCTTTTGTTGCATTTTTAAATTCTCTAAGAGACTCTCCTGTCGCTTTTCCAAGTTTAGGTAATTTATCAGCACCAAATATTAAAATTGCAATAAACGCAATAATCGCAATGCTCCCTGGTCCTAATGGCATCCTTATCTTCCCCTTTACGTTAATATAGGAAACTTATTGATACTGTGAAAGCCACTCTACTAACATTTCAAGATCATCTTCCTTTGCCTTACCGTCTTCTAGCAGCCCTTTTGGCATGCTTCCATTTCCTTTTCCGTTCACTAAAATATCACGAATTTCTTCTTTTGTATAGCGTGCACCAATATTGTGAAGGTTTGGACCGTCACCCGGCACACCTTCTAAATTGCCTCCATCACAGCCCATGCAGGAACGTAGCAGTACCTTAATTCTTGTTTCATCAATCTTAACAACTTCATTATTTTCTTTTGTTGGTTGCACTTCCTGCTTTTCTTTGACCTAACAACAACTTTTTCCTTGTTATACTATTTGAAGCATATCTCATTTTCTCAATTTTTCTAGGAGCGTAAAGTAATACGAATGGTATGACGGTAAGCAAAATAATAATTTCTACGATTGTGAAACTATCCATGATTACTTCTCCTCTCCTCTTTATCCAATAACAAATAAGCCTGTTATATACATAATGAGCAGTCCTGCAGCAATTCCAAGTCCTCCTGGTAAATCACTAAAGACGGCTTTATCTTTTTTAGACATCATTTTCGTAATTTCATAGATAACTTGGAAAATCGCTCCTGCTCCAATTGATAGGAACAATAATGCCATTACATTTGAATAGACAAATCCGCCAATCCAAGTACCGATTATGGCAGGACCTCCCGCAATAAGCCCTAGTAAAATTAAATGACTAATTAATCTTTTGGGTGTTTGATTTGATCTTGAAATTGGTGAGACGATCGCAAGACCCTCTGTTAAGTTATGAATCATAAATCCAATGATTAAAAAGGCTCCTAAACCTACTTCTCCGAGTGTGTATGCAGCACCAATTGCCAATCCTTCACCAAAGTTATGCAGTCCTATACCAATAGAAATCATATAAGCTAATGCTAATCGTCCACTTATGCTGCTTTTGTCACTTAACGTACCAGTCAATCTATTACTTAATGCTGTTAATACAAATACACTTGCAAAAATGCCAAAAACAATTAATGCAATTCCCTGTAATGCACCAGCAATCCCAAGGGCAATCTCTAATGACTCTTCAATAGCGTCAATCGCAAGAAATGCTAAAAGACCAACCGTTAAACTTAAGAAAAATTTATAGACGCGATCATTCACTTTTGCAAGGAATGGTTTCCATAATAGTCCTAAGAGAACTGGAATCACCCCTACAAACAGACCAATTAAAGAAAACATTCCAAATGTATTCGCATTTGGTGTCGGACTTAATGTTGCTACTTCTACTTCTCCTGCAAACGTTGATCCGATCGATGATACTGCTACAATCTCATATGGCTCTTCTTCTACCCAATGATATGGAATTGTTAAAGTAGCTGTTTTAAGACGCGGAATCACATTTGTCGGCTCCGTCGAATAATTGACATACGCTTCGTTTACTGAAACTTGAGCAATTGTCAAATCTTCATGTCCTGTATTTCGTACTTTCGCCGTAATTTGCCCTGGTTGGAGCGTAATTTGTTCAAATGTTAACTCTTCAACAGGCGGACCGCCAGCTCCAAAGAATGGAAGGCCTATTTTCACAATTCCAAAAAGGATTACGCCAAGTATAAGTACTGGTAAAATGCCAAAAAGCCATGTTTTCGCCGGATTTGGCCGTGAATGAACAGATGGTTTTTGATTATATTCTAAATTTGCCACTTTATTTCTTCCCCCCTTAAACGTGATCGTTTTTATTCCACTACATCAAATATTCCCATCCAGCCTAATTCTGCAAATTCTGATTGATGGGCATGGAACATAAATCGCCCTGGAAACTTAAATTCCCACTCTAAAATACCGCGCTGTCCTTGGCACTGAATGATAGTATCAGTCAGTTCAAACTGCTCTAAATTTGTGCCTGTTGGATAATATCTGAATACATCTCCATGAAGGTGAAACGAGTTAATTAAATCGAACTCCGTCATATTAGATAGGTAAATACGTAAAGGCTCACCGACTTTTACTTTGATTGGATGATCAGCATGATAATTGGCAACACCATTTACTGTATAAAATTCATTTTCTCCGTCAAAATTAGTATCAAAGCCATTCATCACCATCACCATTTCCTTTGCTTTTGACCTCGGTTTTTTTGGATCGATGATAAATGTACCGTATAACCCTTTTTCAATATGTTTTTTTAACGGCATCGCGTGGCAGTGATAAACATGCATACCAAACGGTGCAGCATCGAATTCATACGTAAACGATTGACCTGGTGCAACAATTTCAAATACGCCATCCATTTTCCCCGGATGTATGCCATGAAAATGAATCGTGTGAGGATGACTACTTTTATTTACAAAGTAAATTTTAAGATGGTCTCCCTCTGTACAGCGAATCGTCGGACCCGGTACGCTGCCGTTATAAGTCCACGCTGGATAAAAGACTCCAGGTGCCACTTCTATTTCTTTATCCTCTGCCACAATTTGATACTCACGCTGTGTTTGCCCATTCGGAAGCGTTGTTATCTTTCCGTAATCAAAATTCGTCAAAAATTTCATAGGATCATAGCCATGACTCATTTTTGATGAGTTTTTCCCATTTGTTAAGGGAGTACTTTGATCATGCGTGGAACTTGCAGAGGTACCTCCATGTGCAAGTACCGTATTTTGTAATCCTCCTGGAAGGTAACTCATTGCTGCTAAACCTAGTGCTCCAAGACTTCCTGCCTTTAAAAAGGAACGGCGTGAATAGACGTTTTCCTTTTCTGATTTTGTGTTCATTTCCGTAAATTCCTCCTTATTTTGGTGTTTCATGTCCACACCTCCCATAGTAAAGAATCAATAAGGTCTTTTATTTACAATATGCCTATTTTTTTATCTGATGCATGTGTATTTCACAAAACTATGTTTTTTTCCCTTGTGCAACTTTTATTGTAGATACCTTATTGCTATTTGTAAAGAAGAATTTTTATATTCATCTAAATATTTTTACCTAATGCAAAAATTAATATATACTAATAACATATTACCGAATTCTGACACGGTAAAAGTAACACTATTTTTTTACATACATATAATTTTCCTAAAGAATGGCTTCTGTTCATGATTATATAATTGATGAAAGAGTGAAATTTATGTTTAAGAAAAATAGTATTCATTTAATCATTGTTATAGTTTTCTTAACACTATTCACAACACTATTTTTGTGGTATAAGTCCTCACCAATATTTAGTCAGGAAATGATTCAACAAGATACAAGTAAAGTTCATCTGAATATCGAATTAACAGAATGGACAATCACACCGACGAAAATAACGCTTAATAGTGGAGAAGTCGTAGAACTTTCCATCATAAATAAGGGATCATATCCACATGATCTTGTGATTCCAGAACTTGATTTAAATACAAGAACACTTTCACCAAGTGAAGAAGAGAAAATTACATTTGAAGCTGATGAATCGATAAATATTGAAACATACTGTTCACTTCCTGGACATAAAGAATCAGGGATGACTGCACAGTTATTGATTAAATAACAACACGATAGATAAGTTAGATCTCCACTTAAAATGAAAAGAGGGATTAAATGAAACCAACACCCAGTATGGAAGATTATTTAGAAAAAGTTTATCTATTAATAAAAAATAAAGGATATGCTAGAAGTGCTGATATGGCATCCCTTTTAGATGTAAATCCATCATCTGTTACGAAAATGATTCAAAAGCTTGGCGAGATGGGATATATCAATTACGAAAAATACCGAGGTATTACTTTAACCACAAAAGGAGAGCAAGCAGCAAAAAGTTTGGTAGAAAAACACCAAATTCTTGAAGAGCTTTTACGAAGAATTGGTGTTGATGAAGATAAAATTTATCATGAGGTAGAAGGAATTGAACATTATATCAGTGATCAAACTGTAGAACGCCTCTCAAATCTTATAGATTTTTTTAATAAACATCAAGCCATTCAAAATTCTTTTATGAACTTTCGAAATAATGAAAAGAAACATTTTTAACAAAAAAACGTTCCTTTCCTTTATCCCTTGAAAAATAATTTTTCCCGCATCTGAGCTGTTTAACTTATTGAAATAGTTAACATTCAATATTTCTCCTTTGGTTAGCTTTCGATCAGCAGGTAATTTTTTTAGTGATATGCTGCTAGGGCAGTAGTATGTGTTCCACCATAATCATTATATATATAAATCAAGATATCATCCTCTTTGCTCATTTATAATTACCTATTATCACCATTATTCATACATTAATTCAAAAAGACCCCTTTAAGTCAGACATGAAGAGGAACCTTAATATTACCGTTTAATTAGAAATTGATCCTTAATTCCTCAGATACTACATTTTCTTCTATTTATTTTTTAATTAACAATAATTTCTATTACATAGACAAGCGTTATTTGTAGATTATATGGTTTAAAAAGTTAGTTGCATTTAAGATAACAGTCCGAACACAAATGCAGCAAGCAATTGCGAGAACACATTAGCTTGTATTCCCTTGCCCGGAAAACACAAGACCAAAACGCTAACTAATCGATACGTTACTCCATCAAACCTAAAGCTTTATACTCGCGATATGTTACACCACCAGTAATAGGTAATGTATTTTCCTTCTGAAATTTTTTCATACCTTGTTCTGTTTTAGAATCATATATCCCATTGATTTCGCCACTATAATGTCCGATTGCTTTTAACCTTTGTTGAACTAGCTGCACTAAATTCCCTTTAGAACCTAACGATAAATTTTTTAATTCCCCTTTTCCAGTCCCAGTTATAGGCCCATCAATATGTACAACAGTTCCTATAGGAACCATTTCGTATAATTTTTCCACATCATCATTAAACATTCGAATACAACCACTGCTAACATTTTTACCAATTAAGCTTGGTTTATTTGTACCATGGATTCCATATTTCCCCCAAGGAACGTTCATTCCCAACCATCGTGTTCCAAACCCTCCTCCCCAACCTTTAGATTTTTCTATAATATTAAAAGTTCCGATTGGAGTAGGAGTATTTTCTGTACCATGAGCAATAGAAAAACTTTCAATTACAATTTCATTTTTCATTAACATTAAATGACCAGACCATAAATTCACATAAATTTTCATATCCTCATTTTTTTGGGCGGAAATGTCATCTCTTGAAAATAACACAGTAAAAATAAGTACCATGAACAATATCATAAGAACTCTTTTTCCAAACATTCCTTCACCTCTATCATATAAAAAAATACTATGTAAACTCTTTAGTAACAGATAAATCCATGCGCCATTGATCTGTTACAGCATTTCTTTTAAAAATAAAGTTGACATTTTTCTTTATTGTTCCTATCCCCTCTTTATAAAATTCGACTTTAACAAGCCTTTCAGCGATGACCAATTCTGCAACTTCTTTTTTTGGTGTAAAAGAAATCACTTGAATTCCTTTGATATTATTTATTTTGTTTATTACGCTATCAATATCTTTTAGTTCATTATTGAAAAAAAATCATTTTTAATAACTCATCATCTGTATTATTAATTGCAACCATAAACACATTCAATAATTCATAAGGTGTAGCTTTTTTAAAATATTCTTCTATTTTTCCAGCTGCTTTTAAAACCATAAGTTGGTGTGACAAATCAGGATTTTTAGATCGATGTGTTGTACTTCCCCAAAAATGAATACAAAAATGACCTGAAAAACCATTTTGAAGTACTCCTCCCCCATGAGGCATGCCATTCATAGATGCTGCGATTAAATGATCATTTACTAAAACTAAAACTGCTCTTCGTCTCCAACTCCATTGATCATTATAGACTTTTTTCATAATTTCAGTATCTTTCTTAGTTAATGGTTGCACATCTGCATGATTACTTCCGGCCCTTCTTTGGACATTAAAACTTTTTCCTGTTTCTACATCAATGATCTGAAATTTTGATTGTTTTGGTATTATTTTGTTTACTTCTTCCCAAGACGGCATCTCTATACGAAAACTTATTGGAAAAAAGGGAACTTCTTTCTCGAAAGCATAAGTTGGCTCATTTTTTATTAAAGAAAGTACAATTATACTTATAATCAAAAGAATGCCTTGTTTTTTCATATCCCTAATCAACTCCAATTTAAAAGTACAAACTTATTTTGTACAATTTTTCTTAAAATACATTTAGAAATATGTATTTGGGGTAAAGATAGTATCCGCCAGTTCGGTGTTCAAAAGTTATCTACCCATTAAATTGTAATTGATCAGGTCTTTAGATATTTTTCAAACAAAATTACATGACAAAATTATTCGTTTTTGTTACATTGATTGATTTTCTATAAAGAAAAAATAACTTAAGGGTCTAGTTGCTGTTGTATAGATCAATAAATGAAAGAACCTCCCTACCACAATCATGTAATCACGAATTTGCACATGATGATATTTAATAGATCTTCCATTCCAATCATACTCTTGAAAGGAGTCTACGGATACCGATATTTGCTTCGTAAACATATTTTTCACAGAGATAACAACATAGCTTATCTCTCATACATTTATTATTTTGAATAGGTTTGAAATCCTGTTTCCTTATCAAACAACATGCAGAGATTTGCTCTCTGTTGAAGTAAAATATGCTTTTATGGAGAACTTTCCTTATTTATTTCAAAGTTCAACGTGATTATTTTAAAAATAAATGTATATAAATCTATCAAACTGGCAAAACTGATAATGCATTCCCCCATTCTGAAAAAGCATCTTCCTCTTTTGTGGAGGTAGATGCTCATTTTTTGACTTATTTCTTCCTATTATATAGGTTATTTTTTACGTTCTTTCATATTCTTGTGACTGCTAGAATAAAGTGGTTCTTACGCACTTTTGGTGATGACCTCAGTTTCTATTATTCTGATAAAATAGCTATAAAAGAGGTTATTGCTATGATTGTAAGTTCTCCATCATCAGATTTTGATTCCGTTACATTTAATTGAAGATAAAGCTCGTTATCTTATGATTTATAAGTCCTCTTCTTCATCATGTACTTGTCCGACTTGTGGGAAAAAATCAAATCGTACTCATAGTCGCTACACTCGATTCATTCAAGATTTACCTGTTAATGAGAAAATCGTTTATCTTCAAGTTCAAGTCCGGAAATTCTTTTGTACCAATGTTTACTGTGAAAATATAGTATTTACAGAACGTTTTTCTTGGGTGGAACCTTATCAACGTCGCACGAAGCGACTACATAAAGTTTTAGTTAGATTAACTCTTTCAAATAATTGTTTAGCTGCTAGTCGAATGGTAAACCTTTTTCACGCAGCCATCAGCCATGACTCACTGCTTCGGTTCATTCATCAAATTAAAGTTCCTAGCTATTCTCAGCCAACTCGAGTTGGAATTGATGATTTTGCATTTAAAAAGCGAAATCGATATGGTACCTTGATCGTCGATCTAGACAGTAAAAAACCAATCGATGTATTAAATAGCCAAGATGGAACCTCTGTTCAATCATGGTTAAAGAAGCATCCATCGATCGAACTTGTAAGTAGGGATGGATCTAAAACGTATGCCTCGGCGATTACAGAAGCATTGCCCTCTGCTATCCAAGTTGCTGATCGATGGCATCTTTTAAAAGGATTATTTGATGCACTAAAACAAACACTTCTTGATTATTTACCATTGAAGTGGACAGAGAAAAGAAGAGTGGATTCAACAGAATCTAAAAGTATGGCTTCACCAAGGAAGTCTGATCAAATGCGAGAAAAGAACGCAGATCAAAAATGGGAGCTCATCTTAAACGTCCAACGATTCTATCAAGAAGGTAAAAAATTGCAGCGATTGCACGTCACTTTCATATCAGTCGAGCAACGGTTTACAAGTATTTAAAGCAAAATAAACGCCCTGATTTACGTCGTTCATCAATCAGTGATTCATTTTTATCAACAATTCAATCACTTATTTTTGAAGGTTACGTAACTGATTTTATTGAAAAAGAAATTAGAAAAGAGGGCTATTCTGGTTCTCGTTCTACATTAAATGCTGTTGTTGCTCAAATTCGTCGAGAAAGCAATGATCAGTACATAACTGAGACTGTTTTGCGCTCAAAATTACTAACAAAGCTTTGGAAAGAAGAGGATTTTAACGAACTGATCCAAGGGGTACCAGATGCTTTCCTAGAAGCTTTTCCAAATATAAGGATGATTCATGAAGTGGTTCAGGCTTTTCTATCTTTAGTGCGCAATCGAAATCATTCAGACCTAGAGACATGGATATCTAACTATCAAGAAGTGAACCTTTCAGCCATTCAATCATTTATTAACGGCATCAAAGCTGACATCGATGCCGTAAAACATGCCTTATATTAACCTTGGAATAATGGCATTTTAGAAGGGCAAATCAATCGTTTAAAAACAATAAAGTGCATGATGTATGGTCGTGCAGGGTATACCCTATTGATAGTTTAGTAAACAACGATCCATCCATCTCTTTCTGTTTATTTAGAAGGTCTTGCAAATCATCGCGTCAAAATAAGATGTAAAATAACAAGAGTGTAATTTTTACATTTATTTTACACTTTTTTTAATACTGATTTTGCTTGAATAAAAAATAAAGGATTATACATTATTAGGCAGGATTATATGTATGATCCTTTTTTCATCAAACGCGATTTATAAGTTGAAGAAAGACGATAACCAATTAAGGTATCATCCTTTAGTAAATTTCCTACTGAACAGTATGGTTGTACTATTCATTAATACACTTTAAATTGTTTATTTATTTTGATTATAGTTAATCCTTTATTACAAACCCATTGTATTTTATTAAGGAAGGGAATAGTTGATGGTAATTCTAATTATTTAAACTGGACATATTTTAAAGAATCCAGCTGCAACAATATATTATGTCTTCTAGTTTGAATACTCTCTCTTTAACTTTAGTAATGAAAATAAGCCAAAACTATGGAACTCTGTATAAAAAGCTACATAATATCGGCTTAAAGGATTTTATAGAAGATTAGCTTTTCGTTACATTAACAGAGCCTTTCTAATTAAAAATTATAGGAAAAGTAAATGTTACGAAAGCTGCCCAAAGTCCGTAGACAGGCAAATACTTAGTAACAGCATCTTGGATAGTTAAAGCTCCGGATTTGTTTTGTAGAAAACGAATATAGGAGAACATAATCCAAATTAGATTTGCCCAGATAAGTATGTTTACTCCTAAAACAGCAAGTCTATTAGGCGTAATCCCATAAGAAGAAAGTCTGAACACGATGGCTGACAAAGCCACACTGTCAATGATAAGCGCAAGAACAATTAAAGCAAAATTTATATAATCTGAAATGTTCTTTTTCTCGTCTGAGTCGCTTTCGGTAATGGAAAATATGGTAATGGCCAATACACCAAGGAGTATTCCGTTGAAAGCTATCAGGAAATTGCGGTCCAAGAATGGATTTTTCCCGACCCATATAACCGTGATAAGATAGACCAACAATGTAACCAGGACAAGAGGACTAAAAATTTTAGCTATATATGGTGTAATATTCTTAGCAAGTTTAAGATTCATTGATACCAGGTATGCAGCCACAATAGCGAGAGCAGCAGCACCAAATAAAACGACATTACTAAAATAGAAGTCTTCTATATCCAAGCCAACAAAGCTAAATAACTGCATGGTTAATGCTGCTAGCACCATCCCGCTAACTGCCATGCTGGCGTAGAGAATACAATATTCCAAATTAAATTTAATATAGGCTAACCTTGTACTGCCTTTTGAATATTCATTTCCTGTAAATGCAAGCCCTACCAATATCCATAAGAATATGGGAAGGTGTAAATAAGCAAGGATAATACTGTCTTTATAATTTAATGGCAGCATATTAAGATAAAACCAGGAAATTAGGAACAACGCTGCAAGGGAATAAATAACACTTTTTTTCGGAGTATTATTGTAAACAAAATAGGCAGCAATAAAGGGAATTATACCAAAGGCCAGGTTAATTGGAGCAATTGTTTCCTGTTCGACAAAATGGAAAATGATCCTGGTGGTTATCCCGGCCAGAATGGCTAAAATGCCCATGAATAAGAAACCTTTTTGAAGCAAGGAAGATTTTTCTGTGTTTGCCGTCTCCTTAAAATGCAATCTTTCATACCAAACGCCAAGAACCTGAGAATCAGGATTTTGTTCCCATGCGTGTGAGAATGACTTTTTAAAAGCTTTGGGGTCTTTTCTATACATTCTCTCCAGCTCATGAGGTTTAGCAATATTTTCAATAATCAAATTGTTAATGTCCATGGTTATATCTCCCCTAATAATTGTTATATTAAGTTTCCTTCACAACGTTTAACTGTCTTCCTCACTTTTGTATTCTAAAATATCTCCAGGCTGACATTCTAAAGCCTTACAAATTGCCTCTAAAGTAGATAATCGAATCGCTTTTGCCTTTCCATTTTTCAGTATAGAAAGGTTCGCCATTGTTATTCCAACCTTCTCAGAAAGTTCTGTTACGCTCATTTTCCTTTTTGCTAACATCACATCAATATTGATTATAATTGCCATTATTATTCACCTCAGACCGTTAAATCGTTTTCTGATTTTATATCAATTGCTTCTTGCAAAAGTTTTTGGAGAACAGCCGCAAAGACTGAGATAACCATCGAAGCAAAAGGAACAATCAATCCGACAAAGATAACTCCTGGTGCATCGTCTACTTCCGCAAAGATATAGAAGAGCGGCCAAACTAGCACATGCAAAATACTGATTGTGATTGCACAGTATTTGATTTTCTTCAAAGCTTTTACAGATAAATCGGAGAAAGCTTTATTTTTGTCAATATAGATTAAGAGTTTAAAAGCCTGATACAAAGCAAAATAAAAAGGTATTGCCGATGCATCAAAAACGACGAAAACGAGATATTTTATAAAAGCAAACTCTGGAAGCAATTTTGCTGCAAGATTCGCCATCTCAGGCACCAAAAAGATGCACAGAGCAAGAACTGGGACTCCTAAAAGAATAACAGCTATTTTTAAAAACAACGTTGTTACTTTTCCCATAAAACGCACCTCACTTATTTATTCTGATTTTGATTTTAATATACATTTTATCGTTTTACAATAAATTTTTATTAATTTTAATAACATTTTTATTGTTATTTTTTAAACAAAAATAAAAAGCATTCCTTATTCAAAGAAATGCTCTATAACTTTAAACAATTAAATTTATAACTTGTACAGCTAACTTCTTTTAAAATTCGAAGAAACATGATATCAAACCCATTATCATATAGCTTTGGAGCCTCTAAATGAACGTCTTTTTTTGTAAAACCTTTAGGAATAGCGGCACCTTCACTCTCGAAGATTTTTTCCATTTGCATAACATAATGGTCAAGTTCTTGCCAACACCCTCCCATAATATTCATGGCATGTTGGTCATCAGCTTTTGCTATGAAATATTCTAATACTCTAAGGATAAGTGTTTTCTCTTGGTATGTAAGCCACAGAGTTCCAAGTTCTGATGAGCTAATCGTATTTTTTTCATCATTTTTATTACACACCCTTTTATCATCTACTTTTTTTACATTTCCCTCTATGGTTGAAAATATTCATTTAACGAAATATTATGTTTCAAGCCATGTGGAATTTTCTCTTGTTCAACTAAATGGTGCTTTAATAGAATAAAGGGTCTTCCTAAAGAAAGCGACTATATGTAAAATTCTATTCATATCTTGCAAATAATCGCTTTTTTCTTATACAAAAAATATACTGCCATTTATAGCATTGATTAAATGCTAAATACAGCAAGTGAAATATCTTAACAACATAATAGAACAGGATCATCGATTCATTAAGAAACGAGTCCTTACTATAGTTAGGTTTCAAGGCTTTCGACACAGCTACATCCATTCTTTCGGGAGTAGAAGCCATGCATATGATCAAAAAAGAACAAGTTGATTTACGGAATCAGTCTGTCCAAAATTAGAAAGAATTCATCCATCAATTGTTTGGGCTTGCAGCATGAGATAAAATTTCGCTAGGAATATATGCGCTTTATTCTCTTTTATTTTATCTTTGCAGCAGAACCGGCAATTCGATAGCGAATCCTTTTGATTATTTGCAGTAAATCACGACAACGTCAGTTATATGGTATAATAATATCAAGTAGCAATTTATACGTTAAGTACTCTACTAGGTTCCTATCCTACGTTTATGTTATGTTCAAGCCAGCATATGCATGATTGAACCTTTAAGTGAGTGCTTTTTATTTTCTTAAAAAGTATTCAGCATTAAAAGTTTATTTTTAGGGGGTATGAATAAACGATGAATTTATTAGACATGCTTCATGCTTACCAAGAAGAGGAAGAAACTTTGCATTGGGAAGGCTCTTTTGGAGATTACTTAGAACTAATTAAAGAAAACCCGCGTATTGCTATGCCAGCTCATACTAGAATTTATGACATGATAAAAGCAGCCGGAACAGTGCAACATGAACAGTATACCGAATATAAATTTTTCAGCAAAAACCTCTTTGGTCTTGATGAATCTATCGAAAAGCTTGTTGACGAATATCTCTACCCTGCCTCGAGAAGACTTGACGTAAGAAAAAGACTGCTTCTGTTAATGGGACCTGTAAGTGGAGGAAAATCAACCATTGTTACAATGCTTAAAAAAGGTTTAGAACAATTTTCACGAACAAAGGATGGCGCCGTTTATGCTATAAAAGGCTGTCCAATGCACGAAGAACCTCTTCACCTGATCCCTGAACAGCTAAGAGCAAATTTCGAGCAAGATTTACAAGTTAAAATTGAAGGAAATTTATGCCCTATTTGCCGGATGCGAGTGAAAGAAGAATTTAATGGAAACATAGAAAATATGCCCATTGAACGCATTATCTTTTCAGAGGAAAACCGTGTTGGAGTTGGTACATTTGCTCCTTCAGATCCAAAATCACAAGATATCTCAGATTTAACAGGCAGCATTGATTTCTCAACAATCAGCGAATATGGCTCAGAATCTGATCCAAGAGCCTATCGTTTTGATGGGGAATTGAATAAAGCAAACCGAGGCTTAATGGAATTTCAGGAAATGCTAAAATGCGATGAGAAATTTCTTTGGAATTTACTTTCTCTTACCCAAGAAGGAAATTTTAAAGCAGGAAGATTTGCATTAATTAGTGCTGATGAACTGATTGTTGCCCACACGAATGAAACTGAATACCGCCATTTTATTAGCAATAAA
This sequence comes from Bacillus taeanensis, assembly GCF_003318295.1. Lineage (GTDB taxonomy): Bacteria > Bacillota > Bacilli > Bacillales > UBA6769 > Maribacillus > Maribacillus taeanensis. The sequence goes on from NZ_QOCW01000009.1 coordinate 87,514, forward strand.
AAAAATGAAGCACTCCACTCCCGTATTCTCGTTATGAAAATCCCCTATAATTTAAAAGCAAGTGCTGAGGAAAAAATCTATGAAAAACTTATTGGTCAAAGTGACTTAAAACACGTCCACATCGCTCCATATGCTTTAAAAACTGCCGCTATCTTCTCTGTTCTTACAAGACTTGAGCCTTCCAAAAAAGCAAATGTTGATCAACTAAAAAAGATGTATCTTTATGACGGAGAAATACTTGAAGGATATATGAATAAAGACATTGAGGAACTTAAAAAAGAAGCAAAGAACGAAGGAATGTTTGGCATTGATCCCCGTTATGTAATAAACCGCATTTCAAGCGCTTTATTAAAGGGAAATAAAACATGTATTAATGCGCTTGATTTATTAAAAGCATTAAAAGATGGACTTGAGCAACACGCTTCCATCTCAACTGAAGAAGTGGAGAGAATGATGCAGTTCATCACAATTGCAAGACAAGAGTACGATAAACTTTCCAAAAATGAAGTGCAGCGTGCTTTTGTTTATTCATTTGAAGAATCTGCTAAAAGCCTGCTTGATAATTATCTTGATAATGTAGAAGCATACTGCCACAGCAATAAAATGCACGATCCTATTACTGGAGAAGAAATTGACCCGGATGAGAAATTGATGCGGTCCATTGAAGAACAAATTCAAATCTCTGAAAATGCAAAAAAAGCTTTTCGCGAAGAAATATTAATACGTATTTCTTTATACGCTCGTAAAGGAAAAACATTTGATTATACCTCTCATGAAGGATTAAAAGATGCGATTGAGAAAAAATTATTCTCAGACTTAAAAGATGTTGTTAAAATTACTACCTCTTCAAAAACGCCAGATGAAATGCAGTTAAAACGTATTAATGAAGTTTCAAAACGTTTAATGGACAGCCATGGATACTGTCCGACATGTGCCAATGAACTTCTTCAATACGTCGGCAGCTTACTAAATCGATAGGGTGATGAAAATGGAGATGAAACCACTTTTTATACTATCGCGCGACGACTGGTCACTTCACAGAAAAGGCGATATTGATCAGAAACGTCATAAACAGAAGATAAAAGATGCGATTAAAAGAAACCTTGCTGATATTGTAAGTGAAGAATCAATTATTATGTCTTCAAATTCCGAAAAAATTAAAGTACCTATTCGCTCTATTAAACAGTATAAATTTCGTTTTTCTTCAGATGATCAGCAAAGAGTTGGTCAAGGAAACGGGGATTCAAATGTCGGTGATGTCCTCGGCCAAAGTGAAAAAGGAGAAGCACAGCAAGGTAAAGGAGAAAAGCCTGGTGATCTAGCTGGAGAAGACTATTATGAAGCAGAAGTAAGCATGGATGAAATTGCAGAACTTATTTTTGAGGATTTGCAGCTCCCAAATTTGAAAGAAAAGCAAAAAAGCGAGCTTACCCATGAAGAAATCTCATTTAATGATATTAGAAAGCAAGGAATTATAGGAAATATTGATAAACGGCGAACAATCTTTGAAACCATTAAACGACAATCAAGACATAAAACACAAAACACTGGCCTTCAAATTACAAAAGATGATCTGCGTTTTAAAACATGGGAAATACAAGAGAAACCGACGACTAATGCTGTTGTACTGGCGATGATGGATACGTCAGCCTCTATGGGAACATTTGAAAAATATATTGCCAGGAGCTTTTTCTTTTGGATGGTTCGTTTTTTAAGAACAAATTATCAAAAAGTTGAAATCGTCTTTTTAGCGCACGATGCTGAAGCAAAAGAAGTATCCGAGGAACATTTTTTCACAAAAGGTGAAAGCGGCGGTACGAAATGTTCTTCTGTTTATAAACTTGCAAATGAAATCATCGACAGCCGCTATCCGCAAGAAGCATATAATAATTATGCATTTCACTTTTCTGATGGTGATAACTGGTATGCAGACAATGAAAAAACTATTCAGTTTGTCAAAGAACTAATTAAAAAATGTAATATGACAGGTTATGGTGAAATCAATCCCTTTAATCGCTCGTCAAAGCTTTCGGCAGAAATGAATAAAATAACTGATCCCTCATTTATTACGAGCAGCATTCGAGAAAAAAGTGATGTCTATAGTGCTCTAAAATCTTTTTTCGGCGACAAAATGAAAGCCGCATCGCAATAATGGAGGTGCTTTGATGAAAGAAAAGGAAATGATTGATTTAACGGAAAGTATTGATAAAATTACTACTATTGCATCAGAGAAAAGCCTTGATTTTTTCACAATGCGCTATGAAATTTGTCCATCAGATGTTCTCTACTCTATAGGTGCTTATGGAATGCCTACCCGTTTTTCTCACTGGAGTTTTGGAAAAACATTTAGTCGAATGAAAATGGATTATGACTTTAACTTAAGTAAAATTTATGAACTTGTTATTAACTCTGATCCATGTTATGCATTTTTACTCGAAAACAATACACTTATTCAAAATAAACTAATTGCTGCACACGTTCTTGGACACAGCGATTTTTTTAAAAACAATGTTTATTTCTCTCTAACAAATCGTGACATGGTCAATACAATGGCCCTTTACGCAAAACAAATTCATGAGATGGAATTTGAATACGGGTTAACAGATGTGGAACATACGCTTGATGCAGTGCTCGCCATTCAAGAGCATATTAATCCTTGGTATGCTTATCATACTGGGGGACCTCAAGGCGTTAAATCAAATGATAAACATGCTCATGAGGAAAAAGATCTCTTATCCTTTATCGCTGAAAACAGTAAATCATTACAATCATGGCAAAAGCAGATTGTGTATATGCTCCGGGAAGAAATGTATTACTTTTGGCCACAAATTGAAACAAAGATTATGAATGAAGGCTGGGCAACATATTGGCATATTCGAATTATGCGGGAACTTGAGCTTTCAGAGGATGACCTCATTAACTTTGCAAAAGTGAATGCGAGCGTTATCCGCCCTTCCCCCCACGGCATTAATCCTTACTTTTTAGGGTTAAAAATGTTTGAATCCCTTGAAAAAAACTATGGACAAGCCTTTCTTTTTGAAGTTCGAGAAATGAATAATGACCTCTCCTTTCTCCGTAATTATTTGACAAAAGACCTTATAGCAGAAACAGATATGTATTTATACGGCAAACGCGACAACAGTTATGTGATTACAAATAAAGAATGGAATACTATTAAACAAAATTTACTTTCCCAAAAAGTAAATGGCGGCTTTCCCTATTTAGTTGTTCTTGACGGTGATTATAATCAAAATGGAGAATTGTTAATTAAACATAAACATGAGGGAATTGACCTTGATCTTAGCTATGTTGAAAAAACATTACCTTATCTAACCTTTTTATGGGGAAAACCTGTCTATCTAGAAACCATTGTAAGCGGAAGAACAAAAACATTTATGTGCAAAGGGAACGAACAAGTAGAAGCTGTCTAAAACTAAGCTGGAGAAGGTGGTGATCATAAAAGGGTGTCCTTAAAGAAAGCTTGCTTGTAGGTAAGATTTAACTTGTTTGCTTTATGAGTATGTATTTATACCAAAAAAAATAGATGAAAATAATAAAAGTCCCTCTTCCTAAAAGTGAATGGAAGAGGGATCTTCTTATAATGGAGCAATTTCGTATATTTAAAAAGAAAGATATATGAAGAACATGTTGATAATACTAAAATAAGAAAAGTGTTGAAGGACGGCTTATTAAGCTCCTAAAGTACTGAAGCCACAGGATATTCTTCTAGTTCTTCTAATTCACGATACTGTTCTTTTACAAAGTTGTACAAATGATTCTCAATATCCATCATTTGTCCATCAATACTAACCACATTTCTTATTTCTTCTAAAAAACATAAACCCTTGAGTAACTTATAATGCTCTTCAGTCGATTCTAAAATCACTTTCATCTCCTCCTTTCTTAAAATTTTTTAAATTCAAATGATAAATCTATTTGTTAAGAACGCTAAAAATAATAAGAGCTAGGACACAACCGGTTACACTTTAACAACCTATTCTTAGATCCTAATATGACTGTTTTTCTTTATACAAATTATGCCCCCTACCCCCTAAGGTAAGAATGATACTGCCTCTCTAAATACTTCTCGAAATCACATCCATTTTACTCCAATGTAGAAACGAGTGGTATCTTTGAAGAAATTATGCGAATTTCAGATTAACATGGCCCCGTTTTTATATAGAATTTCGCTAATTTAAATGTGATTTTTCTTATGGTTCTGTCCCTCTCTCACTATTTTTAGATTCTACATTTATAATTATGATTCACTTTGTTATGATTGACCACTCATTTGTAACATTAAATGACAAATTATTCTAAATTTTTTGTTTATTTTAAAGTAATAATCACTTTTTTAGGGATTTTCTAACTAGATGCATTCAAAATTTATCGAATTTAATAGAATTATAGAAGTTTTTTAACATGAACTTTATCAAACTAAATCATACTCAAATCTACCTCTACTAAATCTAATTATAAAAAGGATGATAAAAAACATAACAAAATTAGCGTTTATCGAATCAAAGCATGCTAATATCAAAATAAGCCATGAAAAATTCCCCTTTAAATATTAGATTTCTTCATTCCACGTTTAGAGGAGGTGACTGATTAGGGTAATAAATTATACTCTGAATAATCAAAATATTAAAATATAATTAGATTTACATAAATTTATCTTCTCGGAACCATCAATTCACATGGCAAACTAACAAAAAACACATGACATTTCCTGGTGGAAATGTCATGTGTTTTCATCTAAAGTTTAATTGTTTTACACTCTTAAATTCATCATTATTAAGTTAGAATTGTACTTACTTCGCTAATTTTAAAATATGATGAACATCATCTTCATAAAGCTTCACAAAGTTGCCGAGCGGGCCTCTTTCTGTACCTTTTTTCGACATTTCTGCAAAATGCTCTTCACCGATGTTTGCTTCCTGAAGTGTGACCGGCATGCCGATTGAAGAGAAGAATTGTTCTGTTTTTTCAATGCCTTTTAGCGCGGTTTTTTCAAGATCATTTAAATCGATTTCAACGTCCCAAACGCGATTAGCAAATTGGACAAAGCGGTTTATGTCGTGCTTGTACACATATTTCATCCATGCTGGGAAGACGATCGCAAGGCCTGCGCCGTGCGCAATATCATAAATCCCGCTAATTTCATGCTCGATGTCATGACTTCCCCAGTCACCAATGCGTCCTGTGCTTAATGAATCATTATGGGCCACTGTTCCCGCTAACATAATTTCTGCACGTGCATTATAGTTCGTTGGCTCTTCTAGTACTGTATGTGCATGATTAATGATTGTTTTTAATGCTGCTTCACATAAACGATCTGTAAGATCAACATTTTTTTCATTTGTAAAATAACGTTCTAAAATATGTGCCATCATATCCGTAATGCCGCAAGCTGTTTGATAAGAAGGCAGTGTATATGTAAGTTCTGGGTTTAAAATTGCAAACTGAGGTCTCATTGAGTTATGACCTGTTGCGCGCTTGTACCAGCCCTCTTCATTTGTAATAACTGTTCCCCCGCTTGTTTCACTTCCAGCAGCAGGAATAGTTAATACAACCCCAAGCGGTAAGCAGTCTGTTACGACGCTTTCCCCTGTAAAGAAGTCCCACACATCGCCATCATATTTCACACCAGCGGCAATTGCTTTCGCAGAGTCAATCACACTTCCGCCGCCGACTGCTAAAATAAAGTTGATTTCATTTTCCTTACAAAGCTTCACGCCTTCTCTTACAAGACTTACGCGAGGATTTGGCTTTACACCGCCAAGCTCGATAATTTCAATGCCCTGCTCATGCAGTGATTTTACAACGCGATCATATAAGCCGCTTTCTTTAATGCTGCCGCCGCCATAATGCAAAAGAAGCTTTTTCCCATAAACAACCGCTTCTTTTCCGACTGCTTCTTCTGTGTCTTTACCAAAAATAAGCTTTGTAGCGTTTTGAAATTCAAAATTTTGCATATTCTCCACCTCCATTTTCAATAGTAATTTTTTTTATGCGTAAAAGCAAGCGTTTGCACTCAAGTTTTCTAATTGACATGAAGAATTAAATTTTATATACTTACCTTTGTAATTAGTATGTATAGCAACTAAAAGTGAGGGATCTCTTTGAAGCTTTTACAAGAGTATATCAGTATTAAAATTCATCAAACTGATTTAAATCTTACGAGCTTTATTAAGTCACAGTTAGAGCCCTTTAACCTTGCACCGGAGCAAAATTTAGTGATGATGCTGCTGTGGGAAAAAGACGGACTAACGCAAAATGAAGTTGCTCAAAAGCTGGATAAAGATAAAACAAACATTGCAAGAATGGCTTCTAACCTTGAGAAAAAAGGGTTGATTAAGCGAATTGGCTGTCCAAATGACCGCCGTTCTGTAAGACTTTATCTGACACCATGTGGGAAAAAGCTTGGTGAACAAGTACTTCCAATCGCCGAAGAGTTTGATAAAATCGTGTGTAAAGGTCTTTCAAACGAAGAAGTACAGCAATTAGAAAGACTTCTTTCAAAAATTAATAAGAATGTCCACACATAATCTTTTAAGGACATTCTGCTCTTATAGTTGCTGTAACAACTTATTTTTTTGAACAAAAGGTTGCTATAACAACCTTTCAATTTCAATATTTTATTTTATGGAGGTTTTATAAATGGCAAACGTATTATTTATTAAAGCAAATAATCGACCAATGGAACAAGCGGTGAGCGTTATGCTTTATCATACGTTCCTTGAAAGCTACAAAGAGTCTCATCCTGAAGATACAATGATCGAGCTTGATTTATTCGAAGAAAATTTACCTTATTATGATAATGAGAAAATTACGGCAATGTTTAAGCTGGCAAAAGAAATGGAATTAACGCCTTCTGAACAAGAAGCAGCGAATTTAGTAACGAAATATTTAAATCAATTTCTTGAAGCAGATAAAGTTGTGTTTGCCTTCCCGCTTTGGAACTTTACAATTCCTGCAGTTCTGCACACGTATTTAGATTATTTAGCACAAGCAGGCAAAACGTTCCGCTACACAGCAGAAGGTCCTGTTGGCTTACTAACTGACAAAAAAGTTGCGCTGTTAAATGCGCGCGGCGGTGTATATTCAGAAGGTCCAGCGCAAGCTGCTGAAATGGCTGTCAATTATGTAAAAACAATGTTAAACTTCTGGGGCGTGCAGGATCTAACATCTGTCGTTATTGAAGGACATAACCAATTCCCTGATCAAGCGGAAGAAATTATTGAAGAAGGTTTAGTAAAAGCTACAGCAGCTGCTAACGAATTTTAATAGTGATAAAGAGGTTGATGCAATAGGTTTGTACCCTATTGCATCAGCCTCTTTTTTCGTTAAAACACTACTGATAGTTTTTTTCATTTAAGTAAGGAAAACACGGATACACTACCTTATTTTCTACATGATTCGGTTTAATTACCAACTCTTTATAAAATTTTTCACTTATAAGCTCGACACTGTTTATAGCGCTTCCATCGTAATGGATTGGCTTTTCATCCTTATTTTTCATTTATTTCCACTTCTCCTGTTTCTACCATTTAATTATACTAAATATTAACAAAATATGAAATAAAATTTAATCCTTTTTACTTAGTTATGATGATTTTCCCTAACTCTTCATATTCATGAAAAGAGTTTATTTGGTAAATAATACTTAGCATAAAGGAGAGATGATCATGACGGGCTTATTAATCAAATTAGTTGTATGTCCAATTACCGTGATTTTTGCTTCATACTTATTTCCAACGATGAGTTACGACACAATTTATCAGCCGATCATTGTTGGTCTAGTGTTAGCTTTCGCAAGCCATATGATGGAGTTATTTTTGTTAAAGCCAGGGACATTTTGGATTAGTACATTTGCAGATTTTATCGCGGCAACCATTATCGTTTATGTGATTTCAATGTTTTTTGAAGGAGCATATGTACCATTTGTCGCTGCGTTATTTACCGGTTTTTTACTTGCGGTAACAGAATATTTCCAGCATCAATGGCTTTTGAAATACGGAAAAACATTAAAAGGTGGACCTGTTTATCGATAACAGGTTCACTATTAAAAAGAGCTGCAGAGGTTTGCAGCTCTTTTTAGGTTTCTAAATCTCCAACAGCGGCAGCTTAACGGTTACGGTGGTTCCAATCCCCTCTTCCGACTCAATTAAAAATATGCCGCGATGCTTTTTTACAATTTGATTCACAATCGCAAGTCCAAGTCCTGTGCCACCGTCTTTTCGAGTTCTTGCTTTATTGACGCGATAAAAACGGTCGACAACTTTTGGAAGATCTTCTTCTGAAATTCCCGGTCCTAAATCTTGAATCGTAAAAACGGCAGAAGATTGCTGTTGAGACAATGAAATAAATAGTTCTTTTCCTTCAAGAGTATAGCGAATTGCATTATCAAGTAAATTACTTATAACCTGTTCGAGGCGATCGGCCTCTCCTTCTATAATAATGTCATCATCTAATTGTTCCTGAATCTTAATGTTTTTTTGTTTTGTAATCAGCTCATAGCGTTCTAAGACATCAAGCGTTAACTGCGCAAAAGACAGTGGTTCATGTTTCATCGGATATGAATCGCCTTCTAACTGTGCAAGATCAAGTAAATCATTTACTAACCGCTGCAGTCTGCTTACTTCATGATGAATAATATTCATATATTTATTTCGGTCTTCGTTGTCGACTACAACACCATCACGAATCGCTTCTGTATATCCTTTTATATAACTAAGCGGTGTGCGCAGTTCGTGGGAAACATTTTGTAAAAACTCTCTTCGCTGCTGCTCTACTTTTTCTAAAGAAGATGCAAGACTATTCAATGATTGGGAAAGAGAGCCTATTTCATCGCGTGTCTTAATATGAATACGCTGCGTAAAATCTCCGTCCATCATTTTATGTGAAATCACTTCCATCTTTTTCAAAGGAGAAATGAGATGATCGGATATTTTACGCCCACCGACTATAACAATTAAGAGAACAAATACGAGCGCTAGTAAAAGCAAAAGCCGAATCGATTGAAAAGGTTCATAAACAACCTCAAGCGGCATATATAAAAAAATGGCTCCTTGTAACAGCTCCTCTTGCAGCAAAGGAATCGTTACTGCGAGAATATCTTGATTAAACCTTGGATGCTCCCGGATCATAATCACTTCTTTTCCCGCTAAAAGCTGCTGCCTTTCTTCAAACGTAATTAAGTTGGTATTAAAATACTCATCATAGGGCACTCCCGCACTTAACAGCATTGGATCGTCTGTAAAAATCACTTTCCCTTCAGAGCCTTCGTCTGTCCATTGAACCCGCTTTAGAAACTCTTCTCCTTTTCCATTTTGATCATACACGGCTTCTAATCGTTTACCCTGCATAAGCAATAATTCAATTTGCTTCTCTACATAAAATTTTTCATATAAGTAAAACGTTAAGCCAATACCGGTAAGAATTGTAAAAAGTGAAACAATGGAGAGCGTCATCCAAATTTTTTGTTTTATTCCTAGTCTTCGAATTTGTACCCAACTCCCCATACCGTTTTAATGTACTCACCGGCACTTCCTATTTTTAATCGTAATGTTTTAATATGGGTATCAACCGTCCGCGTTGTTCCTTTGCTTTCCATCCCCCATATACGATCAAACAAATGCTCTCTTGAAAAAACCTGCCCTTTATTTTCTACTAAAAAGGCTAATAGATGAAATTCTTTACGCGTTAAATTCACATCATCTTGATTAACTTTTACGGAATAACGATTTATATCAATTAATAATTCATTACATGTAAGAAACGATTGTGAAGCATTTTTAAAATGATGCGTTCGTCTTAACAATGCTTCAACGCGGGCAATGAATTCTTTCGGACTAAAAGGCTTTACCATATAATCATCTGCACCGATTTTAAGTCCATGAATCCGGTCCCATTCATCACCTTTTGCCGTAAGCATCAGAATTGGAATCGTCGATTTTTCACGTATTTTTTTACATGCTGTAAATCCGTCCATACGAGGCATCATAATATCTAACACAACAAGATCGACACTCTCTCGTTCTACCTGCTTTACAGCTTCATAGCCGTCCTGTGCTTGATAAACACTATATCCTTCTTTTTCTAAATAAGATGTTAACAGGGAAACCATCTCAGCTTCATCATCTGCGATTAAAATGCTATATCCGCTCATTTATTTTCCCCTCCAAAAATCATCATGTGAGGACTGTTTCCTACGTTTAATTCTTTTTCTAGTTTAAAGGACTCCCGATTAATAAAGGAAAGCGTATTTTCATCTAAGCTTGTTACATAAAGCATGTTTTCATCACCCGTAAGCGCATTTGGATTACTTCCAACTGAAATAACTTCGTTCACAATTCTTGTCTTCTCATTAATTTCAAACAATTGATGGGAGCCGTGACAAAGCACATAAACAGCAGCATTTTCTGAATCACTGTAAAGATCAACAGGCATTAACCCAACTTCAATTCGGTCAATTTCTTCTCCAGTTTCAGGATTGTATATATAAACAGCACTGTTTAACTCTCCATAAGCTCCGTGTCCGCCAACCCATAGGTATTGTCCATCAAATAACAATCCGTTTGGCCGCCCCACAACAGGAAAACTGGATACTACTTCTTTTTGATGAATATCAATAACAGATACAGTCCCGCTTTTTGTATTTGCAGCATATAAGTAGTTTTTTACTGGATTCAATGCCATGGATAATGGAAATTCATCCACTGAAACACTAGCTGTTACGTGATTAGTTTCAACGTTTAAAAAATGGATGTTGTTATTCGCACTGTCAGCTAAAAAAAGAAGCTTATTTTTAGAGTCATACAGCATTTTATTCATTCCTTTTCCTACTTTAGCGATTCGCTCAACATTTCCATTTTCTAAAGAAAGCTTATATAAATATTCCTCGTTTTCCCCTGCTAAAATAACATGTTCTTTATTAATTTTTTTCATATCTGTGATCCTATTTTCGATTTCAGTTGTTTCAATAACTTTTTTATCATTTAAATTAATATAAGATAACATCGGCTCTTTTAAATGCGACAGCAGTAAAACATCATCCACTGAGTCTGGAACTGAAATGCTTTCTTGCTGACAGCCAAAAAGCAGCAGGAAAAACGAAACCATTACGAACAGCCATCTATGTTTTTTCATAAAAGAACTCCCCACTTAAATAAACTCATTTATATCTTAAACTATAAAAGAAGTTGACTCAAAAGCATCGATACATGCCCTAATGAGTCAACCTGTAAGAGATTTTACTGAACGGTAATCGTGTTTTCTTGATGATCGTGTAAATCATCTTTTTTAACGTGAACCTTCACATAATATTTACCTGAAGCTGAGAATGAAGTGTTCGCTTTGTATTCTCCTTTTGTCCCTTCTGCCGCTTCAATAAATTGATGCTTTTCATCATTTTCTTTCCAAACTTCAAACCTTACATCTGCTTCTGAAAGCGGAGAATCATCCTGCAGTAAATGTACTGTTAACACTGTTTCTTTTCCTGATTGAAGCTTATTTTCAGACATAAACTGCATCACCAGTCCACCACTATGATGATTTTCAACGGCATGATCATCTTCACTATGACTATCATCCGCATCGTGTTCTTCGTGATTTCCTTCATGATGAGCTTCTTCATCCGTTGTTTCCTGCGGCTTCTCTATATTACCAACAACAAATTCTTTTTTCGGCATGTTGTGCATATCTCTTGCTGTTACATGGGAGACAACATAATAAACGCCTGCTTCCTTAAACGTCTTTGTAATTGAATAAAGGCCGCCGCCTTGATGATTTCCTTCAATCTTTTCATGCTCTTCTTCGCCATCTTTCCACACTTCAAACGCGACTTCATCTGCATCGTCTACTTTTTCACTGCCCTGGGTTACGACCGCCTGCAGTGTAACCTCTTCATTTGGCTGAGGATTTTCAGGATTGACACTAAGGTTGACCTCTATCAATTGCGGCAGTTGTTCATTATTTTCAGCTTGATTTTGTGTATCATCATTACCGCATCCGCTTAAAACAAGCGCAGCAATTGAGAAAACGAGTATAAGTATATTTTTCATGCTGCATCCATCCTTTCGTGTTTAATACTATACCAACTTTTTACGATCCAAAAGTCATTGTAAATTAAAATTATGAAATCCTTGTGAAGTTTTTCAAAAATTTTAGTGCATCCATGCAAATTAATAAAAGGTTATCCTATATTTGAAGATAAGATAACCTTTTGTTAATGATTATTTTAATTAAAAGAACTTTCAACTTTTTTACACTTTTCGATTAAACCTTTTATAAGCACACCAAGTAATATGTATATGGGAAATGAGTAAATCGATTTCCAATGATAGGTATTATATATTCCAATCCATTGAAAAAATGGTTCAAAAACAAATGAAAAAGCCGCAGCCGTTATCACACTGACAAAAATAAAACGCTTCCAATTATTAGCATATTGATAAATAATCATATAGATAACAGGTAAGGCTCCTATATTAACAGCCATTAAGCGATTATAGAGAGAAATTTCTTTATAACTGTATTCCCACAGCTTTAATTCTGTTCCCGCTGCATCTAACATTGTAGCAATGTACATGAGAATAATTCCATAAAGCATAATTTCGATTATTCTTTTTTTATCAACAAGTTTCCACCATATCAGCCATGGAACGATAAAGGTAAAGACAAGAATCCACCATTGAAAAGAAAACAGCTCTTGATGCAGCCAGTGCTCGATTCTCAATTGCGTTAATTCGTACTGCAAATCACTAAAGTCATTTACAGCCAACATATTCACCTCTCTCTAGAAAAAATAAATCTATAAATCATTAAGCATAAAGAAGAACCTCTTTCCATAAAAAGAAAGGGTCAGTTGCACTACTCACTCCACCGAATCCAAGTGACCAGATACAGATTCGACTTCAAAGTCCCTATATCTTAGAGTAAACTATGACTTTTGTCCTGTCTATATTAGCTATTGAAATTTTCTAATATTTTTAAAACTATTTCACTTGACTTTCCCTAACTAGATTTATTGTAGAAAGTATGAGATAAAACGTAACAAAACCAATGGATGTTTAATTAGAAAATGCTATAATCAAAATAAGCCATGAAACATTTCCCATTGCTTACAGTTTTTCTCTTACTCTCCGTACTGTGCCTATCATGAAAATGATAGGCACCTTTTTTATACAAAACCCTGACATAATAACCATATATTAAATTCGCTGTATGAATAGCCTCTTTTCTTCCTATTATGTTTCTTTTTTAATATAAAAAAACTCATCACTATGCTTGGATTTAGGATGAGTTATAGACTAATAGGATTGTGTTTACGTTAAATCCATTCATTCTGAGTATGCAATCCCTTTAAAATGAATGTGAACGGTTGAAGAAATTTCTGCTTCAACATTTGCTTTTATATGTTTAACCTTCATTAATGCATCCATCATTCCTGGTGCCTCAATTTTATATTCTCTCGAATTGAAATCAAGACTATGTGTACTAAACGAAAACACATATTGTTTCATCATGAATACCTCCGTCCTGTTTTCATGAATTTTTTATACAACAATGACAAGCCGCTTCTTATAATGGTTAACTGCTTTCAATCATTTACTTTCTTTACATCGACTGTTACTTCTAAATCCTGTTTTTCACCGCCGCGATAAATTCCTTTAATTGGAACGATATCACCATAGTTTCGCCCGTGACCAATTTTCACATAACGGCAATCAATTTTACCGTTATTGGTAGGATCTAACCCTACCCAGCCCACTAAAGGTACATATGCTTCGAGCCATGCATGGGAGGCGTGCTGAACCTCTGTTTCATCGCTGTTATTTAAATCACCTATAAATTGATAACCGCTCACATATCTTGCAGGTATATGATAGAGTCTGCAAACCGCAATCATTAAATGAACATAATCCTGACAAACGCCGCGTTTTAACCGGAGCATTTCTTCTACTGTCGTTTGAACATGTGTCGCATCGACGTCATAGGTGAAATTCGAGTAAATGGACGCTGAAATTTGTTCAAGCAGCTGATAGACACTTTCTGCTTTGGTAGGATCAATCGCTTCCTTACAAAATGCTTTTAACTGCGGCGTAATGCCGGTATAATTTGTTTCCATTAAATATTCTGCATACTTATTTTGAAATTGTTCACTTTCTAAAATTTGGCGTTCAATGTTATAAGAAACTTGACTTGCCTGTTTTTGATGAATCTCACTTGTTTCCACAATCGATTGTGATTCAATAACAAGTTCTTTATGAGGAGAAACGACATTAAAATAATGAACAGTATTTCCAAAATAGTCTTCATAGGAAAAGAGCGAAACATTTGGCTCAATTACAATTGAATTCGTACTGCATAATTGACGAGAGTCTGTTCTTGGGGAGAGCCTAATTTCATTGACACTGTCCACTACTGGCTCTTGATATGAATATTTTGTAAGATGAGAAATTTGTAATTTCACGCTTCAATAAGCTCCTCTCGAAAAAAAGTGTTCGATACTACAGCTCCAAGCTGTTCACATAACCTTAACATTTCAGCAAACTGCTCGAGTCCTACCGATTCTTCACCAACTCCGGCTGTAATATCATCTATTTCTTTTGACAAAACAATTGATTGATGAAATAACGGTGAAAAATCAAAATCTTTCTGTTTAATTGCTCGTAAATTAGCTTCCATTGATGTAAGTGCGAAGCTAACTGAACGAGGAAAGCTAGCATTAAGCATCATAAATCCAATCACTTTTGCAAATGTAACGTCATCTGCATAACATTTTCGGAAAGCTTCAAAACCACCGACAGACTTCAACAGAACGCTTAGACGATTATAATGATTATGGTCAACAAAAAGAGAACCATCTTTCATAAAATTTGTATAAATCGCTTGAAGAATATGTACCGTATTTTCAGCTCTTTCTAAATATTTACCAGCTTGGATAAAATTCCATTCTTGTTCACGAATCATCGTAGAGTCCGCTGTACCGTTAAAAAGTGACAGCCATTCTCTTACGCGTTGATAAAACATAAATGGCGATTGAGCCGTAAGTGTATGTATATTCTGCTTGTCCATCCAAAGATAAAATTCATTGACAATATCCCACAATTCATCTGGAAGAAGCTGCCTTAAAGCGCGCATATTGCTTCTTATTTGATAGAGACAAGAAAAAATAGAATTAAGATTTTGGCGATCAAATGTTAAAAATTGAATCACTGTTGTTTCATTAATCTCACCATGACTGCTCTTAAACGTATGTTCATCTCCAATAGCTGTGATTAATCTTTCCCACATATAGGTTTCTTCATTTTCTTTTCCCTTTAGTTCATGACGCATATGATAATTAACGTCAATCAGCCTTGTATGATTTTCAGCTCTTTCCACATAACGACCTACCCAATATAACAATTCAGCACAGCGATTTATCATTTTCAGTCACCTCGATTTAAAATTTTTTTAAAGGACCCACGTATCTTTTGTGCCGCCGCCTTGAGACGAATTGACGACAAGAGAACCTTCTTTCAGCGCTACTCTCGTAAGGCCGCCCGGTGCAATTCGAATGTCTTTGCCCATAAATACAAATGCTCGTAAATCAATATGACGAGCCGCAGCCCCGCGTTCACCAGCAAGAGAAGGAGCACTCGATAAATTGATGGTCGGCTGCGCAATATAACGCTCTGGGTGGTTAATAATCTTTGCAGCAAATTCTTTCAGCTCTAATTCGGAAGCCTTAGGTCCAATTAACATCCCGTAACCACCAGAAAGTGTCCGCTCTTTTACAACCATTTCAGGCAAATGACGAAGAACGTGCTCTCTTTCTTCCGGCTTTGAGAGCATATAAGTTGGGACATTTTTTAAAATCGGTTCTTCATTTAAGTAATAACGAATCATATCAGGTACGTAAGCATATACCGCTTTATCATCAGCAATGCCAGTTCCAGGTGCATTGGCAAGCGCCACTTCTCCAGCACGATAAGCATTCATTAATCCAGGCACCCCAAGGACAGAATCAGAACGAAACGCAAGCGGATCAATGAATTCATCATCAATACGGCGATAAATAACATCAACTTGACGAAGTCCTTCGATTCCTTTTAAATAAACTTTTTGATCAACCACAGCTAAGTCTCTTCCTTCCACAAGTTCAATCCCCATTTCTTGAGCAAGAAAGACATGATCATAATAAGCGGCATTATAAACACCAGGCGTAAGCAGTACAACAAGTGGATCTTTTTTATGATGAGGTGCTAAACTGCGCAAGCTGCTTAATAAATCATTTAAGCCTTGATCAATATCACGGACTCTGTAGTCAAAAAACAGTTCTGGAAACAGACGTTTCATGAGAGAGCGATTTTTATAAACATATGACATTCCCGAAGGACTTCTTAAATTGTCTTCTAAAACGTAATACTCCCCTTTTTCATTACGAATTAAATCAATTCCTGACAGTGGTACATAAACATCGTTTGGGACATCTAATCCAACCATTTCAGGGAGGAAATACGGATTTGTAACAATCATTTTTCTTGGAATAATCCCATCTTTCAAAATGTTTTGCTCATGATAAACATCTGAAATAAAATGGTTTAAAGCACGAACTCTTTGTTTTAAGCCTTTTTCAAGAAACGCCCATTCCTTCTCTGGAATGATTCTAGGAATAAGATCAAAAGGAATCGTCCGCTCCGCAGAAATATCCCCTAAATTTTCACCATACAATGTAAAGGTAATCCCTTGTTTGACCATTTGCGATTGAATTAAGAAATTGCGATCTGCTAACTCTTTTGCGCCCATTTTTGAAAACTGCTGATAAAGTCTTTCATAGAAAGGTCTCACTTTACCAGATTGATCAAACATCTCATCATAACATGACTGATTTCCATACTCAGAAAATAGATTTTTATTTTTCATTGCCATCATCACCATAATTTTCTCCCTCCAACTGTTCATCGTTTTCCACCTTAGTTTAATGTCACTTTTTTTAACACGCTGTTTACATGTTTAAGTATAAGACATGCAAAAACCGTCTGTATGTCGAAAGCAGTCTCCAAAATGTGGCTAAATTGTGTCCATTTTGTGTCGTGAATTTGTAAGCGCTCTAAGAAAGGAACACAAATAGGTTTTTGTATTTTTTCAAAAACGTTACATGTTATATAATCTTACAAACTATTTCATTCATTCTTACTAAATAATATATAATTCTATTAATCAAGCTTCTTTTAATGTAACGATTCGACATGTATATACAGTGCTTAACACTTAAAAAGAACTATTATTTTGGTGATAGATTAGAATGGAGAGGATCATCGGTGAGGCTTACAATTAGCAAAAAATTAATTATAGGATTTTTATCCGCAGCTATCTTTTTCGGCGGAACAAGCGGTGCCTTTTATTATTACATTAATAAGGTAAACAGCTCCTATTCTGAGTTAATTAACCTGCGGGTAACCATTTTAACCAATGCTAAGGATATGCACACATTAGCCCTTCAGCAAACAAATGGGCTGCGCGGTTATCTGTTAACTCGAGGTCCAGAATTTTTAAATGAGCTGCAAACAGCGAATACAGATTTAAACGAATTAATCGAGGAAACCAAATCACTTGTCACAGAAAAGGAAAATAAAGAATTAGTCTTACAATTAGATAAATTGAATAAAGAGTTTAACAAAAAATATGAAGAACTGTTAATCGTCTTTGAAGCAAATCAAGATCAAGAAGAAGCGTTAAATCACTTTAAAACAAAAGTGTTACCAACAGGAACACAGCTGGCCCCGCTAACAAAAATCCTTACAGAAAACCAACAGAAATTAATGGATGAAGCGTCATTAGAAAATACGAAACTTGTGGAACATGTAAATAAAATGAGCCTCTTTTTAAGCATTACAGCCTTAATTTTCACCATTATTATCGGCCTTTTCATTTCAAGAAGTATGACACGCAATCTTTCTAAGATTATGAAAGTGATTACCGGCTTAACTGCAGGCTCAAGTACAGCATCCGAACTAACGCATATTGAAGTAAATTCAAAAGATGAATTTGAAGATATTGCGCAAGCTTTTAATGAAATGGCCGCATCCCTTCAAGAAAGAAGCTGGCTTGAGACAAACATTACAGAAATGGCGACGATGTCTCATGGGATTCATGATTTACATACATTAGCACAGCAGTTCATTACAAGAATTACACCAATTGTAGAAGCAAGTTATGGGGTATTTTATATTAAACAAGGCATTGAACACGAGCGTTTTTTTAAAGGAGTGGCAGCTTACGCATACAACAACCAGGAACTTGGTTTACCTAGTTTTCGATATGGAGAAGGTCTTGTTGGACAAGCAGCATTAGAAAATAAGACGATTTTACTTACCGATATTCCTGAAAACTATGTTCAAATTTCGTCTGGGATCGGCGCTTCCTCCCCGTCAAATCTTATGATTATACCAGTAGAATTTGACGGCGACATTATCGCGGCCATTGAATTGGCATCCTTTAAAGAATTTAAACCCATTCAAAAAATCTTCCTAAATCAAGTATTAAGCCAAGTTGGAATTACGTTAGATAGTGTTTCAAGCCGCATGAAAACAGAACATCTCTTAAAAGATTCTAAAGAATTAACAGAAGAGCTTCAAGTACAGTCAGAAGAACTGCAGCAGCAGCAGGAAGAACTAATCAGCATCAATGAAAAACTGGAAGAACAGTATCGAAACTCTGAACAAAAAACAAAAGAATTAAATCAAATAAAAATGGAACTAGAAGAAAAAGCAGAGGAGCTTATTCTAACTTCCAATTATAAATCTGAATTTCTCGCAAATATGTCCCATGAATTACGTTCGCCGCTTAATAGTTTGCTTATTTTAGCAAAACTGCTTGTTGAAAATGAGAGCGGCAATCTTACTAAAAAACAAGTAGAATTTGCGGATACAATTTTCAAGTCAGGCAATGACCTGCTTCATTTAATTAATGAAATATTAGATTTATCTAAAATCGAAGCTGGAAAAGTAGATGTAATTCCTGATGTTGTGAGTTTAAAAGATATTTGTTTATTTGCGAAACGACAATTTCTACCGATTGCTAATCAAAAGGAACTAACATTTAAAATTGAAAAAGAAGACACACTTCCAGAAACTCTCTGGACCGATCAGCAGCGCCTCCAGCAAATATTAAATAATTTATTATCCAATGCTTTTAAGTTTACTGACAAAGGTGAAATACTTCTTCATATTTATAAAGCAGACGGTGCCAACCATCCTAAACTTCAAAATATTGATGGGTCTCTCGCTTTTTCAATTAAAGATACAGGAATCGGCATTTCGAAAGAAGATCAAAAACGGATCTTTAAATCGTTTCAACAAGGAGATGGCACGACAAGCCGAAAATATGGCGGTACAGGCCTAGGGCTCTCGATCAGCCAGAAAATTGCTCATCTATTAGGCGGAGAAATTGAAGTGGAAAGTACAAAAGGAAAAGGAAGCACGTTCACCTTCTATTTACCAATCCAGCCATCAGAAGATCGCGCCCCTGATACGATTACCTTTCAAAATGAGGCCGCAGCAGCGCTTGCTGTTTCTGACGATTGTAAGCAAACTCTTCCTGACATACAAGACGCGAAACCGCTCTTAAAAGGAAAGAAAATTCTCATTGTGGATGATGATATGCGAAATATATTTGCGATTACAACAGCGCTCGAGAACAAACATATGAAAGTCGTCTTCGCCGATAACGGTAAACAAGGAATTAACGTACTCAAAGATAATCCAGACATTGACCTTATTCTGATGGATATTATGCTTCCTGAGATGGATGGCTATGAAGCCATTCGTGTCATTCGCCAAATACCAGAATACGAAATGATGCCAATTATTGCGCTAACAGCGAAAGCAATGAAACATGATAGGGAAAAATGCATTGAAGCTGGAGCGTCTGATTACATCAGCAAACCTGTTGATTTAGATCAACTTTTCTCGTTAATACAAGTTTGGTTATACAGATAGGCGGGGGTTTCAATTAATAAACAAGTAAAAAAAGAAATAACAGTGCAGCTGAAAGACGATGAGTTAGAAAAAATTGAAATTGAACTTTTGCTTGAAGCGATTTACCGCCATTATGGTTTTGATTTCCGAAACTATACGTTCTCTTCCATGCAGCGAAGGGTTTGGCATCGTGTTCATGCCGAAAAACTATCAAGTATTTCCGGCCTGCAGGAACAAGTTCTTCATAACCCTGACATATTGAAAAAGTTAGTAAGTGATTTTTCAATTAATGTAACAGAAATGTTTCGCGATCCGAGTTTTTATCGTTCTTTTCGTGAAAAAGTGATCCCAATGTTAAAAAAATACTCTTCCATTCGTATCTGGCATGCAGGCTGTTCCACAGGTGAAGAAGTATATTCAATGGCTATTCTTTTACACGAAGAAGGTTTGCATGAAAAAGCAAAAATTTATGCCACAGATATAAATGAAACTGTTTTACAAACAGCAAAGCAAGGGAAATTCCCTCTAAAGAAAATGCAGCTGTACACTAGAAATTATTTAAATTCAGGAGGAATAAGAGCCTTTAGCGAATATTACACCATTAAAGATGAAGATGCCGTTTTTCATCCTTTTCTCAGGAAAAATATCGTTTTTGCACTCCATAATTTAGCCGTTGATCATTCGTTCAATGAGTTTCATGTCATTATTTGCCGAAATGTAATGATTTATTTTAACAGTTCCCTGCAAAACCGTGTCCATGATTTATTTTATAATAGCCTGATATTATCCGGTGTGCTGGGACTTGGAAAAAAAGAATCTATTACCTTAACCAGCCATAAGTCGTATTATGAGGAGATTGATTCAAATGAAAAACTATACCGAAAAATCCACTAGTATCGACCAAAAAGCCAATATATTATTGGTTGATGATCGTCCAGAAAATTTACTTGCCCTTGAAAGCGTCCTAGCTAGTCCCTCTTATCATTTAATTAGTGCAACTTCTGGTGAAGATGCCTTAAAACACGTGTTAACGGAAGATTTTGCGGTTATTTTACTAGACGTACAAATGCCGGGACTTGATGGTTTCGAAACGGCAAAATTAATTAAATCTCGTAAAAAGTCAGAACAAACGCCAATTATTTTTATTACGGCCATTAATCAGGCAATTGACCATGTCAAACAAGGTTATAACGCCGGAGCGATTGATTATATTTTTAAACCATTCCATCCTGAAACATTAAAACTGAAAGTTGAAGCTTTTGTAAAGATCCATAACTATCAAGAACAAATCAAGTTTCAAAGTGAAGTGATGAAAGTTATTGGAGAAACGTTAAGTGATACACTTATTACTTTTAACGACAAAGGAATGATACAAAGCGCTAATCCTACTATCATCGAGATGTTTGGCTATACGGAAAAAGAATTAATCGGAAATGATATTGATAAACTTGTTCCTAATCTATTTGTAAACTTTTTTAATCAAGAAGAATCAGGAAAAATTATTGAAACAATTGCACTGCGAAAAGATCAAAGTGAATTTCCTGCCGACATTCAAATCGGAAAAGCCAGCATAGAAGAAAATAGGATTTATGTGTGTTCGATTCGCGATGTAACAGAACGAAAGCTGATGGAGGAAGAACGTTTTCGCAAAATTTTTGAAGCCACTCCATGCTTAGTTTCACTTCGTTCTCTACAAGATTGGCGCTATATTAATGTTAATAAAAGCTGGTTAACATATTCCGGCTATAATGATTATGAGGATATTATTAATCAAACATCCGATTTTCTAAAATACATTCTTCATTCAGAAGAAATAGGCGAAACTGTTGTTGAAATGGCAGAACTGGAACATCCTATTCAAAATGAACGAGTCAGCTATTTAAATAAAACAGGAGATTTACGTGAAGGATTGCTCTCAACAGAAGTGATGGAGCTTCACGGGGAAAAATGCCTTCTCAGCGTCATTACCGATATTACAGAGAGAGTATTTATGGAAAAAGAAATGACGCGGTTAGACAGCCTGAATTTAGTAGGAGAAATGGCAGCGGGAATTGTCCATGAGGTGCGCAATCCACTAACAACGATTCGCGGCTTTTTACAAATGGCAAAAGATTTTCCGTCAGAAGAACATATTGATATTATGATTGAAGAATTGGACCGGGCCCATAACATTATTACTGAGTTTCTAACCGTTTCAAAAACAAATCCGGCTAAACATCGCCTAAAAAAGCTTGACGATATTATTGAAACGTTATTTCCGTTAATTCAAGCCAAAGCAATGTATGCGAATAAATATATCCGCCTTGATTTAGGACAATGCCCGCCGCTAAGCCTAAATGAAAAAGAAATACGTCAGTTAATTTTAAATCTATCAATCAATGGATTAGAAGCAATGTCTGCTGGCGGCATGCTGACGATTAAAACATATTGCAGCGATCATGAAGTCATATTGGAAGTAGAAGATCAAGGCTGCGGAATCAAAGAAGAGTTCATTGATCAAATCGGTACTCCTTTCTTTAGTACAAAAGTACAAGGGACAGGACTCGGTTTATCTGTATGCCACAGCGTTGTTTCTCGCCATAACGCCAAGCTCGATGTAAGAACAAGTGACCAAGGGACAATCTTTTTTGTTAATTTTCCACTTCAAGAACAAGTTGTTAAAAGCTAGTATGAATAACATAAACACGATACCTTTCTTTAATTGTCCAGATGAACTTCCTACAACCCTCTCTCCAATTTAAACAATTGGAGAGGTTTTTTCATTATTTCATTAAAATTCTGGGTAAACTTCATAATAAGGACTTGAACTTATAAGGAGTGTTGAAGGTTGGAAAATTTAGATGGAATCTTACAGTATTATGTAAAAGGTATTATGAACGAATACGACATTAAGGAACAACAGCAAGCAGAACAAATTTTAGCTGATGCCCTGCAAAGTGAACAAGCAGATATTGTGATTACCGAATTTGTTGAAAATGTATTAGAAAAAAATAAGGGTCTTCACTAAAAAATAAACAGCTGACAGGTTAGAGAAACTCATCCTGTCAGCTGTTTTATTAATGCTCCCTTAACATTCTTTTGGTTATAAAATTAATCCATTTATTATAGGTTATTCAATATGAAAATCTTAGAGCAATTCAATAGCTTAATATTGTAAGATAGTGTAAGCTATTCTGGGGTAAGAAATTGAAAACGGATTGGAGAAACAGAAAATGGAACCATCAACTTATAAGCGGTCTACAATTGTCACACTTCTGCTTGCAGGAACTTTTATCGCAATCTTAAATCAAACACTGATGATTACAGCGATTCCACCAGTAATGAAGGAAATGAATATTACCGCAAACAGCGCACAGTGGCTTACGACTGTATTTATGCTTGTCAATGGAATTATGATTCCTGTAAGTGCCTTTTTGCTGCAGCGCTTTACAACGAGGCAGCTTTTTATGTCAGCGATGGGCATTTTTGCTTTTGGTACATTAGTTGCCGGAATCGCACCAAATTTTGAAACGCTCTTACTCGGAAGAATGATTCAATCAAGTGGAGCCGGTGTAATGCTTCCCTTAATGCAGACAGTATTTTTAATGATTTTCCCTATTCATAAACGAGGCGCAGCAATGGGATTAATCGGTCTTGTTATTTCATTTGCCCCCGCGATTGGTCCAGCTTTATCCGGCTGGGTAACAGAGCATTACTCATGGAGACTTTTATTTTTCATTATTTTACCGATTGCACTTATTGATCTTCTTATTGCTTACTTTGCTTTAAAAAATGTAACAGAAGTTACAAAACCAAAAGTAGATATTCCTTCCATTATTTTATCTTCATTTGGGTTTGGTGGATTGCTTTATGGATTTACAGCCGCCGGCAATTATGGATGGTTTGATACGAATACAATTCTCTCTCTTGGGATCGGTATTTTCGCCCTTATTTTGTTTATCATAAGACAAATACAAATGGAAATTCCCATGCTTGAATTTCGAGTATTTAAGTATGCTATTTTTCCGCAGGCTGTTCTTATTGGGATGATTACCTTTATGGGATTAATTGGCGCAGAAACACTTATTCCACTATTTATGCAAAACATGCGTGAATTTACAGCGTTTGAAGCAGGTCTTGCCATTTTACCAGGCGCCCTTATTACCGGCTTGATGTCTCCTATTACAGGACGGATATTTGATAAAATCGGTGCAAGATGGCTCGTTATTAGCGGGTTAACTATTATTACAGGGGCATCATTTGCGTTTACGAATTTAGGACCCGAAACATCTTTTACATTTATTACAATGATGTATGGGCTGCGGATGCTCGGTTTATCAATGGTCATGATGCCGGTCTCAACAGCTGCATTAAATCAGCTGCCGTCACGATTGATTCCTCACGGCGCAGCTATGGATAATACAATGAAAATGATCGCCGCATCAGTTGGTACAGCTATTCTCGTGACCGTCATGACAACAACAACCGAAAGCGCAAAAGGACAGCCAGATATTCCTTATCCAGATATGCATGGCGTGAATATCGCCTTTATCGTTCTTTCTATTGTATCGTTAGTAGGCTTACTGATTTCTTTTTCCATTAAAAACAGCAAAACGTCGGAAAAAGAACCTGAACAACAGCAATCAGATGCGGTTTAAACAAGCAGTAAAAAAGCTTAGGTTCTTCCTGAGCTTTTTTACTGCTATTTTGTTGAAAATGTTCATAAAAAATGTTCTTCTAATTACCACGGCACACCGAATATTAAGATATAACAGGTTACTACAATAATGGAAGCAAGATAAACAAGAAGTGGATGTCTTTCATGAAGAGCAATGAAACCATACATAAGTACATAAAAAGGAAAATCCATCCAACACTCATATCCATTATGAAAACTTAATCGTCCTGTTTTCCAAAAAAGAACGGACCATAAACATGAACCAACAATCCAAACCGCTATATAAAAGAGTCTGCTTTTTAATTTATGAGGAAAGTGACTAATAAACAAAAAAGTAACGGAAGGTAATACAATAAAAGTTTGGATAAGATTAATTGTTTTTAGCGAAAGCCAGGAAGAGTTATATTTCCAAAGCCAATAATCACCAATTATTAAATGATATAATAAGTTCATGCTTACCACATACCATATTGTTGGCAGCATGTTTCTTATATTTTTCCAGTCCCCCCATTTCCATGCTGCGAAGACTAAACCGAAGACAGTAACTACATGCATATTTTTGCTCCTAAGCGTTTTTTAATAGCATGTCATAAATTTGTAATAATATGTAAAACATTCTGATGTTATTGAATTTTGTTATTGATCAGTTTTATATAAAACAGCTTCTCTTACAAATAAAGAGGCAGCTCCAATTGAAACTACCTCTTTTTATTATAATCTTGGATCAACCGAATCAGATTCCATTGCTAAAACGGCGAGTACACATTCATGAACTCTTTCAATCGATTCCCCGTTGACAAACCTTTTTATTCCCTCTACCCCTAAGGCAAATTCTCGTAATGCGAGTTTTTGTTTTTTGCCGGTGTTTCGGTTCTTTAATCGTACAAGATTTTCAGGAAGTAAATAATCCATGCCGTAAATTATGTGAAGATATTTGCGGCCTCTTACCTTTATTGCAGGCTGGATAAGCTTGCCTTTATTGCGGGCAATAAACGTTTCAGGCTTCATAACAATTCCTTCATGGCCGTCACGTGTGATCTCTTCCCACCATGAAATGACTTCTTCTTCACTATCTCCATCACGAATCATTTTATATTCCGTTTCTACAAACAAGCTTGAACGCTTAGAAAGCTCTCTGTTCATTTCCATATGCCAAACGTGCGGCTTATGAAAAAGCGTTTCATTACTATGAGCCAGTATATGAAATGGAGCAATTTGAATATCATTATTATCTTTAATATCCCAACAGTATTTTTGGAATACTTCTTTAAATATCTCGGCATTTTCTAATTTTTGTTCGTACTCCTTGAGCCATATTTTTAATTGTTCATTCTCTTCAGCTGCAGTAGCGATTTTGTGCGTTAATTTCCTGCGATCTAAAATTGCATTTTCTGAAACATGAGCATACTGAGAACTGATAAGCTCTTTTGCTTTTAAATTCCACGGCATAATTTCAGCATCCATTAGAACATATTCTGTATCATATTTTTCGAAATAGCGTTTTTCCTGAAGCTCTTTATTGATTTTTAGAACGATTTCTTTTTTTGTTTCAACGTTAAAGAAACGTCTTCCTGTTCTTGTATAAATCACACCTAACGTTTCAATTCCAATGAATTTTTTAGCAGAAGCTTCATTTTTAAATAAAAATAAAATCGCTCTGCTGCCCATATGTTTTTTCTCGGCAATCATCATCTGTATTCCCTGGCTTCTATAATAATCAATTGCCTCTTTTGGATGCTCAAGATAATCTTCATAAGAAGACGTATGAGGAGTTGGACTCATCGTTGGCGGAATATAAATTAGCTGTTCAATTGGAATGGTAAAATGTGAAATCGTATCAATTGCTGGTTTTACATGTTCTTGATAAAGAGTGATTTCCCCTCCGTATTCCGTTAACACAGAATAACCGTTAATAAATTTATTAATATTTGGCGACGCTAATCGCTGCTCTTCCCACTTCTTTAATGGATTATCAGCAAACTCTGAATAATCGTTAAGTGCCTTCACAGAAAATAATTGTTTTTCTGGATAACGAAAAGCAGTTAACTTGCCGCCAAACACAACGCCCTGATCAATGTTAATTGTGCTGTTTATTAAAAGCGGCTGCGGCTTTGGATCATGTCCCCAAATGATAAGCGTATTCGTTTTATGATGAACAAACCAATCTTTTCGATTCGGCTTCCCGTTTTGATCAAAACCGTCAGTATCGCCATAACGGCAAAAATCACTAATTTCATGAGATTGTTTTCCAATATATTCGTCTTTAATTCCAGCATGCGTACAAACCAACGTTGAAACACCATTCTTTTTAAACACATAATGAGAAGGCGCTTTTAAAAGAAACTCTTTTAATGCCTTTTTTATTTCTTCTGTTTGTTCTGCTCCAAACTCTTCTTCATAGCGTTTAAAATCTTCTTCCACTTTTTCATCGCCATGAGCTAATGTTACATTTCTTCCACCTAACCAGCGTGCAATTTTCCAGCCGTGGTTGCTGTCGATCATATATGCAAGGTTCTGTTGAACATGACGAAAGAAAAATAACATCGTTTTAAGAGAATGAGGACCGCGGCTCATAATGTCACCAATTGAAAGAAATTTTCTTCCTTCTGGGTGAATATAATAGTCTTCTTCATTTTTTTCATATCCTAATTTTTCTAATAAAGAAATCATTTCATCATAACAACCGTGAATATCTCCTATAATGTCAATTCCGTCTTCTATAGCGATTTCTAGGAGATTGCTTCGTCTTATAAGCTCGATCTCGTTTGGTTCACTTATAAAATAGACAGCTTTATATCCTTCTTTTTTTATAAATCGCTTTTCTCTTTTAAACACTTGAAATTGCTGTTTAATACGCCGTTTTCCTCGCGGATGATTCCTTCTTTCATCTCTTTCAAGCAGGATGTCTTGAGGAATATCCATTACAAGTGCAATAATTGGCACATGATTTTTTCTTGCGAGTGCAATATACCTTTTTCGATCATCAGGCTGAAGGTGTGTGGCATCAATAAACGTTAATTTATTTAAGCGGCACCTTGCTTCAATGATCTTATCCATTATCCTAAATGCTTCTTTAGAAATCTCTGCATATTCATCAAATAGATTGTCTGATTCCTCTTTTGGTTTGTCACGCCAATCAATAAATTCAATATCACTTACTAATATGCGAAAATCGTCAGAGCTAACAACTTCAGAAGCTCTTATTTTGTTTTGTTGGATTAATTTTTTTAACAATGTCGATTTACCGCTGTTCGACGGACCAACAAGTAGGACAATTCCTGCGTATGGCAATGCAATGTTCATTTATTCACCTCTTTTCTTATAAACGTACACATTTGGGTAGGACATCCGTATTGCTCATGTTCCTCACCGATACCTGCAAAGATCAGTTCATACGGATAATGCTGACTTCGATCGTGACACCATGTTTGAAATTGTTCACGATTCCATTCAAACCGATGGTCATTATGACGAAGCGCTTCTTCCATTTCATACACAGCGTTATATTCTTTATTAGGCGTTGTTACAATTAACACAGCTGGCTTATAGTCACTAAAAATGGTATCCATAATTTTTGGAAGACGATCTTCATCAATATGCTCAATCACTTCACATAAAATGATAATATCTTTATTTTTAAACGTTTCATCATAATAAAAAAGCGATCCCCACATTGGTGTTGGCGACAAAAACCCTTCTTGATATTTCGCTTTTTCAAAACGCTTTAAAGCACGAATTGCGGCAATTTCTGAAGGCTCGACTGCTAGTATTTCTTTTACACCACTTATAAATCCTAAACGAGCTGAGAGCTTTCCTTCACCAGAACCAAAGTCCACAACACTTTCTCTAGGCTCTATTTTTTGTATTGTATCGATAATCTTTTCATATCGTAAATCATTTAAACGAACTTTAACGGCTGCTTCTTCATAATCTTGTTCGATTTCGTTCTTACTTTTTGTATCTTTTTGTGTGCTGTTATATACGTCTTTAAACCGAAGAGCCTGGCGCACGATGAATTCTTTTTGTGGATGATCTTCTAACCAGCCTTGTCCATATCGTTCAAGTTTTTCAATTTCTTTTTCATCAATATAATAATGCTTGTAGTTATCTAAAACAGGAATTAACACAAAAAGCTGTCGTAAGCCGGTTTGTAACGTTGTTTCTCCTTTTAAGGAAAGATATCTTGCCGTGCTTTTCGATTTAACAGAAAAACTGTAATCAGCTTCGCCCCGAGAAATCAATACTTCATATCCGAGCGGCTCAAAAAGGTTTTTTATTTGTCCATCAGAAAGCTTTGAAACAATTGGACCAAAACTAAATGTAAATGAAAAAACATGATTTACCCACTTTTCATATTCTTCTTTTGGCTGTCCATTTAATGCCGTGCCTAGAGCTGAACGAATAAGAGAACAAAAAATACTGCTTACTGCAAATTCTCGATCATTAATATAATGCGTAATATCGTATGTATTGGAATTTTTTTTTACCAACTCTAAAGAATCTGGGGTGACAAATATCGTTACTTTGAGCTCTGAATCGGTAAATTTATTATAAAAAAGTCTTATGAGATGGCCTTTATGGCTTCTCTCATAAAGGTTATTTGGATTTTTAGCCAACAAATAAGAAATCGCTTTGACATTGTTGCCAGAAGCACTAATTGTTAACTGCATACTATCCCTTCTTTCTTAGAAGAAATTAACAAAATGATTTAAACTAAATATATCATAAGAAGAAGCGATTGGTGAATTTTAAGAAAAGCTGAAAACTACAAAGAAAATAAAACAACAGCTGCTAGATTAGCTCGGCTAAAATAACAGCTGCTTTTTAATTTCTTAACATGCAAAAATGAGCAGTTCAATTTAAAAGCATTTTCTTAATTTAAGAGCGCTACTTTTCTGTTCTCGCTAAAACTTACTGCTTCAAATGTATCTCCTCCAGCGATCGTTCCAGTTTCAAAGCCTTTATAAAACCATTTCTTTCTCTGTTCCGAAGTGCCGTGTGTGAAGGTTTCCGGCACAACATATCCCTGCGCCTTTTTTTGGATAGTATCATCACCTACAGCGCTTGCGGCATTTAATGCTTCTTCAAGATCGCCTTCTTCAAGTACATTCATATTTTCGGCATGGTGCGCCCACACACCTGCATAATAGTCAGCCTGCAGTTCAAAACGGACAAGATATTTATTAAACTCTTCTTCACTAAGCTGCTGACGAAGCGGCATAGTCTCATCACTCGTGCCTAACAGTGTTTGCACATGATGTCCAACTTCATGGGCAATCACATAGGCCATCGCAAAGTCTCCTGGTGCTTGAAACTGATTCTGCAGTTCATTATAAAAGTTAAGATCAATATACAGCTTTTGATCGCCGGGGCAGTAAAACGGTCCTACAGCTGAACTTGATAATCCGCATGCAGACTGAACGCTATCTGTATACAACACAAGCGTTGGCTCTTTATAATCCAATCCATTTTCATTGAATATGTCTGTCCAAACGTCCTCTGTATCGGCAAGAACGACAGAAACAAATTCCGCAAGCTCACGATCCGCTTCTGTTTCTTCATAAGGAACGGCTGAGTCTGGATTTACATCTGCCGTATTGTTTAAAAGATCAGTTGGATCTCCGCCAAGAAGCATGACGATTACAACAATCACTAACCCGCCAATTCCACCGCCAACAAGCGTTTTTCCTCCTCGGCCTCTCCGATCTTCAACGTTTGTGCTTGCTCTTCTTCCTTTCCATTTCATGAACAAAGCCTCCCATTATAAACCGCTTCCTAAATTAGTTGTATTTCATTAGTGTATACCCTTTATTAGAAAAAATATTTAAAATTAAAGCGCGAATCTTAAACTTAAAAAATAAAAAGCACGCCAAGTTAGAATAAATTTCAACTTGACGTGCTCGATAAAAAAATTGAAAGTAAGTTAGATTTAGCTGCTAATGATTTAAGAACCAGTACTTCTTTTAATAAACGACCGCGTTCTTTAATAAAGAGAGCGCATTATTAATTTCTTCAATCGTTGTATCTCGTCCAAGGCTGAAGCGAACCGCTCCGCAGCCAATTTCTTCTTTTACATTCATCGCCTTTAAAACCGCAGAGAGTGTCACCTGTCCAGCATGACACGCAGATCCAGTTGAAGCAGCGATTTCTGGGATTTCCGTTAAAATATCTTGTCCTGTTTTATGATGAAAGTTAACGCTTAACGTATTTGGAAGGCGCTGTTCGGGATGACCGTTTAAAGAAAGGTTATCATGAAAGTGGTCCTTCAGTTCACCCCAAAAATAGTTTCGCAGCTTTTCTATCTTTTTGTTTTCCGCTAGCTTTTCAGCAGCGAGCTGGCACGCTTTTCCTAATCCGACGGCAAGCAAAACATTTTCTGTTCCTGCTCTTCTCCCGCCTTCATGGCCGGCTCCGTGCATAAATGGTTCGATATCTACTCCATCGCGCATATATAAAGCACCAATTCCCTTTGGCGCATACAATTTATGTCCGGCGATCGTTAGAAAATCAACCTGGAGTTTTTCTACATCAATCGGGACCTTTCCGACTGATTGAGCGGCATCGGTATGAAAATATACTTCGTGCTTTCTCGCAATCTCACCAATTTCAGCAATTGGCTGGATCGTTCCTACTTCATTGTTTGCGTGCATCACCGAAATTAAAATTGTCTCATCTGTAATCACTTCTTCAATATCAAGAGGGTTCACTCTACCAAAGCGATCAACCTCTACGTATGTAACCGCGGCGCCAAGCGTTTCTAAATATTTACATGGATTCATAATAGCAGGATGTTCAATTTTTGTTGTAATAATATGCTTTCCTTTATGCTGATGGCGCTGAAAAATTCCTTTTAACACATGGTTATTTGATTCTGTGCCGCCGCTTGTAAAAATAATTTCATGAGACTTTGCTCCAATTAAATCAGCAGCCTGAGTCCTTGCATCTTCTACCGCTTTTTTGGCAGGCACTCCCGCGAAATGCAGGGCAGAAGGATTGCCAAAATAATGATCTAAAAACGGTCTCATCGTCTCCTTTACTTCCGAAGCAATTGGTGTACTTGCATTATAATCAAGATAAATTTGCGTCAACCTCGTCACTCCATTCTCCTATTTCTTCCTAGTTTATACATTTATTCTTCTAGATTTATGTTAATAATTAAAGAAGGTGTTTAATTTCACTTTCAATTTCCTCAGGTGGAGTTTTTGGAGCAAATCGTTTTACAACTTCTCCTTCCTTACTAACTAAAAATTTCGTGAAGTTCCACTTAATTGCTTTTGAATGAAGCACTCCTCTTGCTTTTTCAGTTAAATAGGTAAAAAGCGGATGAGCATTCTCTCCTTTTACTTCTACTTTCGCAAACATAGGAAATGACACACCATAATTTAACTTACAAAATTGTTTAATGTCATCTTCTGTTCCAGGCTCTTGACTTCCAAATTGGTCACATGGAAATCCTAACACTACAAAGTTATCATGATGATATTTTTCATATAATGTTTGAAGCCCTTTATATTGGGATGTAAAACCGCATTTACTTGCTGTGTTTACAATAAGGATTGTTTTTCCTCTATATTGTTCAAGCGAAACGTTTTCTCCATTGATCGATTTTGCAGAAAATGAATAAATGCTCATCATGCTCTCTCCTTTATATACTTTTTCAATCTTATTGTTTTTCATTGTATCATTATCTGCAAGTTATAAAAGTTTTCCTGCTCGATCTCCTACTTTTTACATACCATTCCCACATAATTTTCTTTGGATAACAAACACTATACGAGAAAATTTGAATAAAAGGAGAATTGATATGGGAAACCAAACAGACGGTCGTCAAATTCGCTCAAAGTCTGAAAAAATGGCGATGGAAAAAGGCGAAGAAATTCGTCAAAAAGAATTCACTAGAGGAAATGGAAGCCAAAACAATCGAATTCCGAATAACAAAAATAATTAAATAAACTGATGAAAACGAAGAGTGGTAAGCACCTTTCTCTTCAAGGAGCTTACCACTCTTTAGTTTTCACAGCTGAAACACGCTCCTGCTTCCAAGCTTTTTCAATGGAGGTTTCCTACAAAGTATATAAAACGAATTCTATTTTTTGGTGTGCTTCAATTTTCAATTAAACTTTTATAACTTCTCTTGTTTGAAAAGCTTTTCAATTTAAGTTATATTGGAAATAGACCAAGCTTCTAATCATCTGCTTGGAGAACTTACATAAGCGTAAAGACTTTATAAAAGAAACTACAAACAAATCTACTAAACTGGGAGAGGATCATATTTTGAAAACGTTACCGATTAATCGTCACGGAGTTATGGCAAATCAACTTATTTTAGGATGCATGGGTCTTGGCGGCGGCTGGAACCGCAACCCAATTGAAGCTGAACATATTAAAGAAGCACACGAAGCGGTGGAAACAGCGCTCGCATCCGGCATTAATATGTTTGATCATGCCGACATTTACGCATTTGGAAAAGCTGAAACTGTTTTTGGCGAAGTCTTAAAGGAAAAACCTAGTCTGCGTGAAGAAATGATTATCCAATCAAAGCTTGGCATTCGTTTCGCAGATGAAAAAGCAGGCCTTCCAACTCGCTATGATTTTTCTGAAAGCTATATATTAGATAGTGTTGACGGTATTCTTTCAAGACTTGGAATTGACTATTTAGATACGCTCCTTCTTCACCGTCCTGACGCGCTTATGGACGCAGAGGAAGTGGGAGAAGCGATTCATAAACTAAAAGCGTCTGGGAAAGTTCGCTATTTTGGTGTTTCAAATATGAGTCACGGTCAAATCCGCCTACTACAGCAGCACTGCAGTGAAAAACTTATTATTAACCAATTAGAAATGAGTTTAAAACATACCGGCTGGCTTAATACAGGTGTTCATGTTAACCAAGCCGCTTCTCGTGAGAATATTTTCCCTGAAGGAACGTTAGAGTTTTGTCAATTAGAAAACGTTCAAATTCAAGCATGGGGTTCTCTAGCACAAGGCTTGTATTCTGGTAAAAACATTGAAAACGAAAGCGAAAGTGTTCAAAAAACAGCTGCACTTGTCGCAGAACTTGCAGAACAAAAGCAAACGTCAAGAGAAGCGATTGTACTCGCATGGCTGATGAAACATCCGGCAGCAATTCAACCGATTATCGGAACAACAAATTCTAAACGCATTAAAGCATGTGCGGAAGCTTCTGAAGTTACACTAAGCCGCGACGAGTGGTATACTTTATATGTGAGTTCTAGAGGTGTATCACTACCTTAATGGATTACTTTTTCATAAGACTGATAAAAAATCTAAAAGAAAATGGTAAGCATATCTTTCTCCAGTGTACTTACCATTTTTCGCTTTTTATAAAAAAACAGTTTTTCTAAATTTGATAATGTCCTTCCGCCTCTCTACTTCACTCTTTTCAAGGCGAATAATTTGAAATCGACTAAAAAGCAAGTTTATACTTTTAGCATGCATAACACTTAGCAAGATACTAAAGAACTTATTACTTACATAGGAGTGTTTGGTCATGAGTACATCACTTTTTTCTCCCTATACTTTAAAAGGTCTGCAGTTAAAAAATCGAGTTGTTATGGCTCCGATGTGTCAGTATTCTGTTACTGAAAAAGATGGCAAACCAAACGATTGGCATTATGTTCATTACCTCAGCCGGGCAATCGGCGGAACTGGACTTATTATTATGGAAATGACCGATGTAGATCCTGATGGTAGAATTAGCGATTTGGATTTAGGATTGTGGTCCGACGATCATATCCCATCCTTCGCTAGAATTATTGATGGCGTTCATTCTCACGGAGCAAAAATTGGCATTCAAATCGCTCATGCTGGAAGAAAAGCAGAAGACGCCCTAGAGCCTGTGGCCCCATCAGCGGTCAAGTACCCTGAGGACCGCTATAAAGTGCCACGCGCGCTTACAACGGAAGAGGTAAAAGAAATGATCCAACTCTTTGCCGATGCCGTTCGCCGCGCCGTACAGGCAGGAGTGGATATGATTGAGCTTCACGGCGCTCATGGCTATTTAATTCACCAGTTTCATTCTCCTCTTACAAATAAACGAGAAGATGAATATGGAAAAGACCTTTCAAAGTTTGGCGTTGACATCATTCAAGCTGTAAAAAAAGAAATGCCTGAAGATATGCCGCTTTTTTTCCGTATTTCAGCTGTTGAATATGTGGATGGTGGTTATGATATTGATCATACAATTGACTTATGTAAAGCCTATCAAGCAGCCGGTGTCGACCTCTTTCATGTAAGTTCTGGTGGGGAAGGACCAGCGGGCGAAAGAAAACCTGGCAATTATCCTGGCTACCAAGTACCGTTCGCACGCAGCATTCGTGAAGCACTGGATGTACCAGTTGCAGCTGTGGGAATTCTTGATGATCCCGCTCTCACTCAAGCTGTTATCGCAAATGAAGATGCAGACTTGGCAGCAATTGGACGAGGCATGCTTCGCGATCCATACTGGGCAGCTCATGCCGCGATAGCATTAAAAGAGAAAGAAACAACGTACGTGCCGAAACAGTACGAACTAGGCTATTCTTAATTCACCTTCCAAGTTCGTATAATACAATTCGTTAAAACAATAAAAAGCTGTCTTGTAATAGGATTCCTCTCCTAACGAGACAGCTTTTTCGCGTGTAAAATTAAAAATTCTCAAAGAATAAACGAATAATATCCGCCCCGCCGATTAACGTCCCAAGCGAACTTCCGATATTGGCAAGTAAAACGACGAGTAAAACGCGTGTTACTTTATTTCTCCAAAATCCTTTTACATTTGTTACATCATCAGCTAATGATTCAAAATCAGCAACACTCGGTCTGCGAAAATATGCTTGAGCAAACCCAGCAAACCAGCCCGCCGCAAGCAGAGGATTTAAAGACGTAATTGGCGCTGCCACAAATGCTGTTAAGATCGCGAGCGGATGAGCCATTGCCACTGCTGCCCCTATCGCAGATAACGAACCATTCCAAAGTACCCAGCTGATCGTCTGCTGTGCCCCCGCTTCCGGATTTGCGATAAACGTATAAGCAATGATTGAGATGATAATGAATGGAATTGTCCAACCAATAATTTTTGGTGTTTTTGATTTAGGCGGACGTTTTGTCAGCTTTTTAAGATCATGATCTTTCTTAATTTGCTCTTTAATCCCAGGAACGTGGGCAGCACCTAATACGGCGACGACTTTGTTTCCTGGTGCCTCTTTAATTTTCTGTGCTAAATATTGATCACGCTCATCAATTAGCGGCACTTTTAAACTTGGAAAATTCTCCGTCATATCTTTCAGCATACCGTCAATCATATCTTGTGATTTCAGTTTTTCTAATTCTTGTTCAGAAATACTTTCATTACTAAAGATACTGTACACAATCGACATTAACAGCTTTGCCTTACCGGTAAAACCGATGTTTCCCCAGATGCGCGAAAAGGTTGTTTGAATATTGCGGTCAGCAAGAACAAGCTTCGCGCCGATTTCCTCAGCTGACTGAATTCCTTGAATCATTTCTTGTCCCGCTTGAATGCCAAACTGTTTCGCCATCCGTTTTTGAAAAGAAGAGATCGCAAGGTTCATTAAAAGCAGCGAACCTTTCTTTTCCTTTAATACTTGAATAATATCCATGTCTCGCCATTGATTGCCGTTCTTAATAGATTGATAGCGCTGCTGATCTAATTCTATACAAACCGAATCAGGACGCTCCTCCTCAATAACCTGCTTCACCTGTTCAGCACTTTTTTTCGAGATGTGTGCTGTTCCGATAAGGATCAGTTCTTTTTCACCTAGCTGAATTCGTGTAATATTTGCTTCCTTTGTCAACATAAAAACAGTCCCTTACTAAAGTTACTTTTATTATATAAATCCGCATTCCCCTTGTCCAATTTTAACCTAAATTTCATCATAATAAGAAGTTAGTTAATTCTTTTACATATGATATTATTTTATAATAAAATACGGTACGTGAAAATTAAATTGTTTATTACGAGCTTCTAAACAAAACAAGCAAAAAATATACGAAGAAGTAGAGCTATGCTAAAGTATCAATGAATAAGCCAATAAAAACCCCATTAAAAGGAATGGTGAGAGAAGCTTTGGAAAATAAGTGGGCAAAACAAATAGCAGAATGGAAAAAACAAGGATTATCTCCGGCTGAAATCGAAACATCTCTTGATACATATATTGAGGATCTGCTTAGAAAGGCGCGCTTTTCACTCGCAGTCGATGGTTTCACAATTAAAGAACATCACACCAAACTTGTCAGAAAGAAGCTAAAAGGCGAGATTTCTGAGGCTGAGTTTTTAGAAGAAGCATTAAGACTGGCAAAAGAAAAAAATAATGAACGTTCATAACCTACTCACAATAAAAAAAGGCAGCGCTAAAGAAAGAAGGAAAACACAATGAACAGAGTTGGAATAGTTAGATTAGTAGATACGATGTATTTCCTGCTTCAATCTGAAGAGAATGAGGAAATAAAACAAGAGATCATCGATGTTGGGGACGCATTAGAATCAGGAGTTATTACGATTCATGATGCTCTCTTTTGGGATCATCAAGAAGCTAGGGCAATTATTAGAAAAGCATTCTCAGAAGCTAATTTTCTTCATTTTAGATATAAAATGGGAAATGATGATATATAATCTACAACTACATTGGAGAAGTTAGATATGAAACAACGAAAAAATACTACATACTTTTTAAAAAGCATCTCCTTTTTTGTAAAGTGAGATGCTTTTTAATATGGCGCTGCATCGGTCAGTCATTTAACTGCCCTTCCCTTACTTCCGTTCGTACGTTAAAAAGTAATAATCATATGGATTTCTTTCATCTTTTATTCCTTTTTTCTTAGAAATAAATTCCCACTCGTCTTCATTAAACTCCGGAAAAAACGTATCTCCTGCAAATTCCTCTTCAATAATAGTGATGTATAAACGATCTGCGATTGAAAAGGTTTGTTTAAATATTTCAGCGCCGCCTATTACGATTAATTCATTATCTGTTTGCTTTTCTATCTCTGCAACAGCAGAAATAGAATGAAGAATCGTACAGCCTTCAGCTTGATAATGTTCATCTCTAGTTAGCACAACATTTTCTCTACCAGGTAAAGGCCGGCCAATTGATTCATATGTTTTTCTTCCCATAATAATTGTGTGGCCCATGGTCACTTCTTTAAAAAACTTCAAATCGGCAGGCAAACGCCACGGCAAAGCATTGTCCTTACCAATAACGCGGTTTTGATCCATTGCAACGAGAAACGAAATCATTTGCAGCACCCTTTCATGAAGAATATATCTAAGCCTATTATTGGATATTGAATAAATTTTATCCTCTTTTTATAACCTTCACAAAATCTAAGCACCTCAAACCTTAAACAACTTCTACATATTCTAAAATCACTTGAATAAAGGAAGGATGTACCTGTATTTTTAATATTTATACATATTTTTAAAATACGGTATGTGAAATTTTTTATATTTGGAAAACATCATACAATCAAAAAAATAGGCTGATCACATTTCCATATGTCAGCCCTGTTTATCTTCTACTTCAACAAGTTCTGCAAAAACAACTAAGCGATCCGCTCGTTCAATTGTTTCCTCGTTATATTCAACGGACATAAAAAAGCTATCGAGAAGTTTCTCGATAGCTTTTTTATCTTAAAGATCTAATTTTATCGTCTCGTATATTGCTTTTGATTGTTACCTTCTTCCTCTAATACTTCTAAAATCGCACCAGTTAAACTATGAGGCCCTAAACTATCATGCCCGGCTTCCCACAGCATCATGCCGCCAAAGCCATGCTCAAGGGCAAGCTTTGTTTTCTTTTGAATTGTTGTCATTCCGTTATAATGATAAGTTGTTCCATTCATGTTAACCGTATCCCGCTCTGCATTTTCCGGGCTGCTGTTCACAATGGCCGCATAAGAAACCTGCTTGATTGACACATCTTCAGGCTGTGCATAAAAAGGAACGCCGAGTACAAGCTTTTCTTTAGAAAGACCGTGTGTCTCAAATAAGTTACTCCAGTAGTTCACAACATTTTCACTGAACGAATAAGGAGATAAATTTGCGGCATTATACTCCCCATCCCACTGACCATCATAGGCCATAATGTTAACATAATCCAAATGCTGAAACATGTTTGGTTCATATACAACTGCTGTAATCTCTGTTCCTGTCACACTATGAACTTTTGCATAAACAGCCGCAGATAGCTCTTTATCTTTAGCGTGAAGCTTTTCACTTAACGTTTTTGTGAAAGCCGCTAAATTTTCTGCATCTTCTTTTGAGCGCGGGTGTTCAAAATCAATATCGATTCCATCCAAACCTTCACGTTCAGTGATGTCGACGAGCTCATTAATAAGCGTTGTTCGAGAAGTTGGATTAGAAATCGCTGCTTTGAAATACTCATACGATTCCCCGCCCTGTATATGATACCAGCCGCCTACTGCCAGTATTGCTTTTTTGTTTTGTTGATGGGCTTTTTCTATCATGCCACGCAGATTCGTCATAGCGGTTTCACCATGAAACAGCAGACGACCGTCTTTTGTCGGATGCGCAAACGAAAAAATGACATGGGTAAGTTTCGAATAATCAACTGAATCAGGATCACGAAAATCCTGGACATAACCGATCAGCACGTTTTGCTGTGCTTGTTCGATCTTTGGTTTTTGTTTTGGCAGAGGTGCTCTCTCTAACT
The DNA here is from genome assembly GCF_003318295.1 of Bacillus taeanensis. Classification (GTDB taxonomy): domain Bacteria; phylum Bacillota; class Bacilli; order Bacillales; family UBA6769; genus Maribacillus; species Maribacillus taeanensis. Next base: position 126,831 of record NZ_QOCW01000009.1, read on the forward strand.
TTGGAGCAAATTTCGCTGTTTTAGAACGCTCCTCGTGTATATTAGAAAAGTATACTCTCGAAAAAAAGCCGCCTATAAAAATTAAAAATCCTACAGCAGCAAGGAGAAGGGTATGCTTTTTCATCTTTTGCCTCCCTTTAAACTTTTAGTCTTCTAAAATAGTAACAAAAAATGAAAGGGAGAGTAATGGTAATATAATCCTAACCACCAATAAAGAAGGTTATATGATCTTTTAAACGGGATTTCAAAAAACTTACAATAAAGGTAACTTGATCGTAAAGGTTGTTAACTTATCGTTTGACACGCAGCTGATTTCTCCATGTTGGTTTTCAATAATTTTTTTACAAACGTATAAACCGATTCCTGTCCCTAATTCCTTCGTTGTAAAGAATGGCTCGAAAATAACCTCTATAATCTCTTTTGGAATCATTGGACCATTATTTGAGATCATTATTTCAACATTTCCAGCTGCCATGCTGCAATCAATGTTTATTTTTCGCTTATAGTTTACCTGCTGTAAAGCATCAATTGAGTTTAAAAAAAGGTTTAGGAACACTTGTCTTAATTCCTCTTTATTAGCTAAAACTTGTATATCAGTATCAATATTCGTTTCAATTGTTACATCCCCATCGACGATGCTCGGGTAGAGAAATTCAAGCAGTTCATCAAACAATTCATATAAAGAAAGACTTATTTTTTCATCATTGATAAGCTCTTTCTTCGAGACATGAAGAAATTGAGTAATTCGAGCTTTTAATTGATGCAGTTCATGCTCCATAATATCTAAATATTTCAAATCAGGATATTCACTTTTCAAGAGTTTTGCAAAACCAAGAACAGTGGTCAACGGATTCCTAAATTCATGAACGAAACTAGATGACATTTGTCCTAAAATCGTCAGCCGCTCTTTATGAGTTTGATTAATAAATAAGGTTTTCTCTTGTAATTTCTCTTCCTTTATTTCGGTATACTTTCTTACCGCATAATAAGTAAATTGATCAAACACTGTATTAATTTCTTCGATAAGCGGCTGCAGGTCTTGAGTAGACAATTCCGAATTCATCATCCATTTAATAATTTCACTTCGTCCTAAATTCACATTATAAACAAACTCCCCAATATTAATATTGGCTTCCACTCTTTCAAAAGCAACGTGATAAGCTAATTTCCGGATATCGTCCTCATCCAATGAATTTTCAAGCGTGCGTTTCACTAATTCATACATTTTCAGCCCATTATTATTTACTTTCTCTTTATAGAGATCATTTTCAGAAATCAAAAGCTTTTCTCTCCAAGACGTTAAAAAAGAAGAAGCATTATTTTCTAAAAATAAAATTAGTTGCTTACGAATCGACGTCATTTAAATACCTCGTTTCACTCTCATTATCAAGGAAGGAGCCATTATATATATTTTTCTAAACATTGTTATAGCAATATTTTATCAGAAATATAGTGTAAATGAAATGAATGCTGCTGTTAAAGAGTCTTTTCGTACGGCCGCGTATTTAAATAGATGTTTACAACTCTTTTAGCATTTGATAAAATTTGTTGCGTAAAGGAAACATTTTCGATCATAAAGCATATGATTCATTAGTAAAAATACCTAGATAAATTTTTTTAACGAAAAAGTTTCCCTGAGGCAAAATAAATTACTTAAGGAAAATAAACAAAGGAGGAATTTTAAATGAAAATCATCAAAAATGGAAGGTTGTTTGCTGTGCTTATTGTTTTAATACGTTTTCTGTTTGGATTAGGTTGGTTATTAGCAGGTGTAACTAAAATTACTGAAAAGTTATGGTTTAAGGAACCAGGTGTGTTTTTAAACAATTATCTCCTACATTCACTACAAAGCTCCAATGTTCCAGCCTTCTATAAAACTTTCATAGAAACTATCGTTTTAGAGCATGTGCTTGTTTTAAACTACATGATTCCAATTGCCCAAATAATCCTTGGCCTATTTCTAATCACAGGTTTATTTATCCTTCCTTCTATTCTGATTTGTCTTTTTATGCATATCAACTTTATTCTTTCTGGAAACATGAATCTTATAAGTCTTATTCTTTATACAAATGCCTTTTCATTACTCATGTTTCGATCAAATATGTATTCCTTTAGTCTTGATAAATATTTTCATTTAGATACACTGTTCATTAACAAAAAGAGAAAAATAAAAACGTTCTCCATTTCAGCTAAAAAAGAAAAGCTATCTGTTCATTCTTAACTAATACTTTTAATTTGAAAATATCATGGTACTAATCCAGTACAGCAGCCCTAAAATATTTAACAATAAAAATGCGTATAACAATAGTTTGCTACTCTTTAATATGCCCTCTCCTTACTGCTCTGTTTTTATTCATTTCATGATCCATGCCTAAGCATGGATCCATTCATCAATACCGTCTTTATTCTTTAAAATAATATACTTAATTTCTTGATTCCACTTATATCCTTCAGTCGTTTTTATGATAATTTCCTCACCGTCACGATTAACTGCCGGCGCAAGTCTCAGGCGTAACCTTCTCATCATTTGGTATAAGAGAGCTTTTGAATCCTGGGCATTTTGTAAAAATAAAAAGCGTTTCACAATCTCATCAACATTCACAAATCTCCCGCTGATCATTAAAAATTGTAATAAATATGCATACTTTTTATTTAAATGAACCTCACCATAGATCGTATAAAAGGTAACATCATTTTCATGAACGAAATTTAAAATGGCGGTGTCTTTTTCAGGGATAGCTAAGTTTTCATATTCACGCAGCGTGATGTATCGTTTACTTTTATTAGAATCAATGAGTTGAAAAGGCTTCTCTTCTTCTTGATAGGAGGGAAACACCTGCTTCTTAAGCTCTTCAATCATAAGAATTGTTTCACCTTTCACCGCTTCATCTTTCTCTTCATTAAATAATTTCTGTGCTTCTAAAAGAGACTGCTGCGATTTAAAATGCAGGGCTTTTGCAATATAGGCGTTTGCTTTAATTTTTTGATCACTCGCTAAATGAAAACTGTGATGTTCTGAGGTAATCAACAGCGCTTTTTGCCAAAAGGAAATCGCCTTGTCCCAATTTTCTCCATAAAAATATAAAAAACCGAGACGATAACAAACACCAGGATGATCAGGTTTAAGTTTTAATACTTGCTGAAAGATTCGCTTTGCTTCTTTATATCGCTTCTTTTTTTCATCTTGTTGTACGGGAAGATCGTTAAGCTTTAACTCATTTTCTTCACATAAAAGAAGTTGAACAAGCTGGAGCTTATAACGTTCCTCATTTGGATTGCACTTACTTAATGCTTGATACAATGCCATTCCTTCATTTTGATGTTCTTCTTCTAACATCCCTGCAGGCGCTTCTTGAGATTCCCATGTTCGTTCTAATTCAAGCAGCTGCTCTTCACTGAGATTTTGGAATCGCCGCATCTCTCTCCCCCCTCAACGCTATGAATCTTATTTATATGTACGGCACGAAAAACAACTTTTCAAATTAATCTAGTTATTGTTAAGAAAACCACTTTTTGCTATTATATCGTATATATTTAGCGAAATGTTGAACATTATTGAAAAATCGAAGCTTGTGATAATAGATATTCATAGGAAAATAAACGATTTAATAAAGAAGAGACTGACTCTAACTGAGTCAGCCTCTTTTACGATCTCATTTATTTCGATGCTGGCGCTATCGTGGATTCAGGTGATGTTACCTTTTCATAAAAATCTACGAAATTGTCGCGCTCGTCGCTGGCACGGTAAGCCATCGCCACACGAGGATGTTCATTAAGAACGCCAGAGATCATGTAAGGAATAATATAGCCCCACTCCCACTTCTCACGCATTTCTAACATATGCTTCTCAATGACACCAAGAACCGGCTTCATTTCATAACTTGCTTTTTGGATATAGCTAACAAGAAGCTCAGTGTTGCAGTTTCCAGCTGCACGACCCATCCCGTAAACAGATGAATCAAGGAACGTCACGCCATTTCGCATCGCTGTTAATGTATTGGCAAACGCTAACTGCATGTTGTTATGTGTATGAATGCCAAGCTGTTTGTTTGGAAGCATGTCTTTGAACTTGTTTACTTGATGCTCAATATCCTTAGGATCTAAGCTGCCAAAGGAGTCAACGATATAAACCACATCAACAGGACTTTTCTTCACCATGTCAAATGCTTCAATAAGCTGATGTTCCGGTACACTTGATAACGCCATAATGTTAAGTGACGTCTCATAGCCCAAATCATGAAACATTTGTACAAGCTCTAAGCCCTTGTCCACTTCGCGAATATAGCACGCCACCCGAATCATGTCTAATACACTTTCTTCACGCGGTAACACGTCGTTTGGATCAACACGACCAATATCGACTAAAGCAGACAGCTTTGTAAACTTTTTCTCAGGAATAATTTCTTTTAAAAAATGGTCATCAAGAAATCTCCATGGATTCGGTTCTGTCGCATTCAAAAGTCTCGCTGAATTTTTGTAACCAATTTCCATATATTCTACACCAGCGGCACTTAAACCTTCATACAAATCCTGCACAAACTCAACGCTGAAATCCCAATTGTTTACTAATCCTCCATCACGAATCGTACAGTCTATAATGTTAGTGCTTTTTTCCATAATAGTAACTTCCCCCTATGTATCGTACTTTTAGTAACGTTATTTTTAATTTTTACATTTTTACGCTTTTCTATTATAAATGCAGTGAAAAGATATGCAATTTAAACCTGAATGGCCGTCCACAAATTAAATGGAAGATATACCATTTCGCACTTTTACGCTTTTATGCTTTTATGTATTAAAATAACTTATTATGTTTATATCATGATTTATTCAAAGCCGTCAATCTTTTTTCAAAGCTTCTTTTAAAACCCACGCCTTCAAACTATTATTATGTTGCATTATAATATAATTTTATAAATATTCCTATTTATTTTACAACAATGTTTCTAAAAAGATGATGATGACAATGAAAAAACACTTAAAACCGATTAGCGCAACATATGAAAGTTCTAGTGATGGTGATTTAGTTTATGTATACATACAAGAAAGTAATAATTATAAAGAACACCATCTTTAACAAAATCTTGAACAATAGATAAATATACTGAACAGATTTCCTCAAGAAGACAAGAGATGATAAGATTAAACATGTTAACAAAAATAGGTTTTTAACCCTATTTTTCCTTTTATCAATCATTCCTTTTTCCTGAGCCAATATCAATGATTCAAACCTATATATTTCACTAAGTTTTCGTTAAGCACTTAGTCACCTTGGTACAGTTAATGAATATCAACATGAAAGAGGCTCCATTCTTTAAAAGAGACTATATTACTTCATATTTTTTGTTTAACTAGGAGATTTAAAACTTTGAAAAAATTTTTATTCAATAGAAAATTAAAACTTACTACCCTATTAATCAGTCTTGTCTCAGCTTCTGTTATTTTCACAACCTTGATTTTATTATTCTCATCTTATCAGTCTGAGAAAGAATCTTTAACAAACACTTACCTTTCCCTAAATTATTCTAAGGCAGATAAGCTAAGCTGCTCAGTCGATTCCGTGTTTAGATCGATGAAAATGAGCTTAGAGGAAACTGCAAATTTTATTGCAGAGCAGGATGACATGACCGATGAAGATATCCAAGAACAGTTAGAACTTTTAAGAAATAACAGCAGGTACTTTAACTCCTTATCTTGGATTGATGAAACGGGCTTAGTGCGCAATATAGCGCCTCTTAGTGTTGGATTAAAAGGCGAAACGATTAAAAGTGGAGTGACAAAAGAAGTTCTTGATTTAAAAAGTCCAGCTTTAACAGCGCCGTATACTGCACCGACAGGCCGTCTAATTGTATTAATGAGTCAACCGCTTTATGACGGAGAAAATAATTATAAAGGAATAATCGGCGGAGCTGTCTATCTTCAAGAACGAAACATTCTTAACGAAATTCTTGGCAATGATATTGTTGATAACAGCGGCTCCTATTATTATGTGGTTGGACCAGGAGGAAAATTACTGTTTCACCCTGAGAGCACTCGAATCGGTGAAACTGTAACAGCTAATCCTGTTATTCGTAAGCTTATGCAGGGTGAAAGCGGAATGGAACGAGTGACAAATACAAAAGGAATACCGATGCTTGCAGCTTATAGTATGATTCCGGAAACAGGATGGGGAGTCGTCCAGCAAACCCCTGTTTCATACGTGGAAAAACTGCTTTCGAATCATATTCAACAACTTACTTTGTACATTCTCCCACCCTTTTTTATCTTATTAGTGATATCCATATACCTTGCTCGAAAGCTTGCTGAACCGTTCATTAATTTAGCAGAACATGTAAATCAGCTTGCCTCTGGACAAGTAGTCTCAGTGCCAATTATTCAATCTCATTGGAATCGAGAAGCGGATATTTTATCTAAAAGTGCTGCCATTGCCATTGAAGCGGTTCAGAAAAATAATTATAAATTAATTCATGCGGCTACAACTGATCCTCTTACTGAATTACCGAATCGCAGAAAGCTTAATGAAACAATGGAAAGTTGGCGAAGTGAAGGAATTGTATTTTCCATCATTGCATTTGATATTGATCGTTTTAAGTTAGTCAACGATACATACGGACATCAAGAGGGCGATAAAGTGTTAAAATATTTAGCTGACACCATCCAATCAATGGTTAGGAAAACAGATCTTTGTTTTCGCTATGGTGGAGAAGAATTTGTTCTATTACTTCCTCACACTACATCGCTAGAAGCCTACAATATCGCTGAAAAAATTCGCATAACACTAGAGATCACCAGCAGTCCTGTTGGAAAACCAATTACAATTTCTTTAGGAATTTCAGAATATCCGCTCCACTCAAGCTCGTTAGATGAATTGTTCAGACTCGCAGATAAAGCGTTGTATCAATCAAAATTAGAAGGAAGAAACCGGACAACAATCTGGTCTTAATAAGATGGCTATTAATGATATCTCAAAACAAGAAAAAATCTCGTCTAAAACATGGACGGGATTTTTTGCGATAAAATAAAAGCTTTCATTCCATTTCATAGCCAACTGCTTTTAATGCGGCAAGACAAATTGCTTCAGGAGCTGTTTTGCTTTTTATTTCTAACGATTCATTATTTGCTGAAGATACATACACAACATAATTTTCCGGCTGACAAACGATATCCATCTTAATTTGGTCTTCTCTTAATTTTTCAACAACCTTCCAAGCGTCCTCAATGCTTGCTGAAGGGATAAAGCTTCCTGCCCATGATTTTTCACCCATTTTCCATCCGTTCAACTCAAACTTTTCATTATAAACGAGTTCATATCCCATCACTTTCTCAGCAATCAAACGATTGATTTCCTGATTGTCCATCTTAAATCTCCTCACAAAAAAATTTATTTACCTTTATAAACCTTCTCTCTTTCATCCATATATTGAAGTATGTACCATTCCATTCAATTTCATTATTTATTTTATCCCCCTAAAATTTCCTTTTTGCTGCTTGATAGCAGCCATCATCACTGTCTTAAGATAGTTTGCTGTCCATTTTTGTTGTAAACCCACTTCCAAGCATCAAGAACGTTTTCTTTCGTTACTTTTAGAGCGGGTACTGCTACATAAGGCGGAGCTTGTTTGCCAAGTAAAGCACAGCCTGCAATAATCGCTTCAGCGACACCCTGCTGATAAGGAAGCTGAGCACCCACTCCTTTAATGAGACCATCTTGGGCAATTTCGAGCGCCGTATCCCTCCCTAAATCGATCGTTGTGATCACCAATTTTGTTCGTCCCGCTTTATGTGCGGCTTTCAAAGCTCCTTCAGCCGGTACATCCCAGACGACAAAGAGGCCGTTTAAGTCTCGATGTTTAGAGAACATAACAGCCGCCACTTTTTCTCCCTCATCTGGACCAGTAATCCCAATGCGATCAACAATTTGAATGTCTTTGTAATGTTCCTTGATCGTTTTTTCAAATGCTTCTGTTCTTTGTTTCGTTGCAAAAAAATCAGCTTCATGATAGATGATCCCGATTTTTCCTTTTCCGCCTAACTGTTCTGCCATAATATGAGCTGATTCAATACCATTCCCATAGTTGTCAGCGGAAATAACGCTCACATAATCTTTTCCGTACTGAAAACCTTTTGGTATGTTGTCCATAAACACAAGCTTCACACCAGCTTGAGCCGCTTTTTGATAAACACCTGCTGTCATGACTGGATCTACTGGAATACTTATGAGAATATCAGGCTTGTCCGCTAAAATCGATTCAATATCAGCGATCTGCTTTTCCCAGTTAAATCCGGCATCCGTTACCGCTGTTACTGTAATGCCCATTTTCTTAAATGTGTTTTTCAATCCTTCAATTTGAGATATTGACCAATCATTTCCAGTATAGTGCATTGCAATTGCTGCCTTATAATTATTTTCTTTAAGTGTTTTAAGTTCATGTAATGATAACTGCAGTGTTTTTGCCGACACAGCCTCTTCTCCATATGGCCCTGTGCTTAAAATTTTATAATCTGGAATATGATGTTCAATCGTGCTATTCAGTGTCTCTCCTACAACTGTGAGAAACTCTTTTACGTTAATAGGTTTTGTTATATAGTTATTAAACCCTTTATTTAATGTATGCTGAATATCTTCGGGCATCGCATTTGCGCTTACCGCAATGACGGCAGTATCTTTCGTTTTCTCATTTTCTTTTAAGAGATTAAACACTTCATAACCATCGAGATCGGGGAGGTTAAGGTCAAGCAAAATTAAATCCACTTTTTCTTTTGCGGCTAGTTCTAATCCTTCTTTCCCTGTATGAGCTGATAATAATGTATAAGAAGGCTGCGATTTCATAATGCTGCTTACTAAGTTTAAGTTAGACTCGTTATCTTCAATATATAGTAAGCAGTAGTGAGCTGCCCTCTCACCTTTTCCTGCAGGAGGTTCCACCTCTTCATCCCAGCGCATCACAGCCTGAAAGTCAGCGGCTAGAGGCAGAGTAAAGGAAAAGTCACTTCCTTTTCCTTTTGTGCTTGTAACACTAATTTCTCCATCCATTAAATGGACGAGCTGTTTTACTAAAGACAGCCCAATACCTGTTCCTTCCTCTTTTGTACTTTGAATGCGATAAAACGGAACAAATACTTTCTGATATTCTTCAACAGATATTCCAACACCTGTATCGATAATATGAACAAGCTGCTCATTTCCTTCTAAATGACAAAAGATTGTTACACTGCCGCCCTCTTTATTATATTTAATCGCATTATCTAAAAGATTAAGAAGAATTTGTTTCAGGCGAATTGGGTCTGCGAGCACTAATGTGTCTTGAGATTGACTTAATTGTTTGTGAATGCTGACTTTCTTCTTCGCTGCGAGCGGTTGGACGATATTGATGCATTCATCGATTAACGTTAGAAGGTGAACCTCATCAATCGAAACTTTTAACTTACCTGTTTCGATTCTCGATAAATCGAGAATTTCATTAATTAAGTTTAATAAATGACTTCCTCCCTTTAAAATTTCCTGCACAAAATCTCGCTGTGTTTCATTTAATGATTCTTCGAGTTCTAACAGCTGTGCAAAACCAAGAATGCCATTTAACGGTGTCCGAAGTTCATGACTCATCTTAGATAAAAAGTCTGATTTTGCCATGTTTGCTTTTTCAGCCTCTTCTCTTGCTTGAATCATGCCATTTTCCATTTTCTTCTGTTCTGTAATATCTGAAATTCGAACAAGGGCAGTCTTTTCATCATTTTTACTTAGTTTAAGAGGCGTGGAGTCGATTGAAACCCATTTCATTTCCTTCTTATAATTATTGATTCCCACGACAACATTGTGAAAAGAAGTACCGTGCTCTAATGTAAGAACTCCTGGCAGCTGAGAATGCGGTAAAGGAGAACCGTCCTCTCTTACATATTGTAATTCGGCAAAGCTCGATTCGTTTTCAATATTTGACGGAATACCAAGTATTTTTTCAAAATTATTGTTAAGGGCAGTCACTTCACCTGATTTTTTAAGAATAAAGACACATTCTGACATTGCCTGAAGTACTTCTTCATATAATCTTGCCTTTGAAATAGACATGAGTGGATCATTCCTTCCTTGCCTTTTCATTTTTTAAAATTATCATACAGCTTTGATATGCAATACTTATCATAGTTGGTCTAAGACAGAAATCAATTATATAAGCGGTCTATATTTTAATTTCGCATCTATTATAAACCTGTCAATCCAGTTAGTCGAACATCACTCTATAAGGCAATCTTCCGTATAAGTTCACTAATCCTATTCTGTTTTTTTCATTGATAAATAGTTATAAACAACTCTTTTTTTGATAACAATGATTGTATTAAGCTTACTTATTAGCAGTCTCGAGCCATTTTTTTATAAAAGGAAGAATCATTTTTAATGAGACGTATTAGCCGCTTTCAACTATTTACACTAATGATGCTTTTTGAAATTGGAAGTACTACTTTGTTTGCTTTAGGGATTGAGGCTAATCAAGATGCTTGGATAGCAACCTTGATCGGTATGTTGTGCAGTTTTGTATTGATTTGGGTATATACGAAAATTCAAAAATATAACCCTAACCATAACTTAGCCGATATCCTAAGTGCTGTATTAGGAAAATGGATTGGAGGTCCTTTAGTTTTTCTCTATGCGTTAAAATTCTTTTGGGTAGGTTTATTAAATTTTAGCGAGTTTGGCGAGCTTATTTCCATCACGCTGCTTCCTGTTACTCCAATGATTATTATTCTTAGTATTTTTATGTTGACAGTGATTTACGTTCTTTGCTCAGGATATGAAGTATTAGCTCGTTTAGGTGAACTTATGCTGCCCATTGTGTTGTTTTTTTTAATCTCAACCTATGTTTTAATTGCCCTATCAGGAAAAGTTGATTTAACTCGGTTACAGCCTGTTTTAGGAAATGGAATACTTCCTGTTTTAGATGCCTCTTTTCCCGCCCTAGTGAACTTTCCATTTGGCGAAGCGGTTGTCTTTTTGATGTACTGGCAATATGTCCATGCAGAAGAACAAATTTTTCGAATCGCCTCTTTGGCAATTGGCGTATCAGGTTTATTAGTTACATGTTCTGTGATCATTATTATTTCTGTATTGGGTGTTCAATACGCTGCTAACTCTGAAATACCCTTATTTGAAGTTATTAAGTATATTAACTTAGCGGATATCATTACAAATTTAGATTCAATCTCAGCGGTTATTCTGTTTATCGGAGGTTTTTTCAAAACGACCCTTCATTTTTACGGAGGAGTTTTAGCAATCAAATCCTTATTTCATCTCAAAAATGAGAAATGGCTCATTTTTGTTAGTGCGATATGTTTCACCTGGTTTTCTTTAACGTATTATAAAAATCTTGCTTTTCACAGATGGGTTGGATTTGAGTTATCGAACGCTTATATTTATAGTTTTTTTACTTTTTTTAATATAATGTGCCCTATTTTAATCCTGATCATCATCTGGTTAAAAAGCAAAAGGCTTAAATTAAAAAGACCCTGAACACAAACACGATTGATCCTAGAAGGAGGGTGGACAACCAACATGTTTCATTTCAATCTGTTAAAAATAGTAACGACCTTTAAAGAAATAGGCGTCCTGCCGAGCACCCTCTTCATTGGATCTGCTTTATATATGATCATTCTTGTCTTAGTCATTTTATGGAACGTGATTTTATATGCTGTTGCCTTATCGAAAAAAACAAAAAGCTAATCTTTCGATTGATAAGTTCCCTTCTTCAAATTTGTTTTAATAATCTTAGCAGTTACTTTTACTTCATAATCGATGTTTGGAAACAACTCCTCCCATTTTTCTTTGACCTCGTTCCACTTTTCGGGAGATTTTTTCTGTAAAGCCTGTCCGAAACCTAAAATATCTGCTTGAATATCTCCTTGTACTTTAGCCATCGCCAGTTTAATTTCTTCTTCAATTAACTCTTCGTTTTTTTCTTCTACTTTTCTTAGATAATCGACGATTTTTTTCGATTTCGCCTTAAGGTGGTTTACACTTTGCTGATCAACTAAAGCTCCTTCTTCTTCTACATGAATGATAAATGAAAGGTTGTCTCCTTCTAATCTAGGTTCAATTTGAGTGTTTGCCCTAATGACTTCGATCGAGATGAGCTTATCGTCTTTAAGCATAGAGTTCATTGTCAGTACCCTTCTTTTTACATCTCCAATGACCCAATTTAATCCTTGTGTTTCTTTTTCATTTAGGAATCCTGCTAACTTGTCATCTTTAAATGCTGCAACTCCCGCAAATTTCAACATTTTTACCAAGTCTATTTAACAATTAAGCGCTGAACTTACTTCAAAATTATTGCTAGTTTAGGCTCTTCCACAAATGCTGTTTGTAGAAGAGCCTTATTTAACACAAGAAATTCCTAATCTAACAATTTTTCTAGAAAATCCAGCTTATCTCTCGCATTATCCTGAGTTATGATATCAACACCACTATCAATCCTGTTTAAAACATTCTCTCCCTTTATTGCATTGAGAGCTTGTTTCACACTTAGATATCCCATATCATAAGGGTTCTGGGCTAAAGTAGCGCTCAGCGCTCCCTTTTCAATGTACTCTATCATTTTTGTAATGCCGTCAGTCCCAATAACGGGAATCTTCAGTTCTTTTTCCTCTATGATTTTTAATGCCTCTAGAGCCATTGTGTCGTCAGCGGCAAAAACACCTTTAACCTCAGGATAATCCTCCAAAATATTTGCCATTACGGATTTTGCATTTCCAAATTGATCATACCCTGACTGTTCCGTGACAACTTTAATTCCAGCAGCTTCTAACGTTTTTTTCGCTCCCTCGATTCGTTCAGTCTTCAACGTATCGACTACTGCTCCACTAATGAGGGCTGCTTGATCGCCAGGCTGCAGCATAGAGGCTAGTAATTTCCCAGCCATTTTGCCTAAGGCAGTGTTATCAGTCCCTATATAAGACGTTTGTTCTTCCCAGCCAGCATCTGTATCCGCGAGCAGGACTGGAATATTTTTCTCATTATATTCTATCAGTATAGGAATCGTGGCAGATGGATGAGTGGGTGCGACAATGAGCGCATCCGGATTTTGCTTTAAAACATCTTTTAACATATTCATCTGATCTTTGATTAAATACATAGAAGCTGGTGCAATCACTTTTCCATCAATCTGAAAATCATCAAACGCTTTTTCTGCTCCGGATTTAAATATTTTCCAATATTCGATGTTTAATGATTTTAAAACGACCACAACTTTAGGACGTTCCTCTTCTTGAAGAAATTTAAATGAACAGCTTATTAAAGAAGCAAGAAAAATCATAAAAACTACTAGAATCATCCAGCTCTTTTTCAATATTTGTTCTCCTTCCCATCTTCATATAAGAAGCCGCCTTCACTTGTTGATTAAAAAATGGCTATGTCATACGTCATGACACAACCACTTTTGAATGAATAATTCTGTTCACTTTATCACTTATTAAATGAAGAAACAGGTTTAACAAAAAAATAGCAATGATAAAATCCATCGCAAACGATGGATTTTATCTCTAGTTTATAATGAAAACTATGCCCACCACATTTCTCCTACTTGTTCTTTAAACAGAATCTTATGAAGAAGAGAAATGGCTTTTCCTAATCCTTCATCAACTGACGCAAGCATATCTTCATGCTCAATGGAAATCACATCATCATAGCCAACTGCTCTTAGCGCACTAATGATATCACGCCATTTTTTTTCATTTTGACCGTAGCCTACTGAACGAAATGTCCATGAACGATCTAAAATTTCACTATAGTGCTTCGTATCAAGCACACCATTCACTTTAATATTGCCTTCATCAAGATATGTGTCTTTCGCATGGAAATGATAAATCGCATTTTCGCGCCCTAATTTTTTGATCGCTTCTACAGGATCAATTCCCTGCCAGACGAGATGACTTGGATCAAAGTTAGCCCCGATACTTTCTCCCGCATGTTCTCTTAACTTTAGAAGAGTATCCGGATTGTAAACAACAAATCCCGGGTGCATCTCAAAAGCAATTTTATTGATACCGTGCGATTCTGCAAATGCTGCTTCTTCTTTCCAATATGGAATAACAACTTCATTCCACTGCCAATCAAGAATTTCTAAATATTCAGGCGGCCATGAACACGTTACCCAGTTCGGATTTTTTGCACCTTGATAGTCACCAGGGCAGCCGGAAAAACCGTTTACAACTGGAATTTCTAAGCGCTCTGCTAACAGCACTGTTTTACGCCATGCCTCATGAGATTGTTTCGCATATTCTTTGTTTGGATGAAGCGGATTACTGTGAAAGCTTAAACCGCTGATCGTTAATCCTCTTTTATCGATAGCTTGCTGAAAGTTTTTTAATTTCGAAGCATCCTCTAATAATTCATCCGGATTACAATGCTTTGTTCCTGGATAAGTTCCTGTTCCTAATTCGACTGCTTCTACTCCCATTTCTACTACTTTATCAAGCATTTGTTCAAAAGGCAGATCTTGATATAAAACCGTAAATACGCCTAGTTTCATGAAAGCACCTCTTCACCGACTGCAACTTTCACCCATTTTTGTGTTTCGTGACTTTCTAAAATAGCATCCGTAATACACATGGATAGATGGCCATCTTCAAATGTCGCAAAGTTTGCTTGATCTGTATGAGGATCTTTTCCATCGCGAACAAATGTGTAGAAATTTAACATCATATTTTTTAGAGCATCCGGCCAGCCTTCATTATGTCCACCTGGGTGATGGATCGATGCTTTTGCTTCATCTGAAAATAGGGCAGGATTTGCTAGAAGCACTTCATTTGCTTTGTCGCGGTGACCAATCCATAATTTTTCTGGTTCTTCTTGATTCCAATAAGCAGAGCTTTTGCTGCCGTTAATCTCAAAATCAAGTCTATTTTTTCTTCCGGCACTTACTTGCGAAACAGTGAAAACACCTTTTGTTCCATCATTAAAGCGGACAAGAACGGACGCATAATCTTCTGTATTGATCGCAACATCTTCATAACTTTCTTCAGCTGATGCTTGTCCGCCAAATGTTGCACTCGCTGCTGTTGGCTTTTTTCTTACCGGCACAACCGTTGCTAAATCAGCGAACACTTCAACAATTTTTTTACCTGTTACATACTGCACCGTATCACACCAGTGTGAGCCGATATCAGCAATAGCACGCGATTTTCCGCCAACTTCAGGAGCTAAACGCCAATTGTAATCTGTCTCAAATAGTAACCAATCTTGCAAATAGCTTCCGTGTACTAAGTTCACTTTACCAATTTCATTGTTTTTCACCATTGTTTCTAACTGTTTTAAAATCGGAAATTGGCGATAATTGAAGTTCACACCGTGCACAACGTTATGTTTCTTCGCAAGCTCTAACAGCTCAGCTGATTCTTCACTCGACATTGCGAGCGGTTTTTCAGAAACAACGTGCTTTCCTGCTAAAATAATTTCCTTATTAATCGCAAAGTGCAGATGATTTGGCGTACAGTTATGCACCACTTGAATTTCATCGTCTTTCAGCATGTCGCGGTAATCGCCGTATGCTTTTGGAATTCCAAGCTCAGCGGCTTTTTGCTCAGCCGCCTCCTGCGTACTTTCTGCTAATCCAACGACTTCCACAAAACCAAGTCTTCTAATCGCTTCAATATGTGTCGGTCCAATAAAACCTGTTCCGATAATTCCAACTTTGACTTTGTTCATTTTATCTCCACTCTCCTTTTCCAAAAACATTTTCTATTTATTAAGTGCTTTTCGACCAAATGCTACTGCTAGAATAATAATTAATCCTTTTACAACCATTTGCTGGCTGACATCAAGACCCATAATAATGAGACCATTATTAATTGTTCCAATTAATAGAGAACCGATCACCGTTCCAACTACTGTCCCTACTCCGCCAAAAAGGCTTGTACCACCAAGAATAACGGCTGCGATTACTGATAATTCATCACCTTCACCGAATGTGAAACGACCTGCTTGTAATCGTCCGGCATATAACATTCCGGCAAAACCAGCCAGCATACCAGATGCTGTTAACACTAGTAATTTAACTCTTGACGTATTAATCCCTGAGAATTTAGCTGCACTTTCATTACCACCTGTTGCAAGTATTCTCCGACCAAACGTTGTTTTTCGAAGAATAATATGTCCAGCAGCAGCAATTAGTAACGTCCAAATGAGTAGAATAGGAATAGCACCGATTGATCCTGAACCAAAGATAAAGTTATATGTTTCATTTAAAATTGGCACAGGCGCCGTAGCTGTAATCCACATCGCTAATCCTTTTGCAATTCCCATCATTCCTAATGTTACTAGAAACGAAGGAATCGCAATTTTTGTAACTAGTAAACCATTAATTAATCCAATCGCTGCTCCAGTGCCTAATCCTACAACGACACCGCCTAGTAATCCAAATGACTTTACTGCTAAAGCAGCAGTTAATGAAGCAAGGGCTGCAATTGATCCAACAGAAAGATCGATTTCGGCTGAAGAAATAACGAATGTCATCGCAACTGCCATAATAGAAATCATTGCTGTTTGACGTACAATATTTAAAATATTATTTACAGATAAGAACCCTTCATCATACAATGAAATCGAAAAAGCGATAAATACACCAACAAAAGCGATATATACAATATATTGTCTCCAATCAAATTTAAATAGTTTTGGAGATTCTACTAACTTAGATGCCTTGGACTGCATGTTCAAGTACCTCCTCAGATTGAATTTCTTTACGGTACATCTCTTTACTTATACTTCCATCTTTTAAAACTAGAATACGATCACAAACCGCTAACAGCTCTGGAAGTTCAGAAGAAATGACCAATACAGACTTACCACTATCCGCTAACTCACGAATGATATCAATAATTTCTGTTTTTGCGCCAATATCAACACCAGCTGTCGGTTCATCAAGCATTAAAATTGTCGGATCATTTGCTAACCATTTCGCTAATACAATTTTTTGCTGGTTACCACCTGAAAGTAATCTTGACGTTTTAAAAATACTATCTGTTTTAATATTTAGCTTTTTTACCAATTCCTCAGAAATTTTATTTGCTTTCTCTTTCTGCACAATGCTTCCATTTGATACTTTATTTAAAATCGGTAAAATAATATTTTCTTTTACACTATGATCTAACACCAGCCCCTGTAATCTGCGGTCTTCTGGCACTAATGCCATGCTCGCCCTGATTGCGTCTTCAGGGCTCTTAATCGATTGCTTTTTCCCATTAATCTGGATATCACCTTGTTCAACTGGATCAATTCCAAAAATAGTACGAACAATTTCCGACCTTCCGCTTCCCATTAATCCAGCAATTCCAAGAATTTCTCCTTCATATAAACGAAAGGAAACATTGTTTACTCGATTACCGGAATGCAAGTTTTTCACTTCTAAAACAGGCTGCTTATTTTCTGGAAGCTTTCTTTCTTTCCAAGCAAATGCACCTTCCATGTTCTTACCAACAATATTTTCAACGAGTTCATCCATTGATAATTCCGAGCAGGGAGAGGTAATCGCACGTTTTCCATCTCGTAATACAGTAATTCGATCAGAAACTTTATAAATTTCATCCATGCGGTGTGAAATATAAATAATTGAAATCCCTTTGCTTTTTAAGTTTTCAATGAGTTCGAATAATATTTCTGTTTCACTTTTTGTAAGAGCAGAACTTGGTTCATCCATAATTAAAATTTTTGCATTTTGCGAAATTGCCTTCGCAATTTCAGTCATTTGCCAGTAACCTGTATCAAGATCCCCAACTAATGTTTTAGGGCTAATATTCACATTTAATTCTTTTAAAATTTCCGCTGTTTTACGATTTAACTCTTTATCATCAATAAAGCCGCCGCTCTTTGATTGTTCACGATTTAAATAAACATTTTGAGCAACCGTCAATGTTGGAATGACGCTAAACTCTTGGAAAATCATCGCGACACCGTTTTTTAACGAATCTTGAGGTTCTTTAATACTAACTTCTTTTCCGTCTATCATAATTTGACCGCCGTCTTTTTCATAAACACCGGTTAATATTTTCATAAGCGTTGATTTACCTGCACCGTTACCGCCCATTAATGCATGGACTTCACCTTTTTTCAGTTCAAAATTAACACCTTTTAAAACACTGATTCCATTAAAGGATTTTGTAATATCCTTCATTTCAAGAATAGTTTCTGCTTCACGCATCTTATTCTCACCCCTATCATTTGTAAGGAATGGGGTCATCTGACCCCATTTCTTGTAACATTATTTACGGTGTTTGTACTAATACTTCATTTACTTTTACCCATTTTTCTTGTTCTGCTGATTGTAAGATTGCATCAGAGATAAGCGCAATTTGATAACCGTCTTCAAAGTTTGGTGATACCTCTGTATCTTCAACAATTGATTTTACGAAATCGTGAATTTCAATGATTTTCGTATCGCCGTAACCAATACCTAGAGCCGGGATTGGCCATAACGCGTCACCATATGGGTGAGCCGGTCCAGTATAAACTGTTCTAAAGCCTTTACGATCTGCTGGGTCATCAGCGAAATACACTTGAAGCTCGTCACGACGCTCATAGTTAAAGTATAGAGAACCTTTTTCACCATGAATTTCAAACGTTAAGAAGTTATTGCGTCCCCATGCATTACGTGTTGCTTCAATGCTTCCTACCGCACCATTTTCAAATCGCAGTAATGTAGAAAGCTCATCATCTACATCCACTTCGCCTTTTGGTACATCTGCTCCTGACTTAACTGTTCCTAATTTATCAACGCCGCCAGATTGGATCGGACGTTCTTTCACCCATGTTTGCGTTGTCGCCATAACTTCTGAAATTTCTCCAACTAAATAGCGGGCAAAATCAACAACGTGTGTACCGATGTCACCTAATGCACCAGAACCTGCAACATCTTTTTTAAATCTCCAAGACAGCGGAGAGTTAGGATCTGCTGACCAATCTTGTAAATACGTGCCGCGGAAGTTTAATACTTTTCCAATTGCACCTTCTTCAATATATTTCTTCGCTAGAGCAACCGCTGGAGTACGACGATAGTTGAAGGCAACCATATGCTTCACGCCAGCTTCTCTTACAGCATCTAACATTAATTTTGCTTCTGCTGCATTACGAGCAAGTGGTTTTTCAGAAATAATATGTTTCCCAGCTTTAGCAGCCGCAATCGCGATTTCAGCGTGTGAATCGTTTGGCGTTACAATGTCAACGATATCGATGTCTGGGTTTTCAACAAGCTCTTTCCAGTTTGCTGTATACTGCTCATAACCTAAACGTAATGCCGCATTTTTTGCAGATTCTTCATTAAGATCAGCTACCATTTTACGATTTGTTAACGCTGGTGCCGGCCAAAAGTACATTGGCATTCCTGCAATTGCTAGTGAGTGCGCCTTCGCCATAAATCCTGCTCCAATTAGTCCTACATTAAGTGTTTTCATAAGTTAAAATCCTCCTTGATAATTGTTTTTAAATAGTTAACGTTTTTATTTAGCGGCTTCTTGAATTTCCTCAGGAGCCTCAGAGTTATAAACCATCTTCCATGAATCGAGTATATTTTCTTGTGTTACTTTTAACGCAGGTACTGCCACATATGATGGTGTTTCTTTTCCAAGAAGAGCATGTGCCGCTAGAATTGCTTCAGCTACTCCTTGATCATATGGAAGCTGAGCTCCTAATCCTTTAATTAAACCGCCTTGGGCAATATTCAAGCCTACGTTTGTTCCTAAATCGATTGTTGTAATCACAAGATCTTCACGACCTGCTTGACGAGCAGCCGCTAAAATACCTTCTGATAGAACATCCCAAACTCCAAAAATCCCATCAAGATCTCCATGTTTTGTTAACATCGCAGCAGCTACTTTCAAACCATCGTTCGGTCCAGAAATACCGCCTCGTGCCACAATTTCAATATCAGGGTATTTCTCTTTCATTGTTTTTTCAAAAGCATCTGTTCGTTGTTTTGTAACAAAGAAATCTGCATCATGGTAAACAACACCTACTTTACCTTTTCCGCCTAGTTGTTCAGCCATAATTTCTGCAGCTTGAATACCATTTCCGTAGTTATCAGCTGAAACAACGCTTACATAATCTTCTTTATGTTCTAATCCGTTTGGTACATTGTCCATAAATACTAGCTTTACGCCTTGCTCTGCTGCCATTTTGTAAGCTTGTGCTGTTGATACTGGATCGACAGGAATACTTACAATAATATCTGGGTTTCTCGCAAGAATTGTTTCAATATCCGATACTTGCTTTTCAGATTTAAATTGTGCATCCGTTACTGACAATACTTCGATTCCCATTTTGCTGAATGCAGCTTTTAAACCATCAATTTGTGCTTGAGACCAGTCATTTCCTGCATAGTGCATCGCAATTGCTGCCTTATAATTACCTTCTTTAATTTTCGCAATTTCTTCTTCTGTTAATTCTAATGTTTTCGCTGAAACTGCCTCTTCTCCATTTGGACCTTTACTCTCAATTTTTTGGTCACTTGGAATGTCTTGGTTGATTGTAATTGGTCCAGAAGCAGGCAGTGCACTTGCTTCTTTTGCTTCACCTTCAGAACTGCTTTCATTTGAAGCACTTTGATTCCCGCACCCAACTAATGCAAGCACACTCGATAAAAGAATGACAAGGATTAAGGAAGACAATTTTTTCATACTTTTAAACCCCCTATTTTTTTGTTTATTTTTAGGCTTTGTTTGCCTTTTCAAATGCTGCTAAATAGCTGCGGCTGATCTCAGCGCCTTGTTTTGGATCAGGATAGCTGTCTAACTCAACCGTAATCCAGCCATCATACTGAAGCTCGTCCAACAATGAAATCATTTCATCAAACTTTTGATGCCCGTGACCTAACGGAAGAAATTCACCGTTTTCATAGTCTTTAAAGTGAATATATTTAATTCTGTCCGCGTATTTCTTAATAACCTCAACAGGATCACCGCCGCCTGCTTCGATATGAGCTGTATCTGGGCAAAGATTAATCGTTGTAAGAGGCATTAATTTATCTAATTGATCTGGCGCTTGTACATTTGTTCCTAAATGCGGATGATAGCTCGCAATTAAATTGTACTTTTCTGCGATTGCCACTACTTTATTAAGCGCGGCACCTAGATCATTGTAGTCGCTTTCTAAAATGCCTTTTGCGCGAACCGCTCCTCCTCCGACAACTAAATGCTGTGCACCTAATTCAGAAGCAAGTGCCGCAACTTCCTCAATTTTTAACAGCTCTTCTTCTAACACATCGGGATAAATAAAATTACCGCCTGTGTATACCCCGATAAATTCTTGAGAATTCTGCTTTAGAAGCTCTTTAAATTCATTTTTACGCTCTTTATACTGCATTAAGTTTCCATCAAAAAGTTCAATTCCGGCAAAGCCTGCAGCAGCAATATCTTTCACCGCTTCTTCTGTTGAACCATTTGCCAGATAATATAAATCTTTTATCGAAGTCACCCCGGCCGGATGTCCAACTACCCCGCCCCAAGTATTTGTTTGATAACCAAGTTTCATTGTTTCTCCCCCTTTATTTATTATGTTTCGTGGTGTACCTTAAACCTCGAATGGTTTTCCATCACCTCCTTAAAGTAATAACCTCATTAAGGATCGCTCTCGGTAAACGTTTACAGATAATGGACAATTTTTTCACCTGTTCAGTCTATCGAAACAGCTGCTGCATAAGTGTTTTGCTTTAAATAAATGATACACATCGTAAGCGTTTACATCGTACGTAAAAGTATAAGAGTCTTTTACTCTCTAAACATAGAATGATTGCTTATTAGATCCGTTACATCATTTACTAGAATCAGTAAACGTTTACATCACCTTTTTAAAAAATGAGCGGCTTAGCGGATACATTTATGACATGAATCTCTAAGCACAAGCTTATTTTCTAAAATGTACTGTGTTTTTCTAATTTCTTCTTTCTTCATTAAACCTATAAGCAGCTTCATCGCTCTCGTACCAATCTCAAAAGCTGGCTGTGAAATCGTTGTTAGTGCCGGTTTGAAAATCGACGCAAACTGAATATCGTCAAATCCGATTACCGATAGATCATCTGGGACGGTTAATCCTTTTTGCTCGATCGCATTAATTGCTCCAAACGCCATCTCATCATTCGCCGCAAATACAGCTGTCGGAACCGTGTTATATGCTAAAAATTTCAGCATCATATTATAGCCGCTTTCATACGAGAAGCTGCCTTCCTGGACTAAGTCAGGCTCAACTCTCAAATTGTACCGAGCCATTGCCTGGTAAAATCCTGTTAACCTGTCTCGTCCTAACACGCTGTTCATCGGGCCGGAAATAAAGCCGATTCTCTCGTGACCAAGCTTTATTAAATGCTCGGTCGCTTTCCTAGCACTGCTGATATTATCGATCGAAACGGTTGGAACATCGACTCCCTCTAAATATTCACAAGCGAGTACGACTGGATATTGAGCGGCGATTTCTTCAACAACACTTGCTTCAACACCGGCAGTTAGTAAAATCATTCCAGCTGCCTTTTTTTGCCGAAGGATGTTGATATAGCCATTTTCACGTTCAATACTGTTTCCCGCATCGCCAAGCAGTACTTGATAGCCGCTTTTAATCGCCACAGCCTCGATCCCTCTCAGCACTTTCGAAAAGAAGGTATTTGTAATATCCGGTACAACAACTAAAATCGTTGTTGTTTCAGACATTCGAAGCTGACGGGCTGCCGCATTTGGCTGATACTTTAAATCTTCTATTACTTCTAATACTTTTTTGATCGTTTCGTTTGCGACAGTTTCCGGCTTACTTAACACCCTTGATACCGTTGCGATTGAAACGTTTGCTTTTTGGGCCACCTCTTTAATTCCTGTCATATTGGAACTCTCTTTTCTTTTTTGTTTCTGTTTAGCTCTTGCTTAATTGAAGTATACTCATGATGAAAGCGATTGTCTAAGCGCTTTCAAACATAAAAATACACCATTCGACATACCGATTTTTTAGTTTCAAACTCGAAAATCGTCCATTCAGACAAAAAAACCACAAATTTTAAAAAAATAAAAAAACCCAGCAGCATGTGCTGAGTTCCTTTATTTATCGAGATTTATACTTCTGCAGCTCGTCTACTTTATGCTTCGAAATTCTCGCCGCTTCATTGTAATCTTTAAAATACGCTTTATACATTTGACCGGATGCTTCAATTCTCGTTAAGCGTTCGACATTAATAATATATGAACGGTGTGAAACCATAAACCGAGAATCAAGTGCCTCCTCTAAGCTCGTTAACGCCTCATTTGTTTCAAATGTATCCTTTATTGTATGAATGACAGATTTACGATCCAGTCTTTCAATAAAAATAATCTCTTCAAGCGGAATAAAAATCATGTTCTTCTGCTGCTTAATCATCAGCTCCTTTTTACCACGCTCTGCTTTGTCAGCTCGTGCATTTGAAGCTTGTGAGGCTCGTTCTAATGCGCTGTACAATCGATTTCGTTCAATCGGTTTTAAAATATAATCAACCGCCTTTACATCAAAAGCCTCAAGCGCATACTCATCATGACCAGTAATAAAAATAACCTGAAGCGCTGGAAACAGCTCCTTGCATGCTTTAACAGCTTCCATTCCATTCAATAAAGGCATCCCAATATCAACTAAAGCGATATCCGGCTTTTCTTTTGTGACAAACCCAATTAACTCTTCACCATCTTCCGCTTCTCCGACAATTGTATAATTCGGTATACTTGCAATAAAATGTCTTAACAATTTTCTTGATGATGCGTCATCTTCTGCGATTAAAATTCTCAAAACTAATCCCCCCTGCTGCCATAAAGCTTGCTTGTAGAACATATGTGGAATGTTTTATACGGTTTATTTTATAACTTTTTACCTATATTTTGTATGTTTTATTGTATCGTGAATGGCTGTGGGAAGACAACTTGGTGTTTTACGGCTTCATTAATTGGTAGAATAAAAAAATGATAAAATAAAGCAAACTGGTTAAGTTTTTGAGGAGTGAATCTGACATGTTATACGCAATCGTACTATTTATACTTGCAGGACTTGCCGAGATTGGCGGAGGATATCTAATCTGGCTGTGGTTAAGAGAAGGTAAACCATTTTATTGGGGAGTTTGCGGAGGCATAGCCTTGGCTCTATATGGTATTATTGCTACATTTCAAACGTTCCCGTCATTTGGTAGAGTGTATGCTGCATATGGAGGAGTCTTTATCGTTCTTTCTGTATTATGGGGCTGGGGAATTGATAAGAAAACACCCGATCTATATGACTGGATCGGTGCCGGCATATGCTTAGCCGGTGTCTCAGTGATGCTGTTTGCACCTCGAAATTAAATAATTTTATTCAAAACAGCAAGGCTTTAATGAAATAAACATCTTCCAAAAGAAACCGACTATATGCAGTTTGTATCCTGGATATAGGCGGTTTTCCTTATGCAAAAAATTAACCCCAAAATAGACGTTCCAGCATTTCATGATAAAATAGTCAGGAATACATACTCGAAAGGAGATACATCAATGAAAAAAGTAAACGTCGTCGGTGCGATCATCGAAAACGATAAAAATGAAATCCTCTGCGCTCTGCGCTCTCCAACCATGTCATTACCTAACCTCTGGGAGTTTCCAGGCGGCAAAATTGAAGAAGGTGAAAAACCAGAAGAAACGCTGGTTCGTGAAATTCAAGAAGAGCTTGGCTGTACGATTGAAGTTTTTGATTTAGTAGAAGATGTTGAACATGAATATCCAACAATCATTGTAAGATTAATGACATATAAAGCTAAAATTGTGGAAGGCACACCAGAAGCCAAAGAGCACGCCAAGTTAGAATGGGTTAAGCTTGATAATCTTTGTGAGCTTGAATGGGCACCGGCGGATATTCCGACGATTGATAAGCTAATTGAGGAGAAGGTTACTAAATAAAACACTTCCCTAACTGTTTTTAGGTTTCTTGTTACCATCATAAAAGCCTTGAAAATAATTCATTTCCATGGCTTTTATGATGATTCTTTTCTTTTAAAATAATGACCTGTTACTCACTTAATCATTCTTTAATCGTTTTCCCCGCTCTTAATATAATGATAAATCTTATTATCAATACTTCTCTCCATCACCATATTCATATGAACAACAGGAATATCCTTGTCATCTTTTCCTTTCATTACAGCTTGCTCCACAGAATTTTCATCTGGAGTAGCTTTCCCTACATAATAAAAATCACTACCTTCATCATCGTCTTTTTTAACGAAGATGTGAATTTCATTATGATTTTCCTTTGCTTCAATAATTTTTTGTACTTCTTCTGAGTGCAGCGTTCGATTACTACGTGTATACCACTTCAGTACTTCTGGACTTAAAAACTCATCACCATAAGCAACACTTGATTCTACCTCATCATGCTTATGATACGTAATAAAAATTGGTGTCGTGTTGTATTTTGTTTTGTAACCGTAAATGGTTGATCTTTCGTCATTCTCCCAGTTTAAAAGTCTACACGCATCTTTTCGTGTATATTTTTCATATAACGTAAAAGGCCTGTTACATTCATAGACTTTACTTTTTACATTAGCAGTACGAACAATATCAATCACTAATTTTTTAAAATGATCATTTGAAGCTATACTTCCTCTAATTTTTTCAGTAAATGTAAAATAGTTATCCTTACGTAAAATGATAGGCTCATTCCCATATTTCGTTTTATCTTGTTGAGTAAAAAATTCTAAACTAAATATGCGCTCAACCGAAGTAATAATTTCGTCATCTATTAAGCAATTCTCTTTCTTTAACTCGTTAAAATATTTTTGATATTCAACTCGCTCTTCTCGAAGTAACAAATCGAGCAAAAGAATTTCATGCTTTCGTTTTCCATTTAATACTTCTAATGAAAACATCATTAATACTTTATTTTCGTAATCTAATAGGGTAGGAATTTCTTCATTCATTTTAATTAAAAATTGCTGGTAATTAAAATATTTACTTACAATCACTAAAGGATCAATTGAATGATTTGCTATAAAATCATATAAATATGGCACTCTGCCAATGCGATTTTTCAGCTCGACATACGCTTCTTTTAATTTTTTCAATTCCGTTAAATTGCTGCTATTAATCGATTGAAAAATTTGCTTTTTAGCGATTTCTTCAAAGTTAACCGTTGAAATTCCTTTAATATAACTTGTATCTTTCATGCGCCTACGAATATTATCTTTGTTTTGCGATCTATCTCCTGAAAGGGCAATCGGAATTAAATAGTTGTTTTTATAATTCCCGATAAAATCAATAATCGTTACGAAGTCCTTTGATTCATGCTTACGAAGACCTCGTCCTAACTGCTGAATGAATATAATACTTGATTGTGTCTGACGTAACATTACGACTTGATTAACGCTTGGGATATCAATTCCTTCATTAAAAATATCAACAGTGATAATATAATCAAGATGACCTTTCTCTAACCGATTTACTTGCTCCACTCTTTCCTCTTGTGAATGACTACCTGTTAATGCAACGGTTTTATATCCTTTTTCATTCATCGCTACCGCAAGTTTCTCTGCTTCTTCTTTTCGACTGCAAAATATTAACCCTTTTACTTTTTTACCTGAAAAACCATAGTATTCTAGTTTTTCAATCATATGATTAACCCGTTCTTCTGTTACAAGTTTTGATAGTACTGTTGTATCATCAATCGTTTCTCCATTATATTCAAGGTCTGTCACGCCAAAATAATGAAAAGGACAAAGCATATCTTCTTCTAATGCTTCCTGAAGTCGTATTTCATAAGCAACGTTATAATCAAAGAGCTCATAAATATTAAAATCGTCCGTTCGCTCAGGTGTAGCCGTCATGCCCATAAAAAACCGAGGATGAAAATAATCAATCACTTTATGATAAGATTTCGCTCCAGCTTTATGTACTTCATCTATTAAAATGTAATCAAATGCTTCCTGATCAAATTGACACAGGTTTTCCTGTTTAGAAATTGTTTGGATTGTCGCAAATAAATACTTTGCGTTCGTTTGTTTATTTGAACCTGATAAAATCCCAAACTCTTCATCAATTCCACCGAACACTTTTTGGAAATCAGATTTTGCTTTTTGTAATATTTGCTCGCGGTGCACGATAAATAACATACGTCTTGGTTGAAAGCTTCTTACATCAAAAGCTGATAAGTAGGTTTTTCCTGTACCTGTTGCTGAAATAATTAACCCTTTATCTTTACCAGATTCACGAACCGCTTGAATTTCTTTCAATGCTGCTTGCTGCATTTTATTAGGGACAATTTTTAACGCTTCTTCAATTGGATTATTTGGATAAGGTGTTGGGAAATCAGCGATTTGCTCAGTTACTCTTCTATCAACAATCTGGGTATAGTTCTTTTCATAATGAGCAATCCAGTTTTCTGTTAAAGAACGTGCTCCTTCCCATACTTCTTCAAATTGATTTTTGAAGTGATGAACAATCTCCCCATTTTCATGAGAAGTTAACTTTACATTCCATTCATAATTTACCTTTAGCGCATGAGCAGTTAAATTTGAGCTCCCAACAATTAAGGAGTAATGTGTTTCATTATTAAAAATATACCCTTTTGAATGAAAACCTTCTAAGGTAGTTAATCTCACTTCTATATTCGTAATCTTTAAAAGCTCTCGAAATACTTTAGGTTGATTGAAATTTAAAAAAGTTGAAGTTAAAATTCGCCCTTTTACTCCCTTTCTTTTAAGATCAAGAAAGTGAGACTTCAGCGTGGCAAGGCCGCTTTCAGTAATAAAAGCAACAGAGAAAATAAAGTCCTGACAATGATCAAGCTCTTCTAACAGTGAATTCAGGACATTTTCATTTTGTTTATTGTTGTTGATTAACAGCTTAGGTTTATAACTGCCATATCGACTGAAATCTTTATTAATAAAACCTTTATGTAGAGAAGCTTCTAGATTTTGAAGAAAGTTTGTCATATACTCAACCTCCCCTTCCGTATCTCCTCAAAATACTCCGTATACTCAGAAATCCCCGAATACGAAATCGTCAAATATTCCTTCGCTCTTGTCATACCAATATACAATAACGATGCTTCCCGCTCTTTGTCTTCTTCAAGCGCAAACGGCATGTTGTCGGCGTTGACGATGAAGACGGCCTGGAAGTCGAGACCTTTACTGCTGTCGATGGTGCTGATTTTGATTGTTTCTTCTTCTCTATCAAACTGTCTTTTACTGTGTTCGTTTTTTGTGATCCAGTAGTAAGGAAAGTTAGCTCCTTTTAATGTGTACTCAATGATGTCCATCACCTGCAGTTTATGTGTTCGTTTGACACGGTAGAGAATTAAAATTTCAGAGTATGGGACGTTTTTCTTATGATGAAGAAAAGTGATAATTTGAGCGATTTTTGCCATTTCTTCTTTAAAGTTGTTTGCATAATAAAGCACTGGTTCTGGACCTTTTCGGCGCGTGCTTAACGGCGAAATAATCTCAACACCTTCTGCTTCACGTTTAACAACTTTATTTTTCAAGATGGAATGTGATTCATAAAAATCCCACGCAAACTTTACAATTTGTGATGTATTGCGGTAGTTGATATTTAAGATTTTCGAGCGGCCGCGAAAATCAAGACCTGTATCCTGCACATAGCTGCGTTTTCGTTTATAAATATTTTGCGCGCGGTCTTCTACAAGTAAAAGTGATTTTGTCTCTGGATTTAACAGCAGCCCTACTAGTTTTAACCAATCTGATGCAAAGTCTTGCCCTTCATCAATTAAAATTGCATCATATTTTGGTAAAATGGCTTCGTTATTTTCAAGTTTTTGAATAATGTCAGGAATTTGGTATTCACTAATTTTTAAACCGTGCTTAAGCCACGCGTGGAAATTACGAACTGTAATATGATGAACTTTCGCATTTTGTCCTGCTTCTTCATTACCGAAATCAAAGTCAAACAAGCTTTCAGGTCCATTCATCATATGATCGACCATGTTTTTAATATTTTGCGCAAGCGAAATGTTATAGCAAAGCACCAGTACTTTCCAGTCAGGGTGTTCTTTCGTGAGAAGCTTTGCCCTGCTTGCGAGAATAAGCGTTTTTCCACTTCCGGCAACACCGCGAACTAAACGATTTTTATCACCAAGCTGTTTCGCAAGATTTTCCTGATGTAAATCCATAATTTTAATATCATGAAAAGACAACAGAAGCTGATCTTGATATGGAACAGGCTCTATGAACCTCCCCTCCCTACCGCTTCGCACTTGAGGAAGGGGTTTCCTGTTTGAAGTTCGCAAGTCCAAAAGCCGTCCCAGCTGGAACAAGTGTCATCAACACTGCCTTTGTGCTTGGAACCAAACATCCCTTTTCAGGATAGTGGTCTTTCCGTTTCGTGTCTCCCAACAGAAAACTGCCACCGTAGGCAACTTGTGCGTTTCACAACGAACAAGGGGCGGTTCTGCCCGTCTACTACTTCCTTCCAGCAGAAAAAGGTCTTCTTAAGCTGAAACTGCAGGTCGTAGATACGTGGGTCTTACATACATGGGATCATGAAGCGGATAGTAGATCATCTTCCCATACAGCTGTGTGGTAAGAATGTTCCTTGCGCCATGAAGATCACGATGTTCTTTATAACCGCATGGACACTGGTATGTTCGATGGCTGACTTTTTTGCGGTTTCCACAAACAGGACATGTTTGGGAAGTAAAATGCTCGTCAACTTTTTCAATGGTCATGCCTCTTGCTTTTAGTTTATAGACGAGAAGGGCATAAAGCTTTCCAAACGACCAGTTGGACAGCTTTTGATTCGTCTTTTTGCTTTTTTTCTTTTTCGTTTTTCGCTGGACCCCTTCTACATCGCCGATTACCACGTGATTGACGTCATGGTGAAGGCACCAGTCTACAAACTGTTTCGTTGTTTTATGAACCGCGTCCTTTAGTTGTTCCTCACTTTTAGACAGCACATACTTTTTGGCGCGGTTGTATTTTCGCCATTGTCTGGATCCTTTTTTACAGCGGCTCATCAGTTTCTGCAGTTCTTTTAGCTTTTTATTTCGTAAACGGTGGATGCTTCTTAGATAGCGGCCGGTGATGACAAGGCTGTCACCATTTTCCGTTACACTGGCAATGGTGTGAATTTCTCCGGGGTCAATACTTGCGGTGATACCTTGTTGTTTTGGGGATTCTTCTTGGATGTTCGTTTCATACGAAAGACAAATCAACCATTTTCGATCATAGACTACTTCGACTTCTTTTACGTTTCCTGGAGGGACTTTAGGGAGTTTAAGTGTTAATTTCGGCTGACGTTTGCCATTCCATATTCCTAATGAAAGGGTGATGTTCTTTCCTTGGAGTGTAAACGATTGTCCGACCCACTTTGGATTGAATACAAATTTATGCTTCCAAGGATAACGGACATTGAACCCTGCTTTTCTCGCTTTTTGCGCCCCTTCTCTTGCTTGTAGGAATTTATGAGCAACAGCTTGAATCGTTTGGCTGTGAAGAGGATAAAGGCCTTTCACTTCTTTTTGAAGGTCGCTTTTGGTAATCCATCCACCGCCGAGCCGGTAATAATAACGAGCGATTTGAACACAGTCATTCCAAACAACGGCACAAAGACGGCGGATGTCAAACAACTTTTGAATGGTAGTAATAGAAGCAGAAAAAGAGACTTTCATTGTGCGATACATGGGTTTCACCTCCATACTTCTATTTTACTGCCAAGAACAAAAGTTCGCCTATAGGAAGATGTGATTATTTTTTATTTTCAAACACCAAAACAAAAACGCCATTCATCCCCCACCTAAAATGCCATTGAATTTTTGAGGAAGGGGACTTCTGGCTGAATTTCGTTAAATTCAAAAGATTGCCCTCTAAAATAAAAAAATAGCGGCACAGACCACGGCCATGGTTTGTGCTGCTATTTTTTTATAGTAGAAATGGAGTTATAGGTCGGGACAGCCCTCATTCACATTTCATCATCTAATCTACTAAACGACCGATTCTAAAATTTGCTTTTCGCTTAATTACCCGCTTTCTGCTCAACTTCACGACCAATAATCACAGGTGCAGCTTTTTTTCGTTCTTTTAATAAAAATGTAAATGGAAGAGCGATCACACATATAATAGTGGCCATGAAGAAAACATCGTTTATGCCCTGCGTCATTCCGTGTGCTTCAGCCAATTGGTTATTAGTCATTCCGCCGTTACTTAACTCTTCCTGATGTAAAATCGATCTTGCCGCCAGAACGGCACTAAAGATCCCGATTGATAACGCGCCTGTCGCCTGGCGGATCCAGTTCGTTACGGCAGAAGCATGACCTGAATTTTCCTTTGGAATAGCTGACATCCCAGCATTTGTGATCGGCATAAACGCCAAGGCAATCCCAACATAGCGAAGCGTCATCCATCCTGCCGCATAAAGGTGCGAAGAAGTCGGTGTTAAATGACTTAATTCCCATGTTGAGAGTATTAATAAAATCACCCCAGAAATCGCTAATGTAAAAGGACCAATCTTTCCATACAGTTTACCAACGACGGGTGAAAGAAATGCCATCACAATTGAACCAGGCAGCAGCACGATCGCCGTCTCTAATGCAGATGCGCCTTGAACATTTTGCATAAATACCGGGATTAACAGTGATCCGGCATAGATGGAAGCCGTAATGATGCAGTTTAAAATTAAGCTGTACGTAAATCTAGAAAACTGAAACACTCTTAAATTTAATAACGGCTGTTTAATAGATCGTTCTCTTTTAATAAAGACTCCTAAAAACACGATTCCTACACTTAATAACGTGAGCGTCTTCCAAGAAGTGATTCCCCACTGATTTCCTTGACTGAATACAAGTAAAAGTAATGTACTGCTTAAGATTACGGTCGTAAAACCAATAAAATCAAAGCCTTTTAATTTACTTAACTTATAGTAAGGAATACAGAAAAAGACAACGACAATCGCAATAATACCGATGGGAAGATTGAGAATAAATAATGACTTCCAGCCAAAATATTCAATTAACACACCGCCTAATGTTGGGCCAAACGCTGGAGCAAGCATTGAAGAAAGACTCCACAAGCTTAACGCAAATGCCTGTTTTTCTTTTTCGATGAGCTGATAAATTAATGTCATTGTTGTTGGAATAATTAAACCGCTGAATAAACCTTGTAAAATTCGAAACGCAATAAGTGATTCTATATTCCAAGCAAACACACATAAAAAAGACCAAAGCGTAAAGCCTGCTAATGCAAAAAGATATAGATATTTATAGCTCCATTTATCGCCTAAATAACCAACAATCGGCGCTGAGACACCCGTCGCTAATAAAAAACCAGCCATCAGCCACTGCACGGTATGGATCTCCGCATGAAAGACATCCATAAAAATCGGGAACGCGACATTAATGGTCGTCGTACTTAAAATCGCCATAAAGTTTCCAAAAAAGATCGCTAAAATAATTAACCAAAAGTTTGAGCTGCTGTTTTCAGTCAATCTATTTTCCTCCTCGTACCATTTCATTTTCCACTCATTTCACCAACAAACTAATAAAAAACGAAAGCACCTGTTTAAAAATTTATAAACTAGCCCGTTCCTTAATAAACCGCATCTTCCCTTACAAATCATAGACTCGGATGCTAGATATACCATCTAAATTCAAAAATATTGAACCTTCTTATTTTCTAAGCTAAAAACTTATAGTTTATTATTATGAACAAACGGTCACCATTGACTCAGTGTTTAATATTTTGTATGATTAGTCACAAAATGTCAAGAGAGGAGTTTTTTTATTTGGGTGCAACAGAACTAGAAATTGTCAGGTCCGCTACAAAGCTTTTTAAAGAGCATGGATATCCCGCAACTTCGATTCAAGATATTGCAGAAGACTGTCAAATCGCTAAGGGATCAGTCTATAAGTATTTTTCCTCTAAAGAAGACCTTTTTAACGCCGTATTTGATCAATGTCAGAACAATTTCTTCCAACAAATTGAACGAATGAGTATAGATTCAAGCTGCACGAACAAAGAGCGCTTTTTACAGCAAATTATTTTCCGGTTTCAATATTTTATTGAACATAAATATATTTTTATCGACCTGCAGGAAATACCAATTGAACAAAATCCGAAGCTGATGCCTTTACGCCTGCGTGTAAGAGCAAAGTTCATGAATTGGTATAAAGAGTGCCTCGTTCATGTATATGGTGCTTCTATTAAGCCAAATATCGGCGACTTAGTAACGATTTATAAAGCACTGCTTAGAGAATACTTATTTTGGATTCTTCATGACGAAAAGCCTGTTTCAATTGAAGATGCAGCAGCTTTCATTATTAAACAGATCGATATACTTGCACACCATTATCTTGAAAATGAACCAAAACCATTATTAACGGAAGCTGAAGTTGAAAAATATATGAATTGGGGCATGGCAGGAACAAATGAAACGAAAGCACAGGTTACAAAGCATTTAATTGAAAAACTAGCCGCCATGATAAGTGAACTTCCTGCCGGTAAAACGCGGCGTGAGGAAATGAATGAAGCGTTAACTTTATTAAAAGAAGAAACGGAAAAAGAGCAACCTAAGCGCACCTTACTAATGGCCCTTCTCACCTTTTTAGAAAAAGAAGAGAAACTGACAAGTACAGTTAAACAATTAAAAAATGTAATGATGCTTTAATAAAAACATATTGAAAAAGACTGCCTTTACTAAACTGTTTTTGTAAAGGTAGTCTTTTACTTTCTACATTAAACTAGATAATCTCAATCCACAAACAAAGAAGGTGTCTAAGCAGTATTCCGTCTCTCACTTAGGCACCTTGTCGTTGAAAAATGAAGTGATTTGTTATACCACTTGACCTACTAGTTCATTATTTATTGCTTCAAGAAATCTTAGAAAAAATGAGTTTCGCGGTAAAGAGAAAACGATAAAATTCAATCATAAACATTCAAAAAAATACAATAAACCATTTGAACATCTTGCTTTACAGCTTCTTGTCTAACATCAAAATGTTCTCTAAAAAAATGAATATCAAATGATGGATCATAAATAATCACCTGAAAATACTGACCATTTGGTTCAAATGTTACTGTAGCTTGTCTGATTTGATTAGGATGGCTGGTTGAACTAATATAAAACTCCACTTTATTATAAATAAGGTTATTTGATTGATCATAATAATAAGGGGAATGGATCAAAGCTTTTAATTCCTGAACAGTATCCATATTTACTGTTTACCTCCTTCACAAAAACTAAAAAAACAGGAAAATAAAATTATTTTCCTGTCTCCTTATAGTCAGTTATAATTTTTAAAGCCTCAATAAGGCCAGGAAGTTTTTCAAAATTTATTGTATCATTATTTTTTAAGATTTCGTTTACTCTTTTTTGGATGATCTCTTCAGCTTCCTCCATAGTAAACAGAACAAATTCCATATTTTCACCTCAAAAGAACTTTATTTATTATACGTTATCAATTTAGAGATGCTTGCACTTTTCGTTTACAATTGTGTTTCATTTTCTTTAAAATAGAAATTTTTTGTATAAATCGCCTTGAATTGGCAAAGTTTAATTAACGTTGAGTTTTATTTTAAATACTCAATAAAATTTATTATTCAGGAGGTCATATTTATGACACAACAAAATCAACAGCAACAACTGCAGCAAGCTATGAATTCTGCTCAACAAGCACAACAAGCGGTTCAAGCAGCTCAAGCAAGTGCAAACCCACAGCAAATGCAGCAAGCACAGCAGCAGCTTCAACAAGCTCAACAGCAAATTCAACAAGCTCAAAACCAAGCAGGAAGTCAAGCAAATCCACAACAAATGCAGCAATTACAACAAGCACAACAGCAGCTTCAACAGGCTCAGCAACAAATTCAACAAGCACAATCATCTATGTCCCAAGGACAGCAAAACAATTTGCAATAGACGAAATCACTTATTGAGAGGAAAT
This sequence comes from Bacillus taeanensis, assembly GCF_003318295.1. Taxonomy (GTDB): domain Bacteria; phylum Bacillota; class Bacilli; order Bacillales; family UBA6769; genus Maribacillus; species Maribacillus taeanensis. The sequence goes on from NZ_QOCW01000009.1 coordinate 161,707, forward strand.
TTGAATCAATTAACTTTCCCTTTTTCGTTTTTGTTTTATTTTTAAAGGATTATTTTTGTATACTCTATGCAAATTGAGTTTACATATTATAGTAATAAAAGAGTGTCTTGCTCCAATATTGGATCAAGACACTCTTTTAATTTAAAAATTAACCATTATGTTAACTTATAATCGTTTTCCTAGGTTGCCTATTTAAATAAAAAGTATAAAAGCGCTCTATTTTAAAGAACCCCCACGTTTAGTAAACCTCGCATTCCTGTTTAGGTATTTGTATTTTTGATATCCCATATTTTTCATCTAACTTATGTCGTTGATTGAGTCGAATACAGAAATAATAAAGGTCGTTTTCTGTCACTACATAATAATGAGACCCTTGATAACAAATCACTTTACTCACGATCATCTCCCTTTCATAAGAAACTTAAGGCGAACTGGAAAGATTTATATTACCCAGCAAGCTTGTAAGTATCATCAAGTAATTGACTCACTTGTTCTGAAGTTAGATTATCACCAGAAGTTAACCTTAAACATGGTAATTCAAGTGTTACTTCAATACCGAGAACAACAATTGTCAATGGAGACGGTATAGCAATACAAAGAAGTTCCCCTCCTGTACAGCATCCCTCCGGACATGTTGACTGATTTACATTTTGGTTATCTCTCGTGTTCTGGACTCATTCTAACTCCTCTCTTTAATAATTTTTACTACCTCCCCACTATATGAACAAATAATTTTATTCAGAATAAACTTTCATGTAGAAATAGTTCTCATGATAAAAACAGGAAAAAAGCATTAAATAAATAAGTACTTTTTCTATCTAATGAATCTCCCCTACTTACCTACGGTTGAAGTAGGGGTTTCTAATGTTTCTCAATGGCTCTTAAACATTTTAAGTGCCATCAAGCTTAACACTAGTGGAGTTGACACAGCGGCGTGCTGAAAACGCCCAACCCCTCTATACCGTTTGTCATGATTCCCATGCATTCGGTACTTCTTTTAGACAATTTTTGATTGTGGATGCCA